>NZ_JBFUFG010000005.1:0-455819 GCF_056403575.1 Rhizobacter sp. P2_G4 | reverse complement strand
GATTCAACCCMGTCCCCCGGTACTCCACATCCCCCACCAGGTTCAGCGTGCCCGACGCCCCCTGGTTCGGCTCGAAGAAGCCCAGCGGGTAGAACGTGGTGCGCACCTGCGCCGAGCCCGACACCGTGAAGGCGTTGTTGCCCCACGGACTGCCGCTCACCCCGATGACGCTCAAGCCCCCCACTGTGCCGCCGGTGACCGACCCATTCGCCACGATGGCCTGGTCTTCGATGCGCGCACTGCCTGACGCATTGCCGCCCGGCAGGATCGTCGCGTAAGGCCCGACGAACACGCTCGCCGGGATGCTGGTGGGCGCACAACCGCCACCGTTGGCATGCCGCACCGTCCCCGACGGACAGTTGTCCCGTTGCCCGTTCTGGAACCCCTGTGGCCAGGCGTTGGCCAGCTCGATCATGTACGGGTAGCGCCAGATCGTGCCGTAGGCCTGGTCCCAGACCACCGTCTTGAAGACCGAGGGCGTGGCCGTCACCACCAGGAACAGCGGCTCGCCGGCATTGACCTTGAAGGTCAGGTTCGCATCCAGCCCCTTCTGCRGGCCGCTGTAGCGCGCCGAGGTGAACTGCGAGTTGGTGGCCACCAGCCCCCAGCGGAAGTCGGCGTCCGAGCCGGCCTGGTCGATGCCGCGGAACTTGACCGTCACCGTGGTGGCACCACTCGTCGGGTACAGGCGCACGACGTTGTAGCCGAAGCGCTGCGGTGCGCCGTAGAACGGGGCGGCGAAGCGGCGGTTGGTCGCCCAGTTGGCGTCCAGGGCTTCCAGTGGCATCAGGCGGTGCATCCGCTCGGCGCGGTCGGTCAGCGTGATGTTGCCGTAGGTGCTGCGGAACGAATCGGGCGTGGCCTTGTAGTCCCAGACCACGTTGTGCATGGCCCAGTCACCCAGGAAGTCGTTCAGCTGGGACAGGCTCCAGCCACGCGACTTCTGGATGTTGGTGAGCGGGTCGGCGCCGGCGGTGGTCCACACCTGGGTGACGGCCTCGGGGCCGTGCTTGTCCTTCAGGAACTCCATGAACTGCCAGTTGCAGTAGCGGTCGCGGCTCGAGCCCAGGTACAGGTGTGGGGCGTTGGGCAGCATCTCGGAGCAGTGCACGTTGCTCTGGTACTCGGGCAGCTGGTGCGGGGTGAAGTTGGCGTGGCTCTCGAAGAGCCAGCCGCAGGTGTTGGACTGGTTGCAGGCCAGGCCGCCGTTGTAGTTGCTCCAGGACTGCCAGCCGTGGGTGAACTCGTGTGTCAGGCCCCAGTGGTCCTTCAGGGCGCCGGGGGCGATCCACATGCCCAGGTGCAGGCTGCCCTGGGGGTCGACCCAGGCGCCGCCGGTCAGGCCCCAGCCGGAGTGGATGTGAACCGCGGGCTTGATCTTGTCCGTCTTGTTGAAGAACGGCTCGGGCATCAGCAGGTTGGCGTTGAACAGGTTCTCCCAGACGGTGTTCTCCAGCGTGTTGGCGGCCAGGGTCAGGTCGGCGTCGGAGACGGCTTCGTCTGAGTAGAAGGCGAAGTGGGCGGATTCCTTGACGAGCCTGAAGCCGGATTGCTCGGGGTTGGGGCCGGCTGCGCGCCAGGTGCCGGGGGTCACGGTGGGCTTGGTGGGGGTGCCGGTGGCCCAGGTGGTCAGGCTGGTGCCTTGGTCGACCACTGGGGCGGGTGCAGGTGCAGGTGCAGGTGCAGGTGCAGGTGCAGGTGCAGGTGCAGGTGCAGGTGCAGGTGCAGGGGCAGGAGCAGGAGCAGGAGCTGGTGCTGGTGCTGGTGCTGGTGCTGGTGCGGGAGCCGGAGCTGGGGCGGATGCCGGACCGATCGCGCAAGCCTTCTTCGTGCCGACGATCGGGTCACCAAAAGTTGCGTTCGTACACGCGATGTTTCCAGACAATTTCTTGATGACCCACTTGTCTTTGGCACCGTAAGACACCGATCGAGGGCTTGCCCCCACGGCGCAGGTGGCGCGCTCGTTGGCGCAGAACGTGTAGCCGCTGGGCCAATTGGCGGCGAATGCCGGAGTGGCCATCATGCTGCCCGCGATGGCAGCAGCAACTGCAACGGGCTTCATGCGATTCATGTGCATCTTCTCTCCCCTCGATCGTTGTTGAACGCGCCCTCGCCCTGCAACGCCTCAAGCGCTCAGGAGTGAAAGCGGCGCGATTCTGCGATGCGACCGGAGTGGAGTTATGCGCGAGATATGCGCATTTGCAACCGAACGTCTAACCCCATTAACGGGTGGACCCCTCTTGATCAAGAGACATTGCAAACAAAGGCAAGGCCGTTCAACCGACGGGATCGAAGCTCCATAGAAGCTTCAACCATGTAGCGGCCGAGGCATCGATCCCGGCGGCATTGCTCATCAGCACGAGAGCGACGCCTTGATCTGGGCAGCGGAGCACCAGCGAAGAGAAGCCTGCATAGGCGCCTCCGTGGAACATGAACTGATGACCGCCTTGCTTCAGCAGCTCCAACCCGAAACGATAGGGTTCCTCGGCGGGACCAAAGCGATCGTCATCGGCGATGCTGCGAGCCAGCATGCTGTCCTTTCCGTGGCGGCGCCAGTCCTCCAGCCAATGAGCTTCAGCCAAGTTGAGATCGTCCGGCGTGGACCACAGCCCACCGTCGCCCCAGGTGGCGAGCGCGACTGGGAGCTCCTGCCAAGCATCAGGTTCTTTTTCGATTCGGGCATAGCTGCGCGCACGGCGCGGCAGCACACGCCAAGGCTGGTTCTCGAAGCTGGTGTTTCGCAAACCCCATGGCTCGAAGAATCGCTGGCGTGCCAGCTCAGCCAAGCTGCACCCGGCGTCTTGCTCCAGCCACTCGGCCAACAACACGTAGTTGCTGTTGCTGTAGTCGTGCCGCAATCCGGGTGCGAATGAAACGTCGCCAGCCCGCTTGATCAAGTCGAGCGCCTGCAGTTGCGTGACCACATCGTTGTTATGGCGCCCAAGTTGTGTGCCCCACAAGAACAGGTAGTCGTCGATGCCGCTGGTATGACGCAGCAGATGCCCGGCACACACGGGCTGCTCGCAAGACTGCACCGCGTGAAGACTCGGGCGGAGATCGGTGTTCAGGTCCAGCCTGCCCGCCGCCACCGCGTCGAGCACCAATGCGGCCACCCAGGGTTTGGACTCGGAGGCCAGGTAGTAGCGTGTCCCTCCATCCAGCCCTTGCTGCCATTCGAGGTGAGCCATGCCATGGTGCACGCATCGAAGCGCTTGGCCGTCAACCACCAGGGACACGCTGAAGCCCGGCCCATCCGGTGTGTGTTCGCTGCACAGGCGGTCGACAGCACCGTCAAAACCGCCAAGCAATTGAGAAAGTTCGAGGCTCATGCCAGATGAATGTGTTGATGCTCTGTGGAGCGACAGCCATGGATGGCGAGCGGGCGAGCATATCGAACCGTGGCGCGACGGCCCATGCCTTCACGTGTACCTCTGGCAGACTGCGCGACCTTCACATCGCGTCAGAACGCTCGGTACATGCTGCATCACATCTCATTTGGCGTTACGAACCTGGAGCGCTCTGCTACGTTCTATGACGCAACGCTGTCCGCGCAATGCGGTTGCGGTGACCTGACGCTCTGGTCACCGCCGGGCGTTGTTCATCAGGGTGCCCGATCGTCGGAGAGACAAACGGGCACCGCTCTCAGATCTTGATAAAGTTCGTCGAAGCAAGCGAGCCGAACGGAAGCTCTGCCAGCCGCCCGCCGACGGCGAGCGACCCGAGGTCCACCGGGAAGTAGCCGATCGCCTCGAGGATCTTTCGGACTTCGGCTTTCGCTGCGGCGTCATCGCCAGAGTAGAACTGCACGCGCTGGCCACCTGACACCTCGGGCTGCGCCAGGACCCGCACATCGAGGTGGTTGAAGGCCTTGACGACGCGCGCGCCCGGCACGAACTCGCGGAACACTTCGGTTGAATACTTACCGCCGAGATTGATCGCCTTGATGCCATAGGCCGCGAGCGGATTGCTAGGGTCCTTCGCATCGGGCGAATTGGGGTCGAGAAACTCAACCGGGTTGGTGCCATCGATGACGATGCGGCCGTTCCAGGCCGGCAGGCCGCGCAGCGCCTTGCCAAGGTCCACCCACCGCACGGCGACGAGAACGATCTCGGCACCCGCCGCTTCTGCCAAGGTGCCGGCCTTGATGGTGGGCCCAACTTCCTCGATCAGAGGTGCCAGCGAGGCCGGCCCGCGGCTGTTGGAAATCGTGGCCGAAATGCCCTTCTTCGCAAGCGCTCGCGCCACCTTGGAACCGAGGCCACCCGCGCCGATGATGCCGATGCTCATTGTTGTCATGCCTTCTGATGAATGAATGGTTTCAGGAAAGACGGCTGGGCAGCTTGCCCGCTTGCCGCAAGCGCGTGCCGATGCGTCGGATCTCGGCTTCACCCTGTGCGAGAGCCGCCTTGCTCGTGTGCACCGAGTAGTAGCCGGTCACCAGGTCGTGTGGGTGCTTCACCGCCGAACCCAGCACGAACGACGTATCGCCCTGCGCCACGAAGTCGATGGCCTGGCCGGACTCTTCGAACACCGCGAGCTCGCCTGCGCTGACCGAGCCCCCGGCGGTGAGCTGCCCGGCATCGACCGCGACCCATGCCACCGTGTGGCCGGCAGGTGGTGTGTAGCGCCAGCGCTCGCCGTCGTGCAGGTGGACAGCGAGGTAGCTCATCGCCGAGGGCGCCGAGATGGCGCTCTGCGCACCACCGTAGTGGCCCAGCAGCACGCGCGCCGGACCTTCTTGCGGCACTTGTGAAGGCGCGAGGTACAGGCTTTCAGCGGGCGCGTTTTCTTCAGCGGCCGGCAGGGCAACCCAGAGCTGGAAGCCCTTCACCGGTTCGTTGTCGACCGGTGCGCCGGTGTGCCACACACCGCCACCAGCGCGCATCCACTCGACACCGCCACTGACCAGAACCCCTTCCTTGCCGGTCGTGTCTTCATAGCGCACGTTCCCTTCTTGCATGAAGGTCAGCGTGGCGATGCCGGAATGCGGGTGCATGCCGAAGCCCTGGCGCTCACCTATCGGCTCGAAGCTGAACAGGTCGAGAAAGATGAACGGCTTCAGGATCTCGCCCAGATCGCCGGGGCTCATGAGCCGCGTGATCGGCCCATGCTTCGCGCCGCGGGTGCGGTGGACGATTGCGCGCGTTTGCGTAGCCACAGCCGTGTTCATGCTGCGTTCCTTGCGGGCTTGAGTGCCTTGATCCAATCATCCCGTGCCGGCACCAGCTGCCAGGCAACAAATGCCGCCAGGGCACCCAGCACCAGCGCGGGCAACGGACTGCCGCCGATCAGCATCAGATGGGTCGCGACGGCACCGACCATGGTGGCGAGCAGCAACACGCCCCCAAAGAAGCCGGTCGCAGGCACAAGCAGCAGCACGGCACCGGCCAGTTCAACGACACCGGTCACGATGCGAAACCACTGGCCGAAGCCGACGGCGTCGAACACCTGGACCATCTGCTGCGCGCCAGCCAGCTTGGCCACGCCAGCCGCACCGAATGCGAGTGCCAGGAGGATGCGAACGCCCCAGACGACGCGGCGCCGAGTGGGGGTCATTGAAGTGGAAGAAGTGATCATGATTTGCGATGTTCCTTGTGCGTGTTTGCGGCGATGGACGAAGCCAAACGATCCGATGCATGAAGCTTAGGCAGCCATCCATTCCACGACTAGACGGCACAATTGGATTGCACTCATCCATTTGCACAAGGAATCTCTCATGCTGGACCTCAACGACGTCGCCATGTTTGTGCAGGTGGTGCGCAGCGGCAGCTTTGCCGAGGCGTCACGGCGCCTCGGCGTGCCACCCAACACCGTGAGCCGTCGCATCCAGCAGCTCGAAGCCGAACTCGGCACGCGACTGATGCAGCGCTCCACCCGCAAGCTCGCGCTCACCAGTGCCGGGCAAGCCTTTCACGAGCGCTGCGCCAGCGCGGTCGATGGGCTGGTGGATGCAGGCCAGGAGCTGATGACGGGCAGCGATGAACCCAGCGGCCTGGTGCGCGTGGCCACCACGGCGGACTTCTTCGACTTCTTCCCGATGGAGTGGGTGGCGGAGTTTCTGGCCGCACACCCCCGTGTTCGGCTCGACTTCGTGCTCAGCGATGCCCGGTCCGATTTGATCGCCGAGCGCATCGACATTGCGCTTCGTGGCGGGCCGCTTGAAGACTCCGGCTTCATCGCACGCCAGATCTCGGGCGCCCGCAGCGATGGCCTGGTGGCCAGCCCGGCCTACATCGCCACGCGCGGGACGCCCACCACGCTGCAAGACCTGGCAGACCACGACTGCATGGGCTTCGCCCATTCTGGCGGCCGCACCCTTTGGCGCTTGTCCGGGCCCAATGGCGCGGAAGAAGAAGTGCAGGTGTCCGGCCGCTTCAGCGGCAACACCGCGCAGGCCGTGCGCAAGGCCACGCTCACCGGCCTCGGCATCGCCCTGTTGCCACCGACCATGATCCGGCGCGACCTGCGAGAAGGCCTTCTCGTACCGGTGCTGCCGCAATACCGACGCGACGCCCACGGCCTGAACCTGCTGTACCCGAGCCGGCGCCATCTGCCGCTCGCGGTGTCGGCGTTCGTCGACCTGGTGATGGAAAAGCTGAGCGACGTTGAAGAGCTGCCGCCGTGTCCCGTCCCTGCCCCGGTCTGCGCTGGGGACTCGCACGAAGCTTGATGCGTCAGCAGCCTCACGAAGGCATCGTCCCGATCACCTCGAAGGCTTGCTCAGCCCCGGCGCGCCGCCTCGATCTTGGCGATATCGATCTTCTTCATCGTCATCATCGCGTCGAAGGCGCGCTTGGCCGCCGCGCGATCGGGGTCGCAAACGGCAGCCGTGAGCGCCCGCGGCGTGATCTGCCATGACAGGCCCCACTTGTCCTTGCACCAGCCGCAGGCGCTCTCTTCGCCACCGTTGCCGACGATCGCGTTCCACAGACGGTCGGTTTCGGCCTGGTCATCGGTCGCGACCTGGAACGAGAAAGCCTCGCTGTGCTTGAACATCGGCCCGCCGTTGAGGCCCAGGCAGGGAATGCCCATCACGGTGAAGTCGACCGTCAGCACATCGCCCTGCTTGCCGTCCGGAAAATTGCCCGGCGCACGCATCACCGCGCCCACCGAGCTGTCGGGAAACACTTCGGCGTAGAAGCGAGCCGCTTCCTCGGCGGTGCCGTCGTACCAAAGGCAAATGGTGTTCTTGCTGGGCATGTTCGGTCTCCTGTAAAGCTGGGAGGATGCTCGGCCACACGCCGCGCCATCGTCCCAGTGGTTGACGGCCGTCCGGCCGAAGTCGTCGAGAAGCATCTGTTGCAGCAACCGGTGTTCCTGGATCTTGGCACCCCACCGATCGCGATTGACGTTTCAATCGCTGGTGACATCATCTGCGCGTCAAGCACTCACAGGGGTATCGCATGTCCAAGCCGTTTCCCACAGACGACCCGTTTCTGCGTGGCTATTACGCACCGCTGCACATGGAATGCGACGCGCCCAATCTGCCTGTGACGGGCGAGATTCCCAAGGAGTTGAACGGCTGGCTCTACCGGAACGGGCCCAACCCGCAATTTGCGCCGCGCGGGCCGTATCACTTCTTCGCGGGCGACGGCATGTTGCATGCCTTCCATGTGGAAAACGGTCGCGTGGCTTATCGCAACCGCTGGGTGCAGACGCCGAAGTGGAAGCTTGAACACGCAGAAGGCGAAGGCCTGTCGGGCGCGTTCGGCACACCACGCTTCTCAGACCCTCGAATCGTGGAGCTGAATTCGACGGTCGCCAATACCAACGTGGTGTGGCACGGCGGCAAGCTCCTGGCGCTGGAAGAAGCGCACGCCCCCTTCGAGGTCGACCCCGTCACGCTGGCATCGAAGGGCTACTGCGACTTTGCCGGCAAGCTGGCCGGCCCGATGACGGCGCACCCGAAGCTCGATGCCGTCACCGGCGAGATGGTGTTCATTGGCAACGCCGCCAAGGGCCGCTTCACGCCGGACGTGGCACTGCACGTTGCCGATGCCGACGGCCGGCTGCTGAACTCGCAGATGCTGCAGGCGCCGTACCCGAGCATGCTGCACGACTTCGTGATGACGCGCGACTGGATCATCGTGCCCGTCTTCCCGCTGACCGGCTCGATGGACCGCGCCATGAAAGGCGCGCCCGCCTATGCCTGGGAGCCCGACAAGGGCACGCACATTGCGCTGATACCCCGCCGCGGTTCCGTGGCCGATGCGCGCTGGTTCAGCGCAGACCCCTGCTACGTGTTCCACACGATGAATGCGTTCGACACGCCCGACGGCAAGATCGTTTGCGACATGATGAAGTGCGAGGTGGCGCCGCTCTTCCCGCTGCCCGATGGAAGGCCGATTGCCGACACCTACCCGATGGCCCAACTCGTGCGCTGGACATTCGACCCGACAGGCCGCAGCGACACCTTCAGCGAAACCGTTCTCGACGACCACCCCGGCGAATTCCCACGGCTGGATGAGCGGTTCGTCGGCCTGCCCTATCGCCACGGCTATTTCCAGGCGAGCACCGACCACACCCGCACTCGCGACGCGCGCAACGGCCTCGCGCACATCGATCACCAGACCGGCCGCGTGAGCACATGGCGGCCAGGTGTTGCCGACCAGTGCGGCGAACCAGTGTTCGTGCCGCGAAGCGCCACCGCCGAAGAAGGCGATGGCTTCTTGCTGTCGGTGATCTGGCGTGCCGAGACGAACAGCAGTGACCTGGCCTTCTTCGACGCAGGCCAGATATCGGCCGGGCCAGTGGCCCTCGCGCACCTGTCGCACCGAGTCCCTTCGGGGTTCCACGGCAACTGGCGTGGAACGGTGCAATAGGGAGCGAAGGGGCTCGTTGCACTCAGGCAGGCACTGCAGGCCTTAAGTCGCCTGCATGCCGGCCGCTTGGTGGATGGCGGCACGGATACGCGGATAGGTACCGCAGCGGCAGATGTTGCCAGCCATGGCCGCATCGATGTCCGCATCGGTCGGCTTGGGAATTTGCCGCAGCAACGCGGCGGCGGTCATCAGCTGCCCACTCTGGCAGTAGCCGCACTGCACCACGTCGACATCGGCCCACGCCGCCTTGAGCACCGCCACCTGCGGCCCGGACAACCCTTCGATGGTGGTCACTTCGCGGGTTCCCACCGCCGAGATCGGGGTGACGCAGGAGCGCATGGGCTCACCATCGACGTGCACCGTGCACGCGCCGCACAGCGCCATGCCGCAGCCGAATTTGGTACCGGTCATCTGCAGCTCACCACGCAACACCCACAGCAGAGGCGTGTCGGGCTCGGCCTTCACTTCAACGGGTTTGCGATTGATCGTCAACGTGGTCATGGGGCTTCTCCGGGTCAGGTGAACTTCAGCGGCAAGCTGCGCAGCCGCTGGCCAGTGAGGGTGAACAAGGCGTTGGCCACCGCCGGGGCGATCGGCGGCGTGCCGGGTTCGCCGACCCCCTCGGGGCTCGCATCGCTGTCGATGATGTGGGTCTCGATCAGCGGGCATTCATCGAGCCGCAGCACGGGGTGGTTGTGGAAGTTGGTCTGCTGGACCTGGCCCTTCTCGATGCGCACTTCGTCGTTCAACGCGGCCGACAAACCGTAGACGATGGCGCTTTCCATCTGCTGGCGGACGAGGTTGGGGTTGATGGCGAGGCCGCAGTCGATCACGCACATCACGCGGTGAACTCGAATGCGCTTGTCGGCGGACACCGACACTTCGGCAACTTGCGCCACGATCGAGCCGAAGGACTGGTGCAAGGCCACGCCGCGCGCACGCTTGATGCCGTCGGCCGCTGCAGGCAAAGGCTTGCCCCAGCCCGACAACTCGGCGGCGCGCTGCAGAACCTTCAGGTGCCGAGGGTGTTTCGCCAGGAGCGCGGCGCGAAAGGCCACCGGGTCACGGCCGGCGGCACTGGCCACTTCATCGAGAAAGCTTTCCTTGAAGAAGGCGTTGTGCGAATGCCCGACCGAGCGCCAGAACCCCACGGGCACGGGCAGGTCCATGGCTTCATGGCCAATGCGCGCCGCAGGCCATTCGTAGGGCTGGTCGAAGGCACCCTCCGAGGTGGTCTTGTCGGGCCCGGCGCCTGGCAGGTCGAACATGCGCTTGATGACCTGCGGCACGATGGCCTGGCCAGCCGACGCGTTCACCCAGCCCAACAGCTGACCCGAGGCATCGAGCCCGGCCTTGAAACGCGATACGCACGCCGGGCGGTAGAAGTCGTGCGTCATGTCCTGCTCGCGCGACCACATCGTCTGCACCGGAACGCCACCGGCCTCGCGGGCGATGAAAGTTGCCTGCGCGATCACGTCGACCTCGCAGCGCCGGCCGAAGCCGCCGCCGAGCAACTGCATCTGCACGTCGACCTGTTCGGCCGCGAGGCCCAGCACCTTGGCCGCGGCGCTGCGCGCCAGGTCGGGCACCTGCGTGGCCGCCCACACGGTGGCACGACCGTCCTTGACCTGCACGGTGCAGTTCATCGGCTCCATCGTGGCGTGGGCCAGGTACGGCGCGCGGTACTCGGCCTGGACGGTCTTCGCGGCGGTCTTCATCGCGGCATCGACGTCGCCATGCTTGTAGAAGTCGAAGCCATCGTCTGTGTCCAGCGATTGCGCCAGCCGCTGATAGATCTCGTCGGTGGACACCTGGGCGGCCGCGCCATGGTCCCATTCGACACGCACGGCCTTGACCGCACGCATCGCGTGGTACGGCGTGTCAGCGATCACCGCGACGCCGCCGGTACCGCCGTTGAGGCCCGGCACCGCCAGCACCTTCTTCACACCGGGCAGCTTTTGCGCGTCCGCGGCATCGAAGCTGGCAACGCGGCCGCCGAACGTCGGGCACATCTCGACACTGGCGTATTGCATGCCGGGTTGCAACACGTCGATGCCGAAGCGCGCGCTTCCGTCCATCTTCGACGCGGCGTCGAGACGGCGCCGAGGCTGGCCGATCAGCTTGAACGTCTTGGGGTCCTTCAGCACCACGGACTCAGGCAAGGGCTGGCTCGCGGCCGCCGCTGCCAATTCCCCGAACGAAGCGCTCTTGCCCGACGGGTGCAGCACGCGGCCGGCCTCGACGCGGCACTCGGCGGCCGGCAGCTTCCACTGCTTTGCAGCCGCAGCCACCAGCATCGCGCGCGCCGATGCACCGGCCTCGCGCATCGGCAACCACAGGTCCCTCATGCTGGAGGACGAGCCGGTGAGCATCACGCCGAACTCGCGCATCGCCTTGCTGGTAATTCGCCCGGCGACGGCCTTCAGCGTGCCGTGGTCATCGGGATGGAAGGGCAGGCCATCGATCATGCCGGCGACGTTCTGGTAGATCTTGTCGATGGGCGCGCGTTCGACGCGAACCTGCGCCCAGTCGGCGTCCAGTTCCTCGGCCAGTACCATCGCCAAGCCAGTGTGGATGCCCTGACCCATCTCGGCCTTGCACATCACGATGCCGACCGTGTTGTCGGCGCCGATCTTGACCCAACCGTTCAGCGCCGACTGGCCCGGCCCCACCGGCAGCGGGTCGGTCGTGACCAGGCGCGGCTTCGGCGGCGACGCCGTCCAGCCCACCATCAGTGCACCGAGCGCGCCCGCGACGCCGGCACTGCTGAGCAACACTGTTCTTCGGGTAACCATGACCGCACTCCTGTGGCGCCTGCCGCCTGAACAAAATAAAAGACCGTTGGTTTCCAATATAGCAGACCATCAGTCTCTTGTGCGGTTTTCTAAGATGCGCCGAATGAGCCCTCCATCACCGTACTTGCGCGCGCGCTCTCCCGAGCAGAAAGAGGAGCGCCGACGCCACCTGCTCGACACCGCAAGGGCCCTGCTGCTCGAGATTCCGGACGTGCATGCCCTGGGCATCAACGAGCTGGCGCGCAAAGCCGAGATGACCAAGTCGAACGTCTACCGATACTTCGAGAGCAGCGAAGCCGTGCTGCTCGATGTGTTGGTGGAAGAGTTCGTCGCCTGGCGCGCCGAGCTGGTCAAGGCCCTGAGCCGTGGCGGCAAGCGCAGCGGGACCATCGAACACATCGCGCGGGCGTTCAGTGCCACCTGGGCGGCCCGTCCACTGCTGTGCCGACTCACCAGCATCTTCCCGTCGATCCTCGAACACAACGTTTCTGCTGAACGCATCGTCCAGTTCAAGCAGGGCATGCTGGCCGTACGCCGAGAAACGGCGATCGATTTCCACGGCTGCGTGCCAGCCATCTCGGCCGCCACGTTCGAAAAATTCATCCACTTCGCCCTGCCCCTGCTCATCGGGCTGTGGCCGCTGAGCAGCCCGGGAGAAGTGGCTGCCGCGGCGGTTCGGCGCGCCGATCTGGCGGCATTGCGATACCCGTTCCAGCAGGAGCTGGAAGAGGGAATGCTGCTGCTGCTGCGTGGCCTGTCTCGCAAATAGCTGCATGCACGTCAGCTGGGTGCGCGTCCGCACGCGCTTCTGAGCGCCGGCGTTCCAGGCACCATCTCGCCACTGCGAGTGGTCTTCAGTCCGCCGGACGGTTTCAACCCTCTGCAGGACTGAGCGCGGGGTAGTCCGTATAGCCCTGTGCGCTGCCACCGTAGAAGGTGTTGCGGTCGGCACCGTTCATCGGCGCATGGGTCTTCACGCGCGCGACGAAGTCGGGGTTGGCCAGCACCATCTGGCCGTAGGCCTCCAGATCGGCCAGACCCGCAGCCACATCGGTGCCGATCTGCTCACGCGCCCGCCCCGGCCGGTTCACGATCAGCGTGCCGTTCCAGAGCCGGCGGATGTCCGCGAGCAGCGACTCGTCACCCTGGTGCAACACATGCACGTAAGCCAGACCGAGCTTGCCGAGTTCGGCGACGAGGTAGCGGTACAGGTCCGGCCCTTGTGGGCCCTCATCGATGCCGCCCATCTTGGCGCCGGGGGACAGGCGAATGCCGGTCCGGTCCGCGCCGATCTCTTGCGCGATTGCTGCTGCGACCTCGATGGCGAAGCGCGCTCGGTTCTCGATCGATCCACCGTACTGGTCGCTGCGTGTGTTCGCGCTCGGGGCAAAGAATTGATGGACCAGATAAGCATTCGCGCCGTGGATCTCGACCCCATCGGCACCGGCTTCGATGGCCCGGCGTGCGGCCAGTCGAAAGTCCGCCACCGTCTGGCGGATCTCGTCGATGGACAGCGCACGCGGCTCGGGGATGGGCTGCATGCCCTTCACCGTGAACATCGGCGCACCGGGCGCGATGGCGGACGGTGCCACAGGCTGCCGATGGTGCGGCGTGTTATCGGGGTGGGACATGCGCCCCACGTGCATGAGTTGGATGAAGAGGTGTCCGCCCTGGGCATGCACGGCGGTCGATATCGGCTGCCAACCCGCAACGTGGGCATCGGTATAGATGCCAGGCGTGGTGAGGTAGCCCTGGCCATCGTCGGAGGGCTGCGTGCCTTCGGTGACGATCAGGCCCACAGTGGCGCGCTGGGCGTAGTACGTGGCCGCCAAGGCCCCGGGGGTTCCGTCGACCTCGGCGCGCGAACGCGTCATCGGTGCCATCACGAGGCGGTTGGAGAGGGTATGGCGTCCGACTTGGACGGTGCTGAACAGTTGGCTCATGGGGATCTCGGGTTGGGTTGTTGAAGGCCTGGCTCAACTGCGCTGCAGCGGCCAAGCCTCGGACGACGAGGAAAGCGGCGTGTGCGTCAGCGCGAGAAGTCCGCAACGACCTTGCCGATGCGCGGCTCGGTGCGATTGCGTTCGATGGCCGCAGGGATGCCGTCGAAGCCCACCACTTCGCTGAGCTTCGAGATCAGCGTGCCTTGCGCGATGTCTGCCGCCAGCCGTTCCAGCAGGGCAGCGTCCGCCTTGTTCACGAACCACAGTCCGCGGCGGCCGGCAGGCGTGCGTGCAAGGATGTCCGGCGAGGTGGTGCCGACGATCGCGCCGTCTTTCTTCAGCACCTGCCACGAGCGATCGAGCACTTCGCCACCGACGTAGTCGAGCACCAGATCGATGTCTCGTGCGATCGACTCGAAGCGTTGAGTCTTGTAGTCGATGACGTGGTCTGCGCCCAGGCTGCGCACGTACTCAATGTGTGCGGTCGACGCGGTGGCGAAGACTTCGGCACCGGCGCGCTTGGCGTACTGCACGGCATAACCGCCCAGCCCACCCGCTGCGCCGTGGATCAGGATTCGCTGACCCGCGACGATCGGACCGGCGAGGTGCAAGCTTTGCCAGGCTGCCACGGCAGCCACCGGGATGCCGGCCGCCTGCACGTCGTCCAGCCCCTGCGGCGTCGGCACCAGGTTCGCCTCGGCGACCGCGACGAAATCGGCATAGGCACCCAGCCCGCCGAGCGGCCCCATGACGCGATCACCGACGCGAAAGCGCGAGGCACCCGGGCCAACCGCCTCGACCACGCCGGCGAGTTCGATGCCCAGCACAGCGGGCAGTTGAAGCGGGAAGGCGTCGCGGACGTAGCCTTCGCGAACTTTCCAGTCGATGCCGTTCACGCCGGCGGCGCGAACGCGGACGAGAACCTGCCCCTGTCCGGCGGTGGGCTTCGCGATCTCGGCGAGCTCGGCGGCGGCAGCACCGCCATAGGCCCGGATCAGAACGGCGCGTTGAGTGGTGGAAGTCATTTCATTTCCTCTATCGAAGTTGCGATGAGGAGAAGATAGGCCGTTGCATTCTCAAAACAAAGACTACAAAATCAAGACGCTTCGTCTCAAATTCGGAACATCATGGACATGAACGCATTGGCCGACTTCGCACTCGTCGCGACGAACGGCGGGCTTGGAAAAGCAAGCCGCGCCAGCGGCAGGCCCAAGGCCACCCTCTCCCGCCGCATCGCAGATCTGGAAGAGCAGCTCGGCGTGCGCCTCATCGAGCGCAGCGCGCGCGGGCTCAAGCTCACCGAAGCGGGCCAGATGCTGATGGACCGCACCGAAGGGCCCATGCACGAGGTGGCCGAGGCCATGACTGCTGCTCGCGAGGGCTTGTCGGCGCCGCGCGGTCGCTTGCGTGTCGCCGCGCCGGTGCTGTTTTCGCAGCTTGCGATGGGGCGCATCTCTGCCGAGTTCTGCGCGGCTTACCCCGAGGTCACGTGCGAGGTGGTGTCAGAAGACCGCGTGGTCGACCTCGTCGAAGAGCAGTTCGACGCCGCGATTCGCATCAACCCGAGCCCCGACAGCAGCCTCGTCGGCCGCTGCTTCGCCAAGGACCGGCTGGTGGTCGTCGCCGCGCCTTCCGTGCCGATGCCGACCCGAGGCAAGGTGCGGCCCGTTCCCGCCATCGTCGCCACGACCTTTCAACCCACAAACTGGACGCTCGACGATGGTCGCCTGGTCCTGGAGCCGATCCCGAAACTGCGACTTTCATCGTTCCTGACGATCCGCGATGCCGCGATTGCCGGCGCCGGCGCTGCTCTGCTACCGCAGTCCATCGCGTGGAACCAGCTGACCCGCGGCGAGCTGATTCAGTGGGGCGCGGTCTCGGGCGTGGAGGTCGCACTCTGGGTCCTGCATACGTCGCGACGACTTCCTGCGCCGAAGGTCCGTGCGTTCGTCGAGTTCATGTGCGAGCAATATCCGCAGGGGTCGCTCGTGCTGAACGGCTAGAAGAACGGCCTTCCGCTATTCGGAAGGTCATGCACCGTCCATCACGGCACGGGCCCCGGCGGCTGCCACGCAAGCGTCTTGCGTGGACTGCATGCCAGACACGCCAATCGCTCCAATCAACCGCCCGTCTTCGATGAGCGGGAGCCCACCTTCGAGCGGGCACACACCTTCGGTGGCCAACAGCCGCAGTCCCAGGCCTCCAGCGGCCAACGCCTCTTCGAAGACCTTGGTAGGGCGCTTGAACTGCACGGCACTCTTCGCCTTGGCTTGAGCGACTGCGACGCTGCCGATCTGCGCCATGTCCATCTTGTGCAGAACGACGAGGTTGCCGCCGCTGTCCACCACCGCGATCACCATCGGCCATCCGTTCGCCGTGGCTTCCGCTTCGGCAGCGGCGGCAACGCGTCGTGCTGTGTCGAGCGACACCGGCGCTCCATAAGGAATGACTTGTGCAATGGTCTTCACATCGACTCTCTTGAAGTGACAATGCGCCGCACGATAGCGGCGCACACACTGCACGCCTATTCCCAAACGTTTCGCATCCACTGTGCATAAATCGCCAGGTCCATCCCCTGCCATCGTGTCGCCATCGCTTGCATGGGACGACGTTCGCTTCTTCGTGGCCGTGGCGCGTGAAGGCAGCCTGTCGGGTGCGGCGCGCAGGTTGAACGTTGAACATTCGACGGTCGCACGCCGGGTGGCCGCGCTCGAGGCGCGCATCGGTGTGCGCCTGTTCGACCGCATGCCGCGCAGTTGGGCATTGACGAACGAAGGCGAGGCTTTGCTCGCGCCCGCCGAACGACTGGAGAACGAAGCCCTGGCCTTCGGCCGTGCCGCGATCGCCGCGACGAACATGCAGGGCACCGTGCGCGTGTCTGCCCCGCCGGCGTTCGCCAGCCACTTTCTGGTCCCCCAACTGGCCGGCCAGGCAGACCGGTGGCCGGGCATCACGCTCGATGTTGTCGGAGAAGTGCGCACCGCCAATCTGCACCGCCAGGAGGCCGACCTTGCGCTTCGCTTCATGCGCCCGGACGAACCAGGGCTCGCCACGCGCAGGCTTGGCGAACTGAGCTTTCGGCTCTATGCCTCACCGGTTTGGTTGACGCGGCCCGAAGCGGACTGGCGCTTTCTCGGCTATGGCGAACCGCTGGGCGATGTGCCCCATCAGCGGCTGCTCGCCGACATCGCCGGTGCGCGGCCTTTCGTCCTGCGAAGCAACGATCTCGGCGCACTGCATCAAGCGTGTCGAGGCGGTCTGGGGCTTGCCATGCTGCCGAGCTTCCTGGCACACGCCGACAGCGGGCTGGTCGAAGTACCCGGTGAAGGCCGGCCAGTCCTGCGCGAGATCTGGAGCGTCATTCATCCCGATGTGCGCCGCTCTGCGCGTGTCAGGCTGATGGCCGATCTGATCGCGGAGGTGGTTCAAGCAAATGCGGCGATGTTGGTGTAGCCAACGGTCGCCTGGCCGCCCGCTTCAGGCTCTCAGCTGACGTGCAGACCGCGAATCTCGCGGGCAAAAAGCGATCGCCGGGCAATTGGACGCAAGGAGATCGCTGGGTCTGCATTTCAAGGTTGGACTTCAACCTCAACGAATGCGCTCTAGCCAATGTTGAAAAGAATTGCCAAACCAGCCTTGGAGGAGCGCCGATAGAACGACAGCAAACCAACTATCGCCGCGTAGACCTCTTCGAACCGGAACGTCGTCTCCAATTCAGCGTAACGGCGCTGTAGCTCGCGTTTGTTCAGCATGGTGAGCTGATCCGAGATGCGCGCTACCTCATTCGCGTATGAATAGGCGCCTCCTTCCGGTATGACCTCGGTACCTGTCGCTCCGCACCCGTCTTCTGGTCCAAGTAGCTTGGTCAGTTCGTACCACACAGCTTCGCCTCCAGAAAAGCGCTCCATCGGCGCTTCTGCGGTGCGGCCCTTTATGAAGGCCTCGCCATCGATGGATCTGTCGAGTATTCGCTTAAGTTGCGAATCAGTAATTGCGTAAAACGCTCCCCCGAAGCTCATCTGGTCCCCTTTCTGCGGCTCTGAAGAATGGTATCAATCACCCATCTCCTTTGGGATCGAGTTGCAGACGGGTCACCAGATTGAAAATCCGTACGCAGATCAGCGTGATGCCGTTGCTACTCCACCTTCACTCTCGTGCGCAAGTACACGGCTATCCGCAGGAGATCGGAGACAGGGTTATCGGGGTCGGAGCTAATGCGCTTGTCACCGCGAATGACCATATCGTCGAAACGCGGGTTGCGGCCGAGGTAAGCGATGACAAAGGGCGCGTAGCTTTGGAGCATCAACAAGAAGTCCACTTCCTCTCGCTCTCCATTGACCAGCGCATCGAGCTGCGCCATGTCCGCCGCTTTCGATACCAACTCGGCAAACAGCTCACGCGCCTTGGTGACAAAGGTCTTCAACCCTGAAGGGCTGTCTACCCGCAAGTCGCTCTCGCTGACAAAACTTGAGAACTTCAGCGTGGCCGTCGGCCTGTTGGCTTCGTTCGGCGTGAACCGACGAATCACCTGCTCGACCCGCATATCACGGATTTCCAGCCAGATGTCACACGTATAGCCGATGCCGTCGTCGCGCTGCCAGACGAAGGGGCGCATGTACTGCGTGCCGAGCGTGCCCTTGTGCAGCAAGGAGTCCCAAGCGTCTCCTCGCGGGTCGAGGGCCACACGGGTAAAGCCGAGCGGCGCAAAGGCCTTGGCCAGCGCACCGGTCAGGAGCGCCTGCATTTCATCTTCGGTCTGTGGCAATGCCATCTCGAGTCCAAATCAACAATAGGAGAAAGCTGATTTCATCTTACCGATGCGCCACCTAGGAAAGGTGTTTCGGCCCGCTGCTGGTCCGCTAGCAGTCAAACAGCATGGCTTGCTTTCGACGCTGTAAAGACTATCCGAGCATCGACCCAACGCCCCCCGGACAGTTTCAACTCAACAAGTCAGCCAAACGCGACGCCGAGCAAGCCGCTTCAGTGAGCAGCCGCCGGCACCGCCGCGAGCCCCGGGTCGCGTTCGACACGGTTGCGTCCGTTGGCCTTGGCGCGGTAAAGAGCCGAGTCGGCTCGGTGCAGCAGGCTGTGCATGTCGTCGTGCAGGGGGTCCAGCACGGCGATGCCGATGCTCACGGTGATCGACACCTCACCGCTTGCGATCTTCACCGCGTCATCCGACACGGCACGCAGGATGCGTTCCGAGGTGTGGTGGGCGTTGTCGAGGTTGGCGCCGGGCAGCAGGGCCACGAACTCCTCACCGCCCCAGCGCCCCAGATGGTCGCCATCGCGCAGTTCGGCCTGCAGCCGTTTCGCGACCGCGGCCAGGCAGGCATCGCCGATGCCGTGGCCGAATCGGTCGTTGATCGACTTGAAGTGGTCGATGTCGACGAAGAGCACGCCCAGCCCGCTGCCGCCGGCGCGGGCCTCGCTTGCGAGCGCGCGCAGTTGCATCTCGATCGCGCGCCGGCTTTGCACGCCGGTCAGCATGTCTTCTTCGGCCATCTTTCGTGCGACGTCGCGCTCGCGGCGGAAGCCGAGCACGCGGTCCGCGATACCGAGCGTCAGGGCCAACGCTTCCCACACCGCACCGAGTGCGTACAGGTACACGTCGTTGGCCGCGATCTCGACCAAGCCCGCTGCCTGCATGCTGCGCATGGACGTGGCAAGGGTCAACGGAACCCAGCCGGCCAGAAAGTAGTAGCCGTAGCGATCGCGGGCCAGCGCCGCACGCACGCCAAGGCCGATCATCAGCAGGTTGACCGCCAGCAGCACCGCCACGATCACCATGCCGAACCGGCTTGCCGGCCACGGCCATACCGCGATCACGACTGCGCAGACCAGCAAGGCGGTGCGCAGGCGATCCGTCACCGAAAGCAGACGCGGCGCATGACGCCCGATGTCGAGGAAGTCGCGCGCGAAACCAACGGCGAAGCCGATCGCCGCCGTGGCCGCGGCCCACTGCCCGTGGATGCCGAGGCGCCCGAGCCACTCACCCCCCGGCGCGGCATAGAGCAGCCCGGCGCTGGCGGTCATGAAGAGGATCAGGCTCAGCAGGTAGCAGGTGTAGTCGGCAAACATGCGCTCGCGCAGTGCGGCCCAGTAGCAACCGGCGATCACCGCGAAGGCGATGAGCGAGGCATACATCGCGGCCGACACGATCAGGCGCGTCTTCTCGTACTCTCGCCATGCTTCTCCGGCGACGATGGAGAAGTCGACGTTGACACGGTGGCCGTGCGCCAGGTGCAGCAGCAACGGCGCGCCGGGCTCGAGCGATGCCGGCAGCGGGAAGACCAGCGCGATCGCGGAGCCGTCGCGTTCTGACGGACGCAGCTTGGAGCGCTCGATGCGCGTGCCGCCTGGCAGCACGAGTTGCACCGGCCCTGCCACCTGGCCCTCGACGACCAGCAGCGCGCGGGGTGGCAGCGCGCCAGGCGTGATGCGCAGCCAGCTGCCCTGGTCGCGGTACGGCAGCATTCTCTGCACGCGCGCGCCCTCGGCCTCCCACAGCGGTGGCCCGTCGCCGCCAGCGGATACCGGCGGCGGCAAGGTGTCCGCTGGCAGGTCGGCCGCGATGAGCGTCGCCTTCAGCGTGGCCTGCGCCAGGTCGGGCTGTGCGGCGTTGGCGGCGCCGGCCCCGCATAGCAGGAACGCAAGGCACAGCAAGGCAAGACGACGCAGCACAACGGTCATGAACGTGAGCAGAGATGGGAGGTCAAGCCGGCGAGCCTACCGTCCCGCGCGCAACTTTTGAGAGGGCTGGACGATGCCAGTGCGACGGATTGCACGGTCGCGGTGACGAGCCATGGCCGCCCGGCACCCCCGGGACCGCATACCCCCGGCCACCTGTCGCTAGGACGCGCCTGTGCCGGCGCTGACCACCTTCCAGAAATCCTCCGCAGCCTTGCCGAGCGGCACCTTGTCGCGGAACAGCCGAATCTCCAGTTCGATGACCCATTCCTTCGCGGCCGCTGCGACCAGTCGGCCCGTCGCGAGGTCTTCTGAGATCAAAGACTGCGGCAGCCAGGCGAGGCCTCGGCCATCCAGCGCCATGGTCCGCAAGACCGACGCCAGGTGCGCCGTGAAAACGCTGTGGACATGGTCGCGCTCGAGTGCTGCGCCACGCACCTCTCGCAAGATGCGACCGAGGCCTGACTCCGGGCTGTAGCTGAGCAGCGCTATGGGAGAGGCCGCCGTGGCACGCGCAAGCTGGTAGCGCGGCTGTCCCACCGAATCGGGGATCGACACGGGAATGAGCTGGTCGCTCCCGATCCGCACAGACGGGAACGCCTGCGCCATCAGCTCACTGGACGACTCGGGATGCGCGTGGCTCAGCACGAACTGGACCTGGCTCTGGAGGAGCAGCGCCTCACAGCGCGCCAGCACATCGGAGACCAGGGTGATCGGGCCGATCGCCGTTCGCGCCTCCAGTCCGTGCAACCAGCCGGTCAGGAAAGTGAACGACAACGCATGCGTTGCCGCGAATCGCAGTGTCGTGGAGTGCGTCTCTGCCACCGCCTTCGCTTCGCCCGGTATGCGCGCCACACGGGCCATCAGATCGTGCGCGGCGTCCCTGAACCATTCGCCCGCCGGGGTCAGCCTGGCCGGCTGACTGCTGCGGTCGAACAGGTCGGTCCCCAGCCATTCTTCCAGCGCGCGAATCCGACGGCTGAAAGCAGGTTGCGTCATGTGCCGCTCTTCGGCTGCCCGAGAGAAGTTCCCGCTGGCAACAAGGGCCATGAAGTCTTCGAGCCATGAGAGGTTCATCGACATCTGGGGCGGTGCTTTCAGGGCATCAAAGACAAAAAAATGAGCATTGGCGTTGCGAGCCGGTGCCGACGATTATTCACTTCGTCGTCCACTCCCACAGCAAGACAAGCCACCATGAAGATCGTTGAAATCCGCGAGAAAACCATTCCCATCAGCTCTCCCATTCGCAACGCCTACATCGACTTCAGCAAGATGACGTTGAGCCTGGTGGCAGTGATCACCGACGTGGTCCGCAATGGTAAGCCTGTGGTGGGCTATGGCTTCAATTCGAACGGCCGCTACGGCCAGGGCAAGCTGATGCGCGAGCGCTTCATTCCGCGCATCACGGAAGCAAAGCCCGAGTCACTCGTGTCCGATGACGGCAAGAACCTGGACCCGCACAAGATCTGGGCCACGATGTTCACCAACGAGAAGCCGGGTGGGCACGGGGAGCGCTCGGTCGCCATCGGCACCATCGACATGGCCGTCTGGGACGCGGTCGCCAAGATCGAAGGCAAGCCACTGTTCCAGCTGCTGGCCGACCGATACGGCGACGGCAAGCCCAATCGCAAGATCTTCGTCTACGCCGCCGGCGGGTACTACTACCCAGGTCAGGATCACGGCAAGCTCAAGGACGAGATGCGCAGCTACATCGACCGCGGCTACACGGTCGTCAAGAAGAAGATCGGTGGCGCGTCACTGGACGAAGACCTGCGCCGCATCGATTCGATCCTGAGCGTGCTCGGTGATGGCCAGAAACTGTGCGTCGATGCGAACGGGCGCTTCGACCTCGACACCGCGATCCAGTACGCCAAGGCGCTCTCGCAGTACGACCTGTTCTGGTACGAAGAGCCGGGCGACCCTCTCGACTTCGAGCTCCAGGCGACGCTGCGCAACTACTACAAGAACCCGATGGCCACCGGCGAAGACTTGTTCTCCATGCAGGACGCCCGCAACTTGATCCGCTACGGTGGCATGCGCCCGGACCGCGACTACCTGCAGTTCGATTGCGCGCTGAGCTACGGCCTGGTCGAGTACCTGCGCACGCTCGACATGCTGAAGGAACACGGTTGGTCGGCCACCCGCTGCATCCCGCACGGCGGCCACCAGATGTCGCTGAACATCGCGGCCGGCCTGGGTTTGGGCGGCAACGAAAGCTACCCCGATCTGTTCCAACCCTTTGGCGGCTTCCCGGACGGCGTGAAGGTCGAGAACAGCTTCGTGACCTTGCCCGACCTGCCGGGCATCGGCTTCGAAGGCAAGGCCGACCTCTTCCGCGAGATGCAGGCCCTGTCGGCCTGACGCTCTGCCGAACAACAAGGAGACAAGACCATGACATTCCCCAAGCGAGCCATGCTGCAAAGCGTCCGGATGCTGCTTGCCTGCTGCGTGATCGCATCCGCAGCGGCGCACGCGGCCTACCCGGAAAAGACCGTGGTGCTGGTCGTTCCGTTCTCAGCGGGTGGGCCCAGCGACAAGATCGCTCGTGATCTGGCCGAAGCCCTTGGCAAGCCACTCGGACAGTCGGTGATCGTGGACAACACGGCGGGTGCCGGCGGCACCCTCGGCACGGCGCGCGTCCTGCGATCAACGGCAGACGGCTACACGCTGCTCGTTCACCACATCGGCTTGGCCACCGCCCCAGCGCTGTACAAGAAGCTCGGCTACAAAACCGAGGACCTCGAGTTTCTCGGCCTGATCAACGAAGCACCGTCCACGCTGATCGGCAGACCGACCCTGCCCGCAACCACATTCGCTGACCTTCGAAAGTACATCGAAGACAACAAGGGGAAGATCAACCTCGCAAACGCCGGCATCGGATCTGCCTCGCACCTGTGCAGCCTCATGCTGCAGACAGCGCTCAAGAGCGACATGGTGTTCGTCCCCTACAAAGGGACCGGGCCGGCGATGAACGATCTGCTGGGCGGCCAGGTCGATCTCATGTGCGAACAGGCCACCAACAGCACGCCGCAGATCGAAGCCAAGAAGGTGAAGGCCTTTGGGGTGACGAGCCCTCAGCGCATGACGGTGCCGGCGCTCGCGGAGGTGCCCACCCTCGCGGAGGCAGGCCTGCCCGGCTTCAGCTTCTCGGTCTGGCACGGCCTGTACGCGCCGCGCGGAACACCGCCTGCGGTCATCGAGAAGATCAACGCCGCGCTGCGGGTGGCGCTCAAAGACCCCGAATTGATCAAGCGGCAGGAAGCGCTGGGCATCAAGGTGGCGGCCGACTCGCGGATTTCTCCAGCCGGGCACAAGAAATTCTTCGAGAGCGAACTCGCACGCTGGTCGAAGACGATCAAGGACTCCGGCATCGAGCCGGAGTGACCTGAAGACGGAGAATGCAGGCCGTCCCGCCACAACGGACCTGCATCGATGCGCCTCGCACGGCACCTCATCCTCATTGCGCTTGCCGCGCTGCTGGTCGCCTGCAGCTCCTTGCCGCCGCGTGGCGAGGTGCCCGCCTCGCGTGCCTTCACGGCCACCGACGTCGCGACCACGGCACTGGCGCGGGTGGCGGCGTCGAGCCGGCCGCCGGATGAGGTCCAACCTTCGGGCTTTCGGCTGCTGCCGGTCGGCGAGTTTGCCTTCGACGCACGCGTGGCCCTGGCGCGCCGGGCTGAGCAGTCGCTGGACCTGCAGTACTACTACGTCCATCGCGACGACGCCGGCCGCACGCTGCTGCGAGAACTGCGCGATGCCGCCCTGCGCGGCGTGCGCGTCCGCCTGCTGGTCGACGATTTCTACGCTGCAGAGATCGATGACCTGCTGATCGGGCTGGCGTCCTTCCCGAACGTCGAGGTGCGACTGTTCAACCCGATGCCCTTGCGCCGCGGTGCGCCGGTGGTCCGGCTGGTGCTGTCGCCGGGCGACTTCCAGCTCTACAACCACCGCATGCACAACAAGCTGTTCGTGGCCGACAACGCGGTGGCCATCTATGGCGGGCGCAACATCGCCGACGAATACTTCATGAAGAACCGCGACGCCAACTTCATCGACCTGGACGTCATTTCCACCGGCCGCGTGGTGACCGACTTGTCGTCCGCGTTCGACCTCTACTGGAACAGCGAACTCGCGTGGCCCGTGCAGAGCGCGCTGGGCAAACCCGCCGATGCGGCAGTGGCCCGCGAGCACTTCGACCGCGCGGTGGAAGATGCGCGCGTCACCGCTCCGCAAGAGCCGACCGACATATTCGGCCAGTCGACGATCGGGGCTCAGCTGAGCGAAGGCCAGCTGATGATGTCGTATGCCACCGCGCAAGTGCATGCCGACCCACCCGAGAAGGCCAGCGAAAAGACGCTTGCCATGGTGCCGACGCGGGCAGTGAGCGGGCTGCTGGACGCACTCACTGCCGCGAACCAGGAAGTGATGATGGTCTCGCCCTATTTCGTGCCCGGCACGGTCGGCATGCCGCTGATCCGAACGGCCCGCGCGAACGGCGTTCGCCTCAGGCTCTTCACCAACTCGTTGGGGTCCACCGACGAGCCGCTGGTGCACGAGCGCTACGCGGCCTACCGGGTGGAGATGCTGCGCCTGGGCGTGGAGGTGTACGAGATCAGCCCCACGCAAACCCGCCGCGTGCGGCGCTTCGGCGACTTCGGGCGGTCCATTCCGCGCCTGCATGCCAAAGTGTCGGTCGTCGACCGCCAACGCCTGCTGGTCGGCTCGGCCAATCTCGACGGCCGCTCGGCGGTGGGCAACACCGAGATGGGCGTCGTCATCGACAGCGCCGTGCTGGCCGAGGCGATCAGCGACAGGATCGACGGCGACCACTTCGCAAGCGTCTACAAGCTTCGCCTGAAGCCCGACGACCAGACCATCGAATGGACCCACCTCGATGAGCAAGGCGAGATCAGCGCCACCATCGACGAGCCCGACAGCGGTTGGTGGCTGCGCCTGAAGCTCTGGCTGCAATCGATGCTGGTGGAGGAACGGGACCTCTGATCCGCGAGCTGAGCACAGTCAATCGACGCGAACGCCGATCGTGCGCAGCACGGGCTGCCAGTAGCGCTGTTCATTCGCGATTCGCGCCGCGAGATCGGAAGGCGAGCTCGACGCGGGCGTCATGCCGGCCTGCGCAAACGCGAAGGACACCTCGGGTCGCGCGATCGCTTCGCCCAAGGCGGCAGACGTCTTCGCGACGATGTTGCCCGGCACGCGGCCCGGCGCGAAGAAGGCGAACCATTCCTTGACGACGAGCGCCGGATGTCCCTGCTCGACGAACGTCGGTACCTCGGGAAGGTAGGTGCTCCGGCCTGCGCCTGAGGTGGCGAGCACCCGCACGCGGCGCGTAACGTGATGCTGCCGGAGCAGCCCCTCCGGCAAAGCCAGTGCCGCAAGCTGGCCACCGAGCAAATCGTTCACCGCAGGTGGGCCGCCCGAATAAGCGACGTGCTGCCACGCGAGGCCGGCCTCGCGAAACAGCATCGCCTCCAACAGGTGAGGCAAGGTGCCGGTGCCGGGCGAACCGACGTTGAACTCGGTGGGATGCCGCCGGCCCCAGGCGAGGAAATCGGCGATCGTCGTGACCTCCGGCGGCACGGCCGGGCCGACCGCGAGCGCGAGCGGCATCTCGCCCCCCAGTGACACCGGCTGCAGATCGACGGCCGGGTCGTACGAGAGCTTGGAGTAGAGGAATGGATAGACCGTCGCGACCGCGCCCTGCGCCAGCAGCAAGGTTGATCCATCGGCCGGTGCGGCTTTCAACGCGCTCACGCTGAGCTGACCGGCCGCCCCAGCGCGGTTGTCCACGACGACGCGTTGACCAAGCACAGGCAGAAGCTGCTCGCCGATGGCACGCGCGATGAAGTCGGGAATGCTGCCGGGCGGGCCGCTGCAGAGAATGCGCATCGGACCGTCTGCAGCCTCGCAGGGGCTCACCAATGAGAACGCCGCGCACGCGGCCGGCAACGCAGCTGCGGCTCGCAGGAATCGACGCCGCTGCGCTTGTGCCCTGTCGTTCGGCATGTGGCTCACGGCATCTCCTTGGCTCGGCGCCCTGCCGTCAACAGCAACTCGTTGGGCCCTTCCCAGCCGCTGGCGGTGTTGAAAGCGCTCAGCCGTTCTCTGATCTCGGCCCACGCGTCCTCTGCCGAGGCAGGGTCCAGACGACCGAGGACTTGAAGGATGGGGCCCCCCGCACTGCGGACGAAGGAGAGGTAGTCGTCCACCGACGGCATGTGGAAGCTTGCATCGACGGCCGTCGTGGCAACGTCCCGAAACCCGGCCTCGTTGAAAAGCGCTTCCATGTGCCCCGGCTTCCCCAGGCTCATCAAGCCGCCCGGCACGAACGGGTCGCGCGCCGGCAGGCCGGCATGCTTGAGGGCCGTCGACATGAGGATCGTGAGGCACGGGTTCTTCTCGGGCCGCGAGAACACCATCGTGCAGAGCCCGCCACCCGGTCGCAGCGCCCGATGTATCTCTCGCAAGCCCTTCAGCGGCTGTGGGAAGAACATCAGGCCAAGCCGGCAGATCGCCGCGTCGAACGATGCGGGTGCGACCCCCAGAGCCTCGCCATCGGTCGCCAGGGTGTCGACGTTCGACAAGCCGGCGTCTTCGGCTCGTGCCCGCGCAAAAGCCAGGATCGCGGGCGAGAGATCGGTCGCGAGCACACGACCAGTCGGGCCGACTCGCTGTGCGAGCGACGCGGTCTGGTCGCCGGCGCCTGCCGCCACATCGAGCACGCGCGTACCGGGCGCCACGCCGGCCATCGCGAACATCGCTTCAGTCGGCATGCGAAGCCAGGCACGGATGTCGGCGGTGTGGGCGTCCCAGCCCGATGCGCAGGCGTCCCACTGGGCGCGCATCGCTGTCTTGAACGGCTGAGGGTCGGCGGAGGTGCTTGCATTCATGTCTCCAGCGTATGCGGTGGCAGCGCCGGGCGTAACCCGCAAAGATGCAGAATGGGGCCGCAACAATGCATACCCCGCGGCTCGCTGCGCAGACCTGTTGGCCACGTCCGCAGGTGCTGACAGTTGCAGACCCGAATCTCCAACCTGAAGGCGCCCGCATGTTCGACTGGGACGACTTGAAGCACCTGCTGGCGGTCGCGCGCCATGGCAGCACGCTGGCCGCGGGCCGCGCCCTCGGGGTCGATCAATCAACCGTGCAACGGCGTCTCGCCGAACTGGAGCGACGGCTCGAGCAGCCGCTCGTCGAGCGGCACCCCAGTGGCTACAAGCTGACCGATTTCGGGCGCGAGATGCTGCCGTATGCCGAACGCGTCGAACAGTCGGTGGCAGCATTCGAAGAGCACCTGAAATCCGCAGCTGCGCGGGCCGAGGGCGTGATACGCATGACCTGCCCCGAGCCCATCGTCAATCGAATCACGCAGACCTCGCTGTTCGACAAGTTTCACGCGCGCTATCCGAACTGGCGCGTGCAGTTCGTGATGAGCGACAAGTACCTCGACCTCATGAAAGGCGATGCAGACGTCGCCCTGCGCTCCGGCAACACCGAAGACGGTGAGCTCATCGGGCGCAAGATCGCCGACTCGATCTGGGCCGTGTACGCCAGCCGCAGCTACGTCGAACGCCATGGCCAGCCGCAAGACGTCGCAGACCTGAAGCACCACGCACTCGTCGGCTTCGACGACACCATGGCCAAGCACCGCGCATCCCAGTGGCTGCGAGAGGTGGCCCCGGACACACCGCTGATGGCACGCAGCAGCAGCGTGCTCGGGCTCATCTACTCGGCCAAGGCAGGCATCGGCGTGGCACCGCTGCCCATGTCGCTGGGTGACGCAGAACCCGACCTCGTGCGCGTCCTCGGCCCGATTCCCGAGCTGGCGCGCATCTGGCGCATCCTGACGACACCGGCGCTGCGGCACACGCCGCGCATCTCGGCGTTCTTCGATTTCATCGTCGAAGAGATCGAGACGATGCGGCCCATTCTCACGGGGTGAGGTGAGGGCACCTCATTCGACAGCCGCAGACTCGTTCTCTGTGTGCCGGTCAGGCTCAGTGGTGCTGAGAATTTCGTTCAGAACGGAAGTGGCGTAATTCCCGGCGGGCAAAGAGAACGTGAGCACCAGTTGATCGGCCTGCGGCCATTCCCATGACATCTCCGCCGGGCTCGCCACCAGGGCGCGGCGCTCCTGATCCAGACCGGCGTGTTCCATGCCGTCGCACAAGGTGGCGTGACGTTCAGCCACGCCGTTTTCCAGGGCCTGCGCTTGATCGGTGGTGATGACGCGGCCCCGTCCCCAGAGCGGTCCGGTGGGCCGGCCCGCCTCGTCCATCACGTCACCGGGCAGGGTCTTGCCCCAGATTCCCTGCTGAATTCGCAGCCCCAGCACTTCATTGAAGACGAAGGAGCGCACCGCCGACAGATAGATGCCCTTCTTCTTCGGATTGCGCACACGGATTTCGCGCGCCAGCATGGCCCTGCCCTGCTCGACGTTGCCGCCCTCAAAGCCGAAACGCTGAGCGCCAAAATAGTTGGGCACGCCATGTGACGCAACGGCCTTGAGACTGGCCTCGATGGCGTCGCGGTCGCCGGTCACGTCACGCAGCACGATGCGGAATCGGTTGCCCTGCAGATCACCGCGGCGCAGCTTTTTCACGTGGCGGCTCTGACTCAGTACCTTGAATTCCGGGTGCTGAAGCAGGGTCAGGTCGGGTGTCTCACCCTTGGGCAAGTAGATGCTGAACCACTGACGTGTGATGGCGTAGCGGTCCTTGAGGCCGGCATAGCCCACGTCCCTTTCCTGCACGCTGGCGGCCTCGGCCAGCTGCTGGGCAACGAAGGCGGTGTTGGCACCGTTCTTTTCGACGTCCAGCCAGATGTGTTCGCCCTCACCGGAGGGCAGCTGCAGCGGCATTTCCGTCACGATGAAATCCTCGTTGAGGAGTTTCAGGGTGGCGCTGGCGCCACTGGCCGGATAAGCGTTGGGCCACTGCGGCAAGGTCATGTATTGAGCGTCGGTCATGAGCAGTCTGGCGGCACCAGCTGTAGAGAGGAGAGGGACGGGAGGGACAGGCTGTCTAGCCGACCAGGGGCAGTTCAGACAGTGATTCTCGCCCTACCCGCATGCCTCGACGCGCGTCAACAGATGCGCCTTCAACGGGAACCGTTGCGCGCGACGACAGGCGGCTTCCGGGCGGCGATGTCAACTCACAGGAGGCCAGGAGCGGAAGTGCGTCGGGCGGTGGCCAATGACTTTGCAAGGCTGCCGTTCGCGTCAGGCCTGACCGCTGACAGCTATCCGACCCACTGCGTAACTCCGCCTCTGCGATTTCGCCGGCAAAAAGCTGACGTTCAACGCTTAACTTCAGCGGCCGCCGAAGGCGGTCCGCTGGTAGGGTGGGTCAGGCGTCGCAGGCCACTTCATGCCAACCTTGGTGCGTCATGCGAGTCGGTTGCAAGCATCGACAATGAAATCAATGTACCCCCGAGCAGAGACGATGTACTGCCGGATGTCGCCGAGCGATAGATCGGACGCGTCGTCGTTGTGATGAACCACATTGTTGCGCCGAGTGACGATGGTTTGGATCAGGTCCTTCCACCCCTCCCAAGTCGCCTTATCGCTTGTTAGGTCAACCCCGACGTAGGCCAGAGCGTCCTTCGTGCGATAGACGTTCCCGGACACGAGATCATCGACTTCCTTTCGTGTCATGCCAATCTCTAGCCGAACACCCTGCGGTGCCCCGTCGTTCTTCTTCTTCGTGTTGTACCTCCACTCGATGAGAGCGGCTGGAATGGAGGCTGCTCGAGTTCGTTCCTCAATATCTTCAGCAATAGCAAAGACGATCTCTTTGATGCACATCTCCAGGTGAGCACACAAGGAGATCAAGAACGACTTAGTAAAGAAATTTATGTTGTCCGTGAGGATGGGAGAACTGCCGCTTCCGCCCACGACCTCCTGCTCAGTGGCATGCACCATCGCCTCGAGTTCGGTGAGGCCGAGCTTGTATGTCTGCGCTGCAGACGCGACTCGTGCACTCATGAAGCGAGAATCGGCGTGACCAGCTTTTGCCACAGCTCGCGGCGCTTCAAGATCGATGACTTGTTCTGAATTCCACCCGACAAAGTCCTCTGAAACTCGGCATTCTTGCAAAGCTTCTCGAAGGCCTTTCTGATCTTTTCTTCCTTGCCGGTGATGGTCGTCCTCTTGAGCGACGCCATGCTACTCATCAACAAGTCATAGTGAACAATGCTCTGCCTTGGCTTGTCCTTCGTGGTATCTGCGAACACACTATCTCCAAAAATCTGCTCACAGACCGCGAGCGTAGAAGTAAAGAGACTGCGGAGCTTCTTTATCTTCGCTTGGGACGTACTCGCGTTCTCGCGCATGTAGACATCCAGGAACTTCGAGAGCCGCCCTTCGTAACTTTCGAGATCGTCTTGCAAGGCAAAGAATCGAAGTACGAGTTCTTCGCCTTCTCTGGAATCCTTCTGTGTATTTCCGAACTCAGAGATGGCCTTGTTCTTTGCCAATTCGATTAAAAGGTCGTTCAAAGCCCCGGGATAGATTGCATGCCGAATCTCCTGATCTGAAAGTCGAACAGCGCCTTGATTCAGTCGAGAAAATATCTCCTGTACTAGATTGGGAGGGTTCTCCTTCCTGAGAACGATGCAACGGATAGTCGTAGCTTCAAGTTCGGAACGATAGGCCCCTAACTCGGAGAACTTCTTTCCTTCCAACTCTTTGAATGCACTCATTCCCTCAAGGGCGAACTCGTCCTTGAAGAACTTTTGAATCGTCGTAAGGCGCTGTACGCCATCGATCACGAAGTGTGTGCCGTCCTCTTTCTCAGCGAAGTAGCAGGCCGGCAAAGGGATCCTCATGAGACATGACTCGATAAACCGCGATGCGCGCTCCCAGCCCTCTTTGTCCCACTTGTACTTGCGTTGAAACTCGGGGTCGAGCTTCAGCTTCGGAGGCTTTGTCTGGATACGAGAAAAAAGGGTCTCAAACGGATAGTCGATAGGGAAAAGGTTGAGAGTCTTTTCTGAGGTAACCAGCTTTGCCACTTGCATTGTCTCCAGAGAATGGTTGATGGATATAGGCTTCTATGATGCTCTATTCAACGAACTGCCGGCGACGCCCGACGTTTGACTTGAGCGAGGCCGCCAGGGCCGCTGCCGGCATCAACAAGGCGGCGACGCCAAACGCGCCGCGGTACGCATTCGCGAAGCACTTGCTAAACCATGCTCTTCACCTACGTGCTCAAGGTGAGTGGCGGCGGCGTGCGCAGCCCCTTGATTCGCGGGCTGCCCGATCCAGCGCCTGGAGACCGCGGCGGTAGACGGCCGCAAAGCTGTCGCCCCTCTATACCCGCATCTGGCCGAGAGCGGAATTCAACCTCGGCGCAAGACATTCAGCTCGACCTCGACTCGATCGCAGGCCGTGGCCCGCACACCCGCTAAACGGCAGTTTTCTTGTGACGACGCGCAGACCAAACCGCTCGAACGCGCCCCATCCCGGGCCACACGCTGCGGGCCAGCAACAACAAGAACGCCAGCGCCGCCAGCGCCACGCGCCCGTCGGCTCGCGCCACCACCGGCTTGGCGAGCGTCGGTGCCGAGAGTTCGGCCGACAGCCCTTCCGCCGTTTGCAGCCGATGGAACTTCAGCCCTCGTTCGCTCGCGAGCAGGCGCAGATAACCTTCTCGCAGAGCGGAGAGGTGTTCGCGCCCCGGCGTGCCGCCAAGCCCGGTGGCCGCGGGGGCGGCGCCGTCGTCCACCATTTTTTCGCCGCCGACGCTGGCGCCGCGGCCCTGGCTGCGGGCGTCGGTCTGCATGACTTCGTCGGAGCGCCAGAAACCGAGCGGGCGGCCCAGGGGGTCGGTTTTGGGGATGGGGAACGGCAGCAGGTCGCCGACGCCGACGATGAGTCCCGGCACCTCGCCCGGCTTGTCGTCGAAGGCGGGGCGGTACTGCGGGTTCAGCGGCGGCGCCTCTTGCCCGTCGGTGATGAACACGAGCGAAGGTTTGCCGGGCAGCTCTCTCGCGATGCCGAGGCCGCTGTGCAAACCCTTGGCCACCTCGCTGTTGCCCGACCACGCCATGCGGCCGTCGATGCGGGCGAGCGACGAACGCAGCTCGCTGAGGTTGGCGCACACCTCCACCGGCGCCGTCAGCAGGAACGAGCGGTACTCGGTGAACACCGCCCAGCCGACCTTGGAGCCGCAGGGCAGCTCGAGCAGGCTCTGGCGCAGCGCGTACTTGGCGAAGGCGAGGCGTGATGCGGGCTTGCCGTCGAGCGTCTGGTCGGTCACGTTCATGCTCTGCGTGATGTCGAGCACGACCACGTGCTCGAACAGCTTGCGCTCGATGCGCACGCCGGGGCCGAGGAACGTGGCGGCGAGCGCTGCGGCCGCCAGCGCCAGCAGCCAGCGTTCGCGCTGGCTGCGCCACGAGGCGCGCAACCATTCCAGAGCTCTCACGGCATGCCCGGTGAATAGCCGCGCATGGTGGTGACGGCGCGCTCGGCGTCACGCTTGATGTCGGCAGGCTCGGCCAGCGTGTCGTCGGGGTCGGGCAGCAAGCGTTGCGCGCGTTCGAGGTTGTAGCGCGCGTCCCATTGCCCGGGGTCGTTGCGCAGCACCTCGCGGTAGTTCTCTTTCGCCAGCTCGAGCAGCGGAATGGCCTGGCCGGGCTGCGAGGTGGCGCGCACGCCGATGGCCTGGCGCATCAGCAGGTTGGCGCTGTTGTAGCGCGCCGCCTGCCCCAGCGCCGAGTCGCTTTGCAGTGCGCGGTAGCGGTTCAGGGCGGCTTCGGTGGCGCCGCTGGCCGCTTGGGCATGTGCCAGTGCGAACTTCAGTTCCACCGGCGCACCGTTGCCATCGCCCACCGGTGGGTTCGCGGTGATGGCCGCGTTCCATTGGTGCTGGCGCCACAGACGCACGGTGTCTGTGGCCGTGGCCAAGGCCGCAATGGCCAGCACCGCCAGCACGATGCGCGTGCGCCGCTTGGTGGCTAGGCCCATCGCTTGATCTCCAGCAGCTGCGCGCTCAACAGCAGCAGCACGCAAAACAGCGCAGCAGCGTGGCCGTAGGGCGAGAGGTCGCGCCGCGGCACGGTGTCGAGGTAGGTGATGGGCAGGTTCTCGAGGCGGTTCACGTCTTCGATGGCGGCCTGCAAGGCCTTGTCGTTGTCGGCCTCGTAGGCGCGGTACGGCGTGCCCAGCGACTGGAAGAACTTGTGCAGCTGGTGCTCGGGCACGGTGTCGGCCGCACCGAGCGGGTCGCCGGCCTCGGCGTTCAGGCCGGGGCTGTTGGCGGAGCGAAGGTAGAACCAGTCGATGGCGGTGCGCTGCTTGCGCGCTGCGAAGGCAATGCGCTCCTTGGTCACGTCGTCGAGGTGGTCACCACCGTCGGACACCAGCATCACGATGCGCGAGCCGGTGTAGGGCCGGTCATCGAAGAACGAAAGCGCCTCCAGCAGAGCGAGGCCGATGTTGGTCTCCGACAGGCCCCGCCCGATCTCCCCGGCGGCGATGGCGGCCAGCACCACCTCGTTCTTCTGAGTGAACTCGAGCACGCGCATGGGCAAGGTGCTGAAGACGATCATGCCGAAGCGGTCGTCGGGCCGGCTCGACGCAAACTCCGACAGCAGCCGCCGCGCGACCTTGCCTTTGCTGTCGCGCGACGACGCCTGCTGCTGCCTGGCATAGAAGTCGAGCACTTCCGGCCGGAGCGCGTTGCCGCTCCCCGCCTTCATGCGCGCGCCGGCGAAGCCCTGGTCCATGCTGCGGCTGCGGTCGAGCACGACCACGATCTCGGCGCCCTGGCCCACGCGCTCCACCGTGTACTCGGGCCGATACGGGCCAGCCATCGCCAGCAGCAGCAACGCGAGCGCGAGCACGGCCGCGCCCTTGAGCAGGCGCTGTAAGGCGTCGGACGCGCGGTCGTGCGGCATCAGCGCCACCCAGGCGTTGACCACCGGGTGGTCGGCGCGCGCCCACAGCGGCAGCAGCGCCAGCGGCAGCAGGCACAGCAGCCAGGGGTGGTCGAAATGGATCACGCGGCCCCCCGCTCGGCATCGCGGCACTTGCGGCAGAACTCGACCAGCCAGCGCCCGCCATCGGCCGCTGGTTGGCCGCCGGCAAAGAACTCGCGGCGCGATTGCTCGAAGAAGGCCAGCAGGTCGGCGCGCAGGCCGGCGTAGCGCGGCTGCGCGGCAACGAACCGGTCGATGCCATGCTCGAACACCACCTCGCCGGCCGTCTCGTTCAATGCGTCGTGCACCCGCTGGAAGGCGGCCCGCCACTCCACCGACGGGCTGCCTGCAGGCAAGTGGCTCAGCTGCCGCCACGCGTTGGCGAACGGCCTTTTGCGGCTGGACCACCACGGCATGGCGATGTACACCTGCGCAAGGTAGGCCAGGCACAGCAGCAGCACCACGCCATAGGCCAGCAGGCGCGTCTGCGTCGAACGCGTGTCGATGAGCGGCGGTGCGGCGTCGGGCCGCAACTCGCCCAGGCCTTCGCGCGGCGAGACCTCGGTCGGCACGAGTGGCGACACCGTCACCGGCCAGGCCTCGACGCGCACGCCCTGGTCGCGCCCGTCGCCTTTGAAGCTCAACGAGAAGGGGGCGATCTCGAGTGTGCGCACCTCGGTCGGCGACATGAACACCTGGTATCTGAGCTTCAGCTCATGGCGCGTGCCGCCGGATTCGGATTCAGTGTGTCGCAACACGGCCTGCAGCTCCAGCGCCTTGCCGCGCGCACCGGGGCGCGGCAGCGAGGCCTCGTCGAGCACGAAGCCTCGAGGCGCATGGACGATGACCTCGCGCTCAACGATGTCACCCACGTGGTAGCCGAAGGCACGTGGCTCGATGGTGATGGCACGCAGCGTGTCGGCAGGCGCGTCGGCCGCCGGCGCGTGGCCGCTGCCCATCATTAACGCCAGGGCAAGGACCAGTTCACGCATGGAAGTGCCTCGTGACGGCATCGGCATCGAACGCGCCTTCGACGAACAGCGGGCTCAGCCGGTGGGTGCGAAACACCTGCAGCAAGGCTTCGCGGCGCTGCGCCAGTTGCACGCGCCATTGCTCGCGCAATGCGGGCCGCCACCACACCAGCCGCTGGCGGCCTGTCTCGGGGTCGAGCACCTGCGCCAATCCACGCGCTGCGCTGAGGCTGAACTCCTGCGGGTCCCACAGCACCACCGGCACCAGGTCGTGGTGGGCCAGGCTCGCGAGCACGGCCGACACCTCGTCCATCGCGAAGTGAAAGTCCGACAGCAGAAAGACCAGCGAACGCCGTTGCGACAGGTGGCGGTGGGCCAGCCGCAAGCCCTGCGCGGAGTGGCCCGTGGGCTGCAGGCTGCGCAGCGTCTGCGTCAGCTCGCCGGCCGCGGCACGCGATCGGCTCTGCGGTAGCAGCAGGTCGTCACGCACGTGTTCGTCGCACGCGACAAAGCCGAAGCTGTCGCCGGTGCGCCAAGCCGACCACGCGAGGCTGTCGACAAAGTCCGCCACCACGCCCAGCTTGTGCTGCGCACCGGCAAACCCCATCGACGCCGACAGGTCGGCCACCACCGCAATGGGAATGGATTTGCGCTGGCTGTAGATGCGCACCGACCATTGGCCGAAGGGGTCGCGCAGGCTGGCGTGCAGGTCGAGCCGGCGCGGGTCGGGTGCATCGAGCAGAGACGCATGGCCGCGGAACTCGAAGCCGCTGTCACCACGCCGGCTGCGGTGGTGGCCAGGAAAGTGGCCGAGCGCTGCACTGCCGATGCGGTAGTGGATCTCGGGGACGGTGGTGGGTTGGGTCACTGTGTCACGGGCTCGAAGGAAGCCGTTCAACCAACATGAGTCAGGGCGCAGCCACGCTGCTCAAGATGCCGCCCATCAGCGGGCCGGAGATCTCCTGCCGCCGCATCTCGTACACCGGCTGGTAGCACAGCCGGTGCGCGATGGTCTCGACGAACACCGACTGCACGTCTTCAGGGGTGACGAAGTTGCGGCCTTCGAGCCACGCCGCCACGCGCGCCGCGCGCAGCAGGTAGCTCATGCCGCGCGGGCTGGCACCGGCGAGCATCAGCTGCGCGGTGTCGAGCCCTGAGAGCTTGACACCGTAGTCGGCCGGCACCGCGGTTGCCCGCCACAGGCCGAGCGCGTAGTTCTGCAGCGCCTGCGAGGCCTGCACGCTGCGCTGGATCACCTCGGCCACCTCGTTCAGCGCCTGGTAATTCACCATCGCCGGTGCCAGCTCTTCCATCAGCCGGTCGGTGTCGTGGTAGCGCGGGTTGAACATGAGCTCGCGGCGGTCTTCGTCGCTTGCGGGCGAGTCGATGGTGATCTCCATCATGAATCGGTCGCGCGCGGCCGACGAGATCTCGAAGGTCTCTTCGCGTTCGACGCGGTTGCGGTCGGCAAACACGATCAGGTGCGGAAAGCGGAACTCGCGGTTGAAGGCCGACACGCTGCGCTCGGCCATCACCCGCAGCAGCAGCGAGTGCACCTGCGGGCGCGCACGGTTGATCTCGTTGAAGAAGAAGATGGCCAGGTCTTCGCCATGGCGGATCAACGGCCCCTGCTCCACCGCCGGCCGCCCCTCGGCGCTGATGTAGGTGTAGTAGATGAGGTCGTTGGGCATCAGGTCGATGGTGCCCTCGGTGCGCGCGAAGTCGCCGCCCAGCACCTGCGCAAAGGCGCGCAGCAGCGTGGTCTTGCCGACGCCCACGTCACCCTGCAGCAGCACGTGGCCGCGCGCGAACACGGCCATGTTGATGAGCCGGATCACCCGCGTCTGGCCGATCACCGCCTTGCCCACCTCGGCCTCCAGGGCCAGCGCGCGTTCGCGCCAGTCACTCAGCAGCGCGTCGTTTCGGTCCATGCAGCCATGTCTCCTAGGGTTCGCGCAGAACGAAGCGCCCGCGTCGAGCGCGGAACAGTCTGCGTCAGCCGTGAGACGGGCTGGGCGAAGTGGCCTGCGCGAGCTTGTTCAAGCAAGAGACAAGCCCTGAGGCTGCGGGAAAACCCAAACTCGCGAGGCGCGAGTGAAAGGCCCTGGATCAAGGCTTCAAGGAAGGCAGCAGTTCGTCCAAGCTGCGGATCAGGTTGCGGTGGCCTCCCAGATGGCGCGACCCGCGGTCCAGCAGCAAGGCGGTCAACCCGGCCTCCCGGGCTGCGTCATAGTCCAGTTCGGCCGAATCGCCCACCATCAGGGTGTCGGCAGCTGCCACTGAAAACCGCTCGACCACCTTGTGGAACGCCAGCGCGAGCGGCTTGCTGACGCCGACCTCTTCGCCGATCTGGACATGATCGACCTCCTGGTCGAGCCCGGTGGCCTTGAGCTTGCGGCGCTGGCCATCGGCCGGCCCGTTGGTGAGGATTGCCGTCGCAACGCCTCGCTGGCGCAGTGACGCCAGCACGGGCCTCACGTCGTCGAACAGCTGCGGCCTGTCGTTGACGCAGTCCATGAACAGCTTGTTGAGATGCAGCACGAGGTGTTCCAGTGGCTCCATGCCGAGCACGCCGAACGGGTCCGAGAATCGCCTGAGCCGATACTCCTGCCGCGTCAGATGGCCTTGTTCGAACAACGAGAACAGGGGTCTGTCTACCTCGGTACAGGCACGGATGAATGCATTCGAGTCGATGCCCTCGCCATCGAGAAACAGAGACATCTCGCGGTAGGCCGTCTGGCGCGTCGTCGCGAAGTCGACCAAGGTGTCGTCGAGGTCGAAGATGATGAGCTTCACGTCAACGTCCCGTCGTCCCACACCGGGCGCAGCCCGATCGTCGTCGTGCCCAGCCGCTCCCATTTGCCGCGGCTGGAGCCGATCGCGAGGTAGCCGGCATGCTTGCTCCAGGCGCCGCCCTTGACGATTCGCTCGAACGACCCACCCGGGCCAGACGGGCGGTCCGCGCACCATTCGCTGAGGTTGCCGGCGAGGTCGTACAGCCCGAGGTCGGACGGCGCAAAGCGACCGACCGGGCTGGTTCCGCCGTAGTRCTCGTCATAGTTGGCCAATGTGTGGTCCGGGGCGGCATCACCCCACGGATAGATTCTTGCCGGGTCGTTGTTCGACGCCAGGCACTCCCACTCGCCGACCCTCGGGAGCCGCGCACCGAGGTGGCTACACATGAGCGCGGCCCCTGCCCAGTTGATGCCCCAGACCGGGTGCTCCGCGATGGCATCGACGCAGCCCCAACCCGGGCCGCTTTCGTCGAAGCTCAGCGGGCAACGAGGGTTGTGCACGTTGATGTAGCGGTAACTGGTTTCTGACTCACCCGGCACACCGAGTTCGTTCAAGATGTCGACCGCGATGCGGCAGGTCAGCAGGTTGCGAGCAACCCTGATCGGCCGGGCGTCGTGCAGGCGGGCGCGATCAGGCACGAAACGCACCGCCTCGTCGACGTATTGCTGAACGCTTGGAGATGTCATGCGACTCCCGGCTCTGTTGCCAACGCAGCATCCGCCGGGGCGCCCTGCGCCGCGCGCAGCACCCCATCGATCGCTTCGACCTGGCGGTCATTCAGATGCCGCCGCCAATTGCCGCTCACCTCGGCCGGTGCCCGAAACGAAGAAAACGCGCCGCCACGACTGGTGATCTGCCGCTCGGCCAGGAATGAAGACTGGTCCGCATGCGGGTCGATCTGAAGGAGGTCCGTGATCGATCGCAGCGGAGCTTCTGGCGTGTGCATCAACGCGTCGAGCGACACCACGCAGTGGTCGAACAGGTGCAGGCTGCGCCGGGCCAGCTCGTACCGCGCGACGACGCTCATCGCGGCGATCTCGGCGGCTCGCACCTGCGGGTCAGGGTCGTCGAGGCGGCCGCTGTAGTTGGGCCAGATCTCCTGGAACAAGCGCGGCACCAGATCGCGGTAGCGCCAGAAATCGGCGAGCTCACAGCGCAAGACCGAGGACACGATCGCATGAGGTTCGCGGGTCAGGAAGATGACCTTCAGCGTAGGAATGAACTCCTTCAGCCACGCGAGTTTTCCAAACAGCGCCGTCTCCTTGAAACCGACCACGCGGGTGCGGCTCGATTCGAGCAGGTAGGCCTTGAGTTCGTCGAGGTAAGCACGAAGACCCGGATGCTTGGCCAGCGCCACGTGAAGCACGCGCGGGTCGAATTCGGCGTCGGACCATTGCACGAGGTCGCAATGGCGGAAGAACCGCGTGTGCATCGAGAGCGGCTCGTTGATGCATTCGATCGCCGGATGCGCCTGCAGGAGATCGTGCAGAAAGTTCGACCCGGATCGATGGTGGGCCATGATCAAGAACGGGGCCCGAACGTCGGTCGACTCCATCGAATGTTCCACCCTCCTTGCGCACGGCAGCATAGGCGCAAGCCAGCGCGGCACCACTTAGCCAAGACGCCAGTAGGGGATTGTTCTGCACACTTGTTCAGCTCCGAATCCATCGCTTGCCAGAGGCGCTTGGCACTCGTACGCTTGCGTCACGGATTGAGGCGGACGCGCACATGATGCGTCCCCAGGTGCGGAGCATGTGCGCCTGGCCCACCTCGGTACGAGGGAGAAGAACAAATGAATCTTCTGGCACCGGCCGGCAAGACGGGACGCTATCGCGCGGCCCTGGGCGTTGCCGTGGTAGCGCTGCTGGTCGTGGCCGCGTTGGTGTGGGGTTATGCCAACCGCGCCGGCGCCGTGGCGGTGCCACTCGAGAAGATCAGCATCGCGGTGTCTTCAACGCCTCATGCCGCATTGCTTCACCTGGCTGCCGCACAAGGCTTGTTTGCCGAAGAAGGGCTCGATGCGACCCTGGTGCCGGTGAGCCACGGCAAGGCGGCCATGGACTTGCTCGCGCAGCGCAAGGTCGACGTGGCTGCCGCGGCCGAGGTTCCTTTTGTCATCGCCGTGCTGAACGGCGAACCTTTCTCGGTCGCTGCCACCATGGTCAGCGTCTCTTCCGAGATGGCGATCGTGGCGCGGCGTGACCGGAACATCGTGGGCGTGCAGGACCTGGTGGGAAAGAAAGTCGGCGTGACCCTGGGCACCAGTGGCGACTACTTCTTGTGGGCCTTCCTGATCCGCCACCGCATCCAACCCGACGCCATCACGTTCGTCGAGCTGGCGCCTGGGCAGATGGCCAAGGAGCTGGCTCGCGGCGCGATCGACGCCGTATCGACCTGGCAGCCGATCCGCTTCGGCGCCGAAACGGCGCTGGGTGCCAACGCGGTTTCGTTCATCGGAGCCGACGCCTACGCGGTCACCCATGTCGTGGTGGCGCGACATGACTTTCTGCAGGCGCACCGGCCCGCGATGAGCCGGCTCGTGCGCGCCCTGATGAAAGCCGAGGCGTTCAGCCGCGACAAACCCCAACAAGCGATGGCCCTTGTCGCAGAACGCCTCAAGATCGACGCCAAGGCCTTGCAAACCGGCTGGCCCGATCTCGACTTCAAGGTCGAGCTGCTGCAATCCCAATTGATCGCCATCGAAGACGAAGCCCGCTGGGCGATGGCCCGCGGCTATGCGCCGAAGGGCGCGGTGCCCAACTTCCTTCCCAACCTGTATCTTGATGCCTTGCTGGACGTCAAGGCCGAACGTGTGACGGTGGTGCATTGACATTGAGTGGACGCACATGAACATCCGCACCAAGGGCTGGCTTGCTGCCGCAACGGCGCTCGGCACCATTGCGTTGATCTCGGCGGCGATCGGGTGGGCGAACATCGAGGTCCATGACGCAGACCACCAGCGTCGGCAGACGGCGGAGATCGCACGGGCACTGAACGATCTGCGGCTGGTGACCTTCGAGTACATCCTGCATCGCTCCGACCGCGCTCAGGTGCAGGAGCGGGAGGCATCTGCGCGCCTCGACCGCCTGCTCGCGAACGCGCCGTTCTCGAGCCATGAAGCGGCCGAGGTGCTCGCCGACCTGCGTGAACACACTGCGGCGGCTCATCGGATCTTCGAGGAATTTCTCGCCAGTTCGTCAGCCCCCGGCGCGACCACATACGACGCGGAAACCACGAAGCGGTTCGAGGCCCAGCTGTCAGGGCGTTTGCTGGTGCTGCAACAGGAAAGCCTGACCGCGGCCTTACGCCTGACCGACTACTCGAGCCAGCGCATCAATGCGGCGCAACAACGGGTCGTCGTCGTGATCGCGATCGGGCTGGCGCTGATCGCGATCACGATCGCCGGCATTGCATGGCTGATCGGGCACCACGTGCTGGCGCCGATCGGCCGGCTGCAACAAGCCACCCGCGAGGTGGCGGCCGGCAACTGGAGCTTCGAACTGGTTGCCGACCGGCGCGACGAGATCGGCGAGATGTCTCGCAACTTCAACGCCATGACGCAGGCCCTGCGCGACTCCTTCGCGCAGATCGAGCACAAGAATGAAGAACTGGCCGCGTTGAACAAGGAGATCGAGGCCTTCAGCTACTCGGTCTCGCACGACCTGCGCGCGCCCTTGCGCAGCATGGACGGCTTCTCGCTTGCGCTGCTCGAAGACTACGGCGACAAGCTCGACGACGACGCTCGCGATTCGCTGAACCGCATCCGTGCGGCCAGCCAGCGCATGGGCCGGTTGATCGATGAGTTGCTCGGCCTATCGCGTGTGACCCGTACCGAGCTGTCGATCCGTGCGGTCAACCTGAGCGCGATCGCGCACGAGATCGCCGAATCACTGAAGCTGCAGCACCCGCAGCGGTCGGTTCAATGGGTGATCGAAGACGGCATGACGGTGCAAGCCGACAAGCCACTGATGGTCATTGCCATGCAGAACCTGCTGGAAAACGCCTGGAAGTTCACCGGCAAGACAGAACAGGCTGTCATTCAAGTCGGCACGGTCGAAGAGGACGGCTCACGCAACTGCTTTGTCGCCGACAACGGCGTGGGCTTCGACATGACCTACGCAGACCGGTTGTTTGGCGCCTTTCAACGCCTGCATCACGAGAGCGAGTTCTCCGGCACCGGGATCGGGCTGGCCATCGTGCAACGCATTTTTCGCCGGCACGATGGCCGAATCTGGGTGCGTGCCAAACCGGGCCAGGGGGCCACGTTTTACTTCAACTTGAAGGAGCCAATCCATGAGCGAACCCAACAAGGTCATCTTGCTGGTTGAAGACAATCAGGACGATGTCGTGCTGACCTTGCGGGCCTTCAAGCGCAGCCACCTGATGAACCCGATCGAGGTGGCGCGCGACGGCATCGAGGCGCTGGATTTCCTCTTCGCACGCGGCGCTCACGCCGACCGGGCATCGGCCCCGCTGCCCACGATCGTCATCCTCGACCTGAAGCTGCCCAAGCTCGACGGGCTGGGCGTGCTCAAGGCCATTCGCGCCGATCCGCGCACGCAGTACCTGCCGGTCGTGATCCTCACCTCGTCGAAGGAGGAACAGGACCTCATCTCCGGCTACGCGCTGGGCGCGAACAGCTACGTGCGCAAGCCGGTGGATTTCGCCGAGTTCCTCGAAGCAGTCAAGGTGCTGGGCATCTACTGGCTGATGATGAACGAGATACCTCCCAAGAGCGCGCCGCAGTGAACAAGCCGATCCAGTTGTTGCTGGTCGAGGATTCGGAGGACGACGCCCGGCTGGCATTGCGCGTGCTGCGCCAGGCTGGCTTCGCGCCGACCTGGCGGCGCGTTCAAGATGCGCCCAGCCTGAAGGCCGCCATCCGCGAGGAACCCTGGGACGCCGTGCTGTCCGACTTTCGCCTGCCGAGTTTCAGCGGCGTCGAAGCCCTGCAGATCTTTCGCGATTCCGGCCTCGACATTCCCTTCATCTTCGTCTCGGGCACCATCGGCGAAGAGACCGCGGTGGAGGCCATGAAAGCCGGCGCCAGCGACTACGTGATGAAGCAGAACCTCGCCCGGCTGGCGCCGGCACTCGAGCGCGAGCTGGGGCAGGCGGTGATCCGGGCACAGCACCGCCAGGCGCAGATCGACCTGGAGGTCTCCCGCGATCGTTATGTGGACCTGTATGACTTCGCGCCCGTCGGCTACCTGAGCGTGTCGGCCGATGGTTCGATCTCGCAGATCAACCTGACCGGTGCCGACCTGCTCGGCGACACGCGCGAGCGCCTGCTGGCAGACCGCTTCTCGCGTTTCGTGACGGCCGAAGACGCCGACCGCTGGGCTCAGCACTTTCTCGACCTGCTGCACGGCGCCGACGCGCGCCGGGTCGAACTGGCGCTGCAGCGAGCCGACGGCGTGCGCTTCCACGCCCACCTCGATTGCACGTGCGCGACCGCAGACGGCGACTCACCAGTGCGCGTTGCCATCACCGACATCAGCGACCGCAAGGAGGCCGAGGCGGACATGCACAAGTTCGAGACGCAGCTGCGGCAGGTGCAGAAGATGGAGTCGGTCGGCACGCTGGCCGGCGGCATCGCGCACGACTTCAACAACATCCTGGGCGGCATCCTCGGCAACGTGGCATTTGCCAAGGAACAGGTCGGCGCCGACCACGCCGCGCTCCCGTACCTGGACGAGATCCACAAGGCGAGTTCGCGCGCCCGCACCCTGGTGCGCCAGATCCTGACCTTCAGCCGAAGAGAGCCTCAGGAGCTGCTGACCCAATCGCTGCGGCCGATCGTCGAAGAGACCTGCAAGCTGCTGCGCGCCACCTTGCCCACCCGCGTCGAACTCACGCTGACCACAGCGGACGATGCGCCGAGCGTGCACGCCGATGCCACGCAGATCCAGCAGGTGCTGATGAACCTGGGCACCAACGCATGGCATGCCTTGAAGGACGGAGCCGGGCACATCCGCATCGGTCTGGGTTGCGTGGTCGTCGGTGCGGCCCAGCCCACCGGAGTGCCTGAGCTGGACCTGCCGGCGGGCCGCTTTGCCCACCTGTGGGTCAGCGACGACGGAACCGGCATGAACGCCGTCACGCGCGAACGCATCTTCGAGCCTTTCTTCACGACCAAGCCGGTCGGCCAGGGAACCGGGCTCGGCCTGTCGGTCGTGCACGGCATCGTGGCGGCGCACCATGGCGCGATCCACGTCGAGAGCGATCCGGGCCGGGGCAGCACCTTCCATCTCTATCTGCCCGCCGTCGAAGTCGAGCAGGCGGAATCCGAGACTCAAGCGCCGGCGACGGAACACCTGCACGGCCATGGCGAGCACGTGCTCTATGTCGATGACGACGAGACCATGGTGGTCATGGTCGAAAGCCTGCTGCAGCGGGCGGGCTACCGGGTCAGCAGCTTCGGGGATGCGCTGCAAGCCATCACCGCGGTGCGCGACGCTCCGCAAAGCTTCGATTGCGTCGTCACCGACTTCAACATGCCGGACTTCTCCGGCCTCGACGTGGCGCGCGAAGTGTCGAGCATCCGGCCCGAGCTTCCGGTCGTGATCAGCTCGGGCTACATCACCGAAGAGCTGCGTCGGCTGGCGCGCGAAGCCGGGGTGCTGGGCCTGCTCGAGAAGCAGAACACCTTCGAGGAGCTGGCCGACCTGCTCGGGAGCACGCTGGCTACCGCCCGAGGCTCCGCAGCCAAGCCCGACGAGAACCCCTGATGCGAGTCAGCAGAGCGCAGCGCGAGGCATTGAACGCGCATCGACCCGGCCTGATCTACCTCACCGGCCTGTCCGGTGCCGGCAAGTCGACGCTGGCCATGGCGGTCGAGCAACGGCTTCACGAATCGGGCATCCGGACCTACCTGCTCGACGGCGACGAGTTGCGAACCGGCTTGTGCAAGGACCTCGGGTTCAGCGACGCCGACAGGGTCGAGAACATGCGGCGAGCCACCGAGGTCGCCCGGCTGATGGTGGATGCCGGCCTGGTGGTCATCAGCGCACTGATCGCACCGTTTGCGGCCGAGCGCAATGCCGCCCGAGCGCGCTTTGCGGACGGGGAGTTCCTCGAGGTGTTCATCGACGCGCCGCTGTCAGTGTGCGAAGCGCGTGACCCGAAGGGCCTGTACAAGCGCGCACGGCGTGGCGAGATCCGTGGATTCACCGGCATCGATTCGTCTTACGAGCGGCCATTGCACGCAGACCTGCGCATCGACTCGGCACATTCAACGCCGAGCGAAGCCGCCGAGGCCTTGCTCAGCGGGTTGGCCGCCGCCGGATTCCTGCCGAGTTAGGGCAACGCCGAACAAGTGCCTCGCGGAGACTTATTCAGCCTCGCCTTAGATCTCGGCCCCGCCGAACGTCACCCGCAGGCCCACCCACCCTGCCCGCGGTGCACCCGGCGCCACGAACTGCGACTGCCGCCAATCGGCGGGCGCCTGCAGCGCACCGCTCGCATCGAAGGCGTTGGTGCCGAGCAGGCCGCCTGTTGTGTACTGGCGATCGAACACGTTCGTCACCTTGCCGAACACTTCCCAACCCGGCCGCAACTTCCAGCTGGTGGTGAGGTCGAGCAAGGCGAAGCCGCCGCTGGTGCCGCTGCCGAAGAAGTCGACCCCATCGGCCTGGTGCGCGTTGTTCTCGTTGCCGCGCAGGTACTGCTTCGACTGCGCCCTCACCTGCGCGCCGACGTTCCAGGTGGGTGTGGCTTGCACGTCGAAACTCAGCTTGAGCGTGTGGGCCGGCAGGCTCGGAAGGCGGTTGCCCTTCTTCACCTCGATCTCGTCGTCGCCGGTGCAATTGGGGCTGGTCTCGGCCGTGCTGTTCGATTCGGAGACCAGGCAGGCCGACGAGTCGAAGGTGGCGCGCAGGTAGCTGTACGACACCGCCCAGTTCCACGGGCCATTCTGTTGCGACAGGCTGAGTTCCAGTCCTTGCCGCACCGTGCGCCCGAAGTTGCTGAAGTAGCCGGCAGCGAGACCGTTGCTGATGAAGAGCAGGTCGTCCTGGTTGACGGTGCGGAAGACCGACGCGTTCCAGCGCAGGCTCTGCGCCACCGTGCCGCGCACGCCGGCTTCGAGCGTGCGCGAGACGACCTGCTTCAGCGGCGGGTCGGACTGCAGCGCGTTGGGCAGCACGCAGGCGTTGGCGGGGTCGGAGCAGCCGAGTTCGATCGGGCTCGGTGCGCGGTTGCCCTGGCTCCAGCTGCCATAGGCGGTGAAGCTCGGTGTCACCTGCCAGGTGGCGCCGACCGCGGGGTTGAACTTGCGGTAGCGGCCCTCGCTGTCGAGGTTGGTGGGCAGGCCGAGATTGATGCGGCCCTCATCGACCGTGCTGACGCGGGTGTCGTTGTAGCGGCCCGAGACGGTGAGCTGCAGGTTGGGCCGAAGCGCAAACAGATCGGAGAAGTAGATGCTGCTGGTGCGGCTGTGGCCGGCGATCTGCGCGTTGACCTCGGCCTCTTCGGTCGGGATCACGGCACGGCTCGCGTCGAGATCGCCCTCGGCCTCGGTCTGCATGAAGTGGTTGCGCGATCGGTCGTGCGACACACCAAAGGTCACCCGGTGCGGCTGCGCATTCCACGTGGCCTGCAGCGCCAGGCCTTCGCTGTTCGTGCGGGTGTGGGTGCGGTTCTCGACGCCTGCCTCTTCGACGGCCGGCGGATCGTAGTCGTCGTTCAGGTCGCCGTTGAGCGTGGACGCGCGGTTGCGACGGGCATACGCGGTGGCGGCCATCTCCCATCGATCATTCAGGCGGGCGGTGGTGTTGAGCGTGAGCAGGGTCGACTCGTTGTCGGTGATGTCGGGGCGGGTGTAGATCTGCTCGCGCCGCTGGGCCAGCATCGACTCGGGCAGCGGCCCGTTGCCGACCAGCTCGTTGTCGGCATGGCCGAGGCTCAGGTCCCATGAGAAGTCGGACGTGCGTTGGCCGCCTTTCAGAAAGAGCTGCCGCACGCGCGAGGGCGACGCGTCGCGCCAGCCGTCTTCGTTGAGCGCACTGAAGGCCATGAAGAGGTGGCCGGTTTCGCCAAGCTTGCGGCCATGCGTCAGCTCCGTGCTGATGCGGCCGAAGGAGCCGCCCTCCACTTCGACCTCGGTGCCGGGGTGCGTGTCGCCGCTCTTGGTCTGCAGCGAGAGCGCACCGCCCAGGGTGTTCAGGCCGAACAGCGGGTTGGAGCCTGGCAGCAGCGTGATGTTGGCGAGCGCGGCGCGCGGCAGCAGGTCCCAGTTGACGATGTCGCCGAAAGGCTCGTTGACGCGCACGCCGTCGAGAAACACCGACAGGCCCTGCGGCGTGCCGAGCAGTGGGCTCGCGGTGAAGCCGCGGTAGTTCACGTCCATCTGGTACGGGTTGCCCTGCACCTCGTTGACGTTGACGCTGGGCAGCTGCGAGCGCATGAACTCGGGCATGTTCAGGCTTTGCAGCCGGCGCAGCCGCTGGTCGTTGGCGGTCTGCACGTTGGACGGAATCTGGTCCCTGGGCACGCCGGTGCCAGGTATGGGCGTGGTCGTCACGATCTCGACCAGCGGCAGCACGGCGGTGGCCGCCACGGCGTCCGTTGTAGGGGCCGATTGCGCGTGGGCGCTGGGCGCGAACGCCGCCACGGCCAGCAGCGATGCGCTCGCGAGCGGGTGATGGCGCCAGTGCGGCCGACGGGGATGGGTCATTCGAAGTCTCCGGTGTTGTCCTTGTCTTCGAGTTGTGGGAGTCGTCTGGGAAGGGGGTGACGCCACGGTAACAAGCGATCGGTGTGCCGCACAGGGAAAACTTCCCGGCGGGGCTTGGTGTTAACGCTTGGCGCGGGTTGGAGATTCGCCGAGATCGTTTTGGACGCAAAGGCCGCGAAGAAAGACGCAAAGATCGCCAAGGAAGAGCAAAAAGGCTTCTTGCTTACCTCAGTTGCCCCAGCTCCGTTCGCCCTGAGGTACGTCACGAATCAGGAAAGGCTTTCTTTGCGACCTTTGCGTCCTGTCTTCGTAGCCAACGGCAGGGCCGAATCAAACACCCGCAGTGCTGATGACTTGGTGGCGAATGGCCAGGTGCACGAGTGCAGCGGAGGTGCCCACGCCGAGCTTTTCCTTGATCGCCGTCTGCACGTTGGCAATGGTCTTGGGGCTGAGCTTCAGCGCCTCGGCGCATTCGCCAGCCGAGTGGCCCTGCGCGAGCAGGCGGAAGACCTCGAACTCGCGCGCGCTCAGTTCGGCGAGCCGCTCGGCCTCGTCGTGCGGGTTGCGCTGGAGCACCGTGGGCGACAGCTCGCGACCCAGGTATCGGCGGCCGGCATGCAGCTCGCGCACCGCGTCGACCAGGCATTCGGGCGGGCTGGCCTTGGTAAGAAAGCCACTCGCGCCGGCCTGCAAGGCGCGCCGCACCAGCACCGGCGCATCGTGCATGCTGAAGACCAGCACGCGCGCCTGCGCATTACGCAGCAGCACGCGGCGCAGCAGTTCCAGGCCGCCGCCCGCGGGCATCGCGAGGTCGGTGACCACCACGCCGGGCTGGTGTGTGGTGAATGCCGCATAGGCCGCATCGGCATCGCCGGCCTCGGCGATCACCTGGATGTCGCCGGCCTGGTCGAGCAGGCGCAGGTAGCCGCTGCGCACCACCGGATGGTCGTCGGCCAGCAGCACGCGGATCATGCGAGTTCCTTGTCGGGCAACGTGGCCGGCACACGTGCCGCAGCCAGCATCGGCACACGCAGCGTGAGCCGCACGCCAGCGCCTGGAGACGCGTTGACCTCCAGCTCACCGCCGAGGGCCGCCGCGCGCTCGGTGGCACCGAGCAGGCCGAGGCCACGCGTAGCGGCAGCGAGGTCCATGCCCTGGCCATCGTCTTCGATGCTGAGCTGCAGCTCTCCCTGCGCGCTGCGGCCGAGCTTCACGTGCACGGCGCTCGCGCGCGCATGGCGCATCACGTTGGTCAGCGCCTCTTGCGTCACGCGGTAGAGCGCGATGTCGACGGCGTCGCCAAGCTCGTCGGGCAAGGCCTCGTGGTGAAAGATGCACGGCACGCCGCTGCGCTCTTCCCACGACTCGCACAGCTCCTGCAGCGCGGCGATGAGGCCCAGCTCGTCGAGATTGGCCGGGCGCAAGCGGCGCAGCATGCCGCGCACCGTTTGATAGAGCTGCTGCGCGGCGTGGTCGGCGCGCTCGACGGAGGCCAGCGTGGCCGCGCGATCGGCAGCGCCGCACAAGCGGATGCAGGCAGTCTCGGCACGCACGGCCGCGCAGCCCTGGCCGAGTTCGTCGTGCAGCTCGCGGGCGAGTGCCAGGCGTTCGCTCTCCTGAACGGCGATGAGCTGGCGCGCCAGTTCGCGGTTGTGCATCAACAGCTCGCGCGCCTGGGCCTCGGCCTGTTCGCGCAGGCTGAGCTGGGCGCGAGCATCTTGCGCGCGACGCAGTGCGTACCACGCCAGGCCGCAGGCCAGCACCGTGAGGCTCGAAGGCAGCTCGTCGGCCTGCCAATGTTCGTAGGGCGCGAGCCAGCGTTGCACACGTTCGCCCAGCTCGAAGAAGGACGCGAAGCCATAGCTCGCCAGCGTGGCGAGCACGACGACACCGATGTCGCGCAGCGAGCGCCAGCGCCTTGCCCGCAAAAGCAGATGCCGCTCAGGTGCCGCCACGAGACAGGCCCATGCGGTCGACGATGAGCCCCTCCTTGATGAACTGCTGGCGGCAGACCTCAGCGTAGTCGGCCGCGCCGAGGTAGTCGATCTCCTGGTCGTACTTGGTCAGCTCCTGGATGAACTGTGGGTCGAAGATGGCTTTCTTGAACGCGTCGTGCAGCACCGTCACGATCTCGGTGGGCAGGCCGCGTGGACCGCCCAGGCCGTAGGGCGAGTTGGCCACGATGTCGTAGCCCAGCTCGCGCAGCGTCGGCACATGAGACCAGCGCTTGGAGCGCTGCGCCGCAAAGGTGACGAGCAGGCGCAGCTGGCCCGAGTCGACCGCCGGTCCGAAGCCGGTGGAGTTGACGCCCGCCATGACCTGGCCCGACTCGATGGCGATCAGCTGCTCCGAGGTGCCCTTGTATGGCACGTGGATGTACTTGAGGCCGCGCGCTGTGAACAGGTCTTCGAGCACCACGTGCGGCGTGGTGCCCACGCCATTGGTCGCAATGCTCAGTCGGCCGGGGTTCTCGCGGGCGTAGGTGAACAGGTCTTCGAGCTTGCGGAACTTGCTGCCCGCGCTGACAAGCACACCGAAGGTGACGCCCGAGACCTGAATGATCGGCGTCACGTCACGGATCGGGTCCCACAAGACCTTCTGCGTGTGCACCAAGCGAAAGATCGGCTGCGGCAGCTGCGCGATGGTGTAGCCGTCGGGCTCGGCCTGCTGCAGGATGGGCATGACCATCGTGCCGCCGGCGCCACCGCGGTTCTCGGTGATCACGCGCTGGCCCAGGTGGCGCGATGCCAGCTCGGACAGCAGGCGCAGCGAGATGTCGGTCGCACCGCCGGCCGGCCAGGGAATCCACATCGTGATCGGGCGCGAGGGATACGGGTTTTGCGCGCGGGCCAGCAAGGGCCACGCGCCGAGCGCGGCGGTGGCGCCGAGAAAGTGGCGGCGGGCGGTCATGGCGCGCCCCCCGGGCCGCGCTTTGCCAGGCCGCCGAAGCCACGCTGTGGGTCGTAGCCCCAGCACGCCACCACGAAGAACACCACCAGGCAACCCAGCACCACCCAGGGCGCGGCGCCCGGATCCTTGCCGTAGAGCGCAAAGCGAATCCACTCCACTGCATGCGTGAAGGGGTTGAAGCGCGCCGCCTGGTACACCCACTCGGCGCCCGACTCCTGCAACTTCCACAGCGGGTAGAGCGCGGTCGACAGGAAGTACATCGGGAAGATGACGAAGTTCATCGTGCCGGCGAAGTTCTCGAGCTGCTTGATGTGCACCGACAGCAGCAGGCCCAGCGCGCCCAGCATCAGCGCGCCGCACACCAGCGCGAGCAAGGCATGCAGGCCGGCCCATGAGAAGAGCGGCAGGTCGGTGCCGAGCAGCATCGCCACCACCACGAAGGCCAGCGCCTGCAGCACCGAGAGCAGCGCGGTCGCGCACAGCTTGCTGAAGAGCAGCCACGAGCGCGGCAGCGGCGCCGTGAGCAGCAGGCGCATCAGGCCCATCTCGCGGTCGTAGACCATCGCCAGCGATGACTGCATGCCGTTGAACAGCAGCACCATGCCGATGAGGCCCGGTGCTATGTAGACGTCGTAGGGGATGTAGGTGTCGTAGGGCTCGACGATGGCCACGCCGAACACGTTGCGGAAGCCCGCAGCGAACACCGCGAGCCACAGCAATGGCCGTACAAGCGCGGAGACGAGCCGGCCGGTCTGTTGAGAGAACTTGAACAGCTCGCGCGCGACGATGGCTTGCAGTGCTTGCAGGGCATGTGCGATGCCGCGGCGCGCGGCCGGCTCGGCTACGACAGCGGCCGCAGAAGGGGCCACGGGTTTCACCGCGTCGCTTTGCATAACTTCTCCGGGGCGTCGGCACCCAAGGTATCGAGCACATCAGTCGGGTGCAGCAAGCCTTCGATCGGCGCCTGCGAGATCACGCCTTGCCCATCGGTGAGCAGCATCGGCTGGCGCAGCTGCCCGTCCCACGGGCGAAAGCTCAGATTCCCGCCCTTGGAGCCGTCGACCGGCGTCTTGGCCACCGCCTGCGCCCACGCGGCGTTCGGCCCTTTGGGCTCACTGGTGGCGATGGCGATCAAGGCCTTGCCGCCCATCCACGCGGCCCAGTCGTGGTCGGTCATCGGGCGCTTGGTCGCTTTGGCGAAACGGCGCGACACCTGCGGCGCGCCATAGCGTTCGAACTGCGCATGCCAGGCCAGCGCCACCAATCCGCCATCACCGACCACCGGCCGCGGCAGCACGATGCGGTAGGGCAGGCTGCGCGCGAACTCGCCGTCGCTGTCGACCACCCACACCGCGTCGTAGGTGGCACCGGCGGTCAGCAGCAAGGGGTTGGCAAGGTCGCGCTCGCGCGGGTCGGCGGAGAGCTTGAACGGCTTGGTGGCTACGACCTGCAGGCCATAGCGCTTGATCGAGGCCTGCGCGGTGACGGCGCGAAGCTGGTCTTGCGGGCTGCTGCCCACCAGCATCAACAACTTGCTCCATTTACGTGACACCAGCGTCTGCGCCAGCGCGTCGGCACGCATGCGCTCGCTCGGGATCAGGTGAAAGAGGCGCGGCCGGCAGTCTTGCTGGCGCAGGCGATCGGCGCTGTCGCCGAGGTTGAGCACAGGCAGCTTCACCGCGTCGGCCACGGCCAGTGCGGCGTCGGTGCCGAGGTCGGTGAGCAGCACGGCAGCGCCCGCCTTTTCGGCGGCCTGCGCTGCGGCGCGCGCGGCCTCGGGCGTGGCGGCGTTCACCACGCTGAGCGTCACGGCGGCGCCGGCCGCCTCGAGCTCGAACTTGCCTTCGTCGAGCGCCACCTGCAGGCCGTCGGTCGCTGGGCCCCCGGTGTGGCCGAGGTAGGCGCGCTCGAGCCGAGAGCGTTCCAGGCGCGGGTCATCGGCCGGCACGATCAAGGTGGCCTTGAGCGTAGCTGCGGCGGCAACCGGGGCGATGGCGGCGCAGAGCATCAGGGTGACCCCGTGGAGGACATGGCGATGTCTCATGCAAAACGTCATGCGGAACATCATTCTTCGGGGCGCATCATTCGACGATCGCCACGCCGTACGGCACGCGGCCGACCGGGATGCTCTTGATCGCCTTGGCGCCCGCCACGTCGACCACCGTCACGTCGTCGCTCAGGCCGTTGACGACGAGGAGCTTGGCCTCGGCCTTGTCGAGCGCCACGTTCCACGCGCGCTTGCCCACCAGCACGAGGTTGCTGACCTTGCGCGAGGCCACATCGACGAAGGCCACGTGATTGGCCTTGCCCAGCGCCACGAAGGCGCGCTTGCCGTCGCGCGTCATCAAGATGCCGACCGGCGTGATGTCTTGCGCGCGGGCGCCCTTCACTTCGAACTTCAGCGTGCCGACGACGGTGTGCGTGGCGGTGGCCACGATGCTGACGCTGGCATCGAGTTCGTTGGTGACCCACAGTTCCTTGCCATCGGGCGTGATCGCCATGCGGCGCGGCCGCTTGCCGACCTTCACGTTCTTCGTGATCTTGGCCGTGGCCACGTCGATCACGTGCACGAGGCTCGCGACCTCGGACGTCACGTACAACGTCTTGCCGTCGGCGCTGACCTTCACGCCTTCGGGCTCCTGGCCGACCTTGATCGACTGCAGTGTCTTGCCGGTGGCCGCGTCGATGAAGCTGGTCTCGGCCTCGTCTTCGTTCGACACGTAGATGGTCTTGCCGTCGGGAGAGAGGTCGAAGGCCTCGGGCTCGTCGCCCAGCGGAATGCGGCGCAGCGACTTGCTGGTGGCGGGGTCGATCAGGTCGGCCGCGTTGGAGTCGGTGCAGGCCACCATGATCTTGCGGTCTGGCGTGAGCTGGATGTGCCGGCCACGCTTGCAGGTGGGCACGGTGCCCTTCACTGTCAAGGTGGCCAGGTCGATCATCGTGAGCGCGTCGTCTTTCTCGCTCGACACATAGGCCGTACCTTGCGCGTGGGCGGGCCCACAAAGCGCGGCGAGGGCCCACGCCGTCATTCCCGCGAAGGCGGGAATCCACGACGTGCGGCGATGCTGGATTCCCGCCTTCGCGGGAACGACGGGGGAGAGGTTCATGGCAGAGGTCATGTCATTGCGTGCGGGCGATGAACCCGGCTTCAAGGGTGGACTCGCCGAGGGCGAGGGTGACTTCGGCCGGCGACCCGTCGGCCAGCAGCGCGCCCTTGTGCAACACCAGCACGCGGTCGGCGGCCATGGCCTCTTCGACCCAGTGGGTGGCCCACAGCACGCACACGCCGCGCTCCTGCACGTCGGCGCGCAAGGCGGCCAGCAGGTCCTGGCGCGACTTCGGGTCCAGGCCCACGGTGGCTTCGTCCATCAGCATCACCGCGGGGTGGTGCAGGCCCGCACGCACGAGCTCGACCTTGCGGCGGTTGCCGCCCGAGAGCTCGCGTACCTTGCGGTCGAGCTCGTTGCCGAGGCCGAGACGTGCGCAGCCGGCATCGATGCGATCGCGCGCCAGGCGGCGCGGCAGGCCGTGCAAATCGGCCTGGAACAAGAGGTTGCGGCGGATGCTGAGGTCGAGATCGAGCGAGATCTGCTGGAACACGACGCCGATCTGGCGCAGCGCCGACGCTGCTGCGCGGCGCAGCGAATGACCGGCCACTTCGACCTCGCCTTCATCGGCTGCGAACAACCCTGTCAGCAGCTGGAACAAGGTGGACTTGCCCGCGCCGTTCGGCCCGAGCAGCGCGACGAACTGGCCCGCCCCCAACTCCAGCGACAAGGACTTGAGTGCCGCACGTTCGCCATAGCGCTTGGTCAGGCCCGTGGTTCGCAGCATGGTCGAAGAGCGGGTCGCGATGGTCATGAAGTCGGCAAAGGCGGGAACCTTGGTACGGCGTGTTGTTGGAACGACATCGAGCATTGCAATAGGCGGGCCTGTTGAACGGCAGCACGAGTCGATGAGCCCGCAATCGCTCGAGCTCGCCGCAGTTTCAGTGACGCCGATCGCGGCTCGCGTCATGGCTTGCCCGCTTGCTTTTCCTGCAGCGGACATGACGTTCGGCCGCGCACGGCCCGGGTTGTTCTCGCATGAAAAAAGAGCTTGATCCATCTGCGTCACGGCCTCTGCGCGGCGCTGAAACACTCTGTGCCGAACGTGGTTGCCACGAATTCGGCGCAAGGTGTCAGCGCCCGTTCAATTACGGCACACCGCTCGTTCAAATACGGCACACCGATCGCATCACGTTTCCAGCGAAACGTGGGTTTTCCCTCTCAGGGTGATCCCTGGAGTTTGTTGTGTAGCGAACATTCGATGAGCCTCACGCGGCGTGGAGCATGTACCACTGCCTCCCTCTGACCAACTTCGTCGCGAGCAGTTCGGCTTGCACTGCACGAACTCACTCGATGGCACAGCGGATTCGCAACAGGCGCAGAACTTGCGGTTAGACGCCTGCCGAGTTCTGTGGGTCGCTGGGTTGGTGGGTCTCAGATTGTTCTTCGCGACCGGACTCAGGTCACTTCAAAACAGGAGACTTCAATGCGAAATTCCGGTCATTCAAATTGGCGCGTCTGGCGCCGTTTGGGTATGGTGCTGCTTGCTCTGCCGGCGTTGGCACTGGCCAATGCGGATGTCGAGAAGAACATCGCCAACTCGAAGAATTGGGCGACGCAAGCTGGTGATATGTACAACCAGCGCTACAGCCAGCTCAAGCAGATCAACACGGGCAACGTGGGCAAGATGCAGGTCGCGTGGACCTTCTCCACCGGCGTGCTGCGCGGACACGAGGGCTCGCCGCTCGTGATCGACGGCACGATGTACCTGCATTCGCCGTTCCCCAACAAGGTCTTCGCGATCGACCTCGACAGCCAGAAGATCCTCTGGAAGTACGAGCCGAAGCAAGACCCTGCCGTGATCCCGCAGATGTGCTGTGACACGGTCAACCGCGGTCTGGCCTATGCCGAAGGCAAGGTCTTCCTGCAACAGGCCGACAGCAACCTCGTCGCGCTCGATGCCAAGACCGGCAAGGTCGTGTGGAGCGTGAAGAACGGTGACCCGAAGCTGGGTGCCGTGAACACCAATGCGCCTCACGTCTTCAAGGACAAGGTCATCACCGGCATCAGCGGTGGCGAGTGGGGCGTGCGTGGCTTCATCGTGGCCTACAACATCAAGGACGGCAAGCAGGTCTGGAAGGGCTACAGCGTCGGGCCTGATGCCGAGATGCTGATCGACCCCGCCAAGACCATGACCTGGACCAACGGCGCCATGGCACCGGTGGGCCCGGATTCGTCGCTCAAGACCTGGAAGGGTGACCAGTGGAAGACGGGTGGCGGCACGACGTGGGGCTGGTACAGCTACGACAAGGCGCTGAACCTGATGTACTACGGCACGGGCAACCCGTCGACCTGGAACCCGGCGCAACGCCCGGGCGACAACAAGTGGTCCATGACCATCTTCGCTCGCGACGTCGACACCGGCATGGCCAAGTGGGTCTACCAGATGACGCCGTATGACGAGTGGGACTTCGACGGCATCAACGAGATGATCCTGGCTGACATCGACGTCAAGGGCAAGCCGACCAAGGCGCTCGTGCACTTCGACCGCAACGGCTTCGGCTACACGATGGACCGTGTGACCGGCGCGCTGCTCGTCGCCGAGAAGTACGACCCGCAGGTCAACTGGGCAACGCACGTCGACATGAAGACGGGCCGCCCGCAAGTCGTGTCGAAGTACTCGACCGCGCAGAACGGGCCTGACGTCAACACCAAGGGCGTGTGCCCTGCTGCCCTAGGCAGCAAGGACCAGCAGCCTGCTGCGTACGACCCTGAGACCAAGCTCTTCTACGTGCCGACCAACCACGTCTGCATGGACTACGAGCCCTTCAAGGTCGAGTACACCGCTGGCCAGCCGTATGTGGGCGCCACGCTGTCGATGTACCCCGCTCCTGGCAGCCACGGCGGCATGGGCAACTACATCACCTGGAACGCCGGCACCGGCAAGATCGTGCAGAGCCACTCCGAGAAGTTCTCGGTCTGGAGCGGCGCGCTCAACACCGCAGGCGGCCTGAGCTGCTACGGCACGCTCGAGGGTTACCTGAAGTGCGTGGACAAGAAGGACATCAACAAGGAGCTCTTCAAGTTCAAGACGCCTTCCGGGATCATCGGCAACGTGTTCAGCTATGAGCACAAGGGCAAGCAGTACCTGGGCGTGTTCTCGGGCATCGGCGGCTGGGCCGGCATCGGCATGGCAGCAGGCCTCGAGAAAGACCAAGACGGCCTTGGCGCCGTGGGTGGTTACAAGGAACTGTCCCAGTACACAGAGCTGGGTGGTTCGTTGACAGTGTTTGCCCTGCCGAACTAAATCGGCATCAAGCAGAACATAGACATACCGAGCACAAGGGATGGCACCACCAGGATGCCATCCCGCTCCCTTCATTTCGGACGTATCAATGAAGTTCAAGAAGTCTCTCTTCGCCATGCTGGTGTGTGTTGCTGCAAGCGCACATGCCGATGACAAGCTCTACACCGTGGTCGACGGCTACAAGGTCGACGCAAAGACCATGGAGGGCTTTCGGACCTGGCGCGCCGCTGCTTGCGACCGCTGCCATGGTGCCAACCAGGAAGGCCTTGTCGGGCCCTCGCTGGTCAACAGCTTGAAGACGCTGAGCAAGGACGAGTTCATCAAGACCGTCACCGAAGGCCGCCTGCCCAAGGGCATGCCGAGCTTCGGCGAAAGCCAGCAGGTCAAGGAACACATCAACGACCTCTATGCGTACCTGAAGGGCCGTTCAGACGGCGCCATCACACGCGCCAAGGTCGAACCCAACAAATGAACAACACACTGCGCTCGCAGCCTGCGCGCGGCCCTGGCCTCCACGCAGGCCGATGGGGCCGCTGGGACCGGATTGCCGCGGTCGCACTGGTGTGCACCGCAGCATTTTCAAGCGCCCAGGCGCAGGACCAGGACAAGCCGCCGGCCCGCACCGCGCTGCGCGTCTGCCAGGACCCGAACAACCTGCCGTTCTCGAACGTGCAGGGTGCAGGCATCGAGAACCGCATCGCCGAGGTCTTCGGCAAGGCGCTCGGGCTGCCGGTGGAGTACTACTCGTTTCCACAGCGCCTGGCCTTCATCCGCAACACCTTGCGCTACAAGCTGCCGGGGCAGGACTACCCGTGCGACATCGTGATGGGCGTGCCGGTGGGCTACGACCAGGTGTCGGTCACGAAGCCGTATTACCGCTCGACCTATGCGCTGGTGTTTCCGCAAGGCCAGGGCCTGGACCAGGTGAAATCGGGTGAAGACTTCCTGAAGCTCGACCCGGCCCGCATGGAAAAACTGCGCATCGGCGTGTACGACCGTTCACCGGCATCCGACTGGCTCAAGGTGCACAACCTGCTCGACCGCGGCGTGCCCTACCAGATCATGAACGCCGACCCGCAGCAGTACCCCGGCGAGATCATCGAGAAGGACCTCGCGGCGGGCAAGATCGACGTGGCCGTTGTGTGGGGCCCGATCGCGGGCTACTTCGCGCAGCGCGTCAAGTCGCCCAAGCTGGCGGTGGTGCCGTTGAAGTCGGAACCCGGCGTGCGCTTCGACTACGAGATGGCCATGGGCGTGCGCTATGGCGAGCGCGAATGGAAGCAGAAAATCGAAGGCCTGCTCGACTCGCAGAAGCCGGCGATCCAGGCCATCTTGAAGGACTACGGCGTGCCCGTCGTCGACGATTCCTTCGCCTACAAGGAGCCGGCGAAAGACCAGCCGGCGAAGTAAGGTGTTGAGCGTTTCACGTGTGGCCCTGACCCTCACGCCATGGCTTGCCGCCGTGGCACTTGTGCTGCCGGCAAGCAGCTTTGCTGCACAAGACTTCTCCGCGGCCGAGAAGGCCATCTTCATGGCCGACCAGCTCAGCAACGTGCGCCCGCCGTCAACGCTGCGCTACAGCTTTCACAAGGCCGGTAGCCTCGAGGCCGGCTACGACGACACCGTGGCCGTCACGCTGAGCAAGCAGGCCGACGGCAGCTGCTGCGCGTCGAAGGGCGAGTTCCTGAGCGGCGAACGAAAGGTGCCGCTGCCGGAGATCGACAACGCCAAGGCGAACCCGGTGATCCTGTACTTCCTGGAGCACGACATCCGCGAGATGCACCGGCTGACCAAGGGCTCGGAGAACTACTTCCGCAAGCGCATCCGCATGACGGTATACCAGGGTGCGACGGTGGTTCCAGCCTCGTTCCGCTACAAGGGCAAGACCGTCGCGGGGCAAGAGATTTCCTTCAAGCCTTACCTCGACGACCCCAACCGCTACCGCTACGAGAAGCTGGCCGACAAGGAGTACCGCTTCCTGCTGTCGGACGCCGTGCCGGGTGGGGTGCTCGGCATCCGCACCCGCATCGCTGCGGCCGGCGCCGATGTGCCGCCGCTGCTCACAGAAGACATGCTGATCGAAGGCGCCGACCCGCTCGCCGCCCGCCCCTGACTGCGCTTGCGCGCCCCACGACAAGAACACCATGAACCCTCTGTACCGACTGCTCTGCCTCCTTGCACTGCCGCTCGTGGGCTGCGCGACCGCCACGGCCACCGCGACGCCGACGAAGGTCAACGACTTCCCGACCACCGAGCGCGTGATCTACGTGCAGGAGTGCATGCGCACCCACCCGGGCCCCCACTTCGAGATGATCAACAAGTGCTCCTGCGCCATCGACACCATGGCCAGCGAAGTGCCGTACGAGGACTACGTGGGCATGGCGACGGTGGTCAACGCCATGTCGATCGGTGGCGAGCGCGGCGGTGCCTTGCGCGACAATGAGACCGTCAAGCCGCAGATCAAGCGCTACCGCGATCTGCAGGCCAAGGCCCAGAAGGCGTGCTTTATCAGCGACACCAAGTAGCACTTGCCACGGCCCTGACCATGTGGCCTCCTCATCGACTCACCGCTGCTCTGGTGCTGGCCGCTCTGCTGCACGCCACCACCACAGCGGCCCAAGGCCCTGCGTCGCAGGCCCAGAGCGCCTCCGATGTGCCGGCGCTCGACCTGCCAGCGCTCGACGTCACCGAGATCGCCCCCGGCGTCTTCGTGCATGCCGGGAAGCTGGAAGACTGGCTGCCGGCCAACGGTGGCGACGTCGCCAACCTCGCCTTCGTCGTCGGCAGCCGCTGCGTCGCGGTGATCGACACCGGCGGCACCCCGCAGCTCGGCCGGCGCTGGCGCGCCACCATCGAACGCAGCACGCGCCTGCCGATCTGCTACGTGATCGACACGCATGCCCACCCCGACCACGTACTCGGCAACGCCGCGTTCGTGTCACCCGACACCCGCTTCGTGGGCAGCGCCAAGTTCAATGCCGCGATGGCCGCGCGCGCGCCCTACTTCCTGCGCGCGCTGGAGCGAGATTTCGGCGTCTCTGCCGCACCCGATGCCGTGGTCTACCCCACCATCGCCGTCGATGGCACGCGCGAACTCGACCTCGGCGGCCGCACGCTCGTCGTGCAAGCCTGGCCCACCTCGCACACTGACAACGACGTGACCGTCTACGACCGCAGCACGCGCACACTGTTCACCTCGGACCTGCTGTTCGTGCAGCACATTCCGGTGCTCGATGGCAACCTGCGCGGTTGGCTGGCCACACTCCAACAACTCGCCCGCGTCGATGCCGCTCTCATCGTGCCCGGCCATGGCCCTACACGCCGGGCAGGCCCCGAGGCATGGGCGCCGCAACAGGAGTATCTTGAAACGCTGCGGCGCGAAACACGCGCCGCCATCAAGTCCGGCAAGACGCTGTCCCAGGCGGTCGACAGCGTCGGCACCGAGGCGGCCTCGCGCTGGCAGCTGGCCGAACGTTTCCACCGCCGCAACGTGACTGCAGCGTTTGCAGAGCTCGAGTGGGAAGAGTGAGGTGCCGCGATGAAACACATCTTGGGCAAATGGGACAGGCGTGAAATCGTCGCCACGGGGGCCGCGCTCATCGGCTCAGTAGCACTGGGCAGCTCGCACAGCGTGCGCGCGCAGATCAAATCGGGCGACCAGCCCGAGGCCAGCGAGATGTGGCTCAAGGTACGCGCCAGCCTGTTCGAGAACCGGCCGATCGCCAACGTGGGCGACGACACCCTCGTGCTCGATGCACCCGTGCGCGCCGAAGACGCCGCCGTGGTGCCTGTGGCGATTCGCGCCAAGCTGCCGCAGACCGCGGCCAGCCATGTGAGCAAGCTCTACCTCGTCATCGACAACAACCCATCACCGATCGCAGCCATCTTCTCGTTCACGCCGCAGAGCGGCCGGGCCGAGATCGAAACGCGGGTACGGGTCGATGAATACACCTTCGTGCGCGCCATCGCCGAAACGAGCGACGGCCGGCTGCTGATGCGTACCCGTTTCGTCAAGGCCTCGGGCGGCTGCTCGGCGCCTCCGGGCAAGGACCCGCAGGCCGCCATGGCCTCGCTGGGCAAGATGAGGTTGCGGGTGGATGGCGACGTGGTGCTCGGCAAGCCCACGCTGGCCCAGCTGATGATCAGCCACCCGAACGACTCGGGCATGGTGATGGACCAGCTCACGCGCCAGTTCACGCCGCGGCGTTTCGTTCGCTCGGTCAACGTGGCCTACGCCGGCCAGCCGGTGCTGTCGGCCGACCTTGACTTCGCGATCAGCGAGAACCCGAACCTGCGCTTCTACTTCGTGCCGCGCGGCCCGGGCGCGCTCAGTGTGGAAGTGGTCGACACCGCCCAGGCCGCATGGAAGAGCAGCCTTGACGTCATGCCCAATGCCTAAGGCAACGCTGAACAAGTCCCTCGCGTACGGCGCCTTGCCGCTTGCATGCGGCAAGGCCCTCGGCAGGCGCAGACCGCCTTCCGGCGATCTGCGTCCGGCCTCGGCATCCTCGTTTTGGGCGGTCTGCGGCGTTGCAAATGCTCGCGATACCTGCGGGTATCGCTGCGCTTTGCGCCTTGCAGTCCATCCCAAACCGAGGCGCGCCGCCTCGCGGGGACTTATTCAGCGTCGCCCTAAGCGAATGCGCGGTGCGGCAGCGGCCGTCGCCACGTTCGCCGTCCTGTGGGGCAGCAGCCTGCCAGGCGCGGCCGCACCTTTTGCCTACATCACCAACCAGGGCAGCAACGACGTCTCGGTGATCGACCTCGCCTCGCAACAGGTGGTGAGCACCGTCAGCGTCGGCCGTTCGCCAGCCGGCGTGGTGGCGTCTTCGCGCGCCGGCAAGGTGTTCGTCTCGAACCCCGACAGCCGCAGCATCTCGGTGATCGACATGCGCGACCAGCGCGTCGTGGGCACGCTGGCCGCTGGCGACGGGCCGGTGGGCATCGATGCATCTCCCGATGGCAAGCTGCTCCTCGCGGCAGACTGGTATGCCAACCGCCTGATGGTGTTCGATGCATCGTCCACTGAAGCGCAGCAGGTGGCGCTGGCCCGCATCGAGGTCGGCCGTGCTCCCGCCGGCGTGGCCGTGCACACCGACAACAACACCGTGTTCGTGGCCGAGCGCGACGACGACAGCGTGGCCGTGGTCGGCGTGCGTGAGCGCAAGGTGCTCGGGCGCGTGAAGGTCGGCAGCCACCCGTTCGCGCTCCTGTTCGACGCAGCGCGCCAGCGGCTCTATGCGCTCAATGTCCAGAGTGACGACGTATCCGTGATTGACACCCGCACGCTCAAGGTCATCGCCACGGTCAAGGTCGGCAAGGCCCCGTACGGTGCCGCGCTCGCGCAGAACGGCGCGCTGCTCTACGTGACCAACCAGCACGACGACAGCGTGAGCGTGGTCGAGACGGATTCGCTCAAGGTGCTGCGCACGCTGAGCGGTTTCGGCTACCCCGAAGGCGTGGCCGCGCACGGCGACAAGGTCTACGTCGTGAACTGGATGGACGACAACGTCAGCGTGCTCGACGCGGCCAGCGGCAAGCCGCTGCGCCAGATCGCCACCGGCAAGAACAGCCGCGGGTTCGGCGCCTTCATCGGCGAACCCGCCCTTCCCTAAATCACAAGCCCATTGCTCTTACCTACGAAGGAACATGCCATGCCCATGAAACTGCTCGGTCGTTGGCTCACCCCGGTGGCCGCGTTCGCCATGCTCAGCGCCGTGCCGCTGACAGGCGGCGCCCACGGCCCGACGCGCCAGAAGGTGGTCGAGAAGGTCACCATCAATGCGCCCGCCGCGGCGGTGTGGGCGCGCATCAAGAACTTCGACGCGCTGAAGGACTGGCACCCCGCCGTCGCCGAAAGCCCTGCCTCGCAAGGCAACACCGTCGGCTCGGTCCGCTCGATCAAGCTGAAGGGCGGCGGCGAGTTGATCGAGTCGCTCGAGGGCTACGACGACGCGGCCATGAAGTACAGCTACCGCGCGAAAGACGGCGGTGCGCTGCCGGTGACCAACTACACCTCGACCATCACGGTCACGGCGAACGGCAACCAGTCCGTCGTCGAATGGCGCGGCGCGTTCTATCGCGGCCACCCCGGCAACGAACCGCCACCCGAGCAGAACGACGACGCAGCCGTGAAGGCCATCACCGGCGTGTACCAGGGCGGGCTGGCGAATCTGAAAAAGCTGGCCGAGGGCGGCTAGCACGGTGCCATGAGAGAGCTTCTGCGCTCGGCGATGGTTTGGCTGGGCGCAGCCGTTATCGCATCTGTTCTCACAGGAGCCCCCACCGCCGCACACGCCGGCGACACGGCACCGATCGAAGCTGTGGAACTCGCGGCGGGCGTCTACATGTTGCCCGGCAGCAGCGGCGAGCCCGACGCAGGCAACCTCGGCCGCGTGGGCAATGCCGGCTTCATCGTCGGCCGAACCGGCGTGCTGGTCATCGACACCGGCACCTCGTACCTGCATGGCCTCGCGCTGCTGGACGCCATCCGCAAGGTGACCGACCGGCCGGTGCGCATGGCCCTCATCACCCACACGAAGCAGGAGTTCCTGTTCGGCGCCTTGGCGTTCCGCGAGCAAGGCATTCCCATCGCGATGCACCAGGCCGCTGCCGACCTGATGGCGTCGCGCTGCGAGACCTGCTTGAAAACACTGCGCAGCACGCTCGGCGAAGAAGCCATGCGCGGCACCGCGATGTTCAAGCCCGACATCACCTTCACCGACGCGCAGAGCTTCGACGCTGCCACGCCGATCGGCCGGCCGATCCAGCTGCTCCATTTCGGCCAGTCCAGCGGCCCCGGCGACATTGCGGTGTTCGACCCGCGCAGCCGCACGCTCTTTGCCGGCGGGCTGCTCGATTCGAAACGCATCCCCGACGTCATCGACAGCGACCTGCCGCGTTGGCGCGAAGCACTGCGCACGCTGCAGGCCTTGCCCGCCGACGTGATCGTGCCCGGCCATGGGCCGGATGGCGGCAAGCGCATGGTGGAGCAGGTCGACCGCTACCTGGACCGGCTGGCCACGCGCACGCGCGAGCTGCAACGCAATGGCGTGCCGTTGAGTGAGGTGCCCGACGCGACCCCGCTGCCCGAGTTCGCCGCCTGGGACCAGTACGACACGGTGCACCGGCGCAATGCCGCCCTCCTCTACTTGCGCTATGAGCGCGAGCAGTTGTACAAATCGCCAACGGGAGCAAGCCGACCATGAAGCTCAAACCACCCCCCGTCGCGCTGCGGATTCAGCGCCGGCGCCGCCACCTCGTTCTCGGCCTCGGTGCTTTGCCGCTGGCGGCAGCGCCGGTTGCTCGTGCCGCCATCGGTGGCCTGCCGAGCAACACCGGCCACGGCGACGTCTCGCCCGAATGGGAGCTGCTGCGCAGCAAGCTCTTCGGCACGAAGGCCATCGACGCCAGTTCGGGCCGGGTGCAGCTGATCGCGCCGCTGCGCGCTGCCTATGGCGCCTCGGTGCCGGTGAAGATCGTCTCCAACCTCGCGCAGACGCCCGATCTGCACGTGAAGCGGATGTACCTGCTGGTCGACAAGAACCCCTCGCCGCTGGCCGCCACGCTGGAGCTCACAAGCGAAGTGGGCCAGGCCGATTTCGAAACGCGTTTGCGTGTGGACGAGTACAGCCATGTGCGCGTGGTGAGCGAGCTGTCGAACGGTGAGCTGCACATGAGCTCGCGCTACGTCAAGACATCCGGCGGCTGCTCCGCGCCACCGAATCGCGACTCGCCGGAGCTGATCGGCAAGACGATCTTCAAGCTGCCCGGGCCGCCGAAGCTCGGCGCGCCCACCCCCGCCGACATCACCGTGATCCACCCCAACGACACCGGCTTCGAGCTGAACAACGTGACGGTGATGTACATCCCCTCGTACTTCGTGCGCACGATCGAGGTGAGCTACGCAGGCAAGAAGATCTTCGACGCCGACCTCGACTTCTCGATCAGCGAGAACCCGACCTGGCGTTTCAATTTCGTGCCGCACGCGCCTGGCGAGTTGCGCGCCGAGGTGGTCGACTCGAAAGAGCGGCGCTACACCGGCGCGTTGCAGATCGGCTGAGCGTGCCGCAGTGCCAGCGCCCGGACCGCCGACGCGCTTGCATCCGCGTGGGCCTGGGTAGCTACGCTGCAGCGGGCAGCCTGCAGGCGTGGAATGCCATGGCCGCCACACCACCCGCGATGCCGGCAGGTCACAAGAACGAAGGCATCCCGCCGGCCTACAAGCCGATGGTCGTCCAACCCTGGGCCACCCCGGGCCGCAGCGAGTTCGACCTCGGCCCCGCGCTCGCCCGCGCCAAGCGCGAGAACAAGCGGCTCTATGTCTACCTGGGTGCCGATGACTGCCCCTACTGCCGCCGCTACGAAGCCTTTCTGGCCAAGCATGCCGGCGAGCTGGTGCCGCACTTCAAGCCGTGGCTCGTGGTCGACCTGCGAAGCTCGCTGTCCACCTTGCAGAGCCAGCTGTTCTTCCGCGTGGGCAACCAGTCACTGGTCTACGCCGACTTTCAACGCTCGATCGGCGACGAGCGCGCGCGCATGCTCGTGTACCCGAGCGTCTGGCTGTTCGATCCGCAAATGAAGCCGCTGATGCCCATGCCGGCCGGCACGGGGACTTTCGAGACGGTGGAAGAGCAGCTGGAGATTCTGAATCTCGTGCAGTAGCGCGGTCGTTGTCTGCCCCGATCCATCCTGTGCTGCATGTATCCTCAGCCTGTTTACTCCAAAGGGATGCGACTCCGACTTCGACGCCAGCGGCGTCCTGACGACTTGGGCAAGCGGATCGCGCCAAGCCGCTTCGGCTTGGTAGCTCGAAAATCCGGCTCCAGTGCCCGGCTCTCTGTCCACTACCCGGCTACCCAGCAACCTTTATTGCGTCAAGCAGCCGGCGCGCGACACCTCAAACACTCAGGCGCCGCGAGTTCGCCGGGTCACGGAACACGAGTGGGTGCTCAACCACCTTTTGCTGCGCCACGGTGCCGGCGCGCTCCACCGCCTCGACCACCAGCGCATGGTGCGGGCTCTTCACGCACACCGGGTCGGCGGCGGCCGGATCTTGCGCCAGCAGATCGGCCTGGCAGCGGCAGCCGCCAAGATCGACCTCACGCTGGGTCGCAGCCCAGTTCCTTCTTCGCCGCTGCCACTTAGTTGCCTGACTGGTAGCGCAAAAACGGGAACGACAGCATGTAGTCGCGAAAGTCGTCCGCGTCCTTCACCTTGTGGATGCCGGTTAGCCTGGCTTCCGTATATTCAGCTGCTACCTGAGCACCGTCACGCCGCCGGAAACAAGTCGCGTCGAAATGGGATGTTGCTCGCGGTAGGGGAAAGCCATGCCCAAAGACCTTGCTCATTCGTTCCAGGACAGCTATGCCGACATCCTGTCGCTGGCACGTTGGCGTTTGTCGAAGGAGCAATCGCCGATCTCCACGGTGACGCTCGCGCACGAGCTCTACCTCAGCCTGCAAGACCGCGGCGATCTGCGGTTCGCGGTCAAGGAACAGTTTCTGGCGTATGCAAGCCGCGCGATGCGGTCGCTGCTGGTCGACATGGCGCGTGAACGCCTTGCACAAAAGCGCTCGGCCGAATTGGTGCCCCTGACACTCAGCTCGGAGGTGGCAGATGCCGGCTACGGCACGCCTGAGCAGCTGCTCGCGTTGAACGAAGCCATTGAACGCCTGGGCCGACTCGACCCCCGCTTGATGCAGGTCGCGGAGATGCGCGCTGTCATGGGCATGGAAGTGACAGCCATCTCGGTGGCACTCGACGTGTCTGAACCCACCGTCAAGCGCGATTGGCAGCGCGCCAAGGCCTTCCTGTCCGACGCGCTGGGAGTGGCGGCTTGAGCGAAGCCGCGCCGTTGGTCGCAGGCGACGCCCAGGCTCTGGCCTGGTTCGACCAGTTGCTGGACGCGGCCCAGCCAGAGCGCCCCGGCCTCTTCGATCGGCTGACCGACGAGCCCGAGGCGCTGCAAGCACGGGTGTGGCGCATGTGGCGGGCAAGCCAGGCCACCGGCAGCTCGCTGGCCCTGGGCGAACCCGTCGGCGCCAGTATCCAGGCGGCCCGGGACGCCGCAACCGCGAACCTGGCATCGGGTGATGTCGTGGCCGGCTACCGGCTGCTGCGCGAGCTGGGGCGAGGCGGCACTTCCGTGGTGTGGCTGGGTGTGCGGGCCGATGGCGGCGTCAAGCGCGAGGTGGCGATCAAGATGCCGCTGTTCGTGCTGGCCTCGCCGACGGCGACCGAGCGCTTCGCGCGAGAGCGCGATGTGCTTGCCCGCTTGACGCACCCGCAGATCGCTCGACTCTATGACGCGGGCATTGCGTCAGGCGGCCAGCCATTCATTGTGATGGAGTTCGTGGACGGTGTACCGATGACCCAAGCATGCGACCTGCGATGCCTGAGCATCGAGCAGCGTCTGCGCCTGTTTTTACAGCTGCTGGCAGCGGTCGAACATGCGCACCGGCACCTCGTCGTGCACCGCGACATCAAGCCTTCGAACATCCTGGTGGATGCGCAGGGCCAGGCCAGGCTGCTGGATTTCGGCATCGCCAAGCTGCTGGCCGACGGCTCGGCTCATGCCAGTGCAACGCAGCTCACGCTGGAAGGCGGGAATGCACTGACGCCGCACTACGCCGCCCCGGAGCAATTCAACAACCGACCGATTTCAACAGCAACCGACATCTACTCGCTGGGTGTGGTGCTGTACGAACTCCTGACCGGGACCCGACCCCATGCGCGCAACCCGACCTCGATCGCGCAGTCCGTGCACGCAGTGCTCAACGTCGAACCGGTCCGCCCGAGCCAGGCGAGGCTGGACGCCTCGTCTGCTCGCGCACGAGGCACGCCCAGTGTCGCCCGCCTGCGCGCGGCGCTTGCAGGCGATCTCGACACCATCGTCCTCAAGGCCTTGCGCAAGACGCCAACCGAGCGCTACGGGTCGGCCGACCGGTTGGCCGATGACCTGAGGCGATTCCTTCGGCGCGAGCCCATCTCGGCACGGCCCGCATCCTGGGTTTACGCGGCTCGCCTGTTCATTCAGCGCCACCGCCCTGCGAGCCTGGCCACCGCGCTGGGCTTGGCCGCGGCAGTCGGACTGGTTGCCGTCGCATGGCAGCAGCACCTGCAGACGGGTGCGCAGCAAGCTCGCGGCGACGCTGTCAGGAACTTCATGTTCGATCTGGTCGACGACGCAGAAGCAGACGAGTCGAACCCCGGTGCGCAGATCACCGGCAAGCAAATGGTGGACGGTGCCGTACTGCGCGCCAGACAAAGCTTTGCCGATCGCCCCCAGCTGCAAGGGGAGCTGCTCAGTGAACTGGGCCGCATGTACACCCGGCTGGGCGAACGGGACAAGGCGCTCGGCCCGCTCTCAGAGGCCCTGGCCTTGCTGCAAATGCATGCCCCTGCTGCCGACCCGGCACTGAACAAGACACGGGCCTACCTCGCCGAGGTCTTACTCGCCGACAACCAGATCGAGCCCGCCCGCTCGCTGGCCGCGACGGCGCGTGAGGCCTGCACCGGGTCGGATCGGGATAGCGCCAAGGCACGTGCCTATGCCGGCAGCATCATGAGCCAGGTCGCACTGCGAGAGGGCCACCCCGGAGCGGCACTGATCGCCATGCGCCGCGTGGTGAACGACACAGCCGCGGGCTTTGGAGATGACCATCCCGAAACCGCCATGGCCTTACACAGCCTGGCGGTGACCGCACGCAACGCTGGCGATCTGCCAGAGGCCGGACACGCCATTGACCGCGCATTGACACTGGCCCAAGGCAAAACGCTGCGCGCTGCCGACCGGACCCAACTGTCTCGCAGCAAGGCGATGCTCGATCTTGATCTGGGCCGCTTCGCGTCGGCACGGGCGCAACTGACCGAACTGCTGAGCCGCCAGCCCTCACGCGAAGAGCGAGCATTGCAATTGCGTCTGCTGGCCCACGCAGAACTGGCCTTGGGCAACCCATCGGCGGCACGCGATGCTTGCGACACCGCTATCGCACTGGCCGACGCCACCGCCCCGGCAGACCCCGAGCTGCTGTTCGCTCGCCAGGCTCATGCGCGGGCGCAAAGCCAGCTGGGGTTGACGGCACAGGCACTCGGCGAATTTCACGCGGTGATCGATGGTTTGCTCACGGCCGGCTATGCCCTCAACTCGTTCGAAGTGCTGCGTGCCCGACGCTTTCACGCCGAGGCGCAGATGCATGCGGGCGATTTGAATTCAGCCGGGAGCGAGCTGGAGTCGATCGCATCCGAGCATGCGCGCGTTACCGAACAAGCCGAGAACAAGAGCGATGTCGAATGGGGCCAGACGCTCGATCTGTTGGGCCGGGTCAAACGAGAAACACGGGACACCGAAGAAGCCCTGGCTCTGCACATGCGGGCGCACTCGTTGCTTGAAAAGAAGCTGCCTGCGGCTCACCCTTTGCTCGTTCTCAATGCGCTCTATCGGGAAGCGGCTGAAGCGGCTGCACAACCCATGAGCGCCTCGACCACCCCGTTCAACGCGCAGACGTTGCCGTGACCAAGGAACCTTGATGCGAGTTACAAGAATGCTGCCGTTGTGCGCCATCGCGGCGTTGAGTGTGTCGTGCGTTTCGGTATCGCCGGGCACGCCGCAACGTTTCGATCACGATCTGTCCAGGCTGTTGACGGAGGTGACTGCCCTCGGCCATTTGGTCGAATCCATCAGCGAGCGCGGCATCATTCTCTTCAACGACACCAGCGCGTGCGTCCCCCAGCCGAAGCCTAACGATCCACAGCCACCCAGCCCGTTGGCGCGTGGAACGGCCGCGCTAAACCAACTTCAGCTCGCCATGGGCCGCGGAACGAAGCTGCCCATCGTCACAGGGCACTGCCGGCCGGTATAAAACCCGCGCAGAACGCGCGGTAGCCACGCTGCGCCGCTCGCACCACACGAGCCTGATCCCACCTCGCCAAAGCGCGAACTCGCGCAACTCGCCGGCACTCGCCAGGCCCGAGGCGCCGCGTTCGTCTGTTTCTTTTCATTCGCTGTGATCTCCTGCACCTTGCGTTTGCGCTTAAACAAGCATGGACAACGCAAACACACAGAGACAGAAGCAGCCTCGCGCGGCAACTGCCTGGCATAGAGCGAAGCCCTGCCCCCGGATTAAACCGTTTCGGTTCAGGCCCACGCCTCACCCTACAAGGAGCCATGCCATGCGCGCAGTTGCCATCCACGCCGGACTCAACGCCGTCGACCCCAGCCACTACAACGGATGGTCGGGAACCCTCGCCGCCTGCGAGAACGATGCCCGCGACATGGCCACCATCACGGCACGCCAGGGTTTCGAGACCACGCTGCTTCTGACGCGGCAAGCGACGAGCGTGCGCCTGCTGCAGTTGCTCGCCCAGTACGCCACGCAACTCGTAGCAGGCGACACGCTAGTGCTCAGCTTCGCCGGCCATGGCGCACAGGTGCCTGACCGCACGAGCGACGAGCCCGACCGGCTGGACGAAACCTGGGTGCTCTACGACCGCATGCTGATCGACGACGAGCTGTACAACGCACTCTCGCGTCTGCGCCCCGGTGTCCGCGCGATCGTGGTGGCCGACAGCTGCCACAGCGGCACTTCGCTGCGCGCGTTCAGTGGTGCGGCAACAAGCCGACTGCTGCCCGCTTCCATCGCGCAGGCAGTCTATCGGGCCCACGGCTGGACCTACGGCCGGGCACGCGCGGCGACTCCGCCCACCAGCCCTGCCGACCTGCGCTGCGACGCGCTCCTACTGGCCGCCTGCCAAGACTCGCAGCTCGCGCTGGACGGCGAAAACAACGGCCTCTTCACAGGCACGCTCAAGCGAGTTTGGGCCGCAGGCCGCTTCACCGGCGACTACTTCACCTTCATCCGCCGCCTGCGCGAACAGATGCCTCGATACCAGGTTCCCAACCTGCTCAGCCTGGGGCCACGGGCCGGGCAACTCGAATTGGAACGACCCTTCAGCGCGCGTGCACGGGTCGCTCCAACCACCCCGCCATCCTCTTCCCGAGGCGGCGTTTCCTTCCTGCAATTTCAATGGAGAAACACATGAATCACGATACCCTGACGCTCAACGGCGACACCGCCACCGTCGACAACGACATCAACATCGACAGCAGCTTCGACGACCTCAACGGCAACTGGGAAGACATCCGGGATCGCCTGGCGGATCAGTTCCGCAGCGACGACGACAACTCGGTTCTCGTCAAGTCGATCGAAGCCAACGCGCGGGCAGCACAAATGGCGCTGTTCGGCGGGTTGGTCCAGCTCGATGATTCCGCACAGAACCGCAGCATGGTTTCCACCCCCGTTCGCGGCGGTACGGTCGTGCGTGCTTTCTGGTGGGGCTTCCACATCCAGATCAGCCACCAGGACGTTCAGGAGCTGATCAATGCCTTCGACGGCGTCCAGGCGCTGTTGCAAGCCATCGGCCCGGTGGTTCCAGGTGTGGTGCGCCCTTTCCTTGCGGTGGCCGGCATCTTCCTCGATGTGTCGAAGAACGTGCTCCGGGCTGTCGACCGCGGCCGTGGCGTGTACATCAGCATGAGCTGGTTCGCGCCAGGCATCTTCGTGCCCACGTCTGTCTGAACGGTACGAAGGCAACGCGCCGGATGAAGACCACGGACTCGTCACTAAGCGCAGCCCGCCGGCTTCATCGCGCCCCCACCCAACCAGGGTTGGGGGCGCTCACAGGAAGGAGTGCCTGCTCATACGAGGAACTGGTCAGGACTGAGCTGAACTCAACCGCCGTGAGTTCGCCGGGTCGCGGAACACGAGTGGGTGCTCAACCACCTTTTGCTGCGCCACGGTGCCGGCGCGCTCTACTGCCTCGACCACCAGCGCATGGTGCGGGCTCTTCACGCACACCGGGTCGGCGGCGGCCGGGTCTTGCGCCAGCAGATAGGCCTGGCAGCGGCAGCCGCCAAGATCGACCTCGCGCTGGTCGCAGCTGACGCAAGGCTCCTTCATCCACCCGGTGCCGCGGTAGCGGTTGAAGCCTTCGGACTCGAACCAGATCTCGCGCAGGCTGTGCTCCTTCACGCTCGGGAAGCTCAGGCCCGGCAGCATCTTGGCGGTGTGGCAAGGCAGCGCCGTGCCGTCGGGTGCGACGGTGAGGAACATGCTGCCCCAGCCGTTGACGCAGCGCTTGGGCTTGCCCTCGTGGTAGTCGGGTGCCACGAAGAAGATGCGCATCTTGTCGCCCAGCTTCGCGCGCCATGCATCGGTCACCTCTTCGGCATGGCGCAGCTGCTCGTGCGTGGGCAGCAGCAGGTCGCGGTTCAGGAAGGCCCACGAGTAGTACTGCGTGTTCGCGAGTTCCAGGTACTCGGCCCCCATCTCTTCGGCCATGGCGATGATGCGGTCGATGTGGTCGATGTTCAGGCGGTGGATCACCACGTTCATCACCATCGGCCAGCCTTGCGACTTGATCATGCCGGCCACGCGGCTCTTCAACGCGAAGGTCTTGGTGTGCGAAAGAAAGTCGTTCATCTCCTTGGTGGAGTCCTGGAACGACAGCTGCACGTGGTCGAGGCCGGCGGCCTTCAGCGCCGCGGCACGGTCTTCGGTGAGGCCCACGCCCGAGGTCAGCAGGTTGGTGTAGTAGCCCAGGCGGTGCGCCTCGGCGACGATGAGCTCCAGGTCGTCTCTCACCAGCGGCTCGCCGCCCGAGAGGCCGCACTGCACCGCGCCGAGTTCACGGCCCTGGCGCAGTACGCGAAACCAGTCGTCGGTGCTGAGTTCGTCTTCCTGCTTCGCGAAGTCGACCGGGTTGAAGCAGAACACGCAGTGCAACGGGCAGCGGTAGGTGAGCTCCGCCAACAACCACAACGGTGGGCCGATGGTCGCCATGCCTCAGTCCCAGGTCAGCCAGCGCTGCTTGGCGGCCATCTCGACGAAGGCCAGCACGTCGGGCTCCAGGCCTTTCGCCGAAAACACGTTCTCGAGATCGTCCACGATCGCAGCGACAGTGCGCTCGCCATCACAGCGCTTCATGATTTCGCCGGCACTGCCGTTGAGCTTGACCATGCCTTCGGGGTACAGCAGCACATGGCAGTCTTGCACCGGCTCCCACTGCAGGCGGAAGCCCGGGCCGACACGGGGCTGGATGGACGTCGACAGCGCGTTCATTTATTGATGGTTCCGTACTTGGTCGCCATCGCGTCGTTCATCGCCCACAGGATGTCGAGCTTGAACTGCAGCACCTCGAGCGCCCGCTCCTGCAGCGATCGCGTATTGAAGTGCTCCAGCGTGACAGCCAGGCCCTGCTCCACGTCACGCCGCGCCTGGCTGACGCGGTTGCGGAAGTAGCTCAGGCCGTCGGGCTCGATCCACGTGTAGTGCTCGGGCCAGGTGGCCAGCCGCTGTTTGTGGATCTCGGGTGCGAAGAGTTCGGTGAGCGACGAGCACACCGCCTCTTGCCACGGCGAGCGCCGCGCGAAGTTGATGTACGCGTCGACGGCGAAGCGCATGGCCGGTGCCACGTGCCGCAGGTCTTGCACCTCTTCGCGCGTGAGGCCCACGGCCTCGGCCAGGCGCAGCCAGGCCTCGATGCCACCTGCGTCCTTGATGCCACCGATCTCGAAACCGTCGTGGTCGAGGATGCGCTGGATCCACTCGCGGCGCACCGCGCCATCGGGGCAGTTGGAGAGGATCGCGGCGTCCTTGATCGGGATCGCGATCTGGTAATAGAACCGGTTGGCCACCCACCCACGCACCTGCTCGGGCGTCGCCTTGCCGGTATTCAGCATCACGTTGAACGGGTGGTGGATGTGATACGACTTGCCGCGCTCGCGCAGCTGCGCTTCGAACTCGCTGCGGCTCCAGGCCGGCTGGCCGGTGTTCTCGGCCGGGTGACGTGCGGCCTGGTTGATGTCTGCGCGCATGGTGAGTGGTCGCCGGTCAGAGTTGGATGTTCATGCCGTCTTCGCAGACCTCGATGCCGGCGCGGGTGAGTTCGGCGCGCTGGCTCGAGTCTTCGTCGAGGATGGGGTTGGTGTTGTTGATGTGGATCAGCAGGCGGCGCGTGGCGCGCGGCAGCTTGCCCATCCACTCGATCATTCCGCCCTCGCCCGACTGCGGCAGGTGACCGATGTCGCGCGCCGACTTCTTGCTGAGCCCGAGCGACTTCATCTCGTCATCGGTCCAGAAGGTGCCGTCGACCATCACCGCATCGGCCGACGACATGGCGTCGAACACGGGCGGCGTGATGGCACCGAGCCCGGGTGCGTAGAAGACGCTGCTGCCGCGGCGCGTGTCGATGATGGTGATGCCGAGGTTGTCGCCCGGCACCGGGTTGTCGCGGTGCGGTGAATACGGTGCGGCCTTGCTCGACAAGGGCATCGCGCGGAATGCGAGACCGGGCACGCCGGGCACGGTGAAGGTCGCGCCATCGAGGCCAATGCGCTGGCGCTGCACACCGCAGAAGTGCGACAGCACGCGCAACACCGGGTTGCCCTGGGTCAGGTCTTCTTCGACCGCGTCGGTGCACCACAGCGGCAGCGGTGAGCCGCGCTCGCGCAGCATGAAGAGCCCGGTGGCGTGGTCGATCTGGGCATCCATCAGCACGATGCCGGCGATGGCGGTGTCGCGCACGGCACGCGCAGGCTGCAAGTCGGGGTGGCTGCGGATCTGCTCGAGGATGTCGGGCGAAGCGTTGAACAGCACGCCGTCGAGCGAATCGTCAGGTCGGATGAAGATGGACGATTGCGTGCGCGGCTTGGCGCGCACAGTGCCCGAGCGCACGCCGGCGCAATTGGCGCAGTTGCAGTTCCACTGTGGAAAACCGCCACCGGCGGCCGAGCCCAGAACGGTGATGCGCATGGTTGGCAGAGGCTCGAGCAGGGTTCAGAACACAGGATTCAAAAGCGAAGGGCCAGCACCCCAGGCGAACCCGGGGTGCAGGCGATGTGACGAAGCGCCGCGATCAGCGGGCTGCGACGTACATCGTGATTTCAAAGCCGAAGCGGAAATCAGTCGCGGTGGGTGTTTGCCATTGCATAGAGATTCTCCTGTAACGGTCTCACAGCGCCGGTTGGACACTGCGGGGGCCTGTTGGTCCCGTCCTGCATGGTGGCTCGGCCAGCGTCATCGCTCCAGTCGGGTGATCATGAATCCAAACTGGCGATTTTCATGAATCGTTGCGGGAGGGGTATGGCAGGCATCATGGAAAAATTTACCGACACCCCGAAAGGTGGGACGCATGAAGGGGGGCCTATCCAAGAGGGATGGCGAAGCGCGGAGGCGCCTTCAACAATGCGCCGATGAAAAAAAATCGCCTCAAGGAAATCTCCGAACAAGAGTGGATCTCGCGCGCCGCGGCACGCATCAGGCTGTACCTGCCGGCCATGCATGAAGACGACGTCGAGAAGCTGGCCGAAGACCTGCAGCGAACCGACTTTGCGACCCCGCCAGAGACAGCGATCAATTTCTTCTTTCGGCCGCACGCGCCGCAATCCGAGCCGCCGTCAGGGTCAGCCTGAAGCCCTTGTCATGATGGCGGCGCATGCTCGCGCCCCATGGCATTAAATTCAAACTCCACCCAAACGGCTGCCGCTTCAAAGCCCACACCGACCCATGGCGAACGCGAACTGGAACGCGTGTCCATCACCAGCTACAGCCTGGAGCTTGAAGACGCGCAGGGCCTGGTGGGTGACCAGGCCAGCGAGACCGCCTTTCGCAAGGTCTTGAAGGCCTGGCAGCTCACGCTGGAGCAGGCGGGCCGCGATCCCTTCGGGGCCAGCCCGCCCGACCAGATGAGCAAAGAGGAGTTGGACCGCATCGCCTCTTCGGGTGGAACCGAAGCGGCACGAATGGTCGCGCTGGCGATCAACGATTTCTCTGCCCGGCTGGCCTACGTCATCGGCCGGTTCATGCGGCACCCCGGCTGGGCCGGTGTCGAGCGCATCGTGGTCGGCGGCGGCTTCAAGGAAAGCGCCATCGGCAAGCTCGCCATCTACCGCACTCAGCGGGCGCTGACGGGCCAAGGCATCACGGTGGAGCTGCGACCGATCCATCATGGAGCCGACGACGGTGGCCTGGTCGGCTGGCTGCCGATGAGCCCGCGCGGCGCGGATGGGCATGCCTTCCTCGCGGTGGACATCGGAGGCACGAACGTGCGCTGCGGCATCGTCCAGCCGCAGCTGGGTGGCGACCCGGTGGACGCACGCGTGCTCCACAGCGAGAAGTGGCGCCATGCCGACAGCAAGGCGCCGCAGAACGACCTGGTGGAAGGCATCGTCGAGATGCTGCGGCGGCTCATCGACCACGCCGCGGCCCATCGCATCCCGCTGCTTCCCTTTGTCGGTATTGCCTGCCCGGGCGTGATTCGCAGCGACGGCTCGATCGATCGAGGCGCGCAGAACTTGCCCGGTGACTGGTACCGCGCCAGCTTTCACCTGCCGAGCCGGATCCGCGAAAACATCCCTCGCATCGCAGACGCCGACACGCTGGTGCTGATGCACAACGACGCCGTCGTTCAAGGCCTCAGCGAGTTGCCTTGCACGCTGGACGTCAAGCGCTGGGCCGTGCTCACGATTGGCACCGGGCTTGGCAACGCGAGCTTCACCAACCGGTCACGGTGACTGGCTGAAGCGGACTTGCCATCACGTCGGAAGCTCTTCGATCCGCACCGAGTGATGCGGGGTCGGGCCTATCTCGATGTTCGGGCGGGACGCTTCCCCTGAGTGCAAGCCGAGCCGCTGCGTCACCCAGGCGCCGATGTCCGGCAAGCTATTGGCAGACTCGCCGACGAAGGCGATCGCGCTCATCGCCGCATCGCTGACCTTGCCGGCCGCTGCCTTGGCGACATCCTTGGCGGCACCGGACAGGCGATCCGCCCCCGCAGCGACGATGGGAGCACCGAACTCGATGGTGGCGGTCATGAGCGCCATCAACGCCACGCTCGACGCCCGCTTGCCTGTCATCACACTCCAGTCGGCGCGGTCAGGCGGCAGCGCGCCGTGGCTGCCGGCTTCTGCATGGCCTGCGCTGTCGATCATCGCGTTGGCCGCGAAGAGTTCGGAGATGAAGACGCCGACAGTCGCCACCACCGCCAGCGGCACGGCCGGCTGCATCAGGGCCGAGCCGACGCTCCGTGCGACGTTGACCACGCTGTCCTTGTAGCTGCCTTGCATCTTGTCGATGACTTCGCCGAGATCGCTGCGCAACAGCATGCGGGCGTCGTACCCTGTGGCGCCCATGAGGTTCTTGAACTGCACGGCGGCTGAAGCCGCAACGCCCAAGCCAGCGTCGAGGCCCACGTCGATTCGATCGGCGGTGCGTCGCAGAATCGAACCATCCTGCACGCCGTGCAGGTGCCTTTCGGCAAAGGCCTGGAGGCCAGGCGTCGGGATGCGCGGCAGGTTCTTCAGGAAGTTGGCACTCGTGGCCTGCTTGATCGAATCCATGATCGCCTCGGCCCCCCGCGGCACTTCAATCGAGGGCGGCAAGAGCGCGTTGCCTTCGGCTCCGTTGTAGATCAGCGGCTTCACCGTTGCCTGACCCATGACGCTGATGGCCACGTCGATGGCTCCGACACCCAAGCCAACCAGCATGCCCAACGCCGGCGGATTGCGCAGGATGTGCCCGGGAAGTTTGGCCACCAGTTTCTCGCTCGCGAGTTCCATGCCGATGGCATAGCCCGCGCTGCCGGTCAGGCCCAACGCGCCGACGGCCAGGATCGAGTCGTGCCGCCAGGCGGTCTTGAGCAGGCCCTGCACTTTCTCGGGCGTGTCGAACCCTTTCTCGCGCAGAACCCCTGCGTTTTCGACAAGGCGCGCCTCGACGTCTGGCGACAGCTCCCGCACACCGAGCGACGCCATCACCACGCCCTGGAGCTGGCCCGCCACGACGTGGTCGCTCAGCGGCGAGCTCGGTGTCGGCCGCGTCGACAGCAGCGGCGCCTGCGAATCCGGCGTGCGAACTGGGGACGTCTCCGCTGCCGACCGGTTCCGCGCGCGCAGTCCTTCGGGCCCGCTGAACTGCGGCGAGCGCTGCGCCGGGACGATTTCGCTGGTGCTCGCGCCCTCGGTCTCGGGGCGAAGCGACGTGATCCTGGGAGGTGAGCTTTGCGCAGTGATTGCAGGCATGGTGAGTCCTCGGTCGTTGTGTGTCTGCCGCAGCGTGCGCCCCGTGATGCTCGGCACCGGCCCGAACGCGAAGTGTTGATGCAGACCGCGAAGGCGGCTGAGGCAGCGGCTGCACGCCAGCCCATTGCCCAGATCCTCAAGACCGCAGTTTCGGAGAAGCGTCCGGACGAGCCAGCCGGTAAAAACGGAACTCCAATCAACGGAGGTTCCATGGCTCAAGGTGTAGATGAGGTCGGTCTGTATGTGAGGGATCGAGAAGCGCTTGCGGCATCGTTTGTGTCGCGGGACAACGGATGGGAAACGACCGAGGTCGTCGCCATGTCCCGGAGGTCGCAATGAACTGGGGGGTGTGGATGCGGCAGAGCCATCGCTGGCTGTCCATCGTTTTCACGCTTGCCGTGATCGCGAATTTCGCGGCCAGGGCGATGCAGCCGGGCGAGCCTCCAGCGTGGATCACCTACTCGCCGCTGCCGCCGCTCTTTCTGCAGTTGGTGACCGGCCTGTACCTGTTTGCGCTGTCGTACACACGCAAGGAGCGCAGCAGGCCGCCCGCGTGAGGCTTGATCATTAATCACCAAATGGTGATTTAACGCAGGGAAGGCCCGCGCTGCGCTTATCCTCGCGGGCATGAAAAAAGATCCTCCCGAGCGCCGCGCCCGCGCCAGCACGAGCCCGGCAGTACCGGCCGACGTGCCGGCCGACGCACCGCGCACCCGAGACGCCGACCGCTCCCGCGAAGCCATCCTCGCGGCGGCGCGTGACGAGTTCGCCGAGTACGGCCTCGGCGGTGCCCGCGTGGACCGCATCGCCGAGCGGGCGGCCATCAACAAGAAGCTCATCTACTACTACTTCGAGAACAAGGAAGAGCTGTTCCGCGCGGTGCTGGAAGAGGCCTACCTCAGCATCCGTGAAGCCGAGCAGCAACTGCACCTGGCCGACATGCCACCCGAGCAGGCCGTGCGCCGGCTCACAGAATTCACCTGGAACTACTACCTCCAACACCCCGAGTTCCTGACGCTGCTCAACAGCGAGAACCTGCACCGCGCGCGGCACATCAAGGGCTCGGAGCGCGCCCGCGCGCTCAACACGCCGCTGATCGAGGCGCTGGGCGGCATCCTCGAACGCGGCCGGGCAACGGGCGTCTTTCGCGGCGGGGTCGACCCGCTGCAGCTCTACATCTCGATCGCCGGCATCGCCTACTTCTACCTGTCAAACCAGCACACGCTGTCGACCATCTTCGGGCGCGATCTGATGTCGCCAAAGGCCTTGAACGAGCGGCTCTCGCACATCTGCGATGTGATCCTGGGGTATGTACTGAGGGAGTAATCCCGGCGGTTGACTGCGGCGCAGCCGTTGCTCCAAAATGATCTCGAATTCACCAAACGGTGAACTAATAGCCGAGATCGAAGACCACAGGAGACAACGATGCAGACCACACCGCTTCTTTCCCGCCGACTGGTGTTGCTGGCCGTAGCAGGCCTGGGCTGCCTGCCGGCCGCCACCCTGGCCGAGACCTACCCGAGCAAGCCGATCCGCGTCATCGTGCCGTTTGCCGCCGGCAGCACCACCGACATCGTGGCCCGCGCCATCAGCGACAAGGTGTCGGCCAGCCTCGGCCAACAGCTCGTCATCGACAACAAGGGCGGCGCCAGCGGCACCATCGGCCAGACGGCGCTGGCCACGGCCGCACCCGACGGCTACACGATCATGATTCACTCGTCGTCGCACACGGTGAGCCCGTCGACCTTTGCGAAGCTGCCGTTCGACACCGTGGCCGACATTGCCGGCGTGACGCCGATTGCCGCCGTACCCAATGCGCTGGTGGTGTCGCCGTCCAAGAACCTGAAGACGCTGAAAGACCTGCTGGCCGCCGCGAAGGCCTCGCCGAACGGGCTCAACTACGCGTCGGCCGGACAAGGCAGCGCCACGCACCTCAACGCAGAGAAGTTCCGCCTGGCTGCCGGCATCAAGGCGACCAACATCCCGTTCAAGGGCTCGGCCGAAGCGGTGAACGAAGTGATCGCCGGCCGGGTGGATTACTACTTCTCGCCGATCGCCCCTGTGATCGGGCAGATCAAGGGCGGTCAGTTGCAGGCGCTGGCCGTGGGCTCGCCGCGGCGCTCGAGTGCGCTGCCGGATGTGCCCACCACCGCCGAAGCCGGCGTGCCCGGCTCGGAGTTCAACTTCTGGATCGGGATGATGGTGCCGGCCAAGACGCCGCACGAGATCGTCGAGCGCCTCAACGCAGAGGTGATCAAGGCGCTGGCCGCGCCTGAGGTGAAAGAGCGCTTCCTGCAACTGGGCCTGGATGCCTGGACCATGAAGCCCGCCGAGTTCGACACCTACATCAAGGGCGAGATCGCCACCAACGCCAAGCTGGTGAAGGAAGCAGGCCTGACGCCGCAGTAAGCCGGCCTCGCCGCTCACGACATCAACTCAACAGCAGAAAGCTCACATGCCGACCCAACGACTCGGTCTGATCATGCACGGCGTCACCGGACGCATGGGCATGAACCAGCACCTCATCCGCTCCATCGTGGCCATTCGCAACCAGGGCGGTGTGACGCTCGCCAACGGCGACAAGGTGATGCCCGACCCGATCCTCATCGGCCGCAACGCCGAGAAGATGGAAGCACTGGCCAAGGCACACAACATCCCGCGCTGGGGCACCGACCTCGCGGCCGCACTCGCCAACAAGGACGACACCGTCTTCTTCGACGCCGGCACCACGCAGATGCGCCCTCGCCTGCTGGCCGATGCCATCCGCGCCGGCAAGCACGTGTACTGCGAGAAGCCGATCGCAACCAACCTGAATGAAGCGGTGGAGATCGCTCGTGTGGCGCAAGCCAGCGGCCTGAAGCACGGCGCGGTACAGGACAAGCTCTTCCTGCCCGGCCTGCGCAAGCTCGACATGCTGCGCCGCGCCGGCTTCTTCGGCCGCATGCTGAGCGCGCGCATCGACTTCGGCTACTGGGTGTTCGAAGGCGACCTGCAGCCCATCCAGCGACCGAGCTGGAACTACCGCAAGGAAGACGGCGGCGGGATGATCCTCGACATGATGTGCCACTGGCGCTACGTGCTCGACAACCTGTTCGGCGAGGTGCAGTCCATCACGTGCCTCGGCGCGACTCACATCGACAAGCGCTGGGACGAAGCCGGCAAGCCCTACGCCGCCACCGCCGACGACGCGGCCTACGCCACCGCGCAGCTCAAAGGCCACAACGGCGAGCCCGTGGTGGCGCAGCTCACCATGAGCTGGGCCACTCGTGTTCGGCGTGACGATCTCGTGACCTTCCACGTCGACGGCACGCACGGCTCGGCCGTGGCGGGCCTGCAGAGCTGCCGCGCGCAAAGCCGCGTGACCACGCCGCGCCCGGTGTGGAACCCCGACGTCCAGCAGACGATGAACTTCTTCGACCAATGGCAAGAAGTGCCCGACTCGCAGGTCTACGACAACGGCTTCAAGATCCAGTGGGAAGCGTTCATCCGCCACGTGGTGGAAGACGCGCCCTATGTGTGGACGCTGCCCGAAGGGGCCAAGGGCGTGCAGCTGGTCGACGCCGCGCTGCAGAGCTGGGAAGAGCGGCGCTGGGTCGACGTGCCCGCGCTCAAGTTCTGACGAGGGCAGTGCGATGACGATGCGCCTCAACCTTCCGGCGAGCGATGGCTCGCTGCAGCCCTACACCCTGCGTGGCACCCCGGGCATAGCGCCCGCGCGGCCCGGCACGCAGTTCAACCGCATCGCCTATTCGGCCGCACACGTGGTGGCCGACGCGCGCGCGAACGTCGACCCCTGGCTCGACTGCGCGATCGACTGGGACACCACCATTGCCTACCGCCAGCGCCTGTGGGGCATGGGCCTGGGCGTGGCCGAGGCGATGGACACCGCACAGCGCGGCATGGGCCTCGACTGGCCCACCTCGCTGGAGCTGATCCGCCGCAGCCTCGACGCTGCGCGCGACATGCCCGGCGCGCTGGTCGCCAGCGGCTGCGGCACCGACCAGCTGGCGCCCGACGCCGCGAAGAGCGTCGACGACGTTATCCGCGCGTACGAAGAGCAGATGGCCGCCATCGAGAAACTCGGCGGCAAGTTGATCGTGATGGCCAGCCGCGCGCTCGCGCGTGTGGCCAAGAGCCCGGCCGACTACGAGCGCGTGTACAGCCGGGTGCTGAGCCAGGCGAAGCAGCCTGTGGTGCTGCACTGGCTCGGCGAGATGTTCGACCCCGCGCTGGCAGGTTACTGGGGCAGCGGCAATGTGGAAGCGGCGATGGACACCGCGCTCGGCATCATCGCCGCCCACCCGAACAAGGTCGACGGCATCAAGATCTCGCTGCTCGACAAGGACAAGGAGATCGCGATGCGCCGCCGCCTGCCCGCGGGTGTGCGCATGTACACGGGCGATGATTTCAACTACGCCGAGTTGATCGCCGGTGACGGTGTGGGTGAGGCCACAACGCACAAGCAGAGCGACGCACTGCTCGGCATCTTCGACGCCATCGCGCCCGCAGCCAGTGCGGCGCTCGGCGCCTTGGCCGCTGGCGACACCGCGCGCTTCAACGCCATCCTCGAGCCCACCGTGCCGCTCTCGCGCCACATCTTCAAGGCGCCCACGCGCTTCTATAAAACCGGCGTGGTGTTCATGGCCTGGCTCAACGGCCACCAGTCGCACTTCGTGATGGTGGGCGGCCAGCAGAGCACGCGCTCGCTGCCGCACTTTGCCGAGCTGTTCAGGCTGGCCGATGCGGCCGGGCTGATCGAAGACCCCGAGCGCGCAGCGCGGCGCATGCGCACGCTGCTCGCGCTGCACGGTGTGGACGCATGACCGGCACGATGCGCGACTTCAGCACCGACCACCGCTGGCTGTCGATCAACACCGCCACCGTGCGCAAGCAGCACGGGCGCGACTGGCCGCTGGTCGACATCCTCGACGCATGTGCACGCCACGGCATCCGCGCCGTGTCGCCGTGGCGCGACCAGGTGGCCGCAGCAGGGTTGGCCACCACGGCAAGCACCTTGCGCGCGCATGGGCTGGAGTTGTCGGGCTACTGCCGCGGCGGCATGTTCACCGAGCCCAACGCGAAGGACGAGAACCTGCGCGCGCTCGATGAGGCCTGCGAACTCGGCGCGCCCTGCCTTGTGCTGGTGGTGGGCAGCCTGCCCGGTGCGCTGGCGGGCAAGCCGCAGCACAAGGACATCGCCTCGGCCCGCGCGGTGGTGCGCGACGGCATCGCCACGCTGCTACAAGAAGCACGCAAGCGAAACATGCCGCTCGCCATCGAACCCCTGCACCCGACCTACGCCGCCGACCGCGCCTGCATCAACACGCTGGAGCACGCGCTCGACGTGTGCGACGAACTCGACCCGCAACGCAGCGGCGCACTCGGCGTCGCCGTGGACGTCTACCACGTGTGGTGGGACCCGAAGCTGCAGGCGCAGATCCAGCGCGCCGGCCGCGACCGCCTGCTCGCCTTCCACGTGTGCGACTGGCTCGTGCCCACCACCGACCCGCTGAACGACCGCGGAATGATGGGCGACGGCGTGATCGACATCCCGCGCATCCGCAGCTGGGTCGAGGCCGAAGGCTTCGCCGGCTACAGCGAGGTCGAAATCTTCTCGGCGGGCCACTGGTGGCAGCGCAGCGGTGATGAGGTGCTCAGCACCTGCATCGCGCGGCATCGCAGCGTGGTCTAGCCAGTGCAGGCTGCCGGCAAAACCGGCCCTAAAAACCATGACCCGCTGGTGGGCGTTGGATCGCTGCATGATGGGGCACACATCGCTGGCGCCTTACGCCGTTCATCGTCCACCCCACAGGAGCCCATCATGAAGTACCTCTTGATTCCCCTGGCACTCGTCGCCGGCAGCGCATTTGCGTGCCCTGGCGCAGAGGGCAGCAAAGACGCCATGGCCTCGCCCTCGAGCGACAAGGCCGTGGTCGCGAAGAAGGCAACGACCAAGCAGGTCGCTGCCGTGAAGGCAGAGAAGAAAGTTGCTACCAAGACCGCGAGTGCATCGCCCAAGGTGGCTGGGCTGTAAGGCCTGTCGCACGAGCCCCATCTCTCTCCTCGCGCTTCGGCGCAGACCCGGCCCGCCACGTGCGGGCCGTTTTCATGGCGGCAAGTCGGCAGCAAATTCGACACGCCCATCCCGCTCCCGGCTCACCGCCCGCACCGCGCGCCGCCGCACCAGGTACCAGGCCGCCGGGATGACCAGCATGCTGAGCAGCGGTGCGGTGACCATGCCCCCGACCATGGGCGCGGCGATGCGCGTCATCACCTCCGAGCCCGTGCCGGTTCCGAACAGGATGGGCAGCAGGCCCGCCATCACCACCGCAACCGTCATCGCCTTCGGCCGCACGCGCAGCACGGCCCCTTCACGGATGGCGGCGAGCAGCGTCTCCTCGTTGTCGGGCTCGCCGGCCAGCAATCGACGGGCATGGGCGTTCTTCAGGTAGATGAGCATCACCACACCGAACTCCGCCGCCACGCCGGCGAGTGCGATGAAGCCGACCACCGTGGCGACGGAGATGGCATGCCCGAGCACCCACACCAGCCAGAAGCCGCCGACGAGCGAGAACGGCACCGCGGCCATCACGAGCGCCGCATCGCCGAACGAGCGGAACAGCAGGTAGAGCAGCACGAAGATGACGGCGAGCGTGGCAGGCACCACGAGCTTCAGCCGCTCGGTGGCACGCTCCAGGTACTCGAACTGGCCCGACCATGACACGGCATAACCGGCCGGCATCGCGACCTGTTGGGCCACCACCGCCTGCATGTCGTTGACCACCGAGCGCAAGTCGCGGCCGCGCACGTCGACATACACCCAGCCCGACAGCCGCGCGTTCTCGCTGCGCAGCATCGGCGGGCCGTCCTGGACCGAGATCGCGGCCACGTCCTGCAGCAGGAGTTGCGCGCCCTTCTCCGTCACGAAGGGCAGCTGCCGCAGGCGCTCCAGCGAGTCTCGAATCTCGCGCGGATAGCGGACGTTGATCGGGTAGCGTTCGCGCCCCTGGATGAGCTCGCCCGCGTTGTCGCCGCCGATGGCGGTGGAGACGATGGCCTGCACGTCGGCCACCGACAGGCCGTAGCGTGCGGCGGCCAGGCGGTCCACGTCGACGTCGATGTAGCGCCCGCCGGTCAGCCGCTCCGCGAGCGCGGACGACACGCCCGGCACCCGCTTCACCGCCGCCTCGATCTGCGTCGTGAGCTTGTCGATGACCGCGAGGTCGGTCCCCGCGACCTTGATGCCCACGGGGCTCTTGATGCCGGTGGCGAGCATGTCGATGCGGTTGCGGATGGGCGGCACCCACACGTTGCTGAGGCCCGGCACCTTGACCACACGGTCCAGCTCTTCCACCAGCTTGTCGGCGGTCATGCCTGCTCGCCACTGGGCACGCGGCTTGAACTGGATGGTGGTCTCGAACATCTCGAGCGGCGCCGGGTCGGTGGCGGTGTCGGCCCGGCCGGCCTTGCCGAAGACCCGCTCCACTTCGGGCACGGTCTTGATGAGGCGGTCGGTCTGCTGCAACAGCTGCGACGCCTTCGACACCGACAGGCCGGGCAGCGCACTCGGCATGTACAGCAGGTCACCCTCGTCGAGCGCGGGCATGAACTCGGCGCCCAGGCGCAGGGCCGGAATCACCGTCAACCCCAGCAGCACGGCGGCGACGACCAGCGTGGCCTTGGGGAACCGGAGCACGGCGTCGAGCGCCGGTCGATACACCGCCATGAGCAAGCGGTTGATCGGGTTGGATCGTTCGTGCGGCACGCGGCCGCGAATGAAGTAGCCCATCAACACCGGGACCAGCGTGACCGACAGGCCGGCCGCAGCCGCCATCGCGTAGGTCTTGGTCAAGGCAAGCGGCGAGAACAGGCGCCCCTCCTGCGCCTCGAGTGCAAACACCGGCACGAACGACAGCGCGATCACCAGCAGCGAGAAGAACAGCGCCGGGCCCACTTCAACGCAGGACTGCGCGACCAGACTCCAGCGCTCCGCCACAGTCGGCTGCCGGCCGTGCGCGACCTCGAACGCTTCGAGGTGCTTCGCAAAGTTCTCGACCATCACCACCGAGGCATCGGTCATGGCGCCGATGGCCACCGCGATGCCGCCCAGGCTCAAGATGTTTGCGCTGACGCCTTGCCAGTGCATCACCGCGAACGCGATCAGCACACCCACCGGCAACGCCACCACCGCCACCAGCGCCGAGCGCAGATGGAACAGGAAGATGGCGCAGACCAACGCGACCACGATGAACTCTTCGATCAGCTTGGCACGCAGGTTATCGACGGCCCGGTCGATGAGCAGCGAGCGGTCGTAGGTCGGCACGATCTCGACACCGGGCGGCAGGCTGGGCTTGAGCGCGGCGAGCTTGCCCTTCACCGCCTCGATGGTGGTGCGGGCGTTCTTGCCCGAGCGCATGACGACCACACCACCGGTCACCTCGCCCTGCCCGTCGAGTTCGGCGATGCCGCGCCGCATCTCCGGCCCGATCTGGACGGTGGCCACGTCCTTCAGCAGCACCGGCGTCGCGCCCGCCACCGACAGCGGAATGCTGCGGAAGTCATCGAGCGATTGCAGAAAGCCGCGCGAGCGCACCATGTACTCGGCCTCAGCCATCTCGACCACCGAGCCGCCAGCGGACTGGTTGGCCTTCTGCAGCGCGCCCACCACCATCGCCTGGGTGATGCCCAGCCCGCGCATGCGGTCGGGGTCGAGCACGACCTGGTACTGCCGCACCATGCCGCCGATGCTGGCGACTTCGGCCACGTCGGGCACGGTCTTCAGCTCGAACTTCAAGAACCAGTCGTTCAACGCGCGCAGCTGCCCCAGGTCGTTCTTGCCGGTGCGGTCGACCAGCGCGTACTCGTAGACCCAGCCCAGGCCGGTGGCATCGGGCCCGAGCGAAGCACTGGCCCCGGGCGGCAACCGCGCCTGCACCTGGTTGAGGTACTCGACCACGCGCGAGCGCGCCCAGTACGGGTCGGTCTTGTCGTCGAACAACACGTAGACGAACGAATCGCCGAAGAACGAATAGCCCCGCACCGTCTTCGCCCCGGGCACGCTGAGCATGGTCGTGGTCAGCGGGTAGGTCACCAGGTCTTCGACGATCTGCGGTGCCTTGCCCGGGTAGGGCGTGCGCACGATGACCTGCGTGTCCGAGAGGTCGGGCAAGGCATCGAGCGCCGTGTTCTTGACCGACCACAGGCCGGCCGCCACGAGGAAGGCGGTCACGATCAGAACCAGCGCCCGGTTGCCGATCGAGCCGCGGATGAGCGCCGCAATCATTTGCCACCCCGCACGCGCTGAACCGACACCAGCTCGTATCCGGCTGCACCGCCCTCACGGAACTCGAAGCGCACCGTGTCGCCGGGTTTCATGTCGGCGAAGGCCTTGGGGTCGGGCTTGCCGAAGCCCATCATCATCGGCGGCCACTTCAGCGAGGCCACCGGCCCGTGCGAAATGGTGATGCCGTCGGCGTTGACGCTTTCGACCTTGCCTTCCGCGGTGTGAATGCCGGCCGCTTGCGCTGCTGGCATCGATGCGGCGGACGCCGCTGCAGATGCTGCCGAGGCCGCAGGGGCCGCCATGCTGCCCGTCACCGAGCGCAGCCGCGCTTCGGAGTCGATGAGGAATTGGCCGCTTGCAACCACCTCCTCGCCTTCCTTCACGCCCTGGGTGATTTCGATCTCGTCGCCGATCTCGGCACCGACCGACACGTCGCGCGCCTCGAAGCCACCGGCCGGGTTGCGCACCATCACGAGCGCGCGCCTGCCGGTGCGGATCACCGCTTCCGTGGGCGCAAGCAGGCGCGCGATCGCTGGCCCGGCCACCTGAAGGCGCAGCAGCATGCCTGGCGCGAGCTGGCCCGCCGGGTTGTTGACCTCGAAGCGGGCCTGCAGCGTGCGCGTGCTGGCACTGACCTGCGGCACGATCTCGGTGAGCGTGCCGTCGAACACATGGCCGGCATCGGCCTGAAGCAGTGCCTTGACCTTCTGGCCACGGACCAGGCGCGCGGCCTGCGCTTCCGGCACCTCGGCCACGGCCCAGACCTTCTCCAGCCCGGCAATGCGAAAGAGCGTCATGCCCGGCGTGACGGCAACGCCTTCGCGCACCCCGAGCTCGGCCACCACGCCGCCGACCGGCGCGCTGAGCGTGTAGCGGGCCTGGGCCGTGCCGGCCGCTTCACTCTGGCGAACCAGTTCGTCGGGAATCGACATCGCCTTCAGCCTCTCGCGCGCCGCCGCAACCAGCTCGGGCGCAACGCCGGCGCGCTGAAGGGCCAGCAGTTCGTTCTGCGGGCCCAGCCACTCCGGCGAGAAAACGGTCGCGAGCGGCTGGCCCTTGCGCACACGCTCCATCGGCGCGCGCACCCGCAGCTGTTCGACGTAGCCCGCGGCCCGCGTCTGCACCACCACGCTGAGCCGCTCGTCGAACTGCACGGTGCCGACCGCATCGAACGTGGTCGGCAGCTCGGCGCGCCGCACGGTCGTGTAGCGGATGCCGAGGTTCTGCTGCACCGTCGGGCTGACCTTCACGCCCGCGTCGCCGGCATCGCTGTCGGCGTAGACCGGTACCAGCTGCATGTCCATGAAGGGCGACTTGCCCGGTTTGTCGAAGCGCGGGCCCGGCACCATCGGGTCGTGCCAGTACAAGACCTTCTTGTCGGTGGCGCTCTTGTCGTTCGACTCGGCAGTGGGCATGTCCCCTGCGTTGCGGCGGCCGAGGTAGAAGCCACCCGCGCCGATCGCCACGGCAGCCACGAGCAAGATCACGATGAGAACGGCGCGCTTCATGGTTGGGCTCCGGATGCAAGAGGTTTGAACGCCAGCTGGGCCTGCGCCCTGGCCAGCTCGCGCTGCAGGCCGAGCAGCTTGCGTTGCGCGTCGACCTCTGCGTGGCGCGCTTCGAACAGCGCCATCAGCGCGGTCTGGTTCGACCGGTACCCGGCCAGCGCCGCAGCGGTTCGCTGCGCAGCGGGCGCGACCACACCTTGCCGATAGCGCTCGATGCGTTCGCCCAGCCGCTGTGCATCGCTGGCCAGCGATTGGTACTCGGCCGTGGCCATGCGGCTCGCTTCGGCCAGCTCGGCCTCGGCCTTGTCGACGAGCGCGAGCTTCGAGGCCGTCTCGCGGTCTTGCCGCTGCTCTCGTGCGACGGGAATCGGAATGCTGACGCCGACGGACAGCATGTCGGCGTAGCCCGTCCGCTGGCCGTACGAGACCTCCCAGGTCCAGTTCGGCTGGCGCTCGCTGGAGGCGACGGCTGCGGCCTGCTTCGCGACCTCGATGCTGCGCTCGATCGACACGAAGCTCGGGTGGTTCGCAACGAACACCGCTTCGGATGGAATGGGGAGTGGCGCCATCGCCGGCAGCTCGTCCGGCGACTGGCCGGTCCAGCGGCGCAGCGCCACGCTGGCGGCGGCTTGCTGCTGGCGCACCTCGGCTGTGTCGTCTTCGGCGATGCCGCGCGCGGCGTCCATCGCCAGCGCCTCCTGGCTGCTGCCGCTCGACGACGACAGGCGGGCACGAGCCGCCGCGCCTTCTTCGTGCACGTGGTGCTCGGTGAGGCGCGCGAGCTTGAGCGACTCGCTGGCGAAGTAGGCGTCGATGTAGGCCAGCGCCGTCTGCAGGCGCGTCTCGGCTTCGGCCACGCGGATGGCGATGCTTTCGCGGCTGACCTCGGCGTCGGCGGCGGCCTGGCGCGCTGCGCGCTTGTCGGCGGACAGCCATTCCTGGCTGATGCCGAGGCGCTTCATCGTCATCGAGTCGCGCGCGCTGTTCAGCCGATCGGCACCGGTGGCCGGCAGGTTGTCGACGCCGGCGCGCAGCATCGGGTCCGGCGGCTGGGCGGAGGCGCGGGCCGCCTCCGAGGCACTGGCCCTGCCCGCCCGGGCCGAGCGCGCGGCTTCGGATCGTTGGACGGCCAGGTCGAGGGCGGCCTCGCGCGTGAAAGGCGCCGCCGATGCGACCAGAGGCAAAGCCGCGGCGACCAAGGCGGCCACGCGCTGAAGAGAGAAGCTGAACATGGGAACTCCGCGAGAGAACGAGGCGAAAGAACGGGGCAAGAGCCGGCGAGCGGCCGAGCCGCGCCAGCGCCATTCAGTCGGCGGAGGGTCAGACGCGAAGTCTGAGCGTAGACAGGAAGAGGGGATTTGGCGGCGGCCGCTCATCGAACGCGACGGCCACAGGCAGCACGGATTCGCGCTGCGATTCAAGCACCAGCGGAACGAGCAGCACCTGCACGACGGCAGGCATCGACGGTGCGTGGACCTTGGCGCTCTCGAACGATTGGGCGCTCCCCGCGGCATGCTGATGGCACAGCGTCGGCTGGTCCGGGTCCATGCCTTCGCACGGCTGGCCGGCGGCCATCATCTCGGCCATGGCCGCCATGGCGTTCACATCGGCCTGGCCTGGGCAGACGTAGCGCGCCATCGCCAACTGCCCGAAGAGCAGGGACACGACCGCGACGAACACGGTCACGCAGCGGTGAAGGGAGCGATGGCGAAACACGGTGGCAGTGTAGCGATGCAACGATGAGTCGTCTGGAAGGCGAAGGCCTGACGACTCAATGCGCCGGATCGGGATGGCAGGCGCAGGCATGTGCCTCGGCCGCGGTCATGAAGCTGTCGAGAATGGCGCACGAATGCGAGGGGTCGCCGTCGCAGCGGCCACGCAAGGCCAGCAGCTGGCCCTCGAGCGTACGAAGCGCCGTCAGCCGTTGCTGCACACGGCTGATGTGCTCGTCGAGCAGCGTGTTGACCTGGGCACACGACTGCTCCGGCGCCGCGGCGAACTCCAGCAGGTCGCGGATCTCGGGCAGCGGGATGTCCAGTGACCGGCAGTGGCGGATGAACTGCAGGCGCGCAAGGTGCCGCTGCGCATAACGCCGGTAGCCCGACTCTTCACGTGCGGGCTCTTCGAGCAGGCCTTCGCGCTCGTAGAACCTCACCGTTTGAACATCGCACCCCGCCTGAGCGGCAAGTTCACCAATCCTCATCGCATTGCCCCTGATGCTTGACCCTGTACCGGCTACAGGGTTCTCAATGCTGCCATGGACGAAAAGAAACTGACGGAAAGCGGTGATTGCTGTGCATCGGGCGGGTGCTCGGCCGATGCGTCGGGCACGGCCGCCGCAGCGGTGCCGCAGGCCCAGCACAGCACGGTGCTGGCGGTGCCGGACATGTGCTGCGCCACCGAGTTCAGCGCGGTCGAGAAGGAGCTGCGGCGACTCAGCGGGGTGCGCGATGTGTCAGCGGACTACATCCGCCGGTTCGTGCGGATCGAGCACGAGGCGGTGGCAGATTCCGAACTCGTGGCCGCGGCCGGGCGCTCCGGCTTCGAAGTGCGGTTGGGCAACGCTGCTGCGCCGAAGGCGCGCGGAAAGGGCCTGGGTGCCATCGCCATCCGGGCGGTCGGGTCCGCACCAGCCGTGCCACATGCCCATGGCGCTGACCACGACCACGTGCATGACCACGCGCATGAACATGCGACACCGGTGCCGTCATCAGCTGCCGAACCGCCGCGCAAGGAAAGCCACTGGAAGCTGATCACCGGCGGCGTGCTGGCCTTGGCGGCCGAAGGCGTCGCCCTCGCCTACGGCGACCACTCGATCGGCGCCGTCGTGCTCGCGGCAGCCTCCATCGGCCTGGCTGGCCTCGACACCTACCGCAAGGGGCTGCTGGCCCTGCGCCGCTTCCAGCTGAACATCAATGCGCTGATGACGGTGGCGGTGACGGGCGCGGCGATCCTGGGCCAATGGCCCGAGGCCGCGATGGTCATGGTGCTCTTCGCCATTGCCGAGATGATCGAAGACAAGTCGCTCGACCGTGCGCGCCGCGCCGTCGAGGGCTTGATGGCGATGGCGCCGGAAACGGCCACGGTGCAAGAAGGCTCAACGTGGCGCGAGGTGCCCGCGTCGACCGTGCAGGTCGGCGCGCTGGTGCGCATCCGGCCCGGTGAGCGCATCGCGCTCGATGGCCAGGTGAGCTCGGGGTCGTCTGCCGTCGACCAGGCGGCCATCACCGGCGAGAGCGTGCCGGTCGACAAGACCGTCGGCGACAGCCTGTTCGCCGGCACCATCAACCAGAACGGCGAGCTGCTGTCGCGCGTGACCGCCGCGGCGGGCGAGTCGACGCTGGCCCGCATCATCAAGGCCGTGCAAGAAGCGCAAAGCACGCGCGCGCCCACGCAGCGTTTCGTCGACACCTTCGCCAGGTACTACACGCCGGCGGTGTTCGCAGCGGCGTTGGCGACAGCGGTCATTCCGCCGCTCTTCGCTGGCGCCGACGCGTTCACCTGGGTCTACCGCGCGCTGGTGCTGCTGGTCATCGCCTGCCCCTGCGCGCTGGTGCTGTCGACACCCATCTCGATCGTCTCCGGTCTGACAGCCGCAGCCCGTCGCGGCATCCTGATCAAGGGCGGCCTCTACCTCGAGCAGGGCCACCGCCTGAAGGTGCTGGCGCTGGACAAGACCGGCACGCTGACGCAGGGCAAGCCACAGGTCACCGATGTGGTTGCCTTGCAAGGCACGCAGGCTGAGGTGTTGCGCTGGGCGGGTGCACTCTCGACGCGCAGCGACCACCCGGTGTCGCAGGCCATCGCAGCGCACGCCGGCGATGCATCAACGCAGCTGGGTGTCACCGGCTTCGCGGCCTTGCAGGGCCGCGGCATCGAAGGCGCGATCGATGGTGTGCGCCACCGCCTCGGCAACCACCGCCTGCTCGAAGAGTCGCAGGCCTGCACACCGCAGATCGAATCACGGCTGAATGCGCTGGAGCAGCAAGGCAAGACGGCAGTCGTGCTGGTGCGCGATCAGACGGCGATCGGCATCATCGCCATCGCCGACGCAGTGCGCCCCGAGAGTGCCGAGGCCATCGCCCAGCTGAAGCAGCTCGGCATCCGGACCGTGATGCTCACCGGCGACAACCGCCACACGGCCGACGCCATGGCGCGGCAGGTCGGCATCGACGATGTGCGCAGCGAGCTGCTGCCGGAAGACAAGCTCAAGGCCATCGAAGAACTGTCGGCCGGCGGCACCGTGGTCGGCATGGTGGGCGACGGCATCAACGACACGCCGGCGCTCGCCAAGGCGCACATCGGTTTTGCCATGGGCGCGGCCGGCACCGACACCGCCATCGAGACCGCGAGCGTCGCGTTGATGGACGACGACCCGCGCAAGCTGGCCGAGTTCGTGCGGCTCTCGCGCGCCACGAAGAACGTGCTGTGGCAGAACATCGGTCTCGCACTCGGCATCAAGGCCGTGTTCCTCGCGCTGGCGATGGTCGGGCAGGCCACACTGTGGATGGCGGTGTTTGCCGACATGGGCAGCAGCCTGCTCGTGGTGTTCAACGGGCTGCGGCTGCTGCGCAAGTCGCGCTAGTCCCCAATAGCGAAGCGGCTCCGCAAGCCGAGGCCTGCGGAGCCGCCACGCCAGCAGTCACCCGATCAGAGCGACTGCAAGAAGGCCAGCACGGCCTGTCGATCCGCGGCAGACAGCGCGGTGAAGCGCTGGCGCGCACGCTCGCCTTCGCCACCGTGCCACATCACCGCTTCGGTCAGCGTGCGGGCGCGGCCGTCGTGCAGGTAGCCGACCTTGCCTGCCGTGCCCATCGCACGGTCGGTGTAGCCGATGCCCCACAGCGGCGAGGTGCGCCACAGGTTGCCGGCCGCCAGGCCTTCGACGTAGCTGTCCGCGAGGCCGGGGCCCATGTCGTGCAGCAGCAGGTCGGTGTACGGCTTGATGGTCTGGTTGCGCAGCTCGGCGAGCGGGTGGCCGGAGCCGGTCTTCATCTCCGCGGTGTGGCAGCTCGTGCAGCCCAGGCCCTGGAAGACCTTGGCGCCCGCAGCCACCTTGGCCGGGTCGACGTCGAGATCGGCCAAGGGTGCGACGCCCTTCGGGAAGCCGCTTGCGAGGCTGCGCTGCGCCGGCACGGCCAGCAGCTGCAGGTAGCGCGAGATCGACTGCAGGTCGGCCTCGGACAGCCCGCGCTCGGTCTTCGTCTTGCAGGTGGCCGGACCGGCCAGGCAGTCGCGGCTCGGGTAGACCGGCGTGGTCACCGACATGTCTTGCAGCAGCGCCGAGGCAGCTTGATGGCGCAGGCTGAACTTGCCGGCCTTCCAGCCAAAGCGGCCGAGGCGCACGTCACCGGTTTCCGGGTCGAAGACGAAGTTCGCCTGGCCCTTCACGCCGTCGGCATCGGGCGTGCTGCGGGCACGCGCCAAGATGTCGGCCTCGGGCACGGCCTCGAGCAGGCCGGTGCCGAGCATCGGCTGCGCAGCGCGCAGCGAGACGATCTGCGGCACCGGGCCGTCGAACGCCAGCCGCGGCTTGCGCAACTCCACCGAGGTGCCATCAGCCAGCTTCACGGTCTGCGTGTCGAAGCCCGCGACGCGCACGCCGTTGCCCCAGTCTTGCGGTGCGCCGGTGCTGGTGGAGCGGGCATTCATCTGCACCGCCACGCCATAGCGCGGGTCGGGCTGCTGCTGGCCGTTGGCACCGATGATTGCTGTGTGGACCGACATCGAATCCAGCCGCTGGTTCGGTGATGCCGGGGCCGGGCTGCGGCCGTTGTTCACGTGGCAGGCGAAGCACGACGACTGGTTGAAGCGCTGGCCCTGCAGGCCGATGGCCGCGTCGTAGCGGTCGTTGCCCGGCTCGTTGTGGTCACCGGTGAACAGGTTGGTGTGGATCAGCCGGCGCCCTTCGACGAAGCGCTGCATGTTCTGCATGCCGACGTTGATGTGCGGCTGCTGGAACATGAAGCTGCCGTTGTCGGCGTAGTCGTACGACAGCGAGCCAATACCGCCTTGGAGCGTCTCCGCCGGCAGCGGCGCATTCATCAGCCGCGGCTGCACGCCGTACCACGGGCGCAGGCCGGTGCCGACCACGTAGGTCCACTCGCCGGCGTAGTAGCGGATGCCGCCGCTGTCGCCCACCTTGGCCATGCCTTCGCGGGTGGAGAAGAACGAGGGCGACACTTCGATCACGTCGCCCACCACCAGCGAACGGCCGGGCACGCTCTTGCCGTTGGGCATGCCGTCGGCACCGATGTCACCATGGCCGGGGTAGCCATTCACGGTCAGGCTGCAGTCGTTGTTGAGCAGGTTGGCGCTGACCAGCCTTCCGTTCGGCGGGTAGGCCACCGGCGGGCAGAGGGTGACCTTGTCGTTCACCAGCTGGCCCGGGTTCATCCAGCCGTAGCCGGTGACGCCTGGGCGGTCGAACGCGCGGAACCAGGCCACGCCGCCGGGCAGCTGGTCTTGCGTGAAGTACTGGTTCACCTTCAGCGTGGGCTTGGTCACGCCGGCCACGCGGCTGTTGTCGATGATCTCGAAGCCCCAGGTGCGGTTCTTGAAGTAGTTCGGCACGAAGGTCAGGAAGTTGCCGGGGCCCTTGTCGACGGCTCGGCCAGTCACGGGGTCGACCGTCTCGTTCGGGCCTTCGCCGATCTCGTTCCAGTCTTCGCCGCGCTCGCGCGCATGGCGGGCCAGGCCGCGCACACCGAAGCGCGTGACCAGCGTGCCGTCGGCGAGCGTGAACTGCAACGACTCCACCGGGTCCAGCGTCGTCGGCAGTGGTGCGAGGCCGCTGCCGCTGGCGGGAGCCTTCAGCGGTGAGGTGGCGAGCGTGGGCATGGTGTTGTCGCTGCCCGGCGTCTTGAACTCGACTTCATACAGCGAGTAGCCGTACTGCGTGCCACGGGCCACGCCTTGCAGGCGAACGTAGCGGGCGCTGGCATTGAGGTTGTAGAACTCCTCGGTGCCGCCCTTGCCGGCGCTCACGTAGCGCAGTTGCGACCACGTTGCGCCGTCGTCGGAGATCTGAAGCGCGTACTCCTTGCCGTACGAGTTTTCCCACGCCAGCTTCATGTAGCCGATCTGCGTCTTGGCACCGAAGTCGTACTGGATCCAGGCGCCGTCTTCGAACTTGCTGGCCCAGCGCGTGGTGGCGTTGCCGTCGATCGTCATCGTGGCCGGCATGCCGCCGTTCTCGAGCGCCGACGAGGTGGCCGCCACCGGCTTGATGGCGACGCCGGGCTTGCTCGTGTCGACTGGAGCCGGCGCTGGTGCGGGGGCCGGGGCCGGCGCGGGGGATGGCGCAGGTGCGGGCGCTGGTGAAGGGGCTGGCGATGGAGCCGGAGCCGGAGTGGGGGCGGGCGCAGGTGCTGGAGCAGGCGCCGGTGCCGGGTTCCCTTGCGTGACCGAGAACGCCTGGATCTCGAAGATCGAGTAGCCGTATTGCGACGAGCGCTTGACGCCCAGCACGCGCAGGTAGCGGCCCTGCCCGCTCAGGCCGGTCCAGTCTTCGATGCCGCCCTGGCTGTTGTCCACGCTCTTGATCGTGGTCCAGCTCGAGTTGTCGTTCGAGACCTGCAGCTGGTACTGCGTGGCGTGGGCGCGTTCCCAGTTGATGCGCACGCGGTTGACGGCGACCGACTGGCCGAAGTCGAGCGTCAGCGACTGGTTGTCGGTGAAGGCGCTGCTCCAGCGGGTGTTGTCATCGTGGTCGATCGCAGCAGCGGCCGACAGGTCGGCCCGCTCCGATCCGCTGGCCGTGGCGGCCACCGGGGTCAATGCCACGCCGGTGGGGTCGCCGGCAGCCATGGCGCGAGAGCGGTCTCCGCTGCCGGTTGCACTGGCTGTGTCGCCCGTGGCGTTGGCGGTGGAATTTCCGTCGCTGCCGCCGCAACCGGCCAGCAAGATCGCCAGGGCGCAATGCAGCCCCAGCATCGAATAGTTGCGCATCGAGCGCAGCACATGGTGTTTCATCGGCTCTCCCTCCAGGACGTGGCAGAAACAAGGCACGCATGCTCGGCGTTTCCTGCGTTGTTGCTGTAAGCCGATTGGCGTGGCTGGCGGTCTCACGCGAGCGGGACTTGCATCGCCTTTGAAGATGCCTGCCGATGCGGGCAGCTCACCGACTGCGAACCATCACTTGGCATGAACCGCTGGGCGATGCTGTGTGTGACCAACGCCAGAGGGCTGGTCGTTCCACGGTCACCTGGGTCGATGTATGTGAGCCGGCGATGGAACACGACCCTCCGCGCTCGGATGAGGCGCACTTCTGCGTGTGCCTTCTTTTGCCGCTGGTTACATCAAGGGGCGCGCAAGGGCTCGAACGTACTCGTACTGCGGGCGGCGTTCAGCGTCACAAACCCACGAGTGCGTGCAGCGCCGGGTTGTCGATGTCTCGCGCGAGCACACGCGCTGCGGCGGCACTGTGGCCGTGGCTGTCCCCGCCCAGGCCCGCGCGGTGCAGGTGCGAACGCACGCTGAACTCGCGCATGCCGTTGCGTGCGGCAAGTGCCTGCATCTCGTCGATCCACACCGTCGCTTGCGGCAGGGCCTGCGCGACGGCGAGGCCGCACAAGGCATCGAGCACGTAGCCCTTGCCCCACAGGTAGGCATCGGGCAGGCGCACGCAGCGCACGACAGCGTCGACCAGGATCTCGACGGCGCGTTCCGGCTCACCCCTCGCGATGGCAACACACCCCAGGCCGCGGGCGGAGATGCCTTCCCAACACGGGTCGCCGAGCTGGCAGCCGAGAGCAAAGGCATGCTCCAAGCGATCGGCCGCCGCAGCCACGTCGCCGCGCATCAGGTCGACCTCGGCACGCAGCGATTGCGGCCATGGCACGAAGGCTGTCCAGCCCTGCTGCGACAACATGACCGAGCGGTCGAGCGCTTCGGTGGCCGCAGCAAGGTCGCCATGCAGCAGCAGTGCACGGCCGAGCATGGACTGCGCGTACGCGGCCTGCTTGAAATCGCCGACCCCATCGGCAAAAGCCTCGGCATCGCGCAGCATCGCGATCGCAGCGCCGTAATGCGCGGTGTCGCTGAGCGCCGAGCCGCACACGATGGCGATGCGGGCCTGCTCGGCGCGGTCGGCACCTGCGAGCGGCATGGCGCGGCGCAGCCACGACAGTGCGCGTTCGTAGCGGCCGCGCAAGAACTCCACGTAGCCAAGCTCTCGGCACGCGGCCGCGGCCAACGAAGGTGAGGCCGCCTGCCCGACGGCGAGCGCTTCGTGCAGCGCCGTGGCGCCCTCCTCGTCTCGCCCCCGCGCGGCATGTACCAGGGCGCTGCCCAGCGCCAAACGTGCACGCGTTCGCAGCACCGGGTCGCCGGTGACGTCGGCCTCGACGATCGCGCGCCGCAGGCACTGCAGCCCGGCTTCGAGCGCGCCAGCACCGATGGCGGCCTCGCCCGCATCGATCTGCGCGATGGCCGCGGCACGACCCGTCGCCGGCCTCGCCGTCGGGGTCGCGGTGACGGTGCGAACCGCGGCATCGAGCGTTGCACCGGGCGAGACGCCGAGCTCGCGCTGGAAGAGTTCGCGGCAGGCAGCAGCCTGGCGTGCCGCACCAATGCCGTCGCCCGCGGCAGCCAGGCTGCGCACGAGCAAGGCCTGGAAGTTCTCGTCCAGCGGGTTGCGGCGCACGAGGCGGGCGGACAGGTCGGCCGCTTCGCTTGCTGCGCCGGATGCAAGGCGCGCCAGCGCGGCTTCGCGCAACACACCTTCGGCCGCCGCCTGCAGGTGGCGCCGTTCGGTGGCCAGCCACACCTCGAACGACGGGCTGCTCGCGAAGTTCATGCCCTCCAGCAACTCGTGGTCGAGCCCGGGCACGTGCAAGGCCTCGGCCCAGCCGCCTCGCATGACGACGTCGACATCGACATACGCGCTCGGCGCCAGCTCGAGCGACACCAGCTCGCCGCGCAAGCCGGTGTGGGCAAGCAGGCGCCGCAATTCGCTCAGGTTCCAGCGCAGCGCGGCGAGCGGGTCTTCGGCGTCTTCGAACAGCAGGTCGGCCAGGTGCTTGCGGCCGGCCGGCGCCCCGCTGCGTGCCAGGTAGGCGAGCAGGCCCCAGACCTTGTGTCCGCGCGGCGCGGGCATGGCGCAGCCATCGCATTCGACACGCGGCGCGCCGAGAAGATGGATGGCAAGGCCCATGAGGCGATAGTCTCTCAGGCCTTGCCTTGTGCCAACGGGTGTCAGGCTTCGGCGGTCGTCGGGTCGATGATCGTCGTGACACGCGCCACGCTGGTCGCGGGGAACCCGCCCAGCCGAGCGTGCTCGCGCACCAGCGCTTCGTTCTGCGCGTTGTAGATGCAGTACATCTTGTCGCCGGTCACATAGCTCTGCACCCACTGAACGTCGGTGCCCAGCGACTGCAGCACGCTGCATGACTTCTGGGACACCGCCTGCAGCTCGGCAGGCTTCAAGGCGCCCAGCCCGGGAATGGGTCGCTCGATCACAAATTTCGGCATGTCGGTTCTCCGTTGAAGTAAAGGTGAACTGCAAGGCTAAGAAGCGGCCGTGTGAGCGAGCGTGTGACGGTTCTGGCCGCGCCGGAATCGCACAAGCCACTCGCAAACGGCTGGGTGAGGCGATGCCGGCGGCTTCGGCCTCGAACGAACTCAGTTCCGAGCGGTCGATCGCCAGGTCGCGAAAGGCGCTGGCATCGAGCAGCTGCAGTTCGCGGCGCTGACCGTGGCGACGGCGCAGCTCGATGAAGGCCCGATGTAGCCCGCGCCACCACGACGCGAACGGTTCGACGGCAGATGAGGGCACAGGAGTCTCCTTGAGTGAAAGGAGACCCGACGCTATGCACGGGCTGTGTGAGCCAGCGTGTGAAGCCACCGTCACAGCGAGTGGCTGATGGCGACCGAAAATCGGCGAGAGCCGCCTCGGCTCGATCCGGTCGAGATGGAGTGGTAGGCCGTGCTGGGCTCGAACCAGCGACCAAAGGATTATGCGTACCACCTCGGCTTTCGCCGCCCGTTTCCGGTTCGTGGTCTGGACTCTGTCTTGCCTTTCGGCCTTCCCGTCGAGTCTCTACACGTTCTCCGCTAGGAGCTTCGCTCGGCGTTGGCATGGCGGATTGCTCCGCTGCAGCGTTCACCGACTTTGAGAAGTTCTACGCCAGGGCAGAGTGAACTTACCCTGGGCAACCCGCGTGGAAGAACCCGTACGCCTTGCAGCGTTTAGGGTCCCTCCGCCGAGTCCTCTGCTCTAACCAACTGAGCTAACGGCCCACAGCCGGCGATTATCACATCGCCCTCTCGCGTCACCTACCTGGCATCGACACCCGCATGCCCGGTTGGAAAGTAGGCGCCTTTTCGCGCCCTTCTTTTTCCTTCACAAACCCGGCGAAGCGCCGATAAACGGATTACGCCGGTACAGGTCTGCAGCTGCTATGTGTGGACTGGCCGCGCCACGACTTCGACAAGTCGGTGTTCGTCAACTGAAAGTAACCGTGAACGCAATTCAGAACCCCCCATCAGCGGCAGGCGATGCCAGCCCGGCGCTGATTCCTTTGCAAGGGCTGCCTGCGCAGCGGGGTTCGCAATTCGGGTTGCGCGGGGTCGCTCATGGCTGACAAGTTGATCGTCCACGCGCTGCCCGCCAGCGGCGACATCGTCCTAGGGTTCGCGAAGGCGCAGGTGCAGAGCATCGGCGTGTCGGGTGTCGACGTGGTGATGACGCTGGCCGATGGCACGCAGCATCTGATCCAGGGCCTGGCCCTGCGGCTGATGACCGACAACAGCCTGCGCCTCGTCTTCACCGACACGCGCGTCGACGGCGCGAACGTCCTTGGCGACACGGGCAAGGTGATCCTGGCCGATGTGGTGACGCGCACCGCGTCGGCCGGCTCGGCTGGCAGCGACGACCCGAAGCACACGGCGCCGAAGGACGAGGCCGCACCTGAGAGCCCGTCGGCGCCGGCGGACAGCCCCGCCGAAGAAGCCCCGCGCCCTGCGCCGGCGCCTGTGGCCGGGCTGACAGCCGTCGACCTGAACGGCAAGTCGACGCAAGAGGCCAGCTACCAGGGCGACCCGGCGCCTGCGCCGCCGCCGCAGATCATCCTCACGCAAAGCGCCAGCAGCTCGGCGCCGTCGGCGCCTCCCGGCAACAACAACCCGCCACCGCCCCCGCCGCCACCGGCCGCGGCGGTGTCGATCAGCTTCAACGCCCACAACGTCACCGGCCAGGCGCAGACGACGCTGGACGGCAAGACGGTGATCACCGGCTCCGGTGGCGTCGCGGCCTCGGCCACCGACCATTCGCCCACCGTGCAGGCGGCGCGTGAGCAGATTGCCGGCACGGTGGGCGACGACATCATCTACGGCGACGGCGGCAGCGACATGGGCCCCGGCTTCGCGCGTGTGCTCGAGATCCAGCTCAGCGCCAAGAACGCGCTCGAGGTGAGCTCCGTCACTCTGACGGGGCTGCCAGCCGGCTTCATTCCCGTGGGCGCCACGCAGCAAGGAAACAGCTGGGAGCTGAAGCTGCCGAGCGACCTCGCGGCCAGCGGCAACCTGCTGACGGTGACGCTGCAGTACCCCGTCGCGAGCGACGACAGCGCCTTCAACGCCACACCGTTCACCCTGTCCATCACCGCCAGCGGCACGATGGACGGCAAGACTATCAGCGGCCAGTTGCTGGTGCCGGCCATCGTGCGCGACGTGCAGTCGGCCTCCGACATGGACTACAAGGTCTCGGGCCAGACCGGCCTGGTGCTGCCGGCCTTCGGGCTGGGTGACGAGATCCATGCCGGTGGCGGCAACGACACGGTCTACGGCCTCGTCGGGCACGACAAGATTTATGGCGACGCGGGCGACGACACGCTCGACGGCGGACAAGGCAACGACTGGCTGGTGGGCGGCGAAGGCGCCGACGAGTTGATCGGCGGCACCGGTGTCGACACGGTCAGCTACGAGGGCTCGGCCCTGGGCGTCAACGTCGATCTCTCGACCGGTGCCGCCACGGTGGGCGACGCCCAAGGCGACAGTTTCAGCAGTATTGAAAACCTCGCCGGCAGTTCGGCGGCTGACGTGCTGAGAGGCGACGCTGGCGCCAACAAGCTTGATGGCGGTGCGGGCAACGACATGCTCGAAGGTCGTGGCGGTGCTGACGTGCTGGTGGGCGGCCCGGGCAGCGACACGGCGGTCTACAGCGGCTCGTCCGCAAGCGTCACCATCGACCTGGCGGCCGGCACCGGCAAGGGCGGTGATGCCGAGGGCGACACGCTCAAGGAGATCGAGAACGTCACCGGCTCCGACCATGACGACACGTTGCGCGGCGATGCGCTCGGCAATGTGCTGCAGGGCGGCGCAGGCGACGACCTGCTGGAAGGCCTCGGCGGTGCGGACACGCTGCAGGGCGGCGCCGGTAATGACACGGCTACCTACGCCAACTCCGCGGCTGGCGTGAAAGTGAGCCTGGGCACCGGCCAGGGCAGCGGCGGCGACGCGACGGGTGATCGCCTGCAGGACATCGAGAACCTGACGGGCTCGGCCAACAACGACCTGCTGATCGGCGACGACCGCGACAACAAGCTCGACGGCGCTGCGGGCGACGACGAACTGGAAGGCGGCGAAGGCGCCGACGCGCTGATCGGCGGCGACGGCAATGACACGGCGAGCTACGTCGACGCGCAGACCGGTGTGACCGTCAGCCTGGCCAACCCCGCGTTGAACACGGGCGATGCCCAGGGCGACACCTTCCAGTCCATCGAGAACCTGGCCGGCTCCCAGAACGACGACACGCTGATCGGCGACGGCTTCGACAACATCCTCATCGGCAACCCGGGCAACGACAACCTGCATGGCGGCGCGGGCGACGACACGCTGATCGGCGGCGCAGGCTCCGATCAGATGGATGGCGGCGACGGCAACGACACGGCCAGCTACGCCGACTCGCAAGAGGGCGTGAAGGTCGACCTCAGCGGCGCCACGCCCGGCACGGGCGGCGATGCGGCGGGCGACGTGCTCACCAACATCGAGAACCTGACCGGCTCGCGCTTTTCCGACCGGCTGGTAGGTGACGCCGGCAACAACGTGCTCAACGGCGGCCGCGGCAACGACGTGCTGACCGGCGGCGCGGGCGCGGACACGCTGATCGGCGGCGACGGCTCCGACACGGCGGACTACAGCACCTCGACGGTGGCGGTGCAGATCAACCTGGCCACCGGCGTCGTCACCGGCGGCGACGCGACCGGCGACAGCTTCCAGTCCATCGAGAACCTCGCCGGCGGCAGCGGCGACGACCAGCTGACCGGCGACAGCAGTGCCAACACGCTGAGCGGCAACGGCGGCAACGACACCCTGGTCGGCCAGGCCGGCAATGACAAACTGGACGGCGGCGACGGCGACGACCTGCTCGACGGCGGCACCGGCGCCGACGTGCTGACCGGCGACACCGGCATCGACACGGCGACATACGCAGCATCCAGCCAGGGCGTGCGCGTGAGCTTGGCGACGGGCATCGGCCTGGGCGGCGACGCCGAGGGCGACCGGCTGACGGGCATCGAGAACCTGACCGGCTCCGAGAAGGACGACCAGCTCACCGGCACGGCCGGCGTCAACAGGCTGGTGGGCGGCAGCGGCGACGACATGCTGGACGGCGGCGACGGCGCCGACGTGCTGGACGGCGGCGACGGCAGCGATACGGCAAGCTATGCCAGCGCGACGGCGGGCGTGACGGCCAGCCTGCTGGCACCCAACACCAACACCGGTGCGGCGGCGGGCGACAGCTACCTCTCCATCGAGAACCTCGCCGGCTCCAACTACAACGACACGCTGGTGGGCGACGCCAATGCCAACGTCATCAGCGGCAGCGACGGCGACGACCTCATCGACGGCCGCGGCGGCAACGACGCGCTCCACGGCGGGGCAGGCAACGACACCGCCACCTATGCCAGCTCGACCGCAGCGGTGCAGGTCGACCTCGTGACCGGCATCGGCAACGGTGGCGACGCCCAGGGCAACACGCTCGACGGCATCGAGAACCTGATCGGCTCCAGCTTCAACGACATGCTGAAGGGCGACGCCAACGACAACCGCCTCGACGGCGGCAGCGGCGACGACCTGCTGGACGGCGGCGCGGGCGCGGACCAGCTCGTCGGCGGCGCTGGCGACGACACGGCCACCTACGTGGGCGCCGCGGCTGGCGTGAAGGCCAGCCTCGTCAACGCGGTCAACAACACGGGCGATGCCGCGGGGGACAGCTACGGCAGCGTCGAGAATCTGACCGGATCGGCCTTCGACGACACGCTGGAAGGCGATGCCGGCGTGAACAAGCTGGTGGGCGGCGCGGGCGACGACGTGCTGACCGGCGGCGCTGCGGGCGACCAGCTCATCGGCGGCGCAGGCAGCGACACGGCGAGCTATGCCGGCGCGGCGGCCGGCCTGACCGTCAGCCTGGCCGACCCGACACTGAACACCGGCGACGCGGCGGGCGACAGCTTCGATTCCATCGAGAACCTGACCGGCTCGGGCTTCAATGACGTGCTGATCGGCACCGCCTCGGCCAACCGCCTGGACGGCGGTGCGGGCAACGACCTGCTGGACGGCGGGGCGGGCGCGGACGTACTGACCGGCGGCTCGGGCATCGACACGGCGACCTACGCGGCGTCCAGCGCCGGTGTGAGCGTCAACCTCACAACCGGCCGCGGCACCGGCGGCGACGCCCAGGGCGATGCGTTGGCCGGTGTCGAGAACCTCATCGGCAGCGCCTTCGACGACGTACTGACGGGGGCTGCGGGCACCAACGTACTGACCGGCGGCGCCCGCAACGACACCTACAACGTCGACGACTCGTCCGACGTAGTCGTCGAGGCCAACGGTGAGGGCACGGACAGCGTCAATGCGTCCACCAGCTATGTGCTATCCGCCAACGTCGAGAACCTGACGCTGACGGGCAGCGCCGACATCGACGGCACAGGCAACGCGCTCGACAACGTTATCACCGGCAACGCCGGCAACAACGTGCTCGACGGCGGCGCGGGCGCGGACCGCATGGCCGGCGGCGCGGGCGATGACAGCTACATCGTCGACAACGCCGGCGACGCGGTGACCGAGAACTTCGGCGAGGGCACGGACACCGTGCGCTCGGGCATCAGCTACACGCTGGGCGCCAACGTCGAGAACCTGGTGCTGACCGGCAGCGGCAACACGAACGCGACCGGCAATGCGCTGGACAACGTCATCACCGGCAACGCCGGCAGCAACCTCATCGACGGCGGCGCGGGCGCCGACACGATGGCGGGCGGCGCGGGCGACGACACCTACGTGGTCGACAACCTCGGCGACACTCTCACCGAGAACGCCGGCGAGGGCACCGACCTCGTGCGGTCGAGTGTGACGTTCACGCTGGGTGCCAACATCGAGAACCTGACGCTGACCGGCGTCGCCAACATCGACGGCACCGGCAACTCGCTCGTCAACGTGCTGCAGGGCAACGCCGGCAACAACCTCCTGGATGGCAAGGCCGGCGCTGACCAGATGGCCGGCGGCGCGGGCGACGACATCTACGTCGTCGACAACATCGGCGACCAGATCACCGAGAACGCGAACGAAGGCACGGACACCGTCCGCTCCAGCATCACCTGGACGCTGGGCGACAACCTCGAGAACCTGACACTGCTGGGTGTCGGCAACATCGACGCCACCGGCAACGCAGCCGACAACCTCATCAGTGGCAACGCCGGTGCCAACCTCATCGATGGCAAGGCCGGCGCCGACACCATGGCCGGCGGCGCTGGCGACGACAGCTACATCGTCGACAACACCGGCGACGCCGTCGTCGAAGACACCAACGCCGGCTACGACACAGTGAAGAGCAGCGTCAGCTACGCGCTGTCCGCCAACGTCGAGGAACTGCAGCTCACGGGCACCGGCAACATCAGCGGCACCGGCAACGAGCTGGACAACCGCATCGTCGGCAACAGCGGCGCCAACATCATCGACGGCGGCGCCGGCGGCGACACCATGCTGGGCGGCGCGGGCAACGACACCTACCTCGTCGACGACGCCGGGGACACCGTGACCGAGGCTGCCGGCGGCGGCACCGACCTCGTCAAGTCCAGCGTCAGTTTCACGCTCGGCGCCAACATCGAGAACCTGACGCTGATGGGCACCGCGCCCATCAGCGGCACGGGCAACGACCTCGACAACGCCATCACCGGCAACAGCGGCAACAACGTCATCGATGGCGGCCTGGGCGCCGACACGATGGCGGGCGGCGCGGGCAACGACACCTACGTCGTCGACAACGCCAGCGACGTGATCGTCGAGATCGCCGGCGAGGGCACGGACACCGTGCGTGCCGGCTTCAGCTACGTGCTGGGCGCCAACCTCGAGAACCTCGTGCTCACAGGCACCGGCGACTGGACCGGCATCGGCAACGCGCTGGACAACGTCATCACCGGCAACACCGGCAACAACCTCATCGACGGCGGCCTGGGCGCAGACGCGATGGCCGGCGGCGCGGGCAACGACACCTACCTCGCCGACAACACCGGCGACACGGCGACCGAGAACGCCGGCGAGGGCATCGACCTCGTGCTATCCGGCGTCAGCTTCCGCCTCGGCGACAACGTGGAGAACCTCAGCCTCACGGGCGGGGGCGACATCGACGGCACCGGCAATGTGCTCGCCAACGTGATCACCGGCAACGCCGGCAACAACGTGCTGGATGGCGGCGCAGGCGCCGACACGCTGGCCGGTGGCGCGGGCAACGACACCTACGTCGTGGACAACGCCGGCGACGGCATCACCGAGCAGGCCGGCGAAGGCACCGACCTGGTGAAGAGCAGCGTCACGTGGACGCTGGGCGCCAACCTCGAGAACCTCACGCTGACCGGTGGCGCCGACATCGACGGCAGCGGCAACTCGGGGGCCAACGTGATCCTCGGCAACGGCGGCAACAACGTGCTCGACGGCAAGGCCGGCGCCGACCAGATGGCCGGTGGCGTGGGCGACGACACCTACCTCCTCGACAACGCCGGGGACACCGTCACCGAGAACGCGGGCGAGGGCAATGACAGCGTGCGATCGAGCATCAGCTACGTGCTGACGGCCAACGTCGAGAACCTGCAGCTGACCGGCAGCGCCGACCTGAACGCCACCGGCAACGAGCTGGACAACGTGCTGCTGGGCAACAGCGGCAACAACGTCATCGACGGCAAGGCCGGTGCCGATGCGATGGCCGGCGGCACGGGCGACGACACCTACCTCGTCGACAACGCCGCCGACACGGCGACCGAGGCTGTCAACGAAGGCTACGACAGGGTGCTGGCCAGCGTCAGCTTCCGGCTGTCCGAGAACGTCGAGGACCTCACGCTTACCGGCACGGCCGATCTCAACGGCACCGGCAACAGCGCGGCCAACCACATCACCGGCAATGCCGGCAACAACGTCATCGACGGCGGCGGTGGAGCGGACATGCTCGTCGGCGGCGCGGGGGATGACACCTACGTCGCCGACAACGCGGGCGACGTGGTGCTGGAGAACGCGGGCGAAGGCGTCGACACCATCCGCTCGTCGGTGACGCTGGCGCTGCCCGCCAACGTCGAGAACCTGGTGCTGCTGGGCAGCGCCAACATCGACGCCACCGGCAACGCGCAGGACAACCGCATCACCGGCAACGCCGGGAGCAACGTCATCGACGGCGGCCTGGGTGCCGACACGATGGCCGGCAGCGCGGGTGACGACACCTACCTCGTCGACAACGCGGGCGACACCGTCACCGAGGCGGCGGGCGAGGGTTCCGACCTGATCAAGAGCAGCGTCAGCTTCGTGCTCGGCGCCAACGTCGAGAACCTGCTGCTCACCGGCAACGGCAACCTCAATGGCACCGGCAACGAGCTGGACAACGTCATCACCGGCAACAGCGGCAACAACCGCCTGGACGGCGGCGCCGGCGCCGATACGCTGGCCGGCGGTGCAGGCAACGACACCTACCTGGTTGACGACGTCGGCGACATCGTGCTCGAGGCTGCAGGCGAGGGAACCGACACCGTGACGGCATCGGCCAGCCACGCGCTGGAGGCCAACGTCGAAAACCTCACGCTCACCGGAAGCGCCAACATCGACGGCACCGGCAACGAGCGGGCCAACTTCCTCATCGGCAACAGCGGCAACAACGTGCTCGATGGCGGCGCGGGTGCCGATACGCTGGTCGGTGGCCTGGGCAATGACACCTACGTCGTCGATACGCTCGCCGACACCGTCGTGGAGAACGCGGGCGAAGGCACCGACACGATTCGCAGCAGCCTGACTTGGACGCTGGGCGCCAACCTCGAGAACTTGACGCTGACTGGCAGCGCCAACATCGACGGCACCGGCAATGCGCTGGACAACCGCCTCACCGGCAACGCCGGCAACAACGTGCTGGATGGCGGTGCCGGGGCCGACACCCTGGCCGGCGGTGCCGGCAACGACACCTACTACGTCGACAGCGCGGGCGACGTGGTGGTCGAGAACAGCGGCGAAGGCACCGACACCGTCATCTCAACCGTCAGCACCACGCTCTCGGTCAACGTTGAGCGCCTGGTGCTTGACGAGGCCGGCGGCGCCATCGATGGCACCGGCAACACCCAGGCGAACGTCATCACCGGCAACACCAGCGACAACGTGCTCGACGGCGGCGCCGGCGCCGACACGCTGACCGGCGGTGCCGGCAACGACACCTACGTTGTCGACAACCTCGGCGACACGCTGTTGGAGGCCAGCGGCCAGGGCATCGACACTGTGCGCTCGTCCATCAGCTGGACGCTGGCAACCAACTTCGAGAACCTGACGCTCACCGGCGCGGTGGCGGTCAACGGCACCGGCAACGCGGTGACCAACAACCTGACCGGCAACGTGGCGGCCAACACGCTGGACGGCGGCTTGGGAGCCGACACGATGGCCGGCGGCGGCGGTGACGACATCTACGTCCTCGACAACGCGGGCGACCTGGTGCTGGAGAACGCCGACGAGGGCACGGACACCGTGCGCTCGTCGATCGACTACGCGCTCACGCCCAACGTCGAGAACCTGGTGCTCACCGGCAGCGGCGACCTCACCGGCACCGGCAACACGCTGGACAACCAGATCACCGGCAACGCCGGCAACAACACGCTGGACGGCGGCAGCGGCGCCGACACGCTGGCCGGCGGCGCGGGCGACGACACCTACATCGTCGACAACCCGGGCGACCTCGTCATCGAGAACGTCGGCGAGGGCAACGACACCGTGCTGGCCTCCGCCAGCCTTGTGCTGGAAGCCAACATCGAGAGCCTCACGCTCACCGGCAACGCCAACATCGACGGCACCGGCAACGACCTGGCCAACACGATCACCGGCAATGCCGGCAACAACGTGCTGGACGGCGGCGCCGGTGCCGACGTCATGGCCGGCGGCCTGGGCAGCGACACCTACATCGTCGACAACGTCAGCGACAGCGTGGTGGAGGCCGTGGGCGCCGGCACCGACACCGTGCGCACCGCGCTGAGCTGGATGCTGGGCGCCAACGTCGAGAACCTGGTGATGCTGGGTACCGCCAACATCAACGGCACCGGCAACGGGCTCGACAACCAGATCACCGGCAACAGCGGCGACAACACGCTGGACGGCGGCCTGGGCGCCGACACGCTGGCCGGTGGCGCGGGCAACGACACCTATGTCGTCGACAACGCGGGCGATGTCATCAACGAGCGCGCCAGCGAGGGCACGGACAACGTGCTCGCGTCGGTGAGCACCACGCTGTCGGCCAACGTCGAGAACCTCACGCTGACCGGCGTGGCAGCCATCGACGGCACCGGCAACCTGCTGGACAACCTCATCACCGGCAACGCCGCAGCCAACGTGCTGTCGGGCGGCGGCGGCAATGACACGCTGGACGGCGACGCCGGGGCCGACACGCTGGCCGGTGGCACCGGCGACGACACCTACGTGATCGACAACGCTGGCGACCTGGTGGTCGAGAACAACAGCGAAGGCACCGATCTCGTTCTCGCTTCGGTGAGCACCACGCTGTCGGCCAACGTCGAGAACCTGACGCTGACGGGCGTAGCGGCCATCGACGGCACCGGCAACGCGCTTGCCAACGTCCTCACCGGCAACAGCGCAGCCAACACGCTGGACGGTGGCGCCGGAGCCGACACGCTGGCCGGCGGCGCGGGTGACGACACCTACGGCGTCGACGACGTGAACGATGTCGTCACTGAGAACGCCGCCGCCGGTACCGACACCGTGCGCTCGACGGTGACCTACACACTGACCGCCAATGTCGAGAACCTGATCCTGCTAGGCAGCCTGGCGATCAACGGCACGGGCAACACGCTGGACAACATCCTGACCGGCAACAGCGGTGCCAACGTGCTGAACGGCGGCGCGGGCAACGACACGCTGGACGGCGGTGCCGGGGCCGACACGCTGCTGGGCGGCACGGGTGACGAGGTCTACATCGTCGACAACGCGGGCGACGCGATCACCGAGAACTTCAACGAGGGCAACGACCTCGTGCTCGCCTCGGTGAGCTGGACGCTGGGCGCCAACGTCGAGAACGTCACGCTCACGGGCAGCGCCAACATCAACGCCACGGGCAACAACTTCAACAACACGCTCACCGGCAACATGGGTGACAACGTGCTGGACGGCGGCGTCGGCGCCGACGTGATGCGTGGCGGTGTTGGCAACGACACCTACATCGTGGACAACGGCGGCGACACGCCGACCGAGAACGCCGGCGAAGGCACCGACACCGTGCAGGCCGCAGTGAACTGGACGTTGGGCGCCAACTTCGAGAACCTCGTGCTGACCGGCAGCGCCAACCTCAACGGCACCGGCAACACGCTGGCCAACAGCGTCACCGGCAACGCCGGCATCAACATCATCGACGGCGGCACCGGTGCCGACAGCATGGCCGGCGGCGCGAACAGCGATGTCTACATCGTCGACAACGTCGGCGACACCGTCACCGAGAACAGCAACGAAGGCTTCGACACGGTGCGTTCGTCGGTCGCCTACACGCTGGCCGCCAACGTCGAGATGCTGATCCTGACCGGCACCTCGGCGATCAGCGGCACCGGCAACGCCGGCGACAACCAGATCATCGGCAACAGCGGCGCCAACACGCTGAACGGCGGCGCCGGCAACGATGTGCTCGATGGCGGCAGCGGTGCCGACACGCTGATCGGCGGCACCGGCAACGACATCTTCGCGGTCGACAACGCCGGCGACGTCGTGACCGAGAACGCCGCCGAAGGCACCGACACGGTAGTGGCGTCGGTCACGTACACGGCTGGCAGCAACGTCGAGAACCTCGTGCTCAGCGGCAGCAGCGCGATCAACGCCACCGGCAACACGGGCGACAACCTGCTCGTCGGCAACACCGGCGCCAACATCCTGAACGCCGGCGCCGGCAACGACACGCTCAACGGCGGCGGCGGTGCCGACAGCATGATCGGCGGCACCGGCAACGACACCTACTGGGTGGACAACGCCGGCGACACCATCACCGAGAACGCGAGCGAAGGCACCGACAACGTCTACGCCATGGTGAGCGCGACGCTGGCCGCGAACGTGGAGAACGCGGCGCTGCGCGACAGCGTGCGCTTCGACAGCACCCTCAAGCAATTCATCACGCTGCCGACGGTGACGGTGGGCGGCGACATGACCATGCAGGCCTGGGTCTACCTGCCGAGCAGCCAGGGCACGTGGACGCGGTTGTTCGACACCGGCACCCCGTCGAGCGACAACGTCATCGTCGCCTTCAACGGCACCAACATCATGCTGGGCACCTACGTCGGCAGCACGGGCAGCACGACGCTGACCTCGTCGGCGGCCATGGGCACGGGTTGGCACCAGGTGTCGGTGACGATCGACGCGCAGGGCACGAGCACGATCTACATCGACGGCAACGCCAGCGGCTCCAACACGCAGGGCGTGCCGCTCGACGTGGCGCGTACCTTCCTCGTCGGCAAGTCGGGGTGGACGGCCGACCCCTACGGCAACTACCTGGTCAACGACGTACGCATCTGGGACCGCGCGCTGACCGCGGCCGAGATTCAGGCCAACATCACGCCCGGCTCGCTGGCCGGCACGGAGACGGGCCTGGTCGTCTACCAGCCGCTCAACGGCACGCTGGCAAGCGGCCTGCCGGGCGGCGCCACCGCCACCTACAGCAGCGGCGTCACCTACACCGGCAACCCGTCGGTCTACGCTGGCGCCATCGACCTCACCGGCAATTCGCTCGACAACAACCTGACGGGCAATGCGCTCGCCAACACCCTCACCGGCAACAGCGGCAACAACGTGATCGACGGCGGCGCGGGCACCGACACGATGGCCGGCGGTGCGGGGAACGACACCTACATCGTCGACAACACTGGCGACGTGGTGACCGAGGTCGCAAGCGCCGGCACCGACACGATCCAGTCGTCGGTCACCTACACGCTGCCGACGAACGTCGAGAACCTGGTGCTGACCGGCAGCGCCAACATCAACGCCACCGGCGCCACGCTGTCCGGCGTGATCGCCGGCAACACCGGCAACAACAACATCAACGGCAGCTCGTCGGCCTCGTGGCTCTACGGCGGCACCGGCACCGATGCGCTGGTCGGCGGCGCCGGCAACGACGTACTCATCTCCGGCACGCGGCCGCAGGGCGGGCTCTTTGCCGAGTACTTCAACAACACGACGTTCAGCGGCAGCGCGGTCACGACGCGCTACGAGAACGTCAACTTCCAGACGGACGGCAGCGCCAACACCGGCATCGTCAACGTCGACGGCTTCAGCGTGCGCTGGACGGGCCAGCTGCTCACCCATGCGGCGGGCAGCCACCAGTTCAGGATCTTCGGCGACGACCTGATGACGGTCACCATCGACGGCGTGCAGATCATCAACCAGACCGGCTACACCGGCGCCCAGTCTGCCCCGGTGACGGTGACGCTGACGGCCGGCTACCACAGCATCGTGGTCACGCTGATCGACACCGGCGGCACGGGCGCAGCCCAGTTGTACTGGCAGGGCCCGAACGACGGCAGCTTTGCCATCGTGCCGCTGAACGACCTCAGCGCGGCCGCCTCGGTCAACGACGGCACCGGCGACACGCTGACCGGCAACGCCGGCAACGACCTGCTGATGGGCAGCACCGGCGCCGACAACATGATCGGCGGCATCGGCAACGACACCTACATCGTCGACAACGTTGGTGACGTGGTCACCGAAGCGACCGGCGCCGGCACCGACACCGTGCAGGCGACGATCAGCTACACGCTGGGCAGCAACGTCGAGCAGCTGGTGCTCGCGGGCACCTCGGCGATCAACGGCACCGGCAACACGCTGGCCAACACCTTGACAGGCAACAGCGCGGCCAACGTGCTCGACGGCGGCACCGGTGCAGACACGATGATCGGCGGCGCCGGCAACGACACCTACCTCGTCGACAACACCGCCGACGTGGTGACCGAGAACAGCAACGAAGGCACCGACGCGGTTCAAGCGTCGGTGACCTATACGCTGGGTGCCAACGTGGAGAGCCTCACGCTTACCGGCGTGTCGGCGATCAACGGCACGGGCAACGCGCTGGCCAATACGCTCACGGGCAACACTGCCGCCAACGTGCTCGACGGCGGCACCGGTGCCGACACGATGGTCGGTGGCGCCGGCAACGACAGCTACGTCGTCGACGACACCGGCGATGTGGTGACAGAGAACAGCGCCGAAGGCACCGACACGGTTCAGGCCTCGGTGACCTACACGCTGGCTGCCAACGTCGAGAACCTCACGCTCACCGGCGCCGTGGCGATCAACGCCACCGGCAACACACTGGACAACGTGCTCACCGGCAATGCCGCAGCCAACACGATCGACGGCGGCAGCGGTGCCGACGCGATGGTCGGCGGCGCCGGCAACGACACCTACATCGTCGACAACACCGGCGACGTGACCACCGAGAACAGCAACGAAGGCACCGACACGGTTCAGGCTTCGGTGACCTACACGTTGGCCGTGAACCTCGAGAACCTCACGCTCACCGGCGCATCCACCATCAACGCCACCGGCAATGCGCTGGACAACGTGCTCACCGGCAATGCCTCGGCCAACACGCTCGATGGCGGCACCGGTGCCGACACCATGGTCGGTGGCGCGGGCAACGACACCTACGTCGTCGACAACACCGCCGACGTGACCACCGAGAACAGCGGCGAAGGCACCGACGTGGTCTTGTCGTCGGTGACCTACACGCTGGCAGCCAACCTCGAGAACCTCACGCTCACCGGCGCCTCGGCGATCAACGGCACCGGCAACAGCCTGGCCAACACGATCACCGGCAACAGCGGCGCCAACACGCTGGATGGCGGCACCGGCGCCGACACCCTGATCGGCGGCATCGGCAACGACAGCTACGTCGTCGACAACATCGGCGACGTGGTCACCGAGAACAGCAGCGAAGGCACCGACACCGTGCTGGCTTCGCTGAGCTACACGCTGGCTGCCAACGTCGAGAACCTCGTGCTCACCGGCACCTCGGCCATCAACGGCACCGGCAATGCCCTGGCCAACACGCTGACCGGCAACAGCGCCGCCAACACGCTGGACGGCGGCACAGGCGCCGACAGCTTGATCGGTGGCGCCGGCAACGACACCTACGTCGTCGACAACGCCGGCGACGTGGTCACCGAGAACAGCGGTGAAGGCACCGACACCGTCCAGTCCTCGGTGACCCACACGCTGTCGGCCAATGTGGAGAACCTCACGCTCACCGGCGTGTCGGCCATCGACGGCACCGGCAATGCACTGGACAACGTGCTGGTCGGCAACAGCGCCGCCAACACGCTGACGGGTGGTGCAGGCAACGACACCTACGTCGTCGACAACGCGGGCGACCTCGTCATCGAGAACAGCAGCGAAGGCACCGACACCGTCCAGTCCTCGGTGACGCACACCCTGTCGGCGAACGTGGAAAACCTCACGCTCACCGGCAGCGCCAACATCGACGGCACCGGCAACGCGCTGGACAACACCCTTGTCGGCAATGGCGGCAACGGCACCCTGGACGGTGCCGGTGGCAACGACGTGCTGGTGGGTGGCAGCGGCATCGCGACCCTGCACGGCGGCGCGGGCGACGACACGCTGATCGTGGCCGACGTGGGCCATCTGGCGGGCGCTGACGGCGGCATCGGCAACGACCTGCTGCAGTTCACCTCGCCCGGGCTGGCTTTCGACCTCACCAGCCTGCGCGGCGTGGCGCAGAACATCGAAGCCATTGACCTGCGCAATGGCGCGGGCGGCGGCGTGGCGCAGATCGACCTGCAGTCGCTGCAAAGCATCACCGACGCGCGAGCCGACCTGGTGCTGCACCTGGACAACGGCGACACCTTCCAGCTGAGCGGCGAAACCGAGCTGCTCGGCAGCTCGACGGCGAACGGCACCACGCAGAGCGACTACGCGCTGTACGCGTCGAACGACCACAGCGCCGGCCCAGCCGCGACGCTGCATGTGCTGGTGGGCGGCTGAACTGGCCCTCTTTTTGCCGTCACTTTCGGGGCTTGCCGCCGGGGTGCCCGCTTTAACGTAGCGCGGTGGAGCTGCACCCCGTCGGGTGCCCGCGTTCGTTGGAGCTGCTTTTTTCATGTGCTGTCGCTGGTTGCCAGAGACCTCCGGTGCTGCCGACCACGGCAAGCTGAGGGGCTGCGTGTGAAACACGCGCTCTGGCACTTCCTGAGCGCCAATCGCCGACACGTCGGCGAGATGCTGCTGGCCAGCCTGCTGGTCAACGCCTTCCTGCTCGCGCTGCCGCTGTTCTCGATGCTGGTCTACGACAAGGCGATGGGCAACGAACTGCACGACACGCTGTGGGCGCTTGCCGGCGGCATGCTGATCATGTTCGGGCTGGAGATCAGCCTGCGCCTTTCGCGCGTCCTCATCGTCGAACACGCCGGTGCGCGCTGGGATGCCCACCTGGACGAGCGCCTGATGCGCGGCATCCTGGCTGCGCCGGTGTCGAAACCGCTGCCGATCGGCGAGGTGCTGTCGCGCTACCGCGAGGTTTCGGGCACACGCGATCTGCTCAGCGCGCAGTTCCTGCTGCCGATCGCCGACCTGCCTTTTCTGCTGGTCTTCGTGCTCGCGGTTGCTGTCATCGGCGGGCCGCTGGTATTCGTGCCGCTGGGCGTGGGGGCCGTGCTGGTCGCGTTCACCGCGCTGCTGCAGGCTGTCAGCACGCGGCGCCAGCGGCGGGCCAACACCTCCCAGAGCGCCAAGCTGACCTGGCTGGTCGACGTGCTGAGCGCGCGCGAAAGCCTGATGTCACGCGCCGCCGCCGAGGTTGCCGCGACACGCTACCGCCAGCCCGCGCTAGCCGGTGCGCGGGCCGCCGGCCAGGCGCGGCTGTGGTCACATCTGTCTCAACAGATCGTGCCGGTCGCGATGTCGTTCTCGACCGTGCTGCTGCTCGTGCTGGGCGTCTTCCGCGTCGAGGCACAAGCGCTGTCGGTCGGCGGCTTGATCTCGGTCAGCCTGCTCAGCAGCCGCATCCTCGCAACGCTGTGTTCCATCGCGCCGATCGTGTCGCGCTGGCAGGAGTTTTCTCATGCGCTCGGCGAACTGAGCGCCACCATCGACTTCGACGTGGCACCGGTGAGCGCCATGCAAGCGGCCACCGGCGCGCTGGCCGGCGAAGGCATCCGCCTCGACGGGCTGAGCTTCGCCTACCCCGGCCAGGCACGCCACATCCTCGACGGCTTGACGCTGCACCTGCGCCCCGGCGAATTGGTGGCGGTGGTGGGGGCCTCCGGTGCCGGCAAATCGACGCTGCTGCGCGTGCTGGCCGGCCATGTGCCGCACAGCGCGGGCCAGTTCGCATTCGGTGGCCACGTGATCGATGGCGATGCGCAGCGCCGCTGGCTGTGCTCGCAAGTTCGCTTCAAGCCGCAGGACCCGAGTTTTCTGCGCGGCCGGCTGGCCGAGGTCGTGGCGCCAGGCGTTGCGACGGCATCGGACGCGACCCTGGTTCGCGCCTTGCGCGCCGCAGGCTTCGGCCCGGTGCTCGACCGCGGCGAGCTGGGCCTGAACTCAGAAGTCGGCACCAACGGCAACGCGCTATCGGGCGGACAACGCCAGATGGTGGCATTGGCGCGTGCGCTGTACGGCAGCGACTCGCCAGCCGACCCGGCCCTGGCCAACGAAGTGATCCTGCTCGACGAACCCACGCTTGGCCTGGACCGGCCGGCACAGGAACAGGTGCTGCGCGAACTCGTGCCCTTGCGCACCGGGCGCTGTGTTGTCGTAGCGACCCATGCCGCCGAAGTGATTCAGCTCGCCGACCGCGTGCTCGTGCTTGAGAACGGCCGCATCGTCGCCGACGCACCGCCGAGCCGCCTGCTCGGCGCCCACGCTGCACCACCGCGTGCCCCGCAACGCCCGGCCGCACCTGCGGTCGCCGTGACGTCATGACCGCGCACCGCAGTCTCCTCATCTCGACGCTGCTGGCCTGCGCGTTCGGCACTGCCCATGCGCAAGACGTGGCGACACCGCGGCCGCTGCGCATGAACGCGCTGCCCGATGTACTGCACGTGCCCGCGAGCCTGAGCGTCGAGGGCGGGGCCGCAGACGATGCCAGCGCGCAGATGAACCTGCGCGGCGCCATCCTGCAGGGCCTGGGCTACAGCCCCGACGTGCAAGCCGCGCGCTATCGCGCCGAATCTTTTGAACAGACACGCCGTGCCGCGCTCGGTGCGCTGCTGCCGCGCGTCGACCTGCGTGCCGCCGTCGGCCGCGGCCACCTGGAAAGCGTGGAACCGGCCGTCGAGCTTCCACGCAAGGATGGCAGTGCGCAGCTGACGCAGGTGCTGATCGACGAGCCTTCGCGACGCGAGTGGCGGCGCCAGGGCGTGCTGGCCGATTCGGCCGCGCGCCAGGTGGGTGCCGCCGAATCATCGGCCGGGCTTGAAGTGGCGGGCGCCTACCTGCAGGCCTTGCAGTCGCGCTTGACGATCGAGGTCGGCCAGGGCTACGAAGCCATGCTCACCGAGCTGTTGCGCTACGTCTCCGAGCGCGCAGCGGGCGGCGGCGCCAGCGCGGCCGACCGCGAGCGCGTGCGTGCCCGGGTGGCCGGTGCGCGCTCCAACATTGCCGACGGACGCGCGGGGCTGAAGGTGGCACTGCGCAACCTGGAGCGCCTGGTCGGCGCGGCACCGGCCCGCCTCGATGTGGGCGGCCCGTCCAGCCTGGGCATTCCTTCCGAGTTGAACGCAGCCAAGGCACTGGCCGTCGCACAGAACGACGACCTGCTCGCCGCACGCGCCGAGATCGAGGCGGCCGACTGGGCGCGCTCGGCGTCGCTGGCGCGCTTCCTGCCGAAGCTGTCGGTCGAAGTGAGCCATGGCCGCAACGTCAATGCGGCGGGCACCGAGAGCTACTTCCGCGACACGAAAGCCATGGTGGTGCTGACGGTGCCCCTGCTCAACGGCGGCACCGACTTCGCCCAAACGCGGGCCAACGTCGCCCAACGCGAAGAGAAGAAGGCACGGGCACTGGCAGTCGAACGCCGGCTGCTGCAGGAGCTGGATGCTGCCTACGCCAACCTCGAATCTGTGGCCGAGCGCTACCGCTCGGTGAGCGAAGAGCTCGAGGCCGACCGCGCCGTGGTCCAGGCCTTCCAGGCCCAGCTGACCGCGGCCAACCGCTCGCTGCTCGACGTGCTCGACGCCTACCAACGCCTCTACCAGACGCAGCTCGACATGACGGCGCTGGTGATCGGCGAAACCCAGAACCACCTGAAGGTGGCCCACCTCACCGGCACGCTGATGGGCGCGCTCGGTGCCGTGCCGGCCGCCGACAGGCCGGCACCCTGAGGCACGGCCATGGAAGGCGGCAAGACAGCCAACTACTGGCCCGGCTTCGTGGACGCGCTCACCAACGTCGTGATCGCGATGGTGTTCGTGATCGTCGTGCTGGCCATCGCGCTCTCGTTTGCAGCGCGGCTGATGGGCCAGCGCCTGGCCGAAGAGATCGTCAAGAAGCACACCGCGGCAGCCGCGGCATCGGCAGCGGCTGCGCCCACCGCCGCAGCTGCTGGCGACACCGCACCCCGCAGCGAACTGCCGGGACGCACGCGCATCGCGGTGCAGGGCAACGAACATGCAGCGTCATCAGCTGGCGGGCGCGTGCGCAACGTCGGCAACCTGCTGCAGCTCGACTTCGCGGACACCGCGTTGACACTCGACAGCGCAGCCGCACAGCGCCTGCGCGACGCGCTCGCGTCGGGCCGCTCTGCCGCACCGCAAGCCAAGGTGCAGATCGTGGCCACCGGCCCCGCGCTGCAGCTGACGGAAAACCAGCGCTCGGCCTACGTCCGCGTGATGGCGGTGCGCAACGAGCTGCTCGACCAGGGCTACGACGCCAAGCACATCAGCGTGCGCATCGACACGGCCGCCAACGCCGCCCGGCCGATGGTCACGGTTTCGATCTCCGCTCCATGAGGCCGCCCGCATGACCGCCCCGCAACCTGCATCCGACAACCTGGCATCGCTGCAGCGCGTGCTGTTCCATTTCGACGGTCAGCTCGGCACGGCACGCCGACTGCGCAAGCCGCGCGCCCTGCTCTACGCCACGGCCGCTGCCGCGGTGCTGCTGCTGGTCTGGGCGGGCTTTGCCAGCGTGGACCGCGTGGTGCGCGCGCAGGGCCGCGTGATCCCCTCGGGTAAGCAGCAGCTGGTGCAGCACCTGGAGGGCGGCATCGTGTCGCAGGTCTTCGTGAGGGAAGGCGACGTGGTCACCAAGGGACAGAACCTGCTGGCCGTGTCGGACCTGCAAGCCCAGGCAGCGCGCGGCGAGAAGAACGCCCGGCTCAGCGGCTTGCAGGCCCGTGCGGCACGGCTGCAGGCCGAGGCCGACGGTGCCGAGCGCTTCAGCATGCCCGCCGGCCTGGACGCTACGTCTCCCGAGGCCCGCAACGAAAGCGCTTCGTTCCAGGCGCGCCGCGCGCGGCTGTACCAGACCACGCGCGTGCTCGACGAGCAGATCAGCCAGAAGCGCCAGGAAAGCAACGAACAGGAAGCACGCCGACGCGGCCTCATGGGCGAGCGCGAGGTGGCGCAGCAGCAGCTCGCGCTGATCACCGGCCTCTTGGCCCGCAGCGCCGGCTCGCAGCTTGAATTGCTGGAGGCACGCGCCCGCGTCGAGCGGCTGGCGACGCAGATCCGCGAATGCGAAACCGCCATGCCGCGGCTGGCATCGGCCGCACTGGAGTTGCAGGCGCGGCTGGCCGAGACGGTGGCGCAGTTCCGCAGCGAATCGCGCGCGACGCTGGCCGACACGCAGGTCGAGATCCAGCGCCTGCGGCAAGATCTGCATGCCGAGGATGACCGCGTCAAGCGCACGATGGTCGTCGCGCCGGTGGCCGGCAGCGTCAACAAGCTGCTCTTCAACACCGTGGGTGGCGTGGTGAAGCCCGGCGACACACTGCTCGAACTGACCCCCGACGACGAGGCCGTTGCCATCGAGACCCGCGTCTCACCCGCCGAGCGCGGTGCGCTGCAGGCGGGGCAGAAGGCGATCGTCCGCGTGGCGGCCTTCGACTACACGGTCTACGGCACGCTGGCGGCGCGGGTCACCGAGATCAGCGCCGATTCGCTGATCGACGAACACGGCGAGCGCTACTTCCGCGTCGGCGTGATCGTGGACCCGCACAGCCGGCGCGAATTCGGACAGGTGCTGACGCCCGGCATGACTGTCAGCGCGGACGCCGTCACCGGCAGCCGCACGATCCTGCAATACCTGCTTTCGCCCATCCGGGGCATCGGTGCAACTGCCTTCAGGGACCACAAGTGAGCGAATCCATCACTCTCCAACGGCCGGTGCCTGCGCCGGCTACGCGCCAGGGGCGGTTGCCCCGGTACTTCGCGGTGCTGATCTGGGCGCCGCCGCTGTGCATCGTGCTCGGGGCCATGGCGTCCTGGCACTTCGTGTCGTTCGCCTTCGTCTCCAACCCGGCACTGAACGGCCTCATCCTGGCGGTGCTGTGCTGCGGCTGCGTCACGATGGTCAACCACGTGCGGCGTGTGTACCGCGAGGACGCGGTCTTCCACGCCGGCCTGGACTGGCTGCGGCTGGGCGCCTGGAGCGACGAGCCCGACCCGACGCTCGGCCCGAATGCGCACGTGCTGGGCATGCTCGGCCGGCTGGAGAAGCTGGGCCTCGGGCACCAGGTCTACATGCAGAGCACGGTGATGGAGCCGGAGCTGAAGGACCTCGAGGCCTTCTTCGAAAAGCGGCAGGAGCTGTCGCAGTTCATCGTCGGCCTGATGGTCGGCCTGGGCCTGCTCGGCACCTTCGTGGGCCTGCTCGAAACGCTGATCAACACCAGCACGCTGATCTCCACCATCGCCAACAGCGTGGGCGGCAGCTCCGGCGGCGGGGGCATGGAATCGGAATTCGCGCGCATCGTCGGCGGGTTGCAGAAGCCGCTGGAGTCGATGGGCACCGCGTTCTCGGCATCGATGTTCGGCCTGATCGGTTCGATCATGCTGGGCTTCCAGATGATCTTGGTGCGCAAGACGGTGGGCGTGTTCGTCGACCGCGTCCGCGAAGAAGTGCTCTCGCTGGCCGAGAAGACCAAGGTCAACGCCAACGTCGAGATCACCGAGCGCTTTCTCGCGACGCTGCTCGCCGACATCCTGGAGCAGCACCGGCAGACGGTGACGCGGCTCGATGGCGTCAGCGCGCAGCTGGCCGAACTGGTGCCGCAGGTGCGCGAAGCCGCGCTGTCTTCGGCCGGTCTGAACGAGCGCCTGCGCTCGCAGGAAGAAGTGCTGGAGCGCACCGTGAGCGCGGTGGCCAGCGTGCGCGACGTGGTGCCGGTGCTGGGCGAACTCGCGAGTGCGTCGAGCGGCGTCTTCCGCGAGTCGCGTGAAGCCAGCGACCGGGTCGCGCGCATGCTCGAGTTTTTGCCCGGCCAGACCCAGATGCTGGAACAGCTGAAGGGCGCGCTCGGCCACGTGGGCGCGCTGAGCGCCGAGGTCGACGCGATGAAGCAGCGCACCGGCGAGCTGCTGGGCGAGGTGCAGGCGCAGAACAGCGTCGTCAAGCGCCTGGACGCCACGCTGTGGAACAACGAGAAGGCCGAGCTGCGCAAGCTGCTCGAAGCCGATTGATGATGGGCCGCATGGGCTTCATCGACGACGTGATCAGCGGCCGCACGCCGCTGCCGACCGTGCCGCGCGTGGTGCACCGGCTGATCGCCGGCCTGCGCCGAAGCGATGCCAACCTGAACGACCTGGCCACCGAGCTGGCGCACGACCCGGTGCTGAGCGCCCGTGTGCTGCGCCTGGCCAATTCGCAGTTCTACAGCGGCCGGCGCTCGTCGGCGTCGATCAACGATGCGGTGGCTGTCGTCGGCACCGGCGCGCTGCAGACGCTGGTGATCGCCTGCGGCGTGTCGTCGGCCTTCGTCGAGGTGCCGGGCGTGAACCTGCGCCAGTTCTGGCTCAATGCCGTCGTCACAGCCGCCACCGCACAACTGCTGGCTCAGCAACTGGATGCCGATGCGCACAGCGCCCACGCGGCCGGCTTGCTGCTGGCCACCGGCCACCTGATCCTGTGCCAGTCGCACCCGGTTGCGGCCGCCGCCCAGTTCACCCGTTACCGCAACCTGCACGGGCAGGCCCTGGCCGAGCGCGAACTGGCCGCATTCGGCGTGGCCCACCCGGCCGTCGGCGCGCTGTGGGTCGACCGCCTGGGCTTCCCGCGCGAGGTGGTGCAGGCGATTGCCGGCAGCCTCGACCCCGGCGCCGTGGAGACCGGCTCGCCGCTGGCCGCGATCGTGCGCGTGGCCAGCGATGTGGCGAACTCGGTCACCGGTGGCGATGCCGCCGCGGATGCGGTGGCCAAACTCGACGCCAACTTGCTGCGTCGGCTCGCATTGAACGACTACGTCACCGCCACGGCATTTGCCGAGCGCTATGAGCAGATGAAAGATCTGCCCGCACCGACATGACCGCCTACACGCCACGCCGCAGGAGCGCCGCATGTCGGTGATCCGCCTCACCTGGGCCTGCATCACCGCCGGCTTTGCGCTGGTGATGCTGGCCTGCTCGCTGCTGTCGATCGGCATTGCGCGCCGGCACGTGGCCGAGGAGATCGGCCACGTCAGCGCGGCCGCTGCCTCGGCGCTGGCGCAGCCGGAACTCGACGCGCAGGGCCGTGCGGCGCTGGCAGCAGCGCGTGCGGCGCAAGAACAGTGGGCTGCTTACGAGCTAGCCGATGCCGCGGGGCACCCTTTGCTGCAGCACGCACACGCAAAGCCGGGCGGAGCCGCGCCGGCATGGTTCGTTCACGCCGTTCCGTTGGACGTATCGCCAGCACGGGTGCAGCTGCCGGCTGGGGGCACGACCGGCGGCTCAGTCTCGGTGCTGGCGCGAACCGATCGGGCCCATGAATTTTTGTGGACGCTCAGCTGGGCCTTGCTGCTGGCGGTGGCACTGTGTGGCGGCTTGCTGGTGGTCACGCTGACTCGGGTGTTGCGCTGGGCACGTCGCCCGCTCGAAGGGTTTCAGGAACAGATCCGCGCGTTGAGCGAGCGGCGCCTCGTCTCGATCGCGCAGCCTGACGTGACCGAATGGGTGGAGCTGTCGAAGGCACTCAACGTGATGGTCGCGCGCGTCGGCCTGATGCTCGACGAAAAAGACGCCCGGCTCGACGCCATGAAGAACGAGACAGCGCACGACGCGCTGACCGGCGTGGCCAGCCGCGGCGCCTTCATGCAGCGCCTGCAGCAGGCGCTGGCCGACCCGCAGGGCAGCCAAAGCGGCAGCGTGGTGATCGTGCGCGCCCACGACCTGGTGGGCATGAACCAGCGCTGCGGGCGTGAGCGCACTGATGATTTCCTGCGTGCGGTGACCACTGCGCTGCGCACGCGCGTCTACCCCTTCGAGGCGCAGGGTGGCCTGCTGGCGCGGCTGAACGGCGCCGACTTCTGCGTGCTGCTGCCGGGCGTGGATCGTGCGGCGCTGGAAACCTGGCTGGCGAGCGCCGCCAAGGCACTGACCGGGTTGCACGACGAGCGGATCTCGGAATCGTGGAACGTGGCGTGGCTGGGCGCGAGCACCTACAAGTTTGAAGAACCCTTCTCCGATGTGCTGACCCGCTCCGACGCAATGGTGATGGCCGCCGAGACGCGCCGCGAGCCCTACTGCATCACGACGCCGGCCGAGCCGCTGCACCTGATCACCGTGGCGCAATGGCGTGGCCTGATCGAAACCGCGTTGGACACCGGCCACGTGCAGCTGGCGTTCTTCCCGGTGCAGGGCCGCGAAGCCGACCTGTTGCACCGCGAGGCGCTGCTGCGGCTGCGCAGCCCCGATGGCACGCTGATGCCCGCTGCGGCCTTCATCCCGCCGGCCATTCGCACCGGCCGCGTGACGGACCTTGACCTGCGTGCCGTCGAGCTGGCGCTGGCCGAACTGGCGCGCAGCCCGGGCGACGTGGCGGTGAACGTGTCGCCGCATTCGATCCTGCGGCCGATCTTCCAGCGCCGGGTCGAAGAGATGCTCCAAGGCGCCGGCGCGGCGGCATCACGCCTGTGGATCGAGGTCGACGAGTTGGGCTTGTCGGAATCGCTCGACGAACTGCAGCGCTTCGCACTGAGCATGAAGACCTTGGGCTGCAAGGTCGGGATCGACCACTTCGGCAGCCGCATCTTTGCCCTGCCGCGGCTTGGCCGCATGGGCATCGGCTACATCAAGCTCGACCGCGAATACGGCGTCGGGGTGCACGACCAGCCCGGCCAGCGCGCGTTCGTGCGGGCGATCGTCGAGGTGTCCGCAGCGATGGGCGTCAAGGTGATCGCCGAAGGGCTCAACGATGCGCGCGATCTGAGCGTGCTCGAAGAAGTGGGCGTGGACGGTGCGACCGGACCGCTGGTCTCCAGCGCCCTGCTGCAGGCACCGCGTGAGGCGGCGCTCGCAGAGCCGCTCTGAAACACGCCTTCTGAAACCCGCTACTTGACGCTGAGTGCGTTGCTCACCAGACGCGAGGTGATGTCGACGATCTGGATCATGCGGTCGTAGGCCATGCGGGTGGGGCCGATGACGCCGAGCGTGCCCACCACCTGGCCGTTCACCTCGTACGGGGCCGACACCACCGAGAGCTCTTCGAACGGCACCACCATGCTCTCGCCGCCGATGTAGATGCGCACGCCTTCGGCGCGGCTGCTTACGTCGAGCAGGCGCATCAGCTGCGTCTTCTGCTCGAACAGGTCGAACAGCTTGCGCAGGCTGCCCATGTCGCTGGAAAAGTCTTGCACGGTGAGCAGGTTGCGCTCGCCGGAGATGACGACCTGCTCCTGGTTGTCTTGCATCGCCTCGCTGCCGGTCTGCACCGCCGCCTGCATCAGCGTGGCGATCTCGCTGCGCAGGGCGTCGACTTCGCTCTTCAGCCGCTCGCGCACTTCTTCGATGGTGAGACCGGCGTATTGCGCGGTGAGGTAGTTGCTGGCTTCGATGAGCTGGCTCTGGGTGTAGTCGTGCGTGGTCATGATCACGCGGTTCTGCACGTCGCCGTCGGGCGCCACCAGGATCACCAGCACGCGCCGCTCAGACAGGCGCAGGAATTCGATGTGGTGGAACACGCTGACCTTGCGCGGCGCCGTGACCACGCCCACGAAGCTCGACAGGTTGGAGAGCATCTGCGCCGCGTTGGCGATCACGCGCTGCGGCTGGTCGGGCGCGAGCTTGGTCTCGAGCGGCGCGGAGCCGAGGTCAATGGGCTGTGCTGTCAGCATGGTGTCGACAAACAGGCGGTAGCCCCGTGCGGTGGGGATGCGGCCGGCGCTGGTGTGGGGGCTGGCGATCAGGCCCAGCTCTTCGAGATCGGCCATCACGTTGCGAATGGTGGCCGGAGAAAGGTCGAGCCCGGATGCGCGCGACAGCGTGCGGGAACCGACCGGTTGACCGTCGGCAATGTAGCGCTCGACGAGCGCTTTCAGCAGGGTTCTGGCTCGCTCATCCATGATGCTTTTCATTGTAGGGCGCGGGTGAGTCTGAGGCCTCATGCGCGCAGGCGCTGTGGTGTAATCCCGCGCATGCCGTCACGCTTTCGACATGCCGCGCTCATAGGCAAATACCAGGCCCGGGGCATCCGCGGCGTGCTGGAAGAGATCGCACATTTTCTGGTCCAGCAAGGCCTGGAGGTGTCGCTCGAACGCGAGACCGCACTCAACACCGGCATCTCCGAATTCAACGCGCTGAGCCCGGCCGAAATGGGCAAGCACTGCGACATGGCCATCGTGCTCGGCGGCGACGGCACCATGCTCGGCATCGCCCGCCAGCTCGCCCGCTTCAACCTGCCGATGGTGGGCATCAACCAGGGGCGGCTTGGTTTCATCACCGACATTCCGGTGGGCCAGTTCGCCGAGAACCTGGCGCCCATCATCGCGGGCGACTACGAAGAAGAGCGCCGCACCATGCTCGAGGGCAATGTGTGGCGCGACGACCAGAAGATCTTCGACGGCTTCGCCATGAACGACGTGGTGGTGAGCCGCAGCGCCACCGCCAGCATGATCGAAGTGAAGGTCGACATCGGCTCCGAATTCGTGGCCAATCTGCGGGCCGACGGCGTGATCATCGCGTCGCCCACGGGCTCGACGGCCTATGCGCTCTCGGCCGGCGGGCCGATTCTTCACCCCGGCATCGGCGGCTGGCTGCTGGTGCCGATTGCGCCGCACGATCTGTCGAACCGGCCGATCGTGCTGCCCGACGGGCAAGACATCACCCTCGAGGTGGTGGCCGGCCGAGACGCCAGCGTCAATTTCGACATGCAAAGCCTGGCCAGCCTGCTGCCCGGCGACCGCATCGTGGTGCGGCGCTCGGGGCACCAGGTGCGCTTTCTGCACCCGCAGGGCTGGAGTTATTACGCAACATTGCGCCGTAAATTGCACTGGAATGCAGGAGTGACCTGAATGTTGCGGCGTCTGGCTCTTCGCGATTTTGTGATCGTGACCTCGCTTGAAGTGGAAATGTCCAGCGGCTTCTCGGTGCTGACCGGCGAGACCGGTGCGGGCAAGTCCATCCTGATCGATGCGCTGCAGCTGGCGCTGGGCAGCCGCGGCGACGCGGGCGTGGTGCGCGAAGGCGCGGCACGCGCCGAGATCACGGCCGAGTTCGATTCGCCCGCCAGCTTGTCGTCTTGGCTCGAAGACGCCGGTTTCGAAGCGAGCGACAGCCTGCTGCTGCGCCGCGTGATCGACGCACAGGGCAAGAGCCGGGCATGGGTCAACGGCAGCCCGGCCACCGTGGCGCAGCTGCGTGAAGCGGCCGACCACCTGGTCGACATCCACGGCCAGCACGCATGGCAAAGCCTCACGCGCAGTGCATCGGTGCGCGGCCTGCTCGATGCGTACGCCGGCGTCGACACCGCGCCGCTGACAGCGGTGTGGGCAACGTGGAAGGCCGCCGGCGAAACGCTCGCCAAAGCGCGCTCGCAGCAAGCCGATCTGGAGCGCGAACGCGAGCGGCTGGCGTGGCAGGTGGGCGAAGTCGACAAGCTCGCGCCCGGTGCCGACGAGTGGGAAGAACTCAACGCCGATCACCAGCGCCTGTCGAATGCGCAGTCGCTGATGGATGCGGCACGCACCGCACTCGATGCGGTCAGCGATGCCGACGTGAGCGCCGATGGCCTGGCCGGCCGCGCAGCGGATGCGCTGCAGGACGTGGCGGAGTTCGACACCCGCCTGGCCGAGGTGGCCGCCATTCTGCAAAGCGCGCAGACCCAGTTGCAAGACGCTGCCCACACGTTGAGCAGCTACCTGAACCACACCGACCTGGAACCCGAGCGCCTGCAGGAACTCGACGAGCGCCTGTCGGCGTGGATGAGCCTGTCCAAGCGCTACCGCCGGCCGCCGGCCGAGCTGCCGGCCCTGCTGCAGCAGTGGAAAGCGGAGCTTCGTGCGCTCGATGCAGCGTCTGACCTCGATGGCCTGGAGCGCGCGTTGAAAGATGCGCAGGCGGCCTTCAATACCGAAGCACGCCGCGTCTCCGTCCAGCGCAAAGCGGCGGCGCCCAAGCTTGCGGCGGCCGTCACGCAGGCCATGCAGCAACTGGGCATGTCGGGCGGGCGTTTCGAAGTGGCCTTGACGACGCAAGATGCGCCGCAATCCTTCGGCCTGGAGTCGGCCGAATTCCTGGTCGCAGGCCATGCCGGCAGCACGCCGCGGCCCATGGCCAAGGTGGCCTCGGGCGGTGAGCTGTCGCGCATTGCGCTGGCCATTGCCGTGACCACGAGCCAGCTTTCTCAATCTGGTGAAGCGGCCGGCACGCTGATCTTCGACGAGGTGGACGCCGGCGTTGGGGGCGCCGTGGCCGACACGGTCGGCCGGCTGATGAAGCAACTGGGCCGCGACCGCCAGGTGATGGCGGTGACGCACCTGCCGCAGGTGGCCGCCTGTGCCGATCATCATTTCGTGGTCAGCAAGGCCTTGCGCGACGGCAGCACACGCAGCGACGTGACGCCCGTGAACGGCGAAGCCCGCGTGGCCGAGGTGGCCCGCATGCTGGGTGGCGAGCGCCTGTCGGGCACGACGCTGGCCCATGCGCAGGAGCTGCTGGCCGTGGCGGCCGAGTCCGCCGTGGCAACTCCGACCCGCAACACCCGAAAACGCACATGAACGTGAACCCGGTGAGTGCAGGCGAAGCACCAGTGCCCGTGCCGGCGCCGCATGAAGTGGTGCTCGTGACCGGCATCTCCGGTTCGGGCAAATCGGTCGCGTTGCACGCGCTCGAAGACGCGGGCTTCTTCTGCGTCGACAACCTGCCGCCCGAGCTGCTGCGTGAGTTCTTGCGGCTAGAACACGAGCGGCTGCAGCGGCGCGTGGCGATCGCGGTGGACGTGCGCAGCGCGGGCTCGTTGCCGCACTTGCTACAACTCTTTCAGGAGCTGCTCAGCGAAGGCATCGTCATCCGGTCGATCTTTCTCGATTCGAGCACCGACGCGCTGGTGCGCCGTTTCTCGGAATCGCGGCGCCCTCACCCACTGACCCAGCAGGCGATGACGCGCCCGCCGGCTCGCCGCAGGGACGACGAGGCCTACGATGGCCACCATGCGCTGAACGACGCCATTGAGCTGGAGCGTGAATTGCTCGCGGGTCTGCGTGAGGTATCCACGGTGATCGACACCAGCCAGCTCCGCCCGGCGCAGTTGCGCATATGGATGCGCGACCTGGTGAAGGCCAAGCCGAACGCGCTGACGCTGGTGTTCGAGTCGTTCGCGTTCAAGCACGGCGTGCCGCTGGATGCCGACTTCGTGTTCGACGTGCGCGTGCTGCCCAACCCGCATTACATCCGCGAGCTGCGCGCCCAGACAGGACGCGACGGCGACGTGGTTGCCTACCTGCAGGCCCAGCCCGAGGTGGCTGAAATGATGTCGCAGATCGAGGCCTTCATCGCACGCTGGTTGCCCGCTTTCGAGAACGATCAGCGCAGCTACCTCACGGTGGCGATCGGTTGCACCGGCGGCCAGCACCGATCTGTCTACCTTGTTGAAACGCTTGCGAAGCGCTTTGCCAGCCGCGGCATCACGCTGATTCGCCACCGAGAGCTTGATGCCCGAGACTGATTCGTTGTTGATCCCGCTGTTTCCGCTGCAGGCGGTGCTCTTTCCTGGTGGGCTGCTGAGTCTCAAAGTGTTCGAGGCTCGCTACCTCGACCTCGTCAGCGACTGCCTCCGCGAAAGCAAGCCCTTCGGCGTGGTGTCGCTGCGCCAAGGCGCCGAGCTGCGCAAGCCGGGCGAGACGGTGGTGACCGAAAGCATCGGCACACTGGCCGAGCTGCTGGATGTGGACAGCGCACAGCACGGCATCTTGCAGGTGCGTTGCCGCGGCACGCAGCGCTTCGAGGTGTTGTCGCGCGAGCAGCAGGCCGATGGCCTGTGGCAGGCGCAGGCTCGCCTGCTGCCCGACGACGACGCCATGCTGCCGACCGACAACCTGATCGAGACCGTGCGTGGCCTGGCCAATGCCATCGCCACGCTGAAGCAGCAAGGCTCCGAACCTTTCTTGAAGCCGTTCCTGTTCGACAACTCGGGCTGGGTGGCCAACCGCTGGTGCGAGATCCTGCCGATCTCGGGAGCAGCCAAGCAGAAGCTGATGGAGCTGCCCGACCCGCAGGTGCGGCTTCAGCTGGTCGACGAGTTCCTGCGCACCAAGGGCGTCGTCAAGTAGACCGCAGCAAGAGCTTGCGCAGCGGCGCGGGCAGACCCATTGCCATCGCTTCTTCGAGCGTGAACCAGCCGCCTGAGGGCAGGCTCGCGGTGATGTCGGCGATCTGTTTTTTCGGCGTGCTGGTGGGCACATCCCAACGCAGCGGGTGGAGCGTCCAGTCGAGGTGAGTCAGCACGTGAGTAAAGCTGGGCAGCGCGGTAGCCACGCCCGGCCAAGCGGTGATGGCTTGCTCCAGCGCATCGGGTGAGTCGAACTCTGGCAGGCTCCAGAGGCCCGCCCATACGCCGCTGTCGGGCCGCTGGCACAGCCAGAGCTTGTCGCCCCATGCGAGCCACAGCCAGGCGTTGTTGCGCGCGCCGCGCTTGAGCTTGCGCGTCTTGACCGGAAAACTCTCTTGCGTGCCCGCCTGCCGCGCCGCGCAGTTGGCCTGCACGGGGCACAGCAGGCATAGCGGTGCGCGCGCCAGGCACACGGTGGCACCGAGGTCCATCAAGCCCTGGGTGTAAGCCTCGATCTGCTCGTGCGGCAGCAACTCGGTGGCCTGTTCCCACAGCTCGCGCTCGTGGCGCGCGACGGCCAGGTCGCCGTCGAACGCGAGAAAGCGCGTCAGCACCCGCTTCACGTTGCCATCGAGAATCGCCACGCGCTCGCCGAAGCAGAAAGCCGCGATCGCCGCGGCAGTCGAGCGGCCGATGCCGGGCAGCGTCTGCAGCACCGCGCTGCTGCGCGGAAATGCCCCGCCGTGTTCGGCCACGACCGCCTTGGCGCAGGCGTGCAGGTTGCGGGCTCGGCTGTAATAGCCAAGGCCGCTCCACAGACCCATCACCTCGTCTTGCGACGCGGCGGCCAGTGCCTTCACATCAGGGAATCGCTGCAGAAAGCGCTCGTAGTAAGCGAGCACCGTGGCCACCTGCGTCTGCTGCAGCATGATTTCTGACAGCCACACGCGGTAGGGGTCGGTGGTGCGCTGCCATGGCAGGCTGTGGCGGCCATGCTCACGCTGCCACGCGATCAGTGGCGTGGCGAATGAATCCGTCTTTGAACGGCTCAGGCGCGGACGGCGTAAAGGACGCCGGGCGCTGTGGCAGGCGACTCGACCGGCGGGTCGAGCCGCGACTGCTCCTTGATGCGAACGGCAAGCTCGGTGCTGCGCGCGTGCAACTGCTGCAGCTGCTCGTCTTGCGCTTCGAGCTCGGCGATGCGCTGCTCCAGATCGCCTGAAGCACTCTGGATTCGCTCCAGCGCTTCGCGGCGGCGACGGAAGCCGCGGCGCCGCTCGCGCAGCTGCGAGTCGACCTGGGCAGAAGCCATCTTGTTCCACAGCTCCATCTCGCTGCTGGCGTTCTCGAACACCACGCGCAGCTTGGAGACCAGCATGCGACGGAACTGTTCCATGAATTTGGGCTGTGACAAGCGCAAAGCCTGCGTGAGGCCGAGGTACTGGACGTAGTTGCGCTGGATCAGCGAAAGCTCGCGCGCAAAGCGCTCGAGGTCAGGCGTCTTGGTCACCGCGAGGCTGAAACCGAACTCGGCATTGAGCTTCGCGAACGACGCGTTCAGCATGTCGTGGATCTCGCCGGCGCGCACTTGCGACGCTTCGAGCAACTCGCGCAGGCGGGCGCACAGCGCGAGGAACGCCTTTTTCGCGCCGAGGTTCAGCAGCGAGGCGTTCATCGCCGTCTGCATCTCGTTGACCTCTTCACGCAGGCGGTCGCTCGTCAGGTCGACGAGCGCGTTCTTCAGCATGCGGCTGTGAACCATGCGCATGGCTTGCAAGCGCGCAGTGCACTGCTCGAACTCTGCTGTTTCGGCATCGACGCGTTCGAGCATCAGGCGCGTCTTGGCGCTGCTCTTGCCGCGCAAGCCGCGCAACTCGAGCATCTGCTCGGCCGTCTGGCGGCGGCGGTCGCCCAGGCGGCGGGCGACTTGGGATTCCATGCGCTGGGTAGCTTCGGCCACCATCTGCTGGAGCACATCGCGGCGCTGCGGCAGCAGCTGGGCACCGAGCGCAGCCTCGAGTGCCGGCAACCGGCTCTCGGCCAGCGCAGACTTGTCGCCGTCGATTCGCGCCGCTAGTGCTTGGCGGGCGGACAGCGGGAAGATGCGTGCGGGCGCGGTGTCGAGCGTGCGGGCCGTCGCCTGGCGTTGCTGTTCGATCTGGTCGCGCACCTGCTCTGCGGTCGCGAGCGGGTCGACCAAGGCGTCGATCTTGTTGAGCACCACGAAACTGGTGTCTGACGGCGAGCCGAGGTGGTCGCGCCAGATCGCCATGTCGGACTTGGTGACGCCGGTGTCGGCACCCAGGATGAACACCATCGCGTGCGCAGACGGAATCAGGCTCAGCGTGAGCTCAGGTTCGGCGCCGATGGCGTTGAGCCCCGGCGTGTCCAGCACCACCAGGCCTTGCTTCAGCAAGGGGTGCGGGTAGTTGATCATGGCGTGGCGCCAGGCCGGCACTTCGACGCGGCCATCGTCGTCGGTGGGCGGGTTGTCGTCAGGCTGGTCGTCGTTCCAGAAGCCCAGGGCCTTGGCTTCGTCGACGCTGACCCACTGGGTGCGCATGACTTCAAGCAAGGCTTCGGACAGCTTGTCGGGCGAGCTGATGTCGAGCGGGAGATGCGTCCAAGCCTTGGGTTGGCCGCGCAGTTCGGTGAGCGACAGGCCTTCGAGCCGCGTGGAAATGGGCAGCAGGGCAAGCGCCGGTTCTTCACCGGCCTCAAACCCGAGTTCGACCGGGCACATGGTCGTGCGGCCGGGCGTGGCGGGCAGAACGCGACGCCCAGTGTCGGAAAAGAAGATCGCGTTGATCAGCTCGGACTTGCCGCGTGAGAACTCTGCCACGAATGCGACGATGAGTTTTTCGCCTGACAAACGGCGGCGCAGGGTGTCCAGCGATTCGTGGGCGGCGGGGTCGGCGACGTCGTGTTCGCTGAGGAAGCGGCTGTACTCGTCAATGCGCTGCCCGAGCGTCGTGCGCCACTGGGACAGTTCGTCAAGACTGCTTGCGAAAGAAGAAGCCATGTGAGAGATCGCGGCCCAGCAAATAAGCGTTAGCCATGGTAGCGCAAGGTGCATTTGCCGCAGGGCAGCAGAAACATCTGGTCACCCAAGCGGGTCGCCGTTCGTGCGGTATTTGGCTAATCGAAAGAGGCGAAAAGAGTCGTTTCAGCGCCGCTGGCAAGTGGGGCAGAAGAAAGTCGAACGCTGCCCCTGGACGATGCGACGAATGGGCGTTGCACAGACGTGGCAGGGCTCACCTTCGCGGCCATAGACCTGGGCCTGGAGCTGGAACTCGCCGGCCATGCCGTGGGCGTCCCGGAAGTCGCGCAGCGTGGAGCCACCCAGTGCCAGCGCACGCGCCAGCGTCTCGCGCACCGCGATGGCCAGGCGCTCGGCGCGCGGCCGGCTGATCTTGTCGCTGCGCATCCGCGGGTCGATGCCGGCTGCGAACAGCGCTTCGCAGGCGTAGATGTTGCCGGCGCCCACGACGATGTCGCCCGACAGCAGCGCCAGCTTCACCGCGACGCGTCGCCGCTGCAAGGCGGCGTGCAGGTACGTGCCGCTGAACGTGGCATCGAAAGGCTCCACGCCCAGGCCGGCAAGCAGCTTGCTCGCCATGCCCTCGGTCTGGCTGGTCGACCACACCACAGCGCCGAAGCGGCGTGGGTCGGTCAGGCGCAAGGTGCCGTGGGTGGTGCCAAGGTCGAAGTGATCGTGGTTGCCGAGGGGAGCGCTGTCTTCGTTGAAGGCGAGCGAGCCTGACATGCCCAGGTGCAGCAACAAGCCGCCCTGGGACAAAGGCAACCAAAGGTACTTGCCCCGCCGCGTTGCATCACCTACGGTTTGGTTCAGCAGGCTGTCAGGCTCGCAACCCAACGGCCAGCGCAAGGGCTTGCCCAGGCGTACAGCAGTGACTTTGGCGCCAGAAATGCGATGGGCAAAACTCTGGCGCGTGACTTCAACTTCGGGAAGTTCTGGCATTTTGGGAATTATCGCGGCGGGCCCGGGTCGCAGTAGCTGACTAGAATCTTTTGCAGCCCTCAGGAGCACCCATGCACCCCCTTCCCTTGTTCCCCCGCGCCGCCGTGGCCCTGGCCTGCGCGCTGGTGTTGATGCATGGCGCCCATGCCCAGACCGACCTGGCAAAAGCAGAGTCCGTCGCCCCGGTCGAGAACTCTTCGCTCGACGCACCGCTGTTCTATCAGCTGATCATTGGCGAAATGGAGCTGCGCTCCGGCGAGGCTGGCACCGCCTACCAGGTGCTGCTGGACGCAGCCCGCAAGACGCGTGACGAATCGCTGTTCCGCCGTGCCACCGAGGTGGCGCTGCAAGAGCGTGCAGGCGATCAGGCGTTGGCTGCCACACAGGCGTGGCGTTCAGCGTTGCCTGAATCGCTGGACGCCGTGCGTTATCAGCTGCAACTGCTGATCGCGCTGAACCGCCCGGCTGACACGGTCGAACCTGTCCGCACCTTGATCAAGCTCACGCCAGCACTTGAGCGGCCGGGCGTGATCGCCACGCTGCCGCGCCTCTTCGACCGTGGCACCGACAAGACGCAGTCGGCAAAGCGCCTGGAGCAGGTGCTGCAGCCTTCGCTGGCCGCGCCCGAAACGCGCGTCGCCGCGCAAGTGGCCATGGGCCGCGCCTGGCTTTCCGCGGGCGACACCGCGCAGGCGCTCAGCCTCGCCAAGACAGCGCATGCGCAAGATCCCGCCGCCGAAGCCCCCGCCCTGCTGGCGCTCGAGCTGATGGCGACCACGCCAGCGGCCGAAGAGATCGTGACGGACCACCTTCAAGCCAAACCGACGAGCACGCCGATCCGCATGGTCTATTCGCGCGTGTTGAGCAGCTCCCAGCGCTATGCCGATGCGGTGCCGCAACTCGAGGCCGTCTTGCGCGCCGACAACCCACCGGCCGCCGCCTGGCTGACCTTGGGCGCGCTGCATCTGGAACTCAAGCACCCGGCTGAAGCCACCACGGTGCTGAACCAGTACCTGGCGCGCGTGCAGGCCGGCACGGTCGCACCCGCGGTGCCTGAAGAAGACGACGACAACGACCCGTCCACGCCGGACCTCGGCAGCACGCAGGCGTATCTGCTGCTGTCGCAAGCGGCCGAACAACAGAAAGACTTTGCCGGTGCCGAAGCTTGGTTGGCAAAGGTGAACAACCCGCAGCGCGCGCTCGACGTTCAGGCCCGCCGCGCTTCGCTGCTCGCCAAACAGGGCAAGCTGAAAGAAGCTCGCGAGCTGATTCGCCGCACACCTGAAAAGACGGCCGAAGATTCGCGCGCCAAGCTGCTCGCCGAAGCGCAGCTGCTGCGCGACGCCAAGCAATGGAGCGAGGCCAACACGGTGCTGGCCTCGGCCAACCAGAAGTTCCCGGACGACGCCGACCTGCTCTACGAGCAATCGATGATGGCCGAGAAGCTCAACCGCATGGACGAGATGGAGCGCTTGTTGCGCAAGGTGATTGAGCTCAAGCCCGACCACCACCACGCCTACAACGCGCTGGGATATTCGCTGGCCGAACGCAACCAGCGCCTGCCCGAAGCGCTGGGCCTGATCAAGAAAGCACTCGATTTGGCGCCCGGCGAGCCTTTCATCACCGACAGCCTCGGTTGGGTCGAATACCGCATGGGCAACCGCGACGAAGCGTTGCGGTTGCTGCAGCAAGCCTACAAGTCGCGGCCCGATGTCGAGATCGGCGCGCACCTGGGCGAAGTGCTGTGGATGAGCGGCCAGCGCGACGAAGCCCGCCGCGTGCTGCGCGACGCCCGCAACAAGGACAACGCCAACGACGTGCTGAAAGAAACGCTGGCGCGCCTGCGGGTGGATTTGTGACGCGTGCGGCGKCCGCGTGGCTGCTCGCTGCCAGTCTGCTGAGCGGCTGCGCTTCAGTGGGACAGCGTGCGCCCGCGGGCGCGGAGACGATCTCCGGCAAGCTCTCGGTAAGGGTCGACGCCAGCAGCGAAGCGCCAGCGCGCAGCGAGAGCGGCAACTTCGAGTTGAAGGGTACGGCCGACAACGGCCAGCTCAACTTGTCATCGCCATTGGGCACAGTGCTTGCCCAGGCACGCTGGTCGGGTCGCCGCGCTTGGCTGACCACATCGCAAGGCGAAACGGCCTACCCCGACTTGGACGCCCTGACCGAGGAGATGCTGGGCGAACGCCTGCCGGTCGCCGCACTGTTTGACTGGCTCCGAGGTCGTCCGTGGACCGGAGCGCCAAGCCAGGCTCGAACAGCCACGGCCGGGCCTGGATTCCAGCAATTGGGCTGGTCGGTTGACCTGGCCCGCTTCGGCGAAGGCTGGATCGTGGCCCAGCGCGCCCAGACACCCATCGTTACCGTGCGCGCCCGCGTCGACGCTCCCTGAACATGGCCCTGACCGCCCTGTACGACGTGGCCGCGCCGGCCAAGATCAATCTTTTCCTGCATGTGCTGGGTCGTCGTGCGGACGGTTATCACCTTCTGCAGTCGGCCTTTGTGTTGATCGATTGGGCGGACACGCTGCATTTCGAGCGGCGCAGCGACGGCTGGCTCGCTCGCCACGACCTCGGCGCGGCGCTGCCTGCCGACGATTTGTGCCTGCGTGCAGCAAAGGCGCTTCAGGCCGAATCAGGAACCCTGCTTGGCGCTGATATTTCCATCGACAAGCGGGTGCCCTGGGGTGCTGGCATGGGGGGTGGGAGTTCTGACGCCGCGAGCACGCTGCTGGCCCTGAATCGTCTGTGGGACCTGAACTGGCCCGTGGCTCGCCTCATGGCGCTGGGGCTAAAACTGGGCGCCGACGTGCCGTTTTTCCTGGGTGGGCACAACGCGTGGGTGGAAGGCATTGGCGAGCAATTGACGCCGATCACGCTGCCCAGCCAATGGCTGGCTGTCGTCAAACCGCCAACGGCCATCGAAACCCGTGCCATTTTTACCAGCCCGCTCTTGGTCAGAAATACCGATGCTGTTATAGTTGAAGGCTTCCTTGCAGGGGCTGGCATTGATGCTTTGGTAGGGGGTTTCGGCCGCAACGATCTGCAGCCACCCGCCGAGCATGAACGTTCTGAAGTGGCGCAGGCCACTCAGCTGCTCAGGGCTCGTTTCGGCAACAGCCGCATGACGGGTTCAGGCAGTGCAGTGTTTGCAAGGGCTGGCACACTCGCAGAACCCGAGGCGACGCTTCCGGTGGATCTTCCGCCGGGCTGGGTGGGGCGGATGTGCCGCAGTCTGGACCATCATCCCTTGCTGGGTTGGTGCTCAGACTGAGCGAAGAGCAGGTTTCAGGTGGGCTGCGCGAGCAGTCAACCGGTGTAGGGGAGTCGCCAAGTTGGTTAAGGCATCGGATTTTGATTCCGACATGCGAAGGTTCGAATCCTTCTTCCCCTGCCAAATTTCTCTTGATTCCCGGTGCCTCGGGTCACACCAGAAGGCACACCGGGGCTGATGTAAAAAGGGTGCGCTGTGCCCCAAGGATGCGCCCCATGAGCCTCGACGGAGGGAATGTGCTTTTCAATACCGTTCTGTTCACCGGGAATGCCAACCCAGCGCTTGCGCAGGAGATGGCCGTTAATCTCGGCATCGAACTCGGCAAGGCCAAGGTCGGCCGCTTCTCGGACGGTGAAGTCGACGTCGAGATCCAGCAGAACGTTCGCGCCCGCGACATCTTCATCGTTCAGCCCACCTGCGCGCCGACGAATGAGAATCTGATGGAGCTGTGCATCATGGTGGATGCGCTGAAGCGCGCTTCGGCCCGCCGCGTCACGGCCGTGATCCCCTACTTCGGCTACGCGCGCCAAGACCGCCGCCCGCGCTCGACCCGTGTGCCCATCAGCGCCAAGGTCGTGGCCAACATGCTGGAAGCGGTGGGCGTTGAGCGCCTGCTGACCATGGACTTGCACGCTGACCAGATCCAGGGCTTCTTCAACATCCCGGTCGACAACATCTACGCCTCGCCGGTGCTGCTGTCTGACCTGCAAAGCAAGCGTTACCAAGACCTCGTGGTCGTGTCGCCGGATGTCGGCGGCGTGGTGCGCGCTCGCGCGCTGGCCAAGCAACTCGGCTGCGACCTCGCCATCATCGACAAGCGCCGCCCCAAAGCCAACGTGTCAGAAGTGATGCACGTCATCGGCGAGATCGACGGCCGCAACTGCGTGATCATGGACGACATGATCGACACCGCCGGCACGCTGGTGAAGGCTGCCGAGGTGCTGAAGGAGCGCGGCGCCAAGAACGTCTACGCCTATTGCACCCATGCGGTGTTTTCCGGCCCGGCAATCGAGCGCATCAAGGCCTCGGCACTCGACGAAGTCGTGATCACCAACACCATCCCGCTGAGCGAGGATGGCAAGAAATGTTCGAAGGTGCGCCAACTGTCGGTGGCCTTCCTGTTTGCCGAAACCATCCGTCGCATTTCCGACGGCGAATCGGTGACGTCCCTGTTCGCGGAGCAGAACAACAACTTCTGATTCGTAACAAGCGGCGCACTGGTGTGTGCCGTTCCGCCAGGTCGCAAGACCTTTCTTTGACGCCTGGTCGCGGGCGTCAAATCCATTTTTGGAGAACACCATGAAATTCGTCGCTTACGAGCGCACAAAGCAGGGGACCGGAGCGAGCCGCCGCCTGCGCCTGGCCGACAAAGTGCCCGGTATCGTGTACGGTGCAGGTACGCCTGCCATGATCGAACTCGATCACAACGCCCTCTTCCACGCACTGAAGAAGGAAGCTTTTCACTCGACCATTCTCGACATGGAACTGAGTGGCAAGACGGAACAAGTGCTGCTGCGTGACTACCAGCTCCACCCCTTCCGCCAGATCGTGCTGCACATCGACTTCCAACGCGTCGATGCCACCACCAAGATCACGAAGAAAGTGCCTTTGCACTTCATCAACGAAGAAACCTCGCCGGCCGTGAAGACGGACTCGTGCTTGGTGAACCACGTCGTCACCGAACTGCGCATTCAGTGCCTGGCCTCCAAGCTGCCTGAATTCCTGACGGTCGACCTGGCCAACCTGACCAAGGGCCAGGCCCTGCACGTGAGCGACTTGAAGCTGGCCGACGGCATCACCGTCGTGACCCAGGGCAAGCCGAACCCGGTGATTGTCTCGACCTCGGTGCAAGCCGCCGAAGAAGAAGTGGTCGCCGCACCCGTGGCGGTTGCCGCTCCTGCGGGCAAGGCCCGCAAGGTCGAAAAGATCAACAACAAGAAGTAATCCTTCTTCGGAAGGTCTTCAAGCCCCGCCTAGGTGGGGCTTTTTTTCGTCCCTATCTGTCACGTCTCCCACCTCGGTGGGGCTGCCTGGATGCCTGCCCACCGGGATAATCCGCGAGATCATGATTCGACTGCTTGTTGGCCTCGGCAACCCCGGGCCCGAATACGAAGCCACGAACCACAACGCCGGGTTCTGGTGGATCGATGCCGTGGCGCGGCAACTCAAGACCTCGCTCACGCCCGAGCGCAGCTACTTCGGGCTGGTGGCCCGTCTCAACGCGGCGTCGCCGGGACGCGACGGGCCGCTGTGGCTGCTCGAGCCGCAGACGTACATGAACCTCTCCGGAAAATCGGTGGCGGCGCTGGCGCGCTTCTTCAAGATCGCCCCCGAAGAGATCCTGGTCGCGCACGACGAGCTCGACCTCATGCCGGGCCAGGTGAAGATCAAGCGCGGCGGAGGCCATGCAGGGCACAACGGCTTGCGCGATATCCATGCCCAACTCGGCACGCCCGATTACTGGCGGCTGCGCCTGGGCATCGGCCACCCTGGCGTCAAGGCCGAGGTGGTGGACTACGTGCTGCGCAAACCCACGCCGGCACACCGCGAGGCCATCCACGACTCCATCGCGAAGACGTTGCCCGCGCTAGACCTCATCCTGGCCGGCGAGATGGAGCGCGCGATGATGAAGATCAACGCCAAGCCACCTCGCCCGAAGCCGCCGAGGCCTGAAGGGCTACCTGCGGAGCCGAAACCGTGAAAGCACTCGTCCTGATGATGGGCCTTCTCTGCATCGGCAGCAGCCTGCAAGCCCAAACGGTCTACCGCTGCGGGCCTGATGGCCGGGTCTACTCGCAATCACCCTGCCCGCAAGGCCGTGCGGTGGATGTCAGCGACGAACGCAGCGCCACTCAACGCGCTGCCGCTCAAGCCCGGGCTCGCGACGACCAGGTGCGCAGCGACGCACTCGAGCAGGAACGGCTGGACCGTGAAGCTGGCAAGCCCGCTGCGCCGGGAAAGATCGGTGGCAAGGCGGCGCCTGYCACAGAGCCGGTCGCTTCAAAATCCAAGGCCAAGGCGTCGAAAAAGAAGAAGCCGAAAACCGAGCAAGCCAGCGATGATTTCAAGGCCATCGCGCCCGCGCCGGCCAAGAAAGCCAAGAGTCGTTCCTAAGCGGCTGCCTGCAGGCGCCGGTACTTCTCCCACAGTGTCTCTTTCGACTCCACGTGCTGTGGATCAACCGGAATGCAGCTCACCGGGCACACCTGCACGCACTGCGGCTCATCGAAATGGCCCACGCACTCGGTGCACTTGTCAGGGTTGATCTCGTAGATCTGCACACCCAGAGAGATGGCCTGATTCGGGCACTCGGGCTCGCAGACATCGCAGTTGATGCATTCGTCGGTGATCAGCAGCGCCACAGGATCTCCATCCACCTCAGTCGCCCGCTGTCGCTGCGACACGCGATTGCAGGCGCTTCAGGACCGAAGGTGACACAAACTTGGAAACATCACCCTTCAAGGTGGCAATCTCGCGCACGAAGGTGCCCGAAACGAACTGGAACTGATCGCTGGGCGTGAGGAACACGGTCTCCACCTTGGGCATCAGCGTGCGGTTCATGCCGGCCATCTGGAACTCGTACTCGAAGTCGCTGACGGCGCGCAGGCCGCGCACCACGACCTTGCCGCCATGGCTCATGACGAAATCGCTGAGCAGGCCGTCGAAGGCAATCACTTCCACATTGGGGTGCTTGACTGCAAGTTCCTGTGCGATCTCCAGGCGCTCGGCGAGCGAGAACATCGTGCGCTTGTGATGGCCAGTTGCTACCGCAAGAATCAGCCGCTCGAACAGGCGGCTCGCGCGGCGCATCAGGTCTTCGTGGCCGAGCGTCATCGGATCGAAGGTGCCAGGGTAGACGGCGGTGAGGCGGGTCACGGAGGTCAAAGGGCTTCCTTCAGCGGCACGGGGTTGAGGGCAGTTTAGCCGGGCTCAGCCCGCTGGATCAGGTGGAAGTGCACGGCCCCAGCCCGCCCATGGCGATGCAAGCGCAAACCGAGTTCGGCCAGCAAAGGGTCGTCGACAAAGGATCGACTCGCTTCCAGGTAGATGACCCCGCTCGGCACGACGACGCGCACAGCCGCTCTCAACGCCGGCACGAACAGATCGGCGTCGAAGGGCGGATCGATGAACACCAGATCGAAGCGGTCGGGCGCGCTGCGCGCCATCCAGGCCAAGGCGTCGGCGGCTTCGACGCGCACGGTCTCGGCGGCCTTCAATCGTTCTTGTACGGCACGCAACCCACGAACCAGTTTCGAGTCGCGTTCGATCAGCGTGACTTCGGCCGCGCCGCGCGATGCCGCTTCGAAGCCCAGCGCACCGCTGCCGGCAAACGCATCGAGGCAACGCCAGCCATCGAGGTCCTGCCCCAGCCAGTTGAAGAGCGTTTCGCGAACGCGATCCGGCGTAGGGCGCAGACCCGGCGCATCGGCCACCGGCAACTTGCTGCGCTTCCACTGACCGCCAATGATGCGCAGCTCATGCGAGGCCCCGCGGGCAGCTGGTTTGGATGCGGCCCGGCGCTCGGCCCGCGGCTGAGATGTCATTGCCGGATCGGAATGCCGCGGCTCGCCATCAAGGCCTTGGCTTCGCCCACCGTGTGTTCGCCGTAGTGGAAGATGCTGGCGGCCAGCACGGCATCGGCACCGCCTTGCTGGATGCCTTCGACCAGATGCTCGAGGTTGCCGACGCCACCTGACGCGATCACCGGGATGTCGACCGCATCGCTGACCGCGCGCGTGAGCGGCAGGTTGAAGCCGATCTTCGTGCCGTCGCGGTCCATGCTGGTCAGCAGGATCTCGCCCGCACCGTACTCGGCCATCTGCCTGGCCCACGCGACCGCGTCGATGCCGGTGTTCTTGCGCCCGCCATGGGTGTAAACGTCCCAGCCCGAGCCATCGGCGCGGCCCTTCGCGTCGATGGCGACGACGATGCATTGCGCGCCATATTTCTGCGACGCATCGCGGATCACCTGGGGGTTGGCCACGGCGGCCGAATTGAAGCTGACCTTGTCCGCACCCGCATTCAACAAGCGCCGCACGTCTTCGACGGTGCGCACGCCACCGCCCACCGTCAGCGGAATGAATACCTGAGACGCCACCGCCTCGATGATCGGCAAGATGAGGTCGCGGCCATCGCTGGTGGCGGTGATGTCGAGGAAAGTGAGTTCGTCGGCACCCTGCTCGTTGTAGCGGGCGGCAATCTCCACCGGGTCACCGGCATCGCGCAGTTCGACGAAGTTGACGCCCTTGACGACCCGCCCGCCGGTCACGTCGAGGCAGGGAATGATGCGTTTGGCGAGCATGCAGGCTTTCGGACGCTACGCGGCGCCGTTGAGTTCATCGGCGCGCGTCTGCGCCAATGCGAAGTCGAGTGCACCGGTGTAGATAGCCCTGCCGCAGATCACGCCTTCGATGCCCTCGCCTTCGACGGCGCAGAGTTTTTCGATGTCAGCGATGTTCGACAACCCGCCCGAGGCAAACACCGGAATGCTGAGCGCCTGCGCCAGCTTCACCGTGGCCTCGATGTTGATGCCGGTGAGCATGCCGTCGCGGCCGATGTCGGTGTAGATCACGCCTTCGACTCCGTAGTCCTCGAACTTCTTGGCCAGGTCGATCACTTCGTGGCCGGTCAGCTTGCTCCAGCCATCGGTCGCGACCTTGCCGTCCTTGGCGTCGAGGCCCACGATGATGTGGCCACCGAACGCGCTGCAGGCATCCTTCAGGAAGCCCGGGCTCTTCACCGCGGCCGTGCCGACGATGATGAAGCTGAGGCCGTCGTCGAGGTAGCGCTCGATGGTGTCGAGGTCGCGGATGCCACCACCCAGCTGCACCGGAATCTCGTCGCCCACCTCGGCGAGGATGGCCTTGATCGCCACCTCGTTCACCGGCTTGCCGGCAAAGGCGCCGTTGAGGTCGACCAGGTGCAGGCGCCGCGCGCCGGCATCGACCCATCGTCTGGCCATTGCGGCCGGGTCGTCACCGAAGGTGGTGGAGTCGGCCATGTCGCCCTGTTTCAGGCGCACGCACTGGCCATCTTTCAGGTCAATTGCAGGGATCAGCAGCATGGCCGAGTCAGATGTGTTGGAAGATGAGGAAGGGGGAATGCCCGAGATGACGCAAGAGATGACGCAGTAGACGGCGCATCAACGCAAAGGTGCGGTCAGGGTTTCCAGTAGAGGAAGTTGCGGTAGAGCGCGAGCCCGTGCTCGGCGCTCTTCTCGGGGTGGAACTGTGTGGCGAAAATGTTATCTCGTGCCAGCGCGCAGGTAAAGCGGGTGCCGTAGTCCGTTTCGCCCACGCTGTGGCGCGGGTCGGACGGCCGCGCATAAAAACTGTGCACGAAATAGAAGTACGCGGAGTCGGGCACGCCCTCCCAAAGCGGATGGGGGCGCGCCTGGACCACCTGGTTCCAGCCCATCTGCGGCACCTTGAAGCGGCTGCCATCGGGCTGCAATTGGCCTTGCAGCTGGAAACGAATCACTTCGCCCGGGATGAGGCCGAGCCCGTCAGCGGGGCCTTCTTCGCTGCGCGTCAGTAGCATCTGCATGCCGATGCACACGCCCATCAGAGGCTTGCGAGCCGCAGCATCGAGCACCGCCTCTTGCAGGCCGGACTGTTGCAGTTCCCGCATGCAATCAGGTAAGGCGCCCTGGCCGGGCAGCACGACACGCTCTGCCGCATACACCTCATCGGGCCGCGAGGTAACGACCACGTCGACCCCGCTGCCCCGAGCCACATGCATCACGGCTTGCGAAACGGAACGCAGATTGCCACTTCCGTAATCGACGACGGCCACGGTCCTGGTCATGTCAGCCCCTCGCCCGATGAATACATCAAGCGATCCCCCGAGGGGATACTCGCTTGCTTGGGGCGGCCCAGCGCGGCGCTCATGTCAAAGACTGCCTTTGGTCGAAGGAATAACGCCAGATGCCCGTGGATCGATCTCTAGCGCCATGCGCAGTGCCCGCGCGAAGGCCTTGAAGATCGTCTCGCACTGGTGATGCGCGTTGTCGCCTTCGAGGTTGTCGATATGCAGCGTCACGCCGGCGTGGTTCGAGAAGCCCTGGAAGAATTCGTAGACGAGTTGCGTGTCGAGCGCACCGATCATGCCGCTCTTGAAATCGACACGCATGTGCAGCCCCGGCCGGCCCGAGAAGTCGATCACCACGCGCGACAGCGCTTCATCGAGCGGCACATAGGCGTGGCCGTAGCGGCGCAGCCCCTTCTTGTCGCCCACCGCCTGCGCCATCGCCTGGCCGAGCGTGATGCCAACGTCTTCGACTGTGTGGTGGCCGTCGATATGCAAGTCACCCTGGGCATCGATCTCCAGGTCGATCAGGCCGTGGCGTGCGATCTGGTCGAGCATGTGGTCGAAGAAACCGATGCCGGTCGCGAGCTTGGCCACGCCGGTGCCATCGAGGTTGATGGCCACACGGATCTTCGTCTCATTGGTGTTGCGGGTGACGTCGCCCTTGCGGTCGGTCATGACAGGCTCTCTTTCAGCGCTCGAATCATCAGGTCGTTTTCTTCCGGCGTGCCCACGGTCAGGCGCAGGCAGTTTGCCAGCAGCGGGTGCAGCTTGGACACGTTCTTCACCAGCACGCGGCGCTGCTTCAGTGCTTCGAACAACGCAGCGGAGTCCGGCACACGGGTGAGGACCATGTTGGCCTCGCTGGGGAAAGGCGTCACACCCGGCATCGCCTTCAATGCCGCGATGAGCCGCGTGCGCTCGCTGCGCAGCACGGCGGCCTGGCGCGCAAACTCGTCGGCATGCTCCAGCGCAAACAGCGCCGCTTCGGCGTTGAGCACGCTCACGTTGTAGGGTGGGCGCACCTTGTCGATCTCGGCCACCAGCGCCTTCGGGCCGAGCAGGTAGCCCAGGCGCACGCCAGCCAGGCCGAACTTGCTGAGCGTGCGCATGATGAGCACCTTGTCATGGCCGGTGACGCGGTCCATGTAGCTGCGCGATGCGAAAGGCTGGTAGGCCTCGTCGAACACCACCAGGCCCGGCGCGGCCGAGATGATCTTCTCGATCACCGCATCGTCGAACAGGTTCGCCGTCGGGTTGTTGGGGTACGCGATGTAGACGATGGCCGGCTGGTGCTCGACGATGGCGGCGAGCATCGCGGCCTCGTCCAACTCGAAATCGGCCGTCAACGGCACACCGACGAACTGCACACCCTGCAAGCGCGCCGACATGTCGTACATCACGAAGCCCGGCACAGGAGCCAGCACCTTGGCTCCAGGCACGTCGCAGGCCATGCTCAGCAGCGTGATGATCTCGTCGGACCCATTGCCGAGGATCAGGTCGTAGCCTTCCGGTAAGTTGACGTAGCGGGCCAGCGCGGCTCGCAGGTCGTCGATGCGCGCACCCGGGTAGCGGTTGATCGCCACGTTGGCCAGCCGCTTGCCCAGCTCGTGTCGCAAGGCCTCGGGCAGCGGGAACGGGTTCTCCATCGCATCCAGCTTGACCATGCCGGCGCTGGGCTGGATGGCGTAGCCGTGCATGGACTGAACGTCCTGGCGGATGTAGCGGGCGATGAGCGGGGAGAGTGACATGTCGGCCTTCGAACAAATCAGCGCTTGAGCCGCATCTCTGCCGCGCGCGCATGCGCCTGCAGGCCTTCGCCGTACGCCAGCTCGGCAGCGATCACGCCCAGCTTCTGCGCACCCTCTTCGCTCACCTCGATGAGGCTGCTGCGCTTCTGGAAGTCGTACACACCCAGCGGCGACGAGAAACGCGCCGTGCCCGAGGTTGGCAGCACATGGTTCGGCCCGGCGCAGTAGTCGCCCAGGCTCTCGCTGGTGAAGGCGCCAAGGAAGATGGCGCCGGCGTGCTTCAAAAGCGGCTCCCAGCGGTGCGCGTCTTTCGAACTCACCTCCAGGTGCTCGGGTGCAATGCGGTTGCTGATGGCGCAAGCCTCTTCCATCGAACGCGTGTGGATCAGTGCACCGCGGCCTTCGAGCGAGGCGCGGATCACGTCACGTCGCGGCATGTCGGCCAGCAAGCGGTCGATGGCGGCCTTCACCTCGGCGATGTAGCCGGCATCGGGGCACAGCAGGATGCTCTGCGCCAACTCGTCGTGTTCGGCCTGGCTGAACAGGTCCATCGCGACCCAGTCGGCGGGTGTGGTCCCATCAGCGAGCACAAGAATTTCGCTGGGGCCGGCAATCATGTCGATGCCGACTTTGCCGAACACGCGCCGCTTGGCACTGGCCACATACGCATTACCCGGGCCGGTGATCTTGTCGACCGCCGGCACGGTGGCCGTGCCATACGCCAGTGCGGCCACGGCTTGCGCGCCGCCGAGCGTGAACGCGCGGTCCACGCCCGCGATGGCGGCAGCGGCCAGCACCATCGCATTGCGCTCGCCCTTGGGCGTAGGCACGACCATGATGATCTCGCCCACGCCGGCCACCTTGGCCGGTACGGCATTCATCAGCACACTGGACGGGTAGGCGGCCTTGCCACCGGGAACGTAAATGCCCACGCGATCGAGCGGCGTGACCTTCTGGCCCAGCAGGGTTCCATCTGCATCGCGGTAGCTCCACGAGCGGCCGCAGGCGTCGAGCTGGCGCTGGTGGTAGTCGCGCACCCGCTCGGCGGCGGCTTCGAGCGCCTGGCGCTGAGCCGGCGTGATGGCGGAGAGCGCCGCCTGCAGCTCGGCCTGCGTGATCTCCAGGGCGGCAACCGAGTCAGCCGCCAGGCCGTCGAAGCGCTGCGTGTACTCCAGTACGGCCGCGTCGCCACGCGCGCGCACGTCTTCGAGGATCGCAGCCACGCGCTCTTCGATCGCATGGTCGGTCTCGGCCGACCAGTGCAGTACGCGCTGGAACTCGGCTTCGAAATCGGCGGCGGTCGTTGCGAGCTGACGGATGTTGACGGTCATGGCATCACGGCACTGGGTATCAGGACTTAGGACTCAGGAATGGCCGATGCAAAGGCATCGATGATCTGGCGAATGGGTTCGCGCTTGAGCTTGAGCGCCGCCTGGTTCACGACCAGGCGGGCCGAGATCTGCATGATCTGCTCGACCTCGACCAGGTGGTTCGCCTTCAGCGTGCTGCCGGTCGACACGAGGTCGACGATGGCATCGGCCAGGCCGGTCAACGGCGCGAGTTCCATCGAACCGTAGAGCTTGATCACGTCGACGTGCACGCCCTTGTCGGCGAAGTGATCGCGCGCGCAGCTGGTGTACTTGGTGGCCACGCGCAAACGCGAGCCTTGCTTCACCGCAGCGGCGTAATCGAAGTCATCGCGCACGGCGACGCTCATGCGGCACTTGGCGATGCGCAGGTCCAGCGGCTGGTACAGGCCTTGGCCACCGTGCTCGAGCAGGATGTCCTTGCCGGCCACGCCGAGGTCGGCTCCGCCGTACTGCACATAGGTCGGCACGTCGGTGGCACGCACCAGCACCACGCGCACATCGGGGCGTGTCGTGCCGATGATCAGCTTGCGCGACTTTTCGGGGTCTTCGAGCACCTCGATGCCGGCCGCTTTGAGCAGCGGCAAGGTCTCTTCGAAGATGCGTCCTTTGGACAGGGCCAGTGTGATTGTCATTTCACGCGCTCGATGTCGGCGCCGATGGAGCGCAGCTTGGCTTCCATCTGGTCGTAGCCACGGTCCAGGTGGTAGATGCGCTCGACCACCGTCTCGCCATCGGCCACCAGGCCACCGATGACCAGACTGGCCGATGCGCGCAGATCGGTCGCCATCACGGTGGCGCCTGACAACTGCGGCACACCCGTCACCACCGCGGTGTGTCCATCGACCTCGATCTTCGCGCCCAGGCGAACGAGTTCATTCACGTGCATGAAGCGGTTCTCGAAGATGGTCTCGGTCACTTTGGCTGTCCCGCTTGCAATGCAATTCAGCGCCATGAACTGCGCCTGCATGTCAGTCGGGAAGGCGGGGTATTCGCTGGTGCGAAATCCAACCGCGCGCGGGCGCTTGTCGTTCGTCACGCGGATCCAGTCGTCGCCGCATTCGATGGTGGCGCCGGCTTCACGCAGCTTGTCGATCACCGCGTCGAGGTGGTCGGCGCGCGCGCGGCGCAAGATCACATCGCCACCAGCCGCGGCCACCGCGCACAGGAAGGTGCCGGTCTCGATGCGATCGGGCACGATGCGATGGTTCACGCCGTGCAGCGCGTCGACACCCTGGATGCGGATCTTGCTGGTGCCGTGGCCTTCGATCCGGGCGCCCATGCCAATCAACATTTCGGCCAAGTCGAGCACCTCGGGCTCCTGCGCTGCATTCTCGAGCACCGTTTCGCCATCGGCCAGCGTGGCGGCCATCAGCAGGTTTTCGGTACCGGTCACGGTCACCATGTCGGTGGTGATGCGGGCGCCCTTCAAGCGCTTGGCGCGGGCGAGGATGTAGCCGTGCTCGACGGTGATTTCGGCGCCCATCGCCTGCATGCCCTTGATGTGCTGGTCGACCGGGCGCGAACCGATGGCGCAGCCGCCCGGCAGCGAGACCTTGGCCTCGCCGAAGCGCGACAGCAGGGGTCCCAGCACGAGGATGGACGCCCGCATGGTCTTCACCAGGTCGTAGGTCGCTTCGCGCGAACTGACGTTGGCCGCGCTGATCGACACGAGCTCGGGCTGCGCCTCGCTGCGCTCGGCCGGCACGCCCAGCATGCGCAGCAGCTTGAGGGTGGTGTTGACGTCCTGCAGGCGCGGCACGTTGGTGAGCGTGACCGGCTCGGCGGTCAGCAGGGCTGCGCAGAGTTCAGGCAACGCCGCGTTCTTGGCGCCCGAGATGGTGAGTTCACCCTGGAGCCGACGGCCGCCGCGAATCAGAAGTTTGTCCATGAGCTTGTGTGCAGAGCGCCGAACCACCACAACACCGATTCCGCAATGGGAACCGGCCAGCCGCGATGGCGCCGGCTGTCGTTCAGTGGTGGTGGCGGGCCCGTCGTGACGAGAGCGCAGCGCCTTCGAGAGGGGACAACAAGGTCATTGCAGCAGCACGGGAAGGAGCAGCGATTCTATCGCCCGCAGGCAAAGCCCATGTGGCCCGCCGATTGCCCTGCCCTATCACCCACATCTCACGTCCAGAACGATCATGAGCGCTGACCCTGCCCCACGCCTGCCCGAACGAGTCAACCTCGGCGACCCCGCTGCCGTGAAGCAGTGGTGCGAGCATTTCGGCATCACGGCGGAGCAGCTTGCCGAGGCCGTCAAAGCCGCAGGCGACAACCCGGCAGCGGTCAAGGAACAACTCCTGAACCAGGGCGGCAGCGCCGGTGCCGGCTAGTGCCCGCGGCGAATCGCGGTCGCGATCGCTTTCGACGCCGCAGCGCATCCAGCGGGCGCTCAGCGGCACCTTCGGACTGAAGGAGCTGCGGCCGGGCCAGCGCCAGGTGATCGAGCGCGTGCTCGCCGGCCAGCCCACGCTCGCGCTGATGCCCACCGGAGCCGGAAAATCGCTGTGCTACCAGCTGCCCGCCCTGCTGCTCGAAGGCCGCACGATCGTGGTGTCGCCGCTGATCGCACTGATGAAAGACCAGTGCGACCACCTGGGCGCCCTCGGCATCCCGGCCGTGCAACTGAACAGCGCGCTCGATGCCGACACGGTGCGCGCCGCCGAAGCCGCCGTGGCCGATGGCTCGGCGCGCATCGTCTTCGTCACGCCCGAACGGCTGGCCGAGGCGGAGTGCCAGGCCTTGCTGCGAACGCACGCCACCGCGCTGCTGGTGGTGGACGAAGCGCATTGCATTTCGCACTGGGGCCACGACTTCCGGCCGGCATTCCTCGAGATCGGCCCGACGTTGCCGGCACTCGGCCGCCCCACCGTGCTGGCGCTCACGGCCACCGCCATCGACTCGGTGGCCGACGACATCGCGCAGCAGCTCGGCATCCCTCGCACCGGCATCGTCAACACCGGCACCTACCGCCCCAACCTGCACTACCGCGTCGAGCAGGTCACTCGCGAGGACGACAAGCTGGCTCGCACGCTCGCACACGTCAAGGAGACGGCCGGCTCCGGCATCGTCTACACCGCCACGGTGAAAGCCGCGACGGCCGTGCACGCCGCACTGAAGGAGGCCGGCGAATCGGTCGGCCTGTACCACGGCCGGCTGGCCGCGCGCCAGCGCGAGGCAGTGCAGAACGGGTTCATGGAGGGCCAGACGCGCGTGATGGTCGCCACCAACGCATTCGGCCTGGGCATCGACAAGGCCGACCTGCGCTTCGTGCTGCACTACCAGATGCCCTCGGGGCTCGACGCTTACTACCAGGAGTCGGGCCGCGCCGGGCGCGACGGCGAAACAGCGCACTGCACCCTGCTCTTTCTTCGCAGCGACAAGGCCGTGCAGCAGTTCTTCCTGGCCCACCGCTATCCGGCCGAGGAAGACACCACCGCTCTGTACCGACAGCTCCACGAGCCACCCACCGAAGGCGAGGCCTGGGATTTGTCAAGCTTGCAGCAAGCGATGCAGCGCCCGCGCGCCAAATTGCAGGTGGCCCTGAGCCTGCTGCGGCGCCAGCGCATTGCCGAGCGAGACCGGGCAGGCCAGATCCGCCTTGTGCGCCGTGGCCTGGACCCAGCCGCGCTGGCGGCCCTGGGCTCGGCCTATGAAAACAAGCGCGCCGAAGACCAGGCGCTTCTCGAACAGATGGTGTTCTACGCACAGACCGGCTGGTGCCGCTGGAAGGTGCTGCTCCAGCACTTCGGCGCATTGCCCGAAGGCTTCAGCCAGTGCGGCGGGTGCGACAACTGCGCACGGATCGCCTGGCATCTGCAAGAAGCGCTCGCCGCGCAGGCGCAGCAAGAAGAAGCCGAGCCCGATGCCGGCGCCAGCACGTCACGGGCTGCCTTTTCGGTGGGCGACGCCGTGCGCGTGCGGCGCTACGGGTTGGGCGTGGTGACGGCGGCCGACGCGTTGTCGGTCACCGTCGAATTCAAGAACGGCGAGCAGCGCTGCTTCTTGCCGGAATGGGTGAGCCGCGCAGCGGCCCGGCGCAAGGCCGGTCAGCCACCGGCCGCGCGCTGATGCTCGGCGGGGGTCAACACCTTCATCGACAGCGCATGGATCTCTTCACGCATGCGGTCGCCCAGCGCTGCGTACACCCGCTGGTGCCGGGCCACGCGGCTCAGGCCTTCGAACTCGGCGCAAACGATGGTGGCAAAGAAGTGGCGCCCATCGCCTTCGACCTCGACGTGCTGGCAAACCAGCCCGCGCTCGATGTAGTCGCGAACTTGGGCAGGGGTGGGGTCGGAGGCCATGTGGGATGAGTCAGGTTACGAGCGAATCTTGTAGCCGATGCGCAGCAAGTGCAAGCACAAGGCACACACCAGCGCCAGGCTGGTTGCGACGATCGCGAGGCTGAGCCAGGGCGACACATCGCTGGTGCCGAAGAAGCCATGCCGGAAGCCGTCGATCATGTAGAAGAACGGGTTCAGGTGGCTCAGGGCCTGCCAGAACGGCGGCAGCGACTTGATCGAATAGAACACGCCGGAGAGAAACGTCATCGGCATGATGATGAAGTTCTGGAAGGCCGCAATCTGGTCGAACTTCTCGGCCCACAGCCCGGCCACCAGGCCCAGCGCGCCCATCATCGCGGCACCGGCCAGCGCGAAGACGATGATCCACAGCGGGTTGGCGATGGACAGCGGTGCGAACCACACGGTGACCAGCATCACGCCCGAGCCGACGACCACGCCGCGCACCACCGATGCGCCCACGTAGGCCACGAACCACGCCCAGTGGCTCAGCGGCGTGACCAGCAGGAACACCAGGTTGCCGGTGATCTTGCTTTGAATGAGCGAGGAGCTGCTGTTGGCGAACGCGTTCTGCAGCACGCTCATCATCACGAGACCAGGAATCAGGAAACTCGTGTAGCCGACCTCGCCGAACACCTTCACCCGGCCCTCGAGCACGTGGCCGAAGATGAGCAGGTACAGCATGGCTGTCAACACCGGCGCGGCCACGGTCTGGAAGCTCACCTTCCAGAAGCGGAGCATCTCCTTGTAGAGCAGCGTTCGTGCGCCTGACAACATCGCCGTCATACCGCCACCTTCACTTGATCGATGGTCACCGGGGGGCCCTGCATGATCTCGAGGAACACGTCCTCCAGGTCGGCACGGCCGATCTCGAGGTCTTCGGGTTGACAGCCTGCGGCGCGCAAGGTGGCAAGCACCTGTTCGACCTCGGCGGCATCGTGTGTGGTGACCTGAACGATGCGGCCCGTCACACGCGCGTGTGCTGCGAGTTCGGGCGGCAGCGGCGTGTCGAGCTTGAAGCGCATCATCGTGCTCGCGGTGCCGGCCAGCAGCGCCGAGGTGCGGTCGAGTGCCACCACCTTGCCCTGCTTGAGCATCGCGATGCGGCCGCACAGCGCTTCGGCTTCTTCGAGGTAGTGCGTGGTCAGCAGCACCGTGTGGCCCTGCTTGTTGAGCCTGGCGACGAACTGCCACAGCGTCTGGCGCAGCTCCACGTCGACACCCGCCGTGGGTTCGTCGAGCACGATCACCGGCGGCTTGTGCACCAGCGCCTGCGCCACCAGCACGCGGCGCTTCATGCCGCCGGAGAGCTGGCGCATGTTGGCATTGGCCTTGTCGGCCAGGCCCAGGCCCTGCAGCAGCTCGTCGATCCAGGCACCGTTGTTGCGCACCCCGAAGTAGCCGCTCTGGATGACCAGCGCCTCGCGCACGCTGAAGAAGGGGTCGAACACCAGCTCCTGCGGCACGATGCCGAGGCTGCGGCGGGCGGTGGCGTAGTCGGTGACGACGTCGTGCCCCAGCACCGACACATTGCCGCCGGTGGCACGCGTGAGGCCGGCGAGGATGCTGATCAGCGTGGTCTTGCCGGCACCGTTGGGGCCGAGCAGGCCGAAGAACTCGCCGGGCTCGATGTCGAAGCTCACACCGTCCAGGGCCCGCACCTCGCGGCCTGCGGCAGAGTAGGTCTTGCTGACGTTCTGGAACGAGATGGCTGGCATGAAGGGCGCGATTGTAGGCAGGCGGTTCTTTTCTCGCTGGCCGCCGGCCAAGCCCCTGCGGCAGGCTTGCGCGGTGCTAGATTCGCCGCAAAGACAAACGAGATTCGAGACAACATGGCCCCTCCCCCGAAGAAGCCACGGCGCACTGCCGAGCGCATTCTGGAAGTGACGCTGGAGCTGTTCAACCGCTTCGGTGAACCCAATGTGTCCACCACGCTGATCTCGGCCGAGCTCAACATCAGCCCGGGCAATCTCTACTACCACTACCCCGCGAAGGACGAGCTGATCAACTCGCTCTTCACCCGCTACGAAGAAGCCCTGACCCAGCTGCTGCATGCGGCCGACGACGTGCGCAACGTCGAAGACGCCTGGCTCTTCTTCCACATGCTGTTCGAGCTGATCTGGAAGTACCGCTTCCTGTACCGCGACCTGAACGACCTGCTCAGCAAGAACCGCAAGCTGGAGACGCAGTTCCAGCTGGTGCTGAAGAACAAGTCGCATGCCGTGCAGGGTGTGCTCAACGGCCTGTCGCGCGGCAACGCCTTGCACATCGCCAGCCGCGAGGCCGAACCGGTGGCCACGGCCATGGTGGTGGTGCTGACCTACTGGCTGAGCTACGAATACGTGCGCGACCCGCGCAATGCGCTCGAGCCCGAAAGTGCGGGCTCGGCGCTGCTGCGCGGCGCCTTCCACGTGCTCAGCCTGTTGATGCCTTACCTCGAAGCCAACCAGCGCGAGCACCTGCTCGGGTTGGTCGGCCACTACAAAAAGCCTGACCCGAAGCCCTGACCTCAAGGAGACAAAACCATGGCCAAGTGGACCGCCTTCCCGTACGACGCAGACGACTACCTCTACGACGCCGCCACGCTGAAGAAGAAGTGGGCGCGGCTGCATGCCGGCGATGCCGAGCCGCTGCCCAAGGACGACAAGGTGCTGGCCGCCTGGGCGCTGTTCCACGCCGGCGAATTCCAGAAGGCCACGGAGGCCGGATTGAAGATCGGCGGCGCGGGCATCACCGTGGCCAACAAGGCGCAGTCCATCTACGCCAACTACCTGGAGAAGAGCGAGAAGAACAAGTTCGCGCTCTTCCTCGAAGTGGCCGGCCGCGCTGAAGCACAGGCCGCCGAAGACCCAAAGAACGCCAACGCGCACTATCAGATCGCCTACGCGCTCGGCCGCTACAGCCAGGGCATCAGCGTGGCGAAAGCCTTGGCGCAGGGCCTGGGCAGCAAGGTCAAGGGCGCGCTCGAGACCGCCATCAAGCTGCAGCCCAAGCATGCCGATGCGCACATCACGCTCGGTGCCTTCCACGCCGAGGTGATCGACAAGGTGGGCTCGCTGCTCGGCCGCACGCAAGGGGCCAGCAAGGATGCCGGGCTCACGATGTTCAAGACCGCGCTCAAGCTCAACCCCACGTCGGCGATCGCGATGGTCGAGTACGCGAACGGGCTGGTCATGCTCGAAGGCGACAAGAAGATGAAGGAAGCCGAGAAGCTCTATGCGGACGCAGCGGCCTGCGAACCGCTGGATGCGATGGAGCGGCTTGACGTCGAGATGGCCAAGGCCGAACTCGAAGACTGAACGTCACTCGCGCAGAGCCGGGCGTCTGCTGGTTCTGCACTGACCGAAGGCCGTGGCGCCGCAGCTGCCACGGCTTGCCCACTTGCGACTCCCCATCGCCCCACGGCCGGGGCGGCAATAGCCTTGCAAATGCGAACCATTCGCATTAGAGTCGCCTCACCCTGAAACGAACGAGCGCCTCTCCAGGCTGATCGGGCCTCTGCCCTCCTTTCGTTACCGGGCCGCGCATACGCCAGCCATGTCGCCAGCCGTGCTTTCTGAAAAGAACTCACAGACCGGACGATGGCCATCCACATCACGCGTACCGCGGGCGAAGCGCATGCCCGGCAGCAGTCGGCTCACGGCTCATGAACATCACGGCACACACCCTGATGAGCCTGAAGACCTACAGCCTCGACCGGCGCAACCACAAGCAGCGCCTCATCACGTACCGCCGCGAACGCAGCCTGTCGCTCGGTCCCTGCATGCGCCTGCAGTTCGAAGACGAGCAGACGGTGCGCTATCAAATCCAGGAAGTGCTGCACGCCGAGCGCGTTGACGACCTCGACGACGCACAGCACGAGATCGACACCTACGCCCACCTGCTTCCCGACGGCAGCAGTTGGAAGGCCACGCTGATGATCGAGCTGCCCGACGCGCAAGAGCGCGAGCGTGAACTGCCGCACCTCAACGAAGCCGCCCACCGCCTGTACATCGAGCTGCCGCGACACCCACGCGTGTTCGCACTGGCAAACGAAGACCTGCCCGACCGCCACCTCGCGCGGCCATCGGCTGTGCACTTCCTGCGCTTCCAGTTCCCTGCGCCGCTGCGCATTGCCCTGCTGGCCGGCGCCGGCGCCACGCTCGGCTGCGCGCACGACCAGTACGCCTTTCGCCGACTGATACCCCTCGCCACGATGGAGCGCTTGCGCTGCGACCTGACCTCGGTCCACCACGACTGAACACGGAGGCCCATGCTCATGAACCATGCACACGCCCATCCCCACGGCCAGAGCCTTCCGCTCGCCCAGAGCGAGGTCGGCAACGTGTCGACCTGTTCCTGCGGCGTGGTCACCATCACCCTGCACTACATGAGCCTGCGCTTCGAACCCGCGGCCTTTCGCGAGCTGCTCGGCATGCTCAATTTCGCGCAGCGCCGCCTCGACGGCGACCCCGCCATCCAGGCCGCCCTGCAGCCGCCGTCGTCCATGGACGCACCGCCGGTGCATTGAACCGGAACCCACGCATGTGCAAACCCGACCCCAACCAACTCGAGACCCTGGTGCGCCAGGCTGTCCTCGACACCGGCGCCACCGTTCTGACGATCAACCCGTCCCAAGGAAGCGCCGGGCCGCCCCAAGCTTCCTTGACCCCCGCGGGGGGCGGCGGCCGCAACGCGGACGCATGGGCGTCGTCATCGCCCACCGGCTCGCGCCGCCGCCGGCTGTGGGAGCTCGACAGCCACGCACACTGCCCGGTCGTCGGCGTGTGCCTGCCGATCGCCGCGCTGCGCCGCCTGGTCGGCAAGGTGCTCGAAGGCCAGGCGGTGGCCGACGACTACGAGCTGCACTGCGGCGTGATCGCCGAGTGCCGCCTGCGCACGCCCGTCGCCGAAGCGGTGCAGCGCGAGCTCGACCGGCGCTGCATGCTGCCACTGCGCCAGGCCGCCAAGGCCAAGACCACCGAGGCGCTCGCCACCTGGTGGCATGAGGCCTCGCATGGCAAGGACCTGGCCGGTGCCTTCTGGGCCACGCTGACTCACGCGCGTTGCACACCGGCGCTCGAACACCAGGTGCTCGGCGAAGTGCACATGCTGCAGCACCAAGTCGGCATGGCGCGCCGCGTCGGCCTGCAGCACTTCGAGAACCTGATCGACGAGAACGCGGTGCTGGCCCGCGAGATGGCCGCCGCGCAGCAGCGCAGCACGCGACAGGCCGACGAATACCGCCAGCGCAGCGAGACCCAGCAGACGCAGATCGTGCAGCTGCGCGCTCAGCTCATCGGTCGCGACACCATCATCGCCTCGCTGCGCGAAGACCTGCAGACACTGGAGGCCGCCGCCCCCGGCCTGAAGAGCCGCTTCGAGCTGGCGCGTGAAAGCGAACGCCAGATCGAGCGCCTGCACCAGCTGGAGCGCACGCTGCTGCAGGCCCAGCAGGAGGCCGAGCGCCAGCGCCGCCGTGCCGACGAACTCGCAGCCGAGCTGCAGCGCCGCGACGCCGCCACCGCCGAGCCGCTGCTGGCCGGCATCAGCCCTGCGGCCCGCTTCGACGACCAGGCCGTGCTCTGCGTCGGCGGCCGGCCCGCCAGCGTACCGGTCTACCGGCACCTGATCGAGCGCACCGGCGGGCGCTTTCTGCACCACGACGGCGGCGAAGAAGACAGCCCCGCGAAGCTCGACTCCACGCTCGCCGCTGCCGACCTCGTGATCTGCCAGACCGGCTGCATCAGCCACGACGCCTACTGGCGCGTGAAGGACCACTGCAAGCGCACCGGCAAACGCTGCGTCTTCGTCGAAAGCCCAAGCAGTGCGGGACTCAAGCGCGCGCTGCTGCAGCTGGTGCCAGTGCCGGTCACCGCGATCGAAGCCCCGCCCTGATCCCTTCCTTCCCGACCGCAACAGAACAGCCAAAGCGCACATGAAAAATAGAACACCTCCCAAGGAGGCTCGTCGCCATTCACGGGCACTGATCACGAGCGCCGCGCTCGTTGCGATGGCCAGCACGGCACACGCCCAGACCGCCGCGCCCGCAGCCCCTGCCGAGGCGGCATCCGCCCCCGAGACCACGCTGCCGGCGGTGAAGGTGAAAGCCGCGGCCGACAACGAAACAGGCACGGGCCCGGTCACGGGCTACCGCGCCAAGCGCAGCACCACCGCCACCAAGACGGACACGCCGCTCAACGAAGTGCCGCAGTCCATCTCGGTCATCACAGCCGACCAGATCAAGGACCAGAACGCCCAGACCATGCAGGAGGCGCTGCGCTACACCGCCGGCGTGCGCTCGGAGATGTACGGCCTGGATAACCGCGGCGACTGGTTCTCGCTGCGCGGCGGCAGCGAAGGCTCAGTCTTGCTGGACGGGTTGCGCGTGCCATTGACCGGCTGGTACGGCGTGGTGCGCAACGAACCCTACGCGTTCGAGCGTGTCGAAGTGCTGCGTGGGCCGGCCTCGGTAATCGCCGGGCAGAACGGCCCGGGCGGCGTGGTCAACATGGTCTCCAAGCGGCCGCAGGCGGAATCGCTGCGCGAGATCTCCGTCCAGTTCGGCAACAACGACCGCAAGCAGGTGGCTGCCGACTTCGGCGGCGCGCTGAACACCGAAGGCACACTGCAGTACCGGCTGGTCGGCCTCTACAAGGACAGCGGCACCCAGGTCGACCACGCGTTCGACGACCGTCAGTTCATCGCGCCGTCGCTCAGCTGGAAGCCGAACGCCGACACCTCGCTTACGGCCTACGCCGAATACCAGAAAGACGAGTCCGGCAACACCAACGGCTTCTTTCCGATCGTCGGTACGCTGCGGCCAGCGCCGAACGGCCCCATCCCGAGCAGCACCTTCATCGGCGAGCCCGACTGGGACACCTACGGCGGCACGCGCAAGCGCGTGGGCTACCAGTTCGAGCAGCGACTGAGCGATGACTGGACGCTGCGCCAGAACCTGCGCCACGACCGCATAGAAGGGAAGATGCGCAGCATGTATGCCAACTGGTGGGATGGCTTCGTAGACGCCACCGGCGCCGCTGACCCCAACGGCACCTACCTGAACCGCCTCTGGTACTCCACCAACGACACGGCCCGCATCACCAACGGCGATCTGCTCTTCGAAGGCAAGCTGAAGCTCGGCGGCATGCAGCACACCGTGTTGGTCGGCGTCGATGCGATGCACTCGAACGGCCAGGCAAAGTCGTGGGGCGACGGCGTGGCCACGCCGCTCGACGTCTACAACCCCGTGTACGGCAGCTTCCCCGAGCCAGCCAGCAACGACGCAGACGCCAACGTGACGACCACGCGGATGAGGCAGTTCGGCCTGTTGCTGCAGGACCAGATCAAGTTCGACGCGCGATGGGTGGGTGTCGTGGGGATTCGTCACGACCGTGTGAAGACCGACTCGGTGGCCAGCACGCCCACAGACCCTGACGCGGTCACGAAAGCGCGTGACTCGGCCACCTCGACGAACCTCGGCCTCGTCTACCTGGCCGATGGCGGCTGGTCGCCGTATGCGAGCTATTCCGAATCCTTCGAGCCGGTCGCACCGTCGAGCGAACAGACGTTTAAACCCAAGCGGGGCAAGCAGGTCGAGGCTGGTGTGAAGTGGTCGCCGGCCGACACCGGCGTCACGGCTGCGGCGGCGGTCTACGAATTGAAGGAGAAGAACCGGGTGATGTCTGCACCGACCGCTGACAACCCGAACTTGCAAGTGCAGAGCGGCGAGGTCACGGTGAAGGGCTTCGAGCTCGAAGCCACCGCCAACCTGCGTGCCTGGGAGCTGGTCAGCAGCTACACCTACATGGACGCACAGCAGACCGCCGTCGGCAATGATGTGAAGTACCTCGGCCAGCAGCTGTCGGGCATCCCGAAGCACTCGGCGGCGGTGTGGGCCACCCACAAGTTCGGCGCCTACGGCCTGCCGGGCTTCAAGGCCGGCCTCGGCGTGCGCTACGCCGGCGAGACCAGCGACGGCACCGGTAACAACACCGTGCCCTCGGTCACGCTGCTCGACCTGCTGCTGGCCTACGACCGCGGCCCGTGGCGGCTGGCATTCAACGTCAGCAACCTGACCGACAAGACCTACATCGCCACTTGTCTCGAGCGCGGCGACTGCTGGTTCGGCAATGAACGCAAGGCCGTCCTGTCGGTCGCCTACCGCTGGTGATCGCGGCTCCGAAATCATTGCCCTCGCGGAGGTTTTCCATGCGCCCCCTTTTCGTCCGACTTCACCGCTGGTTCGGTCTCACCGCCGCCTTGTTCCTTTTCATCGCCGGGGCCACGGGTGCGGTGATCTCGTGGGACCACGAACTCGATGAGTGGCTGAACCCCCACCTGTACCAGGCGCGCACGGCCGGCACGCCGCTGCCCGCGCTGGAGCTCGCGAAACGCATCGAAGCGGCCGACCCGCGCGTGCGTGTCACCTACATGCCGCTCGATGTGGAGCCGGGCCACACCTTCACCGCGTCCGTCTCGCCGCGTGTCGACCCCAAAACCGGCCAGCTCTTCGAGCCCGGCTACAACCAGATCGCGCTCGACCCCGCCACCGGCGAGATCCAAGGCAAGCGCGAGTGGGGCAAGGTCTCGCTGACGCGCGAGAACCTGCTGCCCTTTCTGTACAAGCTGCACTACAGCATGCACATCCCCGAGGGCTACGGCATCGAGTTCGGCATGTGGTTCATGGGCTTGATCGCGATCGCCTGGGTGGTCGACACGCTGGTCGCGCTGTGGATCTCGTTCCCGAACTGGCGTGCATGGCGGCGCTCGTTTGCCTTCCGCTGGAAGAGCGGCGGCCACAAGATGACCTTCGACCTGCACCGCTCCGGCGCCATGTGGGTCTACTTGCTGGTGCTGATGCTCGCCATCACCTCGGTCAGCATGAACCTGCGAGAGCAGGTGCTGCGGCCGGTGGTGTCGGTGTTCTCCGATCTGACACCTTCACCATTCGCGAGCCGCGTGCCGGCACCGCCGACGCAGCCGATCGAACCCTCGGTGTCGAACGAGCGGGTGATCGATCAGGCCCGTGCCGAGGCCTTGCGCCGCGGCTGGACGCAGCCGGCCGGTGGCCTCTTCGTCTCGCCCGATTTCGGCATCGTCGGCGTGGGCTTCTTCGAGGTGCATAACGGCCATGGCGACGGTGGCCTGGGCAACCCGTGGCTGTATTTCGACTCGCGCACCGGCGCACCGGCAGGCCACGATGTGCCGGGCACCGGCAGCGCCGGCGACATCTTCCTGCAGAGCATGTTCCCGCTGCACTCGGGTCGCATCATCGGCGTCACCGGGCGAGTGATGATGTCGGTCATGGGCGTGGTGATCGCAATGCTGAGTGTCACCGGCGTGCTGATCTGGGCGCGCAAGCGGCGGGCGCGTGTGCAACAACAGGTGCAGCTGGCCACGCCAGCCAAGCGCTTTACGGCGACGGACCTGGCGACCTGATTCGCGGTTTGCCCCTAGCGGTGGCGGCGCACCGGCTTGCCGAACAGCTCACTTGCCATCGACAAGTCTTGCAGCCACTGCGCAAAGGCCGCTTCGTGCTCGGCCGGGTCGCCACGCAGCAGGGCCGAGGGGTGCAGCGTGACCAGCACCTGCAAGCCGTGCAGGCCTTCGTGCCACTGCCCGCGCTCACGCATCACCGCAGCCGGCCGGCCCAGCAGTGAGCGCGCCGCCGTGGCGCCGAGGGCAACGAGTGCCTGCGGCTTTACCTGGTCAATCTCGCTTTCCAGCCAGTGCAGGCAGGCGGCGGCCTCGCGTTGGGCAGGCGTCTTGTGGATGCGGCGCTTGCCGCGCAGCTCGTACTTGAAGTGCTTGACCGCATTGGTCACGTAGAGCCGCTCGCGCTCCCAGCCGAGCTGAGCGATGGCGCGGTCCAGCAAGCGGCCGGCCGGGCCGACGAAAGGCCGGCCTTGCAGGTCTTCCTGGTCGCCAGGCTGCTCGCCCACCAACATCAGCGTGGCACCGACCGGGCCTTCACCGAAGACCGATTGCGTGGCGTGCTCGCCCAGCGGGCAGGCGCGGCAGCGGTCGGTGGCCGCGCGCAACAGGGCCAGCGCTTTCTTGGGATCGTCGGGCAGCTGCAAGGGATGCGACTCGCTCACGTCGGTCTCCTTCGGCGGTTGCTGCGCACCGGCTGCGATGCGCCGTCGGGTCATTGTGGCGGGCGCTTCGATCATTCGGCCGGTAAGCAGCAAAGCCTGCGTTGCCAGTGGGCTGATGAGTTCGGCCTCGGGAAGGTTGTGCCAGTACTTGAGCGGCATCTCCTTGCACATCATCGCGAGCTTGAGGCGCGCGGGGTTGAAGATGTGGCGGTAGTAGGTGAGCCACAGCGCTTCGCCGGCATCGGCGGGCGGTGCGTCATCACGCCTGCCACCGGGGCCAAATTCCAGCCTCTCGCCGTCCCATCGAACGCTCCGCTCGGGCGTGAAGATGGCCCAGCGCATCTGCGTGAAGCGGCGCATGAAGAAGGGCGCCACCGCTTCGACGATGTGGTGCTCGGGTTCGAACCAGGCCACGTGCAAGGCGGCCGCGCCTTCTTCGCCCGGCAGCACGCGGAAGCGCACGAAGGCCGTCATCTTGTGCAGGTCCCGTCGAACGGCACGTGCCATGAGCTCGGCTCGCATGCGGTCGGCATCGAGCGCGTCTTCGCGCAACGCTGGCTCGTGCGCCAGCCGCCACAGCAGGCGATAGAGCAGGCCGAAGCGACCCGGGTCGCGGTGAAGCACGGCGCTTTCGCACAACGCCATGAACCAGGGCGGCACGCTTGGGGGTTCGGCCGACGGGGTGGTGGCTTGCGTGTACGCCACGTCGACTGCGGCGGCAACGGTGTCGGCGAACAGGTCTTCGGCGGCTGCAGCCTGCGTATGCCATGTCACGGCTTCCGGCGGCACCTGCTGTGCAAGCAACGCGCGGGCGTGGCTGCGGAACCCAGGCCAGTCGGCGTCACCGGCGAGAACGACCGTGCGCTGGCTCATCGCCGATGTCGGAGCTAGAGACCCGGAAAGAGCGAGGCCTGTTGCGGAGCCGCCTCGGCGATGGGCGGCGTGCGACCTGGCCGGTGATCGGGCAGCAACACAAAAGGCATGACCTTGGCGAGCGGCACGCGCAAGCTCGAGAGATCGTCGCTGCGCAGGCGGCGCACGCGGCGGGCGGCAAGCAGGCGGTCGACTGTCTTGGCACCCAGGCCAGGCACGCGCAGCAGCATCTCTTTCGGCGCGGTGTTCAGGTCGACCGGGAAGCGCTCGCCGTGCGCCAGCGCCCAAGCGAGCTTCGGGTCGACGTCAAGCGACAGCATGCCGCTGCTTGATGCATTTGACGGCACGATTTCGTCGTGGGCGAACCCGTAGAAGCGAATCAGCCAGTCGGCTTGGTAAAGCCGGTGCTCGCGCACCAAGGGCGGCGCCTTCAGCGGCAGCGACGCAGCAGCATCCGGGATGGGGCTGAAGGCCGAGTAGTAGACCCGCCGCAGCCCGTAGGCGCCGTACAGGTTGGCGCTGGTCGCGAGGATCGTTCGGTCATCCGTCGCATCGGCACCGACGATCATCTGCGTGCTCTGGCCGGCGGGTGCAAAACGCGGCGGTGTGGCGCGCTGCGGAGACGCCTTGGGCAGCGAGACGATGCGCGGCGACTCCGCTTCCTTCGCCGCACTGCGGGCGTCGTCGATGTGCACACGCAAACGGGCCATCGAGCGCTTGATGGCGGGGCCGTCTTTCTCCGGTGCGAGCGCCGCAAGTCCTTGCTCGGTGGGCAGCTCGATGTTGATGCTCAGGCGGTCGGCATAACGGCCGGCGCGCTGCAGCAGTTCAGCCGACGCATCGGGAATCGTCTTCAGGTGGATGTAGCCGCGAAAGTCGTGCTCCTCGCGCAACACGCGCGCCACCTCGACCACCTGCTCCATCGTGTAGTCGGGGTTGCGGATGATCCCCGAGCTGAGGAACAGGCCTTCGATGCAGTTGCGCCGATAGAAATCGAGCGTGAGCGACACGACTTCGTCGACCGAGAAACGCGCACGCGGCACGTTGCTCGTGACGCGGTTGACGCAATACAGGCAGTCGTACTGGCAGAAATTGGTGAGCAGGATCTTCAGCAGCGAGATGCAACGGCCATCGGGCGCGTAGCTGTGGCAGATACCCGAACCTTCGGTCGAACCGATGCCGCGCCCGCCGACGGAATCACGCGTGCTCGTACCGCTGGAGGCGCACGAGGCGTCGTACTTGGCGGCGTCAGCGAGGATGGCGAGCTTGCGCTGGATGTTCACTGTACAAATATACAGTGATGCACCCTCACGCCGCCAATTCCCTCAGTCGGCCGTGGCCTTGCGCACGGCGTGTTCCCACTCGGCCATCAGCGCTTCAGCGCGCGGGCGCGACATGGTCGGGCGGAAGGTTCGGTCGACCTGCCATTGCGCACTCAGCTCGTCGAGGTTGCGGAAGACGCCGCTCGACAGCCCCGCGAGGTAGGCCGCGCCAAGCGCCGTCGTCTCGATGACCTTGGGCCGCACGACCGGGATGCCCAGCAGGTCGGCCTGGAACTGCATCAGCAGGTTGTTGACGCACGCCCCGCCATCCACTCGCAGCTCGGCCACCGGCGCGCCGCCGGCATTCACCGCATCACGGCTCATGGCCTGCAGCAAGGCCGCGCTCTGGAAGGCGATGCTCTCGAGCGCCGCGCGGGCGATGTGGGCCACGGTCGTGCCGCGCGTGAGGCCGACGATGGCGCCGCGCGCATCGGCATTCCAGTACGGCGCGCCCAGGCCGGTGAAGGCCGGCACGAACATCACGCCACCCGAGTCGGGCACGCTCTCGGCCAGCTGCTGCACTTCGCCGCTGGCCTTGATGGCGTTGAGCCCGTCGCGCAGCCACTGCACCACCGCGCCGCCGATGAACACGCTGCCTTCGAGCGCGAATTCGGGTGTCGCGGTCGGCTGCGCAGCACTCGTCGTGATGAGGCCATTGGTCGAGGTCTGGAACTGCGCGCCGGTGTGCATCAGCATGAAGCAGCCAGTGCCGTAGGTGTTCTTCGCGAGGCCGGCCTTGAAGCAGGCCTGGCCGAAGAGCGCGCTCTGCTGGTCACCCGCGATGCCACCGATCGGCAGCGACGCACCCAGCAGATCGGCATGCGTGTGGCCGTAGACGTGGCTCGACGGGTGCACCTCCGGCAGCATCTCGCGCGGCACGTCGAGGATCTTCAGCAGATCGTCATCCCACTCGTTGCGGTGCACGTTGAGCATCAGCGTGCGCGAGGCGTTGCTCACATCGGTGGCATGCAGCCGGCCCTTCGTCAGATGCCACATCAGCCATGTGTCGACGGTACCGAAGGCCAGCTCACCCTTGGCCGCCGCCGCACGCGCGCCGGGCACGGTGTCGAGGATCCACTTGAGCTTGGTGCCGGAGAAGTAGGCGTCGATGATCAACCCGGTCTTCTCGCGGAAGGTCGGCTCCAGGCCCTTCGCGCGCATGTCGGCACACACGGGTTCCATGCGCCGGTCTTGCCAGACGATGGCGTTGTAGATCGGCTGGCCGGTCTTGCGGTTCCACACCAGCGTGGTTTCGCGCTGGTTGGTGATGCCAATGGAGGCGATGTCCTTCGCTTCGAGCTTCGCCTTGGCGAGGGCTTCCTTGGCGGTGGCGAGTTGCGACTCCCAGATCTCGTTCGGATCGTGCTCGACCCAGCCAGGCTGCGGGTAGATCTGCCGGAACTCGCGCTGGGCCATCGCGACGATGTGGCCCTGGTTGTCGAAGACGATGCTTCGGGAGCTGGAGGTGCCTTGGTCTAGGGCGAGGATGTGGGTGGGGGTGGTCATGGTGTTCGCTCATCCGTTCGGGCTGAGGTATTGAAGCCTTGGTTTGCTTTCTTGTGGGTCTTGTTCACTGCGTGAGGCCGCGTCGGGATGTGCCCCCGACAGGGCAGTCCCTTTTCTTTGCTTCGCCAAAGAAAAGGAACCAAAAGAAAGGCGACCCGACGGTGGCGGTCGGCCTGTGGCCGACTGCTCTGCGGTGCTCGGTCTTCGGGGCCCGCGCCAAACTCGCTTCGCGGCCTGTGGCCGCTGCGCTCAGACAAACGGCGCGAAGTCAGATCACGAAGCGTGCTGCGCACGCGGCCCCAAAGCCCTGCGCTCCTCGACGCCCCCCACGGGGCCCAAGAGCAATTCGGTCGTTGCTTCGCAACTTCCCTGCACCTCGGTTCGCATCGGGCGCGAGCGAAGCGACGCGCCATCGTGCCGATGCGCAGCGAGGCGAATCTGGTGTTCGGGTCCCCGTGGGTGGCGTCGAGGAGCGCAGGCGTTTGGGGCCGCGCGCGATAGCGCGCATCAACAACTGACTTCGCGACGTTTGTCTGAGCGCCGTGAGCGTAGCGAACAAAGCGAGTTGGGCGCGAGGCCCCAAACACCGAGCACCGCAGAGCAGTCCGGCGCAGCCGGACCGTCAACGTCGGGTCCCCCTTTCTTTGCTTACTTTCTTTCGGGGAAGCGAAAGAAAGTGAGTCGGCTGTCGGGACGACATCCCGACGCAGCCTCACGCAGTGAACAAGAGCCTCATGCGAATGCAGCCACGGCATCAAGGGCACCGGGCTTCGATACCCGAACGAATGGCGCAAGCGCAACGCCCTCATTGCGCCACCTCGCACTGCACCCCCGCTTCGCTCAGAAGCGCCGGAAACGGCTCCGGCGGCGCCGCATCAGTGAACAACATGTCCACCTCTTCAAACTCCGCCAGCTTCACCATCGCCGGCCGATTGAACTTGCTGTGGTCAGCCGCGAGCCACACCTCGCGCGAGTGCTCGATGATGGCGCGCGCCACCTTCACCTCGCGGTAGTCGAAGTCGCGCAAGGTGCCGTCGTCCTCGATGCCGGAGATGCCGATCAGCCCGATGTCGACCTTGAACTGGCTGATGAAGTCGACCGTCACCTCGCCGATGATGCCGCGGTCGCGCGAGCGCACCACGCCGCCAGCGACGATGACCTCGCAGTCGGAGTTGTCGGACAGGATGGCCGCCACGTTGAGGTTGTTGGTGATGACGCGCAGGCCCTTGTGGTTCAACAGCTCGCGCGCAATGGCCTCGGTCGTGGTGCCGATGTTGATGATCAGCGAACAGCCCTCGGGCACGGCCTTGGCCACGGCCTTCGCGATGCGTTGTTTGGCCGCCTCATTGAGCTGCTGGCGCTGGCGGTAGGCGATGTTCTCGGTGGTCGAGCTCGGCAGGCGCACGCCGCCGTGAAAACGCGCCAGCAAACCGGCCTCGGCGAGCTGCTTCACATCGCGCCGCACGGTCTGCAACGTCACGCCGAACTGCTCGGCCAGGGCTTCGACCGACAGCGCGCCGCGGGCACGAACTTCCTGCATCAGCAAGGCTTGTCGGGGATTGGGAGTCATGCGCGGCGGGTGTCGTCAAGGCGATTTTGGTCGCGAGGGTAGCGGATAGGGAATGCCCATCAACTGATGGATTGCGAGCTTGCGCCATTTTCGTTTGTGGGCTAAAAAGAAAAAAGAGGAAAACAAACGAACAAAAACCGAACATGCCCGTGACCCAATCGGCAACCGACAAACAGCCGATCACCGAAGACCAGGAGACAGACAGCTTGAACCATCCGCACCCGGGCGCCGCCGACATGGCGCCGCCGGACCGCCAGCCTCCCGCCCAGTCGACCTGCGACGTGCTCGTCGTGGGCGGCGGCATCAATGGCGCCGGCATCGCGCGCGACCTCGCGGGCCGGGGGCTGAGCGTGGTGCTGTGCGAGAAAGACGACCTCGCGGCGCACACCTCGTCGTCGTCGACCAAGCTGATCCACGGCGGGCTGCGCTATCTTGAGTACTACGAGTTCTCGCTGGTGCGCAAGGCGCTGGCCGAACGCGAGGTACTGCTGAAAAGCGCGCCGCACATCATGTGGCCGCTGCGCTTCGTGATGCCGCACGACCCGAGCATGCGGCCGGCCCTGATGATCCGCGCCGGGCTGTTCCTGTACGACCACCTGGCCAAGCGCGAGGTGCTGCCCGGCTCGCGCGGCATCAACCTGCGCGAACACGTGGCCGGCAAGCCGCTGAAGCCGCAGTTCACCAAGGGCTTCGTCTACTCCGACGGCTGGGTCGACGACGCACGCCTCGTTGTGCTCAATGCGCTTGACGCAGCGGAGCACGGCGCCACCGTGCTCACCGGCTGGCGCTGCACCGATGCCCAGCGCAATGCCACCGGCTGGCAGATGCTATTGCAGGATGCGAACGGCGCACGGCGGCAGGTCAGTGCGCGTGCCTTGGTGAACGCCGCCGGCCCGTGGGCTGCGCAGTTCCTGCAGGAGCACGCTCACCTGCGTGAGTCCAAGACGCTGCGGCTCGTGAAGGGCAGCCACATCGTGGTGAAAAAACTCTTCGACCACGACCACGCCTACATCTTCCAGAACCCCGACCGCCGCATCATCTTCGCCATCCCCTACGAAGGCGAGTTCACGCTGATCGGTACCACCGACGTGGAAAGCGAAAGCCCGATCGGCAAGGCGCAGATCGACGACAGCGAGATCGCCTACCTGTGTGAGCAGGCGAGCCGCTATTTCGCAAAACCCGTCACCGCGGCCGACGTGGTGTGGACGTATGCCGGCGTGCGCCCCCTGCTCGGCGACGAGAGCAGCGACGCCTCGGCCGTCACGCGCGACTACATGCTCGACTTCGACACCCACGCCGCGCCGCTGCTCACGGTGTGGGGCGGCAAGATCACCACCTTCCGCAAGCTGGCGGAAGAAGCGGCCGATGGCCTGTGCCAGCACCTCGGCGTGAAGAAGCCGGCATGGACTTCGGGCTCGCACCTGCCGGGCGGCGACCTGAGCGCCTTCATCGGCACGGCGGTGCGGCCCGACACCGACTTCGCCCGCTTCGAAGCAGAGCTGGCGAAGCGCCACCCGCAATGGCCGGCCGCCGTGCGGCACCACCTGGCGCGTTGCTATGGCGGTCGCATCGACCTCGTGGTCGGTGCCGACGGCCTGGGCGAAGAAGTGGCACCCGGCCTGTTCGAGGCCGAACTGAATTACCTGCACAAGCACGAGTGGGCGAGAACCGCCGACGACGTGCTGTGGCGCCGCACCAAGCTCGGCCTGCACATGAGCGCGGCCGACCGCGAACGCGTGGCGGTCTGGTGCAAGGCGCGCTGGGCACCCATGAAACCATCTGTGGAGATCAAGACGTGAGCGCAGTGAACAAAGAGGCATCGACATGCAGTTGACCCTGGAGCGGGTCGACAAGCAGGTCGGCCCGCAAACCCACCTGTACCCGCTGGACCTGAGCCTCGTGCCGGGCGCCGTGACGGTGCTGCTGGGCGCCACCCAAGCCGGCAAGACCACGCTGATGCGATTGATGGCTGGGCTGGACGTGCCGAGCAAGGGCGTCGTGCGTGTCGACGGGAAAGACGTGACCGGCGTGGCCGTGCGCGACCGCAATGTCGCGATGGTCTACCAGCAGTTCATCAACTACCCGTCGATGACGGTGTTCGACAACATCGCCTCGCCGCTCAAGCTGCGCAAGGACAAGGGCATCGCCCAGCGCGTCAACGAACTCGCCGCGAAGCTGCACATCGAGCCGTTCTTGAAGCGCTTGCCGGCCGAGCTCTCGGGCGGCCAGCAGCAGCGCGTGGCCCTCGCCCGCGCATTGGCCAAGAATGCGCCGCTGATGCTGCTCGACGAGCCGCTGGTGAACCTCGACTACAAGCTGCGCGAAGAACTGCGCGACGAGTTGACACAGCTCTTCGCCGCCGGCGACTCCACCGTCGTCTACGCCACCACCGAACCGACCGAGGCGCTGCTGCTTGGCGGCTACACGGCGGTGCTGGACGCGGGCGAACTGTTGCAGTACGGCCCCACGGCCGAGGTGTTCCACCGCCCGCAGTCGATCCGCGTGGCACGCGCCTTCAGCGACCCGCCGATGAACCTCATCGAAGGCAATGCAACCGGCCTGTCCATCAGCCTGCCGGCCGGTGTGCAGCTGTCGGTGCCGCTCCCTTCATCACACGAGAAGGCACACACCAAGGCTCTGACCGTCGGCGTGCGCGCGAGTGCGCTGCACGTGAACCAGCGCCCCGGCGACGTGGCCTTGCCTGGCAAGGTCGAGCTGGCCGAGATCTCGGGCTCGGACACCTTCGTGCACATCGAAACCGCCGTCGGCGAGCTCGTCGCGCAGCTCACCGGCGTTCATTTCTTCGAGCTGGGCGCGCCGCTCACGCTGTACCTGAACCCCGAGCACGTGCATGTGTTCGATTCGGCCGGCGCCTTGCTCGTCGCCCCGGCGAAAGGAGGGCTCTGACATGAAGCCCCCACGCTCACTTTGTTCGCTGCCCCCCAAGGGGGCGCAGGCCTCCCTTGGGGCGGCCCGGCAGGAGTCCTGACATGGCCCGCATTGACCTTGACCTGGCACACGCCTACCGTCCCAATCCGCAGAAGGATGAGGATTACGCACTGCTGCCATTGAAGATGAGCTTCCGCGATGGCGGCGCCTATGCGCTGCTCGGCCCTTCGGGCTGCGGCAAGACCACGCTGCTCAACATCGTCTCCGGCCTCGTCATGCCCTCGCAGGGCACGGTGAAGTTCGACGGCGTCGACGTGACCGGCAAGACGCCGCAGCAGCGCAACATCGCCCAGGTGTTCCAGTTCCCCGTCATCTACGACACGATGACGGTGGCCGAGAACCTGGCCTTCCCGCTGAAGAACCGTGGCGTTGCGCCCGAGAAGATCAAGCAACGCGTGGGCGCCATCGCCGAGATGCTGGAGATGAGCGGCCAGCTCAACGTGCGCGCAGCCGGCCTCGCGGCCGACGCCAAGCAAAAGATCTCGCTCGGCCGCGGCCTGGTTCGTGAAGACGTGAGCGCCGTGCTGTTCGACGAGCCGCTCACGGTGATCGACCCGCACTTGAAGTGGCAGCTGCGGCGCAAGCTCAAGCAGATTCACCACGAGTTGAAGCTCACGCTCATCTACGTCACCCACGACCAGGTGGAGGCACTGACCTTCGCCGAAGAGGTGGTCGTGATGACGCGTGGCCGCGCGGTGCAGATCGGCTCGGCCGACCAGCTGTTCGAGCGGCCGAAGCACACCTTCGTCGGCCACTTCATCGGCTCGCCGGGCATGAACTTCCTGCCGGCCTCGCTGATGCCCGGTTCGCCGGACGGCGCTACGCTGCTCGGCATCCGGCCCGAGTACGTGAAGGTCACCGCGGCCAACACCCCCGGCGCGCTCGCCGCGGTGGTGACGCAGCGGCAAGACGTTGGCACCTACTGGCTCGTGACCGCCAAGGCCGGCGACAGCGTGATCCGCGCGCGCCTGAGCGCCGACACCACGCCACCCGCGGTCGGCGAGACCGCATGGTTCAGCGTGGCCGGCTCGCACACCTGCTACTACAAGAACGAGGAGTTGGTCGCATGACGGCAACCGCAGCGAAGCCTTTCATCCAGCCACGCTCCGAGGAACCGGCTTTGCCGGGCCTCTGGAGCGGCGCCCCTTGGGGGCAGGAGCAAAGCGACTGGGGGGCCCAATGAAACCCGTCAACCAGAAAGCTTGGTTCCTGATATTGCCGGTGGTGCTGTGCGTGGCCTTCTCGGCCGTGCTACCGCTGATGACGGTCGTGAACTACTCCGTGCAAGACATCATCTCGCCCGAGCGGCGCGTGTTCGTCGGCACCGAGTGGTTCAAGTCCGTGATGCGTGACGACGACCTGCAGGGCGCGTTGCTGCGCCAGATCATCTTCTCGCTGTCGGTGCTGCTGCTCGAGATTCCTATCGGCATCGGCCTTGCGCTGTCGATGCCGGCCACCGGCTGGCGCTCGTCGGCCGTGCTGGTGCTGGTCGCCATCTCGCTGCTGATTCCCTGGAACGTGGTCGGTACCATCTGGCAGATCTATGGCCGCACCGACATCGGCCTGATGGGCGCTGCATTGGCCAAGCTGGGCATCGAGTACAGCTACACCGGCAGCGCCACGCATGCGTGGCTCACCGTGCTGGTGATGGACGTGTGGCACTGGACGCCGCTGGTCGCGCTGCTGTGCTTCGCCGGGCTGCGTGCGATTCCCGACGCCTACTACCAGGCCGCCCGCATCGACGGCGCAAGCAAGTTCGCCGTGTTCCGCTTCATCCAGCTGCCCAAGCTGCGCGGCGTGCTGATGATCGCCGTGCTGCTGCGCTTCATGGACAGCTTCATGATCTACACCGAGCCCTTCGTGCTGACGGGCGGCGGGCCGGGCAATGCCACGACCTTCCTGTCGCAGTACCTCACGCAGAAGGCGGTCGGCCAGTTCGACCTTGGGCCCGCAGCGGCGTTCTCGTTGATCTACTTCCTCATCATCTTGCTGCTGTGCTTCATCCTCTACAACTGGATGCAGCGAGTCGGCACGGCCAGCACCGAAGGAGCCCAGCATGGATAGCCTGTCGCCGAGCCGCCTCAAGACAGGCGCTCCCCCTCGGGGGGACCGCGCGCAGCGCGTAGGGGGTTGCCATGAATGAGAAGCGCTTCCGCAAGCGGACGATCTTCCTGATCGCCTACCTCTTGTTCGCCGTGCTGCCTGTGTACTGGATGATCAACATGTCGTTCAAGACGAACGTCGAGATCCTTTCCAGCTTCAGCCTGTGGCCCCAGCACTTCACGTGGGAGCACTACCGCACCATCTTCACCGACGAGAGCTGGTATTCGGGCTACATCAACTCGATGATCTACGTGGCCATCAACACGGTGATCTCGCTGCTGGTGGCACTGCCCGCGGCCTACGCCTTCAGCCGCTACAGCTTCCTCGGCGACAAGCACGTGTTCTTCTGGCTGCTGACCAACCGCATGACGCCGCCGGCCGTGTTCTTGCTGCCCTTCTTCCAGCTGTACACCACGCTCGGCCTGATGGACACGCACATCGCGGTGGCGCTGGCCCACCTGCTGTTCAACGTGCCTCTGGCAGTGTGGATTCTCGAAGGCTTCATGAGCGGCATCCCGCGCGAGATCGACGAGACGGCGTACATCGACGGCTACTCGTTCCCGCGCTTCTTCCTGACGATCTTCATCCCGCTGATCAAGGCGGGTGTCGGCGTCGCAGCCTTCTTCTGCTTCATGTTCAGCTGGGTCGAGCTCCTGATGGCCCGCACGCTGACCAGCGTGAACGCCAAGCCCATCGTCGCAACGATGACACGCACGGTCAGTGCCTCGGGCATGGACTGGGGCGTGCTTGCCGCCGCGGGCGTACTCACCATCGTTCCGGGCGCGATCGTCATCTGGTTCGTGCGGCACTACATCGCCAAGGGCTTCGCCATGGGACGCGTGTGATGCACAGGAACGTGATGCACAGGGAAACACCGGTCAACCGAATGGAGACGAGACATGTTTGAGTGGATGGCATGGACGCTGCCCGTCGCCATATTTTTCTGCAGCATCGTGCTGATGCTCGTGGGCATGACGGTGTGGGAACTCAAGTCCCCCACCACCTTGCGCCGCGGCTGGCTGCCGATGGAGACGACGCGTGGCGACCGCTTGTTCATCGGGCTGCTGAGTGCGGCGTATGTGAATCTGGCCTTCGTGGCCGTCAGCGAAAAGATGGTGACCTGGTTCGGCCTGGAGCAGGAGCCTTCAATCTGGATCAGCTTCGTGGTCTCGATGCTCTTGCTGGCGCTGATCATGCGCAAGGGCTGAGGACTAAGAGCTGCAGCAACGACTTTTGAAAATTTGGAAAAGGCAGTCGGCCACCCCTTCCCAGCCGACAGTCCATGTGATGCGAGGGAAGCACCTGAGGAGACATACATGAAATTGCGCTTGAAAACCGTGGCCTTTGCCGCCGCTGCTTTGGCTCTGGGCCAAAGCGCGTGGGCCGGGGAGGCTGAAGCCAAGAAGTGGATCGACAACGAGTTCCAGCCTTCGACGCTGTCGAAGGACCAGCAAACTGCCGAGATGAAGTGGTTCATCGACGCGGCCAAGAAGCTGCAGGCCAAGGGCGTGAAGGAGATCTCGGTGGTGTCCGAGACCATCACGACGCACGAGTACGAATCGAAGACGCTGGCGAAGGCCTTCGAGGAGATCACCGGCATCAAGGTCAAGCACGACCTGATCCAGGAAGGCGACGTGGTCGAGAAGCTGCAGACCTCCATGCAGTCGGGCAAGTCGATCTATGACGGCTGGATCAGCGACTCCGACCTGATCGGTACGCACTACCGCTACGGCAAGATCATGAACCTGACCGACTACATGGCCGGCAAGGGCAAGGAGTGGACGAACCCCGGCCTGGACCTCAAGGACTTCATCGGCACCAGCTTCACCACGGCACCCGACAAGAAGCTCTACCAGTTGCCCGACCAGCAGTTCGCCAACCTGTACTGGTTTCGTGCCGACCTGTTCGCGCGCCCCGACCTGAAGGAAAAGTTCAAGGCCAAGTACGGCTATGACCTGGGCGTGCCACTGAACTGGAGCGCGTACGAAGACATCGCCGCGTTCTTCAGCGAAGACGTGAAGACGATCGACGGCAAGCCCATCTACGGGCACATGGACTACGGCAAGAAAGACCCGTCGCTCGGCTGGCGCTTCACCGATGCCTGGCTGTCGATGGCCGGCTCCGCCGACATCGGCATCCCGAACGGCATGCCGGTCGACGAGTGGGGCATCCGTGTCTCGCCGGACGGCTGCACGCCGCTGGGCGCCTCGGTCTCGCGCGGTGGTGCCACCAACTCGCCGGCCGCCGTCTACGCACTGACCAAGTACGTCGACTGGATGAAGAAGTACGCGCCGAAAGAAGCCACCGGCATGACCTTCGGCGAAGCCGGCCCCGTGCCCGCCCAAGGCCAGATCGCGCAGCAGATCTTCTGGTACACCGCCTTCACCGCCGACATGAACAAGCCGGGCCTGCCGGTCGTGAATGCCGACGGCACGCCGAAGTGGCGCATGGCGCCCGGCCCGAACGGTCCGTACTGGAAGCAAGGCATGCAGAACGGCTACCAGGACGTGGGCTCGTGGACCTTCTTCGAAGGGCATGACGCCAACAAGGTGGCAGCCGCCTGGCTGTACGCCCAGTTCGTGACGGCCAAGACCACCTCGCTGAAGAAGACGATCGTGGGCCTGACGCCGATCCGCGAGTCCGACATCCAGAGCAAGGCGATGACGGACCTGGCTCCCAAGCTCGGCGGCCTGGTCGAGTTCTATCGCAGCCCGGCACGGGTGGCGTGGACACCGACCGGCACCAACGTGCCCGACTACCCGAAGCTCGCGCAGCTGTGGTGGAAGAACGTGGCCGTGGCCGTGACGGGTGAGAAGACGCCGCAGCAGGCCATGGACAACCTCGCCGAAGAGATGGACCAGGTGATGTCCCGCCTCGAACGCGCTGGCATGGCCCGTTGCGCGCCGAAGCTGAACCCCAAGGGCGACCCCAACAAGTACCTGAGCGACAAGGGTGCCCCATGGAAGAAGCTGGCGAACGAAAAGCCGAAGGGCGAGACCATCGCCTACGACACGCTGCTGAATGCGTGGAAGGCCGGCAAGGTTCGCTGAAGATCCAGATCTGAAATCTTCCTGACCAGAAGCGAGCGCGCCGGACTGCCTTGGTGCAGCGGCCGCTCTTTCATGCCCTCGGTGCGACAGTGCCGAGGGCATTTTTGTTGTCGCGCTTGGTGCGGCGTGCGCCGAGAACGCTTCGTGCTGGGACGCCATCGGCCGCAAAAAACGGCTTGAGACTTGCTTAGTGCCTCGTGCAGGGTTCCAATGGCACCGCCGGTCGATGCCGACTGCGCAACAGCCAACGCGAGGACGCACCGATGAAGAAGAAACTTCCCCCGGCCCTCTGGATCCTGATCGCCATGGTGGTCGGCATCATCCTCGGCTACATGGTGTTCACGAGCTTTCCCGACAAGAAAGCCGCCGCGCAGATCGCGGGTTACGTGTCCATCGTCTCCGATGTGTTCCTGCGGCTCATCAAGATGCTGATCGGCCCGCTGGTGTTCTCGACACTCGTCGTCGGCATCGCGCACATGGGCGACGCGGCCTCGGTGGGCCGCGTGTTCGGCAAGGCGCTCGGGTGGTTCGTCACCGCCTCGCTGGTGTCGTTGATCCTCGGGCTCGTCATGGCCAACCTGCTGGAGCCGGGCAAGAACCTCGGTCTGCCGCTCCCCGACATCGGCGCCTCGGCCAACCTGGCCACCAGCAAGTTCACGTTGAAAGACTTCGTCAGCCACCTGGTGCCGAAGTCGTTTGCCGAGGCCATGGCCAACAACGAGATCCTGCAGATCGTCGTGTTCTCGATGTTCTTCGGCGTGGCGCTCTCGTCGCTCGGCGACAAGGCCAAGACGCTGGTCGCCGCGATCGACGAGCTGTCTCATGCCATGCTCAAGATCACCGGCTATGTGATGAAGCTGGCGCCGCTCGCGGTGATGGCCGCGATGGCGGCCACCGTCGCCGTCAACGGCCTCGAGATCCTGCTGAAGTTCGCGGTGTTCATGGGCGACTTCTACATCGGCCTGATCCTGCTCTGGGCCGTGCTGGTCGGCGCGGGCTTCCTCTTCCTCGGGCCGCGCGTGTTCAAGCTGCTGGTGCTGATCAAGGAGGCGTTCCTGCTGTCGTTCGCGACCGCGAGCTCGGAGGCCGCGTACCCGAAGATCCTCGATGCGCTCGATCGCTTCGGGGTCAAACGCAAGATCTCAAGCTTCGTGATGCCGATGGGCTACTCGTTCAACCTCGACGGCTCGATGATGTACTGCACCTTCGCCGTGCTGTTCATCGCGCAGGCCTACGGCATCGCATTGCCGATCGGCACGCAGATCACGATGCTGCTGATCCTCATGCTCACGTCCAAGGGCATGGCCGGCGTGCCGCGTGCATCGCTGGTGGTGATTGCCGCCACGCTGAACCAGTTCAACATTCCCGAGGCCGGGCTGCTGCTGATCCTGGGTGTCGACACCTTCCTCGACATGGGGCGCTCGGCCACCAACGCGGTCGGCAACTCGATTGCCACCGCCGTGGTCGCCAAGTGGGAAGGCGAGCTGCTGCCTGAAGCCGAGGCCGAAGCGAATGCGCGCACGCTGGACACGGCCCCTGAGCCGCAACTCGGCCACGCCTGAGAACGCAGCCATGAACGCGCGGCGTTTGAATCCGAGGCTGTGGCGATGGCTGCTCGCCGGCTGCCTCCTGCTGGCCAGCGCGACGTGGGCTGCGGCGCAGGGCGAAGAGACCCCCGTGCAGCTCACCGGCACGCTGGCCAAGGTGCGCGCAAGCGGCACCATCGTGCTCGGGCACCGCGAGTCGTCGGTTCCCTTCTCCTACCTGTCAACGCGCGGCGAACCCATCGGCTACTCGGTCGACCTGTGCAAGCTGCTGGTCGATGCCATCAGCGACGAAGTGGGCCGGACCATTGCGATCAAGTGGCAGCAGGTCACGTCCGAATCACGGCTCCAAGCCGTGGCCTCAGGCCAGGTCGACATGGAATGCGGCTCGACCACCAGCAACCTCGAGCGGCAGAAGCTCGTGAGCTTCTCGCCCACCATCTTCGTGTCGGGCACCAAGCTGCTGGTGAAGAAGAACTCGTCGATCAAGTCGTTTCGCGACCTGGCGGGCAAGAAGGTCGCCGTCACCGCCGGCACCACCAACGAGAAGACGATGAAAGACCTGGCCGTCAAGTTCAAGGTCGACATGGCCATCACGGCGGCCGCCGACCATGCGGCGTCGTTCGCCTTGCTCACCAGCGGGCAAGTGGATGCGTTTGCAACCGACGACGTGCTGCTCTATGGCCTGGTTGCGCAGAACAAGCTGCAGGGCGAGTACGTCGTCACCGGTGATTTCCTGTCGTACGACCCTTATGGCGTGATGTTCCGCAAGGGCGACGCGCCGCTCACGCGGCTGGTGAACGACACCTTCCACCGCCTGGCGGAAGACCGCGAGATCGAACGCCGCTACACGCGCTGGTTCTTGCGCAAGCTGCCCAACGGCGTGAGCCTGGACCTGCCGATGAGCCCGCAGCTCGAAACCATCATCCAGACGATGGTGGCGCGCACCGAGTAGTGCGGCGCGCCTGAAGCCCACGGCGCTAGGCTGAGGTGGAACTGCGGCGCTTGGCCGCCGGCTGAGCGGGCTCCACAGACGAGGCAGCCGGCCACGCGCGCATGGCGGCGTCGACCGTCGCCATCAGGCTGTCGCGCGACATGCCGTCCTTGGCCTGCATCGACATGCCTTGGTAAATGGTGGCGTAGAAGTTGGCCAGCACACCGGCATCGGTACCGGCAGGCAACTCGCCCGCATCGATGCCACGCTGGATGCGGGCCTGCATGTTGGCGACACCCAGGGCGCGGCGCTTGGCCAGTGCGACCTGGATGTGCTCGGCCGCCACCGAACAATTGGTCGCCGCCATGACCATCATGCAGCCCAGCGGGTGGCAGCCTTGCGTCAGCTCGGTGGCAGCTTCTTCGAGCAAACGCTCTATCGAGCCGCGTGCGGTGGGCTCTTCATCCAGTGCCCTCTGCCCGAAGCCGCCCGGGCCCTTGCCATAGCGCTCGATCGCCTCGAGGAACAAGTGCTCCTTGTCGCCGAAGGCGGTGTACAGGCTGGGCGGGGTGATGCCCATCGCGCTCGTCAGGTCGCTGATGGAAGCGGCTTCGTAGCCGCGCTCCCAGAACACGTGCATCGCCTGCTCGAGGGCGGCATCGCGGTCGAACGACAGGGGGCGGCCCCGTGGCTTGGCCGGTGCTTTCGCGCAGGCCGAGGGGGTTGCCGATGTCTCTGATGTACTTTTCATAACGACCACTACGAAATTACTTGACCAACGCGCTCGGGCTGAGTACATTGTGCCATATGTCGTAGTGATCACTACGAATATTTAGTTCCCCAGTTTCATAGCGAAAAGCCTCAAACCGCGAGGCCAGCCGCTGCTTTGCCAAAAACTTTGACCCACACCCGAGGATCCACCATGTCGCAACCGAAAACCCAACCCCGCGCCCGCCGCCTCTGGGCCGCCGGCACCGCGCTGACGGCGCTGAGCGCCGTTGTCACCGCCATCTTCATGCTGCGCACCGCACCAGCCGAAGCCACCACGTCCTCGGCCCCGCAGGCCACGCCGGTGTCGGTGGCAACCGTGGTGCAAAGCGAGGTCGCGACCTGGGACGAGTTCTCCGGCCGGCTCGAAGCCGTCGAACGCGTCGACATCCGATCGCGCGTTGCCGGCACCGTACAGTCGGTGCACTTCCGCGAAGGCGCGCTGGTTTCCAAAGGTGAGCTGCTCATCACCATCGACCCGGCCCCCTACGCCGCCGAGGTGGAACGTGCCGAGGCGCAAGTCGTCGCAGCGCAAGCCCGCACCACCTACACCAAGAGCGAATACGAACGCGCCAAGCGCCTGTTCGACGAGCACGCCATCGCTCAACGCGAGTTCGACGAGCGCAACAACGCCTACCGCGAAGCAGACGCCAATCTGCGCGCCGCCCAAGCCGCCTGGCAGACCGCGCAGCTGAGCCTCGGCTACACCCAAGTGCGTGCGCCGGTCGCCGGCCGCGTCGGCAAGCTCGAGATCACCACCGGCAATCTGGTGGCCGCCGGCCCCGGCGCCCCGGTGCTGACGACACTGGTGTCGGTGAGCCCGATCTACGCGAGCTTCGATGCCGACGAGCAGATCGTCGCGCGTGCACTGCAAAGCCTGCCGAGCGGCTCCAGCGCCCGTGCGCAACTCGAGCGCATTCCGGTTCAGATGGGCACGGCCGCCACGCTCGACACACCGTTCGTCGGCCACTTGCAGCTGGTCGACAACCAGGTCGACGCGAAGAGCGGCACGGTGCGCGTGCGCGCCGTGTTCGACAACAAGGACGGCACCCTGATCCCCGGCCAATTTGCCAAGCTGCGCATGGGCCAGGTGAAGAACTCGTCGGCCCTGTTGATCAACGAGCGCGCTGTCGGTACCGACCAGAACAAAAAGTTCGTGATGGTCGTCGGGCCGGACAACACCGCCGCCTACCGCGAGATCACGCTCGGCGCGCACGTCAACGGCCTGCGCATCGTCACCACCGGCCTGAAGCCGCAGGAGCGCGTGGTCGTCAACGGGTTGCAACGTGTTCGCCCCGGTGCGCTCGTGGCACCACAGGCGGTCGACATGGACCTGAAGGCGGCCGAGGCGGCCCGTACGCCGGGCACCAAGTCCTGAGTTCCACCCACTAGATACAGGCCGTGGCGCACCTCAGTCCGATCGGGCTGAGGTATCGAAGCCCTACTCCCGCGCTCATCGTGCGCGGCTTCGATACCTCAGCCTGAGCGGGGCGGTGTGCTTGCAGGACGGCGAAAGCCAGACACAAGAAAGACCCCCATGAACTTTTCTAAATTCTTCATCGACCGGCCGATCTTCGCCGGCGTGCTCTCGCTGCTGATCTTCCTCGGCGGCCTGATCGCGGTGCGCGGGCTGCCGATCTCGGAATACCCCGACGTCGTGCCACCCTCGATCGTCGTGCGCGCACAGTACCCCGGCGCCAACCCGCAGGTGATCGCCGAAACAGTCGCCACGCCGCTCGAAGAGGCCATCAACGGCGTCGAGAACATGCTCTACATGAGCAGCCAGGCGACCACCGACGGCCTGATGACGCTGACCGTCACCTTCAAGCTCGGCACCGACCCCGACAAGGCCCAGCAGATGGTGCAGAACCGTGTCGGCCGCGCGGAGGCCCGCTTGCCTGAAGAGGTAAAGCGGCTCGGCATCGTCACCATCAAGAGCTCGGTCGACCTGACGATGGTCGTGCACTTGCTGTCGCCCAACGGCCGCTACGACATGACCTACCTGCGCAACTACGCGGTGCTCAACGTCAAAGACCGCCTGGCGCGCGTCGAAGGCGTGGGCGACGTGCTGCTGTTCGGCTCGGGTGACTACTCGATGCGCGTCTGGCTCGACCCGCAGAAGGTCGCGCAGCGCGGCCTCTCGGCGAGCGACGTGGTGGCCGCCATCCGCGGGCAGAACGTGCAGGCCGCGGCCGGCATCGTCGGTGCATCACCGGGCCTGAACGGCGTGGACGTACAACTGTCGATCAACGCCCAAGGCCGCCTGCAGAACGAAGAAGAGTTCGGGGACATCATCGTGAAGACCGGCACCGACGGTGCCGTCACGCGGCTGCGCGACATCGCCCGCCTGGAGCTCGGCGCTGCCGACTACTCGCTGCGTTCGCTGCTCGACAACAAGGATGCGGTCGCGGTGCCCGTCTTCGCGGCACCCGGCTCGAACGCCATCGCAATCAGCAACGGCGTGCGCGAGACCATGGCCGAGCTGAAGAAGTCGATGCCGGACGGCGTGACCTACGAAATCGTCTACGACCCGACGCAGTTCGTGCGTGCCTCGATCGAATCGGTGGTGCACACGCTGCTCGAAGCCATCGCGCTCGTGGTGCTGGTGGTGATCTTGTTCCTGCAGACCTGGCGCGCATCGATCATCCCGCTGCTGGCTGTGCCGGTGGCCGTGGTTGGCACCTTCGCGGTGATGCATTTGTTCGGCTTCTCGATCAACGCACTGAGCCTCTTCGGGCTGGTGCTCGCCATCGGCATCGTGGTCGACGACGCGATCGTGGTGGTCGAGAACGTGGAGCGCAACATCGAGGCGGGGCTGAGTCCGCGCGACGCCACCTACCGCGCGATGCGCGAGGTGTCGGGCCCGATCATCGCTATCGCGCTGGTGCTCGTCGCCGTGTTCGTGCCGCTGGCCTTCATCAGCGGTTTGACGGGCCAGTTCTACAAGCAGTTCTCGCTGACCATCGCGATCTCGACGGTGATCTCGGCCATCAACTCGCTGACGCTGTCGCCCGCTCTCGCCGCGCTGCTGCTCAAGGGCCACGATGCCCCCAAGGATGCGCTGACGCGCGGCATGGACCGCGTGTTCGGCGGCTTCTTCCGCGGCTTCAACCGCCTCTTCAACCGCGGTGCCAATGCCTACAGCGGTGGTGTCACCAAGGCCATCTCGCGCAAGGCGGTGATGATGGCGGTGTACCTGCTGCTTGCGGCCGCCACGGTCGGCCTGTTCAAGATCGTGCCGAGTGGTTTCGTGCCGCCGCAAGACAAGCAGTACCTGATCGGCTTCGCGCAGTTGCCCGATGGCGCAACGCTGGACCGCACTGAAGCGGTGATCCGCCGCATGGGCGACATCGCGATGAAGCAACCCGGCATCGAGCACGCGATCCAGTTCCCGGGCCTGTCGATCAACGGCTTCACCAACAGCTCCAACTCCGGCATCGTGTTCGTCTCGCTGACGCCGTTCGACCAGCGCAAGGGCGCTGACCAGAGCGCCGGCGCAATCGCGGCCCAGCTGAACCAAAAGTTCGGTGCGATCCAGGAAGCGTTCGTCGTGATGTTCCCGCCGCCGCCGGTACAGGGTCTGGGCACGACCGGTGGCTTCAAGCTGCAGCTCGAAGACCGTGGCTCGCTCGGCATCAAGGGGCTGGACGACGCGGTCAAGGCCTTCATGGCCAAGGCTTATCAAACGCCTGAACTGGCCGGCATGTTCTCGAGCTGGCAGGTCAACGTGCCGCAGCTGTATGCCGACATCGACCGCACCAAGGCGCGCCAGCTCGGTGTGCCGGTGACCGACATCTTCGACACGATGCAGATCTACCTGGGCAGCCTGTACGCGAACGACTTCAACAAGTTCGGCCGCACGTACTCCGTGCGGGTGCAGGCCGATGCGGCCTACCGCGCACGCGCCGAAGACGTCGGCGCACTGAAGGTGCGTTCCGTCAGCGGCGAGATGGTCCCGCTGTCGTCGGTGATGAAGGTCACGCCGACCTTCGGGCCCGAGCGCGCCATGCGCTACAACGGCTTTCTCACCGCCGACATCAACGGCGGCGCAGCACCCGGCTATTCGTCGGGGCAGGCGCAGGACGCGATCAAGCGCATCGCCGCCGAAACGCTGCCGGCCGGCGTGACCTACGAGTGGACCGACCTCACCTACCAGGAGATCCTGGCCGGCAACTCGGCGATCTGGATCTTCCCGATCGCGATCCTGCTGGTGTTCCTGGTGCTGGCCGCGCAGTACGAGAGCCTCACGCTGCCGCTCGCGATCTTGATGATCGTGCCGATGGGCCTGCTCGCCGCGATGACCGGCGTGTGGCTCAGCAAAGGTGACAACAACGTCTTCACGCAGATCGGATTGATGGTGCTGGTGGGGCTGAGTGCGAAGAACGCGATCCTGATCGTGGAGTTCGCACGGGAGCTGGAGTTCGCCGGCCGCACTCCGGTGCAAGCTGCCATCGAGGCGAGCCGCCTGCGCCTGCGTCCGATCCTGATGACCTCGATGGCCTTCGTGATGGGTGTGCTGCCACTGGTGCTCGCCAGCGGAGCCGGTGCCGAGATGCGCCATGCGATGGGCATTGCGGTGTTCTTCGGCATGATTGGCGTCACCGCCTTCGGCATCTTCCTCACGCCGGTGTTCTACGTGCTGCTGCGCCGCCTGACAGGCAACCGCCCGCTGAAGCAACACGGCGAAGTGCCGGACGCATCGCACGTCGAAGCGCCCATCACGACGCCCGCACACGGTGGCGGTGCCGCCCACACGCTGCGCCCGCAGCCGGGTTCGCCGATCAGCCGCCACGAATGAACAAGGACACATGACATGAACAAGAAACTCATGACGTCGACAACACGCTGGGCCCTCGCCCCGCTACTCGCCGCGCTGGTGCTCGCAGGCTGTGCGAGCGGCCCGGCCTTCGAGCCGACTGCACCACCGGCCGCACCGGCCGCGTTCAAGGGCATCGACGGCCGTTGGGCTGCGTTGCCGCCCGCCGAGGCGCAAGCCCGCGGCGAGTGGTGGAAGGCCTTCGCCGACCCGGTTCTCGACGACCTGGTGGTGCGTGCCGACCGCAACAACACCAGCATCCAGCTCGCCGGAGCGCGACTCGCACAAGCGCGGGCCCTCGTGCGTGAGACCAATGCCGATCGCATCCCGCAAGTCGGTGTGAGCGCCGGCGCGGCACGCCAGCTCGCGCCGGTCAGCGGCGGCGGCACCGGCCAGCCAGCGAATGCATTCAACGCCGGCGCCAGCGTCTCGTGGGAAACCGATCTGTTCGGCCGCATCGCCAAGGCCGGTGACGCCGCCAAGCTCGACTTCCAGGCACGCGAAGCGCTGATGCAGAGCACGCGGCTGCTCGTGCAGTCTGACGTCGCGCAAACCTACTTCGTGCTGCGCGCACTCGACGCCGAACGCGCGCTGGTGCGCCAGTCGGTCACCGCCTACCGCGACACGCTGCGCCTGACCGAGCGCCGCTACCAGGCCGGTGACGTGGGCGAGCTCGACCTCGCCCGTGTGCGCACCGAGGTGGCCTCCACCGAATCGCAGGCCCTGGCCCTCGACCGCACCCGCGCGCAGTATGAGCACGCCCTCGCCACGCTGCTCGGCGAGCTGCCGAGCGGCTTCGCGCTGGCCGAGCTGGAGTGGAACGGCGCCTTGCCGCAGATCCCCGCCGGCGTGCCCAGCACGGTGCTCGCGCGCCGACCCGACGTGGCCGCCGCGCAGCGCACCATGCAGGCCGCGCAAACGCGCGTGGGCGTCGCTCGCGCCGCATGGTTCCCCGACCTCTCGCTCACTGCCTCGGGCGGCTTCGCGTCGTCAGAGTTGAGCGATTTGTTCAAGTGGTCCGCACGTGCCTGGGGCGTGGGTGCGCTGCTGTCGCTGCCGGTGTTCGACGGTGGCCGGCGTGACGCCGGCATCCAGAACGCCACCGCGCAGTGGGACGCAGCCGCGGCCGGCTACCGCGAGCAGGTGCTCGTGGCCTTCCGCGATGTCGAAGACCAGCTCTCCGCGCTGAGCCTGCTCTCCGACCAGGCCAAGGCGCAGGCCCAGGCCGTCGAATGGGCAGGTCGCGCCACGCTGCTGTCGACCTCTCGCTACCGCAACGGCTATGTGAGCCAGTTGGAGCTGCTCGATGCACGCCGCAGCGAGCTCGCCAACCAGCGGCAAGCAGTGCAAGTGCGCTCGGCGCAGTACCAGGCCACGGTCGGCTTGATCCGCGCGCTCGGCGGCGGGTGGGAAGCGCCCGCCCGCGCGGCCTCCACCGAAACCACCCCGGGCACGAAGCCCGGCTGATCCTGCAGCAGGCCTGAAGAGGGCTTGTTTTTGGTGCCTCCGATGCGAAAGTCTCGGAGGCTTTTTTCTTGATGCGTGCATGAAACGCGATGTTGCTTTGCGCGCCGATGAAGACCCGCTATGGTGTGGCTCGCGCGGCAGCCCGCCGGCAACTCACCGGAGAAGCGGACATGACGAAGAACTGGCTCATTGCAGGCGCGCTGTGCGGGGCAGGGTTGGTGCAGGCACAGGAATCGGGGTTCAACGTGTCGGTAGGCCTCAAAGGCTGGAACACGCAGTGGGACACCTTCAGCTACGACACCAACGCCGCCGGGGAGCGGGTGGTCACGCAGTCACCGGCCCGCGACAAGTTCGTGCTGATTCCCCAGCTGAGCGTTCGCTACCGCGACTTTCTCGGCTCGGTCAGCATGTACCCGTCGACCGACCATGAGTTCATCGATGGCAGCACCGGCACGCGCAAGGAGTTCGACCTCAACCTCGGCTATTACGTCATGCCCACCGTGGCGCTCACGCTCGGCTACAAGAAGCTGCAGCAGAGGGACACGACCAACATCTACGAGTTGGCCGGCCCGGTGGCAGGCGTCAGCGCCACGGCGCCGCTCGGACGCGACTTCTCGCTGTACGGCGCATTCGGCCTCGGCCGCCTGAAGGTGACGAGCGGCAGCAACGTCATCTTCGGAGACGCCAACTACCGGCTCAGCGAGCTGGGGGTGGCCTACACCTTGGCGACACCCAGCGTCACGAAGGCGCTGACCTTCACCGCCGGCTACCGCACCCAGGTTCTCAGCACGAAAGACGCGATCGAAGGCCAGGACGGGCGCGACCTCACACAGGGCTTGACCTTGGGTTTCGTGGCCACGTTCTGATCCGCAGCCTCAGTACGCGGGCGGCACCGGAACATCGTTGTCGCCCGGGCAGCCCGCAAAGCAGAACCTGCCGCTGAACGAGCCGTAGATGAACGGCGTCTGCCGCTTGCGGAATTTCTGCAACGTCTCCTGCTCCACACCGAGCGTCACCCGCTTGAAGAATTCTTCGACGTAGATGCCGCGCGTGCCGACGTGCTGCAGGATGTGCTTGGTCAGCGGGCCGTTGCGCCCTTCTCCGTCGAAGGCAACGTCTTTCGACGCCGTGGCGTAGAGAACCATGGTGCCGGGTGGCGCGTCCTTGATCGGCTGCAGACCGTTGCTCGCACCCGCCACGTCTTCGAGCGCCCTCACGAGGACCGAGCGTGACGCCGCCGCGCCGGCGCGTGCGCGGGAAGCCTGGCGCGGGGGTGGCGAAAAGAGGTCGGCACGGCAGGCGTCGAGGATCACGAGCTGGAACTTCGTCTTCTTCTTTCCCAGCCGATCGAACAGGTCGTCGACGTCGTAGAGAGAACGCGTCGGGTTCTCGGCTGCCGATTTGATCTGCACCTGTGTCGGGATCAGGTAGTTCGTGTTGCCTGCCTGCACGCCGTGGCCCGAGTAGTAGAAGACGCCCACCGAGTTGGGCCCGAGCTGGCCAACGTACTCCTTGACGTGGGCATCGAACTCCGCGCGGTCGCGCACATTGGTGAAGCAGAGCGTCTTGAAGCCGACTCTCTCGAGCGCGGCGCACATGTCAGCGGCGTCGTTCACCGGGTTCTTCAGCGGCACGACGTTCTCGTAGGCACCGTTCCCGATCACCAGCGCGAGCTTCGGCGGGGCACCGACCGGCCCGGAAGCACAGCCCGTCAGCAGCGCGGTGCACAAGGCCGCTGTCAAACCCAGTCGCGCTATCCAGCGCGATGTCAGTCGAGGTTCGTGGCGGCGTGCCGGCCAGTCGAGCAGTACGTGTCCCATGCGGTCGGTCCGAGGCGGTGTCGGCTGCCATCATGCATGTGAACGACGGAGTGCTCAATCTGCTGCCCCGAGCGGCATGCCCATGGCTCGTCCAACGTTCTAGGGATGGCATCTGCCGCCAGCTTGCGCACCATCCGCAAGGCACCGGAACAACGCCCTGTTTCGGTCCATCTGTTGGAGCCCCCGCCATGCGTCTTCTCCTCTGTGCCGTCGTCGCACTGTCAGCGGCTGGTGCCTGGGCGCAGGTTCCATCGACCGTCACGGGCCGCAGCGTGAAGCCGCAGGTCGAAGCCGCTCAGCACGCCAGGCAGCGCACGGCCGAGCTGCCTGCCAGCGCGTACGAGCGCCCGGCCGACATCAACCGGCACCGCGCGCTGGTGTCCGACATCGACACGACGGCACAGCTGGTCGAGCGCCGCGCCAGCACTCTGAGTGCGCGCGACTTGGCACTGTCGAAGTACTACCTCGCGCAAGCGAACGACAAGGCGGAGGTGCTCTCCACCCGGTCGCTGCAGCCAATCTCGGCCGGCTCGGTCGCCGAGCTGCGCACTGCGGTGGCCCCGGTGCGGACGCTGCGAGCAAAGCTCACGTCGGGCCAGCCGCCCTTCGGCTACCGCAAGGTGGTCGTGACGGTGAAGGCGCCGGCCGGCCAGCCGGAGCCGCCGCGGCTGCGCGTGTATGTGCTGCCGAGCGGCGTGCTCGACCGGCCCGAATACTTCGGCATCGACACCATTCGCGAGTGGCTGCAGGCCTTCTCCTTCGAGGAGCCAACCAGCCCGTCGCGAGGGACGGTGCCGCAAGGCGAGATGCGCGTGTGGGTCGGCCCCGACAGGATGTACGAGGCCATGGCCAAGCGCGTGTTCGAGCGCCAGCCCATCGCGTTTGCATTGCTGCACATCGCACCCGACAACGCACCCGAGCTGGCGCTTCGGTTCAATGCGCCCGGCGACATCGTGAAACCCTGACGAAGGAGCAGACACCATGGCACGTTCATCCACCTTTGCAGAGTTGTCGGCCGTGCTCGTGTCGGCGGCCGCGGTGATCACCACGATCTTCGGCCTCTTCAACTCGGTGTTGAAGGATTTGATGCCGGTGGTGGAAGGCGCCGCGCAGGCCGTCAACGTGGTGGCCTTCGGCACGCTCGTCGTTCTGCTCGCGCTGGTGCTGGTGATCCGCGCCCGGCTGACGAAAACATCTCAGTACCTGTGGGCCGGCGTGGGTGTCGTCTGCCTCGTGGCCTCGATGTTCGTGTACCTGCGCTTCAGCGACCTGGTGCGTGACCGCGTGTACTTCTATCCGCCGGCCACGGCGCCGGGCATCGAGCAGAAACCGTACGTCAGCGCGCCGTACCACGACGCTGGAAGGAAGCGCGCAGACGGCATGGACGTGGCGACCGCTGTCAGCCAGTACGGCGGCCCCGTGTCGGTGGAGGGTCGCGAAGTGCTGTGGAGCGAAGCGGCGCAGTCGCGCGTGATCGGGCTCTTCGTTCGCTACTACATGGCACTCACGTTCCTGATGACGACCGCGCTCTTCGTGGTGGCCATCGCCGTGTGGCGCAGCCTCGGCAACACCGGCGGCAGGCGCAAACCGGTTGCGGCCGACACACCCAAGGCGCCTCCGACCGAACCGCTGTCCGGCTCGGCAGGCTGAGCCGTTCGCGGCGCGCAACGCGCCGCATTGCCCGCGAAACGTCGGGGGCTTTGCCCCTGTTTCGTTCCTGGTCTGTAACCACCCCCCGGGTTCTTCCTCATGTCGGCTGACGTCGACGCTGCTGTAATCCACATCCCAAGTGGAAACGATTCCACTTTCTCTGAATCCAGCAAGGAACGCCCTGATGGCAGCCCCCGATTCCACAGCTTCGACATCACGTCTGGCCCCACCCGCCAACTCGCGGATGGCTTCCAAAGATTTCACCTGGGGCGTGGCCACGGCGTCGTACCAGATCGAAGGCGCCATCCATGCCGACGGCCGCCTGCCGTCGATCTGGGACACCTTCTCGGCCATCCCCGGCAAGGTGCTCAACGGCGACACCGGCGAGTTTGCCTGCGACCACTACCGCCGCTGGCCGGAAGACGTCGACCTCATGGCCCAGTTGGGCGTCGACGCCTACCGCCTGTCGACCGCCTGGCCACGTGTGATGGACGAGCACGGCAAGCCCAACACCAAAGGCCTGGACTTCTACAAGCGCCTGTTCGACGGCCTCGAAGCCAAGGGCATCGAGCGCTTCGTGACCCTCTACCACTGGGACCTGCCGCAGCACCTCGAAGACCGCGGCGGCTGGCTCAACCGCGACACCGCCTACCGCTTTGCCGACTACGCCGACCTGATGAGCCGTGAGTTCAAGGGCCGCGTGAAGGCCTGGTGCACGCTGAACGAGCCGTGGTGCTCTGCCTACCTCGGCTACGGCAACGGCCACCATGCGCCGGGCCGCACCGACCCGCGCTTCGCCACGCAGGCCATGCACCACCTGTTGCTGGGCCACGGCCTGGCGCTGCAGGCGCTGGAGGCCAACGACCCCGGTGCCATGCGCGGGCTGGTGGCCAACATCGGCCGCGGCACGACCGACCGCGACACGCCGGCCGACCGCGAGGCCGCACGCCTCTACGAACTGCAGCACAACGACTGGGTGCTCGGCCCGCTGCTCAAGCGCGAGTACCCGAAGGACCTGTTCAAGCTGTGGCCCGGCACCGAGCCGCTGGTGCTGCCCGGCGACATGGACGTCATCCGCGGCAAGCTCGATTTCCTCGGCATCAACTACTACTTCCACCTCAACCTGCGCAGCGACGGCAAGCACGGCTTCGTCGACGTGCCGCTGGAAGGCGTGGAGCGCACGCAGATGGGCTGGGAAGTTCACCCGCAGGGATTGCAAGACCTGCTGGTCGATTTCAAGTCGCGCTACCCGAACCTGCCGCCGATCTACATCACCGAGAACGGCATGGCGTCCGACGACAAGGTCGTGAACGGCACCGTCGACGACGCCCAGCGCATCTCGTTCCTGAATCGCCACTTCGCGGCGATATCGGGTGCGATGGACAAGGGCGTGGACGTGCGCGGCTATTTCGTCTGGTCGCTGATCGACAACTTCGAGTGGGCCTTCGGCTACGAGCGCCGCTTCGGCATCGTGCACGTGGACTACGAGACCCAACAACGCACGCTCAAGCAGAGCGCCAAGTCATTCACCGAGTTCCTCAAGGCACGCGCCGCAGGCTGACGCGGCGCATTCATATCCATTTCAAAGAAGGGCCCAGAGCCCACCAACCGGAGACCACGACATGCAATTCACACTCAAGCAACTCGCCCTGGCCGCTGCCCTGCTGGCCGCCAGCACAGCACACGCCCAGAAGGCCAACGTGATCCACTGGTGGACGTCGGGCGGTGAATCGGCCGCCGTCAAGGAACTTGCCGACGCCTACACCAAGGCCGGCGGCACCTGGGTCGACGAAGCCGTGGCCGGTGCCGACAACGCACGTGCCGCCGCCATCAACCGTATCGCCGGCGGCAACCCGCCCACCGCAGCGCAGTTCAACACCTCCAAGCAGTACCACGACGTGATCGCCGAGGGCCAGCTGAACGACATCGACGCGGTGGCCGCGAAAGAAGGCTGGGACAAGTGGATGCCCAAGCCCATCGTCGACGCGATCAAGGTCAAGGGCCACTACTACGCCGTGCCGGTCAACATCCACAACCCGTCGTGGTTCTGGTACTCCAAGTCCGCACTGCAAAAAGCCGGCGTGACGGGCGAGCCGAAGAGCATGGACGAGTTCTTCGCCGCGCTCGACAAGCTCAAGGCCGCCGGCCTGGTGCCGCTGGCCCTGGGCGGCCAGAGCTGGCAGGAATGGATCACCTTCTACAGCGTGCTGCTGCACGTGGGCGGCAAGGATGCGTACCTCAAGTTCTTCCGCGACCATGACGCCGCCAGCATCAACAGTGAAGGCATGCGCAAGACGCTGACCGCGTTGAAGAAGCTGCACAACTACGTCGACGCCGGCTCGCCGGGCCGCAACTGGAACGACGCCACCGCGATGGTCATCAGCGGCAAGGCCGGCTTCCAGATCATGGGCGACTGGGCCAAGGGCGAATTCGCCGGCGCCAAACAGACGGCCGGCAAGGAATACGGCTGCTTCGCCGGCTTCGGTGCCAACGCGCCGTACATGGTTGCAGGCGACGTGTTCGTGTTCCCGAAGACTACCGACAAGGCGGCCATCGAAGCGCAGCACAAGCTGGCCACGGTGTTCACCTCGCCGGTGACACAGGTCGCGTTCAACAACAAGAAGGGGTCGATCCCGGTTCGCACCGACATCGACAGCAGCAAAATGGACATCTGCGCCCAAGCCGGCGTGCAGGCCATGAAGGACCCGTCGCGCCAGATCGCCAACCCCGATGCGCTGATGACGCCCGACATGGTCGGCGCCGTGCAAGACGTGATCACCAAGTTCTGGAACGGCAACCAGTCGGTGGACGACGCGATCAAGGCCTTGCAAGGCGCAGTGAAGGGCTGAGTTCGCCCGGCATGCGCGAGCCGTCGACATGCGTTTCGGCTCGCGCTTTTCGTCACCCGCTCAGGCTGGGCGGGTGGCAGCGTGCCGGCCAAAGAAAAACGCAACCGATGACCTCTCGTTGTACTGCATGAACACCGCCACCCTGCCCCGACCCCAGCCCGTGCGCCGAAAGCGCGCCGTGGCCGCGCAGCTCGCCCTGCTGCCGATGGCTATCACGGTGCTCGGTGTCTACATCGGCACCGTGCTGTGGTCGCTGCGCATCTCGTTCAGCAGCTCCAAGATCTTCCCGAAGAACGACTTCGTCGGCTTCGCGCAGTACGAGCGCTTGTTCGCTACCGAGCGCTGGACCGTCTCTCTGCACAACATCGCCATCTTCGGCGTGCTGTTCGTCCTTGCGTGCCTGGTGCTCGGCTTCTTTCTGGCCGTGTTCCTCGACCAGCGGGTGCGCGGCGAGAACGTGCTGCGCACGATCTTTCTCTACCCCTACGCCATGTCTTTCGTCGCGACCGGCCTGGTCTGGCAGTGGATGCTCAACCCCGGCCTGGGCATCCAGGCCGCCGTGCGCAACCTCGGCTTTCCCGACTTCCAGTTCGACTGGATCGTCAACCAGGACAAGGTGATCTACACGCTCGTGATCGCCGCCGTGTGGCAGGCCTCGGGCCTGGTGATGGCGGTGCTGCTGGCGGGCCTGCGCGGCATCGACGAGTCGCTCTGGAACGCCGCACGCATCGACGGCGTACCACGCTGGCGCTACTACCTCAGCGTGGTGCTGCCGCAGCTTGGGCCGGCCTTCGGCACCTCGTTCGTGCTACTTGCCGTCGGCGTGGTCAAGGTCTTCGACGTGGTCGTGGCGATGACGCTCGGCGGCCCCGGCAACGCCAGCGAAGTACCGGCCAAGTTCATCATGGACAACCTCTTCAACCGGGCCAACGTGGGCCTCGCCTCGGCGGCCTCCACCGTGATGCTGCTGACCGTGCTCGCGCTGCTGATGCCCTGGTGGTACGCACGCTCGGTGCAGTCACGCAAGCTGGTGCATTCATGAGCGCAGTCGTGGAACGAATCAACCCCTCCGTCGCCGCCCCTGTGCAGCGCAAGGCCGCGCGGCCGAAGTCGCACTTCACGCCAGCACGGCTCGGCCTCTATGCGCTGCTCATCAGCTCGGCCGCGTTCTTCCTGCTGCCGCTGTACGTGATGCTCGTCACCTCGGTCAAGCCGATGGAAGAGATTCACCTCGGCCGGCTGTTCGCGCTGCCGCTTGCCGCGACCTTCGAGCCCTGGGTGCAGGCGTGGTCGAGCGCCTGCACCGGCCTCGAATGCCGCGGCATCCAGGTGGGCTTCTGGAACTCGGTGTGGATCGTCGTGCCGAGCACCATCGCGTCGATCTTCTTCGGCGCGCTCAACGGCTATGCGTTGTCGTTCTGGCGCGTACGCTGGGCCGGCTGGCTGTTCGGCGTGCTGATGTTTGGTGCCTTCGTGCCCTACCAGGTGATGATCTACCCGCTGGTGCGCTCGCTAGCCACGGTGAACCTGTTCGGCACGCTCCCTGGCATCGTGCTCATCCACACCATCTTCGGCATGCCGGTGATGACGCTGCTGTTCCGCAACTACTACGCCGGCGTGCCGATCGAGCTCTTCAAGGCCGCGCGCATCGACGGTGGCGGCTTCTGGCGCATCTTCTTCCAGCTCATGCTGCCGATGTCGGTGCCCATCATCGCGGTGGCGGTGATCATGCAGATGACCAACATCTGGAACGACTTCCTGCTCGGCCTGGTGTTCGCAGGTCGCGAAAACCTGCCGATGACGGTGCAGCTCAACAACGTCATCAACACCACCACCGGCGAGCGGCTGTACAACGTGAACATGGCCGCGACCATGCTCACCTCGCTGCTGCCGCTGGCCGTCTATCTGATTTCAGGCCGCTGGTTCCTCCGCGGCATCACCGCCGGCGCCGTGAAAGGCTAGTGATGACGGCCACCACGCTCACTTCGTTCACTGCCCCCCAAGGGGGCGCAGTCCTTCCTTGGGGCGGCCCGGCGGAAGTCCTGATTCAAGGTTGAATATGTCCAACGTCACGATAGAAAACCTGGCCATCCAGTTCTCCGGCGTCCGCGTCATCAGCGAGCTGAACCTCGACGTGCAGAGCGGCGAATTCCTCGTGCTGCTCGGCCCCTCGGGCTGCGGCAAATCCACGCTGCTGCACAGCATTGCGGGCTTGATCGACGTGCAGGACGGCCGCGTCGACATCGGCGGCAACGACGTCACCTGGGCCGACCCGAAGGACCGCGGCATCGGCATGGTGTTCCAGTCGTACGCGCTGTACCCGACCATGACGGTCGAGAAGAACCTCTCCTTCGGCCCGCGCATTGCCGGTGTCGCCAAGGCCGAGATCGCACGCCGTGTCGAGCGTGCAGCGACGATGCTGCAACTCACCGAGCTGCTGCAACGCAAGCCCGCACAGCTCTCGGGCGGCCAACGCCAGCGTGTCGCGATCGGCCGCGCGCTGGTGCGCGAGGCCGGTGTGTTCCTGTTCGACGAGCCGCTCTCCAACCTCGACGCCAAGCTTCGCGGCGAGCTGCGGCGCGAGCTGAAGCAGCTGCACCACCGGCTCGGTGCCACCATGATCTACGTGACACACGACCAGGTGGAGGCGATGACGCTCGCCAGCCGCATCGCCGTGATGAAGGACGGCAAGATCCAGCAGATCGACACACCCGCCAGCGTCTATGCACGGCCGGTCAACATGTTCGTCGCCGGCTTCCTCGGCGCGCCGAGCATGAACTTCGTCGAAGGCAAATTGCAGCGCAGCGAACGCGGCACGCATTTCGTCTCGCCCACGCTGAACATCGACGTATCGACCTACCCCTTCGTCACGCCGCCGCAGCCCGATCAGCCGGCCGTGCTGGGCGTGCGGCCGGAGCACATCATGCTCTCGCCCCACGGCACCGAGCTGGCTGGCAGCGCCATCGTGTCGCTGGTCGAGCCGATGGGCTCCAACCAGGTGGTGTGGCTGGACGCGCAAGGCGTGTCGCTCGCGGTGGATGCCGACGCGCAGTTCACCCCGGCACTCGACAACCGCATTGGCTTCACCATCGCGCCGGCACACGTGTCGCTCTTCGATCGGCAAACACAGGCGCGGCTCTGACACTGTGGCCACCATCAAGGACGTAGCCCGTCTGGCCGGGGTCGGTCTCGGCACCGCTTCACGCGCGATTTCCGGGCGCGGCCCGGTCTCGGAGAAAGCGCTCGCGAAGGTGAACGATGCGGTCGCCACGCTGCAGTTCCGCCCGTCGAACGTGGCGCGTGCGCTGGCCTCGAAGACGCTCGGCATGGTGGGCATATACGTTCCCGACTTCTCAGGCAGCTTCTACGGCCCCATCCTGCAGACGGTGGACGGCGAGCTGCGCGCGGTCGACCGCCACATGGTCGCGGCCAACGGCTGCGGCCATGGCGACGCGCGGCAACAAGCGCTCGACGGCATTCGCTTCCTCTACGAGCGCGAGTGCGACGGCGTGCTGGTGATGACCAACGACCTCACCGATGGTGACTTCGCCGAACTCTTCGTGCGCCACCCCAAGCTTGTGCTGCTCAACCGCCACACGCCGGCCCAGCCTGGCCGCTGCTTCAGCACCGACCACGTGCTGGGCGGGCGGCTCGCCGCGCGCGCGCTGCTGAGCCAGGGTCACCGCGAGATCGCACTCATCAGCGGCCCGCACAGCGCCCCCGACAACGAGCTGCGCATTGCCGGCTTCCTCGACGAACTGGCGCAGCACAAGGTGCGCATCCCCAAGCGCCGCCGCGTCGATGCCGACTTCAGCTTCAACGGCGGCTACGAAGCGGCCGAGGAGCTGTTCGCCCGTTCACCGCGCGACTACAGCGCCCTTTTCTGCGCCAACGACGTGATGGCCATGGCCGCCATCTCGCACCTCGACAAGCTCGGCATCGACGTGCCTGGTGATCTCTCGGTGCTCGGCTTCGACAACAGCGATTTCTCGCAGTACACCGCGCCGAAGCTGACGACCATCCACGTGCCGATCGTTGAAGCGGCCGCCGCGGCCTGCCGCGCGCTGCTGAACCAGTGCTATGGGCTGGCGTTGCCGGTGACGCACGACTTCACGCCCGAAGTGGTCTGGCGCAAGTCGGTGGCGGTGGGGCCGTATGGCGCCACCTCGCCGCAGGTGGCGGGCACGCGGTAAGTCATCAAGCAGCGTAATCGGTGTTGAGCGAGAGCTCGCGCCAGCTCTCGAGTTCAGCCTGCATGCCGGCGAGCTTGCTGCTCACCGACTTGAATGCAATGGCCCCTGCCGTGAAGCGCAAAGGCGGCACGGGTTCGTCGGCCAGCCACAGCATCGCCTTGGCCAGCTTCGCCGGGTCCCCCGGTTGCCGCCCGTTGCGCTGCTCGAACGATGCGCGCAACTGCGCTCGCCGTTCGTCGTAGTCGGCCACCTCGCTGCCGCCGAAGCGCAGCGACTCGGCGGTGAGAAAGTCGGTGCGGAAGGGGCCGGGCTCGACGATCGTGACGCGCACGCCGAACGGGGCAAGCTCCAGCGCCAGCGACTCCGAGAAGCCTTCGAGCGCGAACTTGCTGGCGCAGTACAGCGAGCCGAACTCCACGCCGCGAATGCCGGCCAGCGACGAGATGTTGAAGATATGCCCTCTGCGCGCGGCACGCATCGCCGGCAGCACCACACGGGTCACGTTGAAGACGCCGAAGAGATTGGTGGCGAACTGGGCACGCGCGTCATCGTCGCTCGTCTCTTCGAACAAGCCGAGGTGGCCGTAGCCGGCGTTGTTGACCAATACGTCGATGCTGCCGAACCGCGACAAGGCCGCATCGGCCGCGGCTTGCGCCTGGCGCTCGTTGTTGACGTTCAGCTCGACGGCGAGAAGCTGGTCGCTGTCGGGACCGAGGCTGTCGCGCACGCTGGCCCGGTTGCGCCCGGCCGCGACGACCCGATCGCCGGACGCGAGTGCGGCCTGGGCCAGGTGAGCACCCAGCCCGCGGCTGGCACCGGTGATGAACCATGTCTTTTGCATCTTTAGGCTCCTTCGATAAGAGCGTGCATTGAAACGCCGCGGCGAGCTCACGCGATAGCCCGATGCTGCCGGGCTCTTGCACGATCCTGCCAACCCTGATTGATTCGTGCGCACCGCCCTTGCCACGCACGGAGGCGCCGGGTACGGTGACGACATGACGAATGCGCTGCCAGAACTGAGAACGCTGATTGCCCGCCACGCGAGGCCTGACCGGTACACCACCACCGTCGAAGGTGTCCGTGTGATTGCCTCGTCAGTGACCACGCAGTCGATGCACCACGTGACCGAGCCGACGTTGTCGGTCGTGGCCCAGGGCGCCAAGCGCGCGGTCCTCGCAGACAAGGTGTTCGAGTACGCCACCGGCCAGTACCTGGTGGTGTCGGTCGACCTGCCCATCGCCGGCCACATCGCACGAGCCAGCACCGAAGAGCCCTTCCTCGGTTTCGCCATGACCTTGAAGCCGGCCGCCATCGCGACCTTGCTGCTGGAAACCGCCGCAAGCGACCGCACGCTCGTGGAGACTGCTGGCCTGGGCGTGAGCAATGCGCCGACGGACTTGCTGGATGCCGTCGTGCGCATGCTGCGGCTATTGGATCGCCCGAACGACATCGCCGTGCTCAGCCCGATGATCGAGCGCGAGATCCTCTGGCGGCTTCTCGCCGGCGAACAAGGCGCGATGGTGCGGCAGATCGGCCTCGCCGACAGCCGGCTCTCGCAGATCAGCCGGGCTATCCGCTGGATTCGCGTCCACCATGCGACGGCTTTCAAGATCGAAGAGCTGGCCGACCTGGCAGCGATGAGCGCGTCGTCGTTCCACCGGCACTTCCGTGCGGTGACGTCGATGAGCCCGCTGCAGTACCAGAAGCAGATCCGGCTGCAGGAGGCCCGCGCACGCCTGCTGGCGCAGTCGCACGATGTGGCGGCCGTCGGCTACAGCGTGGGCTATGACAGCCCCTCGCAGTTCAGCCGCGAGTACAGCCGCTTGTTCGGTGCGCCGCCTGCACGCGACGTAGCGCGGCTGCGAACCTTCTCGGCAGCGGAACGCAGCGTGGCTTGAGGCGTTCACCAGAACCCGACCGCGCACGAGGCGCGGCCGGTCTGGCCAAGATCAGGCCTGCGCTTCTTGGAGCACGCTCGGCCGCAGGGCGGCGGTACCGAGGCTCTGGTCGATGGTGCCGGCGACCATCTCGGCCGTCACCGCCGACAGCGTCCAGCCCAGATGCCCGTGGCCGGTGTTGTAGAACACCGTGGGCAGTCGGCCCCGGCCGACGCGAGGCAGCATGCTGGGCATCATCGGCCGCAGGCCGGCCCAGGGCACGACGCTCTTCGTGCTGACACCCGGGAAGCACTGCTCTACCCAACGGATCAGCGGGCGGATGCGATCGGCACGGATGTCCATGTCGTGGCCGTTGAACTCCGCCGTTCCAGCCACACGGAAGCGGTTGTCGCCGAGGCGGCTGGTGACGAGCTTGGTTGCGTCATCGAGCAGGCTGACCGTGGGTGCGGCCCGGCGGCTCGCTTCGTCATTCAGGTTGACGGTGATCGAGTAGCCCTTGACGGGGTAGATGTTGACCCGATCACCGAGGCTCGCGGCCAGCGAGCGGCTGACCGTGCCGGCGCAGATCACCACGCTGTCGAAGACCGCGGTGTGCGGGCCATCGGCGCTGCTGACCGTGACCTTGGCCTGACGCGCATCCGCGGTCACCGCGGTCACGTTCTGCTGGTAGAGGCAGGTGACACCCAGGCGCACGATGGCGTCGGCCAGGCCGCTGGTGAACTTGTGGATGTCGCCGGTGGAGTCGCTCTCGGTGAAGTAGCCACCGTAGTAGCTGCCGGCAAGCGTGGGCTCGATGGCGCGCATCTCGTCGGGCGTGACGGCCCGACGCGGCAAGCCGCCTTCGGCCAGCAGCTGGCTGACCCGGCCGGCGTGGTCGAAGCCGGCCTTGTCGCGGTAGATGTGCAGGATGCCGCGGCGCTTGAGGTCGAAGTCGATGCCTTCGGCGTCGGCCCAGTCGAAGAGGTGCTGTCGCGCGGCGATGGCCAGGCGCGTGGTCTCGATGGTGTTGCGCCGATAGTGCGGGATGTTGGCCACGAACTCGGCGAACCACGAGAGCTTGTGCCAGCTGGGCCTGGGGTTGACCAGCAGCGGGGCATCGCTCTTGAGCATCCACTTCAGGCCCTTGAGAAGGGTGCTCCAGTGGGTCCAGACCTCGGCGTTGGAGGCCGAAAGCTGGCCGCCGTTGGCGAACGAGGTTTCCATCGCTGCATAGCGATTCTTCTCGTAGAGGGTGACGGCGTGGCCGCGTTTGGCGAGGGCGTAGGCGGTGGTGACGCCGGTGATGCCGCCGCCGATGATGGCAATGGTTTTCATGGTGCTCGAAGCTCCGACCGTCGAGAGGTTGAGGCCCGCCACGCAGGACGCGTGCCGGACACCCCCTCTGTTCGGAACCTGAGAGATTCACGCAGCGCCGCGGGTGGCGACACTGCGCTTGCTCCTTCGGTGGGCCGGGCGACGATGGGCCTGGCCACTCTTCAGAGTTTCAACGCATGGCACCGGTCCGTGGGGCCTGAGAGTTTCCGGGGTGGTTGCTCCTTCGGCGCCGGGCATGTCACTGGTGTGAACGCGCCCGGACTCTCCCGATGCCAGCTCGGCTGTGAGCCGACCTGTTGTGAACTGCGCGGATACCATACCAGCGACCCGACCGCAGACCCTCCTTTGTAGCACGACGCGCATGTCCCACGGAAGACGCCCCACGCTTCGCGACCTGCTGGCCGAGCCACGGGCAGTGTTGCCGACCGAAGCCGCCCCTGTCGAAAGCAAGTGAGGCATTGCCATGGAAGCCGTGCCTGAACACTTCGAGCACCCGCACGACGCAGCGGAGTTCAAGCGCCCTGCCCGCGCCGGCGTGGAGCTGTACCGTGCGCACATCGTGCGGTATGCCTTCGACCCGCACACGCACGAAGCCTTCGGCCTGGGCGCGATCGAGTCGGGCGTTGAGCGCTTCCGCTACCGCGGTGGTGACCACCTGGCACCGGCCGACACGCTGGTGCTGATGAATCCCGACGAGCTGCACACCGGTCGCGCCGAGACCGAGCAGGGCTGGTCCTACCGCATGGTCTACCTCGATGCGGCAGTGCTGGAAGAGGTGACCGGCGAACGCGGCTGGTGGTTCGCGCAACCGACCGTGCACGACCCGCTGCGCGCGCAGCAGGTGAGCCGCGGTCTGGCTGCGATGTGGGACGCGCCCGACGCGCTGGGGGGCGACAGCGCGCTGTTCGAGCTGCTGCAGCTGCTGAGGCCCCATGCGCGCGTCGGCGTGCCGGGCGTAGCGTCTAGCGGCATGGCTGCCGATACCTCGTTGGCACGTGCTCTCGCCTTGATGCAGGACGAGTATGCGAGCGAAATGACGCTGGAGCGCTTGGCCCGCGAGGCGGGCTTGAGCCCGTTTCACTTCTTGCGCCGTTTCAAGCAGCGCTACCACGCCACGCCGCATCAGATGTTGATGGCGCTGCGGCTGTTTCGCGCCAAGCAACAGCTCGCGGCAGGTGATCGCCCTGCCGATGTCGCTGCGGCTGTGGGCCTCGTCGACCAAGCCCATCTGACCCGCCGCTTCGCGCGCATGTACGGTGTGACACCGGCGCGCTACCAGGCGCAATTTCGTACAAGACCCGCCTCTCAGGCCTGAGCCACACTCGGCAATGAGCACTGGTTTGTTGTACGCCCTCGCAGCAGGGTTGATGTGGGGCCTCGTCTTCGTCGGCCCCTTGATGCTGCCCGAATACCCCGCCACGCTGCAGTCGTTCGGGCGCTATTTAGCGTTCGGGCTGATCGCGCTGCCGCTCGGCTGGCTGGACCGCAAGCGCCTGGCCGAGCTGACGCGTGCAGATTGGATCGAATCACTCAAGCTCGCGGCGGTGGGCAACGTCATCTACTACTTGTTCCTGGCAAGCGCCATCCAGCGCGCCGGTGGGCCGCTGCCGACGATGATCATCGGCACCTTGCCGGTGGTGATTGCCATCACCGCTAACCTGCGCTCAAGCAACAGCCGCGAGGCCAAGCTGCCCTGGCTGCGCATGCTGCCCTCGCTGGGGCTGATCGGGGTGGGTATCGCGTTGGTCAACCATGTGGAGATCGCGCACCTGCAGCAGGACCCGAACGCCGACGTTGCCCGCTATGCACTCGGCGCGCTGCTGGCCGTCGGTGGCGTCGCCTGTTGGACCTGGTACCCGATCCGCAACTCCGAATGGCTGCGTGCCCACCCCGACCGCAACCCACGCAGCTGGGCCACCGCGCAAGGCCTCGCCACCTTGCCGCTGGCGCTGATGGGTTATGCGCTCGCCTGGATCTGGAGTGCGTTGAGCGGCGACTCCTTCGCCATGCCCTTCGGCCCGCGGGCAGGCGACTTTCTGCTGCTGATGTTTGCGATCGGCCTGTTCGCCTCGTGGCTGGGCACGGTGTGCTGGAACGAAGCCAGCCAGCGCCTTCCTCCTTCGCTGGCTGGGCAGCTCATCGTCTTCGAGACTCTGGCCGCACTCAGCTACGCCTACGTGCTGCGGCAGCAGTGGCCGCAGCCGCAAACCCTGGCCGGCATCGGCCTGCTCGTCGCCGGCGTGATGTGGGCCTTGCGCACCAAGCCCGAACCGCTGGCCGCCGAAGGGCACGCATCCTGAGCAATCCGGGCATAAAAAAGCCGGCCCGCAGGCCGGCTTCAAACCTAGGAAACGTCTTCTATCAGAAGGCGTGACGCAGGCCGAGTTCGAAACCGGTCGACTTCTGGCCGGCAGCCAAGGCCAGAGCCGAGGTGGCAATGGCAGTCTTCGACGCACCCTTGTTGTCAAGGCGAGAGTACGTGCCGTACAGCGCGGTGCGCTTCGACAGGTTGTAGACATAGCCGATTGCTGCCAACGTGATGTCGTCAGCGTCGCTCGTAGCGGTAGCGGTGGTGCCGCCGGAGAGGTCACCCTTGCCGAGCGAAACACGCAGAACGCCTTGGCCGATCGGGGCCGTAGCGCCGACGTAGTACATGCGTTCCTTGATGGTCAGGAACTTGATCTGAGAGAACGAGCCCATCACACGAACGACACCGAAGTCATACGCTGCACCAGCGGTAGCGACCTTGTACTTGTCTGTGGCGGCGTTCGCTTCGGTCGTGCCGTAAGCGCCCGACACGTCCAGGCCACCCGACGCGAAGCCGAGTCGGCCACCGACGTACTTGTTGCCAACCGTGCCTTCACCAGCAGCCACGGCAACCGAGCCGTACACGCCGCCGATGTTCTTGGGCAGGAAGTACTGGACTTCGTTGTCAGCACGGGTGTTGGTGTTGACCGTGGCCGTCAGCTTGGATTGCAGGTTGGAGAACTTGCCCACGCCGTTGTCGCCGAATGCGTCATAGGCAGACATGGCGGTGTAGGTCGGCGTGAAGTCACGGCCCAGGCGCACTTCACCGAGGGTGGCGCTTTCCAGGCTCACCGTCGAGCGGCGGTGCCAGAACTTGCCGCTGGAGTTGATGGTGCCTTCGTCAGGGTTCAGGCCGGCTTCGAGCCAGAAGCCTGCCTTCAGACCGCCACCGAGGTCTTCGGTGCCGCGGAAGCCAAGGCGGCTGCTGTTGTAGCCGTCGGTGCCTTCTTGCCAAATGTTGCTGCCGCCGTTCTTGATATTGCGGACATTGGCATCGATCACGCCGAACAGCGTAACGGAGGATTGAGCAGAAGCCACGCCGGCGAAACCGGTGAGGACTGCGAGCGCAAGGAGTGATTTCTTCATGATTTGGTATTCCAACGGTTGGATGGAGAGTCAGCAGCGCAACTTCAGTTGTTCGCGTCTGCCGCGGACAGGTCCTGCGGAAGCCGAAGATTAGATCAACGAAGTGGAAACCCCTACGGTTTATCCCTGTTGATTGAAGAGATCGTTGGATACATGCGACGGTGTCTTCCAACCCACCCTCTTCATGCTTCTGACATCTTTGCTTGCTAGCCGAACAAGGCCTCGTCCAGGACCTCGATCCAGTGCCTGACTGGCACGGTCGTGCCAGTTTGCAGGTGCTGGATGCAGCCGATGTTGGCCGACACGATGACCTGCGCCTGTACCGCCTCCAGCTGAGCGAGTTTGCGATCGCGCAAGCGATGGGCCAGTTCCGGCTGAAGCACGGAATAGGTGCCCGCCGAACCACAGCAGAGGTGACTTTCGCCGGCGGCGAGCTGGACATCGAAGCCCAAGGCGTTCAGGTGCGTTTCCACACCGCCCCGCAGCTGCTGGCCGTGCTGCAGGGTGCAAGGCGGGTGGAACACGAGTTCACGCGCCTTGGGTTTGCGCAGCTTGTTCTTGAGTTTGGGCCCAATGTCGGGCAGCAGCTCGCTGAGATCTCTGGTGAGTTCGCTGATGCGCCGCGCCTTGTCGGCATAGGCGGCATCGTTGGCCAGCGAATGGCCGTATTCCTTGACGGTGACGCCGCAGCCCGACGCGTTCATCACGATGGCTTCTATCTGGTTTGACGATACGAGTGGCCACCAGGCGTCGATGTTGCGACGCATGTCGGCCAGCCCACCTTGAGTGTCGGCAAGATGGGTGCGGATGGCGCCGCAGCAGCCTGAGCCGTCGGCCACCAGCGTCTGGATGCCTGCAGCATCGAGCACGCGGGCCGTGGCGCTGTTGATGTTAGGCATCATCGCCGGTTGCACGCAGCCCATCAGCATCAGCACCTTGCGCGGGTGCTCGCGGGTCGGCCACTGGTGCGCTCGCGGGCCGGCCTTGGCGGGCACTTTGTCCTTGAGCACGGCCGGCAGCGCCGGACGCAGCGCCTGGCCCAGCTTCATCGCGGGGCCGAAGGCCGGCGAGGTGAGGCCTTCCTTGAGCAGCCAGCGCACGACACGTTCCTTCGCGGGACGCGGCACTCGCTCTTCGACGATGCGGCGGCCGATGTCGACCAACTCGCCGTACTGCACGCCCGATGGGCAGGTGCTCTCGCAATTGCGGCAGGTAAGGCAGCGATCCAGGTGCAGCTGCGTCTTGGGCGTGACGGGCTCGCCCTCGAGCATCTGCTTCAGCAGATAGATGCGGCCGCGCGGGCCGTCGAGTTCGTCACCCAGCAGCTGGTAGGTCGGGCAGGTGGCGGTGCAGAACCCGCAATGCACACACTTGCGAAGAATGGCCTCGGCCGCCTCGCCGTCGCGCGTGCCCTTGAACTCGGGGGAGAGCTTGGTCTGCATCAGGCGAGCGTGTAAGTCGCGCCCCAGAAATGGGGCCACGCCGTCCATTCGAAGGCCGTGGCGCGGTCCCCGAGCAGGCGGCGAAGGCCATCGGCGTCTGGAAAGTTCTTCAACACCTCGTGGGTCGAGCCATCATCGAGGCGGCGGCTCTGGTAGGTGTTGCCCAGCTCGTCGCTCCGCGTGACCGGTTGGCTGCTGCCTTCGACATACCGGTTGTCGATGAGCACCACGCGGGCGCCCGGTTGCAGACAGGCGTGCAGGCCATCGAGCCACTCCGCGGTGCGCTCCAAGGGCACGTGCGACCACCAGAAGCCGGCAAAGGCCGCGTCGAACTGCCGGGGTAGATCAAGCGCATACGCGTCGGCGAGCCGAAAGTCGACGCGCTCGTGCGGCAGCGGCTTGGTCCGCGCCAGGGCGAGCACTTCGTCGTTGACGTCGGTCGCCGTCCAGGATGCGCATTGCGCTGCCGCATGCGGAGTCCAGTAGCCGGTGCCGCAGGCGACTTCGAGCACGCGCCGGCCTTCGAACTGCACAGGCAACCACGCCTTGATGGCGGCAATGTCCGCCTGCCTCTCCGGCTTGTCATAGATGCGCTCGTATTCGCTGGCGCGTTGCGCGTAATAACGCTGCATGCTGTCGACGGTGGCGTGGCTCATCATCTACATCCCAGGATAAAGCCGGCCCGGGTTGAACACCCCGGCGGGGTCGAAAGCCTTTTTCAGATCGCGGTGAATGCGGTCCAGCGGCGATTTGAGCGGCGCGAACGCACCCCCCGCCTTGTGCTTTGCCATGAACAGCGACGCGTGCCCGCCGGCGCGGGCGGCAGCCTCGCGCACCTTGGCAGCCGAGGCCGAGGTGCACAGCCAGCGCTGCGCGCCATGCCACTCGATGAGCTGCTCGCCGGGCAGGATCAGCGGATTCGCCGTCTGAGGAACCGACACCCGCCAGAGCGCCACGCTGCCGCCGGCCACCGCCGCCTGCGCCTTGAGAAAGTATTCGTCGGTGTGGTTGCGCAGCCCGTCCCAGAACGGGCTGGCGTGCGCCGGCTCGATGACATCACCACGCAGCGTGGCGATGGCTGCCTGCACGGCCGCGAGAGCACCGCGCAGGCGCAGCAGCAGCGTGCCGTCCCACCAGGCGCTGGCATTCAGCGGCAGCGGCAATGCGCCCCAGGCGTTCAGTTGCTCGAGAGCACTCACCTGGTCGAGCTGGAAGCGCAGCGTGGCGGTGGCCGGCGCCATCGGCAGCACCTTGAGCGACACCTCGAGGATCACGCCCAGCGTGCCCATCGAACCCGCCAGCAGGCGCGATACGTCGTAGCCCGCCACGTTCTTCATCACCTGGCCGCCGAAGCTCAGCACCTCGCCTTTGCCGTTCAGCATGCTCGCGCCGAGCACGTAGTCGCGCACCGCGCCCACCGACGCACGCGACGGGCCCGACAAGCCGGCTGCCACCATGCCACCCACCGTGGCACCGGTGGCCGCATGGGTCACAAAGTGCGGCGGCTCGAAAGGCAGGCACTGGCCGCGCTCGGCCAACACGGTCTCGAGCTCGATCAAGGTGGTGCCGGCGCGGGCCGTCACCACCAGTTCGCTGGGTTCGTAGCTGGAGATGCCCGTCAGTCCGGTGGTATGCAAGGGTTCGCCCAGCGGCGCTTCACCATAGAAGCTCTTGCTGCCACCACCGCAGATGTTGAGCGGTGTGGCCGCAGACTGGGCAGCAAGCACTTGGTCGATCAGGGTCTGGAGCGCAGGGTCGGTGGGATTCATGTCTGCGCATATTCTCGCGCGGCTGCGTGCGGGTCCGCACGATCGCCCCGGCCGGCCCGCTCCACCTGCTTTCGCAGGCCGTCGAGGTCGAGCACGCGCAAGCCGCCGTACTCGATGCGGATCAGGCCCAGCGCCTGCAGCGAGTGCAAGGCCTCGTTCACCCGCTGGCGCGACAGGCCCACCAGGTAACCGAGCTCTTGTTGCGTGATGCGCAACAGGTTGCCCACGCCCGGGTAGAGCAGCGGGTGGAACAACGCCGCCAGACTGCGCGCCACGCGCGCATCGGGGTCGTTCATGCGGTCGATCTCGCGCGCGCCGATGAACTGGCCCAGCCGTTCGTTGAGCTGCTGCATCACGAAGCGGTTGAAGGGAATGCTGCGGTCGATCAACCAGTGGAAGGTGTCGACGCTGATGCCCGCCACCACGCTCTTGCGCAGCGCCTGGATGTTGTAGCGGTAGACCTCACGCTTGAGCACCGTGCCTTCGCCGAACCAGCCGCCAGGCGGTACGCCGGTGAAGGTGATGGGCATGCCAAGGTTCGAGTCGTTGCTCATCTTCAGCAGGCCGTCGATCACGCCGAACCAGTAGGTGGCCGCCCGGCCGACGCGGCACAGCAATTCGCCGGGTGCCACGTTGACGACCTTGACATCGCCGACCACCCGCTCGCGCTCGTCGGCCTGCAAGGTCGTGAGCCACGGGATGTCCGCCAGCTCGCCGGGCGTGGCAGCACGCGCACGCGCCACCAGCGGCGTGCTGGCGTGCGATGGATCCGGCGCGTGGCGCGAGGTCATGACGAAGAACGTGCGGGTAAGAACCGGGAGGACTGTCCCTAGGATTGTCGTTAGAACGACAGCACGGCGTCAAACTTCTTCCTACAGTCGGGCCCATACAGGATGGAGAACCGAACTTGGTGACAACCACCTTTCCGCGACTGATGCTCGAGCACGCCGCCCAACGGCCCGTTGCGCCTGCGTTGCGCGAGAAAGAGTTCGGTATCTGGCAGACGCTGAGCTGGCAGCAGCTCGCCACGCTGGTGCGCGAGATCGCTGGCGGCCTGGCGGCCGCGGGCCTGCGACGTGGGCAGCACATGGTGGTCGTCGGCGAGAACCGGCCGCGCCTGTACGCGGCCATGCTGGCGGCGCAGGCGCTCGGCGCCATCCCGGTGCCGCTGTACCAGGACGCTGCGGCACGCGAGTTCGCCTTCCCCATCGTCAACGCCGAGGTCGCCTTCGCCGTGGTCGAAGACCAGGAGCAGGTCGACAAGATGCTGGAGGTGCGCCAGGAATGCGCGGGACTCACCCACATCTGGTACGACGACCCGCGCGGCCTGCGCCACTACAGCGAGCCCGGGCTGGACTCGATCGACGCCCTGATCGCGCTCGGCCGCGCCTTCAACACCGACCAGCCGGCCTACGTCGACGCCGAAATCGCCAAGGCCGTGACCACCGACACCGCGGCGATGTTCTTCACCTCGGGCACCACCGGCAACCCGAAAGGCGTGGTGCATACCCACCTGTCGCTGATCAACCGGGCCCAGGCCGGGGCGGTGTTCGACAAGTTGACGAACCGCGAAGAAGTGCTGGCCTACATGCCGCTCGCGTGGATCGGCCAGAACGTCTTCTCCTACGCGCAGTGGCTGGCCTGCGGCTACACGGTGAACTGCCCCGAGTCGCCGAGCACGGTTCACATCGATCTCTGCGAAGTCGGCCCGACGTATTACTTTGCGCCGCCGCGCGTCTTCGAAGCCATGCTCACCAGCGTGATGATCCGCATGGAAGACGCGAGCGCCCCCAAGCGCTGGCTGTTCGAGCGCTTCATGGCACTGGCCCGACGCGTGGGGCCGCAGCGCATGGATGGCAAGCAGGTTGGCACCGTCGACCGCCTGTTGTATGCGCTGGGCAACCTGGCCGTCTACGGCCCCTTGCGCAACTCGCTGGGCCTGTCGCGGGTGCGCGTGGCCTACACCGCCGGCGAGGCCATCGGCCCCGACCTCTTCAGCTTCTACCGCTCGATCGGCATCAACCTGAAGCAGCTTTATGGCTCCACCGAAACGGCGGTGTTCGTCTGCCTGCAGCCTGATCACGAAGCACGCTCCGACACGGTGGGCATCCCGATCGATGGTGTGGAGATCCAGGTGGCCGACAACGGCGAGATCCTGGTGCGCTCGTCGGGCCTCCTGCGCGGCTACTACAAGAACGAAGCCGCCACCGCCGAAGTGCTCACGGCCGAGGGCTGGTACCACACGGGCGACGCCGGCTTTCTCGACGCTGCTGGCCACCTGAAGATCATCGACCGCGCCAAAGACGTCGGCCGCATTCGCGGCGGCGCGAGCGACGGCGCCATGTTCGCGCCAAAGTATGTGGAGAACAAGCTCAAGTTCTTCCCGCACATCAAGGAGGCCGTGGCCTTCGGCGACGGGCGCGAGAAGGTCTGCGCCTTCATCAACATCGACATGGAAGCCGTGGGCAACTGGGCCGAGCGGCGCAACCTGCCCTACGCCGGCTACACCGACCTGGCGCAGAAGCCCGAGGTCTACGAGCTGGTGCGCGACTGCATCGAGAAGGTCAACGCGGACCTCGCCGCCGACGAGCTCCTGGCAGGCAGCCAGGTCACGCGCTTCCTCGTGCTGCACAAGGAGCTCGACGCCGACGATGGCGAACTCACGCGCACGCGCAAGGTCCGCCGCGGCTTCATCGGCGAGCGCTACCAGGTGCTGGTGGACGCGCTGTACGCCGGCAAGAGCTCGCAGTACATCGAGACGGCAGTGAAGTTCGAAGACGGCCGCACCGGCATGGTGGCCGCCGACTTGCGCATCATGGATGCGAAGACCTTTCCTGCGATGAAGAGGGCCGCGTGATGTCGAGAAAGGTGGGCGACGTCATCCTCGACGTGCAGAACATCAGCCTCGCCTTCGGCGGCGTGAAGGCGCTCACCGACATCAGCTTCAACGTGCGCGAGCACGAGGTGCGCGCCATCATCGGCCCCAACGGCGCCGGCAAGAGCTCGATGCTCAACTGCATCAATGGCGTGTACCAGCCACAGCACGGCTCCATCACCTTCCGCGGCAAGACCTTCAAGCACATGAACTCGCGCCAGGTGGCCGAGATGGGCGTGGCGCGCACCTTTCAGAACCTGGCGCTGTTCAAGGGCATGAGCGTGCTCGACAACCTCATGACCGGGCGCAACCTGAAGATGCGCAGCAACCTGCTGATGCAGGCCATCCGCAACCCGTTCGGCATCGGGCCGGCCGAGCGCGAAGAGATCGAACAGCGCGCCGTGGTCGAACGCATCATCGACTTCCTCGAGATCCAGGCCTACCGCAAGACGCCGGTCGGCCGCCTGCCCTACGGGCTGCAAAAGCGCGTCGACCTCGGCCGTGCGCTCGCGATGGAGCCGCAGGTGCTGCTGCTCGACGAACCCATGGCGGGCATGAACGTCGAAGAGAAGCAGGACATGAGCCGCTTCATCCTCGACATCAACGACGAATACGGCACCACCATCGTGCTGATCGAGCACGACATGAGCGTGGTGATGGACATCAGCGACCGCGTGGTCGTGCTCGACTACGGCAAGAAGATCGGCGACGGCACGCCGGACGAGGTGCGCCGGAACGAGAACGTGATCGCGGCTTACCTGGGGGTTGCCCATTGAGCACAGCACACAGTTTTGCGACAGGAACATCCCGTCGAAAGTGTGACGGAGCGGCGCACTGATGGCCTTCTTCCTCGAAACCCTGCTCGGCGGCCTGATGGCCGGCATGCTCTATTCGCTCGTCGCCTTGGGCTTCGTGCTGATCTTCAAGGCCTCGGGCGTCTTCAACTTCGCGCAGGGCGCGATGGTGCTGTTTGCCGCGCTCGCGATGGCACGCTTCAGCGAGTGGATTCCGCAGTGGACGGGCATCGAGAACAAGGTGCTCGGCGACGTGGCGGCGTTCGTCATCGCCGCGATGATCATGTTCGCGGTGGCGTGGCTGATCGAGCGCCTCGTGCTGCGCCACCTCGTCAACCAGGAGGGCGCGACGCTGCTGATGGCCACCATCGGCATCACCTACTTCATGGAAGGCCTGGGCCAGTCGCTCTTCGGCAGCAGCATCTACAAGATCGACATCGGCATGCCCAAGGACCCGATCTTCGTGCTGGAGTCCACCTTCCAGGGCGGCGTTCTGATCAACAAGGAAGACCTCTACGCCGCGCTCATTGCCGCCACACTGGTCGCGCTGCTGAGCCTGTTCTTCCAGAAGACGGCGACCGGGCGCGCGCTGCGTGCCGTGGCCGACGACCACCAGGCCGCGCAGTCGATTGGCATTGCGCTCAGCCGCATCTGGGTCATCGTGTGGTGCGTGGCCGGCGTGGTGGCGCTGGTGGCCGGCATGATCTGGGGCAGCAAGCTGGGCGTGCAGTTCTCGCTCTCCACGGTCGCGCTGCGTGCGCTGCCGGTGGTGATCCTGGGCGGGCTCACGTCGGTGCCGGGCGCGATCATCGGCGGCTTGATCATCGGCGTGGGCGAGAAGTTGTCAGAGGTCTATCTCGGGCCCTACGTCGGTGGCGGCATCGAAATCTGGTTTGCGTATGTTCTGGCGCTTGGGTTCCTGCTGATCAGGCCTCAGGGCTTGTTCGGCGAAAAAATCATTGACCGGGTCTGACCATGCTCTACAGAGAAAACGGTCAGTTCAAGACGACCTACCGCGCCGATCAGCAGATCTTCCCGATCCTGCAAGACCGCGTGGTGGTGCTGCTGTTCGTGGCCTTCGCCATCGTGGCGGTGCCCATGCTCGCGAGCGACTACCTGCTGCGCGCAATCCTGATTCCCTTCGTGATCATTTCGCTCGCGGCCCTGGGCGTGAACATCCTCGTCGGCTACTGCGGGCAGATCTCGCTCGGCTCGGGGGCGTTCATGGCGGTCGGCGCCTATGGCGCCTACAACGTGATCGCGCGCATCCCCGGCATGCCGCTGATTCCGGCGCTGCTGCTCGGCGGTTTCTTCGCGATGCTGTTCGGCATGTTCTTCGGCCTGCCAAGCCTGCGCGTGAAGGGCTTGTACCTCGCGGTGGCCACGCTGGCGGCGCAGTTCTTCGCCGACTGGATGTTCCTGCGCATCAAGTGGTTTACGCTCGACAACTCGTCAGGTTCGGCCGCGGTGTCGAACCTGCAGGTCTTCGGCTACGCGCTCGAATCGGACGCAAGCAAGTACCTCTTCTGCCTGGCGTTCCTGATCGTGATCGCGCTCGCCGCCAAGAACCTGGTGCGCGGCGCCATCGGCCGCGAGTGGATGGCGATACGCGACATGGACGTGGCTGCCGCCGTGATCGGCATCCGGCCGATGTACGCCAAGCTCAGCGCCTTCGCCGTGAGCTCGTTCATCATCGGCGTGGCGGGTGCCCTGTGGGGGTTCTTCTACCTCGGCGCCTGGGAGCCGGCCGCCTTCTCGGTCGACCAGTCGTTCCGGCTGCTCTTCATGGTGATCATCGGCGGGCTGGGGTCGATCATGGGCAGCTTCTTCGGCGCGGCCTTCATCGTCGTGCTGCCGATTGCGCTGAGCCAGGCCCTGCCGGCGATCGCCGGCCTCTTCGGCGTGCAAATCTCGACCTCGGCCCTGTCGCACGCAGAGCTGATGGTGTTCGGCGCTCTGATCGTCTGGTTTCTCATCGTCGAGCCCCACGGGCTCGCGCGGCTGTGGTCCATCGGCAAGGAAAAGTTGCGTCGGTGGCCCTTCCCTCATTGAGCGTTCTGCGGTGGTTTATGCGGTAGTTCCTCGTTTCATTCGACAGGAGACAAATATGAAGACTCGACAACTCTCGCTTGTGCTCGCCATGCTGGCGACCAGCGCTTCGTCACTGGTTCACACGGGCGCAGCGGCACAGGCGAAGGAACAGTTCATTCCCGTGCTGTCGTACCGCACCGGGCCGTACGCACCCAATGGCATCCCCATCGCCAACGGCATCGTCGACTACTACAAGCTCGTCAACGCCCGCGGTGGCATCAACGGCGTGAAGATCGCGTTCGAAGAGTGCGAAACCGGCTACGACACCGCGCGCAGCGTCGAATGCTATGAGCGCCTCAAGGGCAAGAACGGCGGCGCAAGCGTGGTGCAGCCGTGGTCGACGGGCGCCACCTTCGCCATCACCGAGAAGGCGGCCGTCGACAAGATTCCCATCGTGACCCTCGGCTATGGCCGCAGCGAGAGCGCTGACGGCACGGTCTTCAAATGGAACTTCCCGCTCGCCGGCAACTACTGGGTGGCGGCCGACGCGCTCGTGCAGGCCATCGGCCAGAAGGAAGGTGGGCTCGCCAAGCTGAAGGGCAAGAAGATCGCGCTGGTCTACCACGACAGCCCCTTCGGCAAGGAGTCGATCCCGCTGCTCGACGAGCGGAGCGCCCAGCAAGGTTTCGAGCTGCTGAAGCTGCCCGTCACCGCCCCTGGCGTGGAGCAGAAGGCCACCTGGCTGCAAGTGCGCCAGGCGCGCCCCGACTACGTGATCCTGTGGGGCTTCGGCGTGATGAACTCCACCGCGCTGAAGGAGGCGCAAGCCACCGGCTACCCGCGCGAGAAGATGTACGGCGTGTGGTGGTCGGGTGCCGAACCCGATGTGAAAGACGTGGGCGAAGGCGCCAAGGGCTACAACTCCGTCACGCTGCAAAACAGCACCGACTACAACGCCAAGGTCGTGAAGGACATGCTGGCCATGGTGTACGACAAGGGCCAGGGCACCGGCAACCGCGAAGAGGTGGGCCAGGTGCTGTACCTGCGCGGTGCGATGGGTTCGATGCTCACCGTCGAAGGCATTCGGGCGGCGCAGGAGCGCTTCGGCAAAGGCAAGGTGATGACGGGCGAGCAGATCCGCTGGGGTCTCGAAAACCTGAACCTCACGCAGGCCAAGCTCGACGCGCTGGGCTTCGCCGGCGTACTGCGCCCCATCAGCACCTCGTGTGCCGACCACATGGGCGCTTACTGGGCGCGCATCCACACCTGGGATGGCAAGGCTTGGAAGTTCACGACCGACTGGCTGCAGGCCGACGAGCAGATCATCAAGCCGATGGTGAAGGCGGCGGCGGCGAAGTACGCGACCGAAAAGAAGCTGACGCCGCGCACACCGGCGGAATGCCAAAGCTGAGCGTGGTGCTCATGTCCCTTGCCCGCAAACCACCGTTCGGGCTGAGCCTGTCGAAGCCGGCGTGCTGCTCGGCGATTGCGCATCGGCAAGCTCAGTGCGAACGGAAGATTTTCGGAGCCATGCACTCATGAGCGATGCTTCCATCCTGCTCAACGTCAACGGCATCGAGGTGATCTACAACCACGTGATCCTCGTGCTGAAGGGCGTGTCGCTTCAGGTGCCTGAAGGAAAGGTCGTGGCACTGCTGGGTGGCAACGGCGCGGGTAAGACCACGACGCTGCGTGCCGTCAGCAACCTGCTGCGCAGCGAGCGCGGCGAGGTGACCAAGGGCTCGATCGAGTTGCGCGGCGAGCGTATCGAGCGCATGACCACCTCTGACATGGTCGAGCGGGGTGTGGTGCAGGTGATGGAAGGCCGGCATTGCTTCGCGCACCTCACGATCGAGGAGAACCTGCTGACCGGCGCCTACACGCGCCGCGACGGCAAGGCCGCGGTGGCGCACACGCTCGAGAAGGTCTACACCTACTTTCCGCGGCTGAAGACGCGGCGCACCTCGCAGGCGGCCTACACCTCGGGCGGCGAGCAGCAGATGTGCGCCATCGGCCGCGCGCTGATGGCCAACCCGAAGATGGTGCTGCTCGACGAACCCTCGATGGGCCTCGCACCGCAGATCGTGCAGGAGGTGTTCGACATCGTGAAAGACCTCAACACCCGCGAGCACGTGACCTTTCTGCTGGCCGAGCAGAACACGAGCATGGCGCTGCGCTACGCCGACTACGGCTACATCCTCGAGAACGGCCGCATCGTGATGGACGGTGCCGCGAGCTCGCTGGCCGACAACGAGGACGTGAAGGAGTTCTACCTCGGCACCGGCGGCGCGAAAGACGGTGTCGAGCGCAAGAGCTTTCGTGACGTGAAGAGCTACAAGCGAAGGAAAAGGTGGCTGACATGAGCGACCCCGGCGACGACTTCTTTGCTCCCCCGGCGTTCAAGCCCGACGAAGCGCTGACCACGCTCAAGCGCCAGCTGCGCGACCAGCGCCCGCTGGCCGAACGCGGCAACCGCTTCGAGCTGAATGGCAAGCCGGTGATCGAGCTGACGGCCGAGGCCGCCACGATCCAGGCGCGCATCGCTAAGCGGCCCGCCACATCGCCCGAGTGGGAAAAGCTCACGCTGAAGAACAGCGCCGACGTGCGCAAACTCGTCGACGAGGTGAAGAAGCGGCTCTCCCGATGGCAGCAGGACGCAGAGTGATGAACGACCACTACGACGCGCTGGAAAGCCGCTCACAAGACGAGCGCGAACGCGCGCAGATGGCGGCGCTGCCGTTGCAGGTGGCGCATGCACAGGCGCATGCCACGGCCTTTGCGCAGCGGCTGCAAGGCGTCGTTGCCAATGAGGTCAACACCCGCGCAGCCTTGGCGCGCCTGGCCGTCACGCGCAAGCATGACCTGATGGAGCGCCAACATGCCGAGCGCGAGAGCGACGTGTTCGGCGGCTTCGCGGCCATCGGCTGGGTCGGTCAGCGCACGACGCAAGGCGTGCGCCGCGTGTTCCAGTCACCGGGGCGCCTGTACGAACCTGAAGGTCCTGCCCCGGATTACTGGCGCGCGGCGCGCGCGCTGTACGCCGCCGGCTTTCGCCGCGGTGATCTCGCGCACAACAGCTTCAGCTACCACTTCACGCCTGCCGGTTCGATGATGGAAACGGGTGCCCATGCGCTGGGCTGCGGCGTGTTCCCGGCCGGCACCGGCCAAACCGAACTGCAAGTGCAGGCCATCGCCGACCTGAAGCCCGCGGGCTACATCGGCACGCCGAGTTTCCTGAAACTCATCCTCGACAAGGCGGCCGAACTCGGCGTGGCCTTGCCGTCGCTGAAGAAGGCGATGGTGAGCGCCGAGGCCTTCCCGCCCAGCCTGCGTGACTGGCTCGCCGAACGCGGCATCACCGGCTACCAGTGCTACGCCACGGCCGACCTCGGGCTCATCGCCTATGAGACGCAGGCGCGCCAGGGACTGGTGTTGGATGAAGGCGTGATCGTGGAGATCGTGCGCCCCGGCACCGGCGACCCGGTGCCCGAAGGCGAAGTCGGCGAACTCGTGGTCACCACGCTCAACCCCGACTACCCGTTGATCCGCTTCGGTACCGGCGACCTCTCCGCCGTGCTGCCCGGCACCTGCCCGACCGGCCGCACCAACACCCGCATCAAAGGCTGGATGGGCCGCGCCGACCAGACCGCCAAAGTCCGCGGCCTGTTCGTCCACCCCAGCCAGATTGCCGAGGTCGTGAAGCGCTTTGCAGAGATCAGCAAAGCGAGATTGGTGATCAGCGGCGAAATGGCCAACGACCGCATGACGCTGAAGGTGGAAACCAGCGCGATCCCCGAAGCCCTCAGCTCCCGCATTGCCGAAGCGATACGTGACGTCACCAAACTCCGCGGAGAAGTCGAGCTGTGCCCACCAGGCACCCTACCCAACGACGGCAAAGTCATCGACGACACCCGCAAATACGACTAGCCAATCAAAGCGAGCGAAGCAAGCGCCCCATCAAGCAACGCCCGCGGATCCGGCTTTGCCGGTCCGCAAGGCGGCGCCCCCTGGGGGCAGGAGCGATAGCGACTGGGGGGCCGTCAGATATCAGCTTTTACTTTGCCGTCCTTGACGACTTTGCTCCACAGCGCAATCTCGCTGTGGATGAAGTTCACAAACTTCTCGGTCGAGCCGCCGCCGTCTTCGGCACCGTAGCTGTCCAGGCGCTCCTGCACGTCGGGCATGGCGAGCACCTTGTTGACGTCTTCGTTGATGCGCTTGGCCATGCCCTTGGGCAACTTGCCCGGGCCGACCAGGCCGTACCAGGTGGTGGCCTCGAAGCCGGGGTAGCCCTGCTCCACCATCGTCGGTACGGTCGGGTGACCCTTGGCACGCTTGGCGCGCGTCTGCGCGATGGCGAGCAACTTGCCGCCCTTCACGTGCGGCGTGGCAGCCGTCATCGTCTCGAAGGCGTAGTTGATCTGGCCGCCGATGAGGTCGGTGATCACCGGAGCGCTGCCCTTGTACGGCACGTGGATCGCTTCGACGCCGGTGCGCAGCTTGAAGAGCTCGAGCGCGAGGTGCTGCGCCGACCCGTTGCCGGCCGAGCCGAAGGTGATCTCGCCCGGCCTGGCCTTGCACAGCTTGACGATGTCGGCCACGGTCTTGGCCGGCTGCTCCTGGTTGCACACCAACAGGTTGGGCGTGACACCCACCAGCACGATAGGCACGAAGTCGCGCTCGACGTTGTAGTTGAGCTTGGGTTGCAGGCTGGGCGCGAGGGCATGGCTGTTGATGTGGGCCATCAGCAGCACGGTGCCGTCGCTCGGCTGCTGCGCCACGTAGTCGGCGGCGAGCACACCAGCCACGCCGGCCTTGTTCTCGATGATGACCTGCTGGCCCCACATCACGCCGAGCTTCTGCCCCACCACACGGGCCAACGCATCGGTACCGCCGCCGGGCGGGAAGCCTACGATGATGCGGACCGGGCCGCTGGGCAGCTCCTGCGCATACAGACGCGGTACGCCGAGCGTGGCGACACCGGCGGCTGCGGCTCGGAGGATGGAACGACGTTGCATGCTTGGCTCCTGGTCAGCAAGGTTGGGGTCAGTTACGTCCCGATGATAGGAGCGGTCAGGCGGCTGCCTTCAACGCCACCCGTTGTTGCGGATGCGACGCGAAGAAATCCATCGCCGCCTGCACACCGCTGCCCGTCAGCGACACGCCGGAAAGCTTCAGCCCCATCTCGACACCCGAGAGCGCCGCCATCAGCGTGAGGTCATTGCAGTCACCGAGGTGGCCGATGCGGAACATGCGGCCTTTCACCTTGCCGAGGCCGGTGCCGAGCGACAGGTCGAACCGGTCGTGGATCAGCTTGCGAACCTGGTCTGCATCGACACCGACCGGCGTGATCACGCCGGTGAGTACTGGCGAATAAACCGCCGGGTCGGCGCACTGGATCGGCAAGCCCCAGGCCTGCACTGCGTTGCGCACGCCTTGGCCCCAGCGTTGGTGGCGCGCGAACACGGCATCCAGACCCTGCTGTAGCAGCATGTCGAGCGCTTCGCTCAACCCGTAGAGCAGGTTGGTGTTGGGCGTGTAGGGCCAGTAGCCGCTCTTGTTCATCTCGACGATCTCGTCCCAGGCCCAGAAGGCCTTCGGCAGCTTGGCCGACTTGCTGGCCTCGATGGCCTTGGGCGACAGCGCGTTGAAGCTGATGCCCGGCGGCAGCATCAAGCCCTTCTGCGAGCCGCTGATGGTGACGTCGACACCCCACTCGTCGTGCTTGTACTCGGCGCTGGCCAGGCCCGAGATGGTGTCGACGAGCAGCAGCGCGGGGTGCTTGGCCGCGTCGATCGCGCGGCGCACGGAGGCGATGTCGGAGGTGACGCCGGTGGAGGTCTCGTTGTGCACCACGCACACGGCCTTGATGGCATGGCCCGTGTCGGCGCGCAGGCGCTTCTCGATCACTTCGGCATCGACGCCGTGGCGCCAGCTCACCGGCAGGCCGGTGGCCTCATCGACACCTGGCAGGCTCAGGAACTCGGGCTTGATGCCAAGGCGCAGGGCCATCTTCTGCCACAGCGAAGCGAAGTGGCCGGTCTCGAACATCAGCACCGCGTCGCCTGGGCTCAGCACGTTGACAAGCGCAGCTTCCCACGCGCCGGTACCCGAAGCCGGGTAGATCACGACCGGGTGCCTGGTGCGAAAGATCTGGCGGATGCCGTCGAGCACCTTGAGGCCGAGCACGCCGAACTCGGGACCACGGTGGTCGATGGTGGGCAGGCTCATCGCCCGCAGGATGCGGTCGGGCACGGGGCTCGGGCCGGGGATCTGCAGGAAGTGGCGGCCACTGGGGTGGTTGTCGAGAGGCAGCATGAGGTTCTCCGTAACGAGCGCCTAGTTTTGCATACAAAATTCATTTGTCAACAAAGCTCATCTATACTGGAACCACAAATCTACCCATCCGGTTTGCATACGGTCAGGCTTTTCCATGGCAGAGATCATTTCCATTCCGCGGCAGGTGCTGCACCAGGAGGTCGCTGTGCGCTTGCGCCAGCGCATCGTCGAAGGCCACCTGGCACCGGGTGCCAAGCTGAACGAGCGGGAGCTGAGCGAGTCGCTGCACGTGTCGCGCACACCGCTGCGCGAAGCCATCAAGATGCTGGCGGCCGAGGGCCTGGTCGAGCTGCTGCACAACCGTGGCGCCGTGGTGGCACAGATGTCGCAGCAAGACGTGGCCGACACCTTCGAGGTGATCGCAGGGCTCGAAGGCCAGTCCGGCGCATTGGCGGCACAGCGCATCACCGACGATGAGCTCGCCGAAATCCGCGCACTGCACTACGAGATGCTGGCCGCCTACACGCGGCGTGACCTGCCCACCTACTACAGCATCAACGCGCAGATCCACACGCTGATCAACGCAGCCGCGCGCAACCCGGTGCTCACGCAAACCTGGCGTACGGTGAATGCGCGCCTTCAGGCGATGCGCTTTCGATCCAACGTCGACGAGGCCAAGTGGAAGCGCGCCGTGAAGGAACACGAACGCATGGTCGAACTGCTGGCGCAGCGCGATGCGAACGCGCTGCGCGAACTGATGGCCCAGCACCTGGAGCACAAGCGCGATGCGGTGCTGGAGCTGATGCGCGCAGGCCAGGCCCAGGCATGAACGCCCCGCTGCCTGCCGACGTGATGCGTGTTGCCCCGGACACCGCCGAACTGGCCCGGCGCCTCGCCAAGGAAACCGAAGGCGAGGTGATGTTCGACGCCGCCTCGCGCGGCCGCTACGCCACCGATGCGTCGATCTACCAGATCATGCCGCTGGGCGTTTTCGTGCCCAAGACTGCGCAGGACGTGGCCACCGCGCTCGCCATCGCCCGCGACACCAAGGCCCCCTTGCTGCCACGCGGCGGAGGCACCTCGCAGTGCGGCCAGACCACCGGCCCCGCACTGGTGATGGACTTCAGCAAGCACCTGCGCAAGGTGCTGTCGCTCGACCTCGATAAAGCCATGGCCGTGGTCGAGCCCGGCATCGTGCTCGACCACCTGAACGCCCAGCTCAAGCCGCACGGCCTGTGGTACCCGGTGGACGTATCGACCAGCGCACAGGCCACCCTGGGCGGCATGGCGGGCAACAACTCGTGCGGCAGCCGCAGCATTGCCTACGGCAACATGGTGCACAACGTGGTCGGTGCCGACGCGTGGCTGGCCGACGGCAGCAGCGTGTCCTTCGGCCCGTTGGCCACGCTCGGTGCGAAAGAGCGTGCCATCGCCGAGTACGTGCGCGGCCTGGCCGACTCGCTCGCGCCAGAAATCGACGAGCGCTGGCCGACAGTGCTGCGCCGTGTGGCCGGCTACAACCTCGACATCTTCCGCCCGCGCAGCGAGCGGCCGTACACGAGCGATGGCAGCGTGAACCTGGCGCACCTGCTGGTGGGCGCTGAGGGCACGCTCGCGGTCACGCGCAGCCTCACGCTCCAGCTCGCGCCGCTGCCGCGTGCCAAGGTGCTGGGTGTCGTCAACTTCACGAGCTTTCACACGGCAATGGATTCGGCGCAGCACATCGTGAAGCTCGGGCCGAGCGCGGTGGAGCTGGTCGACCGCACGATGATCGAGCTCTCGCGCGCGAACCCCGCCTTCCGACCGGTGATCGAAAAGGCGCTGATCGGCGTACCCGAGGCGATCCTGCTGGTCGAGTTCAGCGGCGAAGACAAGACTGCGCTGCTACGCCAGCTGCAATCGCTGGTCGAGCTGATGGGCGACCTGGGTCTCCCGGGCAGCGTGGTCGAGATGCCCGACGAAACGCCGCAGAAGGCACTGTGGGAAGTGCGCAAGGCCGGCCTCAACATCATGATGAGCCTGAAGGGCGACGGCAAGCCGGTGAGCTTCATCGAAGACTGCGCGGTGCCGCTCGAACACCTGGCCGAGTACACCGACGGCCTGACCGAAGTGTTCCAGCGCCACGGCACACGCGGCACCTGGTATGCGCATGCCTCGGTCGGCACACTGCATGTGCGGCCGATCCTCGACTTGCGGCGAGACGGCGCGAAGCACATGCGCCAGATCGCCGAAGAGGCTGCCGTGCTGGTGCGCAAGTACAAGGGCGCCTACAGCGGCGAACACGGCGATGGGCTGTGCCGCGGCGAGTGGATCCGCTGGCAGTTCGGCCCGCGCATCGACGATGCGTTCCGCGCGATCAAGAACCACCTCGACCCCGAGCACCTGCTCAACCCCGGCAAGATCATCGACCCGCCGAAGATGGACGAGGCGAGCCTGTTCCGCTTCCCACCGAGCTACCGCACCATCCCGCTGAAGCCGGTGCTCGACTGGTCCGCTTGGAACGTGCAGAACGATCCGGCGACTGAGACCACCACCGCGCCCGGCACCGGCGGCGACACCACCGGCGGCTTCGCCAAGGCGGTGGAGATGTGCAACAACAACGGCCACTGCAGAAAGTTCGACGCCGGGACCATGTGCCCCAGTTACCGCGTGACGCGCGACGAACAGCACCTCACGCGTGGTCGCGCGAACACGCTTCGCCTGGCGCTCTCCGGCCAGCTGGGGCCCGACGCGTTCACCGACGAGCCGGTCAAGCAAGCGCTCGACCTGTGCGTCGGCTGCAAAGGCTGCAAGCGCGATTGCCCGACCGGCGTCGACATGGCGCGCATGAAGACCGAATTCACCGCGCACTACAAGGCGCGCCACGGCCACACGCTGCGCGACCGCGTGATCGCCCATCTGCCGCGGTATGGCCACATCGCCAGCCGCTTTCCGGCGTTGCTGAACCTGCGCAACCGCTTGCCGCTGCTGGCGCGCCTGGGCGAACGCCTGCTCGGCTTCTCGGCACGCCGCAGCTTGCCGCGCTGGCGCCGCGACACCTTCTGGAACGTTGCAGGCTCGTTGCGCCTGGCAAGCGCCACGGAGGCGTTGGCCGCGCCCAAGGCGGTGGTGCTGTGGGTGGACACCTTCAACGGGACCTTCGAGACGGAGAACGCGAGTGCCGCGGTCCGTGTGCTGCAGGCCGCCGGCTATGCCGTGCACGTGCCACAGCGGCCAGCCGGCCAGAGCGGCCACCTGTGCTGCGGCCGCACCTATCTGTCGACCGGCATGGTCGACGAGGCCAAGGCGCGTGCGCGTGAGTTGATTGACGTGCTGCTGCCGTTTGCGCAGCACGACATCGCCATCGTCGGCCTCGAGCCTTCGTGCCTGCTGTCGCTGCGCGATGAAACGCTGGTGATGGGGCTGGGCGATGCAGCGCAGGCGGTCTCGCAGCAGGCCTTGATGTTCGAGGAGTTTCTTGCCCGCGAAGCCAAGGCCGGCCGCTTTGCGCCCACGCTCAAGCCGGCAACGCAGGCGATGCGCGTTCATGGCCATTGCCACCAGAAGGCCTTCGGTGCAATGCAGCCGGTGATGGACGTGCTGAAGCTGATCCCAGGAGCCGCACCCGAGCTGATCGAGAGTTCGTGCTGCGGCATGGCCGGCAGCTTTGGCTACGAGGTCGAGCATCACGCGGTGTCGATGCAGATGGCTGAGCTGAGCTTGCTGCCCGCTGTACGTGCCGCGCCCGACGCGTTGATCGTGGCCGACGGCGCGAGCTGCCGCCACCAGATCGCCGACGGCATCGCCCGCGAAGCGCAACACGTGGCACGCGTGCTCGCCGACCACCTGGCCTGACCTGCCCAGAGCCCCCACAAGGCGTGGGGAGTCTTACGTAGTTTCCGTCATGGCGCGGGCGCCGGGGCTATCGACAATGGATGCCGTCCATACAGATTGCTCCCCGAAAGGAAGCCCCATGAAGCGCCTTCTGCTCACCCTGCTGGCCCCGCTCGCAGTCACCAGCGCCTTCGCTGAATACCCGGAAAAGACCGTCACGGTCGTGGTGCCGTTCGCGGCTGGCGGCCCCACCGACAAGGTGGCTCGCGACTTCGCCGAGGCCGTGCGCAAGCCGCTGGGCGGCCAGACCGTGGTGATCGACAACGTGGCCGGCGCGGGCGGCACGCTCGGCAGCGCCAAGGTGGCCAAGGCCGCACCCGACGGCTACACGCTGCTGATCACACACATCAGCATGGCGACCTCGCCGGCGCTGTACCGCAACCTGCAGTTCAAGCCGCTCGAAGACTTCGAGTTCCTCGGCCTCATCAACGAAGTGCCGATGACGTTGATCAGCCGTCCGACACTGGAAGCCAAGACCTTCACCGAGCTTTCCGCCTGGATCCAGGCCAACAAGGGCAAGGTCAACATCGCGAACGCCGGCGTGGGCTCGGCCTCTCACCTCTGCGGCATGCTGCTGCAGAGCACGCTGAAAGCCGACATGACCCCGGTGCCTTACAAGGGCACGGCGCCGGCGATGAACGACCTGCTGGGCGGGCAAGTCGACATCATGTGCGACCAGACCACCAACACCACCGGCCAGATCGAAGCCGGCAAGGTGAGGGCCTTCGCGGTGACCACCACCAAGCGCCTCGCCATTCCGGCGCTGGCCAAGTTGCCCACGCTCGACGAGGCGGGCCTCAAGGGCTTCAACGTGACCATCTGGCATGCGCTGTACGCCCCGAAGGGCACGCCCAAGCCTGTGCTCGACAAGATCAACGCCGCACTGAAGGTGGCCCTGAAAGACGGCACCTTCATCAAGAACGAAGAATCGCTTGGAGCCGTGGTCGCTTCCGACGCACGCGTGAACCCGGCAGAGCACAAGAAGTTCGTCGAGGCCGAGATCAACAAGTGGTCGCCGATCATCAAGGCCAACGGCCAATACGCTGATTAATTAGCCCCCCAGTCGCTTCGCTCCTGCCCCCGAGGGGCGCCAACGCGACGGCCGGGCAGAGCCCGTTCCGTGCGTTGTTGCTTGAGGGGCGCGTTGCTTCGCTCGCGCGTGTGCGCGTTAGCTGCGTAGCGTGATGGGGATGGTGATGGGGCCGTCGTTGACGAGGTGCACTTGCATGTCGGCGCCGAACTCGCCGGCAGCCACCACGGGGTGCTGGGCACGCGCCGTCGTCAGCACGCGTTCGTAGAGGCGTCGCCCGAGTTCTGCGGGTGCCGCACCGGTGAAGCTGGGTCGGTTGCCGGCCGATGTGTCGGCAGCGAGTGTGAACTGGCTGACGATCAGCAGGCCGCCTTGGACGTCGACGACGTTGCGGTTCATCTTGCCGGCTTCGTCCGAGAAGATGCGCAGCTTGAGCAGCTTGGCGACAAGCTTGTCGGCGATCGCGTCGGTGTCGGCCGGTTCGGCGCACACGAATACCAGCAGGCCTTGGTCCATGGCGCCGATGACCTGGCTCGCGACTTCGACGCGCGCCTGCTTCACTCGCTGAATCAGCGCCAGCACGTCAGCGATCCATTCGCTTCAGCTCGTCGCTGAGGAACTTGGCGGCCGGCATCTCGCGCCCGTCGGTGAAACGGATGACATACGGCTCATCGCTGGTGCTCGACTTGGATGCGATCTGCTCGATGAACTGCTGCGCCGTGTTGACGTGCTCACCCATCTTGTCGAACTTGCCACGCAAGAACTTGCCCGCATCCTTGGCCGAATAGTCGTTTCCGTTGCGCACGAAGCGAATGTCTTTCTGCGCTTCGACAAAGTCGATCAGCCGCTCGATGCGCGCCCGTTCGGCGGGCGGCGGCGCAGCCCACGAAGAGGCCGCGCCGAGCAGCGCCGCCATCAGCACGCTGCGCCGGCGCATGCTCAGCTCAGGGTGACGCGCGCGAACTTGCGCTTGCCGACCTGCACGACGTAGGTGCCGGCGGCAAGCTTCAAGCCCTTGTCACTGACGACGCTGCCATCGATGCGCACGCCATTTCCATCGATCAGACGCGTCGCCTCGCTGCCCGAGGGCGCCAGCCCCGCCTGCTTGAGCAAGGCGCCGATGCCGAGCGGCGCACCGCTGAGCGCGACTTCGTCGATCACGTCCGGCACGCCACCTTTGGCGCGGTTGTTGAAGTCTGCTTCGGCAGCCTCAGCAGCGGAGGCGTTGTGGAAGCGCGTGGTGATCTCCTTGGCCAGCTGCACCTTCGCGTCTTTGGGGTTGCGCCCGGCATCAACCTCGGCCTTCAGCTTCGCAATCTCGGCCTCGGGGCGAAAGCTCAGCAGCTGGAAGTACTTCCACATCAGCACGTCATTGATCGATAGCAGCTTGGCGAACATGTCGTTCGCCGGCTCGGTGACCGCGATGTAGTTGCCCTTGCTCTTGGACATCTTCTCGACGCCATCCAGGCCTTCGAGCAGGGGCATGGTCAGGATGCACTGCGGCTCCTGGCCGTACTCGCTTTGCAGCGCGCGGCCCACCAGCAGGTTGAACTTCTGGTCGGTCCCGCCAAGTTCCAGGTCGCTTTTCAGCGCCACCGAGTCGTAGCCCTGCATCAGCGGGTAGAGGAACTCGTGCACGCTGATCGGCGTGCCGCTCTTGAAGCGCTCGTGAAAGTCGTTGCGCTCCATCATGCGCGCCACGGTGTAGCGCGACGCCAGCTGGATCATGCCGCGCGCACCCAGCGGGTCGCTCCATTCGGAGTTGTAGCGAATCTCGGTCTTGGCGGGGTCGAGCACCAGGCTCGCCTGCTTGTAGTAGGTCTGCGCGTTGGCTTCGATCTGCTCGCGGGTGAGCGGCGGGCGGGTGGTGTTACGACCCGATGGGTCGCCGATCATGGACGTGAAGTCGCCGATCAGGAAGATCACCGTGTGCCCCAAGTCCTGAAGTTGCCGCATCTTGTTCAAGACCACGGTATGCCCGATGTGGATGTCAGGGGCAGTCGGGTCGAGACCGAGCTTGATGCGCAGTGGCACGCCGGTTGCTACTGATCTGGCCAGCTTGGCCACCCAGTCGGCTTCTGGCAACAGTTCGTCGCAACCGCGCTTGCTGATCGCCAGGGCTTCGAGGACCTTGTCGGTGACGCGGTGCTTGGAGGGCGTGGCCTGGGTTTCGGACTGGGACATGAGAGCGTTCGGAATCGTGGGGGATTTCCGGAAATTAGGAAAAAGGGCGGCCGCTATACTGCCGCGCACCCAACGGACAACCCCGTGAAACAGGGGCTCGCCAAGCGCTCACGATTCTAGTGGACGCCCCGTGAGCATCAAGACCAACCAGAGCGCTGCCCTCGTCGCGGCGCTCGCAGACGAGCCTCACGGCTCCATGAACAAATTGAGTTCGTTGGCAACACTATTACGCGCAGCTGCTCAGGTCCCCACACGCATTGCAGATATCGGCGCTCGGCACCCGCGCACGCTCACCGGCGTGCTGGTCGCAGGCTTGATGGGCTTCGGCGTCACCGCCTTCGGTATCGCGCCGCTCGCACCCGATGCATCTGACCTCCCGCGACGCCTGGTGACGGAAATCGTCACTGCCGAGAACATCCCGTCGCAGCTCGAAACGCTGGCCAGCCACCCGATCGAGCTCTATCGCAGCGACCTGACCCGCAATGCCGACACGGCCGACAGCCTGCTGGCCCGCCTCAATGTGGCCGACGCGGCCGCAGCGGCATATCTGCGCAGTGACAAGACTGCACGCAAGCTGCTCGAAGGACGCGCGGGCAAGATGGTTCGCGTTCGTACCTCAGCCTCGGGCGAGCTGGAAGAGCTGGTCGCCCGCTACCCGGCCGAGAACCCGGAGCAGTTCGGCACGCACTTCTCGCGCTTGCGTGTGTCGCGCGTCGATGGCGCCTTGCAGGCACAGATCGAAGTGGCCGAGTTGGACAGTCAGGTTCGCCTGGGCAGCGGCACCATCCGCAGCTCGTTGTTTGCGGCAACCGATGAGTCGCGCATCCCCGACCCCATCGCCACGCAAATGGCCGACATGTTCTCGACCGACATCGATTTCCACCGCGAGCTGCGCAAGGGCGATACCTTCACCGTCATCTACGAAGCGCTGACGGCCGACGGAGAACCCATCACCTGGAACCAGGCCTCCGGCCGCGTGCTGGCCGCCGAATTCGTCAGCAACGGCCGCAACTACTCGGCCGTGTGGTTCAAGGACAGCAACGGCAAGGGCGGTTATTACGGCTTCGACGGCGAGAGCAAGCGCCGCGCGTTTCTCGCCAGCCCGATGGAGTTCTCGCGCGTGACCTCGGGCTTCTCGATGCGCTTTCACCCCATCCTGCAAAACTGGCGCGCCCATCTGGGAGTGGACTACGGCGCCCCGACCGGCACGGCGGTGCGAACGGTTGGCGACGGCGTCGTCGACTTCGCTGGCTGGCAGAACGGCTACGGCAACGTGATCCAGATTCGTCACAGCAACGACCGCACCACGCTGTACGGCCACCTGAGCCGCATTGAGGTGCGCAAGGGACAACACGTCGAGCAAGGCATGCGCATCGGCGCTGTCGGCGCCACGGGCTGGGCCACCGGCCCGCATCTGCACTTCGAGTTTCGCGTGAAGGGCCAGCATCAGGATCCGCTGGCCATTGCCAAGACCTCTGAAGCGATCGTGCTGTCGGCGGCATCGCGGGCGCAGTTTGCAACGATGGCGCAGTCGCTGCGCCAGCAGTTGCAAGCCGCTGAGGCAGCGCCTCAGGGCACGGCATACGTGGAATAAGCGCCGCGCCGTTGCACAATTCCGCGATGGCTGAATTGTTTGCAGGTTTGATGTCGGGCACCTCGCTCGACGGCGTAGACGGCGTGCTGGCCGAGTTCTCGTCGAGCGGTTCGCTCAAGGTGGTGTCGCACGCTTACCGTGCCTTCCCCGAACCACTGCGCAACGAACTGCTGGCACTGAACACGTCGGGCCCAGATGAGCTGCACCGCTCCGCCCTGGCCGCCAGCACGCTGGCGGGCCTTTACACAGAAGTGGTGGTCGAGCTTCTCGTTCGCGCCAATGTGAAAGTCGGAGCGGTTCGAGCCGTCGGCAGCCATGGTCAGACCGTCCGCCACCGACCGGGGCTTGGCTACACATGGCAGATCAACAACCCGGCCATGCTCGCCGAACGCAGCGGCATCGCCGTAGTGGCTGACTTTCGCAGCCGCGACGTGGCGGCCGGCGGCCAAGGGGCACCCCTAGTGGCCGCGTTTCACCGGGCACTCTTCGGCACTCCGGGCGAAACCCGTGCGGTGCTCAACCTGGGCGGCATCAGCAACTTGACCGCCCTGCTTGMTGACGGGCACACCACTGGCTTCGACTGTGGCCCAGCCAATGTGCTGATGGATCTCTGGAGCCTACGTCACACGGGCCAACGCTTCGACGCCGACGGTGCGTGGGGCGCCAGCGGAGTCATTCAACCAACGCTGCTGAGCGTGCTGCTCGAAGAGCCGTATTTCGCAGCGGCGCCGCCGAAGAGCACGGGGCGCGACCTGTTCAATGCCGACTGGTTGAGTGGTCGGCTGCAGCACTTTGACGAAGCGTGCCCTCCCGAGGACGTGCAGGCCACCCTGTGCGAACTGACCGCAATCACCTGCACGCAAGCCGTGATGGCGCATGCGGGATTGGCCCATGAACTGCTGGTGTGCGGCGGTGGCGCATTGAACAAGCACCTCATGCAGCGCCTAGAGCACCACCTGCCCACCATGGCGGTTCGCCTGACTGACGACCGTGGCCTGCCAGCGCAACACGTCGAAGCCGCAGCATTTGCCTGGCTGGCCTACAAGCACATGCACGGCGAGCCCGGGAACCTGAGTTCGGTCACTGGTGCCGAGGGACCGCGCGTATTGGGCGCTTGTTACCCAGCGTGAGATTTCTGCAGCGGTATAGAAAAAGGCCGCCCGCAGGCGGCCTTGATTCAGCGCCGAACGATCAAACCGAGAAGCTGGACCCGCAGCCGCAGGTTGTCGTCGCGTTCGGGTTCTTGATGACGAACTGAGCGCCTTGCAGGTCGTCCTTGTAGTCGATCTCTGCGCCAGCCAGGTATTGCAGGCTCATCGCGTCGATCAGCAGCGTGACACCGTTCTTGCTCATCTGGGTGTCGTCTTCGTTGACGATCTCATCGAAGGTGAAACCGTATTGGAAGCCGGAGCACCCGCCACCTTGCACGAACACCCGCAACTTGAGGTCGGGGTTGCCCTCTTCGTCGACGAGTTCCTTCACCTTGCCAGCTGCGCTGTCCGTGAAGACCAGCGGAACCGGCGGCATTTCGGCCTCGGGAGCGTGAACATTGCTTGCAACTGCACTCATGGCAAATCCTTCCAGACAATGGCCGGATTATCCACCCCGCCGAGAAATTTCAAGCGGCAGCGGAAGCAGCCAACTTAATGAGTGCGGGCTTTTCTTCGGCTTTCAAGGGGTGCAGCTCGCCGTCGATGGTTGCGCCTTGGTGCATTTCGAGCGCTTCGTATTTCACGTCACCGACGATCACCGCCTTCGGCTGAAGCTCCAGTAGCTCCGTCGACTGCACCGGGCCTGTGACGTGGCCGTTGATGATCACGTGGCCAGCCTTGATCTTGCCGATGACTCGGGCCTTTTCGCTGATGACCAGGATGCTGTGCTCCTGTGTGCTCGCGATCACGTCGCCCTGCACTTCGCCATCGATGCGCAGGCCGTCAGTGAACAGAAGTTCGCCACGAATGACCGTACCCTCGCCAATCAAAGTGCGAATGGGGGGCTGCTTCTTCTTTGCGAACATGTACTGACTCCTTGCGTTAATGACGGCTCACCCTAGCGCATCCGCTCTAGGTATTCACAACTTCACTGTCTGGGTGGCTTTGACGCCACCCTGGTTGTCGGTCACTTTGACCTGTACGGTTTTGACGACCGCCTCTTCCGGGTAATTGACCATGCCCTCAAGTCGCGCAGACTGCTTGACCTGCAGAAGCTTCGGCCCACCCGGCTGCGATATCGTCCAGGGCTTGTCGCCGAGTGTGCCGGACAGAACGATGTCGTAGCGGCCGACAAACTCAGGAATATTGCGGCCTATTTGCATGATCAGTACCTGGAACTTCAGGTGCCCCGGTGATTTAGCTTCTGCCTGCAGTGCGCGAACATTCAAGCCTTCGGCTGCGTTGGCCGGCAAAAGCCGCTGGAAAAAGCCCAGGTCGCCTTTAAGCGACAAGTTCTCGGATTCAATTTGCTTGATCTGCTGCGCCAAATGCTCCTGCGCCACTTTTTCGGCTTTCAAGAGGCTTTGCGCTGTGTTGGCAATCGACTGCGCGCCTTCGCGTTCTTCACGCAGCCTTGCCACTTCCACCCTTAGTTGAGCCAATTCAACCTTGGCGTCCCGGTCAAGCCCGGCAATGCTTTTGCCGAACTCAAAAGCCCACAACGCCAGAGCCGCCGAAAAGCCAAATACCAACGCCACCACCACCCAGCGCAACGGCCATGGAARATGACTGCGAACGATCATGCGCGGTGCACTGATCGAGAGTCGTCGGCGGAGTAGTTTCCAGCGCATTCGCGAGGCAATCGAGCCAATTCAGCTGTTGAGGCGCGATTGTAGAAGTGCACTTTGACCACATCCTGTGACCAAACCTTGCAGGTGTGTGCATCCACCTCGCCAAATGAAAAAGGCCGCTGAAAGCGGCCTTTTTGCACGAAAACCCCGAAGGGTTCCGAAGATCAGCGCTTGCTGAACTGCTTGCGGCGACGCGCACCGTGCAGACCAACCTTCTTGCGCTCGACTTCGCGCGCGTCACGCGTCACGAAGCCTGCATGCTTGAGGGCGGGCTTCAAAGTCTCGTCATAGTCGATCAGCGCACGGGTGATGCCATGGCGTACCGCCCCGGCTTGACCCGACTCGCCACCGCCATGAACGTTGACCTTGACGTCAAACGCACCATCGTTCGAGGTCAGCACCAGGGGCTGCTTGACCACCATGATGGAGGTCTGGCGCCCGAAGTACTCGTCAACGGTCTTTCCATTGACGAGAATCTGGCCGGTGCCCTTCTTGATGAAGACACGTGCCACCGAAGATTTGCGGCGGCCGGTTCCGTAGTTCCAATTTCCGATCATGACCGCTCCTTAGATTTCCAGCGCTTTGGGCTGCTGGGCGGTGTGGGGGTGGGAACCACCGGCATACACCTTCAGCTTCTTGACCATCGCGTACCCCAACGGACCCTTCGGAAGCATGCCCTTGACAGCCTTTTCCAGGGCGCGCCCGGGGTGCTTGGCTTGCATGTCCTTGAAGGTCGTGGCGTGAATGCCGCCCGGGTGACCCGAATGACGGTAGTACACCTTGTCGGTGGCTTTGTTGCCGGTCACGCGGAGCTTGTCTGCGTTGACGACGACGATGAAATCACCGGTATCGACGTGAGGCGTATAAATGGCCTTGTGCTTGCCGCGCAAACGGAGTGCCACTTCGCTGGCAACACGTCCGAGCACCTTGTCGGTGGCGTCAATCACAAACCACTCGTGCGTCACTTCGGCCGGCTTGGCGCTGAAGGTCTTCATGAGTTTCTTTCAATGAACCTGCCCTTGGCGGGCGAGGCTGGAGGGCTCAATCATCGACATGCCTTCCGATCTCGGTGCTGCTTATTTCAGGCAGCCTCTCAAACACCGGCTAGTCGATTTCTTTCCCAGGAGCCGAACGGGAAAGCCTTCTAGTGTAGCCGAATTGCAGCGATGGAGAGCAATCGGCCGTTAGACATCTCCCCGTCTCTTTGTCCAGCCGTCTTAGAATTAGGGTTTCTACCAATAGAGGTCAGCATGGATTCGTCGGGCACTCCCAGTCCCAGGCACACCGCCGCGAACGGCGGACGCATCAGGCCGTCATGGGTGCCGGTTCGTTCGCTGGCAAAGCGTCACCGCAAGCGAATCTCCACCCACCTTCTTTCCTTGGACGAGAGCGATCGCTATCTACGATTTGGCTTTCCCGCCACTGATGAACAGATCCAGCGCTATGTCGATTCGCTGAACTTCGATCGAGACGAAGTCTTTGGCATCTTCAATCGGCGCCTGGAGCTGATCAGCATGGCGCACTTGGCTTACTTGCCTGCTTCAGGCGGCGAGGCGGCGGAAAGCAGGACTGCTGCCGAATTTGGCGTCTCCGTGATCAAGCGCGCTCGGGGTCGAGGTTACGGAGCGCGTCTGTTTGAACACGCGATGCTGCATGCACGCAACCGGGGCTGCGACCGCCTGTTCATCCACGCGCTGAGCGAGAACACTGCCATGCTCAAGATCGCCCGCAATGCGGGCGCGATCGTGCATCGAGACGGGCCTGAAGCTGAAGCGTGGTTGCAACTGCCGCCGGACAACATTTCATCGCTGGTTGGAGGGATCGTCGGACAGCACTTTGCTGAGTTTGACTACCAACTCAAAGTTCACGCACATCGCCTGAATGATTGGTTGAATGTGTTGTCCGAAGTCAAGACTCACATGGGCGAAACTGGCCGTACTGCTTCGGAGTAGCGCTCCCTCTGTCGCCATCATTGACAAGGTTTTTAACGAAACCGACACACACCCATGTCGGGGATGGGATGCGGCTGTAAGCGCAAGGTAGCATCCAAGTCAGTCGTCCCCTTCTAGGCATCCCACCGGCGCCATGGTCGACGCTCACCAGAGTCCGTGTCGTGAACATGCCAAACCTTCCCTGGCTTCCTTGGGCCGCACTGGGCGCCGTTGCTGCGCTGGCTGTCGCCTTGGTCTTTCTGCTGATGAAAGAACGCAAGCCCAAGCCGAAACCGCTTCCTGTGGAGTGGGCCCTGACAGGTCGGCCGGTGTTCAGCACAGATGAGCGCCGCATCTACCGCTTGCTGCGTGAAGCGCTGCCTCATCACATCATTCTTTCGAAGCTGCCATTGGTTCGCTTCTGCCAACCCACAGATCCCAGCGAAGTGCGCTTCTGGTACGACCTGCTGGGCACGAACCATGTGACCTTCGCGATCTGCAGCGCGAACGGCCGAGTGTTGGCCGCCATTGATCTCGATGCCGAGCGCGGAAACTCGCATCGCATTCAACAGATAAAGCAATCGGTTCTGTCGGCCTGTCGGGTTCGCTACCTGCGCTGCCCAGCCGATCACCTGCCTTCCGTCGCCGAGCTGCAATTGCTGGTGCCGCACAGTGGTGCCGCTTCGCGCGCCCCGCAACCTGCCCACACACTCCACCAAGCCCGCGACACCCTGGCCAGCACGGTCGCTAACCGCCGTGCCGAGCGAACGGCGCTATGGCAAGACTCCACACTGTTCCAGGACTCCTTCTTCGCGCCCGACAGCCGCCTGGACGCGTTCGCCGCCAGCGAATTCGCCAGCAACACGCTGTCGGACCGCCCATCGTCCTTGATCAGCGGGCATCCTGATGACCGCGACGATGTTGGCGGGGTTGTTGTCGACAATCCTGCTCTCTCGTCGAACGCGCGCCACTGAGCGCAGCATCGCGAAGCGGCGCGTACGATGCGCCATGCCCGATACGCCCTATTCCGCTGAAACTCCTTACGCCGGGCTCACTCCTGAGGCAGTGCTCGATGCGCTGGATTCGGTGGGCTTGCGCGGCGACGGCCGCCTGATTCAACTCAACTCGTACGAGAACCGCGTGTTCCAGGTGTTCCTGGAAGACGGCCGCGTGGTGGTGCCCAAGTTCTATCGCCCAGGGCGTTGGAGCGATGCGCAGATTCTTGAAGAGCACGCTTTCGCAGCCGAACTGGTCGTGGCCGAGATACCCGTGGTCGCGCCGGCGAAGTTCGGCGACAGCACGCTGCCCTCGTTCAACATCGACGGCAAACCCTACCGCTTCAGCGTCTGCGAACGCCAGTCCGGCCGCGCTCCCGAAATCGAAGAGACCGCGACACTGGAGTGGATCGGCCGCTTCATCGGACGCATCCATGCCGTGGGCGCTCGTGCCCCTTTCGCACATCGGCTGACGCTCGACAGCCACAGCTACGGCGAGGCCCCGCGAGATTGGCTGATGGCCTCCGGCATGATCGCCGTCGAAGCGCAGGGCCCATGGAAGGAGGCCGTCAACGAGGTGCTTGGCGAGGTGAAACGCTGCTTCGAGAACGCAGGCCAGTACAAGCCGATTCGCTTGCACGGCGACTGTCACGTCGGCAACGTGTTATGGACCGAGGCCGGCCCGCATTTCGTCGACCTTGACGACGCGCTGATGGGCCCGCCGGTGCAAGACCTCTGGATGCTGCTGTCCGGCGACCGAGACACGATGCAGCGCCAGCTCTATGCGCTTCTCTCAGGCTACGAAGATTTCATGGACTTCGACTGGCGCCAGCTGCGGTTGATCGAGGCCTTGCGCGCCCTGCGCATGATTCACTACAGCGCCTGGATCGCACGCCGCTGGGCCGACCCGGCATTTCCCGCTGCATTCCCGTGGTTCGGCGGCCGTTCGTACTGGAGCGAGCAGACCATCCGCATGCGCGAACAGCTCGAGTCGATGCGGCAACCCGCACTGGGCGGGCTGCCGCTCTGAGCGTCAGGCCGTCAGCAGCGCGTTGACGCGCCTCACGTAAGCCGCGGGGTCTTCGAGGTGGCCGCCTTCGGCGAGCACCGCCTGGTCGAAGAGGATGTTCGCCAGCTCATCGAAATGCGAGCTGCCTTCGAGACGCTTGACCAGCGCGTGCTCGGCATTCACCTCAAGCGTGGGTTGCGACTTGGGCGCTGTCTGCCCCGCCTGCTTCAGCATGCGGGCCAGATGACCGCTGATATCACCTTCATCCACCACCAGGCACGCCGGTGAGTCCACCAGGCGCGTCGTCACGCGCACATCCTTCGCGCGGTCCTTCAGCGCTTCCTTCAGGCGATCAAGCACCGGCTTGAAGGCAGTGGCCATCTCTTCGGCCTGCTTCTTCTCGGCTTCGTCTTGCAGCTTGCCGAGGTCGACAGATCCCTTGGCCACGCTCTGCAAGGTCCTGCCTTCGAACTCGAACACATGGCTGAGCATCCACTCGTCCACGCGATCGACGAGCAGCAGCACCTCGATGCCCTTCTTGCGGAAAATCTCCAGCTGCGGGCTGCTCTTGGCCGCAGCCAGCGTGTCGGCGGTCACGTAGTAGATAACCTCTTGCCCTTCCTTCATGCGGCTCGCGTAGTCGGCGAACGACACGCCTTCGTCCGCATGGGTCGATGCGAAGCGGAACAGCTTTACCAGCCGCTCCTGGTTGGCGTGGTCCTCGCCCACACCTTCCTTCAGCACCGAACCAAAGTCTTTCCAAAACGCAGCGTACTTGTTGCGTTCGGCTTCGTCTTCGCTGTTGGCCAATGACTCGAGCATGCCCAGTACGCGCTTGGTCGAACCTTCGCGAATCGCCTTCACGTCGCGGCTCTCCTGCAGCAGCTCGCGGCTCACGTTCAGCGGCAGATCGGCACTGTCGATCACGCCCTTCACGAAGCGCAGGTACACCGGCATGAGCGCCTCGGCGTCGTCCATGATGAAGACGCGCTTTACGTACAGCTTCACGCCGCCGCGCTTGTCGCGGTTCCACAGGTCGAACGGCGCCTTCGCCGGCACGTAGAGCAACTGGGTGTATTCGCTGCGCCCTTCCACACGGTTGTGCGTGTAGGCGAGCGGCGCATCGCTGTCGTAGCTGATCTGCTTGTAGAACTCCTCGTACTGCTCGGGCGTGATCTCGCTTTTGCTGCGCGCCCACAAAGCCGCTGCCTTGTTGACCGGCGCCCACTCGTCCTTGACCACCTGCTCGGTCTTCTCGGGGTCCCACTCTTCTTTCTGCATCAGGATGGGCAGCGAGATGTGGTCGGAGTATTTGCTGATGATGGAGCGCAGCTTCCACGACGTGAGGAACTCTTCTTCGCCGTCGCGCAGGTGCAGGATGATGTCGGTCCCGCGCGTCGGCTTGGTGATGGTTTCGACCTCGAAATCGCCGCTGCCATCGCTGCTCCAGCGCACGCCCTCTTCGGCCGGCTGACCGGCGCGGCGCGACTCCACGGTGATGTGGTCGGCCACGATGAAGCCGCTGTAGAAGCCCACGCCGAACTGGCCGATGAGCTGCGCGTCCTTCTTCTGCTCACCCTCGAGCTTGCTCATGAATTCACGCGTGCCGCTCTTGGCAATGGTGCCCAGGTTGGCCACTGCTTCTTCTGCCGACAAGCCGATGCCGTTGTCGCGGATGGTGATGGTCTTGGCCGCCTTGTCGAAGCCGACGCGCACCTCGAGATTCGGCGCGTCTTCGTACAGCGCAGCATTGTTCAAGGCTTCGAAGCGAAGCTTGTCGCAGGCGTCCGACGCATTGGAGACCAGCTCCCGCAGGAAGATCTCTTTGTTGGAGTACAGCGAGTGCGTGACGAGGTGAAGGATCTGCTTGACTTCAGCCTGGAAGGAGAGAGTTTGCTTGTTCATGTCGGTATTTTTTGCGATGCGGAAAACAGGTCGATTCTCAACGGCGAGCATTTTGGGCAAGCCTGCCGCGTTTTCAAGACCCCACGCGCAATGCGCTAGTGGAGCTTGATGCGGGGCCGGTAGGTGCGGTCGAGCAGCTCGGACAGGGTGATGAGCAGCATCCTGCGCATGCCGCCCAGTGCGAACTGGTGCTGCTTGTGCAGCGCCCAGTACATCAGCTGCGCCAGCCGCCCTTCGATGAACAGGCTGCCCCGCGTCAGACTGCCCATCAGGCTGCCGACGGATGAGTATTCCGACAGCGATACCAGCGACCCCTGGTCCCTGAAGACGAACGGAACCACCGGTTCCACCTTCATCAACTTGGGCAACGCGCGTACCAAGTACATCGCCTGCTGATAGGCGGCCTGTGCCCGTGGCGGCACCCAGGTGCCGTCAGGTTGCTGGCACGCTGCGCAGTCGCCGAAGGCAAAGATGCACGGGTCGCGTGTCGATTGCAGATTGCCGTTGACCATCAGTTGATTCAACCGATTGGTTTCGAGCGGTTGTTCGCCGCCGATGCCGTTCAGGAAATCGGGCGCCTTCACGCCTGCGGCCCAGACCGTGAGCGTCGAGCTGATCACCTTGCCGCTGGCCATCTTCAGGCCCTTGGCAGTCACCTCGACCACTTTCTCGTTGGTGTGGACTTCGATCGCCAGCTTGCGCAGCTCGCGCACCGCCGCTTCGCTCAGGCGCTCGGGCAGCTGCGACAGCAGCCGTGGCGCCGCTTCGACCAGCACAATCTGCAGGTCTTTCTCGGGGTGGATGTGGTCGAGCCCAAAGTTGGCCAACATGCGCGCCGCGGCATGCAGTTCAGCCGCAAGCTCCACACCGGTTGCCCCGCCCCCGACGATGGCCACCGTGAGCCGCCCGCTGCCTGCCACACGCGGCACGCTCTGCGCGCGGATGCAGGCATTGATCAAGCGGTCGTTGAAGCGCTTGGCTGCCTGCGGGCTGTCGAGCTTGATGGTGTGCTGGGCCGCACCCAAAGTTCCAAAATCGTTGGTCTGGCTGCCGACCGCGATCACCAGCGTGTCGTAGCTCACTTGCTGATCGGGCGTGATCTCGATGCCGCTCTCGTCGTAGCTGGCGGCCAGCTGCACCGTCTTGTTGACGCGGTCGATGCCCACCAGGTTGCCGAGGCGAAACTTGAAGTCGTTCCAGCGCGCCTGCGCCAGGAACTCGAGCTCTTCGGCGTGGGTGTCGTAGCTGCCAGCGGCGAGCTGGTGTAGCAGCGGCTTCCAGACATGCGTGCGGGCTGCGTCGACCAGCGTCACCTCGGCCAACTTCTTGCGGCCGAGGCGCTTACCCAGTTGCGTAGCAAGCGCCAGACCACCCGCCCCACCACCCACGATCACGATGCGATGCATCCGACTTCCTCCCTTGCCGTCTGTTGGTCTATCCGGGCGTTGCCATGTGCTGCGAAGCACGTTGCATCTTATCTGCCACCCTTCAGTCGACGGTCTGCCGATAGCGCAACATCGCCACCGAGCCGGCCACCAACATGAAGAGCGCGATGGGCCAGAGATGTGGAGCAATCTCCGCCAAGCCATTTCCCTTGAGCATGATGCCGCGGACGATGCGCAGAAAGTGCGTCAGCGGCAGCGCTTCGCCAATGGCCTGCGCCCACGCCGGCATCCCGCGAAACGGGAACATGAAGCCCGTCAACAGCATCGACGGCAGGAAGAAGAAAAACGTCAGCTGCATCGCCTGCAGCTGGTTGCGCGCAATGGTCGAGAAGGTGAAACCCACGGCCAGGTTGGCCGCGATGAAGAGCACCAGCACCGCCGACAGCAGCAAGAGGCTACCCACCATCGGCACGTCGAACAACAGGCGCGCGGCGATCAAGATCACTGTCACCTGCACATAGCCGATCAGGATGTAGGGCACGATCTTGCCCAGCATCACCTCGAAGGGCTTGGCCGGCGTGGCAAGCAGGTTCTCCATCGTGCCGCGCTCGCGTTCGCGTGTCATCGCAAGCGAGGTCATCATCACCATCGTCATCGTGAGGATCACGCCGATCAGGCCCGGGATCACGTTGTAGCTGGTCAGGCCCTCGGGGTTGTAGCGCCGCTGCACGCGCAGCTCGAACGGTGAATCAGACGCGCGCAACGCAGCCAGCGGCCCAGTCAACTCACGCCCGATGCTGCGCTGGCCGATGCTGCCGAGCGCCGCGATCGCATTGCCGGTGGCTGCCGGGTCGGTGGCATCGGCCGCCAGCAGCATGGCGGGGTGTTCACCGCGCTGCAGCTTGCGAGAAAAGTCAGACGGCACGACCAACGCGAACTGCACCTGCCCACGCGCGAGCAACTCGTCGGCCTGCTGCACGCTGGCAGGCCGGTGGGTTACGCGAAAGTAGTCGGAGTTCTCGAGGCCGGCGACGAAGCTGCGCGAGAACTCGCTCTGGTCCATCACCACCACGGCCAGCGGCAGGTGCTTGGGGTCCCCATTGATCGCAAAGCCGAACAGGATCAGCTGCACGATGGGCACGGCCACCATCATCCCGAAGGTGAGCCGGTCGCGCCGCACCTGTCGCAGCTCCTTGATCAAGATCGCGAGGAAGCGCACCCAGCTCATGCCGAGGCCTTCGCTGCGAAATTGTCTTGCGCGTCCCGCATAAGCGCGATGAACACATCTTCGAGGCTGGGCTCGATGGTTTCGATCTTCAGCCCGCGGTCTTTCAACGATGCCGTGGCGCGCTCGAGGGACTCGCTGCTGTCGGCGCTGACGTGCAGCGTCGCGCCAAACGGCGCCACCGTCTTGATGCCCGGTGCGTCGCGCAGTTCATGACCGACCTCGACCAGGTTGGCGCCAGCGATGGACCACGTCGTCAGGTTCGCCCCGGCGATCACCTCGGCCACCGTGCCGCGCGTCAGCAGCTTGCCGTACGAGATGTAGGCCAGCTCGTGGCAGCGCTCGGCTTCGTCCATGTAGTGCGTGGACACGAGCACCGTCAAACCAGCGGCAGCCAGGTCGTGGATCTGGTCCCAGAAGTCGCGGCGCGCGGCAGGGTCGACGCCGGCGGTCGGCTCGTCCAGCAGCAACAGCTTCGGCTCGTGGATCAGACAGGCGGCAAGCGCAAGCCGCTGCTTCCAGCCGCCCGACAGCGAGCCCGCCAGCTGCTTGCGCCGCGTGCCGAGGCCGAGGCGCTCCAGCGTGTCGCTCACCTTGCGCTTGCGATCGGGCACGTCGTACACGCGGGCGATGAAGTCGAGGTTTTCCTCGATGCTAAGGTCTTCGTACAGGCCGAAACGCTGGGTCATGTAGCCGACCTGCCGCTTGATCAGCGCCGCTTCGGTGCGAATGTCGTAGCCCAGGCAGGTGCCCTCGCCTTCGTCGGGCGTGAGCAGCCCGCACAGCATGCGGATGGTCGTTGTCTTGCCGCTGCCGTTGGGGCCGAGAAAGCCGTAAATGCGCCCTTGCGGCACCTGCATGTCGAAATGGTCGACCACGACACGATCGCCGTATCGCTTGGTCAACCCGCGCACGTCGATGACGACGGCATCGCTCACAGGCGAACTTCCAGCGGTTGGCCGGGATGCAGACGGCGTGCGTCTTCGGCACTCGGCCGCGCTTCGACCATGAACACCAGCGCCGCGCGGTTCTCCTTGCTGTAGATGATGGGCGAAGTGAACTCGACCTCGCGCGCGATGAAGCTCACTTTGGCTGCGATGGGCGCCGGGCAGCCATCGCAGTGCAGCTGCACCGTCTGGCCGAGCGCAATCTGGCCCAGCACCGGCTGCGGCACGAAGAACCGCGCCTTCACATTGGCGGGCGGCAGCAGGCTCAGGATCGGGCTGCCCTGTGGCACCCATTCACCTTCGCGGTAAAGCAGGTCGACCACGTCGCCTGCGATGGGGATGCGTTGCGTCTTCTGCTGCACGCGCCACTCGGCCTGCGCGAGCTGCGCCTTGGCAGCGTTGACTTCCTGCTGCGCAGCGGCGATCTCGTTCTGGCGGCTGCCCTGGCTCGCAAGCCGCAGCTGCGCGTTGATTTCGTTCACGCTGGCCTGATCGCGCTCGACCGCCGCGCGTGCCTGGTCGAGCGTGGCCGGTGAGTTGAATTTTTCGGCAACCAACTGGCTCGCACGGGCAAACTCGTTCGTCGACAGCTTCAGCGCCGCCTGCGCCTGCGACAACTGTGCCCGCAAGGCCTGCAACTCTTCAGGCCGGCGGCCGAGCTTCAGGTTGGCCAGCTGAGCCTGTGCCTGCTGCACCCGCGACTCGGCCTCTTGCCGCGCCGAGCGCTCGCTTTCCTGTTCGAGCACGAAAGCGGGGGCAGCGGCCGCGACCGTGTCGCCACGCTGCACCAGCAGCTTCGTCAGCGTGCCGCTGATCGGTGCCGAGAGCCGTACGTTCTCGCCTTCCGCATAGCCAGGGTAGACGTCGGCCGGCGGCTTCGCGCATGCCGTAACGAACAGCGCCATGACGCCAACAAACAGAAGTCTCATGGTGATCTCCCGGCAGAGGGTGCAGACAATCCGCGCAGAGCGAGGTCCACGCGCTGCGCGATGGCGGCGTCGGAGAGCACCATCCCGTCGATGCTTTCCGCGGTGGTCACATCGGTGTGCTGCTGCATCGCGGCACCGAAGAGGATCGGCGCACCGACAGCACCAAACAGGAAGGCGATCGCGTTGAGTGGCGGCAGCGGAACCAGCAGCCCGGCCTGCTGTGCCTGCATCAGCAACCCGCCGATCACGTGCAGGTGTCGAGGCAGGTTGGCGCGCAGAAAGTCGGCGGCGAGTGCTTCACCGGCCATCGCATCGGCGGCGATGCGCAGCACCAGTGTGCGGCGGTCACGCGCGAAGCGGGCCAGCACGCTCACGGCGTCACGCAGGTTGTCGAGTGGTGAACGCTGGGGGTTCACCTTCAGCGTGAGTTCCGAGAACATCTCTTCATAGACGCGCTGCAAGACGGCGCGAATGAAGTTGTCCTTGTTCTTGAAGTGATAGTGAAACATGCCGAGGTTGACTCCGGCGTGTTCGGTGAGCCGGCGCACCGATAGGCCCGCGCAGCCGGTGAGCGGCAGCAGCTCGAGGCCGGCATCGAGCAGCAGTTGATCCACGTTCTGGGAAGGGCGTGCCATGCAATTACTATACGTTTGTATAGTAATTGCGTCAACCACCCAAAAGCTCAAAGAAAAAGCGGGCCGAAGCCCGCTTTAGTCATGAGTGCCGAGGCCCTCAGTTCGAGAAGGCAGCGATCCCGGTTTGCGCGCGGCCAAGGATCAGCGCGTGCACGTCGTGCGTGCCCTCGTAGGTGTTCACCACTTCGAGGTTGACCAGGTGGCGCGCCACGCCGAACTCATCGCTGATGCCATTGCCACCCATCATGTCGCGCGCCAAGCGGGCGATGTCGAGGCTCTTGCCACAGGAGTTGCGCTTCATGATCGAGGTGATCTCGACGGCAGCCGTGCCTTCGTCCTTCATGCGGCCCAGGCGCAGGCAGCCTTGCAAGCCCATGGTGATCTCGGTCTGCATGTCGGCGAGCTTCTTCTGGATGAGCTGGTTGGCCGCGAGCGGGCGGCCGAACTGCTTGCGGTCGAGCACGTACTGGCGAGCGCGGAACCAGCAGTCTTCAGCCGCACCCAACGCGCCCCAGGCAATGCCGTAGCGCGCGCTGTTGAGGCAGGTGAACGGGCCTTTAAGTCCACGCACTTCGGGGAAGGCGTTCTCTTCGGGGCAGAACACGTTGTCCATCACGATCTCGCCAGTGATGGAAGCACGCAGGCCCACCTTGCCGTGCACGGCGGGCGCCGACAAACCCTTGGCGCCTTTGTCGAGCACGAAGCCGCGGATCGCGCCTTCATCGTCCTTGGCCCACACGACGAACACATCGGCGATGGGGCTGTTGCTGATCCACATCTTGGCGCCGGTGAGGCTGTAGCCGCCGGCGACTTTCTTCGCACGCGTGACCATGCTGCTCGGGTCGGAGCCGTGATCCGGCTCGGTCAGGCCGAAGCAGCCGATCCACTGGCCCGAGGCCAGCTTCGGCAGGTACTTCTGCTTGGTGGCCTCGTTACCGAATTCGTTGATCGGCACCATCACCAGCGATGACTGCACGCTCATCATCGAGCGGTAGCCCGAGTCGACACGCTCCACCTCGCGTGCAATCAGGCCGTAGCACACGTAGTTGAGGCCCGACCCGCCATATTGCTCGGGGATGGTCGGCCCCAACAGGCCCAGCTCACCCATCTCACGAAAGATGGAAGGGTCGGTCTTCTCGTGGCGAAAGGCTTCGAGCACGCGCGGTGCGAGCTTACCTTGCGCGTAGGCATTGGCGGCGTCGCGAATCGCGCGCTCGTCGCTCGTGAGCTGCTGGTCGAGCAGCAGCGGATCGTCCCAATGGAAAGCGGCTTTGGTGGAAGACATGGTGGGTCTCTTGGGTCTCGTTGATCAGGCGGCCTGCGGCACGTCGCGCTGGCTCAGCTCGGCGAATCGCTGCAGGTGGGAGTCAGTGTCGCCGAAGCTCAGCTCGAAGGCCATCAGGCGCTTGAAGAAGTGGCTCACATTGAGCTCGTCCGTCATACCCATGCCGCCGTGTAGTTGCACCGCCTGCTGGCTGATGAAGCGGCACGCGTTGCCGATCACCACCTTGGCGGCCGACAGCGTGCGGTGGCGTTGCCCATCGTCGGCAAGCGCGCAGTTCATTGCCGCGAGATAAGCCATGGAGCGTGACTGCTCCAGCTGCAGCAGCATGTCGGCCGTGCGGTGTTGCAAGGCCTGGAAGCGGCCGATCGGCTGGCCGAACTGCTGGCGGGTCTTCAGGTATTCAACGGTCGCGTTGACGGTGGCTTCCATCACGCCCAGCGCTTCGGCGCAGAGGCCGGCCAGGCCGATGTCCAACGCACGCGCGATGGCGGGCAAGGCGGCGCCTGGGGTGCCGAGGCATGCGCTGGCGGGCACGTTGACGTCACGCAGGGCCACTTCAGCGGCGCGCCGTCCGTCGAGTGTCGGGTACGCCCTCAGCTCGAGCCCCGGTGTGTTGCGCGGGACGCGGAAGACGCTGACACCCGTCGCATCGCCGGCCGCGCCTTCGCTGCGCGCCGAGACCAGCAGTTCATCGGCAGCCGACGCAAGAAGCACCACGGCCTTGTGGCCGTTCAGCACATAGCCAGCGCCGCTTTGCCTGGCCGTTGTCTCGACCCAGGCCGCATCGCCGCGTGCAGCGGCTTCGCCATGGGCCAGCACCACGATGCGCTCGCCCGAGGCCATGGCAGGCAGCAGCTCCGCTTGCTGCTCGGAGCTGCCAAAGTCACGCACCAGCGCCGTCGCGATCACCGCGCTTTCGAGCAGCGGCTCGCACAGCATGGCGGGGCCGACCGACTGCATCGCCAGCAGCGTCTCGACCGGCCCATAGCCCAGGCCGCCATGCGCCTCGGGCACGTTCATCGCCAGCACGCCCAGATCGCCCAGGCCCTGCCACACCTCGCGGCTCCAGCCTTCAGGGCTCGCGATGATGCCCTTGCGTCGCTCGAAGCTGTAATCGCCTTGAACGAAGCGGGTGATGGCGTCTTGCAGCTGTTGCTGCTCTTCGCTGAAGCTGAAGTCCATTTACTTTCTCCAAAAGGGCCGAGCGCCGCTCCCGAGGTTCTTTTGCTCCCCTCGGGGGGCGGACTCGGCATGCCGAGTCCTTGGGGCTGTCACAAGCCGAGCAATTGCTGGGAAATGATGTTCTTCTGGATCTCGTTGGAGCCCCCGAAGATCGACAGCTTGCGCATATTGCAGTAGTGCGCGCCGAGCGGCGCGGCATAACTCGGCCCGATGTGATCGCCTTCGTAGTTGGCGGCAATGGCCTCTCGCACGAAGGGCAGCGCATACGGCCCGACCGCCTGCACCAGCAGTTCGGTGATGGCCTGCTGGATCTCGGTGCCCTTGATCTTCAGGATCGATGCCGCCGGGCCTGGCGTCTTCTGGGCCTTCTCTTCGGACAGCACACGCAGGTTGGTCATCTCCAGCGCCAGAAGATCGATCTCGACCTGCGCCACCTTGGCGGAGAACAACGGGTCTTCGAGCAGCGGCCGGCCTCTTTTCTGCTCGGTCGCGGCGATGCGCTTCAGGCGGCCGAGTTCGCGCTTGGCGATGCCGATGCCGGCGATGTTGCTGCGCTCGTGGCCGAGCAAGAACTTCGCGTAAGTCCAGCCCTTGTTCTCTTCGCCGATCAGGTTCTCGGCCGGCACGCGCACGTCCTCGAACCAGACTTCGTTGACCTCGTGCGCGCCATCGAGCGTGATGATCGGCCGCACGGTGATCCCGGGGGTCTTCATGTCGATCAGCAGGAAGCTGATGCCGCGCTGAGCCTTGGCCTGCGGGTCGGTGCGCACCAGGCAGAAGATCCAGTCGGCGTACTGGCCGAGCGTGGTCCATGTCTTCTGGCCGTTGACGATGAAGTGGTCGCCCTGCGCATCCACGCCACGCACCGCGCGGGTCTTGACCGACGCGAGGTCGGAGCCGGCGCCCGGCTCCGAGTAGCCCTGGCACCACCATTTGCGCGCCGAGCTGATGTCGGGCAAGAAGCGCTGCTGCTGTTCGGGCGAGCCGAAGGCCATGATCACCGGCGCCACCATCTTGATGCCGAAGGCAATGAGACGCGGCGCGCCGGCGGCGGCGCACTCTTCTTCGAAGATGTACTGCTCGACGGCATTCCAGCCTGGGCCGCCGAATTCCTTGGCCCAACCGGGGCCGCCCCAGCCGCGCTCATGCAGCGTGCGTTGCCACAGCACGTGGTCTTCTCGCGAGAGGCGCAGGCTGTTCACCACCTTGTGGCGAATGGATTCCGGCAGCTTGGCTTTGACGAAGCTGCGCACCTCTTCGCGGAAGGCTTGTTCTTCAGGTGTAAAGGTCAGGTCCATGGGAATCTCTCGTGGATGGCCGGTTGACGCATCGTTCTGCTATGCAGAACTATGTTCCGCATGAAAAGACGATCCGCGATTGTTCTGCTCGGGCGAGATGCTGTCAACTTGCGGTCTCTACCGAGGAAGTGAGCTCCTCCCGCAGGTGAACAATGGGCAAATGGCATACGCATCGGCGACAAGGTTCGGGAATGTCACGAGCATCCGTTTGCAGATTTATGTTCCACTTTGCGCGCCACCGCAGGGAATGAGGAAGATGGAAACACTGAGCAAGTTCGCCAAGGTTGAGCGCAGCCCGCACGTCAGCAAGCCAGGCCCGAAGACCAAGGAAGACCGCCATTTCGTCACCGCGCTGGCGCGTGGGTTGGACGTGCTCTCGTGCTTCCGTTCAGGCGACAAGGCGCTCGGCAACCAGGAGATCGCGCAGCGCTGCCGCCTGCCCAAATCGACGGTGTCGCGGCTTACCTCCACGCTCACCAAGCTGGGTTACCTGATCCAGGTCGAAGAGAGCGGCAAGTACCGCCTGGGCACGGCCACGCTGTCGCTGGGCAGCGCGATGCTGGCACGGCTCGACGTGCGGCAGATCGCCCGCCCGATGATGCAAGAGCTGGCCGATGCGTCGCGCTCGATGGTCTCGCTGGGCACGCGCGATCGGCTGTCGATGATCTATGTCGAGAACTGCCGCAGTTCTGCAGCACTCACRCTGAGCCTCGACGTGGGTTCACGCATTCCGGTCGCCACCTCGGCCATCGGCCGCGCCTGGCTCGCCGTCATCTCGGAGCGCGAGCGGCAAGACTTCATGGAGCGCATCCAGGAGATCGATGAAGTGGCGTGGCCGGAGATCCGCGATGGTGTCGACCGCGCCGTCAACGACTACAGCACCCTGGGCGTGACCTGCTCCTTCGGAGAGTGGCAGAAAGACGTGAACGGCATCGCGCGCGCCTTCCAGCCCGGCGGCGGCTTGCCACCCATGGCCATCAACTGCGGCGGGCCGTCGTTCAACCTCTCGCGCGAGTACCTGCTCAACGAGGTGCGCCCTCGCCTGATCGACATGGTGACGCGGCTGGAAGCCTCGCTGCTGCGCTAAGGCGCTACCAAGCCCAAGCGCCGCTCAGTGCGACGCCTTGTGCCGCCCGTGCAGGCGGCGTGATTCGAGCGACCAGTGCCGTGGATCGGCATACGCGCTCGCCAGTCCGCGCCGAACACCTTTTTCCAGCTGGGTCGAGCTGATCGGTTTGACCCAGTACTCATAGGCACCCAAACTCATGGCCTTGAGGATGTCCATCGACAGATGGTCGGCAGTCAGCAGGGCGACCTTCAGGCCTTCCGAAATTTCCAGCGTCAGCGCGCGCACCACCTCTAGACCCCCGAGGTCCGGTAGGTGCATGTCCAGCAAGACGAGGTCGGGGTGTTCGGAGCGCACCAAGCGCACGCCTTCGGTCCCGGTGCTCGCCTTGATCAGGCGCACGTTCGGCAAGGTGGCTGCCAACTGCGCTTCGACGAGCAAGGCATTCACCTCCTGGTCTTCGATGTAGAGCACCGTGCCATCGGGATTTCTGTCTAGCGACGTGGCTTCACCGACCATGAATCTGCCCCTCTTGTTGCACCGCATCAAGCATAGGACTCGCAGGCGCAGACACAAGGCAAAGCGATGGTCGAGAAAGGGTTTTCGCGGAGGAAACCTGCGCTTCTGAAGGCTTGTAATTATGAATTATTGACTCTAGAGTCGCGTCAGCCGCTTTGCGGAATCCGCTCCCTTCGAGGCCCTCACACCATGGTCGATGCCACGCCGCTGCGCCCTGCTTCACTGCACGAAGAAGTGGCGACCCGACTGCGGCACATGGTGTTCGAACGGCAGCTGGTGCCCGGCCAATGGATCGACGAACTGGCGCTGGCCAACGAGTGGCAGATCAGCCGCACGCCGCTGCGCGAAGCGCTCAAGGTGCTGGCCTCCGAAGGCCTGATGCAGCTGGTGCCACGCCAGGGTTGCCGCGTCACCGAAATGTCGGAAGACGATGCCGATGAGCTGTTCCCCGTGATGGCCCTGCTCGAAGGCCGCTGCGCCCACGAAGCGGTACGCAAAGCCACACCGGAGGGCATCGCCCGTTTGCGCCACCTGCACGACAACCTCGAGATCCATGCCGCCGCGCACAACATCGACGGCTACTACCGCGCCAACCACGAGTTCCACAGCAGCGTGCAGGCGCTGGCCGCCAACCGCTGGCTCGATCGCACCACCAACGACTTGCGCACCTTCCTGCGCCTGCTGCGTGGTCGGCAGCTCAACCTGCCGGGCCGCGTCGAAGACTCGATCAACGAACACCGTGTGCTGATTGCCGCGATCGAACAGCGCGACGCAGAACGCGCCGAGCGGCTGATGCACGATCACCTGATGGCGCAGCTGAGTGCGCTGAAGGCACTGCGCGCCCACGAAAAACTGACAGGACAACGGCATGCTTGACGGCTTGAAATCTGCAGCCCGCCGCGTTGGCGACGATCGCCAGCTGCGCAGCCTGATGCTCGATTGCAAGCGCCTGCTGTCCGAGCGCGGCGAAGCCAACAGCGTGGCCATTGCACGCCAGCTGGTGGCACGCTTCAGCGCGCTGCCCGACGACCAGCAAGGCGGCTTCTTCAGCCGCCTGTCGCGCGATTTCAGCCCTGATCCGCAAGCCGTGTTGTCGATTGCGCAGGCGTATGCGCAAGACCCATCGGCCGAGAACCTGATTCGCCTGACCCACCTGGCCGAGCCGCCGCGGCAGGAGCTGCTTCGCCGCATCAACCGCACACCGGGCGGCACGGCACAGATCGTCTCGATGCGACGCAAGCTGCTCGCGCGCGTCGGCGTGCAGCCCGAGCTGCGCGCGTTGGAGAGCGACTTCCTGCACCTGCTGTCGTCATGGTTCAACCCCGGCTTTCTGCAGATGCAGAAGGTCGACTGGGGCTCGCCCGCGCAGCTGCTCGAGCAGATCATTCGACACGAAGCCGTGCACGAGATCGACGGCTGGGACGATTTGCGCCGTCGCCTGCAGCCCGACCGCCGCTGCTTCGCGTTCTTCCACCCGCAACTGCCCGACGAGCCCCTGATCTTCGTCGAGGTGGCGCTGTTGCCCGAGATGCCGGCGGCCATCGCACCGCTGATCGACAAGCAGGCCAAACCGCTCACGCCAGACCAGTTCAAGGTGGCCGCGTTCTATTCCATCAGCAACTGCCAGCCGGGGCTGCGCGGCGTCTCGCTCGGCAACTTTTTGATCAAGCGTGTGGCCGAACAACTGCAGCGCGAACTGCCGCAGCTCAAGCGCTTCTGCACCTTGTCGCCCATCCCTGGTTTTGCAAGCTGGCTGCAGAACGACAGCGAACCGCCCACCGGCCTTCGGCGCGGCACCGCGGAGCGCATCACCGAGTCGCGCAAGCAGCTGCTGGCCACCACCGGCGGTGATCTCGGCGCGCTGGCCAACACAAGCTTTCTGCAATCGATGTCCGAGCCCGACCACGAAGCTTTGAGCCGCCTCTGCGCGGTGTATCTGATCCACCATGCCACCACGTCGAAGGGCGATGCCGTCGCGCGTTTCCACCTCGACAATGGCGCCCGCCTGGAGCGCCTCAACCCCATGGGCGACCTGTCACGCAAGGGGCTGAAGCAGTCCTGCGGCATGATGGTCAACTACCTCTACGATCTGCAGAAAATCGAAGCAAGCCACGAACAGTTCGTGAACGGTGAAGTCGCGCATTCGCGCGCAGTCGCCGGGCTGATCTGAACCTCTCCACCCATTCCAACTGCACACAGATTCTCGGGAGAACACCATGACCCACGACTCTCACACCACCGCCTCGCGCCGCCGCTTTCTCAACACCGCACTGCGCGGCACCGCCGGCGCCGCTGCCGTGCTCGGCAGCCCCTGGGTCGCTGCACAGGCAGGCTGGCCGAACCGCCCGGTGAACGTCGTGGTGCCCTTCCCTGCCGGGGGCGGCACAGACGCGTTTGCGCGGCCGCTCACCGCCATCCTGAGCCGCAACACCGGCAAGCAGTTTCTCAATGACAACCGGGGTGGTGCCGGTGGCACGCTGGGCGCCACCCTCGCGTCGAAGGCCGCACCCGATGGCTACAACTTCTTCATGGGCGCGGTGCACCACGCGATTGCACCGGCGATGTACCCCAAGCTCGAATACAACCTCGAGACCGATTTCATCCCCGTCGGCTTGATCTCGAGCGTGCCGCAGGTGATCGTGGTCAACCCAACCCGCGTGCCCGTCAAGGACCTCACCAATTTTCTCGACTACGTGCGCAAGAACCCCGGCAAGCTCAACTATGGCTCGGCCGGCAACGGCACCTCGCACCACCTCGCCGGCGAGCTCTTCAAGCTGCAGACCAAGACCTTCATCACCCACATTCCATACCGTGGCGCGGGCCCCGCGCTGCAAGACCTGATCGCCGGGCAGGTCGACATGATGTTCGACGGCCTGGGTTCATCGGCGTCGCACATCAAGAACGGCCGCATCAAGGCGCTGGCCGTTGCAGCTGAAAAACGCGCCCCCGGCTTCCCGGAGATTCCCACCACCATCGAAGCAGGCGTACCCGGCTACCAGGTGGCCACCTGGTACGGCCTGTGGGCACCCAAGGGCACGCCGAAAGAGCTGGTCGAAGCCATGCGCACCGAACTGGCCAAGGCGCTCGGCTCCGACGAGCTGAAGAAGACCTGGAACGGCCTGGGCACCGACACGCCCAACCTCTATGGCGATGCCTTCGGTAAATTCGTCAGCAGCGAAATCAAGCGCTGGGCCGATGTGGTGAAACGCTCCGGTGCCACGCTCGAATAAGCTCGAACAGCTCAACGAGAGCAAGAACAAGAACATCGGGGACCCATGAACCACAGCCTCTTTGCCGCGCTGCGCGGCCAGTTTCCTCACGACCTGGACAGCACTGCGATCGAGACTGCGGACGGCACGCCGGCCCTCTACAGCTGGCGTGATCTTGAACGCGCCACCGCGATGATGGCCAACCTGTTCGCCGCGCTCGGCCTGCCTGCCGGCAGCCGCATCGCGGTGCAGACCGAGAAATCGGTCGAGGCGCTGATGCTGTATCTCGCCGTGCTGCGTGCAGGTTATGTCTACCTGCCACTCAACACCGCGTACCAGGCCGCCGAGATCGAGTACTTCATCGGCAACGCCGAGCCCGCGGTCGTGGTGTGCTCGGGCAAGAACTTCGGCTGGGTCAGCCAGATCGCGTTCAAGGCCGGCTGCACGCACGTGTTCACGCTCAACGAAGACCGCAGCGGGAGCCTCCTCGAACGCGCTGCGCACCACAGCGATCAGCACACGCCGGTGCAACGCCAGGCCGACGACCTGGCCTGCATCCTCTACACCAGCGGCACCACCGGGCGCAGCAAGGGCGCGATGCTCACGCATGGCAACATCCTGAGCAACGCGCAGACGCTGAAGGAATACTGGGGCTGGCGGCCGGGCGACGTGCTGATCCACACGTTGCCACTGTTCCATGTGCACGGCCTCTTCGTCGCCGCGCATAGTGCGCTGCTCAACGGCAGCAAGATGATCTGGCTGTCGAAGTTCGATCCCAAGGCTGTGGTCGCGCGCCTGCCCGAAGCCACGGTGTTCATGGGCGTGCCGACACTGTACGTTCGGCTGCTGGCCGAACCCGGGCTCACGCGCGAAGCCTGCCGCAACATGCGGCTCTTCGTCGCCGGCTCGGCGCCGTTGCTGATCGAGACCTTCAATGCATGGCGAGAACGCACCGGCCACACCATCCTCGAGCGATACGGCATGAGCGAGACCGCCATGCTCACGTCCAACCCCTACGACCCGAAAGACGGCGAGCGCCGCGGCAACACCGTGGGCTTCCCGCTGCCCGGCGTGCAGCTGCGGGTGCGTGACGAGCGCGGCAACGTCTGCGCCGCCAACGAAGTGGGAGGCATCGAGGTAAAGGGACCGAACGTATTCGCCGGCTACTGGTGCATGCCCGAGAAGACGAAAGAAGAATTCACCGACGACGGCTGGTTCAAGACCGGCGACGTGGGCAAGATCGATGAGCGCGGCTACGTCTGCATCGTCGGCCGCAGCAAGGACCTCATCATCTCGGGCGGCTACAACGTCTACCCTGCCGAGATCGAAGGCTTCATCAACGAGATGCCGGGTGTCGCCGAAAGCGCCGTCGTCGGCGTGCCGCACCCGGATTTCGGCGAAGCCGGCGTGGCCGTGGTCGTGGCCCAGCCCGGGGCTTCGCTGGACGATGCGGCCATCGTCAATGCCCTGAAGAGCCGCATCGCCAACTTCAAGGTGCCCAAGCGCGTCTACGTCGTGCCCGAGCTACCGCGCAATGCGATGGGCAAGGTGCAGAAGAACGTGTTGCGCGAGCAGCATAAAGAAGTATTTGGGCCCCCCAGTCGCTAGCGCTCCTGCCCCCGAGGGGCGCCACCCAGCGGCCCGGCAGAGCCGGTTCCGCGGGCGTTGCTTGATGGGGCATCGCTACGCTTGCCCTAGCGGCATCGCGGCTTGGCTTCGATACCTCAGTCCGTTAGAAGCTGAACTGCACGCCCACGGAGGCGAAGTTGCCGTCCGAGCCGCCGATGTTCTCCAGCTCGAAGCGCATCGCAGCCGTGTGCGAGAAGTTCCAGGTCAGGCCGGCTCCGAGGCCCAGCTCGATCGAACTGTCGGGATCGCTCGCGCCTAGCCCGCTCTGCCTCGGCTGCACGTAATGCAAGCCTGCTTTGCCGAAGGCGCTGAGGCTGGCATTCAGCGGAAAGCGTGCCGTGCCCGACGCGCCGATGGCCGTGGCCGAGTGCTTGTAGCCGGGCCGGTACTCTTCGGAGCCGAAGCTGGTGATCTGACCTTCCCAGCCGAAGATCGGTGTGATCTTGCCGCCCAGAAAAACCTTCAGGCCGGTGCCGTAGTCGGTAGATGCGAGCGATGCGCCTGCATACGACGGGGCGCCCGTATTCTGCGCGTGGGCACTTCCCATGGCCAACACAGCGAGCGCAGTGCACACGACTGTGCGGATGTTGATGTGATCGAGCGGGTTGCGGTTCATGGTCTTTTCCTTGTTTGCAATGGCCCGGGCCCCACGGCCGCGCGGCAGCCAGGGAGCTTAGCGATGCAGCTGCCGTTCTTGCCTCACAAGCCCTCGAAGCATCGGCAATCTCGTTGGATGCATGCCACTGCGCGTAAGCAGAAGCATCCTGGCGTGACGGGCGGCAACGCGGCACGCAGCTGTGGCATGCCAAACACCGCACACCACAGGTGATCGCCCCCACGGGAAGGCAGTCGGCCATTCAGCACCTGGCCACACACGGCGTAACAACCTCGCACGGACGCCAACGAGCCGGCACGATGAAATGCATGCATCCGGAAGCTCTGGGGGGCGGTGGCGCCCTTCCATCCATGAATTTTCTCGAACGAATCCCGACCCGCTGGCTTCTCGCTGGAGCAGCGCTTGCCTGCCTGGCCCTGTGGGCCGCGCCGAGCAGCGCGCAGACGACAGGCGACGCCACGCTGGGCAAGACGCTGTTCGAAGACACGCCCAACGCCGCGCCCGACGCCAACCTGACCCACGCCTGCATGAACTGCCACGGTAGCGTGCAGGACCGGCGCAAGAAGATCTCCGGCGACAGCACCACCGCCGGCGGGTTCGCCGACATCAGCTACGACACCGCGATCGGCCGTTTCGGGAACGCGATTGCCACGCAAGCGGCGATGAGCGAATTCAAGGGGCTCGACGTCGATCAGGTGCAGAACATCGCGGCTTACCTTGCGGACACACCCAAGGTCACGGCGCCGGGGCTTTCAACGAGCGCACTGGCTTTCGCATCAGCCGCGTCGGGCACATCGGTGAGCAAGACGGTGACGCTCCACCATTCCCTGGCCACCACCGACAACCTGCAGATCACCGGCATCAGCCTGGGCTCGGGCACGACAGCGTTCACGCGCGGCAGCGGCTGCGGCTCGACACTCGCACCTGCAGGCACCTGCTCGTTCTCGGTCACCTATACGCCTACCAGCACGACGGCGGAGACCCGCACGCTGACCCTCTCTCTGAAGCAAGGCACCGTCGCCTTCACCCGCGCCGTCACGCTGAACGGTTCGGTCGCGGGCGGCACCACCCCACCACCCGCAACACCCTCTTCCGGAGAAGACTCCGGCGGCGGAGCACTCGGCTGGATGTGGCTGACGGGCCTCGGACTCGCCACGGCGGTGCTGTCACGCCGCCGTCGCACCTGAGGTGACACTCAACGCGACCTGCCCGCGCTGCGGCGGCGCGTTTCACTGCGGCGTCAAGGAGCCCATGCCTTGCGCATGCGGTCAGTTCAAGCTGTCGGCTGCCACCACGCAGATGCTGCGCGAGCAGTATGACCGTTGCGTCTGCATGGTCTGCCTGGCTCAGCTGCAAGAGCTTCCGTCGGACACGCCTCCACCAGAAACGAAAAAGCCGGCTCAGTCCTGAGACTGTCCGGCTTTCCGCAGAGCGAGGGTCGTGTCGTCTAGTTCGACGCGGCCGAGGCCGCTGGTGCCACATCAACACTGTGCTTCTCGCCGCTCATGTCGATGTCACCGCCCTTGCCGAGCACCCAGATGACGAGCGCAGAAAAGGCCACGAACCCCACAACGTACTTCCACATGCTTCAGTTCTTTCGTTGAAGGATGTCAAGCCGGAGACAAGCCGGCGTTGGCCCTCGCATTTGCAATGCTCGGGCCTTCGCCGGGACTCCGGCCCTGAGATCAGTCCTTGGCGTAGATGTCCACGTCCTTGGTTTCCTTCACGAACAGCATGCCCACCACGAAGGTGATGCTTGCAAAGATGATCGGGTACCAGAGACCGTTGTACATGTTGCCCGTCTGCGCCACGATGGCCAGGCCGGTAGCAGGCAGCAGGCCGCCGAACCAGCCGTTGCCGATGTGGTACGGCAAGCTCATCGAGGTGTAGCGGATGCGGGTCGGGAACATCTCAACCAGCATCGCCGCGATCGGGCCGTAGACCATGGTCACGTAGATCACGAGCAAGGTGAGGATGGCCACGATCAGCGGCTTGTTCATCTTCTCCGGGTCGGCCTTGGCGGGGTAGCCGGCCTCCTTCAGCGCTGTCGAGATGGCCTTCTTGAAATCAGCATCTGCCTTTTTCACGTCATCCGGTGACATGCCCTTCGACTCGAAACCCGGGATGACCTTGTCGCCGATCTTGATCTGCGCGACGGTGCCCGTGGGCGCTGCTTCGTTGTCGTAGCTCACGGAGCCAGCCGACAACACCTGCTTGGCGATGTCGCACGAGCTGGTGAACTTGGCGGTACCCGTCGGGTTGAACTGGAACGAGCAACGCTCCGGGTCGGCCACGACGACCACCTTGTTCTTGGCCTGCGCAGCTGCCAGGTCGGGGTTGGCCGCTTCGGTCAGCGCCTTGAACAGCGGGAAGTAGGTCAGTGCCGCGATCAGGCAGCCGGCCATGATGATGGGCTTGCGGCCGATCTTGTCCGACAGCGTGCCGAACACGATGAAGAAAGGTGTGCCGATGATCAGCGAGATCGCGATCATGATGTTGGCGGTGGCGCCATCGACCTTCAGTGCGCCGGTCAGGAAGAACAGCGCATAGAACTGGCCCGTGTACCAGACCACGGCCTGGCCCATCGTGAGGCCCACCAGCGCGAGGATCACGATCTTCAGGTTCTTCCACTGGCCGAACGATTCGGTCAGCGGTGCCTTCGAGGTCTTGCCCTCTTCCTTCATCTTCTTGAAGGCAGGCGATTCGTTCATGCTCAAGCGAATCCAGACGCTGACGCCGAGCAGGATCACCGAGACCAGGAACGGAATGCGCCAGCCCCATTCGGCAAAGGCCGCTTCGCCCATCGCCGTGCGCGTACCGAGAATCACCAGCAGCGACAGGAACAGGCCCAGCGTCGCCGTGGTCTGGATCCACGAAGTGAACGCGCCACGCTTGCCATGAGGTGCGTGCTCGGCCACATACGTAGCGGCACCGCCGTACTCACCACCGAGCGCCAGGCCTTGCAGCATGCGCAGGCCGATCAGGATGACGGGAGCCGCCAGGCCGATCGATGCGTAGTTGGGCAACAGGCCGACGATGAAGGTCGACAAGCCCATGATCAGGATGGTCACCAGGAAGGTGTACTTGCGGCCGATCATGTCGCCCAGGCGGCCGAACACAAGCGCGCCGAAGGGGCGCACGATGAAGCCGGCAGCAAACGCGAGCAGCGAGAAGATCGTGCGCGAAGCGGGGTCGAGCGCCGAGAAGAACTGGTTGCCGATGATGACGGCCAGCGTGCCGTACAGGTAGAAGTCGTACCACTCGAAAACGGTGCCGAGACTGGAGGCGAAGATGACCTTCTTTTCCTCTTTCGTCATCGGTTTGCCGACCGCGGATGCAGTTGCCATGAATCTCTCTCCTCGTTGGGGCACCTCATGACAGATGAGGCTGGGCGCATCTTCACGGCACGCTCTGACCACGCGCTGACGCCACGCTGATGCGAAGCTGACAAACTAGGGTGCAACCCTGACGTCGCATTTCTTCATGCGAGATCTACAGGGCTTTCGAGATCAGTATTTACGCGGGGGGCGTTCTGCGAGGCAGGCCGCTGCTGGCTTGCTCCATCAACGAGCGAGGCTCCTCAAGTCGCCTTTGGAGTTCTGCGGACACCCACCGGCACCGCGGCGGCACCGGCCCATTGCGGCCCCTCGAACCATGCATCGCCACGCAGGTAGGCCGACAGCATTTCGAGCCCGTCCAGGCCCCAGAAAACACGGCCATCGACTTCGATCGTGGGCACGCCGAAAAGGCCGCGTGCCGCCGCCTCCACAGTGGCTGCCTTCAACTCGTCTTTCACCTCACTGCCGCTCGGGTCACGCTGCGGCGACAACACTTGCGTCAACGACGCGAGCCGCTCCGCGTCGTTGGCATCGCCACCACCGAGCCAGACATGGCGCAGCACCTGCTCGCATGCCCAGCGATTCGGTGTGTAGCCCGACGGCGCGCTGGCCAGCAGCAAGCGCAGCAAAGCCAGCGGGTTGAACGGATGCTGGGCTGGTATCTCCACCGGCACGCCAAGGCTGTGCCCGAGCCACATGATCTGCCGGTACGTCCACTCACGCTTGGGCTCGATCTCTGCCGGACCCTTCTGCCCCCAGTGCTGCAGCAGCCCCGCGAGCAGGATAGGTTCGTAGCTCACCTCGTAGCTGACACCTTCCAGCACCTGCGGCATGCGCTCGAACGCCAAGTAGGCGTAGGGCGACACGACGTCGAAGCTGAACCGCAGGTGCTTCATGACTGTGGCGTGGCAAAGAGCGGTATGACGGGTTGACGCTGCTCGACCAGGAGCCACACGCCCCGCTTGGCCTCGTCGCTCATCGTCGACCACGCGGCGATCTCTTCGATCGTGCGCAGGCAACCCGCGCAAAGACCGCTGCGCGCGTCCATGCGGCACACGCTGATGCAGGGGCTCGGAACGGCGGCGGTGGAGGATGTGGCAGGCATCGTGGTCAGGTCAGCACCAGTTCGGCCATATCGTCCCACAGTGAAGGATCGATGCGGCCCCGAACTTGTTTCACTTCGCGACCCTGCCGGTCCAGGATGAACGATGTCGGTGTGCGTGCGATGGGGCCGAAGCTGTCGCTGTGCACCGCATCGCCGCGCCACAGGAAGGGAAAGCGCTGCGCTGGCGGCACCATGCGATTGACCACACTGTCGTAGTCCTTCAGTTCTGCCAGGCTGCGGTCCACGCTCACCGCGACGAGCTGAAAACCCTTGTCGCGCCATGCTTCGTAGTTGGCGCGCAGCTCGGGCATCTTGTCGCGGCACACCGGGCACTCGGTCGACCAGAAGAACACCAGCACCGCCTTGCCTTTCTCGTGCCTGAGGTCATAGGCGCGGCCGTCGAGCGTCTTGCCGACCAGACTGAAGCCGCTCGCCGAAGGCTCTGCCCGGGACACACCGCCGAACACGGAAAGTGCCAATCCTCCCAGCAGGCGACGACGTTGGATGACGGGGTGCATGGAGAGCCTTCTGCAAGTTCTGGTCATGTCCCGTTGGTCGCCAGCATGGCGGCGTACTTACGCAATATTTGCGAAACAATCCGCGCTCAGGCAAGTTTGGTCAGGCACCACTCTTCATGGCGTCACGTCGGCGAGCGGCGCGCCGGTCATTGCTTGCAGTTGAGCCGGGGTGAGTTTGAACACGCCGTTCGGGTGGCCGGCGGCGGCCCAGATTTCCTCGAAGCGCAGCAGCTCGCGATCGATCAGCGTGACCGGCTGCGTGAGGTGACCGACCGGTGACACGCCACCGATGCTGAAGCCGGTGCTCGCCTTGACAAAGTCGGCATCGGCCCGCCCCACCGCACCGGTGAGGGCCGCCACCTTCTCCACATCGACACGGCGGTCGCCGGAGGTCACCACCAGCACGGCCACACCGTCGAGCTTGCGCTTGAAGATCACGCTCTTGGCGATCTGGCCGAGCTGCAAACCGAGCGCGTCGGCTGCCTCTTGGGCCGTGCGGGCGGTGACGTCGAGGTACACGGGCGCATGCGGGTGGCCCAGCGCGGCGAGCAGTTCGGTCACGCGCTTGAAGCCTTCCGGACGATCGCTCGCGGTCAGGGCTTGAGGGGTCGTTGTATCGGCACTCATGCTGCAGCCTTCTCCCGTTTGGCCAACAAGGCCTTGCCCACACGCGACGCCGGCGGCCGGCCGATGACGCCCGAGATGTACGCGCCGGCGTCGACCAGCTTGTCGATGTCGATGCCCGTCGAGATGCCGAGACCGTTCAGCATGAAGAGCACGTCTTCTGTCGCCACATTGCCTGTGGCACCCTTCGCATACGGGCAACCGCCGAGGCCCGCCACGCTCGCGTCGAAGGTGTGAATGCCCATTTCCAGGCATGCGTAGATGTTGGACAAGGCCTGCCCGTAGGTGTCGTGGAAATGGCCACTCACCTCGACCAGCGGATAGTGCTTCAGCGCGCGTTCCATTGCATGCTGCACGGCACGCGGCGTGCCCACGCCGATGGTGTCGGCCACACCGCAGTGGTCCACGCCGATGCCCTTCATCAAGCGCACCACGTTCTCCACTTCGTCGGCACTCACCTCACCCTGGTAGGGGCAGCCGAGCGCACATGAAATGGCACCGCGCACTTTCAGACCCTGCGCATGCGCGGCCTCCACCACCGGCGCGAAGCGCTCGATGCTTTCGGCGATGCTGCAGTTGATGTTGCGCTGGCTGAAGGCCTCGGTGGCCGCACCGAAGACCACGATCTCGTCGGGCCGCGTTGCGAGTGCTGCATCCAGGCCCTTCAGGTTCGGCGTGAGCACCGAGTAGCGCACGCCGGCGCGGCGCTGCATCCCGGCCATCACCTGCGCGTTGTCGGCCATCTGCGGCACCCACTTCGGACTCACGAAACTGGTGACTTCGATCTCACGCAAGCCAGCCTCTTGCAGCCGGTGCACGAGCTCGATCTTGTGTTCTGTGCCGACGGCCTGTTTCTCGTTCTGCAAACCGTCGCGCGGACCCACGTCGACCAGAGTCACATGGCTTGGGAATGACGCATGAACCATGACTTATTCCTCACTAACGTTGACTGAAGTCACCCACCCCCCTTGTTAGGGATGTGCGCCTACAGCGCAGAGGTTGAAGATACCCGAACTGCTTGGAGTTTCCTGTGTCCACTCCCGTTCAACTTCGCATCGCTGCACGCATCCACTTCATCCTGAAGCACGATCTGGGTGAAGGCATCAACGTGGCAGCCATGTTGAGCGACGTGCAAGAAGCACGCGAAGTCTTGTTCGTCTGCCAAGCCTCGGGCAACCCCGAATTGGTTTCGCTGGCACGGCAGTACGTCAACGCCGGCAAGCTCGCCAAACCGTCCGCCACGGCCCACCGCGAAGCGCCGCAAGACGCCGCCTGGGCGCGCAACACATCGGGCTTCGGTGTCACCGCCGCCTCGCCTGCGGAACCGGAACCCGAGCCCGAAGAAAGCAGCTGGCGCAGCGCCACGCTGTGGCTGCGCCGCAGCGCGAACCGCGTCACGCGATAACGCGCGACGCGCCTCACGGCGCCGCGAGGCGCAGCAGTTCTCCACCTTCAGCCACCTGGTCACCCGGCGCATACAACAGCGCCTCGACCTTGCCGTCGCGCGGCGACGTGATGGTGTGCTCCATCTTCATCGCCTCCATCACCGCCAGCGCCTGGCCTTGCTTGACGGTCTCGCCCGCTTGGGCCAGGAAGGCGATCACCTTGCCGGGCATTGGCGCAGTCAGGCGGCCGGCTTCAGCGGCGCCCTCGCCCGCGTGCGCCAGCACGTCCACATGGCTGACCGTGGCCGAGCCCTCCGGTGCGAACACGCTGACGCGCTCGCCGACGGCGTAGACCGACAACGTGGCGCGGCGCTCGCCGAGCTGCACATCGTGCTGCCCCTCGCCACGCGCGTTCGCCTCGAACGGCCAGCGCTGATCACCCAGCACCAGCGTCATCGCGCCGCGGTGCGCGCGCTCCAGCAGCACGGTCTGGCGCTGGCCTTGCACCTCGAGGTTGAACTGCCGGCGCGCGCCGCTGAAGAGCCGCCAGCCATCTCGCCGTGACCATGGGTCTGCTGTCTGCAGCGCCTGTTCGCTGGCCAAGGCATGTGCCACCACACCCGCTGCAGCGATCTCGGCGGGCAGCGGCTCCACGTTGAACAAGACTTCACGTTCACGCTCGATCAATGCCGTATCGAGGTCGGCCTGCGAGAACGAGCGACTCGTCACCACACGGCGCAAGAATGCCACGTTGGTGTGCAGGCCGACGATGTGCGTCTGTGCCAGAGCCGCATCGAGACGCGCGAGTGCCTGCGCACGGTCGGTACCCCAGACGATGAGCTTGGCGACCATCGAGTCGTAGTACGGAGAGATGGTGTCGCCCTCACGCACGCCCGCATCGAAGCGGACATTCGCGCGCTCGAAGCTCGCCGCCTGCGGCGTGCGGTAGACCTCCAGCGTGCCGGTGGCAGGCATGAATTGCTTGTCGGGGTTTTCGGCACAGATGCGCGCCTCGATCGCATGGCCGTGGATGCGCAGTTCCTCCTGCTTCAGTGGCAGCGGCTCGCCGCTGGCCACGCGCAGTTGCCACTCCACCAAGTCGAGCCCGGTGATCGCTTCGGTCACCGGGTGCTCGACCTGCAGGCGGGTGTTCATCTCCATGAAGTAGAAGCGCAGGTCGCGTGTTCCCTCGATCGGCTCCGCAATGAACTCGACGGTGCCGGCACCAACGTAACCCACGGCTTTGGCCGCTGCCACCGCCGCCTCGCCCATCTCGCGGCGGCGCGCTTCGCTCATGCCCGGCGCAGGCGCTTCCTCCAGCACCTTTTGATGGCGGCGCTGCACCGAGCAGTCACGCTCGAAGAGATAGACGCAATGGCCTTGCGTGTCGCCGAACACCTGGATCTCGATGTGGCGTGGCCGCGTGACGTAGCGCTCGATCAGCATCGCGTCGTCGCCGAAGCTGTTGATCGCCTCGCGCTGGCACGAGGCCAGCGCCGCCGCAAATTCACTTGCGGCGTCGACGACGCGCATGCCCTTGCCGCCGCCGCCCGCACTGGCCTTGATCAGCACCGGGTAGCCGATGGCATCCGCTTCGCGCTGCAGCAAGGCCGGGTCCTGGTCGGCGCCGTGATAGCCGGGCACCAGCGGCACGCCGGCCTGCGCCATCAAGCGCTTGCTCTCGGCCTTGAGGCCCATCGCCTTGATGGCCGATGCCGGTGGGCCGATGAACACCAGCCCCGCGTCGGCGCACGCCTGCGCGAAGTCTTCGTTCTCACTCAGGAAGCCGTAGCCGGGGTGCACTGCCTGCGCGCCCGTCGCCTTCGCCGCCGCGATGATGCGGTCGCTGCGCAGATAGCTTTCCTTCGGTGACGGCGGGCCGATGTGAACGGCCTCGTCGCAAGCCATCACGTGCTTGGCATTCGCATCGACGTCGGAATACACCGCCACCGTCTGGATGCCCATGCGGCGTGCCGTCGCAGCAACTCGGCACGCGATCTCACCGCGGTTCGCGATCAGTATTTTTTTGAACATCTTGTCTCCATCATTCTTTGGTCACGGAACCCAGACGACCTCGTCGTCCACCGCGTACAGCTTGCATGGCTCGCCGCGGCGCTGGCAGAAGCCGAGCGCCTTGCCCATCACCCAATCGCCTATGGCGTAACCCGAGGCACCTTTCGGCCCGATGGCAAATGCCTTCGGCGGCTTGGCATCGAGAAACTTGCGATACGGGCCGTCGCGCACCATGGCGCTCACCGGCACCTTGTCGACTTCATCGACCTTCGCGAATGCGGTGCTGGCAGGCCGCGCAATCACACCGGGCCGGGTGAACCCGAGCTTGGCGAGAAACGCTTCAGCGAAGGGCACCCAATGGTCCATGTCGAATGCCATCGCGCCGTGCCCGTCGCTGCCTGCGGCAGCCAGCGTGTGCATCTCGGCCTGGCCGCCTCCGCTCACCCAGGCCTCGGCCCAGCGCTTGGGGTTGTCCGGGCCCCAGTACAAGTCGTTCTCCCAATACAGCCACAGCATCGGTACCGCTCCGCCGCTTGCGGCGTTGGAGCGCCAAATCCTCGCAACTTCCTGGGGGCTGCAAGGGTGGCCCGGCGACTTGTCCGGATTGCCGCCCACGCCTCCGGCGAAGTTGATGGCACCGACCAGACCCGGCGGGTGGCGCCACACGATGGTCACCGCGGTGAGGCCACCGACCGACTGCCCCATCACCAGCCAGCGCGAAGCGTTGACGTACGGCAAGGTCTTCGCGAACTCCAGCGTGGCCAGCACCTGGTCGGACGCCGCAACCGACATCGGCTCGAGGCGCCGCGCATTGCAGTCGCCGCTGTACTCGGGGTCGAAGTCGTCATAAGTCTCGCCATAGCCGACACGCGTGGGCACCAGCACCACGAAACCCTTGCTGACCAGGTAGCGCGACAGCGCCTCGTAGCGCTGGCGGCCTTGCAGCGCACGCTTTTCTCCCGGTGCACGGCCGTGGTTCATGATCACCAGAGGGAACGGCCCATCGCCGGCCGGGCGAAAGATCGTGACCGGAATCTGCCGGGTTTCCTGGCGGCGGTACATGTCTTTCACGGTGACGCTGACGTGCTGGATCTCTTCGCGCATGTCCTTGGCCATCGGCTCTTCTACCTTGGCCTGGGCGTGTGCCGCGGCGGTGAGCGTACAAGCCAGCCATGCGGCGAGCAGCCACCGAAAACGAGTCTTCGTCATCTCGGCATCACCTCATCATTGACCGGTACCGATCGTGAGAAGCGGCGCGCAAGTACCCGCAGGAATTTGGCGAACACCCAGATCAGCGCCGCCATCACCACCAGCGCCAGGACCAAGCCGCCGAAGAACACGAATGGATGCGCCCACGACAGCCACAGCATCACCGGCACTGCACCATCGCCCAACAGCGAGAGACCGATGTTCGAGAACGGCTCCGGCGAGGTGTTGGCCGCGGCCCGCGTGGTCGCCTTGGCCACGTGGCTGGTGGCGGCGAGCGCGCCGCCCAAGAGCGCCGCAACCGTCGCTGCCGTTGCATGGTCGGTACCGAACACGGCGGCTGCCAGCGCCGCGCCGGCGGGTATGCGCACCAGCGTGTGCAGTACATCCCAAACCGTGTCGAGGCCAGGGATCTTGTCGGCAAAGAACTCGACGAACAACATCAAGCCACTGGCGCCCAGCATCAGCGGGCTTTGCAACACCTGCAGGCCAGAAGGCAAGTCCACCCAGCCCATGAAGCCGGCAAGCCCGGTGAGAAAGACGACGGCATAGAGCCGCAAGCCGCTGGCCCAGCCCAGGCCGGCGGCGATTGCCATCAGCTGAGTGGTGTCCAGGTTCACGCGTCAGCCAGCCACGAAGGCTTGCGCTTGTTCAGGAACGCCTGCACACCTTCGCGGCCTTCGTCGCTCGCGCGGATGTCGGCGATGCGGCGTGCCGTCTCTTGTCGCAGTTCGGGCGTGATCGGCAGCCCGGCCATGTCCTGCACCAGCCGCTTGCACGCGCGTGTTGCCATCGGGCCGTTGTCGACGATCGCGGTGACGATGTCGTCGACCTTGGCATCGAGCTCATCGCTGCTGCACAGCGCGTGCACGAAGCCCAGTGCGTGCGCCTGAGCGGCATTGAACCGCTCGGCCGTGACGAAGTAGCGCCGCGAGGCCTGCTCGCCTAGTGCACGAATCACATACGGGCTGATGGTGCCCGGCAGCAGGCCGAGCTTGGCCTCGCTCAGGCAGAAGGTGGCCACATCAGCTGCCACCAGCACGTCGCACACCGCCGCGAGGCCCATGCCGCCGGCGTAGCAGTCGCCGTGGATGCGGCCGACCACCGGCACCGGGCAGTTGTAGACGGTCCACAGCATGTCGGCGAGCGACTGCGCATCGGCACGGTTCTGCTCCCAGCTGTAGTCGGCCATTGCGCGCATCCACGACAGGTCAGCGCCAGCGCAGAAGGCCTTGCCATGGCCGCCGAGCACGATGGCGCGCAGCGTCGTGTCGGCGCCCAGTTCCGCAAAGGCGGCACTGAGTTCGGCGATCACCTCGTCGTTGAAGGCGTTGCGCACATCGGGGCGGTTGAGATAGACGCGGGCGATGGGGCCATCGCGGCGGATGTCAAGCGTGCTCATGGCCCGACACCATCCGCGCCATGATGTAGCTGCGCGCTGCTGCCGATGCGCTTGCCGATGTCGGCCTGCCAGACCACATGGTCATCAACGGCGTAGAGCCAGCATGTTTTGCCCTCGCGAGCACAGTGGTTCAGCGCCATCGTCATCGCGTCGGACTGGTTCCAGAAGAAGCGCCAGCCACCGTTTAGGTAGACCACAAAGGCCTTGGGCGACTTGAGGGTGAGGTAATGCCGATAGCGCTCCTGTCCTTCAGATGAGATGGGCACGGCCTCCGCATCCGTGCCGGCAGCGAACCCCGACGCAGGCGGCACCGGCAAACGATGGCGCTTTGGCGCGAGGGCAGGCGTGAGCTCGCTCGCAGCACTGAGTGGAGACGCGGCGCTTGGGGCCGGCGCGGAAACAGACGCAACCGCCGCCACCGGGGCTGGCAGGGTGAGCGCTTGCGCCGCGCGAAGCGCGGCGCCCTGTGTTTCGAGCGCAGTCCATCGCGACAACTCGATGCCAGTCGGCGGCGCCAGCTCGGCGCCTGCCACCACGGCCTGCAGCGCCGCCTTTCGGCGTTCGCCCAGCGCACGGGTGCGTGAGTACACCGGGGCCTTGGCCTTGGGCGCCTCGTCTGACTGCATGCGCTGTAGGAAGGCCAGGTAATCCGCGGGCGATATGCCATAGGCCACCAGCAGTCGCAAGGTCAGGCGGTCGGCCTCGATCAACTCTTCTTCCGACGGTGCTTCAGCATCGAGCTCGATGTTGCGACGAAAGTCCTGGATCTGCTGAACCGCCTTCGGCACCAGCAACTGAGCCATCATCGATCGGCCATGCTTGCCTTCGTTGCCGAGCATTCTCTGGGCTACCTCGTGCGCCAGCACCATGGTGAGTTCGGTGTCATCGACACGGCTCAGCAGCGGCACCGTCACCACAATGGCTTTGCCCAGGATGTCGGCATAGACGTACTGGCTGTCGAGCGGCAGCAGTTGCAGGTCGCAGACCTGCACGGCCCGCGCCACCAAGTGCAGTGTGTTGCCGCCGCGCTGCACCGTTAGCAGCCGCTGAGGCTGCGCCTCCAGGGCCTTGCTCTCAGCCTGACGCCGCTGCTGGAAGGTCAAGGATGCGGCAGGCTCTGGCGGCTCCACGGAAACTTGGCCACCCGCGGCGACACCGATCAGATCAGTCGCCAGCATGCGATCGCCCGGCTTGACGCCCGCCTGCGCATAAGGGGTATTGAACTGCTGCGACACGAAGATGCGCTCACCGGGTCCGAACGTGAGGTTTGGCAGCCAGCGCTCATGCACCTGACGAGCAAACTCATCGCGCGTCGGATCGGCCAGCGCCAAGGGAGACGGGCCGAGACGCCATGCCACCTGGCCGGCGCACAGAGGCACCGCCAAGCGAGAGAGTTCGAACAGGCGCGATTCCGCTGCCTGCGCCGCTATGCGCACTGTGAGTACGCGATCTCGCGCCATCTGCGGCGGAGCTGCCAACGCGGCACCTCCTACCAACACAAGGGCACCAAATGCCATGCGCCACCAAGAGCACTTCTTCTTTGACGGCTCCCGACCTCCGCTCTTTGTCATCATGCGCGTGCCTCCTCTTGCAACATCCAAACCAGATCAAGTTCCGGGCAGGCGTGGCCCATCGCCGTGATGGCCGCGCTGATCTGCCCGCGGTGGTGGGTGCCATGGTTGAACACGTGGCTGAGCGTCATGTCGAAGGGAAGCGACTGCGCCACGCCCTGGGTGCTGGTGTACTCGAGCCTGCCGCCGAAGCGCTCGTCCGGCAGTGAGGCAATCAACGGTTCCCAGCGCTGCGCGCCTTCCAAGAGTCGCTCGCGCAGCCGCCGCCGGTCGGCTTCCACTTCTTCGTTCAGCTTGATGATGGGCGAGACGCCTTCGGCAAAGCGGCGAAACCACACCAAGTGCTCGCCGACCAGCAGGTGGTTCAGCGTGCCGTGCACGCTCTTGAAGAACAGGCCCACGTCGCGCCGGTAGTCGGCCTCGGGCAAGGCATCCACGTGATCGAAGAGCTTGCGCGTGGCCCAGACGTTGTAGCGGGCGAGTGTCGAGAAGTAGGCCTTCATGCGGACTCTCCCGTCACATCCGGAACAGCCCGAACTTCGTCTCGGGAATCGGCGCATTCATGCTCGCGCTCAGGCCGAGCGCCAGCACGCGCCGCGTGTCGGCCGGGTCAATCAGACCGTCGTCCCACAGCCGCGCGGTTGCGTAGTACGGGTGGGCCTGGCGCTCGAACTGGTCGCGCACGGGCTTCTTGAATGCCGCTTCTTCATCAGCGCTCCAGGCACCGCCCTTGGCTTCGATGCCGTCGCGCCGCACGGTCGCGAGCACGCTCGCGGCCTGCTCGCCGCCCATCACCGAGATGCGCGCGTTCGGCCACATCCAGAGGAAGCGCGGGTCGAAGGCACGCCCGCACATGCCGTAGTTGCCGGCGCCGAAGCTGCCGCCGATGATCACGGTGAACTTGGGCACGTTGGCGGTCGACACGGCCGTCACCATCTTCGCGCCGTGCTTGGCGATGCCTTCGTTTTCGTACTTCTTGCCGACCATGAAGCCGGTGATGTTCTGCAGGAAGACGAGCGGAATCTTGCGCTGGCAGCACAGCTCGATGAAGTGCGCGCCCTTCTGCGCCGACTCGGAGAACAGAACGCCGTTGTTGGCCACGATACCGACGGGCATGCCCTCAATGTGCGCAAAGCCCGTCACCAGCGTCGCCCCGTAGCGCGCCTTGAACTCCTCGAAGTCCGACGAATCGACGATGCGCGCAATGATCTCGCGCACGTCGAAGGGCTTACGCGTGTCGGTGGGGATCACGCCGTGCAGCTCGGCGGCGTCGAAGAGCGGCGGCTTCGGCGTGATGCAGCGCATCGCGATGTCCTTGCGCCAGTTCAGGTGCGCCACCGCATTGCGGGCAATCGCCAACGCATGCGTGTCGTCGTTGGCCAGGTAATCGGCCACGCCACTCAAACGCGTGTGCACGTCGCCACCACCCAGGTCTTCGGCGCTCACCACCTCGCCGATGGCCGCCTTCACGAGAGGCGGACCAGCGAGGAAGATGGTGCCCTGGTTCTTGACGATGATCGACTCGTCGCTCATCGCCGGCATGTAGGCGCCGCCTGCGGTGCACGAGCCCATCACCACCGCGATCTGCGGGATGCCCAGCGCGCTCATCTGCGCCTGGTTGAAGAAGATGCGGCCGAAGTGGTCGCGGTCGGGGAACACCTCGTCCTGGTTCGGCAGGTTGGCGCCGCCGCTGTCCACCAGATAGATGCACGGCAGGCGGTTGGCCTGCGCGATCTCTTGGGCGCGCAGGTGCTTCTTCACCGTCATCGGGTAGTAGGTGCCGCCTTTCACGGTGGCGTCGTTGCACACCACCATGCAGTCGACGCCCGAGACGCGGCCGATGCCGGTGATCAGCCCCGCGCCCGGCGCGTCGTCGTTGTACATGCCGTTGGCGGCCAGCGGCGCGATCTCGAGAAACGGCGTGTCGGGGTCGAGCAGCATCTCGACGCGGTCGCGCGGCAGCAGCTTGCCGCGCGCCACGTGTTTGACCCGGGGCGCCACACCGCCACCGAGTGCCACCTGCGCGAGCTTGGCGTTCAGGTCATCAACCAACAGCCGCATGGCCGCGGCGTTGGCCTTGAAGTCATCGGAACGCGGGCTGAGCTTGGACGTGAGGGCAGGCATGCGGTCTCCGGCGGGCGGCTGTCGAGCCGTCTAGTTGACGTATACGTCAATTCTAGAGCCGACGGCTGGCCGGCGACTGAACGAAGCTTTGATCCCTCAGCCCGAACGGACTTTCTCTCGCCGCCGGTCAGAACGGCCCGGTTTCCAGCCAGCGCTCCATCTGCGCACGGCGGTCGTTGCCCCAGAAGGGCTCCCCGTCGATGACGAAGTGCGGCGCGCCGAAGATGCTGGCGGCAATTGCGGTGTCGTTCGCCTCCTTCAGCCGCGCCTTCCACACCGGGTCGGCCCACACGGCTTCGGCCTCCTGCGGCACCAGGCCGAACTCGGCCACGAGGCCCTTCAGGGCGGCGCTGTCGCTCAGGTTGACGCCCCGCGTGAAGTAGGCGCGCAGCGCATGGTGGGCCCAGGCGGTCGCGCGTTCGATGTCTTGCGCATGCAGCCACCAGAACACGCGCGCGGCGTTCTGGGTGGCGATGGGGAACGGTTGCGGCATGACCAGCGGCACGCCGGCGAAGCGCGCCGAGCGCTCGAAGTCGAGCATCGTGTAGTCGCGCTTGATCGGGTGTGCCACCGGCGTCTTCAGCTCGGCCGCCTGGAAGGTGGCTCCCAGCAGGATGGCGTGCCAGCGCACCGTGCGCGCATGCCGAGCGGCCAGCGCCTCGATCCATTCGGACGCGATGTACGAATAGGGCGACGAGAAGTCGAAATAGAAGTCGATGCGGCGTTCGATGGTGTCCATGAGATCGAGGCTACCCGCTCGCACACCGCTTGGCGTGCGCAGTTTCCCCAACATCGGCGTGCGGCACGCGGCCGCGTGAACTTTGGCTTACAGCGTGGTCCAGCCGTTCGCCACGGCAATCTTCAGCAGGTCGCTGGCCGAATCGACACCGAGCTTGCGGCGCAGGCTCAGGCGGTGCGTCTCGACGGTGCGGACGCTGATGTCGAGCTCGCGCGCCACCACCTTGTTGCTGCGGCCATGCGCCAACAGCAACAGCACCTCGTGCTCGCGCACCGTGAGCTGCGGCGTCTCGGTGCCGACCGAATTGGCGAGGTTTGCCAGGTGGGCGCTGAAGTAAGTGCCGCCGGCGGTGACCTTGCTGATCGCCGCGAGGATCTCCTCGGTCGGCGACTCCTTCAGCACATAGCCGAGCGCGCCGGCGCGGATGGCGCTCACCACGTATTCGCGGTTGTCGTACATGCTCAGCATGAGCACGCGGATCGCCGGGTGCTGGTGGCGCAGCGCGTTCGCGAGGTCGATGCCGTTCATGCCGCGCATGCCCACGTCGACCAGCATCAGGTCGGGCGTCAGCGTCTGCGCCAGCTCCAGCGCCTCGGCGCCGCTCGCGGCCTCGCCCACGACTTCGAGATCCGGCACCACGGCAAGCCGCGCGCGCAGCCCATCGCGCACCAGCGAGTGGTCATCGACGATGACGAGACGGACGGTCATCTCAGGCCTCGTCGGAAAAACGCACAGCGGTCGCCATGCTCATGCGGCCACCAGCGGAAAGCTCGCGATCAACGCGGTGTGCCCTGGCTGCGAAACCAATGCGAACGTGCCGCCATTCCGCTCCACGCGCTCGCGCATGTTGGTGAGGCCGATGCCGCGGTCCTTGCTCTTCTCGATGTTCTTCACATCGAAGCCCACGCCGTCGTCGGTGATGCGCAGCTCGAGTTTGTCGTGGCTGTCGTCCAAACGAATGTCGATGCGCGTGGCCTGCGCATGCCGCTCCACGTTGCGCAGCGCCTCTTGCGCCACGCGGAAGAGGCTCACCGCCTGCAGCTCGGGCAGACGCTCCTCGCACACGTGGGGTGCCACGTGCACCTGCAGCCCGCTGCGCTCGGCGAGTTCGTTGCCGATGTGCTCCAGCGCGGCCGGCAGCCCCAGGTCGTCGAGCAGCGCGGGGCGCAGGTCGTGCGAGATGCGGCGCACTTCGGCAATGGCTTTCGAGAGCGAGCTGATCTCCGCATCGATCGCGGTCACGGGTTTGTCGCCCGGGTGGGCCAGCCGGTGGCCGACGAGTTCGAACTGATACTTGATCGAGACCAGCACCTGGCAGATGTGGTCGTGCAGCTCACGCGAGACGCGCGCCCGCTCCTCTTCCTGCGAGCTCACCACCCGGTGCGCCAGCGCCTTGAGCTTGCGGTCGGCCTGGCGCTGCTCGCTGATGTTGAGCGCCAGGCCGCCGGCAAAGACCGCGAGCGCCGCCACCATCGCCACCGCGGCCAGACCGAGCAGCGTCTGGCGCACGCTCTCCAGCAGGTTGCCGCGCAGGCGTGCGGCCGCCTCGTCCACGTCGTCGAGGTAGATGCCAGTGCCCAGCATCCAGCCCCAGCGCGGCAGGTAGACCGAATAGCCGAGCTTGCGTTCGACCTTGCCGGTCGATGGTTTGGGCCACAGGTAGCGCTGGAAGCCGCCGCCCTCTTTGGCCCGCGCGATCAGTTCGCGGATCACGAAGGTGCCGTCGGAGTCATGCATGTCCCAAAGGTTGGTGCCCACCAGATCGGGCTGCCGCGGGTGCACGAGGCTGAGCCCGTCGTCGGCGTACACGTAGAAGTAGCCGTCGTCGCCGAAGGTCATGTTGCTCAGGATGGCCTTGGCCTGCTCCTTGGCCGCTTGGTCGTCGCGGCCGGCTCCGTAGAGGTGGTCGATCGAGGTCATCGCGAGCGTGATATAGCTGCGCAGTTCGTCGCGCTTGGTCGCGAGCAGCACCTCTTCGAGCACCTGCGCCTGCTGCCGTTCGAGGCTTTGCGTCTCGACCACCAGCAGCCCGCCGATCAGCGCGACGGCCAGCAGCAGCGGCGTCACGGCCAGCAGCAGGATCTTGGATTTGAGCTTCATCCGCGCCCGCCCGGCCGACGAACGGCCACTGTGGAAAACCGCGTACGAAGTGCGCATGGAGCTGTCATCCGGCAATTGTGCTGCGGCGCGACATGAACTTCATGGCTGGCGTTTTCCCCTATGCACTACTACGCAGCATTCCCTAGGAGTGATGCTCATGCGCGGCGGCACGCCAATCCACATAATCAATATTGCCTTGAGGCCATGACCTCACCATTCATCGACGGAGACTACACATGATTCGATTCTCGAAAATCGCCCTCGCCGCTGCACTCGCTGCGGCCGGCACCCTGGCGCTGGCAGCCGACCCGATCAAGATCGGCGTGGCCGGCCCCTTCACCGGCGGTTCGTCGTCCATGGGTGTCAGCATGCGCGACGGCGTGCGCCTGGCGGCTGAAGAAATCAACAAGGCCGGCGGCGTGCTGGGCCGGCAGATCGTGCTCGTGGAGCGCGACGACGAAGCCAAGAACGAACGCGGCGTGCAGATCGCACAGGAGCTGATCAACAAGGAGAAGGTCACCGCCACGGTTGGCTACATCAACACCGGCGTGGCGCTCGCCTCGCAGCGCTTCTTCCAGGAAGCCAAGATCCCCGTGTTCAACAACGTGGCCACGGGCTCGCTGATCACCCATCAGTTCGACGACCAGCCCGAGAACTACATCTTCCGCAACGCCGCGCACGACAGCATCCAGGCGCCGATGATCGTGGAAGAAGCCATCACCCGCCGCGGCTTCAAGAAGGTCGCCATCCTGGCCGACTCCACCAACTACGGCCAGCTCGGCAAGGCCGACCTCGAGAAGGCACTCAAGGCCAAGGGCATCACGCCGGTGGCCGTCGAGAAGTTCAACATCAAGGACGTCGACATGACGGCCCAGCTGCTCAAGGCCAAGGAAGCCGGCGCCGAAGCCGTGCTCACCTACGGCATCGGCCCCGAGCTGGCGCAGATCGCCAATGGCATGACCAAGCTCGGCTGGAAGGTGCCGATGGTCGGTTCGTGGACCCTGTCGATGGCCAACTACATCGACAACGCCGGCCCCGGCGGTGAAGGCGCGCGCATGCCGCAAACCTTCATCCAGGAGCCGACCACGCCGAAGCGCCAGTCGTTCATCATCAGCTACCTGAAAACCTTCAACCCCAAGAACGCGCGCATGGATTCGCCGGTCTCGGCCGCACAAGGCTACGACTCGATCTACCTGCTCGCCGCCGCCATCAAGCAAGCCGGCAGCACCGACGGCCCGAAGATCAAGGCCGCGCTCGAAGACCTGAAGGCACCGGTCGAAGGCGTGGTCACCACCTACAACAAGCCCTTCACCAAGACCGACCACGACGCGATCACCGCCAACATTCCGGTGTTCGGCGAGGTCAAGGGCGGCAAGGTGGTCTACGCCTATCCGGAAGACCAGAAGAAGGCTGCCTCGGTGCAAGTCAAGAAGTAAAGCACCGCCCCGTGAAGACGCCGCCCCGGACAACCGCGGCGGCGTCTTTTATTGAGGGGCCCTTCTTTGCCCCGAACGCGCCGCCATCACGGCGCAGAGAGAAATCACCATGCAAATCCTGACTCAACTCATCTTCAGCGGCATCGCGCTGGGCATGATCTACGCGGTGATCGCGTTCGGCTATCAGCTCACCTTTGCGACCTCCGACACGCTGAACTTCGGCCAGGGCGACGCGTTGATGCTGGGCGCACTGGTCGGCCTCACGCTGGTCGGCCTGGGTGTCAATTACTGGCTGATGATTCCGCTGGTGTGCGTGTTCGGTGCCGTGCAGGGCGCGGTGGTCGAGCGCATCGGCGTGCGGCCCGCCATCAAGATCAAGTCGGAGTTCGGCTGGATCATGTCGACCATCGCGCTCGGCATCATCTTCAAGAACGTGGCCGAGAACGTATGGGGCCGCGACGACCTCAAGTTCCCGTCGCCGCTGCCCGAGTCGCCCATGAAGTTTCTCAACGCCAACGTGCTGCCGATGGAAATCCTGGTGGTCGTCGGCGCGGTGCTGATGATGCTGGCGGTCGAGGTCTTCAACCGCCGCTCGATCTACGGCAAGGCCGTGGTCGCCACCTTCAACGACCGTGATGCCGCCAAGCTGATGGGCATCAACACCGGCCTCGTGATCACCTTCTCGTACGCGCTGTCGTCGATGAGCGCAGCCTTTGCCGGCGTGCTGATCGCGCCGCTTACGCTGACCGGCGCCACCATGGGTGCTGTGCTCGGGCTGAAGGCCTTCGCGGTCGCCATCATCGGCGGCTTGACCAGCGGCATGGGCATCATCCTCGGCGGCATCATCCTCGGCGTGGCCGAGACCACCACTGGCTTCTACCTCAGCACCGGCTACAAGGACGTGCCTGGCCTGGTTCTGCTGCTGATCGTGCTGGCCGTCAAACCCGCCGGCCTGTTCGGCAAGACCGCGATCAAGAAAGTCTGAGAATGAAACGCAAGCTCCTGATCGCATCGATCGTCGGCATCGTCGCGTTGGCGGTGTTCCCGTCCGTCGTCGGCAACCCGTACTACATCCACCTGCTCGAGACCATCATGATCTACGCGATCGTGCTGTTCGGGCTCGACATCGTGGTCGGCTACACCGGCCAGGTGTCGCTCGGCCACGCCGGCCTGTTCGGCATCGGCGCATACACCGCCGGCGTGCTGGTCACCAAGCTGGGCGCGCCGTTCCTCGTGGCGCTGATCGCGTCGATCGGCGTCACCGCCGTCTTCGGCGCGTTGCTTGCGCTGCCGGCGCTGCGGGTCACCGGCCCCTACCTCGCGATGGTCACGCTCGCTTTCGGCACCATCATCCAGATTCTCATCAACGAGATGACGTTCCTGACCGAAGGGCCAATGGGCATCAAGCTCAGCAAGCCGCCGCTCTTCGGCCACCGGCTCGACGAGCAGGAGTTCTTCTGGGTCGTGGGCGTGCTGCTGATCGCGTCGCTGCTGGTCGTCGACCGCATCCTGCGCTCGCACCTCGGCCGTGCCTTCGAGGCGCTGCGCGGCAGCCCGGTCGCATCCGACTGCATGGGCGTGTCGGTCTACCGATACAAGGTCTACGCCTTCGTCATCAGCGCCGGGCTCGCCGGGCTCGCGGGTTCGCTCTACGCCTACTCCGAGCAGTACATCTCGCCGAACACCTACAACTTCGAGCTGACGGTGCTCTTCTTGCTGGCGGTGATCATGGGCGGGCGCAAGACACGCATCGGCTCCATGCTCGGCGCCACCATCATCGTGATGCTGCCCAAGCTGCTCGACGACATCGAGATGTTCCGCTACGTGTCGATCCTGATCGCGGTCGTGGTTGCCATCGGCGCGTTCGTCGCGCTGCGCCGCGGCAAGGCCTCGTTGAGCAAGGTCGCCATTCCCGTGGTGGGCAGCATCGCGCTCGCCGGCCTCTCGTTCGTGCTGACCAGCATGACCGACTGGCGGCTCTCGATCTTCGGCCTGATCACGCTCTTCGTCGTGTACTACCTGCAAGACGGCATCGTGGGCTTCGTGCGCTCGGCACTCAACATGCAGACACGCGTCGAGGTGCCGGTGGTCGACGAGTCCAACGCCCCGAAAGACGCCGTCTCGACTGCAGCAACATCGGCCGCACCCGAGCTGCTCACGGCCAAGGGCGTGCTGATGCAGTTCGGCGGCCTGAAGGCACTCAACAACGTCGACCTCGTCGTCAAGCGCGGCACCATCCACGGCCTGATCGGCCCCAACGGCTCCGGCAAGAGCACGATGATGAACGTGCTCACCGGCATCTACGTGCCCACCGCCGGCAGCATCGACTTCGGTGGCCGTTCGCTGGTCGGCCGCACCTCGTCAGACATCGCGCTGTCGGGCGTGGCGCGCACCTTCCAGAACGTGCAGCTCTTCGGCGAGATGACGGCGCTGCAGAACGTGCAGGTGGGCCTGCACCACACCTTCCACAGCAACCTGGTCGACGTGGCCGTGCACACGCCGCGCTACAAACGCGAAGACGCCGCCGCGGTGGCGCGCGCCATCGGCCTGCTGCGCATGGTCGGCCTGGCCGACCTGTTGAACGAAGAAGCGCGCAACCTGCCCTACGGCAAACAGCGCCTGCTAGAGATCGCCCGCGCGCTGGCGCTCGACCCGCAGCTGCTGCTGCTCGACGAGCCCGCCGCAGGCCTGACCGCGCCGGACATCAAGGAGCTGATCGCGATCATCCGCAAGATCCGCGAACACGGCATCACGGTGATCCTGATCGAGCACCACATGGATGTCGTCATGAGCATCTGCGACACCGTCTCGGTGCTCGACTTCGGGCAGAAGATCGCCGAAGGCTTGCCCGCACAGGTGCAGGCGGACGAGAAGGTGATCGAGGCTTATCTCGGTGGCCAAGCGGCTTGAGGACAGTTATGACAACCCCCAATCTCACTACGTTCGCCACCCCCCAAGGGGGCGCGGTCCTGCCTTGGGGCGGCCCGGCGGGAGGACCGACATGCTGACCATCAAAGAACTCGTCGCCGGCTACGGCAAGGTGCAAGTCCTGCACGGCATCTCGATCGAAGTGCCCAAGGGCAAGGTCGTCACGCTGATCGGCTCCAACGGTGCCGGCAAGACCACCACCATGCGCGCCGTCTCCGGCATGATCAAACCCACCGGCGGGCAGATCAGCCTCAACGGCGACCGCATCGACGGCCTGGAGTCGTATCACATCGCCAAGCGCGGCCTCGCGCATTCGCCCGAAGGCCGGCGCGTGTTCGCGACCATGAGCGTCACCGACAACCTGACGCTCGGCGCCTTCCCCCGGCTCACCGGCAGCCGCCCCAAAGGCGACGTGAAGGCCGACCTCGAACGCGCGATGGAGCTCTTCCCGCGTTTGAAGGAACGGCGCGAGCAGCTTGCAGGCACCCTGTCCGGCGGCGAGCAGCAGATGCTCGCGATGGCCCGCGCCGTGATGCTCAACCCCGACATCGTGCTGCTCGACGAACCGTCAATGGGCCTCGCGCCCATCCTGGTCGAAGAGGTGTTCCGCATCATCGCGCGACTCAAATCCGAAGGCGTGACGATGCTGCTCGTGGAGCAGTTCGCGGCCGCTGCACTCAACGTCGCCGACTACGGCTACGTGCTCGAGAACGGCAAGATCGCGGTGCACGGCCCGGCCGAGAAACTCAAGGTCGATCCGGCAGTCAAGGCGGCCTACCTCGGCGGCGGGCACTGAGGGTTTCGGCTTTGAGCGGCTTGCTGCCGCTCGAGGCCGATCCTTCGAAAGCCCAGGCTAGTCGGCCACGCCGCCCATGGTCAAGTTGACGGTGGTTCCCGTCATCCCACTCGCCTTGTCGGACGCCATGAATGCCGCCATGCTTGCCACCTCCTCAAGCACCATGACGCGGCGCGGGTGGCTCCAGTTCGCGAGAAACGTCTGGAACTGCTCCCAGCTCATGCCCGCGCGGGAAGCCTTGAGCTCGAAGGCCTCCTTCATCGTCTTGGTCTCCGGCATGCCGTGTGGTCGCAGACTGAGCACGCGGATGCCATGAGGTGCGAGTTCGGTCGATAAGTCGCGCGTGAGTGCCTCCTTGGCGGCCTGGGCGCAACCGTAGCCCCCGTTCAATGCGGTTCCCGTCCGCCCGGGGAGCGCGGTGACCGTCATGATCACCCCCGACTTGTTCGGCACCATCCGTCTGGCAGCCAGGCGCGCTGTCAAGAAGTACGACGTGGTGTAGTCGGTGATCGGCTGAGAGAACTGCTCGAGAGCCAGCTCGAGCAGGGGCACACCCAGCGCCTTCGCATTGGAGGTTCCCACCGCATTGAACGAGATGTCGAGCCGACCCGCCACGTCGATCACATGCTGCAGGTGCATGTTCACCGCCTGCTCGTCCAGAGCGTCGACTTCCATCGCCTCCGCAGACCCGCCAGCCGACTGAATCTCGTCGGCGATGGCTTCCACGGGCGCTCGATGGCGACCGGTAAGAAAAACCCTCGCCCCTTCGCGCGCAAAAGCGCGCGCCACGACCGCGCCTATCCCGCCTGCGGCTCCGTAGATCACCGCAACCTTGTCTTTGAGCATCATCTCGCGTTCCTTTTTTGTTGCTGGACGGTCACTCCCGCCCACCCGTTGGTTAGACCGGTGGCTGAATTCATCGGAGCTTCAGTCCGGTGTATTGCCACCCGCCGACGTCCTGATCGTCAGATACGTCGGAGGTATAGACACCGCAACATCGACAAACTGGGCGCGCGCCCACCGCCCAGTTCACCCCCTTGCCGGTGTCTATACCGTCATGGAAGACACTGCAGCCGGGAGAAGTGATGCGAGGATGGACGTGATGACAGCCGACCTGATCAGCAGGGCGCGGGCCGGAGACGGCGACGCGTTCAGAGAGGCGATAGCACACCACCGCAGAGAGCTGCAGGTGCATTGCTATCGAATGCTCGGTTCCTTCCAGGATGCCGAAGACGCCCTGCAAGACACGCTGCTGGCGGCATGGCAGGGCTTGGAACGGTTCGAGGGGCGCGCCTCGCTGCGCACCTGGCTGTACCAGATCGCCACCAACCGATGCCTCAACATGCGGCGCTCGGCCGGCCGAAGGCCTGCAAAGGAATGGGATGTTCCTGGAGTCGAACCGCCGGAGCCGACCCGGCTGGGCGAGGTCGTCTGGCTCGAGCCTTATCCCGACGCGCTCTTCGAAGATGCGATCGACGCGGCGCCTGGCCCCGAGGCTCGCTACGAGCAGACCGAATCCATTTCACTGGCCTTCGTGACCGCCCTCCAACTTCTCCCACCCCGGCAACTCGCCGTCCTCATCCTGCGCGACGTGCTCGGCTTCCCCGCGAACGAGGTGGCCGGCATGCTCGACTCCACGGTCGAATCAGCCAACAGCGCACTCAAACGTGCGCGTGCAAGCCTGCAGCGCCGCTGGTCGCCGCCCGCCATGTGCGAACGGCCTCCCGCCTGCGACCCAAGCGCCGAGGATGGGATCGTGGCGAAATTCGTCAGCGCGTACGAGTCCGCCGATCTGGAGGCACTGGTCGCCCTTCTGACGAATGACGTCTTCGTGTCCATGCCGCCGATGCCGCTCGAATACGAGGGCCGCGATGTCGTGGCCCGCCTCTTCGCCAGCATCTTCGGCGCTGGCCGGAGGTTCGACCTCGTGCCGACGCGAGCAAACGGTCAGCCGGCGTTCGGCAGCTACCTTCGCACCCCCACCGGCATGCGCCATGGAACCGGCCTGTTCGTCATCACGCTCAGGGGCGAGAAGATCGGCGCCATGACGCGCTTCGAGAAAGGCGTGCTGCCCTGGTTCGAGCTACCGCGTTCACTCCCCAACCGTTAGCGCTTCCGCCGTCATCTCATCGCTGGGGAGAACTCATGGCCGCCGCAGGTTCATTCGGAGTCGAGAGCACTCCAGACTGATGCATCTGCGAGGGCTGGGCCGCTGACCCCAAGTCCATGTGATCCGGCAGCAAGGCCCCGGTACTTGGGCTAGGCTGCTGCGAGCGCAGCAACGACAGTCATGCGCCGCGGGCACCTTGCGGCCGAAACGGACGGTGCCTTTGTCAGGAGATTGCCTTCAGGCGCTGCAGGAAACGGCCGATAACAGGGGACTCCCGACCGCGACCTCTCCTGCCCCAAGTCCCACCATGACCTCCTTTTTCATGAATCTGCGCATTGGCATGCGACTGGCTCTGTGCTTCAGCGTCATCGTTGCGCTCATCCTGGCGTTGGCCGCCTTCACCCTGTTCCAGCTTGAAGCGGTACGCGGCGTGACGGCGGAGGCCAGCGGCATCCAGGCTGAACGCCTTTCACTGGCGCAGGAATGGCGCCAAAACATCGCGATGAATGCGCAGCGTGCACTTGCCATTGGCTTGAGCAGTGACCTCGGATTGGTCAATCACTTCGAGCAGGACATGAAGCGCTCGACGGCGCGCACATCCGAGATTCAAAAGCGCTTCGCCGAGGTCGAAACCTCGCTCGAGGGCAAAGCGGTGCAGGAGAAGCTGGCTGAAGTCCGCAAGCGCTATCTTGCAGGACGGGACGCAATGCTGAAGGCCAATGACGCGGGCGACACCGACACCGCCGCTCGAGAGGCCGGATCGTTCAAGAAGATCGTGGCTGAATACCTCGGCGTGGCAGGTGAGGTCGTCCAACTCGAAGAAGCACGTTCTCGTGTGCTCGCCCAGACCACGGAGTCGACCATGTCGATGACCCGCAACGCGACCATCGCAACGGCGGCCGGCTGCGCCCTCATTGCCGTGCTGCTCGGCTGGTTGCTCAACCGCGGCATCGTCGGGCCGCTGGCCCAGGCCCAGGCCATCGCGGACCGCATTGCCTCAGGCAACCTGGCGGAAGATATACCACCAGCGGGGCGCGACGAGGTCGGGCGGCTCACGGGTTCCTTGTCGCAGATGCAGGACGCGCTGCGCGAACTGGTCGGCCACATCCGCCGGTCGGTGGACAACATCGGCGTGGCCAGCACCGAGGTCGCATCGGGCAATCAGGACCTGAGCGCCCGTACCGAGCATGCGGCTGCCAACCTGCAGCAAACCGCCAGCTCGGTGAAGCAAATGGCCGTTACCGTGCACCAGAGTGCGGAGTCCGCATCGCAGGCGAACCAGCTGGCCGTGTCGGCCTCGGACATCGCAGGCAAAGGCGGGCAGCTGGTGCTCGAGGTGGTCGACAGCATGGGCGTCATCAACGCCGGGTCCAAGCGCATCGGCGACATCGTCGGCGTCATTGACGGCATTGCCTTCCAGACCAACATCCTGGCCCTGAATGCGGCCGTCGAAGCGGCTCGCGCCGGCGAGCAAGGTCGCGGCTTCGCGGTGGTGGCCAGTGAGGTGCGCAGTCTCGCCCAGCGCTCGGCGGAGGCCGCCAAGGAGATCAAGTCGCTGATTGGCGCGAGTGTCGACCGTGTGGAGGCGGGCGCACTGCAGGCCAAGCGCGCGGGCGACACCATGAACGACATCGTCGCGAGCGTGCACCGCGTGTCGGACATCGTTGCTCAAATCTCGGCGGCGGCCCGCGAGCAGGCGCGGGGCATCGGCGAGGTCAACGACGCCGTAGCCCAGCTCGATCAGGCCACGCAGCAGAACGCAGCCTTGGTGGAGGAATCCGCAGCAGCAGCAGAAAGCCTGAAAGAGCAGGCCATGGGACTGGCGGGCGCCGTGCAACGCTTCCGGCTCAACCCAACGGGCACCTGAGCTCGCGATCATCGCGCCGCGGCGCCCTGACACACGGCTCCTGCATGACTCTCTCCGCAAGCAGCGCCTCGATCGACAGCACCGCCGCTTGACCCGGTCGGTCATCCCAGCGTCATCCGACGATGCCCATTGAAGGATGGCCAAGCAAGAGGTGCTGTCGACCCGTTGCAGCCCCACGCTTCAATGGTCTCGCCGCGCAAGAGCGCTCGTTCTCTATGATCGCGGCTTTGCCCTCTGGGCTGCTTGCCATGCTGCCTCGCCTCAAGGACAAGGGCTATCGCCTCGGCCGTACCTTTCTGACCGGCCTGGCGGCCATCTTGCCGTTGGCCGCCACCTTCGCGCTGTTGGCCTGGGCTTGGCAGCTGCTGTCGGCGTGGCTGGGACCATCCAGCATGTTCGGTTCGGTGCTGGTCGCCATTGGCGTTTCGGTCTCGCGCTCCGAGTCCATTGGCTACGTGCTGGGTCTCGTCCTGCTGTGCATGGCGATCTGGCTGCTGGGCGTGCTGGTCGAGGCCGGGCTGCAGGTGGGCATCAAGCGCCTGATCGACCGGCTGATGCAGCGCATCCCGCTGGTGCGCAATGTTTACGACGTGATCACGCGCATGGTCGAGTTGTTCTCGCGCAAGGACGCCGACGGCCTGGGCTCCATGAGCCCGGTGTGGCTGCATTTCGGCGGTAGGCCGGCCGAGGACGCACAGGGCAGCGATGGGCAGAAGGTGGCCGTGCTGGCGCTGCTGTGCACACCCGAGCCCGTGGTCATGGACGGCGGGCGACGCTACCTGGGCGTGTTGGTGCCCACGGCGCCGGTGCCCGTGGGTGGTGGCCTGCTCTACGTGCCCGAGGACTGGGTCAGCCGCGCCGACATCGGCGTGGAGGCCTTGACGAGCATCTATGTGTCCATGGGCTTGACGACGAGCCAGTACATGAACAAGCCGAACGCCTAGTCCTCGATGATGGCAAGCCCGCGGCGCTTCAGCTCTTGCAGAGCCTCCACCATCTTGCGAATCTCTTCTTCGGCGTGCCCCTGCCAGTCCTTGACCACTCCGACGACTTTGAGCGGCTTCTGCGTGCGATAGGACTTGGTGGGGTTGCCAGGAAATCGCTTGTTTGTGAGGTTCGGGTCATCCTCGAATGGCCCGGTGGGCTCGACGATGTAGATGTGGCCACGCCCGCCCGAGCTGGCGAATGCCACCGCAAGCTCAGCGCCCCAAACGGCGGGCTCCAGAAGGCTTGAAAAGTAGATGTGGTTGAGAACCCGACCTTCCTCGTGGTTGGAGGGAAAGCCCGGGGACAGTAAATCACCGATCGACAAGTTGGCCTTGGTCCCGTGATAGAACGGACCGCGTACCTGTTCGCAGTTGTCGACAGTAACAGGTTCCCATTGATCGTCGCTCATTGCCGAAGTCTCTGTTGAAGCCTACCGTTTGACATGTTTGCAAGACCTAGCAGGGCTCTGCTGAGTTCCCAGCCCTGAGCTCAAGATGACAAATCGAACGCCGTGAACGACGAAGCCTTCTTTGCGAAGATCCGGACTTACGCAGACCTCTCGGATCAAGCCGAGCGGGCGTGGGCCGCGTTGCTTCGCCGCAGACAGTTCAAAAAGGAAGAGCCGTACATCGTTGCAGGTGCGATACCGACGACGTTCGCCTTCGTTGTCGAGGGGCTGTTCTCCCAGCACTATGTCGGTCCCGAGGGCGATGTGGTGATCAAGTACTTCTTCCCAGAAGGTCGAATCGCGGCCTCCGTCAGCGCGACCCTGCTGGGTGAGCCCAGTCTCTTCGGGATCACCGCGATCGAAGACAGCACCATGCTCGAGTACGACTTCGCCGCCTTCAAGTCGCTGGTCGCCCGGTTCCCCGACGTTGCTGCCTTCTACATCCGGTACATCGAGCGCCACTGGATCATCGAAAAGGAACCGGGCGAGATCAACCCGGTCCAGGATCTCGGCTTTCTGTACAACCGGAACCTCATCGATCCCGATGGCCACGTGTGGGAAGCGATGTGGATGGACCCGGCCGCCATCCCTTCCAGCTGATGCTGGCATGAAGAAGGCCCGAGTCAATCCGCCGGTCGATGCCTGGCATCGCGAACGCCGCGGACTCTATTGGCCAGCAGGCATCTCGCGGTTGAGTCGCTCGATGCGTTGCGCCATGGGCGGGTGGCTGGAGAAGAGGGCCAGCATCCCGCTCGGTCGGGCGCTGATGCCCATGGCGCGCATGGCCTTGGGCATCTCGCCCGGGTCCAAACCACCCAGCCGGGCGAGCGCGTTGATCATCGGCTGCTTGCGCCCCATGAGCCGTGCGGCGCCTGCGTCGGCACGGAACTCGCGCTGTCGCGAGAACCAGGCCACGATCAACGCAGCGGCCACGCCGAGCACGATGTCCAGCACGATGGTCGTGACGTAGTAGCCCACGCCAGGGCCTTCGTTCTGGTTGCGCAAGACGAGCTTGTCGACGACATAGCCAATCACCCGCGACAAGAAGACCACGAAGGTATTCATGACGCCCTGGATCAGCGCCATGGTGACCATGTCGCCATTGGCCACGTGCGCCACCTCGTGGCCGATAACGGCTTCGACCTCATCACGCGTCATCGACTCCAGCAAGCCCGTGGACACGGCCACCAGGGCCGAGTTCTTGAATGCGCCGGTGGCGAACGCGTTGGGCGGGCCTTCATAGATTCCGACCTCCGGCGTCTTCACGCCCGCCTGCTGCGCAAAGCGCTCAACCGTGCCGACCAGCCAGGTATGGGTTGGGTCAGTCGATCCGTTGATCACCTGCAGCCGGGTGGTCCACTTGGCCATGGGTTTGCTGATCAACAGCGAGATGAAGGCACCGCCGAAACCCATCACCAGCGCAAAGCCCAGCAGCCCCGTCACGCTCAGACCGTTGGCGCTGAGAAACTGGTTGAGCCCGAGCAGGTTGACGACCAGGCCGAGTACGAGCATGACGCCCAGGTTGGTCAGCAAGAACAAGGCAACGCGTTTCATCTTCAAATTCCTCTGTTTATGTCAATGCGGCAGATGCGCGCTTCAATTTCTCTGGAGGACGACACGCCTGGGCCGTCACTGAAGCATCTCGCGGTGCAAACCCCAGTGCTCCACCGCTGCGGTCAGCACGATCGCCTCGCCATCGGTCACTTTCGTGTCGGCCTCGGAAATCTCGATGCATAGGTGAAGCAGTTTCCGACGCAAAGCGGGGTCCTCGATGTCGCCCATCAAACTGGCCAGCGTCCGCTCATCCACCGGACAGGTGCCTGCCCACTGCAGTTGCTCGCTGGACAAGAGGTCTTCGCAGAAGTGGTCCAAGACGGTGTGCAGTTCGTTTCGGTCGAGACCGAGCTGTTCGTGAACAGCCAGGCGGTCCAACAGCTCGAGTTCCGTCGTGCCGATGTCACGGTCTGCCAGGACGGTCAGTGCGACGATGCGAGCAGCGGCCTGCGGGCTGTCAGGGTGATAGTGGCGCATGCTGTTTCTCCAAGGGTGAAGCGGTGGGGCTCAATCGAAGATGTCGCTCAGCCATGACTTCCTTCGTCCCGGGTTTCGGCCGTGGCGATAGTCCGAGTCGACGAATCCGGGATGTCTTTCGTTGCTCTGCCCGGCGCTTCTCGCAGGGGCGGCCGAGACGGACCGCTCGACCAGTTTGTCGAGCTCTCCTCGATCGAGCCAGACACCGCGGCAGGTGGGGCAATAGTCGATCTCGACACCCTGGCGATCAGTCATGATCAACGTGGATTCAGGACAGTTGGGGCACTTCATACGTTCTCCTTAAATGGTTTTCCTTGAGCCGTGGGTCAGCCATGCTGCTCTTGGTGGCCCAAAGGCAGGGCGCGTTGGCGCAGCGATCTCTTGTCATTTCCTCGGCGCCACTGGCGCATCAGGAACCGCAAGGCCCGCGACAAGGCGTTGTCCAAGGCAGTGCGCCAGTCGCGCGCCACGGATGCCACCACCACGGTGCCGGCGACGTCGCTCCTGATCTCAACCTGGCAGCGCTTGTCGAGGCCGCCGCGCGGCCCGTTGACATCCGACAACTGGACGATGGCCTTCGGGACCAGCCAGTCGAGACGACGGAACACGAAGCGCGCGCGGCGTTGAGCCACATCCCGCAGTTCGTCGGCTTGTGGATCACGAGATTTGAAAAGAACCTGCATCACAGCTCTCCTTTGGTTGAGGTGTGACCAGAAGGTAAGGCGCATCTGCGTTCTGAAAAAGAAGCAAATCAGTGACAGGAACTTCGTAAAAACCGAACCGGTCACTGGGGCATTCCAGGCTCCGCATGGACGCACGCGCAGACATGCGCGCCTGAGCGAACCGTCAGCTGCGTGCGCTTTCCAGCAGTTGCATCACGAGCGGGTGATGTTGTCCGCGGCGCGACCGGATCGCATGGATCTCCTCGGACACGCCGGGCGAGTGACCGAGCAGTCGCAATCCGTGCATCAGGGCAAGATCTGAGGCGCCGAGTCGGCTGACCGGAAACACACCCATCCCGCGCGCTGCAAAGACCGCCATCAGCGCGCTGTCTTCGAATTCCCCCACGATGCGTGGCCGCAGGCCCTCGGTTTCAAACCAGCGATCGAGGCTGAACCGCAACGCCGAATGGCCGGTGGGCAGGAGTATCGGCAGCCTGCCCAGTGACTGCGGGAACTCGGCCACTTCGGCTTTGCGAACGAGCGCGACAGGCCCGTACCACTCCACCGGCGATTGAACGAGCCGTTCACTCGTCAACCGCAAGTTGTTGTTGTTGGGAGCGGGCTGACCGGCCAGCACCAGATCGAGGTGGTGCATGGCCAGCTCGGCGAGCAACTGTTGCACCTCGCCTTCGTGGCAAACGAGCCGCAACGACGGTGTGGTGAGTATGGGCGCGAGCATCGCGTGTACGGCCAGCTTGGAGATGCCGTCCGAGAGGCCCACTGCCAGGCGCACCACCTTGTTGCTGGCCGCCTCACGCACTTCTTCCGCTATGGCCTGCCCGATCTGGAAGACCTCCTCGGCGCGTGCGAAGGCGGCCTCACCCGCCTCGGTCAACGCGATGCCTCGGCCGGCGGGCTTGAGCAGCTGATGTCCCAGCGCTTTCTCGAGTTCGCGCACTTGCGCACTGATGGTCTGCACGGCCATGTCCAGCCGCTCGGCGGCGCGRGCAAAGCCGCCTTCTTTGGTGACGACCCAGAAGTAGTACAGGTGGCGGAAATTCAGCATGCAATATCACTTCGTAAAAACCGAACGTGAGTTCACTCTAGCGCTGATTCCTTCGAGTCTTGGCTACAGCGTCGGACTCGCGCTGCTCATTGATACGCTCGTTGGAACGTCGTGTAGGCTGAGCGCCCATCGCCCCCTCGGGCATTCTTGCTTCATCAATGACCCACACCGAGCGCACTGCACGATTCGCACAGATCTCAACGGCATTGGCGCTGCAAAGCGATCAGCAGTTGACCCGGCTCGTGGATACGGCCGAGCAATTGGCAACGGGCATCGGTGGCACCACGTTGGCAATTGAGCTTGATGGTTGCAAGGTGTTCGCCAAGCGTGTGCGGCTGACGGATCTAGAGCGGCGCTCCGAGAACCGTATGTCAACGGAGAACATCTTCCAGCTCCCGACCTTTTGCCAGCGCAACGTCGGCTCGGTCGGCTTTGGCGTGTGGCGTGAGCTGGCCGCCAACTCCATGACGACCGGCTGGGTACTTTCTCAACAATCGGAGGCTTTCCCCTTGATGTACCACTGGCGCGTACTCGAGGGCGCCGCATCGGCGGGCGCTGCGCCTCTACCCGATGAGCTGGCCGACGTCGAAGGCATGGTCAGCTATTGGGATGGCTCTGAGTCCATGGGCCTGCGCCTCAAAGCGCTTGCCGATGCCACGGCCAGCGTCATGATCTTCTTGGAATACCTGCCCTGGAATCTGTCCGTGTGGTTGGAGCAGCAATTGGCAGCGGGTCCCGCGGCGATGGAATCGGCTTGCGCAATGGTCGATCGCGGCTTGACGGCCGACATTCCCCGGATGAACGCGCTGGGGCTGCTGCACGGAGATGCTCACTTTGGCAACATCCTTACCGACGGGCACAGGCTCTACTTTGCCGATCTCGGGCTGGCCACGTCCGAGCGCTTCGCGCTCTCGCCGGATGAGTTGAACTATTTGCACCACAACGCGAGCCTGGACCGCGCCTACGTGCTGGCCAAGTGGGTCAACTGGCTGATCAAGGCTTTTGCTCCAACGGCAAGCAGCCTGCAGGAACGAATGGCATTGGTTCGTGCCGTCGCGCAGGGACAAGCAGCGCATCAGCTGATCCCTGAGTTACCTTCCGAAGTCGCCGCGATCATCCATCGCCATGCGGCAATCGCCTCGCTCGTCAACGACTTCTACGTCGAGCTGCACAGCGAACGCCGAAGCGCACATTACCCGCACGACGAAATCGAAGCCGCGTTTTCGGCAGTACCAACCTCGCAGCCGGCCGTCGGGAGACCGCATTGACGCGATGATTCGCCGTGCTAGCTGACCTCGCCCGGCTGCGTCAAGCGACGGCACCGCGGCACCTCCATCCGGCCATCGGGGCTGCATACTATTGAGATGCTGCTTCGAGTAGGCGAACTCGCAAAGCGCACGGGCGTGACCGTGCGTGCGCTGCATCACTACGACAGCATCGGGTTGCTTCAACCCTCGGCCCGCTCAGAGGGCGGCTACCGTCTCTATGACCGCGACGATGTGGCGCGGCTGCACGGCATTCAGACGCTGCGGCGGCTGGGTGTGCCCCTGGCCGAAATGACCCAACTGTTAAGGGGCGGGACCAGCTCCCTGCAGAACATCCTGGCGAGACAGATCAGCACGCTCGACCAGGAGATTGCCGGCGCCAATGCGCTGCGAGAACGTCTCGCGGTGATGCAACTTGTTTTCGCCGGTGGCGGACACCCGGAGATCGACGACTGGCTCGCCGGACTGGCCTTGATGCGCACCTACGAGCAGTACTTCAGCCCGGACGAGCTCAAGCGCGTTTTTGTGCAATGGAAGCGATGGGAAGCCGAGTGGCCGCCGCTCCTGAAGGACATCCACCTCGCGATGGAACGCGGCATACCTCCGGATACCGTCGAGATCCAGCCGTTGGTCCATCGCTGGATCGATCTGACGACCCGCTGGATGGACGGCAACCTCGATGTCCTGGCGCGCTGGGGCAGCATGCTGCGTCAGCAGCCCGGCGTTCCGCTCCCGGCGGGCATGGACCACAAGTTGATCGAGTACATCGAAGAGGCAATTCGTCGGCGCATGGCAGTCCTCGCCCGGTACATCAGCCCTGAAGAGCAAAAGTGCCTGAGCCAAACCCGGCTTGAATGGCGCGACCTAGTGCAGCGTGGACATCGCTTGATGAGCGACGGCGTGCCCCATCGCGCGGCGAAGGCGCGCAAATTGGGGCGTGAATGGCAGACGCTGAAAACGCGCACGGTAGGAGACAACCTCGCCTTCTGGGACCGCTTGATCTCTGCCTACGAGAACGAACCGCTTCTCAATGCCGGCATGCCGATCACCCCAGCGCTGCGGCGCTACGTCGAACAGGCCCTGGCCCTTTGAACCGCTTGACCCTCACGCAACGTGAGGGTGGACGATGCGATCTCCACGTCACCGGAGGTCGCCGTGTCCGCACTGCAGCCCAACATTGTCCGCACCGGCAAGCCAAGTCGAACGGCCCACACCGTCGCGATGCTGCGGGCGGTTCACCAACTGCTCGACGACCCGATCGTCCTGCCCGACCCAGCCGCACTGCCGATACTGGGTGCGACCGCGCAAGCGGCATTGCGCGACGATCCGTTCGGGCTGAATGATCCGATCGCCCGTGGACTGCGTGCGGCCGTGGTCGCCCGCAGCCGGTTTGTCGAGGACGAGTTGTCGCGCTGCATGGCGTCGGGCGTGCGCCAGTACGTTCTGCTGGGCGCTGGGCTCGACACCTTCGCCTATCGCAGCGCCTACGTCGGGACGGGATTGCAGGTGTTCGAGTTGGATCACCGCGGCACACAACGCTGGAAACGGCAGTTGCTGGTCGAGGCAGACATCTGCACGCCCCCTTCGGTGACCTTCGCTCCGATGGACTTCGAGCGAGACAACCTGCATGAGACGCTGGCGCTCGCAGGGTTTCGAGCAGACCTGCCGGCTTGCGTCAGCTGGATGGGGGTCACGGCCTACCTGACGAGCGAGGCCGTGATGCGAACGCTCGGCACCTTGGCTGGCTTGGCCGCTGGAAGCCGTGTGTGTTTTGACTATCGCGTGCCGGCCCCCGTCTTGGGCCCTGTTGATCGCGCAGTCGACGAGTTCCTCGGGCGGCAGGCTGCCAGTGCCGGCGAGCCCTGGCTGTCGACCTTCGATCCCGAACAGCTGCAACGGCAGTCACTCGATCTGGGTTTCGCGACTGCCACGAGTGTCACACCGGATGAGCTCAATGCCCGCTATTTCGCACGTCGCAAGGACGGGCTGCGCGTCGGCGGGGACCTGCGGCTCATGTTGGCCAGCACGGGTCGGCGTGAGGCATCACCATGATTTCGAGACACATGCGCCGACCGGGCGAACCCACTCGTCCGCCGGGTTGGACCGAACCGCCGAAGGAGGAACCGCCGTCTCCGACTCCAGCGGATCCACCCAACCCCGTCGATGACCCAGGAGTTGACATGACGATGCCGACCTCTCCCGAACTGGCCAACACCAAGCCCACGAATTTTCCGGATCGCCCGCACTGCGGCGCCGTTCTGCAGCGGACGGGCGTGGCCTGCTGCCCGCAACGCGATCACGACTTGCACGTGCCCGCAGTCGACGCCTGGCACCACACAACTGCGAACGGCATCGGGAGGCTCGCAATGAAGGCTTCGCCACCCGTTCGCCCGGCAAGGCACCGCGGCGCTCGCATCGTTGCTCTCGCCGGCGCAGCGACGCTGGCATGGGCGTGCGCCGGCGCTGCAGGCGGTGAGCCCTCGGCGATTCAGTCGTACTACTACTTCGTGCACTGGATAAGCATGAGCCGCCCCGATCTGGCGCTGGAACAGTTCGCAGACAACGCCCTGGTCGTTGCGGGGCCGGCTTGCACGCCATCCAGCCCCTGCGTCGGGAAGGAGGCAATCCAGACGGGCTACTTCAAGGCATTGAAGAAAGGTCGCGTGTCCTTGCCTGTCTATGACCAGCGGTTCGACGGGCAGAAGCTGCGAGCACTCGGCGAGCTGACCGGTCAGGACGGCTACCCGCTTCGCCGCGCCTATGTGTTCGAGTTTCAGGGAGGGCGGATTGCATCGCTGAAAGCGGTACCTGATCCGCGCAATCCTGATACCGCGCTTGACTTGGTTCAACTCACGGAGAAGCCATGAAGCTCCCTAAATTTCCGATGGCGATCGCATTGCCTGCCGCGATGCTGTTTGCGGGCGCACAGTCCCCGGCCATAGCGGCCGAGGAGCCGATCACCGTCATCGCCCGGTACTGGATCACTCCCGGTAGAGAGGCGGAAGCCGAACCGCGATTTAGGCAAGCCCTCGAGTTCATGCGCAGGGTTGAGCCAGATTCATCGTTCAAGATGTACCGGTCCGAGAAGGACCCGACGCTGTTCGTGTATGTGGAGGTCTATCCCTCCCAGGCGGCGCTCGACGACCACAGAAGGATCACGAACCCCGCGAGAGCGAAGGAGCTCGGTCCGACACCCGCGGGGCTTCTGGCCAGACCGCCGGAGATTCAGGAGTTCCGGCCGATTGGAGACTAGGCATGGGTCTCGTGCATCGCTTCGGGATAATCTCTCCCTCCGGGCTCACTCGCCCCTCCTTGCGCCCACCTCCATGATCTCTCTCACCTGCGTTGCCACCGAGGTAATCACCACCCACCAGAAGCCTGTCGGCTACGCCTATCGCACCGCCCCGGCTACGCCCAGCGACAGCGGCTGGCGCTTCCTCAGCGGCAGCGAAAGCGAGAAGTACATGAACCAGCCCACGCACTACATCACCTGCGTGTTGGCGGAGTTCGCCGTCGAGCACCCCGAGGTAGCGCCACTGCTGGACCACCCGGCTGGCTCGGCCTTCGAGCGCGCCGGTGCGAGCGAGGCGTTCGAAGCGGTGCCGCTGGACTAGGAGCACAGCGAACGCGCAAGGCTGTGACGACGAGACGCTGAGCCCTTTTCGGTATCAGCGGTCAAAGCGCTTCCAGTGCCCCTCCGAGATGACCTCGACCTTGCCGTCGACCACCTTGATGGCAGTTTCGTCGTCGATCGCATATGCCGGGCCGGGGATACCGGCCGCCCATCGTTCTGCGTCGGCCAGGGTGTTCTCCGGCAGGGCTTCGTGGTCCAGGTGCGGAAAGATGCAGAAGTCGACGATGCCCAGCGTCTCGTCGCTTCCGGTGGGTGACTTCCAGCCGACGAAGTCCACCCCGATGCGGGGCGTCATCACCATGCTGCCGGCGCTCAGCCCCACCCAGACGGTGTCGGGCAGCGAGGGCAGCAGGTCGGCGAACCCAGACTGCTGCATCCAGTGGGACAGGTACAGGGCGTCGCCGCCGTTCACCAGCAGAACGTCGGCCTCACGCACCCAGCGCACCCAGCGTTCCTTGTCGATGCTGGGCAGGGCGGTGAGCTCCAGCACGCCCAAGGACTTCCACCCCAGCTCGCACATCGGAGTGGACTCATTGCCGCTGATGAAACGCCACGCGCTCTCGGGGCCGCACTGTGGGTGCCCGTATCCCGCGGTCGGGATGCACAGGGCCTTGCAGTCGGCAATGGGTTTGCCGAGAAGTTCGAGCAGCGCTTCGCGGATGCTCGCGTTCTTGATGCCGGCGGAAGTGAGAAGAAACTTCATGATGCCTCGCTGGTCCAGTGTAGAGATTCGAGCTGCGTTCAAGCGACCCGGTGAGGGTTGCTTGCCATCGCTTGCCTGGTGCTCGTCGTGGGTCTTGCACTCTGACAGAGTGCATCCACCACGACGAACGAACGGGCTCGAAATCGACACAAACGCTAGGCATATCCGGCGGGTGAGCGCGGCTTTGATACCTCAGCCTGAGCGGTTTCCTCTTTCCCGCTTCATGGATCAGCCGTCTATCTCACCCCGCTCCGGCGGCAATGCCCGAAGCAGCACCTACGGCAACACCGCCGCCGACGCAGCCTGCTGGATGCGCAAGTTCGCATCGCGCTGCAGCAGGAAGCGCTGTGCCACCAGGTCGTTGGCCGCGGTGGTCACCGCACTCACATACCCCGCCTGGTTTCCGTACAGCGATTCGAGCGATGGCCGTGTGTCGCCCGCCGCCACACGTGCCGCTTCGGTGGTGTGGAAGGGGAAGTAGCTGCCGGTCAGGCTGGTGAGGTCGACGATGCCGGGCGTGGCGACGTAGTTGAACTCGATGCTGGTGCCGAGCGGCGCCTGCACTTCCACACCGCGGATGCCTGAGGTCGTGAGGCCGGTAGAGGCGTCGACCTTCGGCACCATGATCGCGTAGTCCGCACCGACCAGCGGGGGCAGCTGCGTCGCGACGCCCGACTCGTCTTGCGGCACGTACTGCGGGCCGTAGTCGAGCACCTTGTAGCCGTTGAACCAGCCGCGGTAGCTGAAGTCGGGGATGGCAGTGGCGACGCCGCTCACGGGCCAGGTCAGGCCTTTGATCTGCGGGTAGACGAGCTGGTCTGGCCGCACCAGCGTGCCGGCGGCGATCGACGGCACCTGGCTCGCGGGCGGCGGCGTGTCATTCACCACCCAGTCTTCGAGCGCGATGAAGAGCGCGCGGAAGGTGTCGGTGTGGTGTGCCACCGTGCCGCGCGGGTAGACGCTGTTCGTCGGCGCGTAGAGGATGCTGGCCGTCCCGCCGTTGCCACCATGCTGCGTGCTGGCGTAGTAGTAGATGCGTGCGTTGGCGGGCTGGGCCAGGTCGCTGAAGCCGTAGGCATCGGTCAGCACCGGCGAGCCCTGCAACTGCCAGAACTCGGTGCCCGACAGGCCGAGGAAGAACTTGGGGCAGGTGTCGGTCGCGGCACAGCGCGTCATCACGCCGCCCTTGCGGCCGGTGATCGGGTCGACATAGTCCTTGTCGAGCGCACGCGGCGCCGTCTGGCCGAAGGCCGTGTGGTCGGTGCGGATCGCTCCGCCACCGCCTGGCACGGCGAAGCGGGTGTTGATGTTGGTCTGGCGTGCGGCCACGTGGGCATACAGGCCGTCGAACACCTTGCTGCCGTCGAGCGCCTGGTTGAAGCCTAGGTGCAGGAAGGTCTTCATCGCATTGCCCGACTGCGAGGTGCCCTGGCCGATGGTGTGCGTGATGCGGCCGGCCAGCGGGTTGGCCGTGCCGACCGAGTCGACGGCCTTGCTGCGGAAGAAGCTCACCGTGTCGCGAAGCGCGGCGAGGCCCACGCCCATGACCTTCGGGTCCTTGGCCACATAGACCAGCTCGTAGAGGTACTTCGGATCGAAGCCGCCCTTCAGGCAGATGTTCGCGCCATCAGCGGTACCGGGGAATGGGTTCGCAGCGGCATCGCAATTGGCGAACTTCCAGTCGCTCGGCGGGATGGCAACGCGCGCATCAGTGTCGTTGATGCGCCGCGTGAGCGAGTAGCCGGGCAGCGTGTTGTCGAGGCTCGCGGGCGCGTACGGGATCATCGTGCCGTTGAACACGCCACCGGGCAGCGACATCACCGGCGTGGCCGCCGCGGGGATCAGCTCGCTGCGGTAGGTGCCGGTGATCGAGCTGCCATCGGGGTTCTTCGCCACCGGCACGGTGAGCGTGAGACGCGCCGCGCTGCTCTTGGGCACATCGCCTTGCCAGGCCGAGTACAGCAGCACGTAGCCGCGCTCCAGGTAGACCGCGTCGCTCGGCGTTGCCGTGGGGTTCACCATCGTCAGGATGTTGCCGCGGTTGGGTGCGTCGTAACGCAGCACGCCGCTCGCCTTGCTCATGTCCTTGGGCTTGAGCATCACGAACTCGGCGGTGTACTCGACCATGCCGCGTGCGTTGACGGGGGCGAGCTGCAGGTCCTGGATCACCGCGTTCTTGGTGTCCTTCGGGTCGACCTCGCCAGCGATGCTGCCGCTGACTTTTTCGTAGGCGCCGACGCTGCCGTAGCTGCCGCTGAAGTCTTCCGTCGCGCTGATGGTGAGTCGCACCTCAGGTGTCTTCGGTGCCGCCGTGGGCGGTGGCGCAGGGTCGTCGCTGCCACCGCAGGCGGTCAAAGCCACTGTCAGCCACGCCGCAGCCATGCAGCGGCTCGATGTGAGTCTCATCATGTTTGTCTCCTGGTTTTAGTTGAGCAACGCGAAAACGCAGATCCAGCCACGACCCAGGATCCGGCTTTGCCGGGCCGAGGGTTGGCGCCCCTTGGGGGCAGGAGCGAGAGCGACTGGGGGGCTCTCTACTCAGCTTCGATGCCGGCCGCCTTGATCACGCGGCCCCACTTTTCCGTTTCGCTGGCCTGGAACTTGGCCAGGCCTTCGGGCGTGGTGGTGAACGGCACGGAGCCGCTGTTGGCAAAGAAGGTCTTGGCCGATTCGCTGGCGGTGCCCTTCACCAACAGCTCGCGCAGCTTTTGCACCACCGGCGCGGGCGTGCCGGCCGGCACATAGGCGGCGAACCAATAGCCCATGTCGTAGCCCTTCACGCCGGCTTCGTCGATGGTCGGCACGTCGGGCAGCAGCGCGGTGCGCTGCATGGTCGACACGCCGAGCGCACGCAGCTTGCCGCCCTTCACCTGCGGCACGCCGGTCGAGGTGTCGGTGATCATCAGGTCGATCTGGCCACCGAGCAGGTCGGTGATGGCGAGCGGGTTGCTCTTGTACGGCACGTGCAGCAGCTCCACGCCGGCCATCTGCTTGAAGAGCTCGCCTGCCACGCGGCTCGATGAACTGCCGCTGCCGAAGGCGAGCTTGCCCGGCTCGGCCTTGGCCTTGGCGAGCACGTCGCCCACGGTCTTGTACGGCGAGTTCACGTTCACCACCATCACCTGGCTGCCCTTGCCGAGCGCAGTGACGGGCGCGAAGTCTTTCACCGGGTCATAGGAGAGCTTCTTGTACAGGTGCTCGTTGGCCGCGTGCGTGGTGTTGGTGGTGATGAGCACGGTGTAGCCATCGGGCGCCGACTTGGCCACGTTCTGCGCGGCCAGCATGCCGCTGGCACCGGCCTTGTTGTCGACCACCACGGCCTGCTTGGTGTCGCTGGTGATCGACTGGCCGAGCGCACGCGCGAGCTGGTCGGTGGCGCTGCCGGCCGCGAAGGGCACGACGAAGGTGATGGGCTTGGCCGGGTAGGCCTGCGCCCATGCAGCGCCTGGCAGCGCGAGGGCCAGCAGCAGGCCGGTGGTGACTCGGCGTCGATGGGTGAATGTGTTCATGGTTCGGTCTCCGTTCGTTGTTTGAGAAATCAGGTCGAAAGGGAAGCACTGCGGCCGACGAGGCAATCGCCCAGCTCGACCGGCACCTCCAGCGAGAGGTCGAGCAGCAGGAAGGACAACGCCTTGCCGTGGCTGTCGAGGTTGAGCGCGTCGTTGACGCCACCGTCAAGCACGTCGTCGAGCACGAAGTTCATCGCGTGCAACTTGGGCAGCAGGTGGCGCACCACACGGCTCGGCCGGCGGTGCGCGAACTGACGAGCGACCACCGCTTCGGTCACCTGCTCGACCAACAGCTCCCACAGCCGCGGGTGCCACGCGATCAGGCTGATGTTGGAGCGGTTGCCCTTGTCGCCGGTGCGCGCATGTGCGGCGCGGTAGAGGGGTACGGTCAGCGTGGTGGGCATCGTGGCTCCTCGTCTCGGTATCAAGCGAGAAAGAAGTAGCGGCCGTGCACGCTGTCGCGCGGCACGGTGCAGCTCACGGTGCCCAAGCGGCGGCGCAGCGCCGTGCGCACACCGCCGCCACCGGCGGGGCCGCAGGTGTAGAGGGCAGTCACCTCGCGCGCAAGGCGCTCGGCCTGCTTCGGGTCGGCGTGGTGCAGCGCCACGCGCAGGCGCACGTCGCGCGCGCCGGTGTCTTCGTGTGATGCAGGCCAGTCGCCGGCGTCGTCTGCGAACACGCTGCTGACGCCGATGAGGTCGGCGCGCATCGGGCCCAGGCCCTTCAGCCGCTCGCGCAGCACCTCGGCCGCAAGGCGGGCGCGTGCCTCGGCGCGTGGCCCAGCGTACGAGATCTCGCCTTCGGCGAGCCAGCCGGTCTCGTGGCACACGTTGACCTTCAGCGTAGCCGGCCGCGTGTGCCCGCGCACGCCGCTCAGGCGCACGTGGTCGGCGCCGAGCTGCGTGACCTGCGCCTCGGTGATGTCGGCCACCACATCGGGCGTGAGGTAGGCGGCGGGGTCGTGCAGCTCATAAAGCAGCTGCTCCTTCACCGTGTGCTCGTCGATGCGGCCACCGGTGTCGGCGGGCTTGGTGACGACGCAGTGCCCGTCGGCATCGATCTCGGCGATCGGGTAGCCGAGTTGCGCCATGCCGGGCACGTCCTTGTAGCCGGGGTCGGCGTAGTAGCCGCCGGTGACCTGCGCGCCGCACTCGAGCAGGTGGCCGGCCATCGTGGCGCGGGCCAACCGGTCCCAATCGTCACGCGCCCAGCCGAAGTGTGCGAGTGCCGGGCCGACGGTGAGCGACGGGTCGGCCACGCGGCCCGCGACCACGATCTCGGCACCGGCCAGCAAGGCATCGGCAATCGCCTCGGCACCGAGGTAGGCATTGGCGGACACGATCTTCAGACCCTGCGCCTGCGGTCCGAGCGCGTCGGCCAGCAACGCGCGGTGAGCCTCGCCCGTCAGGTCGTCGCCCTCGATCACCGCGATGCGCGGCGCGCGCAGGCCGAGCTCTTGTGCAAGCGCGGCAATGCGCCGCGCGGCGCCAGCAGGGTTGGCCGCGCCGAAGTTGCTGACGATGCGCACACCGTGTTGAAGGCACCGCGCCAGCACCGGGCGCAGCAGCTCGTCGAGCAGCGGTTCGTAACCGGCCTCGGGGTCTGCGCGCCGCGCGAGTTGCGCAAGCGCCAGCGTGCGCTCGGCCAGCGTCTCGAAGATCAACACAGCCGGGCCGCCTGCGGCGATCAGCGCATCGACCACCGGCGCGGCCGCGTCGGTGCGGTCCCCCGAGAAGCCGGCGGCGCAGCCCACATGCAATGTCGGCGGGTGTTCGCGGTTCATGTGTCTCCTGTCCCGAGGGCTTGGCCGCGGGTATCTGTGGAACGCCTTCAGAGGCGGATTCAATGCAATGTAGGCACTGGCGATTAATATGAGAATTCGTAAGTTCAGATGAGTTGATTTGGAATGCAGATGAATGCCGCGAGCCGCCTGAACGTGTCGACCCGCCAGCTGCGCGCCTTCATCGCGCTGGCCGAGCAGCGCAACTTCACACGCGCCGCGGTGCAGTCGCATCTGTCGCAGCCGGCCTTCAGCGCGCTGATCCGCCAGCTGGAAGAAGCGCTCGGGCTGCGCCTGTTCGACCGCAGCACGCGCTCGGTGGAGCTGACGGTGGAAGGCCGCGAGTTCGAGGCCTCGGCGCGCCGCGTGCTCGACGAGTTCGACAACGCGCTGAGCGGTGTGCGTGACCAGGCCGCGCGCCGCCGCGGCCGCGTGTCGATCGCGCTGCTGCCTTCACTTGCCGCGGGCTGGCTGCCGCAGGTGCTGGCGGGTTTTCGCGCCGAGTACCCGGGCATCGAGATGCAGGTGGCCGATGTGCTGTCGGAGCCCTGCATCGAGCGCGTGCGCAGCGGCGAGGCCGACTTTGCGCTCGCGGCCACGCGCGCCGAGACGCCCGAGCTGCGCGCCGAGGCCTTCTGCAGCGACGACTTCCATCTCGTCTGCCCGGCCGACCATGCGCTTGCGCGGGTGAAGGACGTGCGCCCGCGCGACGTGGCGCCCTACCCCTTCATCCACCTGTCGCGCACGTCCAGCGTGCGCCAGTACCTCGACGCCGCCACGCAGCCGCAGATGATGAACACGGTGCTCGAAGTCGACCAGCTCGCCACCGTGATGGGCATGGTGCGCGCCGGCCTCGGCATCAGCGTCGTGCCCTGGCTGACCTTATTCCACTTCCAGGTGCCCGGGCTGGTGACACGACGGCTCTCGTGGCCGGGGCTCGTGCGCCACCTCTACCTGGTGCGGCGGCGCGACCGCGGCCTCTCAGTCGCGGCGCAGGGCTTCTATGAGTGGGTGATGGCGCGGCGGCCCGAAGACACGACACCTCGCGTGGGGGCACGGCGACGCTCGACGCGCTGAACGTGTCCGCTGTTCAGCGCCCGCCGGATGATGGCGGCGCGCTGGGGTGGCCGAGCGCCTGCATCAGCGCCGCAGACAGCGGAGCCCGCAGCGCGGCGGCGGTTTTCTGACGTGCCTCGTCCGATGCGCCACGCAGCGCCCAGGCGCGTGCCAGTTCGGCGCGTCGATCCTCGACCGCCTTGGTAAGCACAGCAGCGCTCGCTTCATCGTGCGGAAGGCCCGTCAGCAACGCGGCCCAGCGTTGCAGCAGCGCGGTGGCAATGGCTTGCATCGCCACCTCGTCCCAGGCCACGTGGCTGCGGTCGGTGCCACGCAGCACGTTCAATCCGCGCGCAGCTCCCGCGGCACCCAGGGCGCCCAGCAGGCCACCGGCCAGCGCACCGGCGCCCATCGTGAGTCCGCCGCTCAGCACATCGGCTTTCAGGCCAGCCGCGGCACCGCTGAGCAGGCCGCCGACCACGGCCGCTCGGCCTTCGCCGACACGGCCGCGCAGCGCCACTTCGGCGCCCGGCACGCCAGGGGCATCGGCGCTGTCGGATGCAGGGCGGCCCAGCAGCGCGAGCAAGCGGGTGCGGTGCGTCACCAGCTCCTGATCGAGCGACGCCAGCAGCGAGGCACGCGCAAGCTCGCGCGCCGCCTCGGCCTCGGCGCGGTTGCTGCTGAGCAGGCCAGCGCCGGGGCCTGTCACCGGCTGGCGTGCACCGGCCACGCGGGCCAGGGTCTGCGCGATCTCGTCGACACCTGCGTCGAGCACTGCTCGTTGGCGCGCCGTCCAGGCTGCGGCCAGGCGCACGAGGCGCGGGTCGCCATCGAACAGCTGAAGCAGCGCCCGCCACAGGCGGCCTTCGGGCAGCCAGCCTTCGGCCAGGCGCCGCAGCGGGAGCGCCGGCGGCTCGGCGATGTCGGCGTCGCGCAGCACCAGCACCGGCCGCTGCAGCGCCGACACGCGGTCGGGTTGCGACACGCCGGGCGTGTTGACCAGCAGCACGGCATCGACCTCGGGCGGCGTCGGTTCGTGCGGCGCGCGCCATCGATTCCACCAGCGCGTGGCCGGTGCTGCGGGCACTTGGTTGGCGGGCACCAGTTGCAGCTCGTCGCCCTCGTCGCTGCTGAGCAGCGTGAGCGGAGCCTCCAGCTCGGCTGGCACCACGTGGCCGAGCAGCGTCACCGGCCCGAAGCTGGGCGGCGTGACCCACATCAACCTCACCACGCGCGAGAGGCCGGGGCGCATCAGCGGATGCAGGGCCTCGAAATACGGCGTGTCCAGCGGCAGCGGAAAGCGGCGCGACAGCGCGTCAGCGCGCCACGCGCTCCACCACGCCAGCAGCAAGCGGGGCACCACGACCCACAGCATCAAGGTGCCGGCATACAGATGGATCCACGGTGCGGCCGTGGCCTGCGCTGGCGCACCCGGCCCCACGCGCAGCGGCGCGACGTCGGGCACGCCGATGCCGGTGAGCAAACTGGCGGGCGCGAGCAACGTGTTCAGCAGCGTCTGGACCGCAGACACGTCGAGGAAGGTGCTCTGCCAACCCGCGCGGTAGTCCAGCACCAGGCCGCGCAGGTACAAGCCCGCCACGAGCCCCGACGCCAACGCCGCAGCCGCCACGTGCAGCACGAGGGCAGCGCGCTTCATCGACAACGGTGCCGCGTGGCGCGCCCAGAGCAGCGAGGCCCCGAGGTCTGTGCCTTGGCCGCGGCGCGCGAACCACGGCCCCAGTTGGCTGCCCACACCGCCATGCCAGGGCATCAGTGCGGCGACATAGACGCACAGGTTCCACAGCACCACCACCCACACAGCAGGTGCTAGCAGGTTGACGTGCTCGGGCGGGCCGAGGCGGTCGGCAGCCACGCCGGCGATGAAGCCCAGCACTGCCCCCAGCCACACCCAGGCCGGGTGCCAAGCGCGGCGTTCCAGCCAACGCCGCGCCGACGCGTCGCGAGGCAGCAGCCGCTGCATGGCCACCATCGCGCGCGCGACCACGAAGCGCTCTGGCGAGGCCTCATCGCCCGCCACCGCCGCGGCCTGGCGCGTGGCCCACAGGCGGTCTTCGCTCGACCAGTGCTTGCCGCCCTCGCCTTCGTGCGCCTGCAGCAGCAAGACCTGGCGTGCCTCCTGTTCGGTCATGCCTGCTCGCGCGTTCAGGCCAGCGCGCGTCCGATGAGAATCTTCTGCACGTCGCTCGTGCCTTCGTAGATCTGGCACACGCGCACGTCGCGGTAGATGCGTTCGACCGGAAAGTCGCTCAGGTAGCCGTAGCCGCCGTGCACCTGAATGGCATCGGAGCACACGCGCTCGGCCATCTCGCTCGCGAACAGCTTGGCCATCGCGGCTTCCTTCAGGCAGGGCTTGCCGGCATCCTTCAGGCTCGCGGCATGGTGGATCAGCTGGCGCGCGGCCTCGATCTGCGTTGCCATCTCGCCGAGACGGAACTGCACGGCCTGGTGTTCGAAGATCGGCTTGCCGAACGCGACACGCTCCTTGGAATAACGCAGCGCCGCCTCGAAGGCCGCACGCGCCATGCCCACGGCCTGCGACGCGATGCCGATGCGCCCGCCTTCGAGTCCCGAGAGCGCGATCTTCAGGCCCTGCCCTTCTTCGCCGAGCAGGTTGGCCACCGGCACGCGGCAATTCTCGAACACGATCTGCGCGGTGTCGCTCGCATGCTGGCCGAGCTTGTCTTCGAGACGTGCCACCGTGTAGCCGGGCGTCTGGGTCGGCACGATGAACGCGCTGATGCCCTTCTTGCCGGCGGCCTTGTCGGTCACCGCCATCACGATGGCGACGTCGCCGTTCTTGCCGCTGGTGATGAACTGCTTCACGCCGTTGATCACGTAGTGGTCGCCATCTTTCGTGGCTGTTGTCTTCAATCCATCGGCCTGCGAACCGACGTGCGGCTCGGTCAGGCAGAAGGCGCCGAGCATGTCGCCACGCGCCAGCGGCTTGAGCCACTGCTCTTTCTGCGCATCGTTCGCCCAGGCCATCAGAATCGAACACACCGGGCAGTTGTTGACGCTCACGACGGTGGAGGTGGCGCCATCGCCGGCGGCAATCTCTTCGAGGATCAACGACAGGCTCAGGTAGTCGAGCCCCGCGCCGTCCCACTCGGTGGGCACGGCCACGCCATAACAACCCAATGCCGCCAGCCCCTTCAACTCGGCCGCAGGGAAGTGGTGCGTCTTGTCCCACTGCGCGGACTGCGGTGCGATGTGGTCTTGCACATAGGCGCGCACGGCGTCTTGGATGGCGATGTGGTCTTCGGACAGCAGCATGCGTTGTTCCCTCAGTGACTCGTCAGCTCGGTCAGGGCTTTGACCAGGGCATCGCATTGCGCATCGGTCCCGATGCTGATGCGCAGGTGCTCGGCAATGCGCGCCGGCTCGTCGAAGCGGCGCACCAGGATGCCGCGCTCGCGCAGGGCGGCCGCGAGATCAGCGCCACGGTACGCGGAGTGGCGCACGAAAAGAAAATTCGCTTGCGAGGGCAGCACCTCGAACTGCAAGGCGCGCAGCGCCTCGGCCAGTCGTTCGCGGCTCTCGATCACCGCGCGGCGTGTGCGCTCGAAGTACGGTGCGTCTTCCATCGCCGCCACCGCGCCGGCCGTGGCCAGGCGGTCAAGCGGGTAGGAGTTGAAGCTGTCTTTCACCCGCGTGAGGCCTTCGATCAAGGGTGCCTGGCCGAGTGCATAGCCCACGCGCAAGCCGGCCAGCGAGCGCGACTTCGACAGGGTCTGCACCACCAGCAGGTTGGCATGCCGATCGATCAAGGGCACGGCCGATTCGGCGCCGAAGTCCACATACGCTTCATCGATCACGACCAGGGTGTCGGGGCAGGCGGCGAGCAGGCGTTCGATCTCCGTGCGAGGCAGCGCACGGCCGGTCGGCGCATTCGGGTTCGGGAAGATGATCGCGCCCGCATCGGGCTGCACGTAGTCGTCGACCCGCAAGCCCAACTGCGCATCCAGCGGCACCGTGCGGTGCGTGATGCCGTAGAGGCGGCAGTACACCGGGTAGAAGGCGTAGCTGATGTCGGGGAACAGCAGTGGCCGCGAGCCATGCTGCAGCAAGGCCATGAAGGCATGGGCCAGCACCTCGTCGGAGCTGTTGCCCACGAACACCTGCTCGGGCTTCAGCTTCATCTGCTGCGCCACGGTGGCACGCAACGCCTTGCCCGTGGGCTCGGGGTAGAGGCGCAGCGTGTCGCCCACTTCCATGCGCAAGGCTTCGAGCACGCGCGGGCTCGGCGGGTACGGGTTCTCGTTGGTGTTGAGCTTGATCAGCCCGGCAATCTGCGGCTGCTCGCCCGGCACATAGGGCGTGAGGTGGTGAACAACGTCGCTCCAGAACTGGCTCATTGCTTACCAGTCGATGGGGGTGCCGTCGTGGTCGAAGAAGCGGCCGTTGTCGGCCGGCGCGAGGCCCGCGATCACGCGCCGCATCTGCGCCACGCTGTCGCTCACCTCGATGTCGGCCCCGGAGCCGCCCATGTCGGTGCGCACCCAGCCCGGGTGGAAGCTCACGCAGGTGGCGCGGCCTTTCAACACCAGCGACGCATCCTTCAGCACGGAGTTCACCGCGGCCTTCGAGGCCCGGTAGAGCCAGCCGCTGGCGGAGACCCGCGGGCCGATGGCGCCCATGCGCGACGACAGCACGACCAGCTTCGCGGCCGGTGCCAGGTACTCGGCAATCTGCGGGATCACGCGCATCGGGCCCAGCACGTTGGTGTGCATCACGGCGTCGAAGTCGGCCTCGGTGGGTGGCTGCAGGCCGCTGGAGTCGGGGCCGTAGACGCCGGCGCAGACCACGGCGACGTCGAAGGCCGAGCCGTCGATCTGCCAGGCGAGGCCCGAGGCGCTTGCGGCATCGGCCACGTCGAGTGCGAGCGCCTTGGCACCGAGTTCGCGCAACGTGGCCAAGGCATCTTCACTGCGTGCGGTGGCGGTGACCGAGGCGCCCGCCGCGCGATACTGCCGGACGAATTCGAGGCCGATGCCGCGCGAGGCGCCGATGACGAAAACTTTCACGCCGGTGAACTCACGAGAATGGTGCCGCGCGCGACCACCGACGGCTTGCCAGGGACCACCGATGCGTGGCCGTCGAGCAAGCCGACCAGGCCCTTGAGCTTGGCGTTGGGCGTGACCGACGACACCTGCCACTGCAGCACGATCTCCTGCTCGGCGAAGACCGGCGCCTTGAACGCGAAGTTCATGTTCAGGCAGATCATCTGCCGCGCCACGCCATCGTCGCTGCGCGAGTAGTGGGTCGCCAGCATGCCCATCAGAATGGCCGAGGTCTGCTGGCCGCTCGCGACGATCTCGCCAAAGCGCGCTCGTTGCGCGACCATCGAGTCGAGATGCAGCGGGTTCTCGTCCAGCGTCATGTGCGAGAACCGGGCGATGTCGTCACGCGAATAGCGCATGCGCCGCGTGACCTTCTCGCCGACGGCAATCAGCCGCGTGTCCAGTTTGTCCAGTTTGTCCATTCAGAGCAGTTCCACGGCCAACGCCGTCGCTTCGCCACCGCCGATGCACAGCGCCGCCACGCCCTTTTTCTTGCCGTACTTGCGCAAGGCGCCCAGCAAGGTAACGACGATGCGCGCCCCGCTCGCGCCGATGGGGTGGCCCAGCGCGCAGGCGCCGCCGTGCACGTTCACGATCTCGTGCGGCAGCTTGAACTCGGCCATCGCGGCCATGGTGACCGCAGCAAAGGCTTCGTTGACCTCCCACAGATCGACGTCGCCCGCCGCCCAGCCACTCTTCTTCAGCACCTTCTGGATGGCACCGACCGGCGCGGTGGTGAACCAGTCGGGCGCTTGCGCATGCACGCTGTGCGCGACGATGCGAGCGATTGGCTGGGCGCCCATCTGCTTGGCGGTGGACTCAAGCATCAGCACCAGCGCCGCCGCGCCGTCGGAAATGCTGGACGAAGTGGCTGCGGTGATCGCGCCGTCTTTCTTGAACGCGGGCTTGAGGCCGGGGATCTTGTCGAGCTTGGCCTTGAAGGGCTGCTCGTCGAACTTGACCACGGTGTCGCCCGCTTTGCCGGGCAGGGTGACGGGTGCCATTTCCCAGTCGAAGCTGCCGTCTTCGTTGGCCTTCTTGCTGCGTTGCGTTGAAGCGATCGCGAACTGGTCCATCGCCTCGCGGGTGAAGCTGTACTTGCTCACGCACTGCTCGGCGAACACACCCATGGCCTTGCCGCGCTCGTAGGCGTCTTCCAGGCCGTCGATCGCCATGTGGTCGTACATGGCGGTGGCACCGTACTTCACGCCCTTGCGCGCGAACATCAGGTGCGGCGCGTTGGTCATGCTCTCCATGCCGCCGGCCAGCATCACGTTGGCCGAGCCGGCCGCCAGCATGTCGTGCGCGAACATCATGGCGCGCATGCCGGAGCCGCACATCTTGCTCATCGTGACGGCGCCGGTCGAATCCGGCAAACCGGCCTTGCGCATGGCCTGGCGTGCAGGCGCCTGGCCTTGCCCCGCCATCAGGCAGTTGCCGAACAACACCTCGTCGACGGCATCGCCCGGCACGCCGGCGCGCTCGACTGCGGCCTTGATGGCCACGGCGCCCAGCTCCCAGGCAGCGAGCGTGGAAAAGTCACCCAGCAAGCCGCCGATGGGCGTGCGGGCCGCAGAGACGATGACGATGGAATCTGACATGGTGAACTCCTTCAGGTAGACAGAGAACGGGACAAACAGCGACGCCGACGATTACGCGAGGCTGTTGTCGATGAAAGAACTGTGAGGCGAGCGGGGCGATGCGCGGCGCTCGCTGCCCGAGGGCGATGTGCCGTCGCGCAGGCGCCGCTGGTTCTTGAAGCGCTTGGCTGGCTCATAGGGAAATACATCATGCACATGACCGGCGAGGATGCGCTCCTTGTGGCCTTGCCAGAACGCCGGGTCGAGCAAATCGGCGTGGTGCTTCATGAACACCTCGCGCACCCCTGCGTTGCCAAGCAGGAAGGGCTCGAAGGTCTCGGGGAACACATCGCGCGGGCCGACGCGGTACCAGATCTCGCCCGACATCTCTTCCTCTTCGTTGCGCGGTTCGGGCACCTTGCGGAAGTTGCAGTCGGTGAGGTATTCGATCTCGTCGTAGTCATAGAACACGACCTTGCCGTTGCGCGTGACGCCGAAGTTCTTCCACAGCATGTCGCCGGGGAAGATGTTGGCGGCGACCAGGTCCTTGATGGCATTGCCGTATTCGACGACGGCATGCGCCAGGCCTTCAGGGCTGGCCTCCTGCAGGTAGATGTTGAGCGGGATCATGCGCCGCTCGATGTAGACATGGCGGATCACCAGGTCATTGCCGTCTTCTTCCAGCAGGCTGGGGCAGAAATGCTTCAGCTCGGCCACGAGTTCGTCTTCGAAGCGGTGGCGCGGAAAGGCCACGTTGCTGTACTCGAGCGTGTCGGCCATGCGGCCCACGCGGTCGTGCGTCTTCACCAGCAGGTACTTGCTCTTGATGATCTCGCGCGTCGTTTCCTTCTGCGGCGGGTAGAAGTCCTTGATCACCTTGAACACGAAGGGAAACGACGGCAGGTCGAACACCAACATCACCATGCCCTTGATGCCGGGCGCGATGCGGAAGTTGTCGCTGCTGTGCCGCAGGTGGGCCAGGAAGTCGCGGTAGAACAGGTTCTTGCCCTGCTTCTGCAGGCCGAGCGCGTTGTAGATTTCCGAGCGCGGCTTGCGCGGCATCAGCGAACGCAAGAACTGCACGTAAGCCGACGGGATCTCCATGTTCACGAGGAAGTAGGCGCGTGCAAAGCTGAACAGCATCTGCAGCTCGTCTTCGCCGAAGAGCACGGTGTCGATGACCAGGAACTCGCCGCTAGAAGACGACGACCCCGAGGCACCTTCGGCGCCGGCCCCCGAGGGGCGCGCCGCCGTCTTGGGGCGGCCCGGCGACGGCGGCGTGTGAAGAATGGGCAACGCGAACGGCGTCTCCTTGAAGCCGTTGATAATCTTGCCGACGACGTACGCACCCTTGTTGCGGAAGAAGAGCGAGCTCAGCACCTGGATCTGGAAGTTCGCTCGCGGGCGAAAGTCGCCCAGCTCATTGGCCACCGCCGACATCACGTGGTCGACGTCGCGGCCCAGGTCTTCGAACTCGCACTGCAGCTGGAAGTTGTAGATCAGCCGCAGCCAGCTGTCACGCAGGCTTTCTTTCGTCGGGTAGTAGGCGCGGTAGGTCGGCAGCGCCGCGGGCTCTTCGTTCTCGATGTACTCGGTCGACACCGCTGGCCGCAGAAAGATGAAGTCGTTGTGGAAGTAGCTGCGGTGCAGGATCTTGGTGGTGACCGAATTGAAGAAGGTCTCGGCCAGCTCGGGCTGATGGTGGTTGGTCAGCAGGCCGATGTAGTGCAGCTTGATCTGCTGCCACACGTTCATCGACAGCGTGGCCGCCTTGAACTCGGTCTGCAGGCGCTCGGCGGCCTCTTCGACGCGTTTGTCGTAGAACTCGATGCGCTCGCGCTGCGCTCGCTGCTGGCCGTGCCAGTCGGCGCGCTCGAAGCGCTCCTTCGCTTCGGTGCTCGCCTGGCGGAACAAGGTGTAGTGGCGGTCAAACCCATCAAGCATCGCGTTCGCGATGTCGAACGCCCTCAGGTCGTTCAGTTCCTGGGGGAACACCGCCATGCGCATCAGCGGGCCTCGTTGGCGGCGGTGCTCGGGATGTAGCGCGAGCGAACGGAGGCGATGGCCTTTTCGTACGCGGGCACGGTTTCTTCGGCGCTCGTCACGGTCATGTGCAGGTCTTGCAGCAGCCCGTTGTGCAGGCCGTAGACCCAGCCGTGGATCACCAGCTCCTGGTTGCGATGCCAGGCGTCTTGCACGATGGTGGTCTGGCAGGCATTGAGCGCCTGCTCGACGACATTGAGCTCGCACAGGGCGTTGACGCGCTGCGACTCGTCGATCGTCTCGAGCCAGGCCTGGTGGCGGTTGCGCACGTCCTGCACGTGGCGGATCCAGTTGTCGGCCAGACCGATGCGGGTGTCATGCAGGGCTGCCGCCACACCGCCGCAGCCCGAGTGGCCGACGATGATGATGTGCTTGACCTTGAGCAGGTCGGTCGCGAACTGGATCACCGACAGGCAATTGAGGTCCGAATGGACCACCACGTTGGCCACGTTGCGGTGCACGAACAGCTCACCCGGCAGCAGGCCCACCAGGTCGTTCGCCGGCACGCGGCTGTCGGCGCAGCCGATCCACAGGTACTGCGGCGCCTGCTGCTTGAGCAGGCTGGTGAAGAAACCAGGCGTGCGGGCTTCGGTCTGCCGAGCCCAGAGGCGGTTGCTGTCGAGCAGTTCTTCGAGTTGGGTGGTCATGACATCGGTGCGCCGGGAGAGAGTGGCACCAGTGTATCGGCCCCCCTCTTGTCACCCGGCTCACCGCGCCGGAAACCCGGCGCCCGACTCACCTGAAATGGCCGGCCGGGAGACCGGCTCCGCCCCTGCAGGCGGCTTACTGAACCACTTTGCCGTTGGCGCCGAACATGGCGAAGTCGACGTAGCGCGAGCCGGTGCGGTCTTTCGAGGTGAAATCGAGCACATAGCCACCCACGTCCACCGACTTGGCGGCTTCGATCGCCGCCGTCACGCCGGCCGCGTTGAGGCTGCGGGCGTCTTCGAGGACCTTCACCAGCGCCTTGGCGGCGATGAAGCCTTCGATCGAGCGGGCCGACAAGTTGGCGTTCGGCGAGGCTTGCTTGAGCTGCAGGTACTCGCGCACCACGGCGCGGTTGGTCTGCTGGGCCAGCGGCATCACCACCGAGAAGGCATAGCCGCGCGAGAGCAGCGGGCCCAGCGCCTTCAGCAGTGCGTCGGTGTCGATGATCGACATGCCGTACAGCGTGGCCGAGCCGCCGGCGGCGCGGTACTGCTTGACGAACTCGATGCCGGCCGCGGTGGTGGCACCCAGGAAGACCACCTGCACGTTGGACGCGATCACCTCGCTCACCGATTTTTCGACCGCCGTGGTGTTGCGCGGGTAGCCCGAGCGCACCGCCAGCTCGATGCCCGAGCGCTTGGCTGCCTCTTCGGCGCCGACGAGCACATCGCGGCCCAGGCCGTCGTCCTGGTAGACCAGGCCGGCGCGCTTGACGCCGAGCGAGGCGAGCTGGCTGAACAGGCGGTCCACTTCGTCGTGGTAGCTGGCCTTCACCACATGCATGCCATCGGCGTGGGCCACCGAGGCCGCGCCCGACACTGCGCCGAGCATGGACACCTGCTGGCGCACCAGCACGCCGTCCTTGGCCAGCGCTTCGAGGTTGGTGGTGCCCACGGTGCCCAGCAGCGCCACGGGGGATTCGGCCGCGATCAGTTCCTTGACCAGGCGCACGCTCTCGTCGGGCTTCTGCGCGTCGTCGCGCGTCACGAGCTTGATCTGGCGGCCCCGCACGCCACCGCGCTGGTTGACGGAGTCGAAATAGAGCTTGGCGCCGGCGTTGATCGCCTGGCCCGTCACGGCTTGGGGGCCGCTGAACGGCGCCACCTGGCCCACGACGATGGGCTCGGCGGCCATGGCCAGAGTCTGGATCCCGAACAAGGCGCCGAGTGCGAACACGCGACGGCTCAACTGCCAACCCTGTCGGCCGGCTTGTGATGTGGATGACATCTTGAATTCCAAAATTGACGCCGGTTGGCGCAACTGGAAATTGTCGGGTCGACCAAAGGGTTTTCCCTAAGTAGTTCCCGCAGCCGCATCTTTCAGACCGTGCAAAGCCGCACAGTCGGCCGCCTTCGTTCGAGCAACCTGCGCCGAAGCGCAGGCGGCGCCTCACATCGTTTCGGCGAACAGCTCCCGACCGATCAGCATGCGGCGGATCTCGCTGGTGCCGGCGCCGATCTCGTACAGCTTGGCATCGCGCCACAACCGGCCGAGCGGGTACTCGTTGATGTAGCCGTTGCCGCCGAAGATCTGGATGCCTTCGCCCGCCATCCAGGTGGCCTTCTCGGCGCACCAGAGGATCACGCTCGCGCAGTCCTTGCGCACCTGGCGCACGTGCTCGGAGCCGAGCGCATCGAGGTTCTTGCCGACGGTGTAGCAATAGGCGCGTGCCGCCTGCAGCACGGTGTACATGTCAGCCACCTTGCCCTGGATGAGCTGGAATTCGCCGATGCTCTGCCCGAACTGCTTGCGGTCGTGGATGTAGGGCACCACGTTGTCCATCACCGATTGCATGATGCCCACCGGCCCCGCGGCGAGCACGGCGCGCTCGTAGTCGAGCCCACTCATCAGCACGCGGGCGCCGCCGTTCAGCGTGCCGAGCACGTTCTCGGCGGGCACCTCGACGTTGTTGAACACCAGCTCGCCGGTGTGGCTGCCGCGCATGCCCAGCTTGTCGAGCTTCTGCGCGATGCTGAAACCCTTCATGCCCTTCTCGATCAGGAAGGCGGTGACGCCGCGCGCCCCCAGCTCAGGTTCGGTCTTGGCGTAGACCACCAAGGTGTCGGCATCCGGCCCGTTGGTGATCCAGAACTTGGTGCCGTTCAATACGTACACACCACCACGCTCTTCGGCCTTGAGCTTCATGCTGATGACGTCGGAGCCCGCGCCGGGCTCACTCATCGCGAGCGCCCCCACGTGCTCGCCGCTGATCAGCTTGGGCAGGTATTTCTGCTTCTGCGCTTCGTTGCCGTTGCGCTTGATCTGGTTGACGCACAGGTTGCTGTGCGCGCCGTAACTCAGGCCCACGCTGGCCGAGGCGCGGCTGATCTCTTCCATCGCGATCATGTGGGCCAGGTAGCCGAGGCCCGCGCCGCCGTACTCTTCGCCCACCGTCACGCCCAGCACGCCGAGCTCGCCCATCTTGCGCCACAGGTCCATCGGGAACTGGTCGCTCTTGTCGATCTCGGCCGCGCGCGGCGCGATCTCGGCCTGCGCGAATTCACGCACCGCATCGCGCAGCGCGTCGATGTCTTCACCGAGTTGAAAGTTCAGGCCAGGCAGGTTCATGGTTGTCTCCAATCAGGCGGTCTTTTTGTCACCGTCGGCCAACAGGCGTCGAGCTTCTTTCTCGTGGGATCGCACTTCGTCGAGCGTCACGTTCAAATCGGTCATCTGCTGCTCGAGCTGCGCGCGGTGCAGCGCCAGCACGGTCAGGAATTTCTTCAACTGCGCCTGCGTGTCCCGCGGCGACTCGTACATGTCGACCAGCTCCTTTACCTCGGACAGCGTGAGCCCGAGGCGCTTGCCACGCAGCGTGAGCTTCAGCCGTATGCGGTCGCGCGGCGTGTAGACGCGGTTGCGGCCGCTGCGCTGCGGCTGCAGCAGGCCGCAGTCTTCATAGAAGCGGATGGCCCGGGTCGTGAGGTCGAATTCGCGTGCCAGCTCGCCAATGGTGAAAGTGGTGCCGGGCGCGGGTGAAACCTGGGTGACAGCGGGGGCGGGCATGGCTACCTACAATGACGATCAATTGACGTATACGTAAAGTGTAGCGAATGAACGCACTCGAGCATCAGCTGACTTACCCCCTCGGCGACACGCTGCCCGAAACCGGCCGCACGCTGGAGGTGGCGCCCGGCGTGCGCTGGGTGCGCATGGCGCTGCCCTTCGCGCTGGACCACATCAACCTGTGGCTGTTGCGCGATCAGATCGACGGCCCGAACGGGAAAAGAGAAGGCTGGACCATCGTCGACTGCGGCATCAGCAACGAGAGCACGCGCGCCGCCTGGGAGCAGGTGTTCGAGAACGAGCTCGATGGTTTGCCGGTGCTGCGCGTGATCGTCACCCACATGCACCCGGACCACGTCGGCCTGGCTTCGTGGCTCACGAAGCGGTGGTCGACTCCCGACGACGAATGCCGGCTGTGGATGAGCGCCACCGACTTCAACGCCGCCCGCATGGCCAGCAGCGCGACCGCGGGCACCGGCGTGATCTCGGCGTCGTTCGCCGCCGCTCACGGCATCACCGACGCCGACACGCTGGAAAAGCTCAAGGCCCGCAGCGGCCACTACTCGAGCCTCGTGCCCGAAGTGCCGGACCAGTTTCGCCGCCTGATCGCCGGTGACGTGCTGCGCATCGGTGGCCAGGACTGGACCTGCCACGCCGGCTATGGCCACGCCCCCGAGCACATTTCACTGCATTCGGCCAGCCGGGGCGTGCTGATCTCGGGCGACATGGTGCTGCCGCGCATCTCCACCAACGTCGGCGTGAGCGAATCCGAGCCCGAGGGCAACCCGCTGCTGCGCTATCTGGACTCGGTGGAGCGCATGCGTGCCCTGCCCGCTGACACGCTTGTGCTGCCGTCGCACGGCAAGCCGTTCCGCGGTCTGCACACGCGCATTGACCAGCTCAAATCACACCACGACGAGCGCTTCGCCGACGTAATCGCCGCCTGCAAGGAAGCGCCGCAAACCGCCGCCGTCCTGCTCGGTGTGCTGTTCAAGCGCAAGCTCGACCTGCACCAGACCACCTTCGCGATGGGCGAGTCGATCGCCCACCTGAATGCGCTGTGGCACGCCGGCAAGCTGGTGCGGCGCCTGGGCGCCGATGGCGTTTACCGCTTCTCGTCCACCTGAGTCATCTCGCTGGCCTGCCAGCCGCCGCCCAGCGCCTGGATCAGCGCCACGCTGGTGGTCTGCCGGCTTGCCAGCAGCTGCAGCAACGCACGCCGTGCGCTGAGCGCCGAGACCTGGGCAGTGACCACGTCGGTGTAGCTCACCTGGCCTGAACGGTAGCGGTTGAGCACCTGCCGTTCCACGTCGTCGGCCGCGGTCGAGGCTTCGCGCCGCAGCGTTTCTTGGGCGGCCAGCGTGCGGGTGGTCGAGAGCTGGTCTTCGATGGACTGGAAGGCGGCGAGCACGGTCTGCCGATAGCGGGCGACGGCCGAGTCGCGGCTCGCCTTGGCGCTGTCGACGCGGGCTGCGATGGCCCCGCCATCGAACAGCGCCTGCGTCACCGACACACCGAGCGACCACAGCGCGTTCGGCGCGTTGAACAGGTTGCTGACACCGGAGCTGCTGCGGCCGTACGACCCGCTCAGGCTGAGGCTCGGGAAGTACGCACTGCGCTCGATGCCGATCTGTGCGTTGGCAGCGGCCAGGTCGCGCTCGCTGGCAGCAATGTCGGGGCGGCGCTCCAGCAACGTCGAAGGCAGCAGCAGCGGCACGTCCAGCGCCGTGGGCTTCCACTCGGCGGTTGGCGGTACGCTGAAATCAGCCGGCGCCTTGCCGACGAGCAGCGCGATCGCGTGCTCGAGCTGGGCGCGCTGGTTCTCCAGCGTGAGCAAATCGGCCCGGGTGTTGGCCAGCTGAGTCTGCGCCTGCAGCACGTCGCTCTTGGTCGCGATGCCCTGGTCGTAGCGGTTCTGCGCGATCTGCTGGCTTCGCTCATAGCCTTCGACGGTGGTGCGCAAGAGCGCGAGTTCGGCGTCGGACGCGCGCAGCGAGAAGTAGTTGGTCGCCAGTTCGCCCTGCGCCGCCAGCCGCGCCGAAGCGAGGTCGGCCTCGGTCGCCTGCGCCGTGGCACTGGCGGCCGACACGTTGTTGCTGATGCGCCCCCACACATCGGGCTCCCAGCTCGTGCCGAGCGCCACCTGCACGCTGTTCGACACGCCGCCATCGCGGCCGGTGCGCGTCACGCCACCGCTGACACCGAGCGTCGGGAAGTACGACGCACGTTGCACCCGCACCAGCGCCCTCGCCTGCGCGTAGTTCGCCACAGCTGCGGCCACGTTCTGGTTCGAGACCTCGACCTGGTCGACCAGCGCATCGAGCTGCGAGTCACCAAAGGCCTTCCACCACGCCGTGCCATCGACAGTCGATGGTGCCGCGGGCTGCCAGCCGGCAGGCGCCTCCTTGTAGCCGGCGGGCAAGGCCATGTCGGGCCGCTGGTAGGCGGGGCCGGTGGCGCACGCCGCCAGCACAAGCGGCAGCAGAACGAACGGAAGTCGGACGAGATGTCGAAAGAGAAGGCGGCGTGAAATCATGTCGATGCAATCGGTGGGGTGCCACCTTCGCCCGAGCGGCTCAGGTGTTTCTCGTCGGGTGAGCGGCGGCGCAGCTTGTCGAGCAGCACGTAGACGACCGGCGTGGTCAGCAAGGTCAGCAGCTGGCTTGCGATGAGCCCGCCGATGATGGCGATGCCCAGCGGTTGGCGCAGCTCCGAGCCTTCGCCGAAGCCGATGGCCAGCGGCAGTGCACCGAGCGCCGCTGCGAGCGTGGTCATCAGGATCGGGCGGAAGCGCAGCAGGCAGGCCTCGCGTACCGCCTGCGTCGCGGTGAGGCCGCGCGCACGCTCGGCCTCGAGCGCGAAGTCGATGATGAGGATGGCGTTCTTCTTCACGATGCCGATCAGCAAAAAGACGCCGATCAGCGCAATGATCGAGAACTCCATGCGGAACAGCAGCAGCGCCAGCACCGCGCCCACACCGGCCGAGGGCAGCGTGGACAGCACGGTGATCGGGTGGATCAGGCTCTCGTACAACACCCCGAGCACGATGTAGATCACCACCAGCGCGGCGGCAATCAGCAAGACCTGCTGGCTGTTCGATTGCTGGAAAGCCAGTGCCGTGCCGGCGAAGCTGCCACGCACGTTGATCGGCATCGCGATGTCGGCCTGCGCCTGCATGATGGCCTCTTGCGCCTGGCTCAGCGTCGTGCCTTCGGGCAGGTTGAACGACACCGTGGTCGCGAGCTCCGTGCCCTGGTGGTTGATGGATGTGGCCGCGGCATCGTCGCTGAACTTGGCCACCGCCGACAGCGGCACCATGATGCGCGCGCTGGTGCTGATGGTCGCGCCGGTCGACGCGCCGCGCAGGCCGGGGTTGGCCGAGACGGCGGTGCTGTCGGTCGTGGACGTCGCGGATGTCGTGGACGAGGTGCCCGTTCCGGTCGTGCTGCTGGAGGTGTTGCTGGAGGTGTTGCTGGAGGCCACGTACAGGTCGTTCAAGGCCTGTGGCCCCTTCGTGTAGCCGGGCGCCCACTCCATGATCACCTTGTACTGGTTGAGCTCGTCGTAGATGGTGGCCACCGAGCGCTGGCCGAAGGCGTCATACAGCGCCGCATCGATGTCGGACGAGACCAGGCCCAGCCGCGCCGCGCTCTCGCGGTCAACCTTGACCATGGTCTCGACGCCGTTCTCGGCCTGGTCGGTGTCCACGTCGGTCAGCTCGGGGCGCGTCTTCAGCTCGTCGGCCAGCTTGGTGGCCCAGGTGCGCAGGTCCTGCAGGTTGTCGCTCTTCAGCGTGTACTGGTAAGTCGAGTTGCTGCTGCGCCCGCCCATGCGCAGGTCTTGCACCGGGTTCAGGAACACCTGCAGGCCGGTGACCTGCGCGAGCTGCGGCCGCAGCCGCGCAATCACGGCCTGGCCGGCGCCAGTGCCTTCCTTGGCGCGTTGCGAGGCCGGCTTGAGGTTGACGAACATGAAGCCGCCGCCCGAGCGGCTGCCGCCGGTGAAGCCCACCACCGTGTCGACCGCAGGGTCTGCACGCACGATGTCGACCACCTGGCGCATCTTCGCGCCCATGGCCTGCGTGGAGATGCTCTGGTCGGCACGCAAGCCGCCGTTGAGCTGGCCGTTGTCTTGTTGCGGAAAGAAGCCCTTGGGCGCCGCCTTGAACAGGTAGACGTTGAGGCCCACCACGGCCAGCAGGATCAGCATCACCAGCAGCTTGCTGTCGAGCGCCCAGTCGAGGCTGCGCTCGTAGGTGTGCAGCACCACCTTCCAGCCGCGGTCGACAGCGCGCGAGATGCGGCCCGGCGGGTTGGCCTCGGCACCGCCCGGCTTGAGCCACCACGCACACATCATCGGCGTGGTGGTGAGCGAGATGACGAGCGAGATCATCACCGCGGCACTCAGCGTCACGGCGAACTCGCGGAACAGGCGCCCTACCTGCCCTTCCATGAACAGCAGCGGAATGAACACTGCCACCAGCGAGACGCTGATCGACAGCACCGTGAAGCCCACCTCGCGCGCACCCAGCAGCGCCGCCTCGAAGCGGCCCATGCCTTGCTCGATGTGGCGGCTGGTGTTCTCGAGCACGACGATGGCGTCGTCGACCACGAAGCCGGTAGCCACCGTGAGCGCCATCAGGCTCAGGTTGTTGAGGCTGAAGCCCAGGAAGTACATGACGCCGAAAGTACCCAGCAGCGACACGACGGTCGCCACCGCCGGCACCACCGTGGCCCGCAGGCTGCGCAGGAAGAGGCCCACCACGATCACCACCAGCACGACGGAGATGATCAGCGTGCCCTCGATCTCGCGCAGCGAGGCGCGGATGGAGTTGGTGCTGTCGGAGGCCACCTGCAGTTTCACGTCTTGCGGCAACTGCGCCTGCAGCTCGGGCAGCAGCGCACGCACGCCGTCGACCGTGTCGATCACGTTGGCGCCTGGCTGGCGTGTGATGAGCACGATGATCGCCGGCTCGCCGTTGAAGAGCCCCAACGTGCGCGTGTTCTCCACGCCGTCGCTCACTTCCGCCACATCCGACAGGCGCACCGCCGAGCCGTCACGCCACGCGACCACCAGGCCGCGGTACTCGGCCGCGCTGCGCGTCGGGCTGGGCGTGTAGATCTGCATGCGGTGGCCGTTGCCCTCCACCTCGCCCTTCGGCCGGTTGGCGTTGAACGACTGGATGGCCGCGCGCACGTCGGCGCTGCTCACGCCCAGGCGGTTCAGCGCGAAGGGCAGCAGCTCGACGCGCACCGCCGGCAGCGAGCCGCCGCCGATCTCCACGTCGCCCACGCCGTCGACCTGCGCCAGCTTCTGGCTCACGATGTTGGACACCGCGTCGTAGACCTGCCCGGGGCTGCGCGTGCTCGAGGTGAGCGCGAGGATGATCACCGGCGCATCGGCCGGGTTGGCCTTGCGGTAGGTCGGGTTGCTGCGCAGCGTGGCCGGGAGGTCGGCGCGCGCGGCGTTGATGGCCGCCTGCACCTCGCGCGCAGCACCGTCGATCTTGCGGTTGAGGTCGAACTGCAGGTTGATGCGCGCCGAGCCGCTCGAGCTCGACGAGGTCATCTCGTTGACGCCAGGGATCACGCCCAGCCGCCGCTCCAGCGGCGTGGCCACGCTGGTGGCCATCGTCTCGGGGCTGCCGCCGGGCAGGCTCGCGCTGACCGAGATGGTCGGGTAGTCGACCTGCGGCAGCGGCGAGACAGGCAGCGCGAAGAACGCACCGATGCCGGCCAGCGCCACGCCAATGGTCAGCAGCACCGTGGCGATCGGCCGCTCGACGAAGGGGCGCGAGAGGTTCATGCGCTGCCCACCCTGGTCACAATCTCCGTTCGCCCTGWGGTATCGAAGGGCACCGCCGTTCGCTGCGGTTCATCTGCCTCAGGTTTGGAGATGCTCGCGCAAGCCCTTCGATACCTCAGGGCGAACGGGGACGGAGCGAGCGTGAGGTTCATGCCGCGGTGCTCCCGGCCGGTGTGGGCGGCGCCGAGGGCTTCTTGCCCCAGCGCTTGCCGAGCCGGTCAAAGCCGAGGTAAATCACCGGCGTGGTGAAGAGCGTGAGCAGCTGGCTGACCACCAGACCACCGAAGATCGCGAGGCCCAGCGGGCGGCGCAACTCGGCGCCTTCACCCCAGCCGAACATGAGCGGCAGCGCGGCGAAGAGCGCGGCCAGCGTCGTCATCAGGATCGGGCGGAAGCGCAGCAACGCCGCCTGGTGGATGGCCTCGTGCGCCGGCTTGCCCTGGTTGCGCTCGGCGTCGATGGCGAAGTCGATCATCATGATCGCGTTCTTCTTCACGATGCCGATCAGCAGGATGATGCCGATGATGCCGATCACCCCGAGGTCGTTGCCGCTCAGCATCAGCGCGAGCAACGCGCCCACGCCGGCCGAGGGCAGCGTGGAGAGGATCGTCAGCGGGTGGATGTAGCTCTCGTACAGCACGCCCAACACGATGTAGACGCAGATCACCGCCGCAAGAATCAGCCACAGCTGGTTCGACAGCGAGTTCTCGTACGCACCCGCGGCACCCAGGAAGGTGAGCGTCACGCTGGCCGGCAGCGCGATGTCTTTTGCCGCCTGGCGGATCGCATCGACCGACTTGCCCAGCGCCACGCCGGGCGCGGTGTCGAAGCCCAGCGTGGTGGCCGGGTACTGCGCCACGTGCGTCACCTGCAGCGGCGCCGGCCGCTCGCGGATGGTGGCGATGGCTGACAGCGGCGTGGCCGCGCCCGAGCCGGTCTTCAGGTGCAGCAGGCCGAGCGATTCGGCGGTGGTCAGCAGGCCCGGCTTGGCCTCGAGGATCACGCGGTACTGGTCGGTCTCGGTGAAGATGGTCGAGACGATGCGCTGGCCGAAGGCGCTGTACAGCGCGTCGTCGACCGTGCTCGCGCTGATGGACAGGCGCGAGGCGGTGTCGCGGTCGATGTCGATATAGGCCGACAGGCCCTGCGCGTTGGCATCGTTCACCACGTTGCGCACCTGGGGCAGCGTCTGCATCTGCTGCGAGAGCTTGTTGGCCCACTGCGTGACCGTGGCCGTGTCGGCGCCTTCGAGCGAGACGCGGAATTCGGTCGGGCCGGTCTCGGCGTCGATGGTCAGGTCTTGCGTGGGCTGCAGGTACAGCGTGAGGCCGGCCACGCCGCGCACGCTGTCGCGCAGGCGCTGCATCACGTCGGCCTGCTTGTCGTGCGACTTCTTCAGGTTGATCAGCATGCTGCCGGTGTGCAGCATGGTGTTGTTGGCTCCGTCCACGCCGACGAAGGAGCTGAGGCTCTCGACGTCCGGGTCTTGCATGATGACCCGCGCCGCGGCCTGTTGCAGCTCGGCCATGCGGGCATACGACACGTCTTGCGCCGCCTGCACACGCGCCTGCAGCTGGCCGGTGTCTTGTGTCGGGAACAGGCCCTTGGGAATCCACAGGTAGAGCAGCACGGTGAGCGCGAGCGTGCCCAGCGCCACCCACAGCGTGGCGCCCTGGTGGCGCAGCACCCACTGCAGCCAGGTGTCGTAGTGCGTGATCACGCGGTCGAACCCGCGCTGCACCTTGGCGCCGAAGCCCTTGCCGTCCTTGGGCTCGGGGCGAATCCAGCGGCCCGACATCATCGGCACCAAGGTCAGAGAGACGACAGCAGAAATGAGGATGGTGATGGCCAGCGTGACCGCGAATTCGCGGAACAAACGCCCCACCACATCGCCCATGAAGAGCAGCGGAATGAGCACTGCAATCAGCGACACCGTGAGTGAGATTATCGTGAAGCCGATCTGCGTGGCGCCCTTCAGCGCCGCGGCCATCGGCGGCTCGCCTTCTTCGATATAGCGCGAGATGTTCTCGATCATCACGATGGCGTCGTCGACGACGAATCCGGTGGCAATCGTCAGCGCCATCAGGCTCAGGTTGTTCAGGCTGTAGCCGAGCAGGTACATCACGCCGCAGGTGCCGATCAGCGAGATGGGCACGGCCAGGCTCGCGATCACCGTGGCGCGCACGCTGTGCAAGAAGAAGAAGATCACCAGCACCACCATCACCACCGCCATGACCAGCTCGAGCTCCACGTGCTGTACTGACGCACGGATGCCGGTGGTGCGGTCGCTCAGCACGTCGACCTGCAAGGCGCTGGGCAGCGAGGCGGTGAGCTCGGGCAGCTGCTTCTTGATGGCATCGACGGTGGCGATCACGTTGGCGCCCGGCTGGCGCTGCACGTTCAGCACGATGGCCGGCACCAGCTCGCCCTTGGAGGCGGCGCTGCGCGAGGCCGCCCAGGCGCCGAGCTTCGTGTTCTCGGCACTGTCGACGGCCTTGGCCACGTCGGAGATGCGCACCGGCGCGCCGTTCTTGTAGGCGACGATGAGGTTGGTGTAGTCAGCCACCGTCAGCAGCTGATCGTTCGAGTTGATCGTGTAGGCACGCTTCGGGCCGTCGAAGCTGCCCTTGGCACTGTTGGAGTTGGCCGACGAGATGGCGGTGCGCAAGGTGTCGAGACCGATGCCGTACGAGGCCAGCGCCTGCGTATCGGCCTGGATGCGGATGGCCGGCCGCTGCCCGCCACTCAGCGTAACCAGGCCCACGCCCGAGACCTGGCTGATCTTCTGCGCCAAGCGCGTGTTCACCAGGTTCTGCACCTGCGTGAGCGGCATGCTGGTGGAGCTGATGGCCAGCGTGAGCACCGGCGCATCGGCCGGGTTGACCTTGGCGTAGACGGGCGGCGCCGGCAGGTCGGCGGGCAGCGTGGAGCTGCCGGCATTGATGGCGGCCTGCACCTCCTGCTCGGCCACGTCCAGCGTCTCGCCGAGCGAGAACTGCAGCGTGATGATGGAGACGCTCGCCGCGCTGGTCGAGCTCATGCGCGCGAGACCCGACATCTGACCGAACTGGCGCTCCAGCGGCGCGGTGACGGTGCGGCTCATCACCTCGGGGCTGGCGCCGGGGTACAAGGTCTGCACCTGGATGGTCGGGTAGTCGACCTGCGGCAGCGCCGACAGCGGCAGAAACCTGAAGCCCACCAGGCCCGCCAGCACGATGGCGATCATCAGCAGCGCGGTGGCCACCGGCCTTTCAATAAAGGGACGAGACGGGCTCATTCTTATGGACGCCCGTCGCCCTGCGCTCCGCTGGCCGCTCTGCGCTGCGCCCAATCGCCTCCACCTGCCGCGTCACTGGCACGGCGGCGTGGCCCGCTGGCGCCGCCGAAGGCACCCGAGGCACGCCGGCCCGGTGCCGAGGCGCCCGATGCGGCACTCGCTGCGCGGTCGGCCGCCAGCTGCACGCGGGCGCCGTCCTTCAGGCGGTCGGCCCCTTCGGTGACCACACGCTCGCCAGCCTGCAAGCCATCGGTGATGGCGATGTATTCGTTGGTGGCCTCGCCGCGCTTCACATTGCGCAGCGAGACGGTGCGGTCTTCGTTCAGCACATAGACGAAGTCGCCCTGGCTGCCGGTGCGAATAGCCGTGACGGGCACGACCACGGCACCTTCGATGGTGCGCAGCCGCAGTCTGAGGTTGACGAACTGGCTGGGGAAGAGCGTGCCCGTGCTGTTGGGAAAGCGCGCCTTGGCCTTCACCGTGCCGGTGGTGGTGTCGATCTGGTTGTCGAGCGTGGAGAAGACGCCGGCATCAAGCTGGGTGACGCGCGTGCGGTCGAGCGCGGTGGCCGGCAGCTTCACGCCTTCGGCCATGCGCGCCTGCAACTCCGGCACACGGTCTTGCGGCAGCGCGAACGACACGTCGATGGGCGACATTTGCGTGATCACCGCCACGCCGTTAGTGTCGCCTGCACTGATGTAGTTGCCCGTGTCGACCACACGCAGGCCGACCCTGCCTGCCACGGGTGCGACGATGCGGCTGTAACCGAGGTTGAGCCGTGCCGTGGCCTCGTTCGCGCGGTCGATGGTGACCGTGCCTTCGAGCTGCTTGACCAGCGAGGCCTGGGTGTCCACGTCCTGCCGGGCGATGGAGTCCTGCGACAGCAGCGTGCGGTAGCGCTCGAGCGTGAGCTTGGCGTTCTCGAGCTGCGCTTCGTCGCGGATGCGGGCGCCGGTGGCCTGCGTCAGCGCAATCTGGAAAGGCTGCGGGTCGATGACCGCCAGCACCTGGCCCTGCTTGACCATCTGGCCTTCGGTGAACAGCACCTGCTTCAGCACGCCCGACACCTGCGGCCGCACGGTGGCGGTGACCATGGGCATCACGGTGCCCAGCGCCTCGACCATCACCGGGATGTCGGCCTTGCGCGCCGTGAACTCGCCCACCGTGGTGGCTCCACCACCACCGCGTCCGGCACGGCCACCACCCGCTCCACCAGGCCCTCCGGGTCCACCAGGACCCGGTTGCGCCGCCGACGTGGCCGCCGGCCGATGCGTCAGGTACCAGGCCCCGCCGCCCAGTGCCGCCAGGCCGACGATCGCCACCAGGGTGCCGACCCATCGGCGACGCGGTCTAACGCCGGGTTGTGAGGGAGAGATCGAACGCTCGTCGGGCTGGCTGTCCATGGGTGCTTCGTGGTGAGTGCCGGCCGCCGGTGCAGGAAACACCGGGGTCGTGGCGCTGGAATCGGGGCATGGTAGTCCGGCTCCCTGAAGCCTTCGTTGTCTTCGTATGAAGTCTTGTAAAGCAACTTGAGGAGCTCACAGCTCGTCGATGGGGTTGGCCTGCGGCGGCGCCTCGGCTCCGTCGAGCGAGAAGCGATCTCGCGTGGTGACGTAGTAGCTGGCACCAAAGCGCGCCACCGGAAAGTAGTCTTGCAGGCGCACCCGCCAGCGCTCGGTGTCGATCAGCCCGTCACGCGCGTGCAGCCAGCGCACCTGGCCGATGAAGATCTGCCGGCTGGCGGTCTCCAGCGTTTCCCACAGCGTGCACTCGAACGCGACAGGCGCCTCGGCGATGCGCGGCGGCTTCACCGCCTGCGACGGCAGCGGCGTGAGGCCGACGTGAGCCAGCTCGCTCACGTCCGACGGCAGGCGCTCGCCACAGCGGTGCATCTTCTCGGCCATGGCTTCATCGCTGATGTGGACGACGAACTCCTTCTCTCTCATGATGTTGGCGGCGGTGTCCTTGAGCTGGCCGTCGCCCAGGCGGTTGATGCTGACCATCACGATGGGGGGTTCTTCGCCGAGCATGTTGAACATGCTGAAGGGGGCGGCGTTGATGACGCCGGTTTCGCTCAGCGTCGTGATGAGCGCGATGGGCCTCGGGACGATGAGGCTGGCCATCAGTTTGTAGCGTTGGTATTCGGTTAGGGTGGAGAAGTCGATGTTCATGTTCGTTTCTCTTGGTTCGCCCGGGGGCTGCGGCTGCATTCGCATGCAGCTTGTGTTCACTGCGTGAGGCCGAGTCGGGATGTCGTCCCGACAGCCGACTCACTTTCTTTCGCTTCCCCGAAAGAAAGTAAGCAAAGAAAGGGGGACCCGACGGTGGCGGTCGGCCTGAGGCCGACTGCTCTGCGGTGCTCGGTGTTTGGGGCCTCGCGCCGAACTCGCTACGCGGCCTGTGGCCGCTGCGCTCAAACAGCCGCGCGAAGTCAGTTGACGAAGCGCGCTGTCGCGCGCGGCCCCAAACCCCTGCGCTCCTCGACGCCACCCACGGGGCCCAAGAGCAATGCAGTCGTTGCTTCGCAACTTCCCCAACACGCCTCGCTTCGCCTTGACGCCAGGGCGCGTAGCAGCCCGAAGCGTCATCGAGACGATGCGCAGCGAGCCGAGAGGTGGGGTACTTTGAACAGGTGTTCCGTGGTCCGATGTACTTCTCGGGTGACAAGTCGCGGAAGGAAGCAGCCGAAGCGGTACAGCAAAGTGGAGAGCGTCTTTGCTTTGGTTACCTTCATTTGACGCGACAAATGAAAGTGACTCGCCCGCCGGGGCGGATTCCCGGCGCACCCGCCGGCAGGCAGGAGAACTCAACACGCGAAGCGGGCAAAACCACATCGCCCACCCGCAACAGCATCAACAATCCCCCCAGGCGTCGTCACCCAAACCTCATCCCGACGAGAAACGATATGCGCCAGCGCCCGCCTCAAATGCCGCAGCCGATAAGGCTGCCCCACGATGTACGGATGCAGCGCAATCCCCATCACCAGCGACTGCTTCTCAGACTGCAACAACATCTCGTCAAACTGGTCGATGATCATCTGCGCGAAGTCCTTCGCGTCCATCTGCCGCCCCATGATCATCGGGATGTCGTTCAACTCCTGCGGATAAGGCACCGCCCACAGCGGCCCCGAGCGCGTGTCCATGAGCATCGGCTGGTCGTCGTGGCACCAGTTGAGCGTGTAGCGGAAGCCGGCTTCCTTCAGCAGGTCGGGCGTGTGGAAGCTCTCCGAGATCCATGGAGACAGCCAGCCCGACGGCGCCACGCCATGCGCCTGCTGCATGCGCTCGCGGCAGTGCAGGATCAGCGCGCGCTCTTCGGCCTCAGGCAGCACGCCCTGCCGCTCGGCATTGCTGTGGCCGTGGCCGATGAGTTCGTCACCCCGTGCGGAAAACGCCTCGATGACCTCGGGGCAATGGTCGTACAGCGCGGTGTTGATCAACGCGCCGGTAGGCAGGGCCAGTTCATCGAAGAGGTCCAGGCAACGCCACACGCCGACGCGGTTGCCGTATTCGCGCCAGCTGTAGTTCAGCACGTCGGGTTGCGGCGACACCGGCCCGATGCCGGCGCCCAGGCCTTCGCCGAAGGCGAAGTGCTCGATGTTGAAGCCGATATAAACCGCAAGCCGCTTGCCGCTGGGCCAGCGCAGCGCCGGACGGCGGGTGATGGCGGAGTAGGCGAAACGCTCGTGGGAGCGCAGCGGTGCACGCGTCACGGCGCGCTCCGGTACGACTTGAACACGTCGCGCAAGGGCGCCACGACGCGCGGCGTGGGCTGCGACAGCGAGCGTTCGATCTCGTTCAAGTGGCGTTTCATCTCGGTGCCGGCTGCGGTGCCGGTGCCGCCCTTGGCGATCGCCTGCAGCAGCGTGCGGTGGCTGTGCGCCACGCACATCGGCTCGCCGGGCGCCTTGTACAGCGCCATCAGCAGCGAGGTGGTCGGCAAGAGCTCTTCCAGCAACCTCACGAAGATCGGGTTGCCGCTCATCTGCGCCAGCTTCAGGTGGAACTCGCCGGACAGGCGGATCGCCTCCTGCTTGTTCTGCGACTTGGTGGCGCGGGCCTCGGCCTCGACCAGTTGCTTCAGCTCAACCATCTGCGCCGCGCTCAGCTTGCCGGCCAGGCGGCGTGCCACCTCGCACTCGACCACGCGGCGCGCGTCGAACACGTGCTCGCCATCGCGGCGCGTGGGCTCGGGCACCTGGGCACCGCGGTTGGGCCGCAGCAGGATCACGCCGTCTTGCGCGAGCTTGTGCAGCGCTTGGCGCACCAGCGTGCGCGACACGGCAAAGGTCTCGGCCAGCTCTTCTTCGCGCAAGCGGGAGCCGGGCGCGAGGCGATGGTCGATCACGGCCGCGTAGATGGCCTCGTAGACGCGGTCGGCGGCCATCACCGGCGCGGGTCCGGGTTCTTCGACAGAGGCTGTTTTGCGTGTGGCCATGGGCGCTGTCAGCGCGCGGAGTCGACGCGCCGGATCACCTGGCCTGCGCAGGCTTGCGCTGGAGCAGCTTCATCAGCGCCAGCGTGCCGCCCATCACCGCGAACGACACCACCGTGGTCACCGTGCCGAGGGCATAGATGGCCGGCGTGGTGACGGTGCTGGTGAGGCCCTGCAGTTCCAGCGGCAGTGTGTTCACGTCGCCGATAGCCTGCGAGGTGCGCGCGATCTCGTCCCAGCTGAGCGTGAAGCCGAACATGCCCACGCCCACCAGGCTGGGCGCGATCAGCGGCAGCACCACATGGCCGAAGCTCTGCCACGGCGTGGCGCCGAGGTCGGCGGCCGCTTCTTCGAACGCCGGGTTGAAGCGGTTGAACACCGCCAGCATGATGAGCAGGCCGAAAGGCAGCGTCCACGTGAGGTGCGCGCCCAGCGCCGAGGAGTAGAGGCCCATGGCCGTGCCGTAGCCTTCGAGCCAGTCGCCAAGGCCCACGCTTTCGAGTACGGCCTTCAGCGAGGTGTCGATCAGGCGGAACTGCAGCCCGATGCCCAGCGACACCACGATCGACGGCATGATCAAACTCGCCACCGAGGTGTAGAACAGCAGCCCCGAGCCCGAGAACTTCTTGCGGAAGGCCAGGCCGGCGCCCAGCGCCAGCAGCACGGTGAGCACCATCACCACGGCGCCCAGCCCCACCGAGCGGCGGAAGGCCGCGGCGATGTCGACGACGCCCATGCCCTCCCACAGCTTGCCGAACCAGTGCAGCGAGGCGCCGCGCATCGGAAACGTGAGCCCGCCCTCGGGGCCCTGGAAGCTGAGCACGAAGATGGCCAGCATCGGCCCGTAGAGGAACAGCACGAACAGGCCGAAGACGACGGCCAGCGCGTAGAAGCTGCGGGGGCGCTTTTCTTTTGTCATAGCGCTTCGTTCATCAGAGTTCCTTGCGGATATCGACGAGCCGGGTCAGGCCCCAGATCATCATCAGCGTGATCGCGAGCAGGATGACCGCGTTGGCCGCAGCCATCGGGAACTGCAGGTACGAGGTCTGCACCTGGATGATCTTGCCGACCGAGGCGATCTGCTGCCCGCCCATCACGCCGATGGTGACGAAGTCGCCCATCACGATGGTGATGACGAAGATCGAGCCGATGATGATGCCGGTGCGCGAAAGCGGCACCACCACGTTCCACACCGTCTGCCAGCCCGAGGCGCCGCTGTCACGCGCTGCCTCGATCAGCGCACGGTCGATGCGCATCATCGAGTTGAAGATCGGCACGATCATGAACATCGTGTAGAGGTGCACGAAGGCCAGCACCACCGAGAAGTTGCTGAACAGCAGCCACTCGATCGGCGTGTCGATCAGGCCCACGGCCTGCAGCGTCTGGTTGACGACCCCGTTGCGCCCCAGCAGCGGCACCCACGAGATCATGCGGATGACGTTCGACGTCCAGAACGGCACGGTGCACAGGATGAAGAGCAGCGTCTGCGCGCCCACCGAGCGGATGTGGAACGCCAGAAAGTACGCCACCATGAAGCCGATCAACAGCGTGAACAGCCAGACGAGAAAGCAGAACTTGAACGTCGACAGATACGTCTTGAGCGTGGTGCACAGCTCCTCGGTGTTCGAGCAACCGGTGAACACGTCGATGTAGTTCTGGCCCGTGAACGCCGGGATCAGTTCGTAGTCGGTGGCCTGCCAGAAACTCACCGCGGCCACCAACAGCAGCGGCAGCACGAGAAAAAGCACAAAGACCAACGTGAACGGCGTGGCTTGCAGCCATGCGCCGATTCGGAGGGTCTTGGTGCTACTCATCGTTCAGCCCGTCACATCGACGCAGTGGGTCCCAGCGTTCGCCGGGATGACAGCTAACGCAAGCGAAGCGACGCGTCCATCAAGCAACGCCCGCGGATCCGGCTTTGCCGGTCCGCAGGGTGGCGTCCCTTGGGGGCAGGAGCGAAGCGACTGGGGGGCCGTCATGCCGCCACGAACTCATTCCACTTCTGGACCATGTACGCGTTCTCATCCATGATCGCGTTCCAGCAAGCGATGCCGCCCATGCGCGCCTCATAGCTGCCGCCGTCGCGCACGCTGCCGGCCTTGGCGAGCAGGTCGCCATTGGGCGACTTGATGTCGGAGGTGGCGGCCTTGCCTTCCATCCAGTAGGCCCACTCGTAGGCTTCCATCTTGGCCTTGGCCGTCTCGAGCACGGCGCTGTAGTAACCCTGGCGATTCAGGTAGGCCCCGGCCCAGCCGTCGAGGAACCAGTTGATGAACTCATAGACGCCATCGGCCTTCTTGCCAGTGACGCTCTTGGGCACGCCGAAGCCGGCGGCCCAGGCGCGATAGCCTTCCTTCAGCGGCTGGAAGGTGCAGTCGATGCCCTTGGTGCGCACGGCGGTGACGGCCGGCGACCACATCGACTGGATCACCACTTCGCCCGAGGCCATCAGGTTCACGCTCTCGTTGAAGTCTTTCCACAGCGCGCGGAACTGGCCGGCCTTCTTGGCGTCGATCAAGGTCTTGATCGTGAGGTCGATCTCCTTCTTGGTCATGTTGCCCTTGTCGGGGTACTTGTAGATGCCCGAGGCCTCGACCACCATCGCGGCATCCATGATGCCGATCGACGGGATGTTGAGGATGGCGGTCTTGCCCTTGAACTCGGGGTTCAAGAGCTCTTTCCAACTTTCAATCGGACGCTTGATCAGGTCGGGGCGAATGCCCAGCGTGTCGGCGTTGTAGGTGGTCGGGATCAGCGTCATGAACTGCGTCGGCGTGGCCGAGAAGGTCTTCGAGTCGGGCTTCTCGAGGTACATCACCTTCTTGGGCGCGGTGCCCTGGTCGCCAACTTTCTTGCCGGCCACCTCACCCTTGGTGAAGAGCGAGGTGATCTTGTCCGCGTTCTTGATGCGCTTGGTGTCGATGCCGAGCAGGTTGCCGGTCGGGATGATCTTCTTCAGCGAGAAGTACTCGGTGTCGATCAGGTCGAAGCTGTTCGGTGCGGTGACGGCGCGCTTGGTCACGTCGTCGGTGGTGACCGGGATGTACTGGATGGTGATGCCGGTGTCAGCCTTGAACTTCTCGGCGATGGCCTTGTCTTGGTTGACCGCGGTGCCCAGGTAGCGCAGCGTGATCTTCTCTTGCGCATGCACGAACGGGAAGGCGAGTGCGCCACTGGCCGCGGCAGCGCCTTTGAGCAGGGTACGGCGCGAGGTGCCGGACTTGACGTTGTCGTCGGACATGGGGTTCTCCTTCTTGGGTAGATGAAACAGGAACTGAAACAAGGGGACAGGATTAGGGATCAGGGAGCCGAGGCCAGCGAATGGGCCTCGTGCGGCAGCCACGAGACATGCACTGTTTCGCCAGGCTGCAAGGGCGAGGCATCGAACGCGTCATCGGCCACAGTGGCCGTCCACTGCGCATCGGCCGCCTCGCCTTGCGGCGCGAGGTTGACCTGCACGTAGGTGCCCTGGTATTCGATGGCCTTCACCGCCGCGCTGCGCGAGCCGCTGTGGGCTTCGCGCTGCAGGCGCATGCGGTCGGAGCGCACGGCGATCGACCCGCCCTCGGCGGCGATGACGTTGTGCGCACCCATGAAGCGAGCGACGAACTCCGAGCGCGGTGAATTGAACACCTCGCGCGGCGAACCGGTCTGCTCGATGCGACCATGGTTCATCACCACCACCTGGTCGGCCAGGGCCATGGCTTCTTCTTGCGAGTGGGTGACGTGGACGAAGGTGAAGCCCAGCTCCTGCTGCCAGCGCTTGAGCTCAGCGCGCATCTGCACGCGCAGGAAGGGGTCAAGCGCCGAGAGCGGCTCGTCGAGCAACAGCACGCGCGGCTCGGTCATCAGGGCGCGGGCGAGCGCCACGCGCTGCTGCTGGCCGCCCGACAGCTCGCTGGGCAGGCGTGCAAGGTAGGGCGTCATCGCGACCAGTTGCAGCAACTCCTTGGCGCGGGCGTGGCGCTCGGCCACCGGCTTGCCGCGCATCTTCCAGCTGAAGGCCACGTTGTCGAGCACCGAGAGGTGCGGGAACAGCGCGTAGCTCTGGAACATCATGGCCGTGCCCCGGTCCGCCGCGGCGCTGTGGGTGATGTACTTGCCACCGAGCAGGATCTGCCCGTCGCTTGCCAGTTCGTGGCCCGCAATCATGCGCAGCGTGGAGGTCTTGCCGCAGCCCGAGGGGCCGAGCAGGCAGCAGTAGCTGCCCGAAGGAATGGTGAGGTTGATGCCGTCGACGGCGACCGTGTTGCCGTAGCGTTTGACGAGCGAGGTCAGCACCAGCGTCGAGTCGACTTTCATGCCGAGCGTGTATGCAATGCATGTGCCAGCAAACATTCACCGAAACGGCGCGCAAACATCACTCGGCCGGCGGAACCATGCACCACATCCCTCTGGAAAACGTTTGCTCCGCCCGCGTTTGGGGCAGCCGACACGCCGGCTTATGGGCGCACGACTTGCACAAGCCTCGTCGCATTGCTCGCCCCTTTGTATACAAAATGGCGGCGTGACCTCAAGGAAACCAGCATGAAGATTCGCGTCATCAACCCCAACACCAGCGCCGCGATGACGGCCAAGATCGGCAGCGCAGCCGCAGCCGTCGCGTCACCCGGCACGCTCATCGAGGCGGTGCAGCCGAGCTTCGGCGCCCCGTCGATCGAGGGGCACCACGACGACGTGTGGGCCGCCGCCGGTGTGTCGGAACAGGTGCGGCTGGGTGAGGTGGCCGGTGCCGATGCGCATGTGATCGCCTGCTTCGGCGACCCGGGCCTGCATGCTGCCCGTGAACTGGCGCGCGGCCCGGTGATCGGCATCGCCGAAGCGGCATTCCACTGCGCCTCGCTGCTGGCCACTGGCTTCTCGGTGGTGACCACGCTCACACGCACCTGCGTGATCGCCGAGCACCTGGTGCTGCAGTACGGCTTCGAGCGGCGCTGCCGCGGCATCCACGGCACCGACATCGCGGTGCTCGAACTGGACGACCCGGCGAGCGACGCTTACGCCCGCATCCTCGCGAGCTCGCGCGCCGCGCTGCGGCAAGACCGCTCAGGCGCCATCGTGCTGGGCTGCGCCGGCATGGCGGATCTGTGCCTGCGCCTGCAGACCGAACTCGGCGTGCCGGTCGTCGACGGTGTGGCCGCTGCCGTCAAGCTGGCCGAGAGCCTGGTCAGCCTGGGGCTGGGCACCAGCAAGCAAGGCGACTACGCGCTGCCTTTACCGAAGGCCTACTCAGGCCTGGCTCGCCCTTACTCGCCCGAATAGCGCGGTCGGCGCAGGGGACCTACCGAACGCTCGCCTCGTCCAGTGGCGCTCCGGGCCGCACCAGGCGCACCGCCCGAGCGAGCAGGCGCCACACGAAGCGCAACAACAAGAGCGTCAGCACGGCCTCGATGAGCGTCATCGCGAAAGCGAGCGCAGCGCCGCGCTTCTCTGCGCGACGAGAGAACTTTGCCAGCGCGCGATCGCGCGCGATCTCGATGCTGTCGTAGAAGCTCGGCACCACGAGCAGGGTCAGCAAGGTCGAGGTGATGGTGCCGCCGATGATCGCGATCGCCATCGGCCGGTAGAACTCGCCACCCTCGCCCAGGCCCAGGGCCACCGGGAACATGCCGGCGATCAACGCGAAGGTGGTCATCAGAATCGGGCGCAGGCGCTGGCGGCCGGCAGCCATCAGTGCGTCCTCACGCTGCATGCCGCGTGCCTCGCCGGCGCGTGTCGCGTCGAGCAGCAGGATGGCGTTCTTGGCGACCAGGCCCACCAGCATGATGATGCCGATGAAGCTCATCAGGTTGAGCGTCGAGCGCGCTGCCAGCAGTGCCAGCACCACGCCGATCAGGCTCAGCGGCAGCGAGATCATCACCGGCAGCGGCGCGGTGAACGAGCCGAACTGGATCACCAGCACCATGTACATCAGCGCGATGCCGCTGAAGAGCGCAACGCCCATGTCGCCGAACACCTGCTGCTGGTCTTTCGACGCGCCAGCCAGTTCCAGGCCGTAGCCTTCGGGGTAGTTGATGGCCTTGGCGATCTTGACGGCATCGGCCGTCACCTCACCCGGCGAGCGGCCTTGCACGTTGGCCGAGACCGCCACCATGCGCTTGCCATTGGCATGCTGGATCTGTGCCGGGCTCTTGCCCAGCGTGACGTGTGCGATCTGGTCGAGCGGCACCATGCGGTTGGTGCCGGTCACGGTGATCGGCAGGCGCTCGATGTTGCTGAGGTCGACGCGGTCATCGGGGTGCAGGCGCACGGCCACGTCGCGCGTCTCGCCGGTCGGGTCGATCCAGTCGCCCACTTCCAGCCCCGCGAAAGCAACGCGCAGAGCCTGCGCCGCGTCGTTGACCGAGATGCCGAGCGAGTTGGCGAGACCGCGGTCAAGCTCGATCTTCAGTTCGTCCTGCGGGTCCTGTTCAGACAGGCCCACGTCGACGGCACCCGGCACCGCGCGCAGCTTCTCCATGAAACCGTTGGTGATGGCCAGCAGCTGGCGCGAATCAGCACCGTGGAAGCGGATCTGCACGGGCTTCTGCGCGCCGTTGTTCAGGTCATCGAGCACCACGTATTCCGCACCCACCAGCCGAGCGACCTTCGTGCGCAGCTCGCGCGCGATCTCGATGGTGGAACGCTTTCGCTGCGTGCTCTTGCCCACGTCCACATAGATGCGCCCGCCGCTGCTGCTGATGTAGCTGTTGGTGGCCTTGGTTTCAGGAAGCGTGCGCGCGAGCGAGGCCGCGCTTTCCATCTTGAGCCGCGCGTACTCGAGGCTGCTGCTCGACGGCGTGCGCACCTCGATCGCCAGCGTTCCGTAGTCGGACGTCGGCAGGAAGCTCGACCCGCCGACGGTGGCCTGCAGCACGATCGCCAACACGAAGCTGCCGATTGCGAAAGCGCCCATCCAGATGCGGTGGTGCAAGGCCCACGCGATGACCTGGCCGTAGCGGTCGGCCTGGTGGTCGAACCAGGTGTTGAAGCGCGCGAGCAGCTTGCTGATGCCTTTCTTCGGCGCATGGTGGTGCCCGGGCGGGTCGCCCCAGTAGGCCGAGAGCATCGGGTCGAGCGTGAATGAGATGAACAGGCTCACGATCACCGATGCCACCACCGTCAGCGCGAAGGGCCGGAACCATTCGCCCGACACCCCCGGCATGAACGCGACCGGCACGAACACCGCCACGATCGAGAAGGTGGTGGCCATGACTGCGAGGCCGATCTCGGCCGTGCCGTTGAGGGCGGCATCACGCCGGTTCTCGCCGCGCTCCATGTGGCGCACGATGTTCTCTCGCACCACGATCGCATCGTCGATGAGCACCCCGATGGCGAGCGACAGGCCGAGCAGGCTCATGAAGTTGAGGCTGAAGCCGCACAGCCACACCGCAATGAACGCGGCAATCACTGAGGTCGGCAGGCTGAGCGCGGTGATCAGCGTCGAGCGCCACGAATTGAGAAACACGTAGACGACGAAGATGGTGAGCCCCGCACCGAATACCAGCGCGTGGACCACGTTGTTGAGGCTGTTCTGCGCGTCTTTGCCGCCGTCTTGCGTGACCTCGAGCTTGGTGCCCGCGGGCAAGGTCTTGCCGTACTCATTGACCAGCTTGCGCACCTCGTCGGCCACCGACACGGTGCTCGCGTCGCGCGCGCGCGTGACCGACAGGCCCACGTTCGGGCTGCCGCTGCGCACGCTGAAGCTGTTGAGTTCGGCGAACCCGTCCTTCACCTCGGCCACTTGACCGAGCCGCACGGTGTCGCTGCCGCGCCGCGCGATCACGATCTGCTCGAAGTCGGAAGGCGCCTCGATGCGGCCGACCAGGCGGATGCTCTGGTCGGTGAGGCTGCCGCGCACCTTACCGACCGGTGCGGTGGCGTTCTGGTTGCGCAGCGCCGCCACCACCTCGGTCACCGAGACGTTGTACTCGCGCAGCTTCTCGGCACGCAGCAGCACGCTGAGCTCGCGGCTGAGTGCGCCGTTGACGGTGACGGTGGCCACACCCGAGATGCCGCGCACGCGATCAGCCAGCTGGTCTTCGGCCAAACGTGAGATCTCGGCATGCGTCTGCGAGGTGGACGACAGCGCCAGCTGCATGATGGGTTGGGCGGCAGGGTCCACGCGCTGCAGCACCGGCTCGCGCATCTCGACCGGCATCTTGTAGCGCACCGTGCCGATGGCGTTGCGCACCTCGTCGGCGGCCTCGATCATGTTCTTGCCGAACTGGAACACGAGCACGATCTTCGCGTTGCTCTCGCTGGCCGTGGAGCGCACCTCGTCGACGCCGGAGATGCTTTGCAGCGCCTTCTCCACCCGGTCGATGATCTCGCGCTCCACCGTTTCAGGCGACGCGCCGGGGTAGTTGATGCTGACCACCATCACCGGCTGCTCCACGTCGGGGATCTGGTTCACGCGCAGCTTCTTGAGCGCGAGCAGGCCCAGGCACATGAGCGCGATGATGATCACGATGGTCGCGATCGGCCGCTTGATGCTGAAGTCGGAGAGGAACATGACTAACCCCCTTTGGCCGCGGATGCGGACGCCGCGCCTTCCTTCAGATCGGCCGGCATGGCAGGCGCGCTGGCGGGCGCCGCCGCCATCTCCACCACTTGGCCGTCGACCAGCGAGTTGCCGGGCTGGCGCAAGACCTGGTCGCCGTCGGCCAGGCCGCTTTTGATCACGTACTCCCCACGCCGCGGGTCCCGATCGCCCAACTGCACGGCCACCTTGTGCAGCGCCTTGCCCTGCAGGCGCCACACATGCGCGCTGTCACCCACCTTCACGATCGACGATTCGGGCAGCACCAGGGCCTGTGTGCTGCGCGTGGCGATGCGCCCCTCGGCGTAGAGCCCGGCCATGCGCGGCGAATTGCCCGCCGCGAACTCCACCAGCACCTCGACCTGCCGCGTCGTCGAGTTGGCGGCTGCGCTCACGCGCTTGACCTTGCCGATGAACTCGGTCTGCGGGTAGCCGTTGACCTTGAAGCTGACGTCCTGCCCGGCACGCACCTCAGCCAGGTGATCGGCCGAGATCAGCCCTTGCAGCCGCATGCTCGACGGGTCCATCACCTTGACGAGCTCCTTGCCCACCTGCGCCGTGTCGCCGGCAGACACCTTGCGTTCGCTGACGATGCCGTCGAACGGCGCGCGGATCTCGGTGCGGGTGAGCTGCTGCCTTGCCGCCACCAGACGCGACTTGGCGGCGGCCAGGTCGCTCTGGGCGTTGTTGCGGCGGATCTCCGCATCTTCTGCCGCCTGCATCGAGCTCATGCCCTGCGTCTGCAAGGTCTTGAGCCGCTGGAACTGGCGCTCGGCCTGCTCGAAGGCCTGGCCGCTCGCGCGGGCCGACTCTTCGGCGGAGTTGAGGCTGTCGCGGATGGAGGTGTCGTCCAGCCGTACCAGCAGGTCGCCGCGTTTGACCGCCTCGCCGTTCTCGCGCAGCACCTGCAGCACCACGGCCGAGATCTCGGCACGGAGGTCGGCGCGCCGCTCGGGCTCGATGGTGCCGGTGATGACGGCCCCCTGGGTCTGGCTGGACAGACGCACGGTGCGCAAATCCTCGCGCGCCAGCAAGAGCTGCGGCGCAGAAGCAGCCGTGGCAGCGGGTGAAGCCCCGCCCGGTTTCTGGCAGGCCGACAAGGCACTGCACACACAAAGAACGACGAGAAGATGAACACGCATGAGTGAACGCCCTGAGCTCCCTGGAAGATGGGATTATTGGGGCAGTTCGGTCCGCCGGGTTGCGTTCCTGATGCGAGATTGATGTGTCATCCGCGATCGGCGCATTGACAAGCCCGGGTTACTCCCAGGGCAGCATCAAGGTCACCATCAAGAGGTTCTCGAACTCCGGCTCGAAGCGGTCGATGATCTTCTGCGGGTCGGGGCACAGCTGCGCATCGGTGATCAGCCCGAACTGCACGCCGCCGCCATAGCTGAGGATGGACACGCCCACGCCGATCTCACCCGACTGCGGCACCCAGAACATCACCTGCCGCAGCGTCGACCCGCACACCTTGAGCGCCACCGCCGGGCCCGGCACATTGGTCATCACGGCGGTGGTCTTCTTCGCGAAGAGGTTCAGCAGCGCATCCTGCATCGGCTTGATCAAGAGACCGGACACCGCCAGCACCGCGAACGCCAGCAAGGGCTGGTAACTGCCCTTCAACTCGGCCATGCGCGCACGCACCGCATACACCCGCTCGACCGGGTTGACGACGCCGATCGGCAGCACGAGCGGCACCAGGCCGAACTGATTGCCGAGCTTGTAGGCCTTCTCGAGCGGACGCAGGTTCACCGGCACCATTGCGCGGATTTCCTGGCCCGTGGTGTCGTCACCCTGGTCACGCAGGTAGCCGCCGATGGCGCCGGCCACGCAGGCGAGCAGCACGTCGTTGATCGAGCAGTTGAGCGCCTTGCCGATGGCCTTCACCTGGTCGAGCGGCAGCGGCTCGCCCCAGGCCACGCGCTTGGCGCCGATGGGCTTGCCTTTGAGGCGCGTGGGCGAGTCATCGGGCATCAGCAGCATGGCCGCGGCGTCGGACACGACCTGGTAGCCCACGCGCGCCACGTCGATCGAACCCTGCAAGGGCTGTGGCTTCGACAGCAGTTCCATCGACTTGACGATCCCGCCGCCATACAGGCCGATGGCCTTCACGGCCACGTCGGTCAGCGGCCGCATCACCGCGTCGGTGAGCCAGTCGGCGCCTTCGTCGTCGACCGCGCGGCGCTTGCGCGGCGGCGGTTCGGTGCCGCCGTCGGTAATCGACAGCATCACCGAGATCAGCGCAATGCCGTCGGCAATACAGTGGTGCACGCGCGCAATCAAGGCGCTGCCGCCTTCGTAGTCGTCGATCAGCTGGAACTGCCACAGCGGGCGACTGCGGTCGAGCGGTGTCATCGACAACTCGCCGACCCGCGCCTGCAGGGCCGCACGCTCGCTCTGCTTGGGCAGGCGCACCAGCGCTTCGTGGCGCACATGGTGGTGGATGTCGAAGTCGGCGTCGTCGACCCAGTTCGCGCCCATCGCGTCTTCGACCACCCGCTGGCGAAAGCGCCCGTACTTGAGCAGCTTGGTGGCCACGCGCTCGCACAGCGCTTCGTAGGAGATGCCGGGCTCGATCAGCCAGACGCCGACGATCGACATCAGGTTGACGTCGTTGTCCATGCGCAGCCAGGCGGTGTCGACGCGTGACATGCGTTGCGTGGCTTGGGCCATTTTTGTGGGTTCCCTCGTCTGTGAGGCCTGCAAGATGCTGGGTAACATGCAGCTCGTCAATGCCGACTTTCACCCACAACGGAGACAGAACCATGGCCGACCTCACCGCCCAGTTCGAACAGGCACGCGCAGACTCGAAGAACCTGCCCGAGAAGCCCGACAACATGACGCTGCTGCAGCTCTATGCGCTCTACAAGCAGGGCAGCGTTGGCGACGTGGACACCAAGCGCCCCGGCTTCACCGACATGGTCGAGCGCGCGAAGTGGGACGCGTGGAATGGGGTGAAGGGGAAGTCAAAAGAAGAAGCGATGCAGGGCTACATCGACTTGATCGAGTCCCTGAAAGAGTAGGTAGACAGCCCCCCAGTCGCTATCGCTCCTGCCCCCGAGGGGCGCCTCGCCTGCAGCCGGGGAACCCGTCCGCGGCGAGTGGCTCTGTGGGCTTTGCGCTATGCGCTTGCCCGTTGGGTCTCAGCTACTTCTTCGATGTCTTGGTCGCGGCCTTTTTTGCGACGGTCTTGCTCTTGGCGAGCAGGTCGTCGAGGTTCTTCTCGATCTCGCTCTCGATGGTCTTGCTGAAGGCACCGAGCAGGAAGCCGAGCTTGGCGTCGAGTTCGAAGTGATCGGGAGCGACGACCAGGGTGCCGTTCACGCCGATGCGCTTGAACTCTAGCGTGTCGCTGGTGTCGCCTTCGAGGATCGTGCAGGCCATGTCGAACTTCTTCTCGGCGTCTTCGGCCCACTGCAACGCGATCTTGCGGGCCTTGGCCAGGCCGAGGCTGTGCTCGCGGCGAATGTGGATGTCGGGCATGTTCTTGGTCTCCGTTGTCAGCCGCCGAGTGTCGCGCGGCGTTCGGCCATGGGCAAGGCGGCGATGCGCTTCACCTCGGCATAGAAGCGCGTGAAGTCGCGCCCCTCTCGTTCGTAGAGGCGCTCGAATTGAGGCACCAGTTCGTTGTAAGCGGCCAGCACCCCGATCGACGCGTTGTTGGCATTCGCGAACCAGGCGTCGTAGCCGGCAAAGCCGTTCCACGGCCCGGCCTTCAGCGCGGCGTGCTCGGCCCGCAATTGCGCCATGCGCTCGGCCTTGGCGGCGCGTTTCGCGTCATCGCTCAACGAGGCGTTGCGGTAGATCGCATCCAGGTCGGCGCGCGCCTGCATCGTGATGCGGCGAAAGTCTTTGCGGCGGTGCTCGAGCTTGTCGTACTCGTCGCGCGCTTCGGGGGTCGCGTGCTCCTGCAACCAGCGCTGACCGCCGATGCGTTCCACCGCCGTGGCAAACGATTCGTTGAACATGGTGTCGCCGGCGGCATAGGCCACTTGGTGCGCCAGCTCGTGAAAGATCAGCCTGGCCAGCTCGCCTTCGGTCCAGCGGATGAAGGTGTTGAGCAGCGGGTCGCTGAAGTAGCCGCCGGGCAACTGGCCGAGCGTCGAATAGGCGGGGATGGCTTGCACCGTGGCCTCGAGCCCCGCCGCACGCTGCTCTGCAGCGAAGGCATTCGCGTCGGCCTGGTCGTAGTAGCCGCGGTAGCCCACGCAGCCCACCACCGGGAAGCACCATGTCTTCAGGGTGAGGCTCAGCTCGGGGGCGGCCACCACGTTCCACACCGCGGCGGGGCGGCCGAGGTCGGCATAACGTCGATAGCTCGCGTTGTCCGGCAGCTTCAATTCGCTGACGGCGAAGTCACGCATGTGCTGGCTGAGCGCCAGCCGCTCGCGCACGTTCTGGGGCGTGCCGTCGTCGGCCAGCCAGTCGGACACCGGTTTGGCCTTGTTGAGCAGCGACAGGTGGCCCGTCGCCGCCTGCGCGTAGTAGCCGATGCTGCTGCAGCCGCTGGTCAGGCACGCTGTGCCGAGCGCGAGCGCCACCATCCCCACGACGCCAGCCATCGCCATCAGCAGCCAGCGCCTCAAACCGCACGCACTTCCACCAGGCAGTCGTAGAACGAGGGCGCGCGGCCGAGGTCCGTGAGCTGCTGGTGGGTGAGTTCGTTGACGTTGGTGCCGTCCACACCGAGCTTGCGCCACCAGACGCCGAGCCCGTTGACCACGCCGGGCCGCGCACGCGCGTTGACGGCCAGCTTGCAGCGGTATTCGCCGCGCCCGTTGAACACGCGCACCATCTCGCCGCCGTGCAGGCCGCGCGCCGCAGCATCGCTCTCGTGCATCTCGACCAGCGGCTCGCCTTCGATGTCGCGCAGGCTCTTCACGTTGACGAAAGTGGAATTGAGGAAGTTGCGTGCCGGCGGCGAGATCATCGCCAGCGGAAAGCGTTGTGCCAATTCAGGCGACGACTGCGCCGACTCGTAGTTGGGCACGTGGTCGGGCACACCCAGACCGGGCGCATCGATCATGCATTTGCCGCTATGCGACGGGAAGCCGCCTTCCGCGAACGGCGCATCGGGCACCGGCAGCTTGACCCAGCCGTGCTCGCGCAGCGCATCGAAGCTCACGTCCTCGCTGAACGCGGCGCGGGCCATGGTTTCGTCGCTGTCGGAGAAACACGGGTCGTCGAAGCCCATCAGCGCTGCCAACTCGCGAAAGACCTGAGTGTTGGGCTTGGCCTCGCCGATCGGCGCGATGGCTTGCTCGTTGATCAGTGCGTAGGTGTGGCCGTAGCTGGTGTGCACATCCAGGTGTTCGAGCTGCGTGGTGGCGGGCAGCACGTAGTCGGCCAGGTCGGCGGTGTCGGTCATGAAGTGTTCGAGCACCACCGTGAACAGGTCTTCGCGCGCAAAGCCCTTCACCACTTTTGGCGACTCGGGCGCCACGGCCACCGGGTTGCTGTTGTAGACGACCACCGCCTCGATCTTCGGACCGAAGCCGGGCGAACTCTCGCGCAGCAGGTCGTCGCCGATGGTGCTCATGTTGATGGTGCGCGGCGTGCGGCCGGCCAGGAGCTCCGGCCGCTGCAGGGCCTTGCCATCCTTCGGGAACCAGCCCGATGCCGACAGCAACAGGCCACCGGCGCGGTGCCGCCACGCGCCCACCAGGCACGGCAGGATGGCGATCAGCCGCACGGCATTGCCGCCGCCGCGCACGCGCTGCATGCCGTAATTGAGGCGGATGGCCGCAGGTTTCGTGGTGGCGTAGTCGTGCGCCAGCGCGCGCACTTCGTCGGCGGTGATGCCGCAGGCGGCGGCGGTGCGCTCGGGCGTCCACTGCAGGGCACGTTCGCGCAAGGCGGGCCAGCCGTGGGTGTGGCGCTCGATGTAGTCGTGGTCGAGCCAGTCGTTCTGGATCAGCTCGTGCATGAGGCCGAGTGCCAGCGCGCCGTCGGTGCCGGGCAGCAAGGCGATGTGCTGGTGGCACTTGTCCGCGGTCTCGGTCTTGCGCGGGTCGATGCAGATCAGCTTGGCCCCGTCGCGCTTGGCCTTCTGCGCGAAGGTCCAGAAGTGCAAGTTGGAGGCGATCGAGTTGCTGCCCCAGATGAGGATCAGCTTGCTCTCGGCGTAGTGCTCCAGGTGCATGCCGACCTTGCCGCCGTAGGTGGCGGTCAACGCATCGGCGCCGGCCGATGCACAGATGGTGCGGTCGAGCAGCGACGCGCCCAGCTTGTGGAAGAAGCGCCGGTCCATGCTCTCGCCCTGCAGCAGGCCCATGGTGCCGGCGTAGCTGTAAGGCAGGATGGCCTCGGGGTTGCGAGCAGCAATTTCCTTGAAGCGCGCGGCGATGTCGGCCAGCGCTTCGGCCCAGCTCACGCGGACGAACTGGCCGCTTCCCTTGGGGCCGCTGCGCTTCATCGGGTGCAGCACGCGCTCGGCGTGGTAGCTCCGCTCGGTGTAGCGCGAGACCTTGGTGCACAGCGCGCCATGCGTCGGCGGGTGGTTGGGGTCACCCTGCACACGAACAGCACGCCCGTCTTCAACGGTCACGCGGATGGCACAGGTATCGGGGCAGTCGTGCGGGCAGGCCGCTCGGACGATGGTATTGATCATCATTTGGGCAACTATTGCACAGGAGTGCGTCATGCTTTCGTAGCAAAACGATCGCGAGAAAAGCTTAGGGGTTTACACTCGTTTTCTACGTTACGCGACGCTCAAATCGCGCTTGCTAAACCTGACGCCCCCTCATGAAACGACGCATTCTGCTCCAGCACATGGCCGCCACGAGCGCCGCCCTGGCACTGCCATCGATCGCTCAAACCGGCCGCATCGTGCTGGGTCAGTCGGCAGCCTTCAGCGGGCCGGCAGCGCAGCTGGGCATCCAGATGAACCGCGGCGCCAAGGTCTACTTCGACGCACTGAATGCAGCGGGTGGCGTCAACGGCCAGACCATCGAGCTGCGCACGCTGGACGACGGTTACGAGCCCGACCGCTGCAAGGCCAACACCGACCGCTTCATCAAGGACAACGTCTTCGCACTGTTCGGCTACGTGGGCACGCCCACCTGCCTGGCGGCCCTGCCCCAGGTCAACGAGAGCCGCGCCGTGTTCTTCGGCCCCTTCACAGGCGCCGAATCGCTGCGCGACCCGTTCAGCAAGAACATCTTTCACCTTCGCGCGTCGTACTTCGACGAGACGGCGCTGATCGTCAAGCAGCTGACCTCGCTGAACCTCAACAAGATCGCGGTCTTCTATCAGAACGACGCCTATGGCAAGGCCGGCCTGGACGGCGTGACGCGCGCCCTCAAGCCGCTGAACCTGGCGCCCGTGGCCACCGGCACGGTCGAGCGCAACACCGTCGCCGTGTCCCAGGCGGTCAAGGACATCGTCGCCGCCCGGCCCGACGCCGTGGTGCAGATCGGCGCCTATAAATCATGCGCGGCTTTCATCCGCGAAGCGCGCAAGGCCGGCTACGGCGGCACGTTCTACAACGTGTCGTTCGTCGGCACGCAGGCGCTGGCCGATGAGCTCGGCAAGGAAGGCCGCGGCATCATGATCAGCCAGGTGATGCCCTTCCCCTTCTCGACCACGACCGCCATCTCGCGCGAGTACCTGGACGCCGTGGCCAAGGCCGGCGGTGATGCCTCGGCCAACTACTCGAGCATGGAAGGCTACCTGGCCGCCAAGGTGTTCAGCGAAGGCCTCAAGCGCGCTGGCAAAAACGCGACGCGTGACAGCTTCATCACCGCGATGGAGTCGATCAACAGCACCAACTTCGGCGGCTTCAACGTGAACTTCGGCGCGAAGGATCACGTGGCATCGAAGTTCGTCGAGATCTCGATGCTGACCGAAGAAGGCAAGGTCCGCCGCTAACGAATCACCCGTGAAGGCGCCAGACGCCTTCCTTGAAGGAACACCAGTCAGCCCCCGGCACAGTCCGTCCAGGGGCTCGCTGGTTGTTCCAGTTTTCAGTCACCGTTTTCAGCCCCTTGGGAGTTTTCATGAATCGACGCCATCTTTTGCGCCTCGGCGCGGCAGCGCCGGCCTGCCTGGCTTTCCCCAAGCTGGTGACGGCTGCCTCCGGCAAGATCCTGCTCGGCCAGTCGGCCGCGTTTTCAGGACCGGCGAGCGCGCTGGGTGAGCGCTTCAAGGAAGGCGCGCTGCTCGCATTCGACCGCGTCAACGCGCGCGGCGGCATCAACGGCCGCACCATCGAGCTGCGCAGCATGGACGACGGCTACGAGCCCGAGCGCTGCGCCGAAAACACCCAGAAGCTCCTGCGCGAAGACGTGTTCGCGCTGTTTGGCTACGTCGGCACGCCGACCAGCTTGGCCGCCCTGCCCCTGGCCACCACGGCGCGCGTGCCCTTCTTTGCACCCTTCAGCGGCGCCGAAGCGCTGCGTGCGCCATTCAACCGCCATGCCTTCCACGTGCGCGCCTCTTACTTCGACGAGACGGCCGAGATCGTCAAGCAGATCACCTCGATCGGCATGAAGCGGATCGGCGTTTTCTACCAGAACGACAGCTACGGCAAGACCGGGCTCGAGGGCGTGACCACCGCGCTGAAGTCGCACAACCTCACGCCCACCGGCCAGGGTACGGTCGAGCGCAACACCGTGAACGTGGACGCCGCGGTGCAGGCCATCCTGGCCCAGAAGCCCGACGCCATCGTGCAGATCAGCGCCTACAAGTCCTGCGCGGCCTTCATCCGTGCAGCGCGCACGGCGGGCTTCAGCGGCGGCTTCTACAACGTCTCTTTCGTTGGCACGCAGGCCCTCGCGGCCGAGCTGGGCCACGACGCCCGCGGCGTGGTCATCAGCCAGGTGATGCCGCTGCCCTTCAGCGCCACGGTGCCGGTGTCGTCCGACTACCTGTCGGCGGGCAAGGCACTGGGCGACAAGTTCGAACCCAACTACGGCGGCATCGAGGGCTTCGTCGCGGCGCGCACGCTGATCGAAGGTCTGCGCCAGTCCGGCAACAACCCGACGCCCGAGTCCCTGATCACCGGGCTGGAGAACATGCGCGAGCTGAACCTCGGCGGGTTCTACATCGACTTCACGCCGCAGTCGCATGCCGGGTCGAAGTACGTGGAAATGACCATCCTCACCGCCGAAGGCAAAGTAAGGCACTGAGCGGCAGCGCGGAGCCCACCGGACCGTTCAATCCGGGCCCTCGCGTCGGACTCTTCCCAGCCTGGCCTCGGGGCGATGGATCTCTCTGTAAACTGAAACGCTTCTGCCCGAGCCGCCGCCACGAGCGAGTGGCTCTTCGCTCCAGGAGCCTCCATGCAGCTGATCGAATCCATCCTGGCCGATGTGGCCGCTGTCACCGCCATCCGACGTGACATCCATGCCCACCCGGAGCTGTGCTTCGAAGAGAAGCGCACCTCCGACGTGATCGCCAAGGCGCTCACCGACTGGGGTATTCCGATCCACCGCGGCCTGGCCACCACAGGCGTGATCGGCATCGTCAAGGGCACCGCCGGCAACAGCGCTCGCGCCGTGGGCCTGCGCGCCGACATCGACGCCCTGCCGATCACCGAGCACAACACCTTTGCGCACGCCAGCCAGCACGCCGGCCGCATGCATGCCTGCGGACACGATGGCCACACCGCGATGCTGCTGGCCGCGGCCAAGCACTTCTCGAACGCGAAGAACCGCAACTTCGATGGCACCGTGTACCTGATCTTCCAGCCGGCCGAAGAAGGCGGCGGCGGTGCGCGCGAGATGATCAAGGAAGGCATCTTCGATCTCTTCCCGATGGAAGCCGTGTTCGGCGCGCACAACTGGCCCGGCATGCAGGTCGGCCAGTTCGCGCTGAAGAACGGGCCCTGCTTCGCGTCGAGCAACGAGTTCAAGATCGTCATTCGCGGCAAGGGCTCGCATGCGGCCATGCCGCACCTCGGCATCGACCCGGTGCCGGTGGCCTGCCAGATGGTGCAGGGCTTCCAGACCATCGTCTCGCGCAACAAGCGGCCCATCGACCCGGGCGTGATCTCGGTGACGATGATCCACACCGGCGAGGCCACGAACGTGGTGCCCGACAGCTGCGAGATCCAGGGCACCGTGCGCACCTTCACGCTCGAGCTGCTCGACCTGATCGAGACCCGCATGAAGGAGATGGCCGAGCACACCTGCGCCGCCTTCGGCGCGGAGTGCGAGTTCGAGTTCGTGCGCAACTACCCGCCCACGATCAACCACCCGGCCGAAACCGAGTTCGTGCGCGGCGTGATGACCGATGTGGTCGGCGCCGACAACGTTCAGGAGTTCGAGCCCACGATGGGCGCCGAAGACTTCAGCTACTTCCTGCTCGAGAAACCCGGCTGCTACTTCCTCATCGGCAACGGCGACGGCAGCCACCGCATCGGCGGCCACGGCATGGGCCCGTGCATGCTGCACAACCCGAGCTACGACTTCAACGACGACCTCATTCCGCTCGGTGCCACGCTGTGGGCGCGGCTCGCGGAGAAGTGGTTGGCCGAGCCCCGTCGCTGACACGCCGCGTATGGGCGACGACATCGCCGCCTGCTTCGCGCAGACCTACGCGACGGCGCGAGTCAAGTTCCTGGCCGCGGCCGAATCGGCGCACCTCGACGTTCAAAGCCACATGCACCCCTTGCGAGGGCGCGATGGCGAGCCGCTCGCGATGGACGTGGTGCGCGACGGCCCGGCCGACGCCCGGCGCGTGCTCTTCATCAGCAGCGCCTGCCATGGCGTCGAGGGCTTCTGCGGCTCCGGCATTCAGGTCGCGCTGCTGCACGACGCAGGTTGGCGTGCCCAGGCGCACGAGGCGGGCGTGGCGGTCGTCTACATCCACGCGCTCAACCCCTATGGCTTCTCGTGGTGGCGCCGCACGACACACGAGAACATCGACCTGAACCGCAACTTCCAGGACTTTCAGCAGCCCCTGCCGGCGAACCCCGGCTACGAGGAGATCGCGCAGTTGCTGGTGCCGCCGACCTGGCCGCCGAGTTGGCGCGATCAGCTGTCCATCCTGTCCTTTGTGCTGCGCCGCGGTGTGCGGGCGATGCAGACTGCCGTGTCGGCCGGCCAGTACGAGCACCCGCAAGGCCTCTTCTTCGGCGGCCGCAGCCCGAGCTGGAGCCACGTGACGTTGCGCCAGGTGCTTCGCGAGCACGGCTCGCGTGCCGGGCGCGTGGCCTGGATCGACCTGCACACCGGCCTCGGGCCGAGCAGCGTCGGCGAGCGCATCTACGCCGGCCGCAAGGACGAAGCCGCCGTGGCACGCGCGCGCGCCTGGTGGGGCGACAAGATCACCTCGATCTACGACGGCAGCTCGAGCTCCGCGCCACTCACCGGCCTGATGTGGAACGCCGTCTATGACGAGTGCCCACAGGCCGAATACACCGGCATCGCGTTGGAGTACGGCACGCTGCCGCTCCTGCAGACCTTGCGGGCGCTGCGTGCCGACCAGTGGCTTGAGAACCACCCCGAGCACCTGAGCACCCGCGGTGCGCAGATCAAGCAGCAAATTCGCGACGCGTTCTACACCGACACCGACGTGTGGAAGCGCAGCGTCGTGCGCCAGGCGGCCGAGGCGGTGCGACAAGCGGTCGCCGGATTGAGCGGAGAGGCTGTCCGGAACTGATCGGTTCTCGTCGTGTATTGTCGCGACGGAGTTGCTCGTTGTGCCTATCGTTCAGGCCATCGATCACCCCCCGGAGAAACACATGCTCGAACTGCGACCCGCTTGCGAGAATTGCCAGCGGCTGCTTCCACCCCAGGCCACCGACGCCATGATCTGCAGTTTCGAGTGCACCTTCTGCACCGACTGCGTGAACGGCGTTCTCGGCAACGTCTGTCCCAACTGCGCGGGTGGATTTGCGCCGCGCCCGATTCGCCCGGCGCATGACTGGAAGGGCGGCAACTACCTGGGCCAGTACGCGGCCAGCACCAAGGTCAAACACCGCCCGGTCGACCCGACCACGCACGCGGCATTCGCCGCCTCCATCCGCCACATCGCACCCCAGGAACGCTAGACCATGAACACCACTGCCTTGATCCTCATCGACGTCCAGCAATCGTTTCGCCACAGCCCGTACTGGAGCGATCGCGAAACGCCCGCCTTCCTGTCGCGCACCAATGCGTTGATCGACGGCGCCACCCGTGCAGGCGTACCGATCGTGCGCATCTTCCATGTGGACGGCGACAAGGCCTTCTCGCTGGCCTCGGGCCATGTTCGGCCGCTCGACGGATTGGCGCCCTTCGATGCAGCCGTCGAGTTCCACAAGACCCGCCACAGCGCACTGGTCGGTACGGGGCTCATGGTCTGGCTGCACAAGCAGCGCATCAGCCGCTTGATCGTGGCCGGCATCCGCACCGAGCAATGCTGCGAGACCAGCACGCGCCACGCCAGCGACGAAGGCTTCGAGGTCGACTTCGTGCCCGAGGCCACGCTCACCTTCGATATGAAGCATCTCGACGGCTCGCTGCTGGCCAGCAAAGACATCGTGGCGCGCACCACCGCCGTCCTGACCGGCCGCTTCGCCACCATCTGCAGCGTGGAGCAGGCGCTTGAGCGAGCACAGCAAAGATAAGGGCACCGACGCGGCGACTGGCGACGAGGCGATCGACGTCCTCTTCGTCGTGCCGCCGCGCACGCTGCTGCTCGACGTGGCCGGGCCGGCCGAGGCGTTTCGGCTGGCCAACCAGCAGCTCGTCCGCACCGGTGGGCAGGCGCGCTTTCATCTTCGCTACTGCGGGCCGCAAGCACACACAGAAAGCTCTGTAGGTCTGCAAGTGGCCGGGCTCGAGCCGCTGCCATCCACACTCGATCGAACGACGTGGCTGATGCTGGTCGGCCAGGCGAGCGAAGCGCTGAAGCAGCCCGACGCGACGTCGCAAGACACTGTCGCCTGGCTGCATCGCGACATGCGGCCGCTGCTGCAGGCCGGCACACCGCACCGCCTGGTGACGGTGTGTGCCGGCACGCTGATGGCCGCGCGTGCCGACCTCATCGGATCACAGCACTGCACCACGCACCACGAGTACCTCGACACCCTTCGTGGCCTTGCGCCCCAGGCGCAGGTGGTGGACAACCGCGTGTTCGTGATCGACGGGGCCATGGCATCGAGCGCCGGCGTCACCGCCGGCATCGATCTGGCGCTGCACCTCATTGCGCAAACCTGCGGCGATGCGGTGGCCGCGGCCACCGCGAAGACGATGGTGGTCTACCTGCGCCGCACGCCGAACGACCCTGAGCTGTCACCGATGCTCGCCCACCGCCACCACCTGCACCCGGCCCTGCACCGCGCACAGGACGCCGTCTGCGAACGGCCCGACGCCGGCTGGACGCTGGACAGCTTGGCCGCCGCGGCGCACGTGACCAGCCGCCACCTGCTGCGGCTGTTCGCCGACCACGCCGAGGTGTCGCCGATGACGTATGTGGAGAAGATTCGCCTGGAGCGGGCGCGCCAGGCACTGACACGCGGCGCCACCGTCACGCTGGCAGCAGAAGCGGCCGGCTTCGCGTCGGACCTGCAACTGCGCCGCGCCTGGGGCCGCCACCTGAGCGGCACGCCCCGCAGTGCGCGGGGCGGGTCGGCGGCTTAGAGCGACGCTAAGCCGCCGGAGTCACCTCACGCGCTGAGACGGACTTCGCGGCCCGCTTCGTCGGACCAGTTGGCCCGCATCAGGTTGGCGTTGGCGGCCAGCTGATCGCGCACGCGCACGATGCTTTGCGGCTCGCTCAGCAGGCGCATGCGGTCCGAAGCACTCAGGCGTTCGGTGTCCTGGTCCACGAGCAGGCCGCGCACCAGCAGGCGACGCGCCTTGCCGCGGCTGCCCCAGCTGGTGTTGCGCGGTCCCATGGCGGAGCGCACGACGTCGAACAGCCACGGGTCAGTGAAGGTGTCGCGCCACTGCAGTGTGGGCGCAGCACGGCGCGCATGTGCCCAGGCCCGACGCAGCACGCTGGGCGCGCTGTGCTCTTCGGGCGTCATCAGCAGGCGGCCGGCGAGCAGGCGCTGGCCGAGGTTGGAGCGGCTGGTCAGCACCGTGAGTGGCACGGCCAGCAGGAGCGGCAGGCCCATCGGCATCAGCCACAGCGTGGCTTGCGGTTGCAGCCACAGCACCAGCATCACGATGCAGGCCACAACAGCGCTGACGGAACCGAAGCGGCGCAGCGCATCGGCCCAGCCGATGTCGTTGGCTTCGCGAGGAGGCGACTTCCAGTCGAGCTTGAGGCCGGTGAGCGCCACCACAACGAACAGCGTGTGCGCCATCATGCGCACGGGTGCCTGCAGCACCGACAAGCCGCCTTCGAGCAGGGCCCCACGCACCAGCGCCGAGGTGCCGCCGTAGCGGCGTTGTTGGTGCGTCATCACGATGGCCAGCACGCCCATCACACGCGGCATGGCGAGCATCGTTGCCGTGGCCAACCACAGGCCTGCGACTTCGAGCGGCACGGCTTGGTGGGTGTCGAACAAGGTGCGGTCACCGAACATCCACATGCCCGCGCCGAGCAGCACGAAGGCCAGCCACAGCGGTGCCGAGAGATAGGCCAGCGCGCCGGTCAGCAGCATGGCGCGGTGCACGCCGTGCAGGCCGGGCTCGGCGATCAGGCGGGCGTTCTGGAGATTGCCCTGGCACCAGCGGCGGTCGCGTTGCAGTTCTTCAAGCAAGTTGGGCGGCTGCTGTTCGTAGCTGCCGTGCAGGTCGTGCACCAGCCACACGTGGTAGCCGGCGCGGCGCATCAGCGCGGCTTCGACGAAGTCGTGCGAGAGGATTTCGCCGGCGAGGCCACCGTGGCCCGGCAGCGGCGCGAGCGCGCAGTGCTTCATGAAAGGCTCGACGCGGATGATCGCGTTGTGGCCCCAGTAGTGCGACTCACCCAGCTGCCAGTACTGCATGCCGGCGGTGAACAAGCGCCCGTGCACACGGCCGGCGAATTGTTGCGAGCGGGCATGCACGGTGTCGAGGCCGCAGGCCTGCGGCGCGGTCTGCATGATGCCGGCGTCGGGGTTGGCTTCCATCAAGCGCACCAGCTTCACCAGGGCATCGCCGCTCATCACGCTGTCGGCATCGAGCACCACCATGTAGCGGTAGTTGCGGCCGAAGCGGCGGCAGAAGTCGGCCACGTTGCCGGCCTTGCGCTTGGTGCGGATCTGGCGCCAGCGGTAATAGATGCGGCCGCCCGTGCCGCACTCTTCGCGCAGCTTGGCCCACGCAGCCAGTTCGGCGGCGCGAATCTCGGGGTTGTTGGTGTCCGACAGCACGTAGACGTCGAACAGGCTCGACGCTCCGGTGGCCGCCAGCGACTCGCAGGTGGCGCGCAGGCCAGCGAACACGGTCGATACCTGCTCGTTGCAGATCGGCATGATGATCGCTGTGCGTGCCTCGCGGTGAATCGGCTCGTTGCCCACCGAGTTGGCCGACATCGCATGCTTGTCGCCGCGCCAAAGGACCCAAAAGCCCATCATCGCGGTGAAGAAACCGGCCGACACCCAGGCGAACAGCAAACCGTACAGGCCGATCTGCAGCGTGCGCAGCCACGCGGTTTGCTGCATCGGCAGCAGGTTGGCCAGCAGCGCGGTGGCGCCCGCGGCCGACAGCATCACCAGCGCCAGCAGCACGCGGCGGCGGTTCGTCGCGGCGCGCTCCCAGGGCAAGGGCTCATGCGCCTGCTCGGCAGACGGCTTTCGGCGGCCCATGGCCAGGTCACCCAGGCTGCGGAAGAAGCCGCGCCAAGGCTGGGCGACCATCGACCCACGGTTGATGGGTGGTGTGCTGGCCCCCGGCATGGCCTGCGTGGAAGACGACATCGCGGCCGTCCCTTGCGTTGTCACTCGGGTTGAATGATGTTGGTCCATGTTTCAGTCAGGGCGTTGTTGCCGTTTTGAAGAAAGGCTCGCAGCTCGGCGGGTTGGCCGGGCTGGAGGCGGGTGACGCGCACGGTCATGCGCCAGTTGCCGGTTGTGGCATTGAGATAAGCGTTGCTCTCGACGATGCGGGCGTTGCTGCCCGCCGTCACGACGGCCTTCACCGGCGCATCGGCCGGCAGTGCGCGCAGCGCGGGGCCGTCGAAGTCGACGACGTACTGCACTTCATTCGGGTCGCGCTTGGCCTTGGAATCGATGAACCCGGCGCCGCGGCGCGTCTGCACCGTCCAGCCCGAAGGCGGGCGCTGCTGGCGCTCGCCCTGCATGCGCACCTGATAAGCGAAGTCCAGCGGCTGGCCGACGGCAGGCGCGCGCTCGGGCACCCAGTAGGCGACGACGTTGTCGTTGGTCTCGTCGGGCGTGTGCAGCTGCATCAGCTCGACGCGGCCAGGGCCCCAGTTGCCTTGCGGCGTGATCCAGGCACTCGGGCGGTTCTGGTACTGGGCCTCGGTGTCTTCGTAGCTGTAGTACGAGCGGTCACGCTGCATCAGGCCAAAGCCCTTCAGGTCGCGCACGGCGAACGAGGTCACCAGCGTCTGCTTGGGGTTGACCAGCGGACGCCACAGCCACTCGCCTTCGCCGGTCGTGATCATCAGGCCATCGGAGTCGTGCACCTCGGGCCGGAAGTCGTCGACACGCGGCTGGTTCTCACCGTGCTGGAACATGCTGGTCAGCGGCGCCAGGCCCAGCGTCGCCACACCAGCCCGCAGGAACAGGCGGGCCTGCACATCGATCGCCGTCTCGTCACCAGGGCGCAGCGTGAAGCGGTAGGCGCCGGTGGCGCGCGGCGAATCGAGCAGCGCGTGGATCACGAGCGAGGTGGCGTTGGCCGCGGGGCGCTCGATCCAGAACTCGGTGAAGCGCGGGAACTCTTCGCCCGAGCCGCCTACGGTGTCGATGCCCAGGCCACGAGCCGACAGGCCGTAGTGCTGGCCCTTGCCCAGCGCGCGGAAGTAGCTCGCGCCGAGGAACACCACCAGCTCGTCCTTGTAGGCCGGGTTGTTGAGTGCGTAGTGGATGCGGAAGCCGGCGAAGCCCAGGTCACCCCAGCCCCGCTGCGACAGCGTGTTCTTGCCGTAGTTGAAGTCCTGGCGATCAAAGGGCACGTGGCGCACCGCGCCGTTGTCGATCTCGTTGATGGCGACCGACTGCGTCTGGAACTTGCCCAGGTGGAAGAACATCACCTCGAAGGGCAGCGCTTCCTTGCGCCACAGCGCCTTCTGCGGGTTGAAGCGGATGTCGCGGTACTGGTCGTAGGTCAGGTCCTTCAGCTCGTTCGGCAGCGCCACGGTGCTGGCCGCATACGGCTTGGTCGACAGCTGGCGAGCGCGCTCGGCGACGTCATCGAAACCGAAGGCGGCCGCGAAGCTGGTGTGGCACGACAGCAGCGTTGCCAGGGCGAAAGCAACCCGTGTCGCGGTTCGGCGAACGGGTGAAGAGAACGGTGATGAAAAGGTCAAGGCAAATGGCAAAACGTGAAGCTTTCAGAGAAAAGAAGGGGCTGAAAACAGCATCGATGTCTCGTATGGGCAACGGCCATGCCACTGCCGAAAAATCGTTTGGAATCAACGAGTTGAGAGATCCGCGCAGGGGCCGCCCGCCGAAGGTGGCTCAAAAGCGCCTAAAACGGGCTGTTTCTGTCGCCGAGCAGCGACAGGGCTCCGGCTCGATACGGCTAACTTGCTGTCAGAGAACAGGTTTTTCACTGTCACCGCGCAGCGACAGCAGGCTTGGCCGTGGCGACAAGCGGCGCATCGAGCCAAACTGCGCGTTTGTCCCAAGATGACAAATCTGTCATCTGAGCGTCAGTACGGCGACGTGCTGCGCTCACTAAACTCGAACGACTTTTGCCCAACGCCTCTGCCATGCGCGTGCTGATCATCGAAGACGAGCCCAAGACGGCCGAGTACCTGCGGCGTGGCCTGACTGAACAGGGCCATGTGGTGGACGTGGAGCACAACGGCATCGATGGCCGCCACGCCGCGCTGGAAGGCCGCCACGATGTGATCGTGCTCGACGCCATGCTGCCGGGCATCGATGGCTTCGAGATCCTGCGCGACGTGCGCCGCGTGAAGCAGGTGGCAATCATCATGCTGACCGCGCGCGACGGCATCGAAGACCGCGTGCGTGGCCTGCAGGACGGGGCCGACGACTACCTCGTCAAGCCCTTCTCGTTTCTCGAGCTGAGCGCACGGCTGCACGCACTCTCGCGCCGCAGCCGCCAGCAGGAGCCGACCTCCATCACCATCGGCGACATGGTGCTCGACCTGCTGGGCCGCAAGGTGCAGCGCGGCGGCGACCGCATCGACCTCACCGCCAAGGAGTTCACGCTGTTGACCACGCTCGCGCGCCGGCCAGGCCAGGTGCTGTCGCGTACCGAGATCGCCGAACTCGTGTGGGACATCCATTTCGACAGCGGCACCAATGTCGTCGAGGTGGCGATCAAGCGGCTGCGCGCCAAGCTCGACGGCCCCTACCCGCGCAAGCTGCTGCACACGATGCGTGGCATGGGCTACGTGCTCGAAGAGCGCGAAGCCGAGGCCAGCTGAGAAGGTGCGGGCATGACACGCCACCTGTCGATTCGCCTCGCCGCGATGTTTGTGTTCTGTGCCGCGGCGGTCTTTTTGATCGGCGGCATGTCGCTGTACGGCGTGTTGCGCGAAGGGCTGATGCAGCAGGTGCGCCAGGAACTGCAGCTGCGCGGCAGCTGGGCCGAATCGATCGTCGCGCGCGTGCAGGACGAATCGCAATGGCGGCTGTGGCTCACGCCCAAGTTCAATGCCAGCGAGATGGGCCGCAGCGATCTGCGCCTGTGGATCGTCAGCGACACGCCCGGCTACAGCTACGGCCCGCCGCGCGATGACATCGTGAAGCTGGCCGAGGCCGGCGGCTTCGGTCAGCTGTCCGAACCCAATCACCCCTGTCCCTTGATGACCTGGAGCAAGGTCGTGGCCGGCGACGGCAATCGCCCCGCGGTGACCTTCGTGCTGGTGAAAGACCCACTGCGCTTTCTGGAGACGCTCGACGCGTTCCGCTATGCCTTGATTGCCTTGGGCAGTGGCGGCGTGCTGGCCGTGGCCGTGCTGGGCTTCGGCATTGCACGCCTGGGCCTGCGCCCGCTGGAGCGACTCTCGCGCCAGGCCCACGCGCTCGACCCCAGTCACCAGGAGCAGCGGCTTGACCTCACGCCCATGCCGGCCGAGCTGAGCGAACTCACCGGCTCGTTCAACGGCGCGCTGGCGCGGCTCGAAACGGCCTACCAGCAGCTCGAAGCCTTCAATGCCGACGTGGCGCACGAGCTGCGAACGCCGCTCACGAACCTGATCGGCCAGACGCAAGTGACGCTGACCCGCAAACGAAGTGCGGCCGAACTGGAAGAAGTGCTGCGCTCCAACCTCGAGGAGATGGAGCGGCTGAAAGGCATCGTCAACGACATGCTTTTCCTGGCCCGCGCCGACCAGGGCGCGGCCGCCACGCGGCTCGTCACCACCTCGATCGCCGGCGAGGTCGGCAAGGTGCTCGACTTTCTCGAGCCGCTGATTGAAGACCGGGGCGTGCGCATTAACTTGCACGGCGACGAGTTGGGCAGCATCGAGACCGCGCTGCTGCGGCGCGCACTGGGCAACCTGCTGCAAAACGCGATCGAGCACTCGACGCCGGGCGACGAGATCGCCGTCGCGATCACACGCGAAGGCGAGCAGATTCAAGTGGCCGTCAGTAATCCCGGCGGCGAGATCGACGGGCGCCACCTGGCGCACCTGTTCGACCGCTTCTACCGCGTCGACAGCGCGCGCCGCAACCCCGGCGGCAACCACGGGCTGGGCCTCGCGATCGTCAAGGCAATCGCGCTGATGCACCGCGGCTCGGTGTTCGCGCGATCGGAACAGGGCCGCAACACCTTCGGCTTCACGCTCGCCGCCGACGCGTGATGTGTGTGACGCGTGATGCGTCGCGCAAGCCTGAAAACAGTGCATCGGCCACGCAGCGCAGATGACGAAACCGTCATCGGGCCGACAGCATCCTGTGCGGTGCCGCTTTCTACGATGCCTTCACTCCCAACCACTTTGAAAGGCATCCATCATGAACACCAAACTCGCCATCGGCATCGCTGCTCTCGGCTTCGCCGGCCTGGCGCAACTCGCGCACGCCGACGACTTCACCCAGCCCGCCAACACCGACGTGCCGTCGAAGCTGACACGTGCCGAAGTACGCGCCGACCTCGCCCTGTGGCGGCGCGCCGGCCTCGACACCGTGGCGCAGCTCGATGGCTACACGGTCAACAGTGACGAGACCGAGCAGCGCATGGCGCTGTATCGCCAATGGCGCAGCGGCCCGGAATTCCTGGCCGAGCTGTCGCGCCAGCAGGGCCAGTCGAACACGACGGCCAAGGCGCCGTCGGCACAGTCGGTCAACTGAACACCACACCTGACTGGAGCCCACCATGACGACCGCCATCGACACCCGCGTCTTCTTCAGCGCCCGCCTGCTGATGGCGGCCATCTTCGTTCTCTCCGGCCTGCGCAAGGCGCTGGCCTTCGCAGGCACGGCGGGCTACTTCGCCAAGCTGGGCCTGCCAGCGCCGGAGGTCATCACCGCGCTGGTGATCCTCATCGAGGTGGGCGGCGGCTTGCTTCTCATCGCCGGCTGGCAGCTCAAGCCAGTGGCGCTCGCGATGGCGGCGTTCACGCTCGCCACGGCCTTCATCGGGCATGCGTTCTGGGCCGCGCCGCCGGAGCAGTTCGGCGGGCAGCTGAACAACTTCATGAAGAACGTGGCGATGGTGGGCGGCTTCTTGCTGCTGGCGGGCACGGCCGGGTTGGGCCTCAAATCGTCCGAACCAGCGCTTCGCCTGAAAGCCGGCCCCGCGCGCTGACCTCAGTCGCCGTCGCCAGCGCCGGCCTTGAACTGCCCGGGTGTCAGGCCGTTGCGTTGCAGCAGCCGGTAGAACTCGGTGCGGTTGCGATCAGCCAGGCGCGCCGCATCGGCGGCGTTGCCGTCGGTGAGCTTGAGCAGGCCGACGAGGTAGTCGCGTTCGAAGCGCTCGCGCGCCTGGGCATAGGTCAGCACCTCGACAGTGGGCACACGCAGCGCGCGCTGCACCAGTGACAGCGGAATCAGCGGCGTGGTCGTCAGCGCGCACACCTGCTCGACCACGTTGTGCAGCTGACGCACATTGCCAGGCCAGCTGGCGGTGGTGAGCGCCTTCATCGCATCGGGCGCAAAGCCGTTGAAGCGCTTGCCGTACTTCTCGCTGAGCCGCGCGAGAAAGTGATTGGCCAGCAGCGGAATGTCTTCGCGTCGCTCGGACAGCGTGGGCAGGTGCAGCGTCACCACGTTGAGCCGGTAGTAAAGGTCTTCGCGGAACTGGCCCTCTCCCATTGCGACATCGAGATCACGGTGCGTGGCCGAGAGGATGCGCACATCCACTGGCACCGACTGGCTTGCGCCCACCGGCCGCACCGAACGCTCTTGCAGCACGCGCAGCAGCTTCACCTGCAACGCGGGTGGCATGTCGCCGATCTCGTCCAGGAACAAGGTGCCGCCATCGGCCGTGACGAAGAGCCCGCGGTGGTTGGCCACGGCACCAGTGAACGAACCCTTCACGTGGCCGAACAGTTCCGACTCGAGCAGCGACTCGGGGATCGCACTGCAGTTCACCGCAACGAAAGGCTTGGCTGACCGCGGGCTGGCGCGGTGTATGGCCTGCGCGAGCAGCTCCTTGCCGCTGCCGCTTTCGCCGCGGATCAGCACGCTTGCATCCGAGGCCGCGACCATCTTGGCTTCGGTCAGCAGATCGGCCATGCAGTTCGAGCGGCTGACGATGGAGGCGCGCCAAGCTTCGTCGCCGGTGCTGGCCTGCTGTGCCGGCGCGGTGAGGGCCAGCGCCTCGTTGACCTTGTCGAGCAGGGCCTTGCCGTCGAAGGGTTTGGTCAGGTAGCTGAACACGCCGCGCGCGGTGGCTTCGACCGCATCGGGGATGGTGCCGTGGGCGGTGAGCAGGATCACCGGCAAGGCGGGGTGGCGCTTGCGGATCTCGTCGAACAGAGCCAAGCCGTCGCGCCCCGGCAGCTGCACGTCGCTCACGACCAGGTGCGGCCGCGCCACGGCGAGCTGCGTCAGCGCGTCTTCGGCCGACTCGACCGCGGTGACGCGGTGGCCGGCCGCCGTGAGCCGCATCGACAGCAGCTTCAGCAGGTCCGGGTCATCGTCGACGAGCAGCAGGTTGGCCATGGTCGTCGCCTCGGCCGTTCAAGGCGCCTTGGGCAAGGCCGGCGGCGCCGAGGCCGCTGATGCGGCCGGCGGCGAGGACGCCGGCGCCACGCTGGCGCCTGCAGGGCGTGTGGTCATGCTGCGTTCGATCGCCTTCAGCGCCTCAAGTTTCTCGTTGAGCTGCTGCAGGTTGCGCTGTTGTTCGCGGCGCTGCTGGTTCTGCTTTTCGAGCAGGTCTTCCAGCCGGCGCTGCTCGAGCACGCGGCCCAGCAGCAGGCGGGCAAGCCCTTGCCAAGGCTGCAGCTCGGGTGCGCTGGACCGGGTGAGCGGCTCCAGCAGCGCGACCGCGCGGGGAACGTCACCGCCGTTGTGCTGCTGCGAAAGCGCCAGTGCCAGCTCGAGCACCACGTCGGCCGGCGCGGCGGTAGCGGTGGCCGACACCACGCCGTTCAGGCGGTTGATCTCGCTGGCCAAGTCGTTCGGCGACATCTGGCGAATCTGCTCGTGGTACGCCAGAAAGCGGCGCGCCGCAGCGTCGGCTGGGTCGGGCTGCTGGATCACGACGACCGGCGGCGGTGGCGGAGGCGCCGGTGCTGGCGCGGGAGCGGCGGCAGGCACTGCAGGCGGCGGCGGAGCCGGGTGCTGGAACGGGACGCAGGCAGCCAGCGTCAACGTGCAGCTCACGAGGGTCCCGAAACGAATCAATGTCCTAGCCTGCATGCGGTAGTTCGATGTGAAAGTGAGCGCCGGGGCCGTCGTCCAGGAGTTCGATCTGGCCGCCGTGTGCGGTGATGTACTCATGCACGATCGACAGGCCGATGCCGCTGCCGCGCGCGGCGTCGCTCGGCTGCCGCTCACCGCGGTAGAAAGGCTCGAACACACGGGCCCTGTCTGCCGCAGCAACACCGACCCCTTGGTCCACGATGTCGATGCAGGCGCGGCCGGGCACGCGTATCACGGAAAAACGGATGGTAGCGCCCGGCGGGCTGAAGCGTATGGCGTTGGACAAAAGGTTGCCAAGCGCCGTGCGAAGCTTGTCGGCATCGACCTCGGCCGTCAGCGGTTCGCCCTCGACGAACACCGCCAGTTGGCGGGCCTGCCACTGCAGGCGCTGCTGCGCCACCAATTCCCTGATGAGCGCTCTGAGTTCGGTGGTGCGGCGCACCAGACGCCGCGCCTCGAAGGCTGCGGCATTGAAACGCAGCAGGTCTTCGATCTGCGCCTGCAGCACGGCAGTGTTCTGCTGCAGGATGCGCACGACCTCGCGCTGGTTGTCGGTGAGCGTGCCGGTAACCCCCTCTTCGAGCAGCGAAACCCCTTCGCGCAGTGCCGACAGCGGCGTCTTCAACTCGTGCGACACATGGCGCAGAAAGCGCGACTTGTCGGAGTCGAGCTCGGCCAGGCGCAGGCGCAGCCATTCGAGGCGGCGGCCGACGAGGCGCACGTCGGCCGGCCCGCGGATCTCGATCGGCTGATCGAGCCGGTTCTCGCCCAGGCCCACCACGGCCTGCTCCAGCCGCTTGAGCGGCCGTGCCAGCCACACGCCAAAGCCCAGTGCCATCACGATGGCGACGGCGATCGCCGCAAGGATCTGCCGCCCCAGTTGCGCACGGCCCGCCTCGAGTTCGTCCAGCAGCACCTGATTGCGCGCCTCGGTCGCCAGGCGGACCTGCTCGGCAATGGAGGCGTTGATGCCTTCGAGCTCGCGGAAGGCGGTGGTCACCGCCGCCTCGCGCAAGCGCATGTCGATCGTCGGATCACGCAGCTGACCCTCGACGCCCACCTGCGTGTTGCGCCACTCGGTGGCCAGGCTCGACGGAATGCGGTTGTCGGCCAGCCGCGCCAGTGCCGCATTCGCGTCCCGCGTGGCCTCTTCGAACCGCTGCCTCAGCACCGGATCGTCGAGCACCAGATACTGCCGCGCTGCACGCTCCATCGCCACCGTACGCTCCGCCAGCACCTGCGCGTCGGCCGTGTGCGCCACCGCCCGGCTCGCGCCCTCGCTGCTTTGGCGCAGCAAAATCTCCAGCGAGTACAAACCGCGCAGCGATGCCGCACTGAGCAGTGCGGCGATCAGCATGAAGGCGACCAGCAACAGCTGGCGGAAGGAATAGCGATGCATGTCGGGCCGATTGTGTCCGGCGAACGCAAGAGCGAAGCGAATGCCCCTCAGGCAACGCCAGCGGAGCCGGCTTTGCCGGTCCGCCAGGCGGCGCCCCTTGGGGGCTGAGCCCGGACATAAACAGTCCAGTGGACTGTTTGTGCCTGGCGAAGAGTTGGGTCTCTGGCCCAACGCGGCCTGCAAGGCGGAAGCAGAGCGACTGGGGGGCTCAATCAAACACCGGCAGAGCGTCGTCCTTTAGGGTTTCGCGCAAGTGCTCGAAGTCCGGCATTACGGAACGCACCACGTCCCAGAAACGGGGACTGTGGTTCATCTCGCGCAGGTGCGCGAGTTCGTGTGCCACCACGTAGTCGATGCTGGGCATCGCGAAGTGGATCAGCCGCCAGTTGAGGCGGATCGCCCCATCGGCACCGGCGCTGCCCCAGCGCGTTTGCGCCGATGACAAACTGAGCTTGGTGTAGCGCACGCCGAGCTGCTGCGCAAAGTGCTTGAGACGCTCTTCGAACACACGCCGCGCCTGACGCTGCAGCCAGCTCTGCACCACGTCGCGAATTTGCTCGGGCGTGGCGGTCTGCGGCAGGCCGATGTGCAGCGTGAGCTTGGGCACCCCGGGCAGCGACTCGGCATCAGCATTCAGCACCGCACCAGCCTTGGTGATGCCGGCCCGCGCATCGAGCACGATGATGACCGTCTCGCCGAGGAAGGGAATGCTGGTGCCGTCGCGCCATTCGACCTTGGCGGCCTGCAGGCGCTGCTGGCGTTCTTGCTGCTCGGCCAGCTTTCGCAGGATCCAGTCGCCCTTTTCACGCAGTGCGGATTCGATCTCGCCGATGCCCACCCACTTGGGCGCCGCGACGCTGAGCCCTTCGAGCCCCACCACGAAGCCGATGCTCTTGCGCCGCGCACGGCGCAAGGCGTAGGCAACCAAGTGCTCCTTCAAGCGAATCTCGCGTTGAGCTTGCGGGTGGCGGAAGACGGCAGGAGCGAGCACGGAAGAAATCGGTACGGCGGGAGCACTGGTCGTTAACGAGATCGTCGGCTCAGGTGCAGCAACCACGATCTGCGGAGCCGGCACCGACACTGGTTCATCGAACAGCGAGAGCTGCGATGCATGGAGAGCCAGTGCGGCGCGAGTCATGGGCGCGAATTCTAAGGACGGTAGGCCTCGGGATCGAGGCGGTGCATCTCGGTCTCGATCCAGCTTTCAACTTCGGCCATCAACTCGTCGGGCTGGCGCCCCACCGAAGCGATCGGTTTGCCGATCGAGACGTCGACCACGCCGGGGCGGATCAGGAACGACTTGCGCGGCCAGCACACTGCCGAGTTGACGGCGATCGGCACCACAGGTCGGCCGGTGTCGACGGCGAGGCGCGTGCCGCCGGCTTTGTAGGTGCCCTTCTTGCCACGGGCCGCGCGTGTGCCTTCGGGAAACATGATGACCCAGTTGCCGTTGGCCATGTGCTTGCGGCCCTGGTCGGCCACCTTGGTCCAGGCCTGCGAGCGCTTGCTGCGGTCGATGTGGATCATGTCCATGCGCGACATCGCCCAGCCGAAGAACGGGATGAACAGCAGCTCGCGCTTGAACACATAGGCGAGTGGCTTGGGCATGAGTGTCGGGAAAGCAAAGGTCTCCCACGTCGACTGGTGCTTGGGCAACAAGATGACGGCTGTGTCGGGTAGGTTCTCCATGCCCGACACACGGGCGCGCACACCGCAGATCACGCGGCAACCCCAGATGGCCGCGCGCAACCAGCCAGCACACAGCCAGTAGATCTTGTCGCCGCGCACGAAGATCGAGTAGATGAGCACCGCGGTGCCCCAAGGCACCACCGTCACCGACATCCACAACAGGAACAGAGCCGAGCGCAAGGCATAGAACGCGGTGCGCATCAATCGAACCTCCCGAAGCTAGAATCGCCGTTGCCCGCTGCGTTGCGCGCCGAGCGTTCGCTCTGGATGATGCTTTCGGCGAAGGCCGCGAGGTCGGCATGCACCTGGGTGCCTGGGACCGTTTCCATCAACTGCGCAATCTGCGCTTCCGTCATTGCGGCTCCTTTGCCGGTACGAACCAAGTGAGCAGGGCAACCCGCCGCCAGCGCCGCTTCGAGATCACGCACCGAATCGCCCACCACGGGCACGGTGTCCAGTGCGACCCCGAAACGCTCGCCGATCTGCTGGTACAGGCCGGGCAGCGGCTTGCGGCAGCTGCACAGGTCTTCGGGCGCATGCGGGCAGAAGAACACCGCGCCGACGCGGCCGCCCACGCGCGCGAGCGCCGCATTCATCTTGGTGTGGATGGCGTTCAGCGCCGCCATGTCGAACAAGCCGCGGCCCAGACCCGACTGGTTGGTGGCGATCACCGTCTGCCAGCCAGCCTGGTTGAGCCGCGCGATCGCTTCCAGTGACCCCGGTATCGGCACCCACTCTTCCGCCGACTTGACGAAGTCGTCACGGTCTTCGTTGATGGTGCCGTCGCGGTCGAGAATGATGAGGTTCATGGCAAGACTCCACGGATGCCGGCGGGCCAGCCGGCACTGGCCGAGTGCTCGCTCGAGGGGCAGAAGCAACTTGACGCAGGGGCTGTCATGTCGCGAGCTTCGAGAGATCGGCGACGCGGTTCATGGCGGCGTGGAGCGTCTTCAACAAGCCCAAGCGATTCGCGCGGATCTTCGGGTCGTCGGCATTGACCATCACCGTGTCGAAGAACTCGTCGACCGGTTCCTTCAACGACGCCAGGGCCTGAAGCGATTCTGCGTAGTCGCCGCGGTCGAAGGCGGCATTCGCCTCCGGGGCGACCTTGGTCAGCGCGTCGTAGAGCGCCACTTCGCCGGCGTCCTTCAACAGGGGTTGATCGACTTTCGCCTCGATCTCTCCCTCGGCCTTCTTGAGGATGTTGCCCACACGCTTGTTGGCGGCCGCAAGCGACGGTGCCTCTTCCAGCGACGCGAAGGCGCGCACGGCTGCGAGCCGGCGCGGCACGTCGCCAAGAATGGGCCGCAGTTCCAGCACGGCTTCGACCTCTTGCGCGCTGTAGCCCTGCTCACGCAGCATGCTCGCCAGGCGGTCGTAGATGAATGCCAGCAATGGTTCGCTCGGGTCGGTGATCAGCTCGCCAAAGGCCGGCACGGCGGAACGCACCAGTTCGGCCAGGTCGAGCGCCATGTTCTTCTCGACGAGGATGCGCACCACGCCCAGCGCGTGGCGGCGCAGCGCGAACGGGTCTTTGTCGCCGGTAGGCAGCTGCCCGATGCCGAACAGCCCAACCAGGGTTTCGAGCTTGTCAGCCAGCGCCAGCACGGTGCCGGTGTGGTTGGCCGGCAGTGCGTCGCCGGCAAAGCGCGGCTTGTAGTGGTCTTCGATGGCGATCGCGACACCGTCGCGCAAACCTTCGTGGCGCGCGTAGTAGCGGCCCATGATGCCTTGCAGCTCGGGGAACTCGCCGACCATGTCGGTCAGCAGGTCGGTCTTGGCAAGCCGCGCAGCCTCTTGCACCTTGCTGTCGAGCACATCGAAGTGGTCCTTCTCGTCCACCGAGTACGGCACGGTCGCGAGGCGCAACTGGTTGACGATCGCGTGGCCAATCGCGCGCACCCGCTCGGCGCGCGCGCCTTGCGTGCCGAGCTTGCCGTGGTAGACGACCTTGTCAAGCCCGGCCACGCGCGACTCGAGCGTCTTCTTGCGGTCCTGGTCGAAAAAGAACTTGGCGTCTGCCAAGCGCGGGCGCACCACGCGCTCGTTGCCTTCGATCACGCGGCTCGCATCGGCGGGGCTGATGTTGCTGACGATCAAGAACTTGTTGGTGAGCTTCCCTGCCGCGTCGAGCAGCGGAAAGTACTTCTGGTTTGCCTTCATCGTGAGGATGAGGCATTCCTGCGGCACTTCGAGGAACTCGGACTCGAACTGGCACGGCAGCACGTTGGGCCGCTCGACCAGCGCGGTGACTTCGTCCAGCAGCGCCGCATCATCAATCGGCGTGAGGCCCTGCTGCGTGGCCGCATGCTGCAGTTGGCGCGAAATCTCGGCGTGCCGCGCGGCGAAGCTCGCGATCACGGCGCCCTGCGTTTCGAGCTGCTTGGCGTAGTGGTCGGCGTCTTGCAGCACGACCGGATCGATAGGGGCTTCGAAGCGATGGCCATGGGTCTCGCGGCCTGAGGTCAGGCCGAGGGCCGACAGCGGCACCACGTCGGCCCCATGCAAGGCCACGAGGCCATGAGCAGGGCGAACGAACTTGACGCTGCTCCAGCCGTCTTGCAGCTGGTACTGCATGACCTTGCGGATCGGCAGAGCGGCGAGCGTTTCGTCGAAGGCTTTCTGCAAGCCTTCGCTCAGGGTCGCGCCCTTCACGAGGCTGTCGTAGAACAGCGCTTCGGCCTTGCCATCCACCTTGCGCGTGAGCGAGGGCACCACCGATGCATCGGCACCGAGGCTGGCGAGCTTCTTCAGCAGCGCTGGCGTCGGCTGGCCCTCGGCGTTCAGGCCGACGCTCACGGGCACCAGCTTCTGCGACTGGGCTTTCTCGTCGGCCTGCGCACGCACCGCACTCACATGCACGGCCAGGCGTCGCGGCGACGCGAACGACGTGGTCGCCGAGTGATCAGTGCACAGGCCTTGCTTCTTCAAGCTCTCGACGAGCACACCGGCAAACGATTCGCCGAACTTCTTCAGGTCCTTGGGGGGCAACTCTTCAACGAACAACTCGACCAGCAGGTTCTTGACAGTCATCGCTCAGGCCGCCTTCTTGTCGGTGTCTTTGTCGAGACGGGCGACGACTTCATCGGCCCAGGCCCTGGGTGCCATCGGGAAGCCCAGGCGCGCGCGGCTCTCAAGATAACTTTGCGCCACGCTGCGCGAGATGTTGCGGATGCGGCCGATGTAGGCCGCGCGCTCGGTCACGCTGATGGCCCCCCGCGCGTCGAGCAGGTTGAAGGTGTGGCCAGCCTTGAGCACCTGCTCGTAGGCCGGCAGCGCGAGCTGCTGCTCCATCAAATACTTGGCCTGCTTCTCGTGGGCGGCGAAGGCCTGCAGCAGGAAATCGACATCGCTGTGCTCGAAGTTGTAGGTGCTCTGCTCGATCTCGTTCTGCAGGTACACGTCGCCGTAGCTCAGCGTGTCGGTCCATTTCAGGTTGTAGACGTTGTCCACGCCCTGCAGGTACATGGCCAGGCGCTCAAGCCCATAGGTGATCTCGCCGGTGATGGGCCTGCATTCGATGCCGCCCACTTGCTGGAAGTAAGTGAACTGTGTGACCTCCATGCCGTTCAGCCACACTTCCCAGCCCAGGCCCCAGCAGCCGAGCGTCGGGTTCTCCCAGTCGTCTTCAACGAAGCGCACGTCGTTGGCCGTGAGGTCGAAGCCGAGCGCTTCGAGCGATCCGAGGTAGAGCTCGAGGATGTTGTCGGGCGCCGGCTTCAGCACCACCTGGTACTGGTAGTAGTGCTGCAGTCGATTCGGGTTCTGGCCGTAGCGCCCGTCCTTCGGGCGGCGGCTCGGCTGCACATAAGCGGCCTTCCAGGGCTCAGGACCCAGTGCGCGCAGGAAGGTGGCGGTGTGGCTCGTACCGGCACCAACCTCCATGTCATAGGGCTGAAGCAAGGCACAACCTTGTCGGTCCCAGTAGTCTTGCAGGCGCAGGATGATTTGCTGGAAGGTCAGCATGTGATGAAGGCATTCGGGGAAAGTCAGGATTTTAGGGGCCGGCCTCTCCTGCTTGCGCGAAGAGCGACGCGATTCGCTCATCCAGCAACGCCCAAGGCACGGGTCCCCCGGGCCGATGGGTGGCGCCCCTCGGGGGCAGGAGCGTGAGCGACTGGGGGGCTACTCTCTCCGGCGCAGCGGCAGCGTGAGCAGCATCAGCACGACCGCCACGATCAAGAGCGGCCACAAGCCGAAACGCGATGCCCACCAGGTGTAAGGCGTGAGGCCTTGCCGCCCCTGCACTTCGGCGTCGAGCACGCCCTGGGTGAAGGGCTTGAGCGAGTGCGTCACCACGCCGTGGTGGTCGATCACCACCGTGGCACCGGTGTTGGTCGCGCGCAGCATCGGGCGCTGCAGCTCCAGCGAGCGCATGCGAGAAATGATCAGGTGCTGGTTGACGGCGATGGTGTCGCCGAACCAGCCGATGTTGCTCAGGTTGGCCAGGATGGTCGGTGCTTCGTTCATGTCGGCGAAGCGAGCCGCCAACTCTTCGCCGAACAGGTCTTCGTAGCAAATGTTGGGCGCTACTCGCTCACCCTTGACGCCGAACGAAGGCGCGACGCGCACGCCACGGCTGAAGTCACCCAGCGGGATGTTCATCAGGTCGGTGAACCAGCGGAACCCGGAAGGGATGAACTCGCCGAAAGGCACGAGGTGGTGCTTGTCGTAGCGGTAGAAGCCCTCGGGGCGCTTGATGGTGTCGCGCGAAATACCCACCACGGAATTGGTGTAGCCCGCCTCGAAGCTGCCGAGCGGCCGCCCGATCAGCGCCGCCTGGTTGCCCTGGAAGTGCAGCACCAGCGGCTTCCAGTAGTCGGCGGGTAACTGCTCGGGCAGGAGCGGCACGATGGTTTCGGGGCCGAGCACCAGTTCGCCTTTGGCCGCCAGCAACTGAGTCTGCGCCCACGCAAGCGTCTGCGGCAGGTACTGCTCGGCGAACTTCTGGTCTTGCGGAACGTTGGACTGCAGCAGCGTGAGCGTCAAGGTGCCGGTGGGCTGGGTGAACGGCATCGGCTTGATGAGCGCCAGTGCCACCATCACCGTGACGCTCGCGCCCAGGCCCAGCACCGCGCCGGCCGCACGCCGGCCCACATCGCGCATGCCCAGCACCAGGCCCGCACCCAGCGCGGCGCTGACGAAGCCGATGCCGTAGACGCCGATCCACGGCGCCAGGTTGGCCAGCGGACCATCGACGTGCGCATAGCCTGCAGCGGCCCAGGGAAAACCGGTGAAGATCACGCCGCGCGCCAACTCGGCCAGCATCCAGCAGGCGCCGAACAACAAGGCGTCGATCAAGGGGCTGTTGCGCCGCAGGCGCGCGAACAAGGCCATCGCTACAGCGAGATAAAGCGCAAGGAAGAGGCTCAACCCCAGCACCGCCGCCACCGCGAGCGTCGATGACAGCCCGCCGTAGCGGTGCATGCTGATGTAGAGCCACCAGACCCCGGCGGCCAGCCAGGCGGTGCCAAAGCTCCAACCGATCCCTGCCGCGCGCCACGGCGTCGCCCGGCTGACCTGCCAGGCCAACCCCGCCACACAGATGATCTGCAGCCACCAGATGGCCGGGTACGAGGTCGGCAAGCTGTGGAGGGCGCCGAACACCAGCGCCAACAGCACGTCAAGCCCGATCAGGATGCCGTCGGTCGACGTGTTGCGGCGCACAGGGCGCCGCGAGGAGGCGGGAGCCGGCTTGGCCGCGCTGCGTTCACGCGCCATCGGTGCCCACCGCGACTTCTGGCGCACGCGTTACCTTGAACCAGCGCACGGCACCGCCCCGGGTGAGCATCACGGTGAAGACGAGGCTGCCCAGCGGCACCGCCTCGCCGCGGCGAGGCACACGACCCAGGGCCTGGGCCACGAGGCCACCGATGGTGTCGAACTCGTCCACCGGCAGGTCGACGACGAAGGCCTCGTTCACGGCGGCAATCTCGACGTCGCCCGCCACACGATGGCTGCCATCGGCCAGGGTGTAGATGCCGGTCTCGCCGACCTTGTCGTCGAACTCGTCTTCGATCTCGCCGACGATCTCTTCGAGCACGTCTTCGATGGTGATGAGCCCGGCGGTGTTGCCGAACTCGTCGACCACCATCGCCAGATGGTTGCGGTTGGCGCGAAAGTCGCGCAACAGGTCGTTCAGCCCCTTGGATTCGGGCACGAAGACGGCCGGGCGCAGCAAGGTGCGCAAATTGAGCTCGGGCGCGCGCTGCAGCTTGAGCAGGTCTTTCGCCATCAGCGTGCCGATGATGTTCTCGCGCTTGCCTTCAAAGACCGGGAAGCGCGAGTGGGCGGTATCGATCACCACCCACAGAAGCTCGTCGTAGGGAGAGTCGATGTCGAGCACGTCCATGCGGGGGGCGGCCACCATGGCGTCGCCCGCCGTCAGGTCGGCCATGCGGATCACGCCTTCGAGCATCATGCGCGACTCGGGTGCGATCAGTTCGCGCTGCTCGGCGTCGGCCAGCGTCTCGATCAATTCGTCTGTCGAATCGGGGCCGGGCGAGATGAATTCGACAAGGCGGTCGAACAAGCTGCGCTTGTCGACATGATGCCCGTGCTTGTCGGCGCCTTTGGGGTATCGGCTCGGGTGAGGGTCAGCCATCAGGCCGGAGAGGGAAGTTCGGACCCCAAAAGCTTACTCGAAGCACGCGGCTTGACACATCTGATACCTTGAATCAAATTCTTTCGGCTCCATTTGGGCCGTTCTTCTTGCACAGACAGGTCGTTCACCATGAGTCTCATCCCCGCCACCATCCTCACCGGCTTCCTGGGTTCGGGCAAAACCACCTTGCTCAAGCGGGTGCTCACCGAAGCGCACGGGCAGAAGATTGCCGTCGTCGAGAACGAATTCGGGTCGGAAAACATCGACAACGAGATCTTGGTGCAAGACAGCACCGAGCAGATCATCCAGCTCAACAACGGCTGCGTGTGCTGCTCGATCCGCGAAGACTTGCGCACCACCCTGAGCGACTTGGCCGAAAAGCGCCGCAAGGGCGAGCTGAAGTTTGACCGCGTGGTGATCGAAACCACCGGTCTGGCAGATCCCGGCCCCGTGGCGCAGACCTTTTTCATGGACGATGAGATCGCCGAGAGCTACCTGCTCGACTCCATCCTGACCCTGGTGGACGCCAAGCACGGCAACGATCAGCTCGATACCCGCCAGGAGGCCCGCCGCCAGATCGGCTTTGCCGACCAGATTTTCATCAGCAAGACCGACCTGGTTGACGACGCCACGGTGGCCGACCTGACCCACCGCATCAAGCACATGAACCCGCGTGCGCCGCAGCGCAAGGTGCATTTCGGCGAGGTGCCGATCGCCGAGGTGTTCGATCTGCGCGGCTTCAACCTGAATGCCAAGCTCGACATCGACCCTGATTTCCTGAAAGCCGATGATCACGACCACCACGGCCATGATCACGATCACGACCATGAGCACGGCGAGCATTGCGACCATCCGCACCACCACGCGCACGACGACGACGTGAAGTCCTTCGTCTTCAAGTCCGACAAGGCCTTCAACCCGGCCAAGCTGGAGGACTTCCTCGGGGCCATCGTGCAGGTCTATGGCCCGAAGATGCTCCGCTACAAGGGCGTACTTAATATGAAGGGGTCGGACAAGAAGGTCATCTTCCAGGGCGTGCACCAGTTGATGGGGAGCGACCTTGGACCGGCCTGGGCCAAAGGCGAGAAAAAAACCAGCAAGATGGTGTTCATCGGGCTCGATTTGCCCCGCGAAATCCTCGAACAAGGCCTGGAGGGTTGCCTCGTCTGAATATGGTGCGGCGCCGGCGAGCAACGTGGCTACAATCCGCGGCGCCCAACAGGGGCTGCTCTGCAACTCACTGCCTTGCAGAGCGGGTATAACCGCCATTGCGAGGAGACTTCAGTGAGCAAGACCCCGGTTAAGCGACCCACTCCCACGAAGCCAGCGGCCAAGAAGCCGGCACCGGCCGCCAAGAAGCCAGACCCCAAACCTGCGGCCAAGCCAAGCAAGCCCGCCCTCGCCAAACCCACTGCCAAAGTCGCTAAAACCCCTGTAAAGCCCGCCGCCAAGACTGCAAAACCCGACGCCAAGGCCGTGCCCCCCGTGGCCAAGCCCGCAGCGAAACCTGCAGTCCCAGTGAAATCAGCTCCCGCCAAGCCCGTGGCCAAAGCGGTGCCAGCGCCCGTACCCGTACAACCATCTGCCGTGACCAAAACTCCCGTACCCGCACCCGCACCGGTGGCTACCAAGCCTGTCAAAGTGCCCCAACCGAAGCTTTCGGCAGCCGCCCGCGCCTCGGCAGCGGCATCTTCGCCGGCCCCCATCCCTCCCGCCACATCCCGTTTTGCTGACCGGTTTGCCCCCCCGAGGCCGCCGACACGTCAGATGAACTCGATGCTGGTCGACATCACCAAGACAGCACACAAGGCCGACCCCAAGCTGGCCAATGCCTGGAAGACCAAGGCGGGCCGCGACCTGAGCGAAGCCGAAGTGCTGGCGATGCCCGACAGCGAGTACATGAACGAGAAGCAGCTCGACTTCTTCCGTGCCAAGCTGCAAACGCTCAAGGACGACCTGCTGAGCAACGCCGGCGAAACCACCGAGCACCTGCGCGAAGACACGTCCATCGTGCCGGACCCGGCCGACCGCGCGACCATCGAGGAAGAGCACGCCCTCGAACTGCGGACGCGCGACCGTGAGCGCAAACTGCTGAAAAAGATCTCGCAATCGCTCGCTCGCATCGATGCCGGTGACTACGGTTTTTGCGACGAAACTGGCGAACCCATCGGCCTGGGTCGCCTGATCGCCCGCCCGACCGCTACACTGTCCCTCGAAGCGCAGCAACGGCGAGAGCTGAAGCAAAAGATGTTCGGCGACTGATTGCCTGCGCACACTCTTCAGCATGGCGGATCCGAAAGACAGCAGCAGCTTCTTCCGTAAGGTTGTCAAGTTCGTGGCCAACCCGGCCACCGACTGGGCACAGCTCGGCGTGCCCGCGGAAGACGCACGCGAAAGCGAATACGCGAAGTCCGAGCTGAAGGCCATGATCGAGCGCAAGCGGCGCAACGACTTCGTGCGCAAGCGCGAGTTCGACATGCTGCGCAAGGTTCGCCGCGAGGGGCTCACCGGTGAACAGTTGGCGGCTCTAGGCGGCTCGTCCCGGCTCGACGACTCCGAAGCCCGCATGCAGGAAAGCGGCGCCAAGCCCGACAGCGGCGTCAAGGCCAAGATCGACGAGATCGAGCAGCAGATGGTGGGTGATGGCCTGGCCTCCCCTTCTCCGCGCCGCACTCCTGCGTTTTACGAAGCACCGACTCAGCCCGCCGCCATGGGCTACGCGCGCACTCGGCCGGACGAAAGCATCAAGGGACCGCCATCGGCTGCTGTCCCGGTTCTCAAAGCCGGGGTCAACACACCTGCTGCAGCGCCTGCGAGCATGTCGCAGGGTGCAGGCCTCTCCCCCTTGGCACCACTCGACCTGGACGCAGGCAATGCGGCGCTGGGCAGCCAGTTCGCCGAACTGAGTGAAGTGGCCCACGACCCGGACCTCGATGAAGCCGTCATCGCTTTCGCCAATGCCGATTTCGAGCTGTGCGAGCAATCCCTCGCGGGACTGACCGGCGCTGGCGGTGGCCGCTCCCAGCATGCCGAAACCTGGCTGGCGCTGTTCGACCTGTACCGCGCCATCGGTCAGCAGCACAAGTTCGAAAGCCTGGCGATCGACTACGCCCAGCAGTTCGGCTGGTCTGCGCCGCAATGGTTCTCCATGCCCAAGATGGTGGCCGAGGCCGCGAGCGAGGAGCGCCAGCCGCGCGCCCGCGTCGACGGCCAGGTCGGTTGGGTCTGCCCATCCAGCATCGACGCTGAAGCCGTTGCCAAGCTGCGCTCGCAGACGCTCCAGATGCCGTTGCCGTGGGTCTTCGACTGGAGCGCGCTGAAAAACATCGACGCCGAGGGCAGCGCCCGCCTGAGCGAATTGTTCCGTGGTTGGATCCCGCAGACGCTGGACATGCGCTGGCTGAGCGGGGAACGCCTGATCGAAATCCTGCAGGACGCCGCCCCCACCGGCGTGCGCGATGCGGACCCGGTGTTCTGGCAGCTGCGTCTCGACGTGCTGCGCATGGCCAACCGCCCGGACCAGTTCGACGAAGCCGCCATCGACTACTGCGTCACCTACGAAGTCTCGCCGCCGTCATGGGAACCGGCCAAGTGCCAGGCCCGCATCAGCGGCGCCAGTGTCAGCACACAATCCCCGCCCATGTCGCTGATCAGCGATGTGTCGACCAGCTTCCAGGAATCGCAGATCACCGACGAGCCCGGCTCGACGCAGGTGCAGGTGGCCCGCGTAGAACTGTCTGGCCAGTTGGTGGGTGACATCAGCGCTACGCTGACCAAGATGAACGACGAGCTCGGCACGGCGAACATCGTCAACGTGTCGTGCGCTCGCCTGATTCGTGTCGACTTCATTGCCGCCGGCGATCTCCTGAACTGGGTGCTTGCCCGCCGCAGCGAGAACCGCTCGGTGACCTTCTCCGACTCGCACCGCCTGGTGGCGCTGTTCTTCGGCGCGATGGGCATCAACGAGCACGCCAAGGTGAAGGTGCGCGTGGTCTGATCTGACCGATCCCGCAGCTTTCTCTTTCTCGTCGACTTGAACCCGCGGGCTTCGCCCGAATCTGACTCCCATGGATCAATATCACGGCACGACCATTCTGAGCGTGCGCCGCGGCAATGTGGTCGCCATCGGTGGCGATGGGCAGGTGACGCTCGGCAACGTCGTCGTCAAGGCGACGGCCCGCAAGGTGCGCAAGCTCTATCGCGATCAGGTGCTCGCTGGCTTCGCCGGCGCCACCGCTGATGCGTTCACCTTGTTCGAGCGCTTCGAAGCCAAGCTGGAGAAGCATCAAGGGCATCTGGTGCGGGCGGCCATCGAGCTGACGAAAGATTGGCGCACCGACCGCGTGCTGCGGCGGCTCGAGGCCATGCTGGCTGTCGCCGACAAGGAAGCCTCCTTGATCATCACCGGGAACGGCGATGTGCTCGAGCCTGAGCTCGGCATCGTTGCCATCGGCTCGGGCGGCGCTTTTGCGCAGGCATCCGCCCGCGCGCTGCTGCAGCACACCGACATGGCGCCGCAAGACATCGTCAAGCGATCGCTCGAGATTGCAGGCGACCTGTGCATCTACACCAACCAGAACCACATCATCGAAACCCTGAACGGAACGGCGACATGAGTTCGATGACCCCCCAGGAGATCGTCTCCGAACTCGACCGCCACATCGTCGGCCAGAAGGCCGCCAAGCGCGCAGTCGCCATCGCACTGCGCAACCGCTGGCGCCGGCAGCAGGTCGACGAAGCCCTGCGCGGCGAGATTACCCCCAAGAACATCCTGATGATCGGCCCGACCGGCGTCGGCAAGACGGAGATCGCGCGCCGCCTGGCCAAGCTGGCCGATGCGCCTTTCATCAAGGTCGAGGCCACCAAGTTCACCGAGGTCGGCTACGTTGGCAAGGACGTCGACACCATCATTCGCGATCTGGTCGACATGGCGGTGAAGCAGGAGCGTGAGCTCGCCATGCGGCGCCAGCGCAGCCGCGCCGAAGACGCCGCAGAAGACCGCGTGCTCGACATCCTGGTGCCGCCTCCGCGGCACACCGGCAGTGATTTCGGCCTGTCGCCTCCAGCGCCTCCCGCTGACAACACCGCGCGCCAGGTGATGCGCAAGCGGCTGCGAGAAGGTGCCTTAGCTGACAAAGAGATCGAGATCGAGGTTGCCGACCCGAAGCCCACGCTGGAAATCATGGGCCCACCCGGCATGGATGACATGGCCGAGCAGCTCAAGGGCATGTTCGCCAACCTCGGCGGTGGCAAGCGCAAGCAACGCAAGGTCAAGATTACCGAAGCCCTGACGCTGCTGACCGACGAAGAAGCCGCCAAGCTCGTCAACGAAGACGAGATCAAGACCCGCGCGCTCACCAACACCGAGCAGAACGGCATCGTCTTCCTCGACGAGATCGACAAGGTGACCTCGCGCTCCGAAGGCAGTGGTGCCGACGTGTCGCGCCAAGGCGTGCAGCGCGACCTGTTGCCGCTGGTCGAAGGCACCACGGTGAACACCAAATACGGCATGGTGAAGACCGATCACATTCTCTTCATCGCGTCGGGCGCCTTCCACCTCAGCAAGCCTAGCGACCTGATCCCAGAGCTGCAAGGGCGTTTCCCGATTCGCGTCGAGCTGAGTTCGCTCAGCGTCGACGATTTCGAGGCCATCCTCACGCAGACGCACGCCAGCCTGGTCAAGCAGTACCAGGCCTTGCTGGCCACCGAAGGCGTGACGCTGGAGCTGGCGCCCGACGGCATTCGCCGGCTGGCGCAGATCGCGTTCGATGTGAACGAGCGCACCGAGAACATCGGCGCACGGCGTTTGTCGACGGTGATGGAGCGTCTGCTCGATGAAGTGAGTTTCGACGCGCCGAACCTGTCGGGCCAAACCGTGGCACTCGGCGCCGCAGAGGTCGACAAGAAGCTCGGCGAACTCGCCAAGAACGAAGACCTGTCGCGCTACATCCTATAGCCGACGAGCCCGCACCAGCGCAGCGAAGTGCCACCTCAAGCCACGCCAGCGGAACCGGCTTTGCCGGGCCGCCAGGCGGCGCCCCTTGGGGGCAGGAGCGATAGCGACTGGGGGGCTGATCAAAGTGCGAGGCGGTGCGATTGAAGCGCCAGCAGCCCGTCGAAGATCAGCCGCTCGACCATCTCGAATTTCAGGTCGGTGATGGCCGACAGCTTGGACGATGCGCCGCCCGACATCAACAGCACCGGCTCCTCGCCAGTGCGTGCCTGCAGCTTGCGGTGCATGCGTTCCACCGCACCCGCCATGGCATTGGTGCCACCACTCATCAGCGCATCGCTGGTGTTGGTGGGAAAGTCGACGAACTCGCCGGTCGGCACCTTGAGGCCGGCCGTGCCCATCTCGAGCGCGCGTTGCATCACGCCGAAGCCGGGCAGGATCAGTCCGCCGAGAAATTGGCCGGTCGAGTCCAGTGCATCCACCGTCACCGCGGTCCCCACCATCACCACCAGCGCCGGTCGCGGCTTCCCGCGTGAGCACACCAGATGCCAGGCGCCGATCAGCGCGACCCACCGGTCGGCACCAAGGCGGTTGGGGTGGTCATAGCCGTTCGTCACTCCCGCGGCGTGGGCCGAAGAAACCACCCAGCGCGGGTCGATGTCCCAGAGCTCGAGCTGTTCTTCGACACGGCGCTTGATCCCCTCGCCGGCGACCACGCAGCCCAGCATGCTGGAGGGCGCGGGAATGCTCTTCCAGTCGGTTTCGGCAAGCTGGTCGATGGTTTCCAAAAAGGCCGCCCCATGGGCCATCACGGTGGCACCCGGTTGCGGCGAAGCGTACAAGGCCCACTTGAGGCGGGTGTTGCCGACGTCGACGGCCAGGAAGCTCATCAGGACGAGGGTATCGAGAGCGGAGGGGGCGTGGACAGCAGCTCGCGCACGCGGGCCATGGTCTGCGACGCCCACAGGCCCTTGAAGGGCTTGAAGATGCGCGATTCGACCTCTTCCAGCAGGCTCTCAATGTCTTCTCGCGTGCGGGCGCGGCGCAGGCGCATCATCGTCAGCGAACCCGCCACCGGGGCTTCGGCACGAACCGCACGCAACAAGATGGCACGCGCTTCTTCCAGCGCTGCGTCCTGGTCGTCGAACGGCTCGGACTCGAGCGCGTCCATCGCCGCGCCCGCCAGCTCATTCACCGACGAGTCGAGATGCGACTCAGGTTGCAGGCTCAGCGAAGGCGGCAACGCGCTCACCACCGAATCTGGGGCGAGCGTCTCTTGCGGAATTTCTTGCGGTGCCATTTGCAACGGCGCCGGGCGGCTGGCCGCAGCCCTCTTCGGCGGGGGCGGCGGCTCGGGTTCCAGCGGCGCGGGGCGCGAGATCATGCCCAGGTCGAGCAACTCGTCGAAGCATGTTTCCGGCGAGCCGGCGGCGACGGCCAATTGCCGCACCTCGTCTTCGGGTCGGCGGCCATCGACCAGCAACAGCACGGTGCGGTGACGCTGACTCAGCTTGCGTTGGCGACTGCTCAGCTCAGCCACCGCCTCGGGTGTCTTGATGGGAACGTTGATCGTAGCCACGCGGGTTGCTCCTGATACTTTCTGTGCGGTCTCGGCGAGCGAGCCCATATACGTGGCGATTGTGCCGCCAAACAGGGTTTTCGAGGGCTCGTAACACCTGCGCCCGTCCCCTGCACAGAGGGGGCGCCAACCGCCGTCCTACACTCGCCGTTGACGAATACGTCAATCAACATTTCGGGAGTCTGCCGTGGCCGTACCCACCCCTGAGCTGAAGGCCTACCAGCACGCCAAAGCCGGCGACAAGCCCGCTGACTTCGATCTGGCGGGCATCGCCCCGGAAGCCAAGCCTTACTCCAGCGGCGACAAGCAGGCCGACAAAGCCGCTGTCGAAGCGCTGGCCCGAGAGCTCGACGAGCTGCAGAACCTCTTCTACGCCGACCGCCGCTTCAAGATGCTGGTGGTGTTGCAGGGCACCGACACCAGCGGCAAGGACGGTACCCTGCGCGGCGTTTTCGGCCAGATGAGCGCTCTCGGCGTGCACACGGTCAGCTGGAAGGCGCCCACCGAGCCCGAGCGGGCCCACGACTACCTCTGGCGCATCCACCAGCAGGTGCCCGGCAGCGGTGAGGTGACGATCTTCAACCGCAGCCACTACGAAGACGTGCTGGTGCCGGTCGTAAAAGGCTGGATCACGCCCGAACAGACGAAACAGCGCTACGCCCACATCAACGACTTCGAGCGCATGCTCACCGAGACCGGCACCGTGGTCTGCAAGTTCATGCTGCACATCTCGAAGAAAGAGCAAGGCGAACGGCTGCAAGACCGGCTGGACGACCCGACCAAGCGCTGGAAGTTTGCCGTCGGCGACATCGAGGCGCGCAAGCAGTGGGACGACTACCAGAAAGCCTACGCCGCTGCCATCTCGGCCACCGGCACGCCCTGGGCGCCGTGGACCATCGTGCCCGCCGACTCCAAGACCCACCGCAACCTGATGATCGCCACGGTGATGAAGCAGATGTTCACCTCGCTGAAACTCAAGTACCCGCCGGACGACCCGGCGCTGAAGAAGATCAAGATCACCTGATCGGCAAACCGGTCATCGACCCGCCTCCGAAAGCGGTGAGAATCCGGCCCCATGAAGCTGCCATCCGCATCGCCACAAGCCTCCCCGGCTTTGGGGTCGGCACGCCGTGCATGGAAGCTGCTATACCGCGACTCCCAGCGCTGCATCGCGCTGGCGGACGAGGCACTGGCGAAGGCGCTCGTCACCAAGGACCGCGCCGCCGAAGGCTGGGCGCGTCTGGTGCGCGGGCTGCACCTCATCTGGTACTCGACGCCGCACGAAGCGTCGAAGGAGCTGTCGGCTGCACAGCGCTGTTTCGCGGTGACGAAGGATCGGGCCGGTCATCTGCTGGCCGAGGTGGGCATCGCACGCTGCCTGTGGCGCGAAGCCAAGTACCGTGACTCGCTGGAACGCGTGATGCCGCTGCGGGCAGAAGGCTTGAGCGTGCTCAAGCGCGACGAGCTCGGCATGCTGCTGAACGTGATCGCCGGCTGCTATTCGTCGCTGGGCCAGTCGGAGCAGGCCTTTGCCTACATGTACCAGGCGCTGCACGAGGCGCGGCCGACACGCGGCTATGGCTTCGAAGTGGTGCTGTACTGCAACCTCGCGCACGAGCTGATCCAGCTCGGCGACCACCACCAGGCGCTGAGCTACATCGAAGAAGGCATCCGCCGCGCCACGACCCTCAGCAACGCACGCCTGCTGAGCGTGCTGCTGATCAACCGCGTGATCTGCCTGACCGGCCTCGACCGCTCGCAGGAGGCCGTGCCCGACATCCAGCGCCTGCTGCAACTGCCGCACGACGAAAGCGGCCGCGGCCGCACCAATGCCGAATTCGAGACCCTGGCACTCGCGACCTTGCGCGCCGGCGAAACGGCACTCGGCCGCGAGCTGGTCGAGAAGGCCCGCCTGGACAACACCGGGCTCAAGGTGCCCGACGAGCGCATCACGTTGGTGGTGGCCATGGCCGAGATGCTCTCCATCGACGACCGCTGCGCCGAGGCACTCGCCCTGCTGGTGGAAGCCGAGCCCTCGGTGGTCAACGACGAGAGCGAAGGCTTGAGCCTGCGCGTGCGCTGCCTGTTCTATCAGGCATTGGCCGATGCGCACCAGCACCTCGGCAATTCAGCGCCAGCGCTGGAGGCGCTGCGCACCTGGCAGCGCTTGCACGTCGAGCGCGGCAACCAGGCGTCGCGCGCTCGCTACCAGGCCGCGTCCTTGCAGGTCGAACTGCGCCGCCTGCAGCAGAACCTCGACGAGATCGAGGCGCGCCGCCGCGCCACCGAGCGCGCCCGCGCAGAGCTCGAGGCCATCAACCAGCGGCTGTCGCAAAAGATCGATGAGGTGCAGTCGCTGCAGGCCGAGCTGGAGCAGCAGGCCACGCGCGACTTTCTCACCGGCCTGTTCAACCGACGCCACCTCAACGACGTGCTGCCGCAGATGCTGGCATTGGCTCAGCGCGATGGCCAGGCGCTGGCGGTCGCCATCATCGACCTCGACCACTTCAAGATGGTCAACGACCGCCACGGCCACGTGGCCGGCGACACCCTGCTCGCCACCTTCGGCTCGCTGCTGAACGAGAACTCGCGGCAAAGCGACATCGCCTTCCGCTTCGGTGGCGAAGAGTTCTGCCTGCTGATGCCGCGCAGCGACGCACAGTCCGCGCAACGCAAGGTGACGAACCTGTTGAACGCCTGGCGCACGAAGTCGTTCCACTTCGAAAGCGGCTCGCTGACGAACAACACCTTCTCGGCCGGCGTGGCCGACTCCATCGCCGAGGTCGACTCGATGGAGAGCCTGCTCAAGGCCGCCGATGACCGCCTGCTGCACGCCAAACGCAGCGGGCGCAACCAGGTGCTGTGGGCCGACGCGCCCCGGGCGGCGGCCGAGTTCGAACAGAGCTGAGCACAACAAGCCGGTCGCGCAGCGGGGTGGCGCGCTGGCGGTTTTTTACAAGACCCGCAGGCGCTCGCGCGGGATAGTCATCTCCGTCCCAACCCCACACGACGGAGATGACCCCATGAACACCATTCGCCCTTTCCGCATCGACATTCCCCAATCGCAGATCGACGACCTGCGCACACGCCTGAACAGCACACGCTGGCCTCTGGCATTGACCCAAGACTGGAGCCGCGGTCAGGCGATGCCCCTGGTGCGCGAACTGGCCGAGCAGTGGGCCCATCAGTACGACTGGCGGGCTCACGAAGCCGAACTCAACCGCCACCCGCAGTTCCTGACCGAGATCGATGGCCAGACCATCCACTTCCTGCACATCAAGTCGCCCGAGTCGAACGCTTTCCCGTTGATCCTGAGCCACGGCTGGCCTAGCACGGTGGCCGAGTTCCTGGACCTGATCGGCCCGCTGAGTAATCCGCGCGCCCATGGGCTGAATCCGGACATCGCCTTCGACCTGGTGATTCCTTCGCTGCCCGGCTTCGGCTTCTCGACGCCGCTGGCCGGCCCGGGCTGGGACGCCGCGCGCACGGCCGCCGCCTGGCACACGCTGATGACGCGCCTCGGCTACACCCGCTACGGCGCGCAGGGCAACGACGCAGGCGCACTGGTCGGGCGCGAGTTGGGCATTTTGAAGCCGACCGGTCTGGCCGGCGTTCACCTGCAGCAGATCTTCGCCTTCCCCAGCGGAGCGGAAGGCGAAATGAATGCGCTGTCACCCTTCGAGCAGGCCGGCCTCGCCAACCTCGGGCGCTTCATGAAGTACAACGGCTATGCCGACATCCAGTCCAAACGCCCCGGCACGCTCGCCTTCGGCCTGCACGATTCACCGGTCGCGCAACTGGCGTGGAACGCGGAGCTGTTCGTTGGTTTCGAAGGCGAGTCGGCCACGGCGATCGACCGCGACCGCTTCCTGACCCATGTGTCGATCTACTGGTTCACCGGCACTGGCGGGCAGGCCGCCGAATTCTTCTTCGAGAACGCGCGCACCGGCGCAGGCTACCGCGAGCTGCCCAATCACGTGCCGACGGCAGTGGCCTCGTTCCCATCGGACTTCCGCTCGGTGCGCAGCTTTGCGGCGCGTTCGCACACCCAGCTGACGCAGTGGACTGAAATGCCGCGCGGCGGCCATTTCGCCACCGAAGAGGTTCCCGAACTGCTCGTCGACGACATGCGGCGCTTCTTCGGCCAACTCGCCAGAGCCTGAGTCGAACCCCTTCGGTGCCGTGCCTACTGGGTGCGGCACCCGTTCTCTGATAGCGTGGGGCCGCCGGAACAACAGGACTGCCCACCGCCATGAGTTCGATGAGCGAGGAAGAGCGCCCCGCCGACAGCACCTTTGCGACCAGGATCCGCCGCGTTCGCTACGAAACTGCGACGCAGGAGCTTGCCGCACCCGACGGCTCGTGGGACATGATCTTCATCTGGCGCCACGACGAACTGCTGGTGCTGCAAACCGGCCAGATCGCCACCCCGGTGGTGGCCGACTGGGGGCCGGGCGACAGCGTGCTGAGCATTGCGTTCCGGCCCGAGGTCTACATGCCGCAACTGCCGGGCCGCATGACGGCCCACCAGGGTGTGGTGCGGCCACTGGCCGGGCGCCAGAGTTTCTGGGTCGGCAATGACCGGCTGGAAGTCCCGAGTTTCGACAACGCCGAGCAGTTCATTCGCCAGCTGGCATCACGCGGACTCATCGAACGTGATCGTGTGGTGCGCCGTGCCCTCGACGGCGAGCTACAACAACTCGATGACCGCACGATGCAGCGCCATTTCGCCGACGTAACCGGCCTGAGTGCCAAGACCTTCCAGCAGGTGATGCGTGCAAGCGATGCGGTCAGGCGGCTGGAGGCCGGCGAGACGCCTGCCTCCGTGGCAGCCGACCTCGGCTTCGCCGACCAAGCCCACCTGACAAATTCGCTGAAACGCATCGTCGGGCGCACACCGGGACAGATCGTTCGGAACTCACGATCCGCAGCCGACATCCGCGACCCGAACGCGCCAGCCATGCCGGGGAATACCACCGGCGACTCATAGCCATCGGCCGGCATTGCCCAGCCAATACGCCGCCGACATCAAGGCGAGTCAGGCCATACCAGGCTGCCATTCAGCACCGGCTCGGCGCGCAGACGCTCGGCCGCAAAGTCGACAAACGCACGCACCTTGGCAGCCGCCTTGCGGCCATCGGCCGACACCAGTTGCACCGGGATGGGCGGTGGCTCGTGGTCGACCATCACCAGCTGCAAACGCCCGGCGAGCACATCGTCCACCACCTGGTACGACAGCGCCCGCGCCAGGCCATGGCCCGCCAGCGCTGCCGTGATCGACGTCTCGCCGCCATTGCTGACCAGCCGCACCTGCGGGTGCCCCACCTCGCCGTCGACGCTCGCCTTGCCGCCCGGCGGGTAGAAGACCCAGCGCGCCTCGGTGGCGCCGTGCTGCGAAAAGCCCACTGCCTGGTGTTGCGCCAGATCGGCCGGCCGACGCGGCACGCCGTACTCGGCCAGGTACTGCGGCGACGCGATCACCACGCGGCGCACGTGGCCCACGCGCACCGCAGTGAGCCCCGAGTCGGGCAGGTGGGCAATGCGCAGTGCGAGGTCGAAGCCTTCGTCGAGCAGGTGCACGATCTGGTCGCTGAAGTGGCTGCGCGCCGTGACCTGCGGGTGCTGCGCCAGAAAGCCTAGCAGCAGCGGTGCCACGTGCATGCGGCCGAACATCGTCGGCGCGGTGATCGACAGCAGCCCCTGTGGCAACGCGTGCGCACCGCTGGCCGAGGCTTCGGCCTCTCCGATATCGACCAGGATGCGCTTGCAGTCGGCGTGGAAGCGCGCTCCCGCCTCCGTCAGCGCGACCGTGCGCGTGCTGCGCCGCAGGAGCTGCACGCCGACCTGCGCTTCGAGCGCGACGATCGCGCGCGTCACCGCCGGCGGCGACATGCCGAGCTGCCGCGCGGCCGGCGCGAAGCCGCGGGCGTCGGCCACCGCCACGAAGATTCGCATGCCTTCCAGCTTGTCCATGAGCGTGTATTCCTCTGCGCGGAATTATCAAGTGCGCGGCGCGGGCGTTCTGTTTTCGCGGCGCGGTGGCTAAGGTCGAGTCTTCTCATCGCCACCTCGAAAGACCCCGCCATGCCAACGCCCACCGCTCCCATTCGTGTGTACCACCACCCGCTCTCCGGCCACGCGCACCGCGTGCGGCTTTTCCTGTCGCTGCTCGAACTGCCGTTCGAAGCCATCGAGATCGACATCACGAAAGGTGAGCAGAAGCGCCCTGAGTTTCTGTCGCTCAACGCTTTCGGCCAGGTGCCGGTGATCCAGGACGGCGACACCACCATCGCCGACAGCAACGCCATCCTCACCTACCTCGCGATCCGCTACGACGAGGCCGGCTGGTGGCTGCCGCGCGATGCCATTGGCGCGGCGCAAGTGCAGCGCTGGTTGTCGGTGGCTGCCGGCCAGTTGCTCAACGGCCCCGGCAACGCGCGCGTGAACGTGCTGTTCGGGCGGCCGCAAGACCCGCGTTGCGGCGACATCGCCAGCGCGTTGTTCACGCGCATGGATGCGCACCTCGCCACGCAACCTTTCCTCGCCGCTGCACACGCCACCATCGCTGACATCGCGCTCTACACCTACACCGCCCACGCCCCCGAAGGCGGTGTCTCGCTGCAGCCTTATCCGCACGTGCGGGCCTGGCTCGACCGCATCGAAGCGCTGCCGCATTTCATCGGCATGGTGCGCAACAAGGCGCTCGCCTGACCATGGACACGAACAACACCGTCCACTCCGGCGAACGCGATGTACAGCTGCGCGCGGGCGTGCACGAGCGCTCGGCCTACGTGATGCAGCACGTGATCCGCGACGCCATGCCCGAGCAGCACGCCGAGCTGTTCGAGAAGCTGCCGACGCTACTGGTGGGCAGCCTGGACGCACAGCGCCGCCCCTGGGCCTCGGTGCTCGCCGGCCGACCTCGTTTCGTGCGCGCCCCGGACGCACGGCACCTCGTCATCCGCGCGCTGCCCGGTGCGGGCGACCCGCTGTCGCTGCACGTCGACCAACCGCTCGGCCTGCTCGGCCTGGAGCCGCACACGCGCCGTCGCAACCGCATGAACGGTACGGTGGTGGCCATCGAATCGCGAGGCTTCGCGGTCGAGGTGGACCAAAGCTTCGGCAACTGCCCGAAGTACATCCAGGCACGTGAGCCGCGGTGGGTTGACCGCGGCGTACCGACCCCGGCCCGCATCGAGCGCGCCCAACTCAGCGCCGAGGCACGCCGCTTGGTCAGCCAGGCCGACACGCTCTTCATCGCCTCGGCCACGCCCCAGGCGCGTGGCCATGCCGGGGCCGAGGGCGTCGATGTGTCGCACCGCGGCGGCCTGCCGGGCTTCGTTCGCGCAAGCGACAGCGCCGAGGGCGCCACCGTGCTCACGATCCCCGACTACCGCGGCAACAACTTCTTCAACACGCTGGGCAACCTGGCCGCGCACCCGTACGCCGGACTGCTGTTCATCGACCCTGAGACCGGCGACCTGCTGCACCTGACCGGCACCACGGAAATCGTGTGGGGCGAGCAGGATGGCCAGCGCGAGATCCGCTTCACGGTGGACGAAGGTCGGTTGCGCGAACGCGCGCTGCCGCTGCGATGGACGCCGCCCGAGTACGCGCCGCAGTTCAGCCAGGCGACCTGATCGACGCGATCACCACACGGCGGCCCGGCGCACCGCCTGCGGCTATGCTTGCGGCCCGATCCCTGCGCCGCGGCGAGCCCATGAAGAGAATCGATCCCAAGGCGGTCTTCATCGCCATGCTGCTGTCGTTGCTGCTCGGCCTCGTCGGCTCCAGCCTGGTGACCGCCGCCTTCAGCAGCGAGTTGGACAGCAACATGGGCCCCGAGCAGGTCTCGGCGGCCTTGCTGCAGCACACCGATTTCCTGCTGGTGCTGTTGTTCCTGGACGCGATCACGACCGTGATCGGTGGCTACGTCGCGGCCCGCCTCGCGCGCGGCTACCCCTACTTCAATGCACTGGCCATCGGGCTGCTCGGCATCGCGCTGAGCATCGTGCTCGAGCTGCTGCTCGGCAGCGATGTGCCGGGCTGGGTCGACGCCATCTCGTACATCGTCGCCGTGCCCGCGGCGCTGTTCGGCGGCAACCTCGCCAAGCCGCGAAACGAATGAAACAAAGCGCGGGCGACGGTGAAACGTGGGGCCAACGGCGGGGGAACACAGTCGCTCTCAGTCAACTGCCCTCCGGAGATGCCATGAGCGACGCCCTCTTCCTGCCCCGCGAACTCTTTGCCTCCGCATCTGCCCCCGTATCCGCACAGCCAGCCGCCGTACAGCGGACGGCAAGTGCTTCGCGTCGCGCCGTGAACTTCGAGAGCGGCGAGGCCGTGGCTGCCGACCTGCTGAAGGCGCTGACGCCGGCTGACGCTGTGCCACAGGCACCCACCGAGCGCCGCCGCAAGCCCCGACCGGCCAGCGCCCGCGGCGTCGACCTGTTCATCGCTTGAGTCGCCGCCGCTGGTTCACTCCAGCACCAAGGCACGAGACAAATGCCCATATACCGTCGACACCCGTCGCAGATGGCGTGATTCCGGGTGGGTCAGCAGCCAGAGTTCGGTCTGGCACTCATCGATCACCTCGGTGAGCTGAAGCAAATCCGCGCGGCCCCGTGCGACGAACATCGGCAGCAGCCCCACGCCGAGCCCCTGCGCCACCAAGTCCATCACCGTCAGGATGCTGTTGACGCGGTAGCGTGGCACCACCTTAGGAAAGTACTTGCGCCGCCACACCACCGATGGGTGCTCGGGCAACGCGTCGTCCGGCGCGATCCACGCGGCCTTGCCGGCTTCGATGTCTTCGTAGCGCTTGATCGGCCCCTTCTTCGACGCGAACATCGCCACCCGGATCGGCCCCACTTGCTTGCCGACCAGGTGCTGCGGCGGGCGCTTGGTCGCGCGCACCGCGATGTCGGCATCACGCCGCGTGAGGCTCGCCAGTTCGTTGCCGGTGTGCAGCTCGTAGGCCAGCAGCGGGTGTGAGGCCTGCAAGCCCTTCAGCGCCGGCGCCACGAGGCCATGCAGCACCGTGTCGGTGGTGGTGATGCGCACCGTGCCCGACACCTGCTCGGGCCGCAGTTGCGCCGCCGAGCGGGCCAACTCCAGCGCCACCTCGAGCTGCTCCGCATGCTCGGCGAGTGACTGCGCCAGCTCGCTCGCCAGGTAGCCGGCCCGCGAGCGCTCGAACAGAGGCTGGGCCAAACCGCGCTCGATGCGCTGCAGCGAACGGAACACCGTCGACGCATCCACGCCCAGCCGTTCGCTGGCACCGGCCAGCGTGCCGGCGCGAACCATCGCGAGCACCGTCTGCAGATCGGCAGCGTCGATCTTGTATTGCGCCTTTGCATTCGACATTTGCAGCCACGCCTATTTTCAATGCATTGGCGCAATCATAAATTCAGCCATCACCACTGTCTTTGGAAAGCACCATGCTCACCCTCATCAGCCACCCGCTGTGCCCGTATGTGCAACGCGCCGCCATCGTTCTGCAGGAGAAAGGCGTCGCGTACGAACGGCGCGACATTGATCTCGCGAACAAGCCCGACTGGTTCCTCAAGATCTCGCCGCTTGGCAAGACGCCCGTGCTGCTTGTGGACGACGAAGCGATCTTCGAATCGGCCGTCATCTGCGAATACCTCGACGACACACTGGTGCCGCGCCTTCACCCGCAAGACCCGCTGCAGCGGGCAAGGCACCGCGCGTGGATGGAGTTCGGCTCCTCGGTGCTGAACACGATCGGGGCCTTCTACGCCGCGCCTGACGAGACTGCACTGCAAGCGCGTGCCACCGAGATTCGCGCACGATTCGAGCAGCTTGAAGCCGCGCTAGGTGACGGGCCGTATTTCGACGGCGGGCACTTCAGCATCGTCGACGCGGTGTTCGGCCCGGTCTTCAGGTACTTCGATGCGTTCGACGCCATCGACGACTTCGGCTTCTTCACCGGGCTGCCGCGGCTCGCCGCATGGCGCACTCAACTGTCAGAGCGCCCGTCGGTGCGCCAAGCGGTGAAGCGCGATTACCTCGAGCGCCTGAACGGCTTTCTGCGTGCTCGCAAGTCCGCACTGTCTCGGCGCATGAGCGCTGCGGAGTCAGTCGGCTGAATCGAGGTTCGCCCTCACGCGCTGCAAGAGCGCAATCAGCTGCGCCTCCTCGGCGCTGCTCATGCCCGACACCGCCTTGGCGTTCAAGCGCCGCGCCTGCTGCTTCAGCGTGCGAAGCACCGTCTCGCCTTCCGGCGTGAGCGTCAGCTTCACGCTGCGCCGGTCTTCTTCTCCCACTTCGCCCGCCAGCAGCTCGCGGTCGCGCAGGCCCTTGATCAGCCGCGCGAGCTGCGCCTTGTCGCGTCCGCTGTGCTGCGAGAGCTCGCTCTGTGTAGCGCCGGGGTGGTGCCCGATGTAGCCGAGCACCTTGCTTTCCATGTGAGTGATGTCGTGCGGACTGTCGCGCAGCACCTGGTATTGCTGCGAGCGGTACTGATGCATGACCGTGTGGACGAGGTCCAGCACCTCGTCTTTGCGGTCTTCTTTGTGGTCACCCTTCCGGCCTTTGCCAGATTGGTTGACATTGTCATTCGATTTCACCATGATGGGAGATATTGTCAACCATTTGAAAGAGCACACCGCCATGAGCACCGAAACGTCCACACGCCGCGTTCAACGCGTGCAGCACGAAATCAAGCGCCGCGAGCTCAAGGTCGTGCGCGTCAACGAGATCAGCCCCAACGTGCGCAGCGTCACCTTTGCCGGCGAGTCGCTGGCCGATTTCATCAGCGCCTCGTTCGACGACCACATCAAGCTGATCCTTCCCACGGCCACCGAGCCGGTGATGCGCGACTACACGCCGCGGCTGCACGACGCTGCCGCTCGCGAACTCACCCTGGAGTTCGACCTGCACTCCACCGGCCCCGCCGCGCGCTGGGCCGCGCAGGCGGTGCCCGGGTCGCAAGCCACCATCGCAGGCCCGCGCGGCTCCTTCATCATCCCGACCGACTACGAATGGCACCTGCTGGTCGGCGACGAAACCGCCCTGCCCGCCATCGCCCGCCGGCTCGAAGAACTGCCGGCCGATACCAAGGCCATTGCCGTGCTGCAGGTGCGCGACCCGGCCGATCGCCGCACGCTTCAAAGCGCAGCCGACCTGCAGGTGAACTGGGTGGACCACACCGATGCGCTCATCGCCGCCATCCGCGCGTTGCCGCTGCCCGCCGGCGAAGGCTACGCCTGGTGCGCCGGCGAGGCCGCAGCCATGGCCACGCTGCGCCGCGTGCTGGTCGACGAGAAAGGCCACGATCGTCATGCCATCCGCGCCGCGGCGTACTGGAAACGCGGCGCCACCGCACACCACGAAAACCTGAACTGAGAGGCACCCCATGAACCGCACCCTGAAGCTCACCGACACCCTGTACCAGTACGTGCTCGACCACTCGCTGCGCGAACACCCCGCACAGACGGCCCTGCGCGAAGCCACGGCCCGGCACCCTCATGCCGGCATGCAGATCGCACCCGAGCAAGGCCAGTTCATGGCGATGCTGGTCAAGCTGCTGGGCGCCAAACGCACGATCGAGATCGGCGTCTTCACCGGCTACAGCGCGCTCAGTGTGGCGCTCGCCTTGCCCGACGACGGCAAGCTGCTGGCCTGCGACATCAGCGACGACTTCACGCGCATCGGCAAACCTTTCTGGCAGCAAGCCGGCGTGGCGCACAAGATCGACCTGCAACTTGCACCCGCACTGAAGACGCTCGACGCCCGCCTGGCCACCGGCGAGGCCGGCCAGTACGACTTCGCGTTCATCGACGCCGACAAGTCGAGCTACGACGCGTACTACGAGCGCTGCCTGCAGCTCCTGCGCACTGGAGGGCTCATCGCCATCGACAACACGCTGTGGGGTGGTGACGTCGCCAAGCCACTGAAAGACCCGGACACCACTGCATTGCAGGCGCTCAACGCCAAGCTGCACCGCGATGAACGCATCGACCTCTCGCTGCTGCCCTTCAGCGACGGCGTCACGCTCGCCCGCAAGCGCTGAGCTGTGGACAAGTGTGTGGGTAAGGTTGTGAGCAAGCGGTGCGTCGGGTGTTGACAGGGCTCACCGGGGTACCGAGCGAATTACAGCCGGATGAGGTACGGGATCGCCGAGATCACCACACCCACGACGACGAGAACGATGGTGTTGGAGATGAAGTACGGCACCACCATTAGCACGAGGCCGCTGACCAGCGGCACCACCGCTCGCTGCTTCTTGCCGTACAGAAAGTAGCCCAGGCCGACTGAGCCGAAGATCACACCGAGAACGAGCAGCGAGGTGCTCACAGGCCTTGGGCCGCGACGCGCCACTGCCCGGCCGTCTCGGTCGCCACGCCATCCACCACCAGCTTGCCCAGGTGCGCCAGCAGCGACCTTGCTGCCACCGGCAGCATGCGCGGGTCGACGTCGTCGTAGACGATGGGCAGCAACTGCTCCAGCGTGGCCGGGCCGTGTTCGCGCACGCTTTGCAGCACCTTGCCTTCGCGCTTCAGGCGGTGGTCGATCACGGCTTGCATGGCCTTGTGCGGCTGCGCCATCAGGAAGCCGTGGCCGGGGGCCAGCCATTCGATGTCTTCGTGCAGCAGGCCGCGCAGCGACGCGATGTAGGCGGCCATGTCGCCGTCGGGTGGGTTGATCACGACGGTGGATGCCTGCATCACGTGGTCGCCGGTGAAGAGCGTCTTCTCTTCTTCCAGCAGATAACACAGGTGATTGGACGCATGGCCCGGCGTGTGGATCACGCGCAGCGTGGCCTGCGGGCACACCTCGAGCCGCTCGCCGTCGTTCAGCACTCGGTCGGGCGCGAAGCTGCCGTCTTGTTTGTGCGGATGGTCGGGCAGGCGGCCCAGCACCTCGGCGTGGGTGTGCTGCTTGAGCAGCACGGCTGCGGGCGAATGGTCCAGGTGCGTGTGGGTCGCAAGAATCCAGCGGATGCGGCCGGGCGCGGCCTTCAGCACCGCCTCGATGTGCTCGGGCAACGCGGGGCCCGGGTCGATCACGGCCCATTCATTGAGTGCGCCACCGCCGACGAGGTAGGTGTTGGTGCCGGGGCCGGTCATCACGCTGGCGTTGGCTGCAGTGACGCGGATCACGTGCGCCGACAATTTCACCGCACGGCCGGGCACGATCTCGTACGACGCCGTGCCATGGCCCAGCGGGTCGATGCGGCCCATCTCGGCCCAAGCGAACTCGCTCGGCAGCACCGGCCGCAGGCCCTGGCTGCCGTTCCCGATGCGCGGGTTGATGAGGCTCACTTCGCGCGGCTGGCGCGCCCACGCCATCAACGCCTGGGCACTCTCGAAACGCGCAATCGCACTCAGCGTGGCGCGCGTCGGGCCCATCAGCTTGAGCGAATCGCTGCGCGCCAGCGCCTCGCTCGGCCGCAACCACTCCATTGCCACCATCTCCGCGCCATCGTGCTCGGCCATCTGCGCAGGCGGCACAGCGGCCACGAAGAAGCGGGTGTTGTAGCGCTTGGCGCGGCCAAGCGGCGTCACCCAGTGGCTGAAGTATTCGAGTTCGTTCACGGCCAGCCGCAGGCCTTGCGACTCGCACAGCTCGGCCAGCGTGCGCTCGCCGTGGTGCAGCGGGCCGCGCCAGGCATTGAGCCGTTCGCCGGCTTCACCTTGCAGATTCAGCAGCCGGCCACCGGCATCGGTGGCGAACAGCAGGCCGCACTCTTCGAAGCACTCGCGGATGCCGGCGATGTATGCGTCGAGCCCGCCTTCGGGCAGGGCCAGCTTCGCACTCGCCGCCGCATCGTCGATGCCGTCGCAGTACCGATGGCATTGCCGGTCGGCCGGATCGACGGTGCCGCCGGGGAAGACCCAGGCCCCGCTGTTGTGGTCACCACGCTCGGCGCGGCACAGCAGCAGCACCTGCATGCCACCAGGCGCGTCGCGCACCACCACCAGCGTGGCGGCAGGCCGGGGTGGGCGATCGGCCGTGCTGTGGTCCAGGGGCGTGGCTTCGTGCAGGTTCATGGCATCACTGTGGCGATTCGGCGAAAGGCCGCAAGTCTGGCATTCCCGCGTCGCCAAGGTGGCGGCGGGGTTGCTGGCAAGGTTCGAGAATGGTGCTGCGTCGCCCCAACGAAAGCGAAAGCCATGTCGATCATTCTCGTGCGCCACGGAGAGACACCGCTCAACGTGGCCCGCACACTGCAGCCTGCCGACACGCCGCTCAGCGCGACGGGCCTGGCCCAGGCCGAGGCCGTCGCCAAGCGCTTGGCGGGCCTGCAAGTGGCCGGCATCGTCAGCAGCGACCTGCCGCGCGCGCTGAGCACCGCACAGGCCATCTCTGCGGCCACCGGCCTCCCCATCTCGACCACTGCGCTGCTGCACGAGCGCAATTTCGGTGACCTGCGCGGCCAGCCCTACGACACGCTGGGCTTCAACCCGCTAACCATGAGCGATGCTCCGCCGGGCGGTGAATCAGCAGCCGAGTTCGACGCGCGTGTGGCACAGGCCTTCGCGCACGTCGTCGCGCTGCGCGCTGCGTTGCCAGGCAGCCTCGCCGTGGTGACACATGGCCTCGTGATCCGCGCTTTGCTCGCAAACCACCTGTCGTCGGCTGAGAGCCTTCCGCTGAAGATCGGCAACACCTCGGTCACCATCGTCGCGGCCCATGCGCCGCACGGCGTGGAGCTGCTCGATTGCACGCGCCACCTCGTCGACAGCATGCAGCACAAGCACGGCAGTCTCTCTGGCGGCTGAAGGGTGTGGGGGATTGACATGCAGCTCTTTCGCGATGTATCAGGGCCACTCACCTTGACGACGGAGCAGCCCTCATGAGTGCCAATCAACCCGCCTACGACCGCGCGCTGCACGAGTTCCAGTGCTTCACCGGCGACCCCGTGTCGAGCGTCAACGAGGCACTCGCAGCGCAGCCCGGCTTCGTGATGGGCCACATGCTGCTGGCCTACATGTACCTGCTGAGCACCGAACGCGCCGCGGTGGCCGTCGGCCGGCAGGCACTGGAGCAGGCCTCGCGCGAATCCGCAACGGCCAACGAGCAAGGCCATCTGGCCGCCGTCGAGCACCTGGTGCATGGTCGCTGGCACGCCGCGGCACGCGTGCTCGAAGATTTGTCGCTCGACCATCCGCACGACGCGCTGGCCCTGCAGGCAGGCCACCTGATCGACTTCTACACCGGCAATGCACGCATGCTGCGCGACCGCATCGCGCGAGCGCTGCCGCAGTGGTCGCCCGGCATGCCCGGCCACCACGCGCTGCTCGGCATGCACGCCTTCGGGCTGGAAGAAACCGCCGACTACGCAACCGCCGAGCGCGCGGGTCGCCTGGCACTTGAGTTGGAACCGCTGAACGCATGGGCCCACCACGCGGTGGCCCATGTGATGGAGATGCAGAACCGCCGGGAAGACGGCATCGCATGGATGCGCAGCCGCGAGCCGCACTGGTCGCAGCAAAATGCGATGGCGGTGCACAACTGGTGGCACCTCGCGCTCTACCACCTGGGCCTGAATCAAACCGACGAGGTGCTCGCGCTGTTCGACAGACCCATCCACGGCGCGCGCTCGCCGCTGGCGCTGGACCTCGTCGATGCGTCAGCGCTGCTGTGGCGCCTGCAATTGCGTGGTGTCGACGTGGGCGAGCGTTGGCAGACCGTGGCCGACGGCTGGCTGCCGCTGGCGCATGACGGCGGCCACTACGCCTTCAACGACGCGCACGCGATGATGGCCTTCGTCGGCGCACAGCGGCATGCCGATGCCGAGGCACTGCTCGCGGCGCAACAGGCCGCTCTGGTTGCACCCGGCGACAACGCCATGTTCACGCGCGAGGTCGGCCAGCCGCTGTGCGAAGCGCTGTGGGCCTTCGGCCGCGCCGACCACGCACGCTGCGTCGAACTGCTGCGGCCGCTGCTTGGCCAGGCCCACCGCTTCGGCGGCAGCCACGCGCAGCGCGATGTGATCGACCTGACGCTGATCGAAGCCGCGCGCCGCGACGGGCAGCTGGCCCTTTACCGCGGCCTGCTTGCCCAGCGAGCGCGGCCTCATTGAGCCGGGCGTGCGCGTGGTGCCTCGATCACCAGGTCACTCTCGGGCCGCGCCACGCAGGGGAGGATGAAGCCCTGGCGCTTCTCGTCGGCGCTCAGGCCGGGCCACTCGATCGCGTAGCTCACGCGGCCCTCGACCGCACGACACAGGCACTCGCGGCAGGTGCCGTTGCGGCACGAACTGGGCAACACCACGCCGGCTTCGCGCGCCGAGCGCAGCAGAGGCTGGCCCGCGGGCGCCTCGAAGCCGCGCCCGAGTTCGACCAGCCTCACGAAGTAGTGCATTGCGTCACCGGTTTCGCTCATCGGCCAAGTACAACACGAAGCCGCTGCTGATAATGCCTGCAGACCGGAAGCCCACCATGCACACCCTCTGCCGCCCACGCTCTTTTCTTGCTGCACCTTTCGCTGCGCTTCTCGTTGCACTGGCCTGGGCCGCCGCGCTGGCCTTGCCACTGACAGCGCCTGCGCACGCCGCGACCAAGGCACCCGCCGCCACGAAGGCCAAGGCAGCCGCACCCAGCGGCTACCGCATCGGCAAGGCACCCGACTGGGTCAAGCCAGTCAAGGCATCTCCGCCCAGCACTGCACCGGCCAGCGGCGGCCTGGGCTACCGCCTGCTGCTGGTGGACACGCAAACGCAGATCGGCGCCGACTCGTCGGAGCAGGTCTACACGCGGAGCGTCTCCACAGCCACCGAAAGCGCGGGCCTGCAGATCGTGTCCAAGGCGGAGCTGTACTTCAACCCCGCCTACCAGACGCTCACGGTGCACGAGGCCACGGTGATCCGCGACGGCAAGCGCCTGGACCGGCTGAAGGACGCACGCATCGAGATGCTGCGCCGTGAAGAAGGCCTGGAGAACCAGACGCTGACCGGCCTGCAGACCCTGCTGGTGGTGATGAACGACGTGCGCGTGGGCGATGCGGTCGAGGTGGCCTACACCCTGCAAGGCAGCAACCCGATCTTCAAGGGCCACTTCGCCGAGGTCTATCAACTGGGCTTCATGGCCACCGTCGATGAGCTGCACCTGCGCATCGAGTACCCACAGGGCCGCACGCTGCACACACGCGGCATCCGCTCCGACGTCCAGCCGGAGCTGAGCACCGCAGGCAATCGGCAGGTGCTGCAACTCACGCGGCGCAACGTGCCTGCCGTGGTGCCCGAAGAAAACGTGCCGCCGTGGTTCAAGGTGTTCCCCGCCCTGCACGTGAGCGACTACGCCGACTGGCAAGGTGTGGCCGCCTGGGCCGACGACTTGTTTGCGAACCCCGGCGAGCTGGGGCCCGAACTCACGGCGCGCATCGAGGCCTGGCGCGCCAAGGGACTGCCACGCGAACAGCTTGCCTCCGAGGTGCTGGAGTTCGTGCAGGACGAAGTGCGCTACTTCAGCGTGAGCCTCGGCGAAAGCTCGCACCGCCCCAAGGCGCCGGTACGCACCTATGCCGAGCGCCTGGGCGACTGCAAGGACAAGGTGGCCTTGCTCGACGCGATCTTGCAGCGCCTGGGCTACGACGCACGGCCTGCGCTGATCTCGATGCACCGCAACCGCGGCGTCACCGACTACCTGCCGTCGCACGACCAGTTCGACCACGTCATCACCCGGCTCCAGCTCGACGACGCCGTCTACTGGCTCGACCCCACCATCCAGAAGCAGGGCCGCCAGCTCGCCACGCGCGGCCAGGTGAATTACGGCATGACGCTGGTGGTCGACCCGCGCAGCACCGCGTTGACGCGCATCGAGCCGGCAGCGGCCAAGCTGCAGGGCATGGAGTTCGATTCGGTGTGGGACGCCTCGGACCTGCGCCGCGCCGTTCAGTTCACCACCACGCTGCGCGCACGTGGCATCTCGGCCGAGAGCTGGCGCAACAGCCTGAGCGCAGGCGGCATCGACCGTCTGGCCAGTGCGCTCGCCGGCGCTTATGCACGCGTGCTGCCGGGGCTCAAGTCGACCGGCGCGCCGGCGGTGCGCGACGACCGTGACACCAATGTCTTCGAGCTGGAGCTGAAGTACGAGGCACCCGGCTTCGGCCAGTACGACCGCGGTGCACTCGCCGTCGACGTGCCGGCGCTCGAGGTGCTGGAGTCGCTCATCGGCCCGCGCGAAGCCAAGCGCGACATGCCCTACATCATCGACCAGCCGCGCCAGGTGAAGCAGCGCCTGCGCTTGATCGCCCCACGCAAGTTCACGACGCAGCCGCCCGCGCCCACCGAAATCGGCGACAAGCATTTCAACCTCGCCGCGCGGTACGAAGTGACCGGCAACACGCTCGACTACCTGCTCACCTACGACCGCCGCGCCGAAGAAGTTCTGCCGAACGATCTGCCCAGCTACCGCGAGCGCGTGCAGACCGCGCGCAGGCTGGGTGCGGTGACGGTGCGCCTGCCGCTGCTCGACTTCGACAGCCTCAACAGCGCCTACTCCGACATCGAGAAACGCGTGCGGCGCAGCCTCGGCCAGCAAAGCGACACGCTGCGCGAGATCGTGATGCGGCAGGAGCTCGAGCGCCTGCTCGCCACCGAGACGCTCAACAGGGCCGGCACCGCCAGCCCGCTCGCCGGTGCGGTGCTCGAGCGCCGCGCCATCGCCAACAGCATGCTCGCCGACTTCAACGCCACGCTGTTGGACGCAGACCAGGCCCTCGCCGCCGCGCCGGAGGTGGGCTACTCGCACTACACGCGCGGGCTGGCGCTGATGTCGCTGGGCCGCAGCGACGAAGCGGTGACCGAGATGCAGCAGTTCAAGAACCCGAGCAGCCGCGCGATGCTCGACCGCGGCATCGGCAGTGCGCTGTACTACCAGGGGCAGTTCGCGCAGGCCGAGCAATCGTTCCGCCAGGCCGCACAAGACAGCTCGGGCGACGACCGCGTGTTCGCGCTGACCTGGCTCTATCTTGCGGCCGAGCGCACCGGCGGCAAGGGCAAGTCTGCCGTCGGCCCTTACCTCGACAGCGTGGACAAGGCGGCCTGGCCCGGCGTGCTGGTGCACTACCTGGCCGGCAATGCGAGCCAGGACGACCTGTTGAAGGCCGCGCGGCAAGACAAGCGCATGGAGCGGCTCAACCTCACCGAGGCCTACTTCTACGTCGGTCAGCAGATGCTGCTCGCCGGCAAGCCCGACGACGCGAAACGCATGTTCCAGCGCACCGTGGAGCTGAATGCCACGCCGTACCGCGAGCACGCGCTGGCGCAGATCGAACTGAAGCGGGCTTCCGGTACGCCGTAGCGCATTGAAGCCGCCACAAGCTCCTACGAAAGCCGTTCTGAACGCCATCACCCCCGCTGTGCCTGCTCCCAAACCCCTGCTGGGCCGCGACCTGCTCGCCGCATTGGCCGTGGTGCTGATCTGGGGCTCCAACTTCGTCGCGATGAAGCACTCGCTGCGCGACTTCACGCCCTTCCAGCTGGGTGCCGTGCGCTACGTGTTCGCGGCCCTGCCCTTGATGCTGTTCGTGAAGCGGCCGCAGCTGCCGGTGCGTTGGCTGGTCTGGTACGGGCTCGCGCAGGGCGTGGGCCAGTTCGGGTTCGTGTTCATCGCATTGCGGGTCGGCATGACGGCGGCGCTCGCCTCGGTGCTGATGCAGACGCAGGTGTTCTTCACCACGCTGCTCGGCATGCTGCTGCTGAAAGAGCACATCGGCGGCCCCTTGCGCGCAGGGCTGGTGCTCGCTGCCGCGGGGCTGGGCTGCTTCGCGCTCAACTACGTGGGCGGCAACAACGCGGCGCATGAGACCACGTGGCTCGGGCTGGTGCTGATGCTGTGTGCTGCGTCGATGTGGGGCGTGGCGAACATCATCACGCGCAAAGTGCAGCAAGCGCACCCGAGCTACGACGCCTTCCAGTTCGTGGTGTGGAGCAGCGTGGTGCCCATCGTCCCGTTCATTGCACTGAGCCTGCTGTTCGATGCGCCCGAAGCGCGCTGGCAATGGCTGCACGCCAGCGCCGATGCCTGGGCCGGCGCGGCCTACCTGGGCTGGGTCGCAACCATCCTGGCCTACGGCCTGTGGACCGTGCTGCTCAAGCGCCACCCGGCCAACCGTGTGGCGCCGTTCAGCCTGGGCGTTCCCGTCGTCGGGCTGGCTGCCGGCATCTGGCTGCTGGGCGAAAGCGTCACGCCGTGGCAGTGGGCCGGCATCGGCTTCGTGGTGGCGGCGCTCGCCGTGGTGATGTTCGGCGGCGCGCTGTGGCGCCGTCGGTTCTAGCGCCCTCGCCCCATCTTTTGCGAGCAGCGCGGGCCGACGGCTTCCAGCGTTGCCCTCCCCTTACTGGTCTGGGTCGGCCTGTGGGCCGGCCTTGGCCTTGACGTGTCCGGCCACCTTTGCGTAAGGCATGGGCCGCACCGTACCCACACCGCGGGCGAGCGTCGGGGGGCCTTCATCATCCTGATCGGCTCCGGGTGAAGCAGGAAGCCCTTGAGCGTGTCCACCCCGAAGGTCGTCAGCGTCGCGTAGTTGCTGGCGCAGTTGCGCCCCAGCACGGCCAGGCAAGTGGGATTGGCCATGTCGATGGTTTGATCCAGCGGTGCATAGACAGGGAAGGGACTCAAGTCCTTCTCCGGATTTCTCGGATCGGCGAACGGAATGGCGACCGGCATCATGCGCTCACTGGTCGGTGAGAAGTAGTTGCCCTCGAGGACGGCTGATGTGGCCCTCTGCGGATTGACCATGATCACTCCGTCATCGTCGTCCCACAGGTTGTTGACGATGTGGAGGATGCCGCCGTTGCCGTATTCCGGTGCGCGGCCGGCAGTGCTGGAGAACCGGTTCGCGATGAGCGTCACGTTCTCGTCCTTGCCAGCCAGCAGCAAGGTCCAGTAGTGCTTGCCATCGCAACTCATCGCGTACTCGTTGGCGCCATCGAAGAGGTTGTTCGAGATGGTGAGGTTTCCCACCTCGGCCAGCCCGGTGGCGATGAACTGGCGGCCGATGCGCGCGAAGTTGTTGTGATCGATCCAGACCTGGCCGGCGTCGACCACGGTGATGGCATCGCCGCCCCAGATCAGCCATTGGTTCATGTCGGTCAACGAGATGTTGCGGATCACGACGTTCGAGACGTGCTGGATCATCAGGCCCTTGCCCTTGATGCCAGCCTTCGTACCAATGCCGATCAGGGTCTTGTTGGAGCCCACCCGCAGCGGCTTGATGCCAGCGGCGTCGTAATCCATTTTCTTGCGTGCGATCGGGTCAAGGGAGCCATCGTTGAGCCGGTGACCTTCGACTGCACAGGTGCCCACCGGATAGTCGGTTGTCATCTCCTGGGTCCTGCAGACCATGTTCGCGTTTTTCCGGCAGATCCAGGCACTGGTCTTCCCCTCGGTGCCGGTGAAGTCGATGACCGATGCCAGCTGGATGATCCGGGGCGTGTCGTCCGTGCAAATGCCGGCCGAGTCGAACTTGTCGCACAGCGCATCCTTCAGGGCGCTGGCCGTCGACACCGTCACTACTTTGCCGCCGGCTCCGCCTGTCGTGCCCGCAGCGAAGCCCACAGGCATGGTCTTGAAGGTGACCCCGACGTTTTTGTTGCCCGCCATGTTGATCTGGCACGCGTTGTTTGCGCCGCATGACGCGGCGTCACCAGTCCAGGCCTTCACGCCGTAAGCACCTTCGGCAACGGCCTTGAGCGTGACGATGGCGCCGCGCGAGAAGGTGGCGCCCGACACAGCACCCTCGATATGGCCTTCGGCCGGATACGCGATCGTCAGCTTGTACGAAGCGGCGGGTGGCTGGACTACCGGCGTGCTTGGCTTGGGGACCACGGGGCTGGTCACCGGCTTGCTTGGAGCGGCGGGCGGGGCCGCTGGAGTGCCTGACTTACCGATCTGGCATTCCTTGAGCACACCGCGCAGCGGGTCGCGACCGAAGAACGCATTCGTGCACATGCCCTTGGCACCGACCTTCTTGGTGATCCAGGTGCTGCCACTTCCGTATCGCACGGTCTTGTTCTTGACGACGAAAGGCTCCCCTTCCTGCGCGATCGGCGTCCAGATGGTCGCATGCGCAGAGGTGTGGACACCAGCGCCCAGTGCGCCAGCCGCGAGCACGGCGCAGAGCATGCGCAGCGAGGTCGTTGTGAATCGAGGAGCGGGTGGGGCGGTGAGAGGGTGCAATGCGTCGATCACGATAGGTCCGGTTGATGGAGGGGCGCCGCCATGGTGAACCCACGTACCGTGGAAGTAATGATCAAACCCTGATGGACTCGTTAGCGCATGGCGGCACAGCACCGAGCGGATGCAACACGGCGATGCGAAGTGCGAGGCTCATGGCCACTGGCAGCGGACGAAAGAGCATCGTGGATTGAAGATGTTTTGGTCCGGGATCGGTCATGCGAAAACCGACTGATCTCCCTAGAGCACGTGCAGCCTCCGACGCGATGCCGAGCTGCCTGCCGCGGCGCGTAAGTCGATCGGGCGCACGCCCATGGAAAGCAACCCCGCCATGAAGTACGAAGAGACCAGCAATCCTCCGGGCGGCGACAACACGGGACTTCGCCCCGCATGCTGCTGCAGGCAAGCTTCTAGAGTCGTTCGAGCAGCGCCATCGCCGCGGCCGGGTTGCGCTCCTTGGCGGCGCTGATGAAGAAGAAGAACACATCGCGCGGCTGAACCGGCTGCGGTTTCGGCTCGACGCGCGGCAGGCCAACGGGCTCGTCGCCGGCGGCCCAGGCCCGCACGCACGCGGCGAACTGGTCGAGTGCGGCCGGCTCGTAGCCTTGCGGGAGGCTGGATTGCGAGCGCATCGTGCGCGCGTAGACGAAGTCACCGGTGACGTCGGCAAACGATGGGTAGTCGTCTGAGTCGGTGAACACCGTGCCCATTTTGTAGCGGCGCGCAAGCGCCAGGTACTCAGGCGTCATGAAGCTCTCGTGCCGCACGTCGAGCACATGGCGCAGCGGCAAGCCCTGCACCGCCGAGGGCAGCAGCTTCAAGAAGGCTTCGAAGTCGACCGGGTCGAAGCGCTTGGTCGGCGCGAACTGCCACAGCACGGGGCCGAGCTTGTCGCCCAGCTCGGCGAGGCCGCTGCCGATGAACCGCTCGACCGATTCGCCGGCCTCGGCGAGCACGCGCCGGTTGGTCGCGAAGCGGTTGGCCTTGAGCGAGAACACGAAGCCGTCGGGCGTCTCGTCGCGCCACTTGGCGAAGGTGGCGGGCTTCATCGCGCTGTAGTAGGTGCCGTTGACCTCGATCGCGGTCATCTTGCGGCTGGCGTATTCGAGCTCGCGGCTCTGCGACCAACCCTTGGGGTAGAAGTTGTCGCGCCAGGGTTCGAAGGTCCAGCCCCCGATGCCCACGCGGATGTGCGCGCCGCTCATCGCAGGCCCCACGCCACGGTGGCGATCAAGGCGATCGCGAGCACCGTGCAGATGCCGATCAGCAAGCGCGTGCGTGCGCGAAGGATGTCGATCGCCTCGACGATGCGGGCGTTCTGCTCGGCCAGCGACTCGACCAGCCGCGCCGCGGCACCTTGCTGTTCGGCGACCTGCGCCAGGCTGGCTTCGAGCTGCGAGACGCGACCGTCGAGGTCGCCACTGTTGCCGCGCTCGGCAGGTGTGGCAGGTACATCGGTCTGCTGGCTGCGCGTGAAGATCTTGCGGGCACCTTTGACCAGCCCCGGCGCCGCGTCGATCACGTCGTTCCAGGGGATGACCTTGAGTGCGCTCATCCAAGAAAGGGCCATGGTGATGGCCTGCCGGCATGAGGCCGGTCAGGCAGATCTGAGTGTCGCACCACCTGGAGGCCGAGCTTTCAAAAGCCCAGCGGGTCAGCGGCCTTGCTGCCGTGTCAAAGCGTCAGGCAGCACGTACCTGGCCACCTTCGACACGCACGCGGTCGCCGACGTGCAAGCCGTCGAGCTGGCTGCGCTCGAAGGTGCGCACGTCGCCGTTGTCGAGCTTGACCTGGACGCGGTACCCCACGACCTTCACGGCGCGGTCACGCTCGATCTTGTTGCCGAGCAAGGCGCCGCCCACAGCGCCGACCACGGTGGCGGCGTCCTGCCCGCGCCCGTCACCAACCTGGTGGCCTGCCACGCCGCCAAGCACGCCACCGGCCACGGCGCCCACGCCGCTGCCCTTGGGTCGCTCGGTCAGGGTTTCGATGTGGCTCACTTCGCCGAGGTTCGCGCTGACCACCGGCTTGGCCGGCACGGGAGCCGCCGCCGTCGCCGTGGGCGCCTGGGTTGCGGTCTTCGCAGGGACTGCAGCAGAGGGAACGGCACCAGAGACAACCGGTTCTCCGTTCTGCGGCCCGCAACCGCCGAGCACCACAAGGCAAGCGAGGGACATGGAGGCCAGCGACGCAGTGGTGTAGTCGAACGATTTTTTCATGAGGTGCTCCTGTTGTTGCTCTGGCTGCGGCGGCTCACATGCAGCGCCATCGCAGCTCGTGCCGAATCGTCGGCGGGCCAACGATTCGGGTCTGCCCGCCAAGCGCGCATCCGTACCTCGGCTTGTGCGCTACCCCGCTGTAGGACATCGGCGCATGTGCGAAAGCGCCATGTAGGCGTCGGCCTACATGAGCTTGATCGTTCGCCTGATGGCGACGGCGGTGCGGTGGATAGACGATGCCTATCAATCACCGACGGAATCACCCACGGCCCACGGGCCACCCCAGGAGCAAGACCATGGCGAACAACGACGACTGGCTCGAGGACGTGCGGCGCTGGTACTACGGTGGCAGCCCGCCAGCAGCGGAGGTCGACTCCGCCTCAGGCCACGACGCCGTGGGGTACGAGGCGGCGCAGCCGGCTGTGCAGGCCCGCCACTGGCCGGACGCACCGCAGCCGAAGATCGACAAGCCCGCCTGAGCCGGCGGCAAGCCGGCGACGGCCTACCAGGTGTCGATGGGTGAGGTGCGCCTGTCGCGCAACTTCGAAGACGCCAGCCCACGTGCCAGCCAGTGGCGCGTGTCCGCCGGGTCAATCACCGCGTCGATCTCCAGCATCGCCGCCATGTTGATGGCCTTGCCGCGCTCGTATTGCGCGGCTACCAGCTTGTCGTAGAGCGCGTCGCGCTCCGGCCCTTCGGCTGCAGCTTCCAATTCCTTCCGATAGCCTAGGCGTATCGCGCCTTCGAGCCCCATGCCGCCGAACTCGCCGCTCGGCCATGCGGCGGCGAGCGTCGGTTCGCGGAACCCGCCGCCGGCCATCGCCATCGCACCCAAGCCATAACCCTTGCGCAGCACGAGGGCGAGAAACGGCACGCGCAGGTGTGCAGCGGTAACGAACATGCGGCTCACGTGTCGCACTTGCGCCTTCTCTTCGATCTCGGGCCCGACCATGAAGCCAGGCGTGTCGATCAGCGAGACGAGCGGCAGGCCATGTGCATTGCACAGCTGCATGAAGCGTGCGGCCTTGTCGGCAGCATCGGCATCGATGGCGCCACCGAGATGCACCGGGTTGTTGGCCATCAGCCCGACCGGCCGCCCTTCGATGCGCGCCAGGGCGGTCAGGATGCCGACGCCGAAGCCGGCGCGCAGTTCGAGCAGCGAGCCGACGTCGGCCACGCCCTGCATCACCTGGCGCACGTCGTAGGTGCGCACGCGGTTCTCGGGCAAGGCATCGCGCAGGCGCAGTGCGTCGGGCGCCGACCACCCGGTGCTGCGCCCCTGGAAGAAGCCGAGGTACTGCCGCGCCAAGGCTACGGCCTGCGCCTCGTCATCGACCAGCACGTCGATCACGCCGTTGCCGTGCTGCAGCTCGCTCGGGCCGATCTGCTCCGGCGTGAAGACACCCAGCCCGCCGCCTTCGACCATCGCCGGGCCGCCCATGCCGATGTTGCTGCCGCGGGTGGCGATGATCACGTCGCTGCAGCCCAGCAGCGCCGCGTTGCCGGCAAAGCAGCGGCCGGCCACGATGCCGACCACCGGCACCTGGCCGCTCAGCCGCGCGTAGTTCGCGAAGGTGTGCAGGTCCAGCCCGGCCACGTGGGGCGAGTCGGTGTCGCCGGGCCGCCCGCCGCCGCCTTCGGCAAACAGCACCACCGGCAGCTTCTGTTCAAGCGCAATGCCGAGCATGCGGTCGGTCTTCTGGTGATTGCGCATGCCCTGCGTGCCGGCCAGCACGGTCGCGTCGTACGACATCACCACGCAGCGCGCCGCCTCTTCGCCGAACTGCGCGCCGTTGATGGTGCCGATGCCGGTGACCATGCCGTCGGCCGGCGTGTTCCTGATCAGGTCGTCAAGCGGGCGGCGGCGCGTCTGCGCGGCAAAGGCAAGCGCGCCGTACTCGGCGAAGCTGCCTTCGTCGCAGAGGTCGGCGATGTTCTCGCGTGCGCTGCGCATGCCGAGCGCGTGGCGTTTGGCCATGGCTTCGGGGCGCTGCGCGTCGAGCGTGAATGCGTGGCGGTCGATCACCTCTTGCAGGTCGGCCCGCACGGTTGCAGATGCGGTAATTGCCGCCGCTGCCGCGGCCTGCGGCAGCGCAGCCCGCGCCGCTGCGGCTCCGAGCGTCAGCAGCGTGTCGTCTTCAGCCACCAATTCGCCTGCACGGGCCGTGACAGTCAGCACCGTGCCACCGCTCTCGGCGCGCACCTCGTGCTCCATCTTCATCGCCTCGAGCACCAGCAGCAGCTGGCCGGCTTGTACCGCCTCGCCAGCAGCCACCGCCACCTGAACCACCGTGCCCGCCATCGGGGCCTTTACCGTGTTCTGCGTCATGTCTCGGTCTCCTCGGCGCACTGTAGCGAGAGGTGCCGCGGCGGCCTGACACCGCGGTGACAAGCGCTTCAGCTGGCGTTCAGCGCACGCGGCCGATTGCTACAAGCTGTAGCTCGGGTATCGTCCCGGCTCCACACAACGGAGCCCCCATGCCTTCTCTGCGCGTCCTGGCTGCTGCCATCAGCATCGCTGCCACTCACCACCTCGCAGCCCAGACGCTGCCGCCGCTCGGCACCGCGCCCTACTTCGGCGTGATCAACCTCGACGTCGACGCCACCGACACCGACCACAAGGTCTTCCGCGTGCGCCAGTCCCTGCCCGTCAAACCCGGGCCCCTGGCGCTCTACTACCCGCAGTGGGTGCCGGGCACGCATTCGCCGACCGGCACGGTCGGCCAGGTCGCCGGCTTGCGCTTCTCGGCACAGGGCAAGCCGCTGGAATGGAAGCGCAACATGGTTGACATGCACGCCTTCCACGTCGAGGTGCCTGCCGGCGTGAGCACGCTCGACATCGAATTCCAGTTCCTCGGCCTGGTCAACAGCAACGCCGGCCGCGTGGAAATGACGCCGCACATCCTCGGCGTGGAGTGGAACGAGGTGCTGCTCTACCCCGCCGGCCACACGGCCTCGCAGATCGGCGTGCACGCCAGCCTCACGCTGCCGAAGGGCTGGAACTACGGCACCGCCCTGCGCCCCGAAGGCGAACGCCGCGGCGACAAGGTCGAGTTCCAGACAGTGGACCTCGAAACGCTGGTCGACTCGCCGGTGTTCGCCGGCCGCAATTTCCATCGCTACGACCTCGACCCCGATGCCGTCAAGGCGGGCCGCTCGCCGGTGTTCCTGAACGTGGTTTCGGACGAAGCGCGCCAGGCCAAGGCCAGCGAAGAGCAACTGACCGCGCACCGCGCGCTGGTCACCCAGGCCGACCGCGTGTTCGCCTCGCGCCACTTCGCGCACTACGACTTCCTGCTCGCCACCAGCGATGAGTTCGGCGAGATCGGGCTGGAGCACCACCAGTCGAGCGAGAACGGCGTCAAGCCCTACTACTTCACTGATTGGGCCAAGAGTTCACCCGGGCGCGGCCTGCTGCCGCACGAGTACGCGCACTCCTGGAACGGCAAGTTCCGCCGCCCGGCCGACCTGTCGACGCCGCACTTCAACGTGCCCATGCAGGACAGCCTGCTGTGGGTCTACGAAGGCCAGACGCAGTACTGGGGCGTGGTGCTGGCAGCCCGCTCGGGCCTGATCAGCCCGGCGGACACGCGCGAAGACCTGGCCAACGCGGCCGCAGCGCTGGAGGCACGCGTTGGCCGCAGCTGGCGCAACCTGCAGGACACCACCAACGAGCCGATCGTGGCGCAACACCGCTGGACGCGTGACTGGCGCAACTGGCAGCGCAGCGCCGACTACTACGACGAGTCGATGCTGGTCTGGCTGGAGGCCGACATGCTGATCCGCGATCGCTCGCAGTACACGCGCTCGCTCGACGACTTTGCCCGTGCCTTCTTCGGCGCCGAGCCCAAGCGCGTGAAGCCGCTGGTCTACACCTTCGACGACCTGGTGACCGAGCTGAACCGCGTGCAGCCCAACGACTGGGCCGGCTTCCTGCGTCAACGGCTGGATCGCCACGACGGCGAAGGCCTGCTCGCGGGCCTCACCGCCGCCGGCTGGAAGCTCGCCTGGAGCGAGAAGCCGACCGACCGCTACAAGCTGCGCCAGGAGGCGTACGACTTCACCGACTTCGTCTACTCCATCGGCATCACGCTCGACAAGGACGCCAAGCTGACGACGGTGAACTGGGACAGCCCGGCCTTCAATGCCGGCCTGTCGACAGCTGCCACGCTGCTGGCGGTGAACGGCGTCGCCTACAAGGCCGAGAAGCTGGAAGAGGCCATCACCGCCGCCAAGGACGGCGCGCCGATCGAACTGCTCGTGAAGGAGGCCGACCGTTACCGCACGGTGAAGGTGGAATGGCGCGGCGGCCTGCGCTACCCGAAGCTCGAGCGCATCGAGGGCAAGCCCGACCGGCTGAGCGTGTTGCTGACGCCGCTGAAGTAACCGCCTCGTAACCCACGGGCGACCCGGCCCGTGGGATGGCGGCCGTCATGTCATGGACGCACAATGGCGTTCATGACACTGACAACAAAACCCACGACCCTCATCCACGCCCAATCGTTCAACGACGCTGCCGCTGCGCTGGCCCACGCCACCACCATCTACAACAGCGGCATCGCCCACCTGCGCGACAGCCTGCAGCGCTTCGTGGCCGGCGAAGCCCTCACCGGCCACGTCCGCGCGTGCTACCCCTACCTGCGGGTGCACACCGACACCGTGGCGCGCGCCGACTCGCGGCTGGCCTACGGCTTCGTTGCCGGCCCCGGCACCTACGAAACCACGCTGACGCGGCCTGACCTCTTTGCCGAGTACTACTTCGAGCAGTTCACGCTGCTGCTGAAGAACCACGGCGTCACGCTCGAAGTGGGCTTGAGCGCCCAACCGATCCCGGTGCACTTCTCGCTGGCAGAGAACGACCACCTCGAAGGCAGCATGACGCCGGCGCGCCGCCTGCTGCTGCGCGACCAGTTCGACCTGCCCGACCTCTCGGCCATGGACGACGGCATCGCCAACGGAACGTACGAGCCGTCCATCGGCCCCGACGGCCTGGCGCGCCACCCGCTGTCGCTGTTCACCGCGCCGCGCGTCGATTACTCGCTGCACCGCCTGCGCCACTACACCGGCACCGCGCCCGAGCACTTCCAGAACTTCGTGCTGTTCACGAACTACCAGTTCTACATCGACGAGTTCATCCAGCTCGGCCACGAGCTGATGGCCGACCCGAACAGCGGCTACGCCGCCTTCGTGCAGCCCGGCAACGTGATGATGCGGCGCACCGACCTGCAGCCGCAGCCCGGTGACGACCAGGGCGTGACGCCGCCTCGCCTGCCGCAGATGCCGGCCTACCACCTGGTGCGCGAAGACCGCACCGGCATCACCATGGTCAACATCGGCGTCGGCCCGGCCAACGCCAAGACCATCACCGACCACATCGCCGTGCTGCGCCCGCACGCGTGGATCATGCTTGGCCACTGCGCCGGCCTGCGCAACACCCAGGCCCTCGGCGACTACGTGCTGGCCCATGGCTACGTGCGCGAAGACCACGTGCTCGACGAAGACCTGCCACTGTGGGTGCCGATCCCGCCGCTGGCGGAGATCCAGGTCGCGCTCGAATCGGCGGTGGCCGAAGTGACCCAGCTGCAAGGCTACGAGCTGAAGCGCGTGATGCGCACCGGCACCGTCGCAAGCACCGACAACCGCAACTGGGAGCTGCTGCCCTTCCACCACCAGCACAGCACGCCGGAGCGCCGCTTCAGCCAGAGCCGCGCGATCGCGCTCGACATGGAAAGCGCGACCATCGCAGCCAACGGCTTCCGCTTCCGCGTGCCTTACGGCACGCTGCTGTGCGTGAGCGACAAGCCGCTGCACGGCGAGATCAAGCTGCCCGGCATGGCCAACCACTTCTACCGCGAGCGCGTCGACCAGCACCTGCGCATCGGCATCCGTGCGATGGAGCTGCTGCGCGAGCAGGGTGTCGATCAACTGCACAGCCGCAAGCTGCGCAGCTTCGCCGAGGTGGCGTTCCAGTAGGCGCGAGCGCTAGTGTTTTACTGGCGGCAGGTAGCCGTCGGTCAGCGTGCGAAGGAACGCCACCACGTCGGCAATCTCGCGTTCCGACAAGGCTGGTTTGCCTTCGACCGGTGGCGTGAACGGCACCTCGTCGTTGACGTTCTCGCGGTAGCGTTGCGGCAGGTCGTCGAACTTCAGAACGTGGCCAGCCGCATCGCGCGAGTAGTACCTCTCGGGATGCAGATCGCGCTGGACGTAGAAGCGCACGGCTTCGTCAAGCCGATGCAATGCGCCGTTGTGAAAGATCGTGCGGCGCGTCGCCACGTTGCGCAAGGACGGTGTCTTGAACAGGCCGCAGTACTCGGGCCGGTCGGCCAGATCGGTACGCAGCGGGCCGCACAGGCCGAGGTCTGCATAGCGCGGGTCGGCATTCGCCGGGATGGCGCGATTGCGCGGCACGCCGATCGCGATGAAGCCGTGGTCGGTGAACTGAGGAAACGCTCCGCGCTTCACAGCACTCGGGTGGCACGACGCACAGTTGCCCTTGGCCACATCGTTGAACAGCTCAAGTCCGTGCTGCTCGCTTCGGCTCAGCGCCGCCTGGTGCCGCAGGTACGCGTCGTACTTGCTGGTGTAAGGGTAGAAGTCGCGCGGGCTTTGCTGGAAGACCTCGAGCGCCAGGCGCAGGCCGTTCCAGGCGAGCTCTGTGTTGTCGAGCACATGCTCGCCGAACGCATCCCGAAAACGCGCGGCGCCAGGTGATTGGCGCAGGCGGTTGACCACGGCTGCCGGGTCGGCGTTGGCCATCTCGAAGGGCGACAGCAGCGGCAGGCTGGCCTGTTCATGCGCCGATGAGACCCGGCCGTCCCACGCTCGGCCACCGGTCGGTCCCTGGTCGACGCTGTCGTCGCCATCGTTGTCGCTGAAGTGCTCGCTGAACGGCGGCGTGTCTTGCTGGTACATCAGCGACGGCACCGCGCGCCGGCCTGCAAGCTTCATGTCAGCGCCGCCCATCTGCACCGCCCGTGCATTCGGCGGGCCGAAGGCATGCTGCGGATCGTGGCATGACGAACAGGCCTGGCGGCCCGAGGCAGAGAGCGACACGTCGTAAAACAACGCACGCCCCAGCTCGGTCAGCGTGGCCGCGTTCGGCTGCTTCTCGAAGTGCGTGGCGTAGAACGGTGTGGCCGCCGCCGGTTGTGGCGCGACGGCCTGCACACCCGCCACCATCACGACAGCACAAGCCACACCCAACACACAAGACACAAGACGACTCAAGACCAGACTCCTCAGCGAATGAAGCGTTCTACGACGCATTCATTTCGTGTTCATGACAAGACACGGCGGTGTCACACAGGCCCGCGAAGCTCGGCCATCACTCCATCTTCGGCTCGGACATCCGCCCATGAAACACCCGCTCAGATTCGCCGCCCCGTTCGCCGTTCTCACACTCGCCATCGTCGCCGCCTGCGGCAGCGGTGACGACAACCCCGCGCCCGCATCGCCCGACACCACCGCCGCGCTGCAGTCCAAGGTCAAGAACATTGTCGTCATCTACGCCGAGAACCGCTCGTTCGACAACCTCTACGGCAACTTCCCAGGTGCCAACGGCCTGAGCAGCGTGGTCGACGCTAACGGCGCACCCACCGCCGCCTACGTGGCTCAGAAAGACCGCGACGGCAGCACCGTACTGGCCACGTTGCCGCAAACCTGGGGCGGCGTCACCGCGCCGGGTTCGGCGACCGTCATCACGCAGGCGCAAAGCGCCGGTCTCGCCAATGCGCCGTTCTCCGTGGAAACCGCATTCCAGGCTTCTGCCAACGTGAGGCTCACGCCGTCGACCGTCACGCGCGACCTGTACCACCGCTTCTACGAAAACCAGATGGAGATCAACGGCGGCAAGAACGACATGTACGCCGCCTGGGCCGATGCCGGCGGCCTGACCATGGGCCACTTCGACTACAGCAGCTCGGCGCTCTACAAGCTGGCGCAGCAATACGTGCTGGCCGACAACTTTTTCCAGGGAGCGTTCGGCGGGTCCTTCCTCAACCACCAGTACCTGATCTGCGCCTGCGCGCCCGAGTACCCGAACGCCGACACCGCCGCCGCCAAGCCCACGATCGCCACGGTCGATACCGACGCCAACGGCAAGTTCCTCCCGCGCCTCACGCTCGCCGGCACCAGCCCGGCCTCGGCACTCGACGGCCCGCCCGTTTTCGTGAAGAGCGGCAACATCACGCCGGCCAACTACTTCGGCGATGGCAAGTTCTACGCCATCAACACCATGCAGGCGCCGTATCAGCCGAGCGGCAATGCGCCGGTCGACGTGAACGGCAACGACGCACTCTTTGCAGACACCAGCAAGGCCACCACGTTGCCGCCGCAAACGCAGACGAACATCGGCGACCTTCTCACCGCGAAAAGCGTGACGTGGAAGTGGTACGGCGGTGCCTGGAGCGCTGCACTCGCCGACGGCATGCAGGCGCCCGCAGCCAAGCGCAGCGTGATCTACGCGGGCGACGCCAACGGCGTGTCCAACACCGTCAACGTCGACTTCCAGCCACACCACCAGCCCTTCAACTACTACGCCGCGTTCGACCCGGTCACCCACGCCAGCGAGCGCGCTGCGCACCTGAAGGACTACAACGACCTGGTGGCCGACGCCGCCGCGGGCACACTGCCGGCCGTGTCGTTCTACAAGCCCGAAGGCGTGTTCAATCAGCACGAGGGTTATGCCAACCTGGCCGACGGCGACGCCAAGATCGCCGACTTGGTCGCCAAGCTGCAGGCCAGCCCGCAGTGGAACAACATGGTCATCGTGATCACCTACGACGAATTCGGCGGCGTCTGGGACCACGTGGCACCGCCCAAGGGCGACCTGATCGGCCCGGGCACGCGCATCCCGGCCATCGTCGTCTCGCCAATGGCCAAGAAGGGCACGGTGGACCACACGGCCTACGACACCGCCTCCATCCTGCGGCTCATCACTCGCCGTTTCGGACTCGATACCTTGCCCGGCTTGACGACGCGCGACGCGGCCCTCAAGGCTTCCGGCGGTCAGGCGATGGGTGACCTGACGAACGCGCTGAATCTCAACTGATGCAGCGGGCTGCGTGGCGGCAGCTGCGCAGCTTCGCGCCGTGGTGTTCCAGCAGCAAGGCTCCAGCCTCCCCGAAATGGCCGAGGCTTCTAACCGCACACCCGTGCAGCGTGACATACGCCTCGCAAGGCAGCCCGCCGTGAATTGACGGCGGCGTTTTCCGGAGGTCAGCGCTGCCGATCTCGCTAGACTCGGCCGGCTATGCCTGTGCGCTTCTGCCTTTTTCCGTGAATCCGATTCCGGCTCGGTCGACGACCGGTTCGCGGAGTGCTGCAGCGCGCATCGTCGCCCGCCTGGTGTGGAGCGTCGTGCTGCTGAATGTGGTGGCCCTGGCCATCGCCGCGCTGAGCCTGTCGCAAAGCCGCGACCGGCGTGAAGAGCGTGCGACCACCACCTCGAAGAACCTGGCGGTCGTCCTCGAACGCGAGATCGCGTCCCTCGTCGACAAGGTCGATCTGGTGCTGCTGATGGTGACCGATGAAGTGGCACGTACCCAGGCCACGCAGTCCGCCGATCTGGCCCCGCTCGGTGGGTTCATGAAGCAGCAGAGCAAGCGTGTCCCCGAACTGCACGGCCTGCGCATCGCCGATGCCAACGGCGAGGTGACGCATGGATTCGGCCTGCCCGCAGGCATGCGGACCAACCTGGCCAACCGCCCCTATTTCCTTCAACTGGCTGGCGACCCGCGGGCCGGGCTGGTCATTTCGAAGCCGGTGGTCAGCCGCGTCAGCGGCGAGTGGGAGATCGTGCTCGCACGCCGGCTCGACCGCCCGGACGGCAGCTTCGGCGGCGTGGTCTACGCGACCATCACGCTGCGGCACTTCATCGAGATGTTCTCCACCATCGACACCGGCCCGGGCGGCGTGGTGGCCTTGCGCGATGCGCAGCTCGGCGTCATCGCGCGGCAACCGGTGATCGCCTCCATCGGCGGCGACGTGGGCAACACCACCGTGTCGCCCAAGCTGCGCGCACCGGTGATGGCAGGCGAAGCCGTCGGCACCTACACCGGCGCGGGCGGAGACGGCGTCGAGCGGACCGTCTCCTTCCGCCGCATATCGCACTGCCCGATGTACATCGTGGTCGGCCTCGGCACCGACGACTACCTGGCCGAATGGCGCGCCGAGGTCACCAAGGCCATCGTGTTCGGCTGCGCGTTTCTGCTGATGACCGTGCTGTTCGCCGTGATGCTGTACCGCTCGTGGCGTCGCCGCGAGGCCGACGTCGACGCACTGCGGGTGCAGGAGCGCAAGTTCCGCACCCTGCTCGAGTCGTCGCCCGACGCGCTGGTGATCTCCGACGCCAACGCGATCATCACCGTCGTGAACCGTCAGGCCGTGCAGCTGTTCGGTTACGCACCGGACGAGCTGATCGGCCAGCCGTTCGATGTGCTGCTGCCGGAGCGCTACCGCGGTCTCGACCTGGCCTTGCCGAAGGCGAACGGCACAACCACCGACCCGGGCAAGGACCGCGACCTGTGGGCGCTCACCCGAGCCGGCCGCGAGTTCCCGATCAGCATCAGCGTGAGCCCGATCGACACCGAGCAGGGCGGCATGGTGGCCGCTGCCATTCGCGACATGACCGAGCGCCGCGCGAACGAAGAACGCATCGAGTTCCTGGCCCACCACGATGCGCTGACGGGGCTGCCCAACCGGTTGGTGGTTCAGTCCCGCTTCGAGCAGGCCACCGCGCAGGCGGCGCGCACGGGCGCGAAGGTCGCCGTGCTGCTCCTCGATCTCGACAACTTCAAGACCATCAACGATTCACTCGGCCACCTGACCGGTGACTCGCTGCTGAAGGCCGTCGCCGAGCGGCTGCGCGAATGCGCACGCGAGACCGACACCATCAGCCGCCAGGGCGGCGACGAGTTCCTCGCCGTCTTCGCGCAGCTGGCCGATACCGAGGCAGTCGGCTCCGCCATCGAACGGCTGGTGCAGTGCTTCCAGGCGCCTTGCATGGCCGACGGCCACGAGATCCCGGTCTCGTTCTCGCTCGGCATCGCGCTCTACCCCGACGATGGCAAAGACTTCGGCACGCTGCTGCAGAAGGCCGACGTCGCGATGTACCAGGCCAAGGCCGCGGGGCGCAACACCTACCGCTTCTTCGACGAAGCCATGAACGTCGCGTCTGCCGAGAACCTGCAGATGCGCAATGGCCTGCGCCTGGCTCTCGCCCGCGACGAGTTCGTCATGCACTACCAGCCCCAGATCGAGCTCGCCACCGGGCGGGTGGTTGGCGCAGAGGCGCTGCTCCGCTGGCGCCACCCCGAACTCGGCCTAGTACCGCCCGGGCGCTTCATTCCCGTCGCCGAAGAAAGCGGGCTCATCGTGCCCATCGGCGACTGGGTGCTGCATGAGGTGTGCCGCCAGGCCGTGGCCTGGCGCGATGCAGGCCTGCCGCTCGACTCCATCGCGGTGAACCTGTCGGCGGTGCAGTTCGGGCGCGGCAACGTGGAGTCGGTGGTCCGCAGCGCACTCAGCGCCTCGGGGCTGGACCCGTCGTGCCTCGAACTCGAGCTGACCGAGTCGATCCTGATCCAGAACGTCGAGAGCGTGTTGACCACCGTCAAGCGGCTGAAGCTGCTCGGCGTGAGGCTGTCGATCGACGACTTCGGCACCGGCTACTCGAGCCTCTCGTACCTCAAGCGCTTTGCGTTCGACAAGCTCAAGATCGACCAGTCGTTCATTCGCGACCTGGCCACCGATGCGGAGAACGCCGCCATCGTGCGCGCCATCCTGCAGATGGCCCACGGCTTGGGCCTGAAGACGATCGCCGAAGGCGTGGAAGGCCAGCCTGCGCTGGAGAGCCTGTTGGCCCTGCGCTGCGACGAGGCACAGGGATACCTCTTTGCGCGGCCGATGCCGGCGGAGCAGCTGGCCGAGTACCTCGCCATCGCAGCGCGCCGCTCACCGAGCGGCGCGTGGTCGACTGTCCATGGCGAACTGGTGGCCGACGTCGCCCTCGAGAACGAGCTGCGCTGAACGGAGCAGGCCGGGCACGCCGAGCGGCGTGGAACCACCCGGCGCGCAGTTCATCAGGCGTTGCGGATGTGACGGCTGGCGTGGTCCAGCATCTCCTGCAGCTGGCGATGCTCCTGGCGCGTCACGATTCCATCGGCCTTGGCCTTCGCTTCGTAGCGACGGATGGCGGCCTGTTCACGCTGCAGGCTGCGGAATTCATGGCGGCTCAACCGGCCATCACGCAGCGCGGCATCGATGCGGGCTTCCTGCCGGGCTTGGCGGGCGTCGACGCTGTGCGCGTCGTAGGCGGCTGGCCGCGCCATGGCGCCCACCGAAGCGGCAGCGAGCAAGGCACCGAGAGCAAGGGTCTTGAGGTTCAGCATGATGGATGTTCCTTTCGTGGTTGAACGGGCATCGAGTTGCATTCCCGTGCCTCTTCAACGGAGTGCCAGCCGCCCTAGCTGACGAGGGCGCGGGTAAAGAAACGTGGCCTCAGCCATTGCGTTTGTTCACAACGCAGACGACGCGGGCCTCGACCAGGCGCTTCTCAGCGGCCAGCCCGTCCATCACAACCCGGTCGATGCGGTTATGCGTTTGACGCGCCATGTCTCGGCCTGCACGATGGCGCATCGTTCACCTGTGGAGGCACGTCATGAAAAACTCAGCCACCGCTGCCAAAGGCAGCACCTTCCTCCAGCTGCACCAGGCCGAGCGCGGCTTCGTGATGCCCAACGCCTGGGACGCGGGCAGTGCCGTCATCCTCGCCCACGAAGGGTTCGCGGCCATCGGCACCACCAGCGCGGGCATCGCGTTCTCGCTCGGCAAGCCGGATTACCACGTCGGCGATGCGCGGGTAGCCGTCACCCGCGACGAGATGCTCGACGCGATCCGCCGCATTGCGGCCGCCGTGCCGCTGCCCGTGAATGCCGACCTCGAATCGGGCTATGGCGACACACCCGAGCAGGTGGCCGACACCGTGCGCCTGGCCATCGCGGCCGGTGCGGCCGGCTGCAACATCGAAGACGTGGACCGCGCCACCGGCGGCCTCTACGACGAAGCCGCGGCCGTCGCCCGCATCGCCGCGGCACGCGCGGCCATCGCGTCCTCGGGCCGGCCCTTCGTGCTGACTGCACGGACCGATGTATTCCAGCAGGGCGGCGCCGACGGCGTGCCGCTCGCCATCCGGCGCGGAAACCTGTTCCTTGAAGCCGGGGCCGACTGCATCTTCGCGCCCGGCGTGACCGACGTGGCCCGCGCCAGCACCCTGGTGCGCGAGATCGCCGGCCCGCTCAACCTCGTGCTCGGCTTGAACGAGGCCTCGTCCAATGCGCGCGCCCTGATCGACGCGGGCGTCCAGCGCATCAGCGTCGGCGGCTCCATCGCGCGCTCGGTGCTCGGCTTCGTACGACGCAGTGCACGCGAACTGCGCGAAAGCGGCACGGTGTCGTATGCGGCAGAGCAGATTCCCCAGGGAGAGCTGAACGCGCTGTACGAACGCACATGGCTCAGCCAGAACCCGTGACGCAAGACCCTAGGGCCTGTTCACACTAAATGAGCACCCGCGTGACTCAGGAAACGGGCGCCATCGAGGCGCAAAGCGCAGCTGTAGCACTTGCTACAGCGAGCATTTGCAACGATGAGGGCGCCCGTTTCCTGAGATCACCCGGAGGGCCGGGCCATTGCGAGGCGCACGGCGGCGTTGTGGGCTCGTTGTGTGCCAGAGGCACACGGCCTCGCCCACGCCTTGCCCTGCACCTCGCAATGGCCCGGCGCGGATGCTCATTTAGTGTGAACAGACCCTAGACTGCCAGCATGAAAAAAGACGTCGCCCTCGCCCATGCCTGCCGATTGATCAACCACGGACCCACGGTGCTGGTGGGCAGTGAACACGCCGGGCGCCGCAACGTCATGGCGGCGGCCTGGTCGATGCCGGTCGAGTTCGTGCCACCGCGCGTGGCGGTGGTGGTCGACAAGAGCACCTACACCCGCGAGCTGCTGATGGCCAGCGGCGGCTTCACGATCAGCGTGCCCTGCCGCGCCGTACTCGACATGACCTACACCGTCGGCAGCAGCTCGGGCCGCGATCTCGCGCAAGCGGGCGGGCCCGACAAGTTCGAGCGCTACGGCATCGAATCTTTCGACAGCCCGCTGCTCGGCCTGCCGTTCGTCGAGGGTTGCATCGCCTGGCTCGAATGCAGACTCATCAACGAGCCGCACACCGAAGAGGCCTATGACACCTGCTTCGGAGAAGTGGTGTCGGCCCAGGCCGATTCGCGCGTGTTCGACGGCGGCCACTGGTCCTTCCGTGCCGACAACGCCGAGCTGCACACGTTGCACCACCTGGGCGGCGGCCACTTCGCTTGGCCGGGCCAGAGCGTGCAGGCAACGCTGCTGCCGACGCGCTGAAGAAAGCCGCTAGACCCGGCCGCCTTCGATCAATCGAAGCGCCACCTGCACGTTGTTGCGACCCGCGTTCTTGGCCTGGTAGAGCATCACATCCGCCTGCTTGACGAGCGCCTCGACGGTGGTGGCGTCTCCCTGATAGAACGCCAGACCGATGCTCGTGGTGACCTCGATCGTCTGCTGGTCGATCATGAACGGCGCTCTCATGGCCTGGATGATCTTGGCAGCCACGGAGGACGCCACCTCGGGGCTGGGCAGGCCTTCCATGACCGCCGTGAACTCGTCGCCGCCGAGACGGGCCACGGTATCGCTGGAACGCAGCGTTTGCGACAAGCGGCTCGCGAAAGCGCGCAGCAGCACGTCTCCGACGTTGTGTCCGAACCGGTCGTTGATCTGCTTGAACCGGTCGATATCGAGGTACATCAGCGCCATCAGCGCACCCGTGCTGCGGCTGCGCTCCATCGCACCCGCGACATGCAGCTCGAACCCGGCGCGATTGATGATGCCTGTGAGCGGGTCCAAGCGCGCGAGTTCGATCAGCCGCCGCTCTTCGAGCTTCTGGCGCGTGATGTCGCTGACCACGGCGTGGAAGCCGAGGACCGTGCGGCCATCGACAGCCAGCTGCGGGATGTAATGCGCCTCGTAGCAGACATAGCTGCCGCCGCTGACCATTTCGCTCTCGAACCGGACGGACTCTCCGCGCAACGCGCTGCGAATGTGCGGCTCGACGGACTTATAGGCGGCCTCGCCCAGCAACGCACGCACGGTCTGGCCGTAGATTTCATGACGCGGCCGGCCGAAGCCGCGCTCATATGCCAGGTTGTTGAAGCGGTAACGCTCCTCGGCGTCGATGTAGGCCACGCGCATCGGCAACGCATCGGCCACCGTGGTCAGCCGGGCCTCGCTCTCCTCGAGTGCTCGTTGCGCTTGGCGGGACGAGGTGACGTCGGCAACGAGTGTGTACAGGCCAACGACCTTGCCTTCTTCGTCGCGATCGGGAACGGCCGTGACCTGCACGTGGCGAAGGCCCTCGGGGCGCACCATCTCGCGGTCGTAGGCGACCTCCTGCCCTCCATCCAGGGCCGCCCGCAGCTTGGGCTCGATCTCCTCCCAGGCCTGCGCGCCGTAGAACTCCTGCATGCTCATCCCGATCTGCGGTGCGGCCTGATCACCGAACCACTGCCGATACGTGCGGTTGACGAAGCGGAAGCGCATGTCGCGGTCGAGGTAAGAAATCAGCGCCGGCAGGCTGTCGGTCACCATGCGCAGGCGATGCTCGCTCTCGCGCACCGCTTGTTCTGCAGCCTTGGCGGCCGAGATGTCGCGCATGAGTCCCGAGAAGTATTCGACCTTGCCCTCTTTGTCGCGATGGCAGATGACGATGTGGCTGACCGGGAACTCGCGCCGGTCCGCGTCCCACACCAGCGACTCGCCCACCCACACGCCGTTGGCCACCGCGGTGGGCCACACCTCCGAAATGAAGCGCTCAAGGGTTTGCGGCGGGTTGAAATCAGCCAGCGTGAGGTGCTCGATCGAGGCGTCGAGCGCCACCCCGGTGCGGCGGCGTGCGGCCGGGTTCATGTAGGTGAGCCGGCCCTTCGGGTCAAGCTGCACGACATAGTCGGTCGTTGCTTCGAAGATGGCGCTCAGCGTGCGAAGCGCCCGCTCGGCCAGCATGCGTTCGGTGATGTCCTGGATCGCACCGACCAGGCGCACGGGCTTGCCGTCCTGCATCTCGGCCTGGCCCTGGGCGCGCACCCAGATGTGACGACCCTTGGCCGTCACCAGAGGCAGCTCCAGGGTCCAGGGCTCGCCCGTCTCGATGCCTTTCTGAACGGCCGCATCGATGATTGCCCGACTCTCGGGGGCATAGAACGTGATTGAGGTTTCCATGGTCGGCACGAAATCCGGCGCGACCTCGTAGATGCGACGCGTCTCTTCAGTCCATGTGACTGCGCGCGTGGGAAGGTCGAATTCCCATCCGCCCACGCCGGCCACGCGACCCATGCGAACAAGCAATGCCTGGCTGGTGTGCAGCGCGACCTCGGCCTGCTTTCGCTCGGTCACGTCGCGGCCGACCGAATGGATCATCGGCTGCCCGGCGGCGTCGCGCTGCAGGCTGTTGGCCCAGGAGACCCAGCGCTCGGCGCCGCTGGCAGACACCATGCGGTTTTCGCTCATGGCCGTCGTGCCGGACAGGACTTCCGTAAAGGTCCGGTGAACAAGCGGGCGATTCGCGGCCTCGATGTGATCGAACAGGTTGGTACCCACCATGTCGGCAGGCGTCAGTCCGAAGTGCAACGCATAGGCCGGGTTGACGTAGGTCAGTTCGCCGGTGGGCTTAGCGAGTGAGACAAGTTCAGCCTGATCCTCGAGGATGGCTTTCACCAGCTGTTCGCTTTCAACCAATTGCTTGAGCACCGGCCTCACCTGGCTGTGCTGGGCATAAATGGCCAACGCGACGATGCCGACGAGCGCCATGGCCAGGAGGTTCAGGCGCGAGCGCAGGGGTGCGTAGAGCGTGTCGACATCCGTCTTAACCGCCAGGCCGAGACCGAAGTCCTTGATGGGGGTGAAGGCCGAGACGACGTTGACGCCGCGCCCGTCCTTGAAGAACTGCACGCCGCGCTCGCCGAGCAAGGCCTTCGTGATGGGGATGCCGGGGCGGCCTGCCGCGTCGAACATGGGCGTCTCGAAGCCCGAGGGGCGAAGGCGGTTCGGCGCGCAGATGGCCTTGTCGTTCGCGCGGCCGCAGATGGCAACGTCGGACGTTTCGTTGGAGGCCCGGATGTCGGCCAGCAGGCGATCGAAAAGCGGCATGCGCTGTTCGGTGAGCACCCGCCCGATCCCGCGCCCATCGACGAGCACTTCGGTTTCGGTGAGGAGCATGTAGCCGTCCTTCCAGGCCAGGAAGGTCCGCTGACTTGCATTGGCCAGGCGCTGGATGACCTGCGCCGTCGCCGGCGTCATGAAACCGGCCTGCGCCACGAGCTCGCCGTTCGCGGCGTAGATCTCCACACCGGTCAGGTCGGCCGTCAGGAAACTGTCGGCAACCTTCTGGAGAAAGTCCCTGGCCGCCGCGTCGTCGGGTGCTTTGCTCAGCTTGTCCAGCGCCTGGCGCGCGGCCGGCCGGCTCGCCACGGTTCTCGGGAACCACAGACTCACCTCGATGGTGTGCGCCAGCGAGGTGGCGTTCGTCGTCGCGGTGAGCAGCATGTTTTGCGAAACCGACTGCTTGAACGTGTCGCTCATCACCGCGAAGCCGGCAACGCCGCCCGCCAGCGCGACGAGGGTGATAACGGCGATGGAGCGCCGCTTGATGCGCTGCTCGGTCTTGTGCGGCGCCTTGGCGTCAAACGGCTGTGACGTCTCGTGAAGCGTCCACAGGCCAGCGCCGACAACCGAGAGGCCGAACGCGGTTGCCGGCAGCATGCGGTTGAAAGTCGCCATCTGGTACATCGTTTCCAGGCCGACGACATAGCCGATCAACGCGCCCAGCCCGACGATGGAGATGGCCAGCACCACCGTCAGAAAGACGAGGTCGCGCCGACGGCTTGCGCGTCGCCCGTGCAGCCAGAAGGCCACGCCGGTGAGCAGAAACGCCAAGCTCGCGTTCGGGGACGGTCGCCCGGGGTAGGGGTTGGATGCAGAGGGAGCGGTGCCGGCACGGACGAAATCGATCCCCAAGGCGATGCCGGTCACGCTTTCGAACAGGTAGGCCAGCGGCAGCGCGATCAGCGCGGCGATGCAGGCCGCAGAGAGCCGAGCCAACCAAGGCGGCGGCGGCGATGCCCGCGAGGCGTTGAAGAAGCAGAGACCCGCCGCGACGAAGAGCAGCGGGTAGACGATGCCAATGAACTCGGAACCTGGGATGAGACGCGCGATGGCGTCCACCTGAAACACCCAGCGCACAGCCAGGGTTGCACCGAGCAGCCCGATCAGGAGACCGGCAACCCGCGGAGCTGAAAGAGCGGACTTCTGCACGACGTTCTGCATGAAGATTTCTGAGGGGGCATGCCTCCGCTTGAACACGCGGCGCACACCCCTCGGGACCGGTTGGCAACACCGAAGCAACTGCGACGTTGAAGAGTACGCTCTCTTGGGCCGTTACGAACGCCCGAAGTGAGCCCAAGCGCACTGCCATTTCGACCGCAGCGCTGAACCTCAGCGCAGCCGAGATCAGCTACCCCAGCTTTGACAAGGCCCGCTGCACTTCGCCGATGAAACGTCCATGGTCGAACTCGGCTTTGCCGACGATCTCGTGGATGTGGCCGTTGAGGTGCTCGCGGTCGCCGGGTGCGAGATCCTTTGCCGTCACGACGACGATGGGAATCTGCGCCGTGGCCGCGCTGCCTTTCAGCGCCTCGACGACGTCGAAGCCATTGACCTCCGGCATCTCAAGATCAAGCGTGATCAGGTCTGGCTTGTAGCGCTGCGCCAGCTCGATGCCTTCGCGCCCGCCAAGCGCCCGCAGCACGGTGTAGTCGCGCTGCTTGAGTTGCGTGGCCAGCAGTTCGACGGCACCGGCGTCATCATCGATCACGAGCACCGTGACGTCGCTGCCGCTGGTGTTCGCAAGACCCAGCCGCTGCAGCACCTTGCTCAGCGCATCCAGCCCGATGGGTTTTTGCAGCACCTGCGCCGCCCCGAGCGAAAAGCCCAGGCCATGGTCGGCCGCGATTGACACGACGACGACCGGCACGGCCTCCCACGCCGGCGTGGCCTTCAGGCGCGCGAGAAACTGCCAGCCGTCCATGTCGGGCAGCAGGATGTCGAGGGTGATGAGGTCGGGCGTGTACTGGCTCACCAGCGCCAGGGCCGCCTCAGCCGACGCGGCACGCCGCACGACGAAGCCGTTTTCCTCGAGCTGCGCCTGCATCAACGCTGCTGCGGCGTCGTTGTCTTCGACCACCAGCGCGGTGGGCCGCTTGGGCGCGACGGGCCGGGAGGTGTCGCCAGCCGCCTTGATGTCTTCGCGCCACGGCAACCACACGGTGAAGCAACTGCCGACGCCCGGCTCGCTCGTCACCGCCACCGTGCCGCCGTGGACCTCGGCCAGGCGATGCACCATCACCAAGCCCAGGCCGGTGCCTTCGACGTTGCGGGTGAGCGCATTCGGCACCTGCATGAAAGGCGCGAAGAGCTGGCTCAGGTCCTTGGCGGAAATGCCAATGCCAGTGTCGGACACCGAGATCTGGACGAAGCGCTCGTGCTCGCTCGGCGGCAGCGGCATGCGCAGGCCCTGGCCTTCGCCCGGCAAGGCGGTGGCGGCGCGCAGGCGGTTGACCTTCTCGGCCCGCAGCACGACCCGGCCATGGGCCGGCGTGAACTTCATCGCGTTGGACACGAGGTTGAACAAAATCTGCTTGAGTCGCCGCCGGTCCACGCGCAGCGTGCCCAGGGTCTCATGCGCGTCGAGCTCGAAGCGCACGCGCTTGGCCAGCGCCTGGCCGGACAGCAGCCCGAGCATGTCGGCAAGCGCAGCATCGAGGTCGACCACGTCGAGCGAAATATCGACCTTGCCGGCCTCGATCTTGGACAGGTCGAGGATGTCGTTGATCAGCGCAAGCAGGTGGTGCCCGCTCTGAAAGATGTGGTTGGCGAACCGGCGCTGCTTCTCTGCGTCGTCGGCCATGCCTTCCTTGAGCATGTCCGAGAAGCCGATGACGGCGTTGAGCGGCGTGCGCAACTCATGCGACATGTTGGCGAGAAATTCGGACTTGAGCCGCGTCTGATCGTTGAGCTCCCGGTTCTTCTCGCCGAGTTCGACATTCAGCAATTCGAGCCGGTCACTCAGGCCTTGAAGGTCGATCGCGCGCTGGTGTTCATGCGCATGGGCTTGCATCAGCCGGCCGTGCAGCAGGCCGTTCTCGATCAGCAGGACGCCGAGCACGAAGCTCGCGGCCAGCAGCCCGTAGACGCGGCCGGCGTAGAAGCCCAGGTCGAAACGCGCGCCGTTGAACATGGCCGACAGCGCGATGTCGAACAGCCATGCACACAGCACCACCATCAGCCACAGGTCGAGCACGGAGGAGTGCGCTCGCCGCCTGAACAACAGGGTCAGCGCGACCAGGCTCGCCGCCCACACCGTCGTGACGACGACGATCATCGTCGGCGTGTAGCGGTTGCCTTGCATGACGGCCGGCAGCTTGTCGTGACCCACCGTGGCGATCAAGGTGAACGCAATCACTGCAGCAGCAGCGGCCGCCACCGCGGCAACGATCACCCAGGCGGCCGACGTGCCAGAGGCCATCGCTTCACGCGGACTGTTGCGAAAGAGTGCGTAGGCCACCACGAACACCGGGAAGCCGCCGTGCCAGAACATGTACAGCCAGGCGGTGCTCTGCGGGCCGGCACCGAGCAGCCCGGTCGGCGCGAACAGCCCCGGAAAGCTGAGGCCGTGAGCGACGGTCACCAGGGCCGTGAAGACGTAGCCGGTGGCCAGCATCAGCACGGCCTTCGAGCGCCCGATGCGGAATTGCCCGAACAGCATCACCGCGGTGACCAGATCGCTGACGATCAGCGCCGACTCGTAGATCGGCATGAAGGCCCAGACCGGCGTCAGCGGCAGCTTGGCGAAGAAAACGGTGGCGGCAAAAATTACAAAGGAGCCGAGCACCACTGCCAACGCGAAGCGCCGCTCGACCGGCCCCGCAGGCCAGGTCGACAGAAACGTTGCAGCAGGAGGAGTCGGGCGAGCGTCTCGATCACTCACCATGCTTGTCATGGGTCGGATCAGAACAGATTCTTTGCGGCCGATCTACTGCGAGTCTTTACAGGTCCATGAAAAACGCCAGCAAGTTGCTGGCGTTTCGGAAGGGCAGAGAGGCCGGTTCAGGTTGGCTTGCGCTTCGCGGTGATGACCACGGTCTCCAGCACGATCACGGTTTTGGCTGCGCTTTGTGCCACTTGCGGTGCCGGAGCGGCCTGTTCCGTGAAGAGGCTCGAGGCGACGGCGGCGGTGCAACCGATCAGCAGTGCGAAGGTCAGGAAGGGGGCGAAGATGCGGTCGATCATGTTGGGCTCCAGCGGTTTGTTCGTTGCGTTGGAGTGAACTTTAGGCAGCGCCTCCCGCGCTGCCTACCGCATTGCGACGAACCGCCGGAACGGCGCGACGAAGCGCAATCTCCGCCGACAGCCCGCACTCAATCGACCAACCGCTTCAATCGACCAACCCGTTGAGCTTGGCGTATTGCAGCAGCATGATGGTCTTGCCGTCGCGGATGTCACCGCGTTCGACCATGGCGAGCGCCTCGTCGAGCGTGGGTTCGAGCACCTCGATGTCTTCGCCCTCGTGGTGCTCGCCGCCACCGGCCGACACCTTGTCGCGCGGCTCATAGGCACCGACGAAGAAGAACAGGCGCTCGGTGACCGAGCCCGGGCTCATGTAGGCCTCGAAGACCTTGCGCACGTCGGCGATGCGGTAGCCGGTTTCTTCTTCGGTCTCGCGCCGGATGCAGGTGGCTGGGTCGTCCTGGTCCAGCAGGCCGGCGCAGGTTTCGATCAGCATGCCGTCGGGCGTGCCGTTCACGAAGGCCGGGAAGCGGAACTGCCGCGTCAGCACGACCGTCTTGCGTTCGCGGTTGTAGAGCAGGATGGTCGCGCCGTTGCCGCGGTCGTAGGTCTCGCGGCTCTGGCGTTGCCAGCTGCCATCGTTGCGCTGGTAGTCGAAGGTGGTTTTCTTCAGCACGTACCAGTTGTCGGACAGCAGCTGCTCGTCGACGATGCGCACGCGTCCGCCTTCGCGCAGGGCCGGCGCACTCATGCCGCCACCTCGTCGAACGCGGCCGGCACGTCTTCGAGCCGGTGGTAGATGGCCGCACCATGGGCTTGCGCCAAGGCCACCATCTCGTCCGCCCCCTGCGAGGCACCGCCGATGCGCAAACAAGCATCGCAGCGTGCGACCAGGCGGCGCGCCAGCGGATGGAACACCTCGTTGAACACCGCGTCGCCGATCTCTCGCGAGCCGGCCAGTTCGATCAGCGGCAAGGCCAGCGCCTCACCGGTGAGCGGCACGTGGCCAGCGCGAAAGAGCTGCAGGGCCGCGGCCTGCATCGCGTGCAGGTTGGCCGCAATGCGCGCCGGGTCGTCGCCCGTGCCGGAGCGATAAGGCCCGGCCACCAGGATCATCAAGGGCTTCATGGGTTGCTTTCTTTGAACTGATCGAAGCGCGATATTTCGTGCAATCTCGTGCAATGTCAAGAATTTTCGTGCACACTGCCGGCATGCTCACCAAGCAGCGCAAGCAACTCATCCTGAGCCGCCTGAAGCAGGACGGGCAGATCGTCGCCGCCACGCTCAGCACCGAACTCGGCCTGTCGGAAGACACCATTCGCCGCGACCTGCGTGCGCTCGCAGCCGAAGGTCATCTGCAGCGCGTGCACGGCGGCGCCCTGCCCGCCTCGGCTGCGCTGGGCGACTTTGCGGCGCGCACGCAGGTCGAGCCCGCAGGCAAGCAGGCGATCGCCCGCGCAGCGGCTGCACTGGTGCGGCCTGGCCAGGTGGTGTTTCTCGACGGCGGCACGAGCTGCGAGCAGCTGGCGCTGCAGCTGCCTGCGACGCTCACTGCCACGGTCGTCACGCACAGCCCGACCATCGCGCTGGCACTGGTGCCGCACCCGCGCATCGAGGTCGTGCTGATCGGCGGGCGACTGTTCAAGCACTCGGTGGTGGCGGTGGGCGCGGCGGCACTGGAGAGCATTCGCCGCATCCACGCCGACACCTATTTCATGGGCGTGACGGGCGTGCACCCGCAGACGGGGCTCACCACCGGCGATCTGGAAGAGGCGCACATCAAACGCGCGCTGATGACGCAGTCGGCCGAGATCTGGGTGCTCGCGTCGAGCGAGAAGCTGAACGCGGCGTCGAACTGCGTGATCGCCCCTTGTACCGAGGCCACGGGGCTGATCGTCGAACGCAGCGTGCCCAAGCGCACGACGAGCGCTTTCGAGAAGCTTGGGCTCTCGGTGCTGCGTGCTTAAGCGCGCTTGAGCTCTGAGGCTAGGCCGCCGCCGATGCGACGGCCCAGGCCGATCAGCGTGTGCTGCCTTCGTTGGCGTTGTGGATGATCCAGATCAGGTTGCCTTCACCACCGGCCGGAAACCACCCGCCACCACCCGCGAAGATCAGCCGGCCTTGCCCTTTGTAGACCAGCTCGTGGCGGTGCCGGTCGGCACCGAAGTAAAACGGGATCCAGGCCTTGCCGTTCATGTAGCTGCCCTGGTCGCTGGGCGCACCGAGGATCTCGGTCGACTGCTTCATGCTCATGCCGATCTGTAGCTTGGTGAACTTGCTGTTGGCGGCGGGCTTGCCGGTGATCTCGCCGTCCCATTCGCCGACCTTCACCTTCTGCCCGTAGCCTGACTCGACCAGCTTGGAGTCGACGACCTGGCCTTGCGCGTTCATGCCGGGGCCGACCTTGCCGCTGGCAGGCGTGGTCTTGGCCGCTGCGGTGGCTGGAGCAGGCGCCGCTGCAGCAACGGGTGCCGACGTGCTGCTGGCACTGCCGCCCGTCTGGGCACATCCGGCTGCGAGGGCTGCGATGAACAAGGCCGAGAGGGCGTGCAGGCCGAGATGTCGATGGGTTTCGACGACGCGATTCATGTGAAGCTCCTTGAGAGTTTTGAGTTGGCGCAGAGCGCCATGTGCGTAGCGGCCGAGAGCTTGTCGCACGCAGGCCGAATCCGCAAGGCGTGGCACACTGCCGCCCGCCCGCGAGCCGCCACATTTCACGAACGATCCGACCACGCGCCCCATGAGCACCACCGAGATTTTCCTGATCGCGATGCTGATCATCTTCAGCGTGCCGTACCTGATCTGGCGCCTGGGTCGCACCGATTACTTCGCGCCGCTGGTGGTGGTGCAGAACGTCGCCGGCATCCTGCTTGGGCCGGGCATTCTTGGTGCGGTGCTTCCCGAGTTCCACCGCTTCGTTTTCAACGCGCCGGTGATCCAGGCGCTGAACGGCATTGCCTGGTGGGCCGTGATGCTGTTCGTGTGGATCGCCGGGGTGGAGCTCGATCTGCGCCAGGCCTGGGAGCACCGGCGAGAAAGCGGCATCACCGCAGGGCTCGCGCTTGGTGTGCCGCTGCTGCTGGGCAGCGCGGTGGCGGCCGTCATGGTGGCCTCGCCAGGATGGATCGGCGCCAAGGCGGAAAGCTGGCAGTTCGTGGTCGGCGTGGGCATGGCCTGCGCGGTGACGGCATTGCCGGTGTTGATCCTGCTGATGGAAAAGCTCGACGTGCTGCGCCAGCCCATCGGCCAGCGCATCCTGCGTTATTCGAGCGTGGACGACATCGCGATCTGGGCCGTGCTGGCCGCGATCCTGATGGACTGGTCGCGTGTGGGCAAGCAGGTCGCCTTCCTCGCCGCGTTCGCCGTGCTGGGCTGGGCGTTCCGCAAGCTGATGCAGCGCATTCCCGAACGCGACCGCTGGTACGCGAGCCTGATCTGGTTGGCCGCCTGCGGGCTGGGGGCCGACTGGTCGGGCTTGCACTTCATCGTCGGCGCCTTCTTGGCAGGCGCCATCATCGATGCGCACTGGTTCGACCAGAAGCAGCTCGATTCACTGCGGCACAACGTGCTGCTGGTCGTGGCACCGGTCTACTTCCTGAGCACCGGGCTGCGCACCAACTGGCAGGTCGGTGGGGCCTCGGTGTTCATCGCGGCGGGCGCGCTGCTGCTGGCCGCCGTGGCCGGCAAACTGATCGGTGTGCACATCGCTGGCAGGGTGTTGAAGTGGAAACCGGGCGAGAGCTCACTGATCGGCTGGTTCCTGCAGACCAAGGGCCTGGTGATGATCATCTTTGCCAACGTGCTGCTCGACAAGGCCATGATCACCGACGAGACATTTACCGCCCTGCTGCTGATGGCGGTGGGCAGCACCATGCTCACCACACCCATGGTCGCGCCCCGGCTCGCCAAGATGAAAGAAATCGTGTTCCGGTCGACGTGAATCGGGCATTTGCGGGCCCCGGCCGAGGGGCTTCAGCCAGAGGGGGTGCAATACAATCCGCGGCAGCTTCGCGAGGCGCTTCATGCCTGCGACACATGCCCGCCCTACCCTCTCGCCGGTTGCACGAAGTACCCCCATCAGTTGCATGAAATCATCTGCCTCCACTGATCTCGCTTCGCCGACCGACACGCTCACCGCCATTGCCCCCTTGACGTTCCGCCGGCTTCGGCTGGCCGACAAGACCTTGCCTTCGCAGGTGCTCGGTGGCCGCGGGGTGGGCGCGGCCCCCGATGCGCTCCAGACGCCGCTGATGGCGCCCGAAGGTGCCTTCTTCGATGCGTGGTCCAGCAGTGGCGAACTGCGCGAACGCCAGCACGGCTGCGTGCGCTACGTCACCGATGGGCACTGGCTGCACGGCTGTGCCGTCATCGACGAAAGCCGGCTCGGCATGCAGGCCAGCGCACAACGCGTGTATGCCGACCTGTTCGCCGTGCTTGCCGAGAACGAGTGCTCGCACCTGCTGCGCGTGTGGAACTACTTTGCCGACATCAACGCCGAGACCGGCGGCACCGAGCGCTACCGCCAGTTCAATGCCGGGCGCCAGCAGGCCTTCATCGAGGCGCAGCACAGCGCGTTCGACGGCTCGCCGGCCGCGTGCGCATTGGGCATGCACGGCGGGCCGCTGACGGTCAGCGTTCTAGCCGGGCGCCAGTCGCCGATCGCGATCGAAAACCCACGCCAGGTCAGCGCCTACCGCTACCCCGACACCTACGGCCCCCGTGCGCCGACCTTCTCGCGCGCGGCCGTGGCCGATGTCGGCGGTGACCGCAGCGTGCTGTTCATCTCGGGCACCGCGAGCATCGTGGGCCACGAGAGCATCCACCTGGGCGACATTCGCCGCCAGACCGAAGAGAGCCTGGCCAACATTGCGGCTGTGCGCGGCGCTGCCGAAACGCGCTCGGGGCTCGCGTTCCCGGCCGGCGAGATGATCTACACCGTGTATGTGCGCCGTGCGGAAGACCTGCCCGTCGTGCGCGAGGTGTTCGAGCGCAGCGTGGGCGCCGACAGCAGCGCAGCGCGCGAAGCGATCTACCTGAACGCGGACGTGTGCCGCGCCGAATTGCTGGTCGAGATCGAAGCCCACGGCTTCGCTCACACACGGAGCACCATTTGATCCGTCACCTTGTTGTTGCCGCAGCGCTGCTGGCGGTGAATGCCGCATCGTGGGCCCAGGCCCCCGTCGAAGCCGGCCCCGACATCGATACCGACGCGAAGCCACTCGTGCAGCGCCCACTGTGGGAGCTGGGCGTCGGCATATCGGGCTTGCGCCTGCCCGACTACCGCGGTTCGGACCAGAGCCACAGCTACCTGCTGCCCTTCCCGTACATCGTCTACCGCGGCAAGTGGCTCAAGTCGGACCGCGACGGCACACGCGCGATGCTGTTCGACTCGGAGGCGGTCAAGCTCGATCTGAGCCTCGGCGCCACCGTCCCCGCGCAGAGCAACGACAACGTGGCGCGCGAGGGCATGCCCGACCTGCCGGGCACCATCGAGATCGGCCCGAGCCTCAACCTCGCGCTGGCCCGCTCGGAACGCAAGCACTGGAAGCTCGATCTGCGCTTGCCGCTGCGTGCGGCCGTGACGCTGCAGCGCTCGCCGCGCTACGCCGGCCTCACCTTTTCGCCCAACCTGAACCTCGATGTCGTCGGGTCCGATGGTGGCTGGAACATGGGCATGCTCACCGGCCCGCTGTTCGCCAACCGCAAGAACCACCAGCTGTACTACGGCGTCGACGCGGCCTATGCCACGCCGGAACGCCGGGCCTATGAGGCCAGCGGTGGTTATGCCGGCTGGCAGACGATTGCCTCCACGTCGCGCCGCTTCGGCAACTTCTGGTTCGGTGGCTTCGCACGCTATGAAACCCTGCACGGCGCCACCTATGCCGACAGCCCACTGGTGCGCAAGAATTCAGCACTGACCGTGGGCTTTGGAATCTCGTGGGTTCTGCACACCTCGTCCGAGACCGTTCCGAGCGCGGATTGACCATGCAACACCGCAGCGCGAGGTGCTGATTGGGCTGGCTCAGACAACTGCTGGCGGGCACCGCTTTCTATCTGGCCTTGCTTCACCTGGGCGCGATGTCGCTGACCTGGAACATGGTCTGCTGGCTGATCTACCCGTTTTTGCCACGCCAGCACGGCATCGTGATCGGGCGTGCAGCCATCTCGTCGGTCTACCGCGGCTTCTGGGCCTGCCTGGAGTGGACGGGCGTGATGCGGCTCGATTACGCCGCACTCGACGTGCTGAGCCAGGACGCCGGTCTCATCATCGCGGCCAACCACCCGAGCGCACTCGACGCGCTGCTGGTCATCGCCAAGGTGCCGCGCGGCGTTTGCATCATGCGGGCGAGCCTGATGCGCAACCCCTTTCTCGGTGCCGGCGCGCGGCTGGCGCGCTACATCCGCAACGACCCGCCGAGCGGCATGGTGCGCAGCGCGGTAGAGAACCTCAAGGCAGGCGGCCAGCTCGTGATGTTCCCCGAGGGCACGCGCACCATCAACCCACCGATCAACCCCTTCCTGCCCGGCATGACGCTGATCGCGCACATGGCGCAGGTGCCCATCCAGACCGTCATCATCGAGACCGAGTCGCCTTACCTCGGCAAGGGCTGGCCGATCTGGAAGCCGCCGCATTTTCCGATGGTGTTTCGCGTGCGGTTGGGTGAACGCTTCGCACCCGATGCAGACCACAAAGGCTTGGGCAAGCGCATCGAGACCTACTTCGCCAACGAGCTGAGCCCATGAACGCGGGACCGAACGCCACGATGGCCGCATCCACCACGCACCTGCTGCTGATCCCGAGCTACAACACCGGCCCCACGGTATACGACACGGTGCGAGCGGCGCGCGCGCACTGGACGCCCGTGTGGGTGGTGACCGACGGCAGCACCGATGGCACGCCCGAAGGCCTGCGCAAGATGGCCACGGCCGACCCGGGCTTGAAGCTCATCGAGCTGCCCGTCAACGGCGGCAAGGGCGCGGCGCTGCTCCAGGGCCTGCATGCCGCGCGCATCGCCGGCTTCACCCATGTACTGACGATGGACTCCGATGGCCAGCACCCCGCGGAGTTGATTCCCTCGTTCATGGCGGCCTCAATGCAGCGGCCCGACACCATGGTGCTCGGGCGGCCGGTGTTCGACGCTTCGGCACCGCTGCTGCGCGTGCGTGGTCGGCGCGTCTCCAACTGGTGGACCAACCTCGAGACGCTGGGTGCCGGCATCGAGGATTCGCTCTACGGCTTTCGCGTCTACCCGGTGAATGACCTGATCGCCGTGATGCGGCGCCAGCCCTGGATGCGCCGCTTCGACTTCGACACCGAGGCCGTGGTGCGCCTGGCCTGGCGCGGCGTGAAGCCGGTCAACCTGCCCGCGCCGGTGAAGTACCTGTCGGCCGAGGAAGGCGGTGTTTCGCACTTTCGCTACGGCCGCGACAACGTACTGCTGAGCTGGATGCACTTTCGCCTGATGGTCGAGTTCGTGCTGCGCCTGCCGAGCCTGTTGCTGCGCCGCATGCGGCGTCGCCCGCCATTCCAGCCCTGACCATGGACCGCCCCGCGGCTTCGCCGGCCTGGACCACCGAACTCGGCTTTCGGATACGGCGCTATTTCTTCATCAAGACCTTCGGCATCACGGCCGCGACCTGGCTGTTCTTCATCGGTTATTTCTACCTGCTGCGTCACCCGGCTTACCCCGTGACCGTGATGCCGCTGACCGCGCTCGATCGGCTCATTCCGCTTCAGCCCGCCGCACTGGTCGCCTACCTGTCGCTGTGGCTGTACGTGGGTTTTGCCCCCGCGCTGCAGCGTACTTTTCTCGAGTTGATCGTCTACGGCTTGTGGATCGGCGCGATGTGCTTGACGGGTCTGGCGCTGTTCTATTTCTGGCCGACAGCCGTGCCGCCACGGCCGGTGGATGTCTCTGACTTCCCCGGTTTTGCGCTCATGCAGGGCATCGACCTGGCCGGCAACGCGTGCCCGTCGATGCATGTGGCCGCGGCCATCTTCACCGCCATCTGGGTCGATCACGTGCTGCGGTTGACCCACTCGCCGACGGTCTTGCGGGCCATCAACGCCGCCTGGTTTGTCGCAATTGCTTACTCAACGATGGCCGTCCGGCAGCACGTGGCGCTGGACGTCGCCGCCGGAGCGCTTTTGGGCGTGATTTTTGTCCTGCCTTCGCTGCATTGGCGCCCGGGCAAGGGGGGGTCCGTGGGGTCAGTCCCAGGGCAGCAGCGGATATCATCGGATGGCACACAAAAAGGCCGAAGCGACGGCCCACTTTGCCAACGGCATTTGCCGACAGTCGACACCGAGAGGGACGTTTCACGATGAGCTCGCTGAAGGAACTGCAGGATCTGATCCACGAGAAATACGGCATCGACATGTCAGAGCTCGACCCAAGTGCGTCCATGCGCGAGAAGGGCCTCGATTCGCTGGCGCTGGTCGAATTTCTCTTTGCAGTCGAAGACCATTTCCACATCAACCTGCCCGACGTCGATTCCAACGTCGATACGCTGGCGGAACTGGCGGTCGTGGTCGACAGGGTTCGGGCAGCCAAAGAAGCGGCATGAACACGCCGGGCCGTCTGAAGGGCGAACATCGGAGTGCGCTGCATGAACGCACTCCCATGAGCACCCTGACCGGCCGTCCGCAAGAAGGCGCCGTCCTGCTGGGCATGGCGGCATGCGGCGATTGGGGGCTCACGTGAGTTCCATCGCAGTCACCGGGCTGGGCCTCGTCACCTCGCATGGCGACTCCCCTGAAGCGGTGTTCGCCGCCATCATGCGCGGCGAATCGGCCGTGCAGCCGGTCTTCCCTGAACTGCCCAAGCCGGCCGCTGCGGCGACCGTTGCCTTCGATCAGTTGCGCTGGTTCACCAAGCTGCAGCTCGCCGGTGTAGACCGCGTCAGCCAGCTCGCGGTGGCTGCGGCCGATCTGGCGATGAAAGATGCCGGCATGGCCGCGGGCGACGCCGATCCCGAGCGCATTGGCGTTTACGCCGGTTGCGGCATGGGCGGCGCAGCCGCCCTGGAGGCAGCCTACCGCAGCGGCGGCCGTGTTCCGCCGCTGACCATTCCGGCCTTCATGCCCAACGCGCCCGCCGCCCACGTGGCGATGCGCCAGAAGGCGCTCGGCCCGGTGCTGACCTATTCGGTGGCCTGCGCCTCATCGGCCGTCGCGATTGCCGAAGCCGCCAAGGCCGTAGAGAGCGGCGAGGTCGATGTGGCCATTGCCGGCGGCACCGAGGCACTGATCGTCCCTGGCGTTGTACTCGCCTGGCAGGCGATGCAGACCCTGGCGAGTTTCAACCCGGGTGAAGCCGCGAACTCGGTGCGCCCGTTCTCGCTGGATCGCACCGGCTTTGCACTCGGCGAAGGCGCGGCCTTCGTCATCCTCGAATCGGCCGAACGCGCCCGCCGCCGCAACGCCCGCGTCTACGCCCAGCTCGCCGGCTGGGGCATCAGCTGCGATGCCACCCACCTCACCAAACCCGACGTGCCCGGACAGGCCCGTGCCTTGCGCGCCGCGCTGCGCCGTGCCGACCTGAAACCGCGCGACGTCGGCTACTGCAACGCGCACGGCACGGCCACGCGCATTGGCGACGTGATCGAACGCGATGCGCTGGCGGAGGTCTGGGGCAACGACCTCGACCACCTCAGCGTGAGCTCTACCAAGGCCTTGCATGGCCACCTGCTGGGTGCCGCCGGCGCGCTCGAAGCGGCCATCACGGTCCTGGCGCTGCAACATCGGCAGCTGCCACCGAATGCCCACTGCACCGAGATCGACCCGGCCTGCCGCATGAACCTGGTGACGCGCACCGGCGTCGCCGCACCTCAGCTCGAGGCTGCGTTGAGCAATTCGTTCGCCTTCGGCGGAACGAACGCGGTGCTGCTTTTCAAGCGCGCTTAAGCGTCTCCCGAGGGCCCCAGCTTCTGAGGCCGCCCCCGGGTGAGCGAAGCAACGCCTCCCTTCAAGCAACGCCCTCGGATCCGGCTTTGCCGGTCCGAAGGGGCGGCGCCCCTCGGGGGCTGAGCCCGGACATAAACAGTCCAGTGGACTGTTTATGCCTGGCGAAGAGCTGGGCCGCTGGCCCAGCGCGGCCTGCAAGGCGGAAGCGCAGCGACTGGGGGGCCGTCCTCAAGCCATGCCGCCGTTGATTGAGATCACTTGGCCGGTGATGTAGCCCGCGTCGGTCGACGCGAGGAACGCCACCAGCGCGGCCACCTCTTCGGCCTTGCCGGCGCGCTTCATCGGCACGAGGCTGTCGATCAGCTTCGGATCGAACGTGCCTTCCGCCATGCCTGAATCGATGATGCCGGGAGCCACCGCATTGACCGTGATGCCACGGCTCGCGAGTTCAAGCGAGAGCGCCTTGGTCGCGCTGTTGAGCGCGCCCTTCGCGGCGGCGTAGTTGACCTGCCCGCGGTTGCCGGTGAGCGCAGCCACCGACGAGATGTTGATGATGCGGCCCCAGCGGGTGCGGATCATCGGCATCGTGAGCGGCTGCGTCACGTTGAAGAAGCCGTTCACCGAGACGTCGATCACGCCTTGCCACTGCGCCTCTTGCAGCGCCGGAAAGGCGGCGTCGGCGTGCGTGCCGGCATTGTTGACGATCACCTGCACCGGCCCGGCTTCGAGCAGGCGCGCGCAGGCTGCATGGGCCGCGTTGCGGTCGGCCACATCGAAGGCCACAGCCTCCGCGCTGCCACCCGCTGCCTTGATGTCGGCAGCGAGGGCTTCAGCCACCGCGAGCCGGCTGTTGGCGTGGACGATCACGTGCAGGCCATCGCGCGCGAGGCGCAGTGCGATCGCGCGGCCCAGGCCGCCGCTGGCCCCGGTGACCAGCGCGCGTTTGGGTGTCGACGGGTTTGTTGTCATGAAGAGAGCGGTGTGTTGAGCACGACGGCCGCGCGCCCTTCGGCGATCGGGCTGCCGGCGTGGCTCACCGTGAAGGCGTAGAGGATCTGGCGTGCGTCACCCGCCTGGCGTGTGGCGGCGATGTGCAGCTCATCAAGGCCGTCTACGGCTGGCAAGTCGTCGAGCCGCAACACGTGCAATTGCACACCTCGCGCACTCGCGAGGAAGCCCGGGCTCGCGGACGTGCCGGCCTCCTGCCCGATCAGCGCGCCATGCAAGGCCATGGCCTGTGCGGCGTATTCGATCGCGCAGGGCGACAACAGGCCGCTGCGCGTACGCAGAGGGTGATCGGCGTCGCGGTGGTTCTCGGCGACGCAGACGATGCGTTGAGCGTCCCATTCGACCAGGCGCGCCAGCAGGCACATGCTGCCGCTGTGCGGAATCAGCGCGGCAATGCCTGCGTGCGCCAGCGTCTGCGGTGCGCTCAACGGATCACCTTGCGGTGGCTTGGCGCCCTCATGCCGTCTCGGGCTGCAACACCGGCTCCACATTCACCTGCAGGCCGAGGTCGGGCAGGTAGTCGATGGCGACAGCTTGCGACGTGCCTTGCGCAAGCGCCACCAGCAAGGGCAGCACGGCGGCCGCAGGAATGGCACGGCGCAGGGCGTCGAGCGATGCGTTCGGCAGCTCGGCCACGTTCTTCGCGCTGCCGAGGCTGATCGTGAGCGAAGCCAGCGAGCGATCGGTGGAAATGGCAGTGAACAGCAAGGCCGCGCCAAAGTGATCGGGCAGCGGCCGCGCGCTGTTCAGTGGTTCGGGATACGGCGAGTCGCTGGCCACCAGCAGCACGGGTTGGCCACTGGACCGAACGCTGATGGCGGCTTCGATCAAGCCGGCACCGAAGCTGCCGTCGAATGCACACAGGCTGGTCGACGACGCGCGGCTTGCGACCGCGATGTGCCAGGCTCCCGATGACGCGTTGTGAACGGAGTTGGTGAACTTGGTGGGCGACACCACCGGCGCTGGGGTCGCGAGCGCTTCGCACAGCGAGTGGCAGTTGGAGCACTCGCCGCTCGATGAAGAAAACACGGTTGCCAGCGTGGCGGGGTCCAAGTGCGCGTGAGCCACGGCCTCGTCGGCAACCGCCATCGCCAGCTTCACCGCAGCACCGGCACGCCGACGTTCGGCCGGTGGCAGGCGGGCCGGCAAGGGCAGCACCGTCGACGTGTTGGCATGCAGCTCGGTGCCGCGCAACACACCCAGCGACGCAGGCCACGCGTTCAGGCCCGGCCCCAGCAGGCCGATGCCCTGGACCCACACTTTCAGGTCGCTCATGGCTGCCCCTTGTCGAGCGTGACCTGGAATTCGGCGAACGTCATGCGGCACCTCCAAACACGAGGCTGGCGTTGGAGCCGCCGAAGCCGAACGAGTTCGACAGCACGCGGTGCACGCTGGCGTGTTGGTTGCGCTGCAGGTAGTTCAGCTTCAGTGAGGGGTCACGCTGTTGCACGTTCAGGCCCGCCGGCATCAGTCCGTTCTGAATGGCGAGCAGCGCGATCACGGCCTCGATGCCACCGGCCGCGCCCAGCGTGTGGCCGGTCGCGCCCTTGGTCGAACTGCAGGGGGTGCCAATGCCGAACACGGTGCTGACCGCGTTGTCTTCGGCCGCGTCGTTGCTCGGCGTGGCGGTGCCGTGCAGGTTGATGTAGTCGATGTCGGCGGCCTGCAGGCCTGCATCGGCCAGGGCACCGCGCATTGCCGCGATGGCGCCCAGGCCTTCTGGGTGCGGCGAACTCATGTGATAGCCGTCATTGCTTTCACCGACACCGAGCAGCCAGCCTTGCGGCGCCTGCTGCGGCTGGCGCTCGACCAGCGCAAATGCCGCGGCCTCGCCGATCGACAAGCCCTTGCGCGACCCGTCCCAGGGCCGGCAGATCTCGTCGGACAGCAGCTCGAGCGAGTTGAAGCCGTACAGCGTGGTCAGGCACAGGCTGTCGACTCCGCCGACCACGGCGGCATCGATCATGCCGGCTTCGATCATGCGTGCCGCGGTGCCGAACACCTTGGCACTGGACGAGCAGGCCGTCGACACGACCCAGCTGGGGCCGTGCAGCTGCAGCGCCTGCGTGGCGAAGGCGGCCACGGAATAGGTGTTCTGCGTCGGGCCGTACAGGAAGTCGGCCGGCAACGCGCCTTCAGGGCTGCGTCGGCGATAGGCCAGCTCGGTCTGCAGCAGCCCCGAGGTGCTGGTGCCGAGGAACACCGCCACACGGCCTTCCCCCCAGCGCGCCCGTGCGGTGGCCACGGCCTCGAGGAAACCGTCTTGCTGCAGGCCCAGCCATGCGAGGCGGTTGTTGCGGCAATCGAATTCCGCCAGCGAAGGCGGCAACGCGGTGGCGTCGACACCGGCGACCTCGCCAACCCAGGTGGGCAAGGGCAGATCCATGAAGGTGACCGGCGCCAGGCCGGTGCGTTGCGCCTGCAGGGCTTCGAGCGTCGCCGCTCGGCCGGGGCCCAGGGCGGTCGTCAGCGTGCAGGCCGATATGGCGAGGGGTGTCATGTAGTTGTTTCGACCTTGGCCACGAGCAACACGTTGGCAAACGGCGTGCCCTGCCCCATGGGCTGGCTGCGCACGACGAAGCCCAGCGCTTCGAGCTGGGCTGTCCAGTCGACCAGGCTGCGGCCGGATTGCTGGACCCGGCAACCGCGCAAGCGCGCGACGATTGCATCGACCCAGGTGCTGAACAGAAAACGGCGACGGGCCGATGCATCTCCCACACGCAGCAGCAGGCAGCCGTTCGCGGGCAATGCACGCCGCACGCGTGTGAGCACCTCGTTCTGCTCGGGCACGCTGATGTAGTGCAGCACGTCGAGAAGCACGACGGTGTCGGCCTCGGGGAACGGCGTGTGGCGCATGTCGCCGCAGACGAATTCGGCCGAGCCGCCGAGCGAGGCCTTGGCGCGCGCCACGTCGCGCGGTCGCAGCTCGATGCCGGTCACGCGGGTTGCGGTCGGCGCTGTGGCCCAGCCGCTGGGCCAGCGGCCTTGTTGTGCCGATGCCGTGCAGGCCCGCAGCAGGTTGGCAAGCAGACCCTGGCCGCAACCGATGTCGAGCACGCGCGCCTCGGGCGCGATCAGGCCCTGGCTCATGAGGTGCCGAAACACCGGGTCCATGCCCAGCTTGCCGCGCGCGAAACCCCAGGCGAATCGGTCAACCTTGCGGTAAGGGGCGCTGGCCGCATCGACCAGTGCGGACCAGTGCTCGCTGGCGTGCGCGGTGAGCGTCATGCCGTCGGCTCCACGCGCGCCGGCTGCAGGGCCTGCGGCAGCGTGACAGTGCGCAGCCCTGATTGCTCGATGCGCTTCAACAACGCAGGCAGCACCTCGAGTACCACCGGCTTGCCGCTCGGTGCACGCTCGGAATGGGCGTCATGCAGCAGCAGGATGTCACCGGCGCGCAGACCGCGTGTCAGCCGAGCCAGCACCTGCTGCGGGTTGGCCGTCACGGTGTCGAAGCCGCGACGCGTCCAGCTCACGAGCTGCAGGCCGACCTCGTGCARCACCGGCGCGAGGAACAGGTTTCGAAAGCCGGCTGGTGCGCGAAAGAAGACCGGTCGCTGCCCAGTGATCTGGCTCAGCGTGTCTTGCGCCTGCTGGATTTCGCGCGCAAAGGCACGCGGGCCGGAGAACGAGAACGCGTGCGAGTGCCGGTGGGTGTGGTTCTGCACGCTATGCCCACGCCGCACGATCTCGCGACACAGCTGTGGATGGGCCTGTGCGTTCTGCGCAATGCAGAAGAAGGTGGCACGGGCGCGGTGCGCATCGAGCAGATCGAGCACCGCTGGCGTGACCGCCGGATCGGGGCCGTCGTCGATCGTGATCGAGACTTCGCCCCGCGCGGCCGCCGCTTCGGGCAGCCGGCGAATGTTGGGGCCGAGCCAGGTCGAGCGAGGCAGCAGGCCGGCCGCAGTGAGTGCGGCATGGTTGAGCACCACGGCGCCCGCTGCCCAGGGCCACAGCGAGGGCTCGGCCAGTGCCACCAGGCCGGCGCCGACGTGGCACGCCACGCTGGCTTTCACCAACAGCGGCGCATGCCAGCGCTGGGGGCTGGAGTCGAGCGTCGTGGGGGTGGAAGACTGCATGCTGGTGCGGCTGAAGCGAGGCTGATTTTTGCACAAGGGTCCTCGGGCGGCCCCTTGGGAATCACCGCCTTGGCGAGGGGATGAACGCGGCCGACAGCAGCAGGCTGAGCAGAATGCCCGGCGCCACGATCTGCCCCACCGCAAACAGCGCCGGGATGCTAGAAAACGCCAGCAGGCAGAACGAAATCACGGCGGTGAGGTTGGCCAGCGCGAGTGAAGCCATGGTGTCGTTGTCGACGGCTGTCGAGATGTCGGCCGGCAGGGCCTCTTGCTGGCTGCGGATCTGGTCGAAGAAGAGCGCGTAGTTGGAGCCGATGGCGACCGTGAGGAGCAGCCCCACGAGGTGCAGGATGCCGAGCGCCACGCCGCTCGCGCTCATCACTGCCAGCACGATCAGCACGGCACCGGCGATCGGCTGAGCGATGCGCAACAGCCGCTTCCATGAGCGCAGGTGCAGCGCCAGTAGCACGCACACCGCCAACGCGCCCAGCAGCGCCTGGATCGTGGCTTCATGCAGATAGCGCTGGTAGAGCGAACCCAGTTCGTCGCCGATGTTGACGACCTGCGTGCCGGGCAGGTCGGCCAGGGCGGTCCGCAGCTTCGCCACATCCGCGCCTGCACCACCCGCCTGGACGCTGAGCAACGCCCGCCACGGGTGCGACCCGCTGCCCGGCAGCAACTGGGCCGACAACGCCGAGGCGAGAGGTGTGCCTTTTAGCGAAGCGAGTGTGAGCAATGGCTGTTGGCGCGCCGCCTGCACGTCGGCAACAAAGCCACCCAGGCGCCGCGCCGGCAAGGGGCCTTCGGCCGTGGCCTGGACCAGGCTTTCCATCAGCGTGGGCGCATCGGGCAGCGCGTCGCGGCGCTTCTGCTGCGTCGCCGGGCTGGGCAGGATGCGGGCCGGCGATTCGTAGCCGGTGATGACGCCGGCCTCGATCAGCCGGTCGAGCCGCGCGCCGGCGGCTTCGGCCTGGGCCAGCACACCGGCTTCGTCGGCCGCCGAGACCGCCACGATGGTGCCGGTCTCGGTGGCGCCCACGTCGGCGCGCAAGTCGGCATCGAGCTTCATCTTCTCGGCGCCGACCGGGCTCAGCGAAGACAGGCTGCCGTGCCATGCCGAAGGAAGCCATGCGAGTGCGGCGGCAGAGACCACGACAACCGCGGCCAACGGCCAGCGTGCACGCGGCAAGTAGGCTGTGCACCAGCCGACGAACCGGCCGAGTTGCTGGCGAAGCCCGGTACCGGGCGCGCCATCGGGTGCGAGCACCGGAAACACATACCGCGTGGTCAAGGCCGCTGCGGCCAAACCGCCCACCGAGAACAGGCCCAGCTGGGCCAAGCCGGGGAAGCCCGAGAACAGCAGGGCTGCAAAGCCGCACACCGAGGTCAGCAGCCCGAGCCGCACGGTGGGCCAGTTGTCGGCGATCCACTGCCGAGCGCCGGCGCCCTTGGGCGCTCCCGGCCGAGAGCGCGCCTGGATCAGGTAGTAGATGGCGTAGTCGACCGCCTCGCCGATCAGCGTGGTCCCAAAGCCCAGCGTGATGCCGTGCACGTTGCCGAACGCAAGGCTCACCACCGCGATGCCCGCGAGCACGCCACACGCCACCGGCAGCAGCGCGCTCGCCAGCGTCCGCAGCGAGCCACCAAAGGCCAGCAGCAGGATGCCGATGATCGCCACACCGCCGGCGATGGCGAGCCGCTCGACCTCGTGCTTGATCTGCGCCCGCGAAGCCACCGCGAAGGTGCCCGAGCCCGACACCACGAGCTGCAGCCCTTGGGCCGCGAGCGGCGCAAAGCTCTCGCGCACAGTTTGCAAGGCGCGCTCTTGCGCGTCGAGGTCGGCGCCTGCGGCCTGGGTGGTGGCGATCAGCACGGCGCGGCTCGCATTGCGCGAGACCCACACACCGCCTTCGCTGCGCGGCGCCTGCGTCGGCAGCATGCTTTCGGCCATGCGCACCGTCTCGCCGGTCGGGTCGCGCAGGATCACCGACTTGATGGCGCCGCCCGCGGGCGTGCCCAGCAGCGAGGTCGATTCATCGATCGCCGCGCGCAGGCCTTCGGCCGTGAAGCGCTGAGCGTCGACCGCCGGGCTCAGCAGGTAGCGATGCTCGAACAGGAACTTGCCGGTGGCAGCGAACTGCGAGTTGTCGCCGTTGTGCACCGCCTCGAATGCGCCGCTCTTGCGCAGCGCCTGGGCGAGCTGCAGCGAAGCCTTGCTGCGCGCCTCTTGTGTGCCGCCTTCGATGCCGATCAGCACCAACCGCGCGGCCACGCCGGTGCGCAGTTGGTCGAGCAGCACGGCCTGCTCGGCACTGGGCGTCGACGGCAAAAACGCCGACAGGTCGGCCACGTAGGTCGTGCGCCAGGTGATGCCGATCGCAGCCAGCACGCACAGCAGCCACACGGCCAGCGCGCCGCGCCTCGCGAATGCGCCGCTGCGCACCGGGGTGTCGGACATCGTTCTGTTAGCTCGCCGAAGCGGCGGGCTTGGGTGCAGCAGCGGCCATCGGCTCGATGGTCATCACCGAGCGGTCCCCGTCGGACATGGTGACCGTGACCTCGCGCACCTGCGATTGCTGGCCACCGAGCTGCACCGAGCGCACCAGCTCGCGCAAGCGCGGCTCGATGGGCACCAACTCGAGCGACCAGCGCTGAGCGCTGCCTGAAACTGCGGCGTTGAAATGGCGCTCCAGCAGCTCGCGGTTGCCGGTGAGCGTGCCGCGGATGGCTTCCATGATCACGGCCGCCTCGGGCACCGAATCCAGCGGCACGGTGCGGCTGCGGCTGCCGGCACTCATGGTCACGCTGTTGCCCACCACGGCCACTTTTTCCTGGCGCGGCTTGAGCGTCTCGCGGACGAAGGTGTCGGGGGCTGCAAACGACAGGCGGCCCGACGACTCGAGCGTGCGCTCCAGCATGTCGACGGTGCGCTTTTCCTTGAACGTGGCTTCGCCGGTTTTCACTTGCGACAGCAGCTGGGTGAGCTGTGGCAGATCGAAGGCGGTCTGTGCCTGCAAGGGCAACGACAGCACGCACGACAACGCGAACGCCAGCAGCGCGCGCCGCTCAGGCAGGCGAATCGTTTTTTGCGGGAGGTGCATTGGCATCGTCAGCCCAGAAATCGAAGAAGTTGAACCAGTTGTATGGCGACTCCAGGCACAGTGCCTCGAGCAGCGCCACGTAGCGCAGCACCGCCTCGCGCACCAGCCGATCCGTCTCCATACGGTGGTCGGCACCTTGCCCGCGGAAATCAGCCAGCTCGGCAAAACGCAGTTCGTAGCGGTTGCCGCCATGGTAAAGGCCGGCCATGAACACGACACGGCGGCGCAGCATGGCAGCCAGGCGGAAAGGGCCATCGGAAAACGCCGCCGAATGGCCAAGAAAATCGAGCTGCAGCGTGCGCGAGCGGCCCGACTGCGCCGGCAGCGTGCGGTCAGCGAGCAGGCCGGCGATGCCACCTTCGTCGAGCCAGTGGCGCAGGGACAGCATGGCCCCCGGCTGCCCAAGCGCGATGGTGTTCAGCTCGGCCTGGGGCGCCACCGCCGCCAGCGTTGCGTTGATGAGCCGCGCGTTGCCTTCGTACATCAGCATCGCGACACGCGCGCCGCGGCTCTTTGCATTGGCCCGCAAGGCCTCGAAGCTGCCCAGGTGCGCGCCGACCATCAGCACGCCTTCGCCCTGCTCGATGGGCAGGTGGATCAGCTCGCCGTGCGTGGTGGTCACATCGAACAGCTCGAAGCGCTCCTGCAGAAAGTAGATGCGGTCGAGCACCGTCGAGGCAAAGCGGTGGATGTGGCGGTAGACATCGCCCAGCCGCGCGGGGCGCTTCAACGCGCGGCCGAGGTAACGCGTCGACGCGCGGCGCGCCTTGCCGTTGGCGAGCAGGAAGTACAGCGCGATCGGATGCAGCAGGCAGCGCGTGGCCGAACGCCCGGCGGTGAGCGCGATCCAGCGGATCAGGTGCAGTGCCCACAGGTGGCTGCGCTCCCGCTCCGCCACCCAGCTGGTCGCGCCGCCTTCGACCGGCGCTCTCATGTCGTTCTCTCGAAGTGGCCGGACGCCACCTGGCGATCCGCCTCGCGCACGTCGAAGCGCACGGCGCTTGCCGTCAGGTCGAATTGCAGCGAGATCACGGCCCCGGGCCGAACCGGCGCGAGAAACTTCACGGTGCCCAGGCGCGGCGAAGGCCCGACGGCAGCCGACAGCGCGGCGTCTTGCATCACCGCTTCAAGCACCTCGGCCAGCAAGGACACACCGGGCAGCAGGGGCTGGCCCGGAAAGTGTCCTGCGAAAGCAGGGTGATCGATGGGCACCAGGACGTCCATGATGGCCCGCGGAGTCTGTGTCACCCTTCGCCCGCCGGGCGATTCGGGCCGGCGGCCAGCATGCGTTCAGCCCATGCGTTGAAGGTGCCGGCCGGCAGCTTGCCGGTGCCCTCGACGCGCGGCAGCTCGGGCACCGAGACCACGCGCCGCGGCACGAAAGCCGCATCGACACGCTGGCGCATCGCGGTGGTGACCTTCTTGCTCAGCTCGGCCGGCGGCACGGCGGGCGCGACCACGAAGGCGATCAGTCGCACCACGCCGTCTGTCGCGTCGTCGGGTGGCAACCAGAACGCGCCATCGCTCACGCCTTCGATGGTGTTGAGGTGAAAGTTCAGGTGGCCGAGCGAGCTGCGCTTGCCGGCGATGTTGATCAAGTCGTTGGAGCGCCCGAGCAGGCGGAACGACGTGGGCGTGATGACCTCCAGCACATCGGCCAGCGTGGTCGCCAGCGGCACGTGGCCGCCCTGCGCCACCGACGCGTCGCCGTCGCCGGTGATGTAGAGGCCGTCGAAGGTGCGCCATTCGGCGCCAGCCACGGTGCGGCGTGTCGCGACCTGGCCGGTCTCGGTGCAGCCGTAGATTTCCATCAGCGGTGCCGCGAGGCCAGCCTCGGCGCGCGCCGCCAGCTGCGGAGACAGCGGCGCGGTGGCGCACAGCGTGAGGTCGATCGCCGGCAGGTCCACACCTGAGTCGAGCAGCGACTTCAAGTGGAACGGCGTGGTGACCAGCATGCGCGGCCGTGCCGCACGAGACAGTGCTGCGGCGATGTCAGCGGGATAGAACGGCCGGCCGGTGTCGATCGCGGCGCCGCTCAGCATCGCGAGCAGCACCGTCGACTCGAACCCGTACATGTGCTGCGCCGGCACGGTGGCGAGCAAGGTGACGCCGTTCATGTGGCGAAGCCCCATCTGCTCGGCCAGGCGCTGTGCCTCGGACAACGCCCCGCGGTGCAGATATCCCCAGCGCTTGGCGTGCGGCACGGGTGCGCCAGTGGAGCCGGAGGTCAACACCTGCACCGCAAGCGCGGCTTCATCGATCAGCGGCACCTCGGTCTCATTCGAGACAGCGGCGGGCTCGGCTGGGTAGCGCACGATGGGCAGCGCCGCCTCGATCGACGGATGGTCGACCAGCGCATAGGCCGCCGGGAACAGGCCGCGCAGTCGCTCGATCATGTCGGGCGTGTGGTTGGGCGGCAGCAGGCTGCTCTGACCGCGCAGCATCGCGGCGCCGATACCTACCGCGAAGCGGTAGCGGTCGCCGGTGAGGTTGAGCATGGCGCCCGCTTCGGGCAGCAGCTGGGCGAGCTGCCGCACATCGGCCAAGTACTGGTGGCGCGAGATGGCCTGGCCGTCTCGCCAGGCGAACGGCGCCGCCAGGTCATCGGCCCAGATCAGCGGCAGGCTGCTCATGGGGCCGAGTTGCCCTGCGCGGACTGGGCCCGCGCCCTGCTGTTCTGCATGTAGGCGCGAATGGCGTCGGCGGCGGTCGAGCGCTCGAATTGCGGATGCAGGCGGTAGCGGATCATCAGCTCGCCGCCGAACATCAGCGCCACGGCGACGGGGGTCAGCAGGTTGGCGAAGACGGCCCAGGCCTCGAAGCTCGCAAAGAAGAAGAGCGCGAGCGAGATCGCGACGATGCCGACGAAGAGCATGACCCAGGCCTGCGTCAAGTGGCGGGTGTACTCGGCCTGCCCCGGCGCGAGGCGGCCACGATGAACGCGCAGCGCCAGTGCGGTGATCAGCGGTGTGTGCCCCGCGCGCAGCGTGCTGCCGAAGACGATCGCTAGAAAGAAATTGATGCCCACATGCTGAGCGAGGTAGAGGCCGTTGCCCGAAATCTTCACGCCCGCGATGGCCAGACCGGACAAGACCGCGATCACCAGCAGCGACAGTGCCGAGACGAAACGGTGGCCGCTGCGCCAGGCTCCGGCCGCGACGACGAGCAGCATCGGCATCAACACGCCGACCACGTTCCAGGCCGAAGCCTGGGTCTGCGTCATCAGCCAGTGGGAGCCGGCCACATAGGCCACGGCCGCCAAGACCATCGCGGCGATGCGGGCTGCGGAACGGACTTGCATGGCGGCCTCAGCCGACGCGGTGGGCTGCGATGTGCTCGCTCAGGCTGGCCAGCGAGGTGAAGATGCGGACGTTGTCTTCGTCGTCGGAGCGCAGCTGGAAGCCATAGCGCTGAGAGACGACGAGCGCCACTTCGAGGATGTCGATCGAATCCAGGCCCAGCCCGTCGCCGTACAGCGGGGCCTGCGGGTCGATGCTCTCGGGGGTCATGTCGAGGTTGAGCGATTCGACGAGCAGTGCGGCGACTTCGCGCTGGAGCTCGGTTTGGGAAGAGGTCATGCGTGCGAGGAGTCGGTGAGGTGTCTGCGCCGGTCAGCGCGTGTGCTGTGGAGCCCGGCAGCGGGGGGTCAGTTTATCAAAGGCGTGCCCCGGGAAAGGGCTCGGCATCGGGGCGGTGGCAGACCGACCAGCGAGGTCGTTTCAGCGCTCGTAAGGGCGGGTCAGCGCGAAGCCATGGCTGTCGGTCTGCGTGTCGGGAGCGGAAGCACCGGGCCCACGCGTCGCCGCATTGAGGCGGTCGATCTCGGCATAGGCAAAACGCAGCTGCCCTTCTAGACGGGTCACTGAAGAACGCTGTTCGAGCGCAAACGCGGCCTGGCGTTGCTGCGACGCGGTCTTTTCCTTTTCCAGCTCGGCCTGCAGCCTGGCATTGACGGCCCGCAGGTTCTGCGAGCTGGCGGCGACTTGTTCACGTGCCGTCGTCACGAGACGGGCATGACGGGCCGCGGCGCGGCTGCCGATGACCCGCCAAGCCAGGGTCGCGCCCAGCATGGCCCCGATCAATGCGGCCGCCAGTGCCGTTGTGATTGCCATCATGTCCATCGTGAACCTCGTTTCGTGCAGCGTGCACGGGAGCCGAGGGCACCCGCTGCACAAGACACAGAGGTTACTCAGCGAGGGCCGGCTTGTGTGCGAGTACTGGCACGGGCCCCGTGACAAAGTACACGCACACCTCGCCGGATCACCGCAGCAAGCGGCGCATTGCTCAGACCTGACGCGGTTTGACCTTGGCTGCGGCTGCCTTGGCGTTGATGCGAGCGATCTCCACATCGGCATCGAAAGCCAGCGCCACGCCCATGCGGCGCTTGACGAAGCTTTCAGGCTTGCCGAACAGGCGCAGCTCGGTGTTGGGCACACGCAGCGCCTCGTCGACGCCATCGAAGGCAATGCCCGTCGCGTCCACGCCGCCATAGATCACGGCGCTGGCCCCCGGGCTCTTGAGCCCGGTGTTGACCGGCAGGCCAAGGATGGCGCGGGCGTGCAGCTCGAACTCGTTCTGCCACTGCGTGATCATCGTGACCATGCCGGTGTCATGCGGGCGCGGGCTGACCTCGCTGAACCAAACCATGTCGCCCTTGACGAAGAGCTCGACGCCGAACAGGCCCTGGCCGCCCAGGTTGTCGGTGACGGCCTTGGCGATGTCACGCGAGCGCTGCAACGCAGCCGGCGTCATGCGGTGCGGCTGCCAGCTCTCGACATAGTCGCCGCTCACCTGGATGTGGCCGATCGGCTCGCAAAAGTGCGTCTCGATCTGGCCGCCGGCCCCAACGGCACGCACGGTCAGCTGGGTGATCTCGTAGTCGAAATCGATGAAGCCTTCGACGATCACGCGGCCGCGGCTCACTCGGCCGCCGGCCATCGCATAGTCCCAGGCCTTCTTCACGTCGGCGGGGCCGTCGATCTTGCTCTGGCCCTTGCCCGAGCTGCTCATCACCGGCTTGACGATGCAGGGGTAGCCGATGCCCTTCTTGTCGCCCGTGCCGTCGATGGCGGCCTGCAATTCGGCCAGTGAATCACAGAAGACATACGGGCTCGTCGGCAACGCCAGGGTCTCGGCAGCGAGGCGGCGGATGCCTTCGCGGTCCATCGTGAGGCTCGCAGCGCGAGCCGTCGGGATCACGCGCACCGTGCCTGCAGCTTCCAGCTCTTCAAGCATCGGCGTCGCGATGGCTTCGATCTCGGGCACCACCAGGTGCGGCCGCTCGGCCTCGATCAGCGCCTTCAGCTGCGCCGGGTCGCTCATCGTGATGGTGCGGGCGTGGTGGGCGACCTGCTGGCCGGGCGCGTTCTCGTAGCGGTCGACGGCGATGGTCTCGACGCCCAAGCGCTGCAGTGCGATCAACACCTCCTTGCCCAGCTCGCCGCTGCCCAGCAGCATGACTTTGGTGGCCGAGGGAGACAGAGGGGTTCCGAGCGTGGTCATGGAGCAGGTTCCGGTGGATCGACAGGCGGGCGATTCTAAAGATCGCCCCGGTGACAAACGGCATGCGCCGTCCGCGCCACACGAGCTGCCTGCTCAAGAGAGCTTTATCATTGCACCCATGCAAACTGGTCCCCGTGATGTGGCGCAGACGCGCCTCGACAACGCGCTGGCCCTGTTCGACGAATTTGTCCGCGCCACCGTCAAACACCCCGATGCCGCTACCTTGCGCGGCCTCGAAGGCCGCTTCGCAGAGCGGCTGCAGATCCAACCCAGCTACTGGAGCCAGATCAAGGGCCGCTCACGGCAGATCGGCGAGCGGCTTGCGCGGCAATTCGAGCAGCTGTGCCACAAGCCGGTCGGCTGGATGGACCAGCCGCACGACGGCGCTGCCGTTGCCACCGCGTCGCCCACTTCCCAGCGCTCCGCCGAGGCCGACACATCGAGCGTGCCGCAAGACGACGACGAGCGTTTCATCGTCGGCCTGGTGCTCACGTACTACCGGCGCCACCCGCAGCGCGCCCGCGCGCGCCTGCTCGATCTGCTGGGCGAGGTGCTCTCGCCCGCACCACCCACCCCACCCAAGCCGGGCAACACCGTCAAGCCCGCCGACGACCCGCAGGACCTCTGGGTTCGCACCCAGGCCGGTGTGGCGCCGCTGAAACGGAAACGCTGAATCCGCGCTGATTCGGGAACCCCCTAGAAAAAAGTGCGCAAGACCCCTTGCGCAAGATAATCAGATGTTTATCATTTGCGCAAGTTGCGGAGCCAGGCAGTCCCGCAACGACACCCCGTTCGACCCACCCTTTTCCCGGAGCCCCATGTTCTCAACCCATGCACTGAATTCAACGAAACCGCGCTTTGCGCAGGCTTCGTGCTCAGTCATCGGTGCCATGGAGGCGCCACCCGGTGCATCGCCACACTGAGTGCTCTGAACACAGAGCCTCAAACGGCCCGGGTTGCGTCACTGCACCCGGGCCGTTTTGTTTTTGCCGCGCCTTTCTGCCCGTCAGCCCACCCGAAGGAGAAGCCACATGAAGATCACCATCGCCAATGCCAAACCCCGCAACCCGCTGGTCGCTGCAGCGCATTTCCGGCGTGCAGGCAGTCATCGCCCGCATGGCGGTGCGATGCGGCAGCAAGTCGGCCGCACTCTGCGCCGCGAACTCGACCAGCTCACCCGAAGCAAAGACAGCCCATGAACACATGGCCAGGCCCCACGAGGGCGGCCTCTGAAGGAAACGATCATGACCCGTTTGAAACCGTTCCTGTGGCAGCCCGAAACGGCGCCGCATCCCTGGACCCACCCGGTACGCCGTGTGGTGGCCACGAGCCTGAGCAGCGCCAGCGCCGTGCTGGCGAAGCTGGCTCAGCAAATGGCCTTGCCCGCTCCTGCACCGGCCAGCCGTGCGCCGACCGTGCTGGAGTTCCATGCCGAAGCGGGCGCGCCCGAAGGCGGCGCGCTCTACCTGGATGGGGAGCTCCTCGGCTACCTGCCCGGCGTGAAGCGCCTGTGATCTGCGCCTGAAACCGGCCGCCGCGGCCGGTTTCAGGCGTTCTTGTGCGCGTGCTGGTGCTTGGCCTCCGACTCCGTCTGAACGCGCAGCACATAGCGATACGCCAGCAGCGCAAACGGCACCCAGCCGACCCACATCAGCAGGTCGAGCCCTTCGTGCCACCACTGCCAGGTGTCGATGGCCTCGTTCTCCCAGCCCAGCGACTCCTCGATGAAGTCGAACACCCCCAGCCACACGATCAAGAGCACGACGAGCAAGCCCCTCGCCTGCTCGCGCGGCGCCGCGTGACGCCACAGGAACGGAAGCGTCACGCCGCCGACGATCAGCCCGTACAAGGCCAGGTGCGCGAAGTGCTGGTGCTCGAAGTAGCCGCTGATGAGCGGCTCGCTGCTGATCATGCGGGCGGCCGTCCAGCCCAGTACGCCGGCACCAAGGATCACGATGACCGGGAAACGGTCGACCAGCTTGAGGATCAAGGTACTGCCCCACACCACGATGGGCACGCTGATCAGCAGGCCGAGGATCACCAGCAGCATGCTGCCCTGCGCGGCGCCACCCACGGCCAGCACGTTGTCGACGCCCATCACGGCATCGGCGACCACGATGGTCTGGATGGCACCCCGCACGGTGGCCGCGGGCCGGATGTTGTGTTCTCCGCCGCCTTCGTCACGGGTGAGCTTCCACGCGATCCAGACCAACGCCAGCCCGCCGACGAGCAGGAAGCCGGGAATCTTGAGCAGCCACACCACCACCAGCGTGAGCAGCCCGCGGATGAGGATGGCGCCGGCCGTGCCCCAGAAGATGACCCGGCGCTGCATGGCGGGTGGCACGTTGCGCGCCGCCAGGCCGATAACGATGGCGTTGTCGCCGGCGAGCACCAAGTCGAGCAGCACGATGGCCATCAAGGCCGATAAGAACTCAGGGGAGAGGATGTCCATGACGCTTGCCTTCACCAAGTCTTGAAGAACCCACGGCGCGCGAACGCCGTGACCGGTGAAGGTCTTGCCCACAGCGCCCGGCATGTGAAGCGCTGCCCAGGTGCCGGGGTGCTGCGCACCCGTGCTGACGACGGCCTGGCGAAGGGCTACTCCCCTTGCAGGCACGAGTTTCTGCTCGCGGCGCGAGGACGTCAAACCCGGGTATTCCGCAAACGCAGGCACACTCGCCGCCATGCCGAACGTCATCACCCTGGAGCACATCGAAAAACGCTTCGACAGCGGCCTGCTGGCGCTGAAAGACGTGTCGCTGCAGGTCGAATCGACCGAGTTCGTCTCGCTGCTGGGGCCGTCCGGCTGCGGCAAGAGCACCGTGCTGCGGCTGGCCGCCGGGTTGGAGCGCCCAAGCGCCGGCCAGATCAGCTCGCCGGCGCTGTCGACGCAGACCGTGGCCGATACCGCCTTCGTCTTCCAGGACGCGACGCTCATGCCCTGGGCCAGCGTGTTCGACAACGTGTGGCTGCCGCTGCGGCTCGCCGGCACACCACGCGCGCAAGCCGCCAAGCGCACCCACGCCGCATTGCAATCGGTGGGTCTGGCGGACTTTGCGCAGGCCTTTCCCTCCGAGCTGTCGGGCGGCATGAAGATGCGCGCCTCGATTGCGCGCGCGCTCGTCACGCAGCCACGCTTGCTGCTGATGGACGAGCCCTTTGCCGCCCTCGACGAGTTCACGCGGCAAAAGCTCAACGACGACCTGCTCCACTGGTGGCAGGCGCGGCCATTGGCCGTGCTGTTCGTGACGCACAGCGTGTTCGAAGCCGTGTACCTGAGCCAGCGCGTGCTGGTGATGGGCGCGCGACCCGGCCGGGTGGTCGCCGAGATGGCGATCACCGAGCCCTACCCGCGTCAACCAGCATTTCGCACGTCCACGCGTTACGCCGAGGCCTGCGCGCGGATTTCGCAGGCGCTCGAAGCAGCGCAGGCCGTCGCCTAATGCAGCGCCTGATCTTGCGTCTGACGCCCGCCTTCACTGTGCTGGCACTGTTCGCCGCGTGGGAAGCGGTGGTGCGGCTGGCCCACATCCCCCACTACACCTTGCCGGCGCCGAGCCTGGTGCTGCAAACGCTGTGGAGCAACTTCGGCTCGCTGGCTGGCAGCTGGTGGTTCACGCTGAAGATCACCTTCGGCGCGCTGCTACTGGCATGCGCCGGCGGGGTGTTGATCGCCGCCGTGTTCGCGCTATCGCGGCCGGTCGAGGTGGCCTTGTTTCCGATCGCGGTGATGCTGCAGGTGACACCGATCGTGGCGGTGGCGCCGCTGATCCTGATCTACGTCGAGAGCACGACCGCCGCCCTGCTGCTCTGCGCCTGGATCGTCGCGTTCTTCCCGATCCTGTCGAACACGGTGATCGGCCTGCGAGCGGCCGACGTCCACTTGCGCGACCTGTTCCGCCTGTACCGTGCCACACCGCTGCAGCGCCTGCGCCTGCTGCTGGTGCCGAGCGCCTTGCCCTACTTCGTGGCCGGGCTGAAAATCTCCGGCGGCTTGAGCCTGATCGGTGCCGTCACGGCCGAGATGGTGGCTGGCGCCGCGGGGCGCGAAACCGGCTTGGCCTCACGCATTCTTGAGGCGAGCTTTCGCACCGAGACGCCGAAAATGTTTGCCGCACTCACGCTGCTGGTGCTGACCGGCGTGATCATCTTCTGGGGCTTCAACGCACTGTCTCGCGCCTTGCTCGGGCGCTGGCATGCGGCGGAGTCCACCCGATTCGATTGACCAGGAGCTTTGCATGCCCAGACTGATTCGCCTCGCCCTCATCGCGACCACCCTTGCCGCAGGCGCTGCCTGCGCGCAAGACAAGGTCACCTTCGCCACGAATTGGAAAGCCCAGGCCGCGCACGGCGGCTTCTACCAGGCGGTGGCCGACGGTACCTACAAGAAATACGGGCTCGACGTGACGATCCAGCAGGGCGGCCCACAGGTCAACAACCGGCCGCTGCTGCCGGCGGGCCGCATCGACTTCCTGATGACCGGCAACCTGCTGCATAGCTTCGACAACGTGAAAAACGGCGTGCCCACCGTGGTGGTGGCCGCCATGTTCCAGAAAGACCCGCAGGCCCTGATCGCCCACCCCGGCCAAGGCTACGAGAACTTCGACAAGCTGAAAGACGCACCGCTCGCGCTGATCGCCAAGGACGGCCAGTTCAGCTGGTGGCAATGGCTCAAGGTGACGCACGGCTTCAAGGACGAGGTGCTCAAGCCCTACAACTACAACCTCGGTCCTTTCCTCGCCAACCCCAAGGCCATCCAGCAGGGCTACTCGGTGGCCGAGCCGATCTATGTCGAGAACCAGGGCAAGTTCAAACCGGTGGTGCACTTGCTCGCCGACCACGGCTTCAGCACCTACTCGACGCTGATCGAAGCGCGCGCCGACACGGTGAAGAGCAAACCCGGTCTCGTGCAACGATTCGTCGACGCATCGGCGCTCGGCTGGGTGAACTATCTCTACGGCGACCGCAAGGCCGCGGCCGCGTTGATGATCAAGGACAACCCCGAGATGACCGAGGCCGAAATGGAGGCGTCGGTCGCGCTGATGAAGCAGCAGGGCATCGTCGATTCAGGTGAATCGCTCGCGGGCGGCATCGGTGCCATGAGCCAAGCGCGTATCCAGGACTTCTATGGCCAGATGGTCAAGGCCGGGCTGTACAAGGCCGGCGAAGTCGACCTGTCGAAGGTGGCAACGCTGCAGTTCGTCAACAAGAAGGTCGGGCTGGACGTGAAGGCCAAGCTGGGCGCCAAATAGCCTCGCTCAAGTCGCATTCGAGGGACGCCGATAACCCCGGTACGACAGCAAAGATTCCGCAGTACCGTGACCATGTCAGCCGCCACCGCCCCCACGCCGCTCACGCAACCCCTGCGTGACTTGGCTGCATGGGTGGCGCACTTTCAGCAGGCCGAGATCCCGGTGATGGGCAACACCGCCGACGCGCTCGAAGCCATGCGCGCCAACGAAGACGATGTCGACGCCAACCTCATCGGCGAGATGGTGGCCGACGATCCGCTGATGACCCTGAAGGTGCTCGCCTATGCAGCGGCCCACCGCCCGCCTCGGCTGGTGACGGATGTGGAGACCGTGACGGCCGCCGTGGTGCTGATGGGCATCTCGCCGTTCTTCGGCGCCTTCGGCCCGCAGCCGATCATCGAAGACCGCCTGGCCAGCGAGCCGGAGGCGCAGCAAGGCCTGAACGACGTGATGCGGCGCGCCCATCGGGCAGCCCATTTCGCGCTGGCCTTCGCCATTCACCGCATGGACCACGACGCCGCCGTGATCTACGAGGCCGCGCTGCTGCACGACTTCGCCGAGATGCTGCTGTGGTGCCACGCGCCTGCGTTGGCGCTGCGGCTTCGCGCCGCGCAAAAGGCCGACCCGACGCTGCGTTCGCATGTCGCGCAGACGAACCTGCTGAACGTCAACTTGGCCGACTTGCAACAGGCGCTGATGAAGGCCTGGGCCTTGCCTGAATTGCTGATCCGCATCACCGACGACCGCCATGCCGAACACCCGAGCGTGCAGAACGTGGTGCTGGCCATCCGCCTCGCGCGGCACACGGCCGAAGACTGGGACAACGCGGCCATTCCAGACGACATCGTGGAGCTGTCGGAGCTGCTGAACCTCTCGCTGGCTGCCACGCTGAAGTTCGTGCGCGAGCTCGACGCCTGAACTGAGCCCTGGAGCTACAGCGGCAAGGCCGTGGTGTTCTTCACCCGGTCGAGCACGAAGCTCGTCTTGCAGTCTTCGACGCTCGGGTGCTTGAGCAGCGTGTCCATGATGAAGCGTGAGTAGTGCGCCATGTCTTGCACGACCACGCGCAACAGGTAGTCCATGTCGCCGGTGAGCGCGGCGCACTCCACCACCTCGGGCCAGGTCTGCACCGCGGCGCGGAACAGATCCATCGGGTTGCGCTTGTGCACCTCGGAATGCTTCTCAAGGCGGACGTTGATGTAGGCGGTGAGGCCCAGCCCGACACGCTCAGCCGGCACCAGCGCCACATAGCCCGCAATCACGCCCGATTCTTCCAGCCGCTTGACGCGACGGAGCGTGGCCGAGGGTGACAGGCTGATCTGCGCAGCCAACAGGTCATAAGTGATGCGACCATCGACCTGCAACGCACGAAGAATGCGCCGATCGATGGCATCGAGCGTAGATTCAGTTTCCATCGCTCTAATTCTGCAGTTTTCCGCCGAGAACCGCAGCGATAGAGGTGAATTTTGCAGAAAACCTGCAGGCCATACGACTTAAAGTGCACCATCTATCGATCTGCGCAGGAGCGAAGCATGCAATTCACCCCCTGGGACAACCCGATGGGCACCGACGGCTTCGAGTTCGTCGAGTACGCCGCGCCCGACCCCACCGCCATGGGCCATCTGTTCGAGACCATGGGCTTCCGGCCGATCGCCAAGCACCGCCACAAAAACGTGACGCTGTACCGGCAGGGCCAGATCAACTTCATCATCAACGCCGAGCCCAATTCGTTTGCGCAACGCTTTGCACGCCTGCACGGCCCGAGCGTGTGCGCCATGGCCTTTCGCGTGCAGGACGCCAACCAGGCTTATGCACGCGCGCTGGAGCTGGGCGCCTGGGGCTTCGACAACCAGACCGGGCCGATGGAGCTCAACATCCCCGCCATCAAGGGCATCGGCGACTCGTTGATCTACTTCGTCGACCGCTGGCAAGGCAAGGACGGCGCAGCGCCCGGGGCCATCGGCAACATCAGCATCTATGACGTCGACTTCGTGCCCATCCCCGGCGTGGAAGCCAATGTCGTCGGGGACGGCCTCACCTACATCGATCACCTAACGCACAACGTGCACCGCGGCCGCATGAAAGAGTGGGCCGACTTCTACGAGCGCCTTTTCAACTTCAAGGAAGTGCGCTACTTCGACATCGAAGGCAAGCTGACCGGTCTCAAGAGCAAGGCGATGACGAGCCCCTGCGGCAAGATCCGCATCCCGATCAACGAAAGCTCGGACGACAAGAGCCAGATCGCGGAGTACCTCGACCTGTACCACGGCGAAGGCATCCAGCACATCGCATTGGGCACGGACGACATCTACGGGACCATCGATGCAATGAAGCAGCGCGGCGTGTCCTTCCAGGACACGATTGCCACCTACTACGACCTGGTGAACAAGCGGCTGCCGAACCACGGCGAGAAGCTGGAAGAGCTCAAGCGCCTGCGCATCCTCATCGACGGCGCCACACACCAGGGCGCGCCGAACGAACTGCTGCTGCAGATCTTCACGCAGACGGTGATCGGGCCGATCTTCTTCGAGATCATTCAGCGCAAGGGTGACCAGGGCTTCGGCGAAGGCAACTTCCGCGCGCTGTTCGAAAGCATCGAGCTGGACCAGGTGCGCCGCGGCGTGCTGACGGACACATCGGCGGCGTGATGTTGGCCAACGACAAAGCCGTCAACCAAGGTGTCGCACCAGTCACCTACGGCGATGGTGCACGGCCACCGCGCGGTGACTACGCCACCGCGCGGGCCGACTACACCTGCGATCAGCACTGGGAGCGCTACACGGCGCAAGAGCACGCGCTGTATCAACGCCTGTACGAGCGCCAGGCGGCTCAGCTGAAAGGCCTGGCGTGCGACGAGTTCATCGCCGCCGTCGAGCACCTGGGTACACCGCACGAGATACCGCGCTTCGACGCGCTCTCGGAACGGCTGCAACTTGCGACCGGCTGGGAGGTGGTGGCGGTACCGGGGCTGATCCCGGAGGAAGCGTTCTTCGGCTTGCTGGCAGAGCGCCGTTTTCCCGTCACCGGCTGGATCCGCAGCCCGGAAGAGTTCGACTACGTGGTCGAGCCCGACGTCTTCCATGACCTCTTCGGCCACGTGCCGCTGCTCTTCAACCCGGTGTTCGCCGATTACATGCAGGCCTATGGCGCCGGCGGGCTGAAGGCGAGCCGGCTGCAAGCCTGCGAGTACTTGGCGCGTTTGTACTGGTACACGGTGGAGTTCGGCCTGATCGCCACGCCCAGTGGCCTGCGCGCCTATGGCGCCGGCATCCTCTCGTCGACCGGCGAATTGCGGCACAGCGTGCTGAGCCCGGCGCCGCAGCGGCTCGGCTTCGACGTGGAACGCATCATGCGCACGCAGTACCGCATCGACAGCTTCCAGAGCACCTACTTCGTCATCAACGGCTTCGAGCAACTGTTCGAAGCGACCGCGCCCGATTTCACGCCGCTCTATGAGCGCGTGGCGCAACAGGGTGAATTGAGCGCGGACGCGCGCCTGGCAAGCGACACGGTGTTCTGAGAGCCACCGCTCAGGTGGCCTATCGAGCAGGCACGGCGACGTCGGTTGGCTGCGAAGACGATGCGGGCGTGACCCATGCCAGCACGTCGTCGAACACCTCAGGTTGATCGATCAATTGCACGTGCGCGGAACCCGTCACGTGGCGGTTGTCGGCGCCCGGCAAGGTGGCGGTGGAGGCCGGGAACACGATGTTGTCGCAGTGGCTGTAGAAGCAGGTGAAGTTCGAGAAGTCGCCTTCTGATTCATTGGCCTCGAGCGCGCGCTGCCAGTCGGTGCCGAAAGCCATTTCGCGTGCGTTGCGGCTGGTGCCGAAACGGCCCAACCATGTGCCGCGGTGCGGGCTGCCGATGGTGACGATGCGATGAGCGCGGCCTCTGCCGGCGAAAGCAGCCGCCCAGGCGCGGATGGCGAGGCCTCCCATGCTGTGACCGACGAGCACTGGCGCCAGTCCCGTGACTTCCTGCATGCGCTGCACCGCTTGCTCGATGGTGGACGCGTAGTCGCTGATGCTGCCGAAGACGGGCTCGAGGTTCACGGCGATGAACGGCACATCTCGTTCGCGCAGCCGCAGCATCCAGCGATTCCACAGCCCCCGGTTGCAGACGAAGCCATGCACGAGCACAAGCCCACGGCGGCCGTTGGCGGTGGGCAAGTGATCAGGCACAAGCCGGGACCTGAACGGCTGCTGCCAGCAGAAGATGCGCGGCGCAGTGTGGGTCTCGCTGAACCACGCCTTAAGCAACTGCGCACCTGTTGCCTTGGGTGCGGGATCGTCGCCGTGGACCCGCCACAGCAGCATGAACTCTAGGGCCAGGAACAGCGCGTAGCCGAAGACGATCAACAGCACGCCGACGCCCGCCCAAGCAGGGTGCCCGGCGCGATAGAAGAACGCGGCCCACAGCGCCGCAGCGGCGAGGAGCGACAAGGTGGTGAATTGCTGGAGGCGGGCAAGCATGCGGCCAATGCTAGGGCCAGATCGAGGTCACGTTGGCGGCATCAACTGCACATCGCGCCCGCTCAAGCGCTTGGCAAGGCCGGTCGCGAGCTTGTTGGCAAATCCATAGACAGACAGCTGCGGGTTAGCGCCAATGCTGGTGGGGAACAAGGAACCGTCGTGGACCGACAGGTTGCTGACCTGCCAGTGCGTGCCATCGGGTTGGACGACACCCTGGCTCTCGGTCGCCCCCATCGCGCAGCCACCCATGACATGCGCGCTCACCACACGCGTGAGCAGCGGCTTCATGGGCAACGCGTTGATGGCGTCGCGCGCCTGCGCCCAGCTCGTGTATGAGCCAGCCAGCTCATGCACGGGCGTGACGGTCTGCGCTCCCGCGGCAAACTGGATCTCGGCCATGCTGAGCAAGGCGCGGCGAGCACCGTCCATCACGAAGTCGTTCAGCGGATAGTCGAGCACCGGTGAGCCATCGGACTTGAGCTTGACTTGGCCGCCTGTCGACTGCGGGTGGAAGCCATCACGCATCAAGGCCAGCAGGCTGTGCATGTGCGGAAACTGACGCAGCGCGTCGGCTTGCGCCTGCCCATAGCCAGCCAGCGTGCTAGAGAAGATCACCGGGTGCATCGGCGGCGCTTCGAGCTTGTAGCCAATGGGGCCGTCGATGGGCTGAGTTTGCAGGAAGTGATCGCTGTAAAGCGTTTGCGGCGCACCATCCCACGCTTCGACGCGCTGCTCGAACGTGGCGGCTGATATCACCACCGGGTGCAAGAAGGTGCGCGCGCCCAGCAGGCCATGCGGATCAGGCAGATCAGAGCGCTTGAGTAAGGCGGGCGAATTGATCGCACCGCCCGCCACCACGTAGTGCTTGGCCACGATGCGCGTGGGTGAGCTTTTTGCGGCGACGCTGCCGTTGCGAGTAACCGGTACGCAAATGAGTGCACTGATCTTTTGCTGCACGGTCTCGAACATGTGCGCCCTCGTCTGCTCCAGCAAGATCGCGCCTCGGTCGAGTGCAGTGGGAAGGGTGGTCACCAGCATCGATTGCTTCGCATTCGTCGGGCAACCCATGCCGCAGGAGCCAAGGTTCCAGCAGCCCTTCACGTTGCGCTGGATGCCGGAAGCGCTGATGCCGAGTCGGGTGGCTCCCGCGCGAAGCAACTCGTTGTTCTGGTTCGGCGAGGTCAACCACGGGCCGATGCTCAGCCGCCGCTCGGCTTGCTCGAACCAGGGCGCCAAGGCAGCCTCGGTTATGTCGGGCAGTCCGAAGTGCTTCTGCCAGTAAAGCAAGGTGCTGGGCGGTGTGCGGAACGAGCTGGTCCAGTTGACCGTGGTGGAGCCACCGACGCATCGCCCTTGAAGAATGTTGATGGCCTTGTCGGCCGTCTTGCGCGCTGCGCTCTCCTGGTAGAGGCTGGGGTAAGCGTCGCTCTCCCGTTGGCGGAAGTCGCTGCTGCTCTTGAGCGGCCCTTCCTCGATCAACACGACGCTGAGGCCTGCTTGAGTGAGCAGTTCGGCGGTGATGCCGGCACCGGCACCTGTGCCTACGATGGCAACGTCGCAGTCGATCTGTGCGGGCGGAGCCTTGCGGTCCCCACCGAATACCTTCCACCCGCGGTTCAGGCCATCGCGTATCGGGTCGGGCAGTTGGCTCATGCGTTTAAAGGGCCTTCGGCCCGGGATAACCCAGGACGTTCCAGGCGGAAGGGTCTGCGTAATAGGCAGCGTTCGTCAGGTCACGCAGCGCCTGGTAGGCCTGCTGCTTCAGGGCGAGTGACGAGACTCGCATGCCTTGCAAAGCGGTTTGGACTTGCGCAACGCTCGCCTCTGGCCACGGCGTGTGAAGGCCCGCCAAGGCGACCCGCCCGGGCGCGGCCGCAAGAATGGCGAGCAATTGCGACAACTCGGTTTGCACTGGGTGGGGAAATGCGAAAAGCACGTCGTCGACACGTTGAAGATGGAGCTGCAGCGCGAGTTGGCGTTGAATTGAATCAGCTGGCAGACTTCCGTCGAGCACGGCACGGGCGACGCCCGCAAAGACTTCGCGGCTTGCCTCGTTGAGCCTGCCATCTTGCAGGCCAGGTTGGAACAGTGCCAAACCACCGCCCACCAGAACCAGAGCTGTGGTGGCACCAAAACCCAGTTTCAGAAAGCTTCGTCGTTGCATGCGCAGGAGTGTTGTCGGCGGGCGAGTGTTGCATCATTCGCCTACGAAACCATAGAGGCGAGCGACTAAGTCGCCACGAGAGAAACCCGCACCCCATCGATGCCAGCCACCGCCGAATCCATCCTGAGTTTTCTGGAGACCGTCGCATCTGAACGGAAGGCGCGGGCCGCGTCGCCGGCGCTGTTGAAGCGGGTGCAGGCGCTGAAGGCGTATCAGCAACGGCGCTTCTCACACACGTATGCCGACTTGTTGGCCACGCCGCGCTACGGCGGAGCGGCCCGCTTCTTTCTGCAGGAGCTCTACGGCCCGGGCGACTTCAGTTCCCGCGACGCGCAGTTCGCCCGTGTCGTGCCCGCCCTTGTGCGCCTGTTTCCCCATGATGTGGTGGAGACGGTGAACGCACTGGCGCAGTTGCATGCCTTGTCCGAGGGTTTGGACAGCGAAATGGGCCGCCACCTCGCAGATGACCATGTGGACGCCAGCCGGTACATCACCGCTTGGCAGCAGACAGCGCGCGTCGATCAGCGCGAAATGCAAATCGAGCTGACCTTGTCGGTCGGACGATCACTCGACGAGCTCACACGCAAACCTTTGCTTCGGCAAACGTTGCGAATGATGCGCAGCCCAGCGCGAGCGGCCGGGCTCGCGGCATTGCAACAGTTTCTGGAGAGCGGCTTTGATACCTTTCTTGCAATGCGCGGCGCGAAAGAGTTCTTGGCGCTGGTAAGCGCACGCGAACATCTTCTGATGACGGCGCTGTTCGATGAGCAGGCTGCTACTGATGAAGCCGCTCGCGCCAGAGCGCTAGGACAATTACCGTAGCCCCGATGTCCCGTCACTGGGATCATCCGCCGACTCAACCGCGTCGGAGATTCCCGCACCATGCAAAAGCCCTGGCTGAAAAGCTACCCACCCGGCGTTCCGGCCGAGGTGGATATCACCGAGTACAACTCGTTGGTCGACTTGCTGGAGCAGGCGTACGCCAAGTACGCCGAACGCGACGCCGCGGTCTGCATGGGAAGCCGCCTGAAATTTCGAGACATCGACAGAATGTCGACATCACTTGCAGCGTGGCTCCAAGCAAGCGGGTTGAAGCCCGGCGCGCGCGTGGCGATCATGATGCCCAACGTGTTGCAGTACATGCCAACAATCGCCGCCATCCTGCGTGGCGGCTATGTGGTCGTAAACGTCAATCCCTTGTACACGCCGCGTGAACTCGCGCATCAGTTGAAGGACTCTGGGGCGGAAGCCATCTTCATCCTCGAGAACTTCGCGCGAACACTTGAGAAGGTGATTGGCGAAACAAGCGTTCGCCACGTCGTTCTCGCCTCGATGGGTGATTTGCTCGGGGCCAAGGGGCACTTGGTCAACTTCGTCGTACGAAACATCAAGAAGATCGTGCCCGAGTTTCGCTTGCCGCTCGATGGTGGGCGGACGGTCACGCTTTTTAATCAGGCGGTGTCAGCTGGAGCAAAGCTGGCGTTGCATAAGCCGAACTCGGGCCCAGAAAATGCCGCGTTTCTTCAATATACCGGCGGTACGACGGGCGTCTCAAAGGGAGCCACGCTGCTGCACCGCAATGTGGTTGCCAACATCCTCCAGTCCGAAGCCTGGTTCAAGCCAAAACTGGATGACATCGGCGACAAGCAGATGGTGGTCGTGTGTGCCCTGCCGCTGTATCACATCTTCGCGCTGACAGCGTGCTACATGCTCGGTGCACGCTTGGGCATGTTGAACGTGCTGATCCCAAACCCGCGAGACATCCCGGGGTTCATCAAGACGATTCGTGACTACAAGGTCAACATGTTCCCGGCAGTGAACACCTTGTTCAATGCGCTAGCAAATCACCCCGATTTCGCCAGCATCGACTTCTCCGAGTTGGCGGTCTCCAACGGAGGTGGCATGGCTGTTCAGCAAGCCACCGCGGAAAAGTGGATGAAGATCACGGGTTGCCCCGTTGTGGAGGGCTACGGTCTGTCGGAAACGTCACCGGTCGCGACGATCAATCGTTTTGATGCTGCCTCATTCACGGGCACGATCGGCCTGCCTATTTCGTCGACGGAGTTGGCAATACGCGACGACGAAGGCCGCGATGTGCCCGTCGGTGCAACTGGCGAAATCTGCATCCGCGGCCCGCAAGTGATGGCCGGCTACTGGAACCGCCCCGACGAAACCGCGAAGGTAATGACCAACGATGGGTTCTTTCGGTCGGGAGACATCGGCGTGATGGACGAGCAAGGCTATTTCAAAATCGTCGATCGCAAGAAGGACATGATCCTCGTGTCCGGTTTCAACGTCTTTCCAAACGAGATCGAGCAAGTGGTCAATCTCCATCCAGGCGTACTGGAATGCGCGGCGATCGGTGTGCCGGACGAGCGCTCAGGCGAGGCCGTTAAGCTCTTTGTCGTACGGAAAGACCTGAAGTTATCTGAAGAGACGTTGGCGGCTTATTGCGTCGAGAACTTCACTGGCTACAAACGCCCCAAGCTCATCGAGTTTCGAGACGATCTTCCAAAGTCGAACGTAGGGAAGATTCTGCGAAGAGAATTGCGCGTCGCGTAAGCCACCGAAGGATGTGATTTTCCGAAAGACGCTCGAACTTTATATCGGCGAAAAACGCAAAAAACCCCCGCCGCGTCAGCGGTGGGGGTTTCTCTATTAATAGCCTGACAATGTCCTACTTTCACACGGGAACCCGCACTATCATCGGCGCTGAGGCGTTTCACTGTCCTGTTCGGGATGGGAAGGAGTGGGACCACCTCGCTATGGTCATCAGGCTTAACCGGTCACCGCCTTGCATTCATGCAAGACAGCCAATTTGTAGAGTCGACTGCAAAAAATTTAGTTTGCAGTAGTCAGCTTATTTGATTGCGCCACGATTCTTCATTGAAGACGGGCATAACTTGTTTTACCCATTTTGACTTTTGTCAAAATTATAGGGTCAAGCCTCACGAGCAATTAGTACTGGTTAGCTTAAYTGATTACTCAGCTTCCACACCCAGCCTATCAACGTCCTGGTCTCGAACGACTCTTTAGGGGGCTCAAGGCCCCGGCAAGACTAATCTTGAGACGAGTTTCCCGCTTAGATGCTTTCAGCGGTTATCTCTTCCGCACATAGCTACTCGGCGATGCCACTGGCGTGACAACCGATACACCAGAGGTGCGTCCACTCCGGTCCTCTCGTACTAGGAGCAGGCTCTCTCAATCTTGCAGCGCCCACGGAAGATAGGGACCAAACTGTCTCACGACGTTTTAAACCCAGCTCACGTACCTCTTTAAATGGCGAACAGCCATACCCTTGGGACCGGCTACAGCCCCAGGATGAGATGAGCCGACATCGAGGTGCCAAACACCGCCGTCGATATGAACTCTTGGGCGGTATCAGCCTGTTATCCCCAGAGTACCTTTTATCCGTTGAGCGATGGCCCTTCCATACAGAACCACCGGATCACTTAGTCCTACTTTCGTACCTGCTCGACTTGTCAGTCTCGCAGTCAAGCACGCTTATGCCTATGCACTATCAGCACGATTTCCGACCGTGCCTAGCGTACCTTCGAACTCCTCCGTTACGCTTTGGGAGGAGACCGCCCCAGTCAAACTGCCCACCATACACTGTCCCCAACCCGGATAACGGGCCAAGGTTAGAACCTCAAACACACCAGGGTGGTATTTCAACGTTGGCTCCACGACACCTAGCGGCACCGCTTCAAAGCCTCCCACCTATCCTACACAGATCTGTTCAAAGTCCAATGTAAAGCTACAGTAAAGGTTCATGGGGTCTTTCCGTCTTTCCGCGGGGAGATTGCATCATCACAAACATTTCAACTTCGCTGAGTCTCTGGAGGAGACAGTGTGGCCATCATTACTCCATTCGTGCAGGTCGGAACTTACCCGACAAGGAATTTCGCTACCTTAGGACCGTTATAGTTACGGCCGCCGTTTACTGGGACTTCAGTCAAGAGCTTGCACCCCATCATTTAATCTTCCAGCACCGGGCAGGAGTCACACCCTATACGTCGACTTTCGTCTTTGCAGAGTGCTGTGTTTTTAATAAACAGTTGCAGCCACCGATTCTCTGCGGCCTTATTGGGCTCACCAAGTAAATGGATCACCTACTAAAGGCACACCTTCTTCCGAAGTTACGGTGTCAATTTGCCGAGTTCCTTCTCCAGAGTTCTCTCAAGCGCCTTAGAATACTCATCTCGCGCASCAGTGTCGGTTTGCGGTACGGTCGTATGTAGCTGGAGCTTAGTGGCTTTTCCTGGAAGCAGGGTATCACTCACTTCAGAGGCAAGCCTCCTCGTTATCACGCCTCATCTAAACCCTCCGGATTTGCCTAAAGGGTATGACTACACGCTTGAACCGGGACATCCAACACCCGGCTGAGTTAACCTTCTCCGTCCCCACATCGCACTACATATCGGTACAGGAATATTGACCTGTTTCCCATCAGCTACGCATCTCTGCCTCGCCTTAGGGGCCGACTCACCCTACGCCGATGAACGTTGCGTAGGAAACCTTGCGCTTTCGGCGAGGGGGCTTTTCACCCCCTTTAACGCTACTCATGTCAGCATTCGCACTTCTGATACCTCCAGCAGCCTTCACAAGCCACCTTCACAGGCGTACAGAACGCTCTCCTACCACGTGCAATAAAATTGCACATCCGCAGCTTCGGTAACTGGCTTAGCCCCGTTACATCTTCCGCGCAGGACGACTCGATCAGTGAGCTATTACGCTTTCTTTAAATGATGGCTGCTTCTAAGCCAACATCCTGACTGTTTTAGCCTTCCCACTTCGTTTCCCACTTAGCCAATTTTGGGGACCTTAGCTGGCGGTCTGGGTTGTTTCCCTCTTGTGTCCGGACGTTAGCACCCGGTGCACTGTCTCCCAAGCTGTACTCATCGGTATTCGGAGTTTGCAATGGTTTGGTAAGTCGCCATGACCCCCTAGCCATAACAGTGCTCTACCCCCGATGGTAATACTTGAGGCACTACCTAAATAGTTTTCGGAGAGAACCAGCTATTTCCAAGTTTGTTTAGCCTTTCACCCCTATCCACAGCTCATCCGCTAGTTTTGCAACACTAGTCGGTTCGGACCTCCAGTACCTGTTACGGCACCTTCATCCTGGCCATGGATAGATCACTTGGTTTCGGGTCTACACCCAGCGACTGAACGCCCTATTCGGACTCGATTTCTCTACGGCTTCCCTATTCGGTTAACCTTGCCACTGAATGTAAGTCGCTGACCCATTATACAAAAGGTACGCCGTCACCCTTGCGGGCTCCGACTGTTTGTATGCATGCGGTTTCAGGATCTATTTCACTCCCCTYCCGGGGTKCTTTTCGCCTTTCCCTCACGGTACTAGTTCACTATCGGTCGATTACGAGTATTTAGCCTTGGAGGATGGTCCCCCCATATTCAGACAGGATTACACGTGTCCCGCCCTACTTGTCGCACGCTTAGTTCCACTATCAACTTTTTTCATACGGGACTATCACCCACTATGGTCGGACTTTCCATTCCGTTCTGATAAGTCGATAGCTAAAACGTGCAGGCTGTTCCGATTTCGCTCGCCACTACTTTCGGAATCTCGGTTGATGTCTGTTCCTCGAGCTACTGAGATGTTTCAGTTCACCCGGTTCGCCTCGCATAGCTATGTAT
>NZ_JBFUFG010000004.1:0-635414 GCF_056403575.1 Rhizobacter sp. P2_G4 | reverse complement strand
CAGCAACGAATACCACAAGGACATGGTGCGCATGGGCGCCACCTTCCACGGCCAGGCCCCGTTCGATGCCGACAGCAACCCGCTGCGCCAGGTGCTGACGCTGACCTCGAAGATTGCCCAGGTGCGTGAGCTGTCCGAATCGGACGCCATCGGCTACGGCCTGAAGTTCACCGCCAAGCAGCCCATGCAAGTCGCCACGATTCCCATCGGCTATGCCGACGGCGTGCCGCGCATCGCCGCCGGCAACCGCCCTGGAGAAGAGCCGGCCAAGGCCTACGTGCTCGTGGGCGGGCAGTTCAAGGCCCCGCTGGTCGGCGCCACTTCGATGGACATGACCACCATCGACGTGACCAACATCCCCCCGGAGTTCCTGAAGCCAGGAACCAAGGTCACGCTGATGGGTGACGGCATCACGCCCGATCACTTCGGCAACATGTACGACACCAACCCTTCCGAAACCCAGACCAAGCTCGCCGGCCGCATCCACATGGAGCACCACGAGGACCCGGCCGTCCCCCAGCCCGCGGTGCTCAATCAAGCAGCTTCGCCGAACGTCTGGCCGCGAAGTGGGGTCCAAGCATAGGCACCCATCAGCCGGCACTTTCGAAGACGTTCGCAATCCGCACATGGGCCGGTTGCGACAGGCTGCACGTCCGCCGCAATGGGGGTGAGCCTGTCGATGGAACGGCACGATTTGCGGCAGGCTCGTCCGTCACGCCCCTGTGGGTCCGTCAAAGCAAAGACCCACTACTTCAAAGCCTGCCACCAGCGTTTGTTGCTGCGGGGCTGGCCCACAGTCATGATCTCGCCGATCTCGGGTGTGGCCAGTTCGATGCCTTTCGCCGCCGCCAGATTGGCGAGCCGGTCCAAGGGGTCGCGCCAGGTATGGAAGGCGAGGTCGAACGTGCTGTTGTGGACCGAGTACAGGGCCTTGGCGCGCAGGTCCTGGAAGGCCTGAATGGTCTCCTCCGGCGTCATGTGCACGTCCGGCCAGTTGGCGTCATAGGCACCGTTCTCCATCAGCGCCAAGTCGAAGCCACCGAAGCGGTCCGCGATCTGCTTGAAGCCGCCGGAGTACCCCGAGTCGCCGCTGTAGAAAATGCGCTGCTCGCCGCTCTGGATCACCCACGATGCCCACAAGGTGCGGTTGCGGTCGGTCAGGCTGCGGCCCGAGAAGTGCTGCGCCGGCGTGGCGGTGAGTTGCACGCCAGCATGTGATGCGCCCTGCCACCAGTCGAACTCCTGCACGCGTTCAGCCGGCACCCCCATGTCCACCAGCCAAGCCTTCACGCCCAACGGCACGAAAAAGCGCTGCACTCGCTGGGCCAGGTACTCGATGGTGGGCACGTCGAGGTGGTCGTAGTGATCGTGCGACAGGATCAGGCCCTCGATCGGCGGTAACTCCTGCAGGGTCAGCGGCGGCGCATGGAAGCGCTTCGGCCCCGCGAAGCTGAATGGCGACACGCGCTCGCCGAACACCGGGTCGATCAGCCAGAACTTGCCTCGCAGCTTCAGCAGGTGCGACGAGTGACCCAAGCGCACCACCTGGTTGGCCTGCGGGTCCAACGCCTCGAGCTGGGCCGTCGTCAGCGGCCGAACCGGGATCGGATCAACGGGCACCGTGCCCACCTTGGTGCCGAAAATGAAGCGAGTCCAGATGGTCCAGGCGCTGGCTCTCGGCAGCGCCGAGGGGTTGGGGGGATTGACGAAGAGGCAACCCTTGAACTGCGGTGAACTGGCGTAGGGCGAACTGCAATCGCCAGAGCCGCCAGCGCAGCCGGCGACGACCAGACAACAGCCAACCAAGCCGAAGCGCAGGGCCATGAGGAGTTCCTTTTGTGAATTGGGCGAGACAGCCGTGTTGCGCTTGCCGTCAGACAAAGTCTATGTGCTTGCGCAGGAGCAGTTCGTGGATTCGTTGTCCGGGCGTCACCGCACGCACCGGCATCGAGACCCCTGAAGCGCGAGCGAGACATCCCCTTGCTCATCAGCACGAACACAAACTACCCGCCAGACCCACACGCGAAAAACAGATATGCGAACGCGTAGTTCGATCGCCATTTCTTTCGCATACCGGCCCGCGTCTTCGTCGTTTCCGGAGGCGTTCCTCTGCCCGGATTGAATGATCCGTGGCAAAGGAACACACCAACATGCTCGATCGAATTCGCCACAGCCTTGGGCTGCATCGCTACACCATGGAGACCCCGGTCTCCCAACATCAGCACAGCGCCAACAAGCGCGACACGGGTGTGCGCCCCAGTGCCCTGCCCCCACGCGCCACGCCGCCGAACGACACCGAGATGGCGCCGCGAACGGAGCTGCCCGCGGCCACTGCAAGCCCGAGTGCCAGCCCGCTCACGGCCGTGACACCCAGCCCGGCGCGCTCCGAGACGGCGCTGGTCACCGCTTACGTCGACTCCGCCGCGGCCAACTCGGGCTTGGCCACGCACCCGCTGATCGACGCCATGAAGCAAGGCACAGCCGGCGTGCATGGACTGGTCGAGAACCAGTTCGGTGGAGTCAACCAGGTCACGATTTCAAAGGCGATGCTTCGGCAGGCACTGCAGGGCCTCGTGCCGCTCGCTGCCAGCGCCGCGCCGGTGGGCTTGCCCGGCATGCCAGCGGTGCTGATCGCGCAGTCTTTGGCGCTCGCCACCGGCGCGGACGCAACCCGCTCGCTCGCTGCCCTGGCGGCACTGCGCCGGCTCGACCCGGTAGGCGACGTCGTTGCTGCGTGGCAGCACCGAGAGGCGCCCACCACGCGGCCCGGCGAGGCAGACGCATGGCGCGCTGCCATGGAACTTGGCAACACGCCGAGCGGCATGAAGGTTCTGCAGGCCGTATTCGGCGAGCCCGTCGCAGCAGCAGTCGAAAGCGACTTCGCCCTGCTGTTGAAAACCGCTTTGGCCACCGCAGACCGCGATCCCTCGCTCGCGACACCCTCAGCCATGTTGGCGAGCAGCAACCCGCCGACCGCACTGCTGGGCGATGCGATCGACCGCGCGGCAGCACGCCTGGCGGGCAACGTGCAGGCGGGAGCGCACCCGAACGACTGGACGCTCAACGCGGTGCGAAACGACATGTTCGACACCGGGCCGGGCAGCGCCTTCGCTGCCCTCAACGCCCGCATCATGAAGATGGGGCAGTGGATCGCGCATGCAGCCGGCGACAAGACGCTGCAGCTGCGCAACCCGATCAAGGGCAAGTCGGCATTTCGCGCGCTGCGCCACGGCGCCCAGCAGGTGGACCGGGGCACGGCCATCGGCCGGCACCGCACGGCGTTCGATGCGTCCTTGCGCAAGGCGGCCACCGAGCTGCGCGCACAACTGGTCCAGCTCGCGCCACTGGCACGCGCCGCGGGACCGGCTCAGGTGCCACAGGAGCTGTTCCGCGCAGCCGTGTTCGACCACTGCCTGGCCGCCGAGGCCGGCACGCGGCTCGACGGCAAGCAGTTCAACGCCGCCGCGATCGACGACATCGCCAGCCGCCTCGCGGGCCTGCTGGCCGAAGCCGGCGGCCGCCCACAAGACGATCACGCGCCGAGCCTGCTGGCTCAGCTGAAGAGCCTGCCGCAGTTCGAAACCCTGGCCTCGACGCCCATGAGCATGGAGCAACTCGGCACCTGGCTCGGTGACGCGCTGAAGACCCACGATTCGTTGCCCTGGGGCTGCGCCGAGCCCCGGCCGCTCTGGGCCGATGCGATCGCCGGCGAGCTCGAGAAGGCCCATCACGAAGTCCACGGGCACGACACGCGCCTGCGGCAAGTGAGCCGCGAGGGCATACGCGGTGCGCTCAAGCACATCGTCGCCAACATCGAGGGCTCGTCTCGGTTGCGCCTGTCCAGCGGCGGCATCGTCGGCGTGGGCTTGCGCAACCTGACAGCGACGGTGTCGTCGCTGGCGAGCGGCTTCCTGCTGCGCGGCCGGGTCGATGCCCGCAAGCAGTGGGGCCGCCAGGCGGTCTTCGAGATCGCGATGCCGCCTTACGACATGGAGGTGATGATCGCAACGCAGCGGCAGCACGCGGTCCAGTTCGGCGTGGGCGCCTTCGTCGGACCCGACCTGGCCGTCGTGAAGGCCGGCGGAAACGTGGACCTCACGGCCTATGGCAGCGAGTCGGCCGACCTCAAGGGCGTGACGCTTCGCCTGCCGCGCATCGGCCGCCCCGTCAGCGAGCTGCGTACCGAGTTCGCGCTGTTGGTGGACAAGCTATTGGATGGCACAGCAGCCGAGGCCGGGCAAGCACAGGAGCCCTTGCTCAAGCAACTCTTGCAGGACTTTCCGAAGCTCACCGTCAACCAGATCGGCGAGGCCGGCGACGAGCGCAAGCGGCATGGCATCACCGGCGAAGGCGTGGCCGCGGTGCAAGGCTTCGGGATGCGCGCCGGGGTCAGCGCTGGCGCTGCGGTCGAGGCGCAGCGCGGCGTCATCCGCCACTACGAAGATGCCTCGGGCAGCATGCAGGTCGAGCGGCACATCGCCGGCTGGGGTGTGCGAGGCGGCTTGGGCGCCCGCCTGTCGGCCGGCCCGAGCGTCGACACGGGGCCGGTGAAGCTGTCGTCAGGGAACACCGACACAACGATCGTCGGCATCAGCGCGGACCTGTTCGTGACGGGCAGCGCCGAGCGCCGCGAGGCGGTGTACCAGGATGGCCGCCTGCACAAGATCTCGTTCAAGGAAACCGAGCACCAGAATCTCGACAGCTTCTTGGCAGACGTGAAGGCACGCCGCGATGACTGGGTTCAGGCGCGCCTCGAATCGCCGGGCACGTCGCGCACCGCGGACACCGAACACAGGACGCTGCAAAGATTTCTCGATGATGTGTCCGCGTACAACCGACCGACGCATACCTTCGCGTTCCGCTCCACCATCCGCCCGGAAGCGGCCGAGCGCATCGACGCCTACCGCTCGACGGAGCGTCTTGCCCAGAGGATGCTCGACCGAGCCGCCAGGGCCGGCGCGAGCGGCGACGCCGCCGTGCCGATACCGATCGGGTCGTCACAAGCCGCCATCCACGCCGCCATCCAAGCCGCGAAGCAAGCCGTCGAGGACGAATGGGCCAACCCCGCGTCGGTGCAGCCGTACTCGCTGCGCGCTTACGAGCGCGTGTCCGCCCAGAGCAGCCTGGGCCTGAACCTCATCGCCCAGTTCAGCAGCCAGCACGCCGCTGATGCCAGCCACATCGACAACCGGTTGGATGTGGCGTAGACGCGGACGCATCCAGCTGCGACGGGCTTCGCGGCTGCCTCACCGAGGCGGCACGCAAGGTTGCAACACGTGTGCGCCGAACGAAGCGTTTGGCATCAGCGCGAAGGGCGGCGGATCGCCGCGTCGTTCAGCGCTGCGGCTGCAGCCAGACCGCCAGGTCGTGCGCCATCGCATGCAGCGCGAGTTGTGGGCGCACCTGCTCGAAGAACACGGCCACCAGCATCACCAGCATCAGCAACGCCACCGCACCCTTGATCGGCTGCGCCAGGTTGTTGGGCTCGAGCTTGTCGGCTGTCTTGGCGATGAGGCCGATGCCGAGGTCGATCAGCAGCAGCACCATCACCACGGCGCTGGCGATCTTCACCACGGTTTGCAGGTAGCTTGAAACCTGCACTTGCAGAAATCGCTCCAGCATCTGCGACCAGCCCGGCATCAGCTGGTCCAGCGGCCACCATTGGAAGGACTCGAACATCAGCCCGACCAGCGCCATCGACCCGCCCAGCATGTAGAAGCCCGAGATCGCCAGCTGGGACAGCAGGTTGCCCACCGGCGTGCTCTGCTCGCCGCTGAGCGGGTTGCTCTGCTGCACGTTGTTGTAGCCGGCCTGGTTGTCGATCAGCACGCCCACGCCCTCGGCGATCCAGAAGACGGTCGAGACGGCATAACCCAGCAGCAAGCCGATCAGGCTTTCCTTGATGAGGATGGCCAGCAAGGTGATCGTGGAGATGTTTTCCACCACTGCCAGCGGCTGGCCCATGGCGATGAAGATGCCGATGGTCAGCGCCAGGCCGTTGCGCACCACGCCCTGCAGCACCTGGTCATTGGTGACCGGCAACACCAGCATCGCCACGTAGGCGCGCAGGCTGCACATGGCCAGCAGCGTGAGCAGGCTCTTGGCCGATTCGCCGAGTTGGACCAGCGCCTCGGGCCCGGCAAACGGGTTGCTCATGCCCGGGCTCTCATCGCCTGAACGTTCCAAACAGATTGAGTCATCTCGAGTGCCGGAGTCGATGCGAATTCGCAGAGCTTCGCAGCTGCTGCGATGCGCCTTGCACTCCTTCGCGCAGCGCTGCGCAACGAAACGAAGTGCAGCGGTTCCTTGCCGGCGTCGCGGGCGCCGAGACTGGATCGGGCTCTTCTCGTGGCCAGCACACGAAGCTCCCGCTCGGTGTGCTGGTCAGTCAAACGTCTGGGCAGCCCCGCGTCACGCCAGCCTGAACGACTGGCGTGTGTGGGGCCTCAGACGAGTTCTATCACTTCACCCGCACTGCGCTAGATCCGGCCCACTCCTGCATTGGCCTTCACCGTCGCTTCGACGCTGGACGCTGAATAAGGCTTGACCAAGCCAGCCTTGACCTTCTTTGCGGCTGCGAGGACGGCCGAGTCTTGGCGCATGGCATCGGGCTGCGGCATCGGTTCTGCAATGTTGCCGCTGCACAGTCGTCCCAGTGCGTTGTTGCACTGGCTTCGGGTTGCGGCGGTTTGCTTCCACAAGCCAAACAACGGGGCCACCCCTCCCACCGGGGCGTTCACACTCTTGAAGTAGTTGCCCTCGATGAAACTGTTGAGTCTTTCATCCGGCCCATGACCATTTTCGAAGGCATGTCCATTCGACGGAGTGCGTTCGAACAGGTTGTTGACGAAGTGATAGAAGGCGTTGCCACCCAGGCTCGGCGCACGCCCGGAGAAGTCGTGAATCCAGTTGCCGACCCACGTCATGCTCCCCGTCGGCGCCGTCAGCAGGAAGTTCCAGTAGTGGCTGCCATCACAACGGTACTCGGTGCGGCCGTCGAACTCGTTGTTCGAGATGGTCACCTTGTCGACGTTGCCAAAGCCGGTCACCATCATCTGGCGGCCGACGCGGGCAAAGTAGTTGTGGTCGATCCAGACGCCGGACGCACCCCATATCGTGATGGCATCGCCGCCGAAGACTTCTCCGTAGTTGACGTCCGTGATCGACAGGTTCCGGATGACGATGTTCTTGACGCCCTTGTCCAGCTTGAACCCGAGCCCTTTGACGCCCGCTTTGCTTCCCACCCCGATGATGGTCTTGTTGGAGCCCACCAACAGGCCGGTCGCATCCTTGTATGAATGGGTTTTCAACGTGGGATCGCCTGCACAGCGGTGTGCCTCGTTCTGGCTGACGATCAGCATGACCTCTTTCTTGTAGGGGTGTGGGCACGCAGCCGGGCGCACCGGCGGGTTCTTCGTGCGGTCCACGTCCCAATCCGTGCACCCAGGCGCGTACAGGGTTGGTTTGTCGGCAATCAGGTCGATCACGGAATCGATCTCGATCACGCGCGGCTCGTCGTCGATGCACCCGTCCCATGTTTTCCGGCAGAGTTGATACGCAAGCTCCTTGGCGGTCTTGACGCGAACCACCTCGCCGCCCGCGCCACCCGTGACGCCAGCTGCAAAGCCGATCGGCTTTTTGCTGGTCTTGACCACCGCAAGGCTGTGCTCGCGAGTGGACTCGGATTCATCTTCCGCGCTTGGGTCGACAGCGACTTCGGCCCCTTCCTCCGGTTCGTCAACAGCCGCCGATTGAGACTGAGACGGCGCCGACACGTCGCCTGCTGCGCCACCGCCGCAAGCGGAAATCACCACCAGCGCCACCGCCGCGACCGCCAGCTGGCTGAGGCGCACGATCGAGGGGTGCTGCAAGGACGATTGAAGAAGCTGTCTCATACGTTCTACTCCGAGAATGGAAGCTTCATCGTAGGTGCGCATGTGTCGCCAGTCATGATGGAACGCCGATGGAGCCCTCATCAATCCATGAGATTTCCGCGCTAGGCCAAGTCCCTATGGCAGCCGCTGCATGCAATGGACTAGTGCAGCGACGTTTGATGCCACCACACAGCTTGAGCCTCGTGCCCGAGATGTCTCGGCTCCATCCAGCCATCCAGTTGGCGATCAGAAGAGCTTGCTGAAGAAGGACTTCACCTTGTCGACCGCATTCGTGGCTGTCTTGGCGATTGCCTTGGCAACACCGGTCACGCCATCCTTCACCTTGCGGGCAGCACCCTTGAAGGCCCCGCCCACCTTGTCGACGACTTTCTTGCCAGCCTTGCCCACGCCCTCGAAAAAGCGCAACAGGCCTTCGAGGTCGATCTCGCCCTTGACACCAAAGCTCGCGCCCACGCCCAGCGCCGCGCCAGCCTTGAGCTCGAACTTCAGCTTGCGATGACCGCCTGGTTCCCGCTTCACGCCGAGCGAGGCTTTCCCTTCCACCCCGACGCCACCCAGCGCCGCGGCACTGCCGCCAACCTTGCCCAGGCCGCTCACGCCGACCGAGGCATCGCCTTCGGCCTTGCCGCCGGCAAACGCGTTGGCCTTGGCTTCGATGCCTGCTTCTGGAACCATCTTGCCGGTGGTCGGGTCGGCCTTCAGGCGCCAGCCCGCCTTGATGCCGCCACCGAGTTCGCCGCCGGCAAAGACGCGGCCCGCGCCTTCCAGCTCGGGCGACAGGTCGATCGGCACCCCGAAAAGCTTCGGCTCCCACGTCACCGGCCGGTAGCCGAATCCGGCTTCCCCAAAGGCGCCCGCGCGCAGTTCGGCACCGGCGCTCAGCTCGACGTCTTGAGGCGACAGGCTGAACTTGCCGCCCGCGCTCGTCTCCATGCCGAACAGACCGTTGGCGCGCAAGGTCAGCTCGCCCGGGCCGGCCTTGATCACATCGACGGCCTCGCCCTGCATGCCCATGCCGAAAGCAGCGGTGCCGCCGCGCTGGGTTTCCTGGGTCACCGTCCACAGCCCGGCGTTGGTCTTCGAGGAGCCGTTGCCCTCGTTCAGGAGATTGACGTCTTCGTGGCCGCTCTTCCAGGTATTGCGTTTGACGTCGTCGTTGGCGCGCCCCTCGCGGAGATCGGGCGTGTAGTTGCCGTAGTGCGTTTCGGCGCTGAGGGGAGCGCGCTTGCGCGTTGGCTCATCCGTGCGGTCGGTCGTGCGGTCAAGGGTGAACCCGGTGTTGCGGCGCGTGGCATCCGGCGTCTTCGCATCGGGCTGCGTGGACCCACCGGTCTTCTCGTTCGACCACTCGTTGGTCCGCCTGCGCTCGAACTGACGAACGTCCTTGGAGTACTCCAGTTTTCCGTCGCTCAACTTCGGGCTGAAGGCATCGGGTTTCTTGGGTGCGCCCTCTTCGGCCACCCACTCGCGCAGCTCGGTCAGACCGCTGCCTGGCTTGCCGCCGTCGTGTGGCTGGCCGGCGCCGTTGTCTTGCTTCGGACGCAGGTTCGTCGGTAGGCCCGCGGGGCCGCTTTCGCCGTCCTGGCCGAAGACCTTGGTCTTTTGCAATCGCCGCCAATCGAACGGTTCGCCGCAGGTATCCCTGTTGGCATGCTCGTCCACGTCGCCGGTGAAGAGCGTGGACCCCAGTTGCCGCATGCCGCTGTCCAGCGGGCCGCCTTGCCGCAGCATGTCTCCCAGCTTCACGTTGCGGGACTGCGAGGGGTCGGCCGAGGGATCGCGCAGCGGCGTGAAGAAGGCAGTCGAGTCCCTTTCGACCCGCGGGCTCTGAGAAGACATGCACGTGCTCCTGTTGAAGATGAATGGCGGGATCCGCCGGGCTGGCCCCGTCAGCGCCCGGGGCCGATGACCGCCGGGTCGCTCATCGCCTGTTCGATGTTGGCCAGGTACTGCGCCGCATGGCTGTTGCTCGGGTCGGCGTTGCCGGACACGTAGTACGCGAGGCCCTGCTCCAGGCCGCCGTGATCGGCAATGCGCTGCGTCAGGTTGGACGCGGCCATGCGCAGCTGCACCGTGGGGCTGTTCAGGTACTGCTCGGTGCTCACCACCTGCGAGCCGACGCGTGCGTTGCCCGGCCCGCCATCGGACCACTCGCGCCCGTCGAGGAACTTGCGCGAGATCTGGCCCAGGCCGATGGAGGTGTTGTTGTCGCTCGAGCGGTCGAGGTCGCCTTCGGCCTGCATGGCCTTGCGGAAGTCCTGCTTGAACGCATTCGATTCCGACTGCAGCTGCGCACGGAACAGGTTCGGGTCGAGCCCGTACTCGCGCGCCACCTCATCCGCCGCACGGCCGAAGTCGGCCTGCGTCTTGATCTGGCTGTCTTTCTGCTGCTCGTCGCCACGCAGTACCGGCACGAACCGCGGCTGCGTGCGAGCAGCAGCCTCTTTCACGCTGTGAGCGGCCGGCAGCTGCGTTGACGACACCGGTGCCGGCGTGGACATCGATGGCACCGGTGAAGGCGCAGCCGATGGCGATGCGGCTGGTGGCGCAAACGACGGCGGTGGCGCAGAGACGGGCGGCGCCATCGAGGGAGGTTGCGGCGCGCCCATGGACGAAGGGCCCATCGCCGAGGGCGAGCCGGACAAGCTGTTCAGCAGCGGCGCATGCTGCTGAGAGAGGCTGAACACCAGCTGCTGGAGCAGCGGCACCAGCGTCTGCAACAGCGTTCCGAGCTGGCTCATCAGATTGCCACCAGGCGCCTGCGATGCCGGCTGCAGCGACAACTGCGGCAGCGACTGAGGCTGTGGCACATCCTGCAGCGAGGCAGCCCACTGCTGCATCGGCGTCATTTCGCTGCGCTCTTCCAGGCCGAACACTGGCGAGATGGGCAAGAAGGACATGATGCGTGCTCGGCTGGTGTTGGAGACCTTCAATGTGCCGGCTGCATGCGCTGTTGGCGCGGCGCATGCGAAGCACCGCCGCTCGCCGCGAAGAGGCCGAGCGCTTGCCCGCAGCCTTTCACGCCGCCATCGAGTCCGCCACGGCCTGCGCGCGGACCGCCGCCAGCATGCGGGCGACGGAGGCTTCTTCCGACTCCTCGTCCTGCTGGTCTTCCTGGAAGCGCTCGATCTCGTCCATCGCGGCCTTCAGGCGTTGCCGGCATTTGTCGAGCTGCTGCTCGCCACGCTGCAGGGCCTGCTGCGCCGAGCGCACCTGCTGGCGCGCCGCTTCCACCTGCTGCTCGGCTTGCGCCACCCGCTTGGTGACGGCCACCGTGCGCTGCGTCGCATCGCTCAACAGGTGCTGCAGCGTGACGATGTCACTGGCACGAAAGCCCTGCTTGTTGGACGAAGTGTTGAACAGCTTGTCACGCTGGGCTTCTTCCTGCGCGCGGCAGTTCTTTTCTTCGTCGAGCACCTGGCCGAGCGAGCTCACCTGGCCACGCAATTGCTGCTGCGCCGCCTTCACGGCGTCGTCGAGTTGCCCCAAGCGGCGCTGCTTGAGTTTGACCAGCGTGCGCAGGCCTTGAATGGTGCTCATGGGGTATCCGCTGACCCGCAGCGAAGGTGCGGGCGTCACCGCCAGATTGCCTGCACCGCTGACGCCTCCAGGCTCGCCATGCGAAGGCCACGCCGCAAAAGCGAAGCGCCGCTTGGCGCGACCCGTCTCAGGCCCGGGCGGCTCCCGCCCACGACGGCGTGGAACGGCTTTCGCGATGGGCCCGCCCACCGGCGCACCGGCGCGGCGGCATGTCGTAGAAGCTGTCGGTGCCCATGGCTTGCGCCATTTCCTGCCAGGCCACGGGCAAGGTGGAGGCCACCTGAACGAGCGCATCGACGCACTCGGGGTCGAACTGCTTGCCCCGACCGCGTTCGATGTAGTCGAGCGCGTTGGCCTGCGACCAGGCCGGTTTGTAGGGCCGCACGCTGACCAGGGCGTCGAAGACATCGGCCACGGCCACGATGCGCGCACATTGCGGGATCGCACGGCCGGCGAGGCCGAATGGATAGCCCATCCCGTTCCACCATTCGTGGTGCGACAGCGCCACCGCCACATCCACCGACTTGGCGTCCGGATCACTGTGGCCCTGGTTCATCAGCAGCCAGGCACCGAGCGCGGCGTGCTGCTCCATGCGGTCTCGCTCGTCTCTGGCCAAAGCGCGAGGCTTGGCGAGGATCATCTCGTCGACGAACTGTTTGCCGATGTCATGGGTGTACGCCGCCTGGACGATGGCCTGCGACTGATCGTCAGGCAGGCAGAGCGGCACGCACAACAGGCCTGTCAACCAGGCTGTGCGCAGTCCATGGCCATCTGCTTCGGCTTCGGCGTTCATTGCGGGGGCGGGCAAACCAATCAATCGTTGCGGCAGTTTAGGAAGCCCACCGCCCCAACACATGACCAACAACTGATGATTTCGTGACGGGAAGCCAACCTCAAGGTGAAGTTTTGTTGCCCGAAGTCCTTCTTCAGCGCGCCGCTGCGGCTCCGAAGCGGTGTCCGCGCGATTGGCTTGGCGGCAGGAATGTCTCCGCCTCGGCCAACCAGCCGCTGTGTTCCGTGTCCGAGAACTCAGGCTCGACGACCGCCGTGAGGGCGTCTTCGCGGATCAGCACGCTGGGCAGCGCCTGGCCTTGGTGGCGCAGCAGGCACCAGATCCCTGGCTGGTCCGGCCGAGTGCCGGTGCGCAGCACCTCGGCCACGACTTTCGGGCTGCAATCGTCGATGCCGGGCGTGAGCACCATCTGGCCGATGTCGAACCGGCCCCAGGCCAGCGTGAGTTCGACGCCGAAGGGCCAGGCGCCCTGGACGTTTCCGACCTGCCGCTGCAATGACAACATCCGCAGCACGGCCTGTGCGTGAGAGGGGCTTGTTTCGCTGGTGTGCATGATGAGCTTCCGGTGGCTTGCGAAGCGCGGTCTGCGCGACGCCTAGAAGCAGTGTTTTGCACAAGGTGCCCGCTGACGCGGCGCCATGCGAAGTGCCCGACGGGTGTGCGAATGCCCGGGCACCTGCACGCCGCCTGCGCAGCTCAGCGGCGCTGCACCTCGAAGGCCAGGAACTGGTTGACCTGCTGCGGGTGGAAGTTGTCGTCGGACACCAGCAGCAGCGTGGCGTTGCCGTTCGGCAGCCGCGGCCCCCAGGCAGCGCCCTCGATGTTGTCGGTGTCGATGCCCGCGGCGGACAGGTCGAGCACCAGGCGCTTGCGCATGGCGGTGAAGCCGCCTCTCTGCAGCGACGCCGTCCGGCTCACGTCGGTGGCATCGGCAGCGCTCGCCTCGTAGACATGGATGGCGAAGCGGAAGGCGGCGCCCTCCTCCACCTCGCGGCCCGAGCGCTCGACGACGAGCAGCGTGCCTGCATCGGTCGACAGGATCTCGCTCACGCCGTTGTCGGCGCGGCGGCGCCCGCCGCTGGGCGGCAGCGGGATCGGCTCCACCGGATACGCGTACTGGCCCAGCACCCGCCCTTGCCGGTCCATCTTGGTGAAGCGTGTGAAGCCGCCCTGCTCCAGCGACGGCACTGGGCCATCTTCGTAGAGCGGTGCCTCCATCGACACCCACAGCGCCGATGCATCGGGCGTGAAGGCGAGGCCTTCGATGGCAAAGTTGTCGCGCACGCCGCGCTCGGCTTCGGGGTGAACGCGCAGGTTGTCCGGCAGCGGCAGCTCGGCCACGAAACGGCCTTCGCGCGATGCGCGCCGCACGAAGGGATTCAGCCCGCGCTTGCGGTCGCCTTCGCTGGACCAGAGGAGATCGCCGCCGAGCGGATCGATTCGCAAGGCCTCCGGGTCCGGCACCTCGCCGCCTTGCTGCTGATTCGGGAAGACGTTGCCATCGGCCTGCCGGAGCGGCACGACGCTGGTCACGCGGATCGAATGAATGCCCGACGCATCGAGATCGATCGCGGCGGTGTAGAAGCGCGCCGGCGCCCGCGCCGAGCGGTCGTCGCTCAGCAGGTACCAGACGCCGGTCGCCGCGTCGCGGTCGATGCCCGAGATGCCGCCGAAATCACGCAGCGTGCCCTCGGGTTGCCGAGCCACGGTCGCGCTGCCGAGCAAGCGCAGAGCGAACGAAGCAGCGGGCGGCTGGCCTGCCGAAGCAGTGACCGCAGCAGGCCCCGGCGTGCCGGCACAGCCGGCCAACACCAGACCGAGCGTGACCGCGGCGATGCGCAGCCACACCCCAGTTGCACTCAGATGTCGAGCTTGGCCCACAGCACGAGGGTGCGCGGTGCACCGATGAAGTACCGGCCGACGCTGGACGGCGACGTCATCAATTCGGGCGCGATGCCGGAGATGTACTTCTTGTTCGCGATGTTCTCCACGTTCAGGCCCACGCTGGCGCGGCTGAAACTGTAAGACGTGTTGAGACCGAACAAGGCGTACCCAGGCAACCGCTCGTCAACGCCAGTATTTGGCCCAACGCGCGGGTTGGCGTAGTAGCCGGCCCGGCTCGACACGTAGCGCCCGTTCAGGGCGAGCTTCACGTCGTCCATCAGCCGCCATGTGGTTTCGAGGAACAGGTTGTGCGGCGCAATGCCGACGAGCTCGGCGCCATCGCGGATGAACCCCTTCTCCGGGTTGCCGTTGGCGTTGACGCCGCTCAGCTTGTACTCGCCCTTCTGATAGGTGTAGGCGCCATACAAGCGCCAGCTGTCGCCCAACCTGCCGCTGTAGGTGGCCTCTACGCCGTGGATGCGGCGGCCCTGGTCCACGTTCTCGGACTGCAGCGTACCAACGATGTCGGCAGCCACGGTCTCCTTCGAGTCGATGACGAAGGCCTGCACGCCGGCCGCATAGTTCTCACCCTTCTGGCGCAGACCGAGGTCGAACGCGTTGGCGGTGTCCATCTTGTTGACGGTCTGGGCCGTGGCCAGCGAGGGGGCCGATCCGCCTTCGAGCGTCGCGTCGGTCACGCTGGCGGCGTTCTTGGCGTAGCCGGCAAAGATTTCAGTTGTATCGGACAGCGCGTACACGGTGCCGATCTTCGGCAGCACGCCCGAATTGACCTTGGCTTGGTTGACGTAGTTGAGCCGGCCGCTGGGGTCGGCGGTCGTGGGCCTCGAGTCGTGGATCGGTGCGTAGTAGTCCACGTTATTGTCGAGGTAGGTCACGCCGTAGTCGAACTTGAGCTGTCCGTCGAGGAAGCTGCTTCGGTTGGCCACATAGACCATGGCGATCCGGTTGTCCCAGTGCTTGTCTTCGCTGGTGGCACTGGCCACGTCAGAGTAGGCCGGGCCTGCCGCCTGGTCGAGCAAGGGATACCAGTGGCGCACCTGGCCGCGGTTGGAGCGCTCGTACCAGAAGCCTGTGCGCCAATCGACCAGGTCGCTTTGCTTGCCGGCCAGTTCGCCCAGCACGCCGCGTCGGACCATGTCGTATTCATTGGCTCGGAAGTAGATGCTGTTGGCGTTCCCGTCCAACCCAGGGACGGCAGTACCAAGCCCGGTCTCCTTGCCGATGCCGCTTTGCGTCTGGTAGTAACCCTTTGCCGTGAGTTTCAGCTTGTCGGCCAGCGGGAACTCGCCGTCGAGATAGGTCAACACGTCCTTGCGCGGATTGCCCTTGAGTTCGCGGTAGTTGCGGTCGTTGGAAACCGACGTGCCGGTCCACGTGTCGGTATAGCCGTCGCTCTTCGGGTTGGTGTTGAACTGCGACAGCGTCACGATGTTGGTGCCGCTTTCTTCCTTGCGGTTGTTGTAGCTGCTGTGCAGCTTGACGACGGCCCCGCCGTCGAGCTTGAGCACCGTCTTGAGGTCCACATGGTCGCGCTCGTTCTTCCCCGCCGGGTCGTCCACATAGGAAACGGCCCACTGTTGCCGTGACACGCTCAGGTAGCTGGTCAAGCCGGGGAGCAGCTCGCCACTGTCCACGCGGGCAAACACGCGGCCGAACTCTGCGCTACCGCCCGCCGCTTCGGCATGGAAGCCGAAGCGCCGCGACGGGTCCAGCGTCAGGTAATTCACCTGACCCGCCAGCGCCTGGTGAGAAGGTGAACCCACCACGCCTGCTGATTGCGAAACGTCCACGCCGGCCAGGTTGCTGGAGTCGAAGTAACGCGTCGGCACAGAGCCACCGCCCAGCGTGGTGCGGCCGTTCGGAATACCGTCGATCGAAAAGCCGATGCTGTCCTTCGCAAAGCCGCGCATGTTGATCGTGCTCTCGAACCCGTCGCCGCCGAAGGCATTGGACGAGCCCATCTGAATTCCAGAGACACGCTCGAGCACCTTGTCGGCGCTGACACCCGGCGGGTAGTAGTCGAGGTCGGCTGCGGTGATCTTCACGTTGGCGCGCGTTTGCCGCACGCCGATGGCATCACCGTAAACCATCACCTTTTCCATCGTCGTGCCCGACGGCGGTGCAGCAACGGGTGCCGCTGGTGCAGATGCGGGTGCGGCTTCTGGTGCAGCCGCTTCAGCGGCGGAGGCAGCCGGGGCAGCAGGTGCCACAGCGGCTGCAGGCGCAGAGGCCGGCTCGGAGGGCGGCTTGGGAGCTTCCTGAGCGAACACAGGAAGCACTTGGGTGGTGATCAGGAACGCCAGCAGATTGCAGGGCAGGCCGTGGAAGGGTCGCATCGCTTGTGACTCCGTATGGGCAGTTGAATGAAGGTCTGTGCTTGGGACTGAACGCGCCATCAATGTATTCGTGGTACGTACCAGTTGTCAATCGACTTGCAAGAACGGAGCCAACCCAAATGAGTTCCCTCGAAACTACCTATTGAAGACCTGTTCAATGAGTGGCGCATCCCGCTGCAATGTCGCGCCCCTCGTTGACACTATGGTACGTACCACTATAGGATGACACCACCGTGACGATTCCGGCGACCATCGGGGATCGACACGACACACAGCCCAGGTGGGGCAGACCATGGCCACGGCACGAATCAACACGACCCCGACACACCGCTACAAGCAGCTCGCAGACATCATTCGCGGCGCGATCGAGCAAGGGCTCCTGAAAGACAACCAGGCGCTGCCGTCCGAGCGCGAGCTGGCCGAGAAGTACGAAGTCAGCCGCGACACCGTGCGCAAGGCCGTGCGTTACCTCGAAGAGCGCGGCGTCATCTACAGCGACCATGGTCGCGGCACTTTCGTGGCACCCGCCATCGTGCGGCGCATGTCGCGCTTCATCGACAGCTTCTCGCAAGACACGCAGCTGCGCGGCGGCGTGCCGGGCCAGCGCATCCTGGCGGTCGAATCCACCGCCGCCTCGATGGGCGTCGCTGGCCTGCTGAGCGTGGAGCCCGGGCACCCGCTGACGAGAGTGCGGCGAGTGCGCCTGATCGACGGTTCACCGGTCGGCCTGCACGACGCCTATTTCCCCTTGCCGCGCGGCGCGAAGCTGGAGGCTGCAGAGATCGAGCAGGCACAGTCGCTGTACAAGCTACTGACCGACAAGTTCGGCTTTGCGCCAGCCGAAGCGGTCGAGAACCTGAGCGCCGCCGTCGCCGACGCCGAAGACGCCCGCCTGCTCGGCATCGCCGAAGGCGCGCCCATTCTCCTGTGCGAGCGCATCACCTTGTCCGAGCGGCGCGAGCCGGTCGAATACTGTGTGATGAAGTACGTGGCGAGCTACCGCTACAGCACTCGCATCGCCAAGGCCAGCGGGTCGGCCTGACTGCACCCATGAAGCCGCTGTTGCGTTCGCTCCTCGTCCAGGCCGCGTGGCTGGTGGGCCTGTTCTCGCTGCTGTACGGGTTGGCGGCACTGGGCCGGCAGGTCGACGTGAAGCATTCGGGCGCCGTGAAGCTGCGCGTGGCGCTGTTCATCAACGGCACGCTGGGCGACAAGTCGTTCTTCGATGCAGCGGCCAGCGGCCTGCGCCAGGCGCGCGACACCTTGCCGGTGTTCGTGCGGGTGGTCGAGGGCGGTACCGACCCGACGCGCTGGCAGGCGGCCCTCACCGACCTGGCCGACAGCGGCGACTACGACCTCATCGTGGCCGGTACCTTCACGATGGTGCCGTACGTGCAGACGCTGGCCGCGCAATACCCCGACGCACGTTTCGTGGTCTTCGACGCCGCGGTCGACTACGCCAAGTGCCGCTGCCAGAACGTGCACTCGATCCTGTTCCGCCAGAACGAAGGCGCTTACCTGGCCGGCTACCTCGCCGCGCGGCTCGACCAGACCGGCCTGCCCGGCGTGCCGCCGAACAGCGGCCTGGGCGTGGTGGGTGGCATGCAGTTCCCGGTCATCGACGACTTCATCGTCGGCTTTCGCGCCGGTGCGCAGGCCGCCGTGCCGGGTGAGACTGTGCTCACGCAGTACGCCAACTCGTTCGCCGACCCGGCCGCCGGCAAGGAAATCGCCAAGGCGCAGTTCGGCCGGGGCGTCGGGCTGGTCTTCCATGCCGCCGGCGCCACCGGGCAAGGTGTGAATGAGGCAGCCCGCGAAGCTCACCGCTACGCGATCGGCGTCGACATGGACCAGTACGCCCTGTACCGAACCTCCCACCCCCAGCTGGCCTCGCGCATCGTGACCTCGGTGCTGAAGAACGTCGACGTCGCAGTGGTACGTGCCATCGGGCAGGCGCTGAAGGGTGAGCTGGCCTACGGGCGCTCGCAATCGCTGGGCCTTGCCGAGCACGGCGTGGCCCTGGCACGCCAGTCGGACGTGCTGTCGCAGGCATCGCCAGAACTGCTGCGCTCGCTCGATGAAGTCGAGACCGCCGTGGCCCGTGGCGAGCGGCGCGTACCGAGCGCATTCACTCCTGCAGCGGCGACGCCATGAACACCACCTCACGGGATGTCATGGCATTGGAGCTGCGCAACGTCTCCAAGCGCTACGCCAACGGCACGCTGGCCAATGACGGCGTGAACCTCTCGGTCGCGCGCGGTGAGATCCACGCCATCGTGGGTGAGAACGGCGCCGGCAAGTCGACGGTGATGAAGATGCTCTACGGACTTGAGCAGCCGAGCTCGGGCGAGATCGTGCTCAATGGTCGGCCGATGGCATTTCGCCACCCGCGAGACGCCATCGCCGCCGGCATCGGACTCGTGCCGCAGCACATCGAGCTGGTGCCTTCGTTCACCGTGGCCGACAACGTGGTGCTCGGCAGCGAACCGCGCCGCGGCCCCTGGCTCGACCGGCTTCGCGCCGCCGACGAAGTGCGCGCCACCGCCGAACGCTTCGGCCTTGACGTCGACCCCAGCGCCTCGGTGCGTGATCTGTCGATCGGCGAGCAGCAGCGGGTCGGCATCCTCAAGGCGCTGCACCGGGGTGCACGCATCCTGTTGCTCGACGAGCCCTCGGCCGTGCTGCCGCCGCAACAGGTGCAGGCGCTCTTTGCCGCGCTGCGGCAGATGGCCGCTGCCGGTCTGACCGTGGTGCTCATCACGCACAAGCTGGCCGAAGTGCGCGAGGTCTCCGACCGCTTCACCGTGCTGCGCGGCGGCCGCGTCACCGGCTGCCTCGCCTCGCGTGGCGCGAGCGAATCACAGATCACCGAGATGATCGTCGGCCGCTCCGTGGCGCCGCTGCGCGTGCAGCGCGTGCAGGCCCGTTCCGCACTGCCGCTCGTGAGCGCGCGCAGGCTGTCCGTGCTGCGTGACGACGGCCGCATGCCGCTGCAGTCGGTGTCCTTCGACATCGCCGCCGGCGAGATCCTCGGTATCGCCGGCGTCGAAGGCAACGGGCAGGCGCCGCTGGCCGAGGTGCTGGCCGGGCTGGAGACACCCGCGCAAGGCGACGTGCGGCTGGGCGAGCAGCTGGTGAGTGGGCAGGGCCCGCGTGCCGTGCGCGCCGCCGGCATCGCCTCGATCCCCGAAGACCGCCTGCATGACGGCGTGGCGCTCGGCATGAGCGTGGCAGACAACGCGATGGCCAATCGCTACCACCGCCCACCCCTCTCACGCTTCGGCTGGCTGTTCGCACGCAAGGCGCACGACGAAGCGCAGCACCTGCTGAAGGAACACGGCGTGGTCGCACGCTCGGCCGACGCGCCGATCGGCTCGCTGTCGGGCGGCAACATGCAGAAGGTGGTGCTCGCGCGCGAGATCGCTGCCGAGCCGCGGCTGCTCGTGGCCAGCCAGCCGACGCGCGGCGTCGACATCGGCGCGGCGCAGGTGCTGCGGCAGCGGCTGGTGGCCTTGCGCGACCAGGGCGCCGCGGTGCTGCTGGTGTCCTCCGACCTCGACGAGCTGCTCGAGCTGTCGGACCGCATCGCGGTGCTGTTCCAGGGCCGCATCGTCGCCCACTTCGCGGCCGGCACCGTCGGCGCCCGCGAGCTTGGCCTCTACATGACCGGGCTGCGCGAGCAGGCCGGCGCCGCGGCCACGCTGGACGCCCCATTCACTCCGCACAGCGAAGAGGTATCGGCTTGATCCAGGACACCGCTTCATACGCTGCCGCGCCACGCCCCTGGCAGCTGCCTGCGGCCATTGCCGCCGCGCTGCTGGTCGGCTTCGGCATCACGGTGCTGGTCAGCGCCGAGCCGTGGCGTGCCTGGCTCGCGCTGCTGACCGGCGCGCTGCCCGACATCCGCTTCAGCGATGCCGAAGGCTGGCAGGTGCGCCGGCTGGTGCGCTTCGGCTCGGTGATCGAAGAGGCGATCACCCTCACCTTCCTGGGCCTTGCGATCGCCATCCCGTTCCGCGCGCGGCAGTTCTCGCTCGGTGCGGATGGGCAGATGTTCCTGTCGGCGCTCGCGGCCGCGGCCGTCAGCCTCGCGCTCGGCGGCTTGGGCTACGGCGCCTATGCGGTGCTGCCGGCGGCCTTCGCGGCGGCCGTGCTGACCGGCTTCACCTGGGGGCTGGTGCCGGGCTGGTTGAAGGCACGCTACGGTGCCAACGAGATCGTCACCACGCTGATGCTCAACCTCATCGCGGTGCAGCTGTACCGGCTCGTCATCACGCAATGGATGAACGATCCGAATGCCGGCTTCCTGACGACGCCGGTGCTGCCCGCGGCCGCGCTGCTGCCCAACCTGCTGCCGCGCACCAACGTGTCGGCCATGCTGTTCCTCGTGCCCTTCGTCGTGCTCGGCGCCGGGCTGCTGCTGACGCGCACGACCGTGGGCTACGAGATCCGCACCGTCGGGCAGGCACCCGCCTTCGCGCGGCAGGTGGGCATGCCGGTCAAGCGCACCGTGGTGCTCTCGATGGCACTGGGCGGCATCTTTGCGGCCTTCGCCGGCGTGCACGTCAGCAACGCGCTGCTGAAGCGCCTGCCGGTGGACCTGACGCCGGGCATGGCCTTCGAAGGCCTGGTGGTTGCGCTGCTGGCGCGCAACGAGCCGCGCGCCATCCCGATGGCGGCATTTCTCTACGCCTACCTGCGCGCCGGCGCGCAGGCGATGGAGCGCACGAGCGACGTGTCGCGTGAGGTGGTGCTGGTGATCCAGGCGTTCATCATCCTGTTCGTCGTCTCCGAACGCCTGCTGCCCACCACGTGGTCACCCGCCCGGCTGCTGCAATGGGTGCGTGCGCCGCGGGCACCGAAGGAGGCGCGATGAGCCTCGATCTCGCCGGATGGACGCTCTTCGCCGCCACGATCGTCGTGGCCGTGCTGCGCGCCACGACGCCCATCCTCTTCGCCGCACTCGGCGGGCTGGTGTCCGACCTCGCCGGAAGCATCAACGTCGCGCTCGAAGGCCTGATGCTCATCGCCGCGTTCTTCGGCGTGATGGGTGCGGTGTACGCCGCCCGGTGGTGGCCAGGCTTGCCGGGCTGGGCCTGCGCATGGCTGGGCTGCGCCGCGGGGCTGGTCGCCGTGCTGCTCATCACGGCGATGCTCGGCTTCTTCCATCTGGAACTGGGCGCCGACCTCATCGTGACCGGAATCGCGGTGAACCTGCTTGCCGCCGGACTCACCGTGTTCCTGCTGGTCACGCTGGTCGGCGACAAGGGCTCGACGGCAGGCCTGTCCAGCCCCGCCCTGCCCTCGCTTCACATCCCCGGCCTGAGCAGTCTGCCGGCGCTCGACATGCTGGTCAACGGCGAAGGCGGCCACGGCCACCACGTCCTCGTCTACACCGCATTCCTGGCCGTGGCAGCGGTCTGGATCTTTCTCAGCCGCACCCGCTACGGCGCCTGGCTGCGCGCCGTCGGCGAGAACCCGCAGGCTGCCCTCGGCGCCGGCATTCCGGTCAAGCGCGTGCGCTACGTGGCGCTGCTGACGAGCGGCCTGCTCGCGGGGCTGGGCGGCATCTACCTCAGCATGGGCTACCTCACGCTCTTCCAGGCCGACATGACCGCAGGCCGCGGCTTCCTCGCACTGGCGGCCGTCTTCCTCGGTGCACGCAGGCCGCTCGGCACGCTGGCCGCGGCGCTGCTGTTCGGCGCTTCTGCAGTACTGGCCACGCAGCTCGGTGCCCTGGCGCTGCCGACCCAGGTCGTCTACATGGTGCCGCCCTTCGTCACCTTGTGCGCGCTGGTCTTCGCCGGTCGGCACAAACCGGCACGCGCCGGTACCGACACCAAAAACACGGGCCGAAAAGGTCCACCAATTTCCTCAGAGAGGCTTTCCGCATGAACAAGAATTCGATCCGCGACCGCATCCTGGCGTCGCTCTCCCTCGCCGGCATGGGCGACGCGCTGGGCGCGCCCACCGAGCAATGGACCATCGACGAAATCGCCGCCCGCCACGGCGGCCTCGTCACCCGTTTTGATGAGCCCACCGAAGACACCTTCGCCGGCGCCAACGCCGGCAAGCGCGCCGAGGTGACCGACGACGCGAGCCAGATGTACTACCTGACGCTCGCGCTCGTCGCAGCGGGCGGCCGCCTGGAGCACGACGGCTGGGTCGCCTGCCTTCTCGATTGGGTGGACACGAGCCCGAAGGCCGGGTTCATGGGCCCCAGCACCGCCGGCATCGTGAAGGCGCTGCAGGAAGGTTCCGACACCGGCAGCGTCGGCGTGATCGGCCGCTCGCGCCGCAAGATGACGAGCGTGGGCACGACCAATGGTGCCGCGATGCGTGTCGCACCCGCCGGGCTGATCCACCCCGGGCAGCTCGAAGCGGCCTGCGAGCAGGCGTTCGTCACCTGCCTGCCGTCGCACGACACCGAAGTGGCCATCTCTGCTGCCTGCTCCGTCGCCGCGGCTGCCTCGCGCGCGGTGGTGGCGCACTCGTTCGACGACATCATTGCCGCGGCGCTCGAAGGCGCGTCGATCGGCGAGCGGCTGGCGCGCGAGCGGGCACGCATGGTCGCCGGCCCGAGCTATCTCGCACGCCTGGAGATGGCGCTGGCCATCGCACGCGATGCCAAGGACGACATGGCCTTCATGCGGCAGATGGAGCGCACCGTCGGCAACTCGGTGCTCGCCGCCGAATCGGTGCCGGCCGCCATCGGCGTGCTGGCGTATGCCAAGGGCGACCCACTGCGCACCATCGCGATCAGCGCCTCGATCGGCAACGACACCGACTCGATCGCCACCATGGCCGGCGCAATCGTTGGCGCCTGGGTCGGCACCGAAGCGCTGCCGCAAGCGCTGCTGGCCGAGTTCCGCGCAGCGAATGCCGCCGATTTCGATCTCGACGCCCTGGCATCGGGCCTGTCGGAAATCGCCTGGCGCAACCTGCAGCCGCTGGCGGCATGAGCTCACCCGTGAACGCACCTCGCCGCTGGGATCTGCTCGCGTTCGGCGACCCCTGCGCCGACGTCGTGGTGGCCATTCCCGAGGCGCCGCAACTCGGCGAGAAGGTGCTCGGCCGTTCGCTCGGCGTGTTCGCTGGCGGCACCACCGCCAACACGGCCTGCGCGTTCGCAAAGCTGGGCGGCCGTGCGGCCGTGCATGGCCGCGTCGGTGACGACGCGCATGCCACGCTGCTGCGCGATTCGCTGCACGCCTTCGGCGTCGACACCGAGCACCTGCACAGCGAGCCCGGGAGCGCGTCGGCGTCGGTCATCGCGATGGTCCCGCCCTCAGGCGACCGCGCCATCGTCTACATGCCGATGTCTCCGCGCGAGCTGCCGTCAGACGATCTCGCCGCCGCAATGAGCCAGTCGCGCATCTTCTACGCGATGCCGTACGACCTGGACGAATTCATCGCCGCCAGCCGCATCGCCCGCGACCACGGTGCGCTGGTGGCCATCGACCTTGAAGCGGCTGTCGCGCCCGACCCCGAAGCGATGCGGCAGCGCATCGCCCATGCCGACATCGTGTTCTTCAACGAGTCGGGCTTCGTGGCCGGCACCGGCCAGCAACCGACACCGCAAGCCCTCGCGGCCCTGGCGGGCAAGGGACCACAGACCATCGTGGTCACACTCGGTGCTGCAGGCGCCGTAGCCGCCGAGCGCGGCGTCTTCGCAAAGCAATCGGCTTTTGCGCAGCAGGTGGCCGACACCACCGGCGCCGGCGACACCTTCAACGCTGCGTTCCTCGTGCTCTGGCTCGAAGGCCGTGAGCTCGATGCCTGCCTGCGATTCGCCTGCGCCGCGGCAGGCCACGCCGTCACCGCCATCGGCGCGCGCAGCGGCATGCCGAACCGCGCGACCGTCGAACGGTCGCTTGCTGGAGCCATCCCATGCTGACCGTCTTCGGTTCCATCAACCTCGACATTTCTGTGGGCTGCGCGCACCTGCCACGGCCGGGCGAAACCCTGCTGGGCACGAACGCGCTGCTCTCGCCCGGCGGCAAGGGCGCCAACCAGGCCCATGCCGCACGACGCTTCGGCGTGCCCGCGCGCCTGTTCGGCAAGGTCGGCGGTGATGCCTTCGCCGGACCGGCCCTGGCCAAGCTGGCCGACAGCGATGTGGACCTCTCCGGCGTGGAGGTGGCGGGCTCCGAGGCCACCGGCCTGGCCACCATCACCGTGACCCAAACCGGCGAGAACGCCATCATCGTGGCGCCGGGTGCCAACCTCGCGGCCAGCGCCTCGCAGGTGAGCAACGCCGTGCTGCGGGCCTCGCGTGTGTTGCTGCTGCAGCTCGAGGTGCCCTGGTCCGAAAGCCAGGCGCTCGCGCGCAGGGCGCGTTCGGCCGGCTGCAAGGTGGTGCTCAATGCGTCGCCGCTGCCGCAGGGCGCGAGCCTCGAGCTCGATGCGGTCGATCTGCTCATCGTCAACAGCGTCGAGCTCGACCAGCTGTGCACGCAGCACGGCATTGGCGGCAGCACGACGGAGCGCGCGCGACGGCTTGCCGACGCGCAGCACATCGACGTGCTGGTGACACTCGGTGCCGACGGCTCACTGCTCATGCAAGCCGACGGACGGCAGATCCACGCCCCCGCGTTGCCGGTGAAAGCGGTCGACACCACCGGCGCAGGCGACACCTACGCTGGCGTGCTGTGCGCGGCCATGGTCAGCGGCGAGACGCCGCAGCAGGCCATGGCCTTCGCGTCGGTGGCCGCGTCTCTGGCCTGCCTGCGTGCCGGCGCCCAGCTCGCGCAGCCCTCACGCGGGGAGATCGACACGCGCATCGGCGAGCTCGTCCGCGGTGAAAATCTCTGCCTGCCTCGCGAGACAATCACGACATGACGCGACTCATCATCGATTGCGACCCAGGCATCGACGATGCGCTGGCGCTGCTGCTCGCGTGCGCCAGCCCCGAGTTCGAGCTGCTCGGCGTGACCACGGTGGCAGGCAACCGGCCGGTCGACATCACGAGCCTCAACGCCTGCCGCCTGCTCGACCTCGCCGGTAAGCACCACGTGCCGGTCTACGCCGGCGCGGCCCGCCCGCTGACGCAGGCACAGCCGCGCTGCAACCTCTTTCACGGCGAAGACGGCCTCGGCGGCGTGAAGCTCTCCACCGATCGCGCACCGGCCGCGGAACATGCGAGCGACTTCATCGCCCGCACGCTGCGGCAAGAGCCACCCGGCACCGTCACGCTGGTGGCAGTGGGCCCGCTCACCAACCTGGCACTGGCCGAAATCAAGCACCCCGGCGTGCTGCGACGCACGAAGTCGCTCGTGATCATGGGCGGTGCGGCCTTCCAGCCAGGCAACGTGACGCCCTGCGCGGAGTTCAACTTCCATGCCGATCCGCTCGCGGCCTACACGGTGATGGACGCCGGCCAGCAGGTGCACCTCTTCAGCCTCGATGTCACCTCCAAGGCCGTCATGTCGAACGACTGGATCGCATCGCTGGCCGAGCTCGACACCCGCTGCGGCCGCGCTGCCCACGCCATGCTCGAAGCGTATGCGCTCGAAGACGCGCTGCTGCACGATGCCTGCCCGGTGGCCTGGCTGCTGGAGCCTGCGCTCTTCACCGGCGAGCCCTGCGCGGTGTCGGTCGATTGGCGCCCTGGCGTCACCGAAGGCCAGAGCTGTGCATGGCCGACCTGGCGAGCGCCCGAGCGCATGAATGCCATGGTCTACACCGGCGTGGCCGGGCCGCAGCTGCTGGCGCTCGTGCGCGAGCGGGTCGCACGACTTCCCTGACACGCGCTTCGATGCCAGAGGCCACACGGCGATGAAACGCACGGTGAAGAAACAAGACTCGTACCGCTTCGAGCGCTGCGAAGTGCGCCTGGCCTCGCGCGAAGTGCTGCTCGACGGCCAGTTGCAGCAGGTCGAGCCTCGCCCGTTCGACCTGCTGGTGTACCTGATCGAGCACCGCGATCGCGTCATCCCCAAGGACGAGTTGCTCGACAAGCTGTGGCCTGACGATTTCGTGTCGCCCAGCGTCGTCTCGCGCGCCATCATGAAGGCACGCCAGGCCATCGGTGATAGCGGCAAGGTGGCCCGGCTGATCAAGACGGTGCACAGCACGGGCTATCACTTCATCGGCGAGCTGGTACCGCTAGAAGCGGATGCGCCGCCGCCGAAGGGTGCGCCGACCAGCCCGCCGGTCCAGCAAGGCCGCATCACGCTCGTGCTGCTTCCGTTCGAGAACCTGACCGGGCAGGCCGAGCTCGACTGGGTGGAGCTCGGGCTCATGTCGATGGTGGCCAAGGCCTTGAGCGCCGACACGCGGCTGCGCCTACCCGAGCTGGCGTCACTGCTCACCACGTTGGACGCGGTACCGGCCCAGGCACCCGCGCAAGAGCGCATCGATGCCGCCGAGCGGCTGCTGGGCACCCGCAACGTCGTTCACGTGACGGTGTCCAGCAAGGGCGCGCAATACGCCATCGACTACGCCATCTCCGCGCGACCCGGCCGCAAGCGCCTGCTCGGCCCCGAACTCACGCAGCTCGGCCAGCGCCTGGCGGCCGAATTGCAGGCACTGCTGTTCACCGCCGATGCCACCGCGCCGGTGGCCTACGAGTCGGCCGACCCGCTGGTGAACCAAGCCCTGGCGCGGGCGCTGCAGGCCACCGGCGAACAGAAATGGCAGACAGCCGTCAACTTGTTCAAGGTGGTGCTCGACATCGAGCCACCCAATACCGATGCGCAATTCGAATACCTGCGCGCGCTGGCCTTCCTGGGTGACGAAGCCTCGTTCGCCGTCGGCGAGCGGCTGCTCGCGCATGCGCGGGCCACGAACCACTACGCGCTCGCCATTGCCGTGCACGTGGCGCTGGCCACCACCTACAACAACCGGCTCTCGCAGCAGGCCACCCGGCACGCCCGGAAGCACCTGAACGAAGCCCTGAGGCTGGCCGAGGAAGCGGGCTTCGCGCGCGAGAGAAAGTCGACCCTGCGCACGCTGATGGGCATCGCCATCCACGAGTACGACTTCGTGCTCGCAAAGCAGTGCCTCGACGAGATGGAACGTCTGCACGACCCGGACGAAAGCGTCGTCGAGCACGTGCGCTTTCTCGGCAGCTCCGGCGTCGCGGCGACCACCATGGGCGACCCGCAGCGCGGGCTGCAGATCTTCCGCACCGTGGCCCGCCTCGCCGAGGCGCACGGCCTGCACGACCTGCTCGCGATGACGCTGGTGAACATCATCTACCCGTGTGTCGACCTCGGGCTGATGGAAGAAGCCGCAAGGCACGGCGAGAAGGCCTTGGCCACCGCGCAGACGCTGCGCAACTCGCGCGTGGCCATTGCGGCGACTGCGGGCCTGTGCCGGCTCTACCGCGAGCGCAGGGCACCACAGCAGATGCGCCGTGTGCTGGCGCAGACGGAGCGGCTGGAAACGCCCGTCCCCGTGCTGCGAGCCATGCTACTGCTCGCGCGCGGGCACCAGGCAGCCTGCGAAGGTGCGCACGGCGGCGCCGTCGAGCGAATGAACCAGGCGCTGACGATCTACCGTGAGTCGGAGGCCTTGCTGTACGTGCACGACTTCATGCCGTGGCTGGTCATCTCGCTGGTGCTCTCGGGCCGCGCGGATGCGGCCGAGGCAACCTGCGCCGAAGCGCGCGCACTGCCGCACTTCGACAGCGACCCGGTGCTGCATGCGGCGCTGCGCTACTGCGACGCGCTGATTGCGCACACCCGCGGCCAGCACGATGAAGCGCTGAGGTCGCTGCTCGACGTGGCGGGCACTGCGCCCACCGGAACGTGGCGCGCCCATGCCTGCCTCGACGGCGCGTGGCTGGCCATCGAGGCCGGCGATCTGGACACGGCCAGTACCCTCTTGCAGGGCCTCGGCCCCTGGCTGGCCGAGCACCCCGCGGGCGCCCTGGTCGAAGCGCGATTCAAGTGCGCCAGCGGTGAATTCGCCGCCGCGCGCGAGGCGCTGCAGCGGTATGCCGCGAGCGTCGAGGCACCTCGACCCGACTACCACGCCGAGCTGGCCCGCCACTGTGAAGAGGCTGAAGCGGCCGCCTTGCGCGGACAGCCATCACCAACGGCCATCGCGCTGATTCCGCGCCTGCCGACCGTGCTGTGACACGGCCCGGGGCCGGTCAGCTCACAGCGCCGCCTCGCTACAACCCGAACAAGGCAACGCGTAGCAGGTTGAGCCCCCAGTGCAGCGCCGCGGCGGCCCAGATGCTGCCGCCACTCGCGACATAGACGCTCGCATAGGCCAAGCCCGCCACCGCTGCCAGCGCGGCGAAGGCGGGACCACCGCCCAGGTGCACCAGGCCGAACAGCAAGGCGCTCCCGACCACCGACACACCGATGCCCCAGCGCGCCAGCGGGCGCTGTACCCAGTGGCGGAAGAACCACTCCTCGCCCACCACCGTGAAGGCGTTGGTCGGTGCAAAGGCCAACAGCGAGTACCCGGCAGCCGGCGTCCAGTGCACGATACCGGCGACCAGGGCCAGCAAGGGAACCACCACCAGGCAAGCCACGGCAATCAAGGTGCAGCGCCGGTTCCAGGCCCAGAACGACGGGAACATCGCCAACGCCGCCAAGCCGGCCAGGGCCTTCGGCGTGTTGATCGACACGCCACCCACGGGCAGGCGTGACAAGCCCGGAACCAGGCCCGCGGCCAGTGCGAGGAGCACCACGCCTGCGAGCGCGAAACAGGCCACTGCCCAGCGCCCAGGCGCCCGCACGGCGGCGTAGAGCAGCAGAGCAAGCGCAAGAGAAGCCACCATCGGCATCGCGCCGTTGGCAACACCGATGGCGTAGAGCGCGGCGCACAGCGCGGGCCCGACGGCAGCCGCCAACAGCGTTGCCGCATTGCCGCGCATGGGTCCTGCGGGTCGCAACCCGGTGTTCGAACGGCTGGTCATGTGGCTTGCTGATGTGGTTGCCGAAGGGCCGCAAGCATAGCGGCGCGCACTTCGCATAAGCCGAGAAGCGTTCGCATCGCATCCAGTTGCCAGGTGCCGAAAAACCTAGATTGGCCAGCAACCGTTGCCATGGGGTTACCGCCCCACACACCCAATGACCATCGATCACGTCGGCAGGGCATCCACTGCCACCCTCACCCCTCCTTCGGCCCACCCGGCCGGCACCGGCAACATGGAGCGTCAGCCATCCGGCCAGCCATCCACCGCCATCGGCGATGCGTTGCTCAGGCGTACGTCGTTGGCACCGGCCAGCATGCCTCCGCGCACGGGGACACCACCTTCGGTTGACGCGGCCAAAGCCCCGATCACCGATCCATCGTCATCGCTCCGCCACGAGATCACGGTCAGCGAAACCGACCCATCCAGCGCGCTTCAGCAGACAGCTGAGGTCGTCGCGCAGAAGCTGGCTGAAGCGCTCGGCGCAGACGACAAGCCGCTGCGAGAAAGGCACATCGACACGCTGCAACAGTACGGCGCCACGCGTGACGCGTTGACGGCATTCGAGAGCAGCTTCGGTGCGCACTTCATTCCATCGGCATCCGCGGGCAACAAGCTCGCATCGCTGAACGATCACGTTGGCATCCTGAAGATACCCGCCTACGACGGCCCGCCTGACGCGCAAGGTGTGCGGACCACGGTGGCCGAGCAGTTCGCCGTCATCAAGGCCGAAGTACCCAGCAAGAATCCGAAAGAACCAGCCAGCGAGCGCTACTTCGTCAAGGGCTATGGCGATCGCTTGATCGACTTCAACGAACTCGCCAAGGCGATGGCGTTTCATTCGCCGCATGCCGGCAGCCCCGAGCCCGAAGCGGCCACGGCACGGCATCAAGAACTCGGCAAGGTGCAGTACGCGATGGAGACGCCGCTGCGCTCCGAGATCAAGCGCCTGTCGATGGGCTCAGAGCTGATCGCGCGCCGCGACGGCAAGGAGTCCGACGCACCGGTGATGCCGCTGCCGGCCAACCCCACCCCCATGGCCTGGCGCGAGAGCTGGGCCAACTCGGAGGCGGCCATGTCTCCGGGTGGCGGGCCGATGCTGGCCAACGGCACGCGCAAGTTCCAGCTCGACTACAACGCGACAGAGAACCGGCTGATCGTCTTTCGCAACGACAACGACAAGGCGCCGCGCAAGGAAAGCATCCTCTCCGACAGCCTGCCCGAGAACCTGCCCAAGAAGCTCGCACCGGCCTGGTGTGAAGGCCCCACGCTCGCCGAGATCCATGGCATCAAGGGATGGGAGGACATGGGCCCGGGCACCGACCACAACGGGGTTAAGCAAGGCAACACGCAGCGGCTGCTGCATGCCACGAAGGAGAAGCTCTTCGGGAAGGAACAGCGCGCTCCGAACGACAGAGACCTGGAGGCCGGCCTGCCGCCGGGCCAGGGCCTGCTGGAAGCCGTCGTCAAGGCCACGCCAGGTGCCCACATCCGCATCACGACCGAAGACGGCGCGGTGCACGACCTCAAGGTCGACGAGAAGGGCATCAAGCTGTCGCTGGCCAACCCGCAGCCCGCCAAGGCCCACCAGGAGTCGCTGGCGGCCTTTGGTGGCGCTGGCAAGGCGCAGGCCGACGTGGACCTCTACAGCTACAGCGGCCGCGACACCGGCCTCTACGGCAGCAAGACCGGATTCGCGGATCCGAGGCTCGTCACCTCCACCGGCGACTTGCTGAAGGCCGGCCCGCTGCTCAAGAGCAACGGCTCCACGGCGGTTCAGGGTGCGCTGCGCGTCCTCACCTTCCAGCCGCTCATCAACGGCCAGGACCGCAGCGAGGTGCTCGTGCGACTTGCGAACACTGCGCTGAACACCGCGTCGAAGTTCCTCTATGTCTGGGCAACCAGCGCCATCAATGAGCAGATGAAGGGTGGCCAGAACGGCAGCTACGTCAACGGGGTGAAGCCGTTCAATGCCTCGGGCGCCGGCTCGATCGGCCAGGGTGAACTGGCCGGAGCGGCGGCATTGATCGTGCTCGCTCAGGAAACCGTCACCGTGATATCCGACCTCATCTCTCGTGTGTTGCCGGAGCCATGGAAGCGCAAGCCGGAAAGCCACGTCGGCAAGCTGCTCAAGCAGACGGCTTTGCCGATGGCCGAGGAAATGGTGCGCTTGATGGTCAACATGGGCGCGCAGAAAGCCGTGGGTATCGACCGCGGCAGCAGGGGCGACTTCATCACCGTGGCGGCCGCCTCCATCGGCAAGGGGGCCATCGACACCATGCGGGAGCACGCAGGCCCGGACCGCGCCAACCACCCCGTGGCCAACGCCATGCTGGACCTTGCACAGGGCGTGCAATACAACCTCGCCCGTGCCTCCGGCAACGCGGCGAGCTCGGAGCAGGGCCTGTCCAACGCAAGCTTCCGCGAAGCGCTGATCAATCGCCTGGTGACGCGCGGCTTCGACCAGATCGTCGTGCCGCCACTCAAGGAGCTGCTCAACACCCAGGGCATCGTGGGCCCGAACGCCAGCGCTTTCGACAGCCAGCTGTCGCACGAGTACCGCATCGAGAACCTGGGCGGCAAGGTCGCCTCGGCGATGAAGGCCATGATGACGGAGCTCGACCCACAAGGCTTCAAGGACTTGCATGGCGAAAGCGGCGGCGTGATGGCCACCCTGCACGCCGGCACCGAAGCTGCCCTGCCGGGCAAGTTGCGCAAAGAGGGCGGCACCGAGTTCTATAGCGGCTACGTCCTGGGCGAGGAGCGCATCAAGCAACAGCTCAACCGCGCGGACTTGGCGTGGGAGAGCCCGTCGACCTTCATGCCCAAGGCGATCCAGAACATGGCGCAGCAGTTGGGGCTGATGCAGAAGGCGATCGAAAGCGAGCTGCAAAAGGACCTGTCGATCCACAACAACGTGCAGACGGCGGGCAAGTTCCCGACGCTCAATCAGCAAGACCAACTCAAACACCTCGAAAACAACGAAAAGAACTTCGAGGCCCGTGTCGACTTGGCAAGGCAGCATCTGTCTACCGAAGAGGGTGTCACCCGACCTGAAACCACACGCCCGCTGATAACGGCGATGACGAACAGCCTCGAGGAAACAGCCAAGCCTCAGCAAAAGTTCACCGCCAAACTCACACAGGCCCTGGCCGACCACGTCGACAACCCCCGCAAGGAGTCGGACGACCACAGCGGCCTGAAGGCCGACAAGAGCATGCTGGAGCGGCCAGTGCCCAGCGCGACCAACGTGGACTACGGGCTCGTGCAGCGCCCCTTCGGCGGCGGCGCCAGCGCCAGGATTCCGCGTGCGCAGACCACCTTCAGCACGCTGCCGCAAGCGAAGACCTACGAGAAGAACCGGCGCATGGCGCGTGAACCCGGCATCGACTCCATCCAATCCAAGCCCAATCTCACGTCAGAAGTGCGCGACCGCATCGAGATGGCCGTGCGCGACTACACGGTGGAATCGCAGTTCTTCCACTACCCGCTGCGCTGGCAGGTCACCGGTGAGCTGCAGCACGAGCCGATCGCGCCCGGCATCGAGGTGCCCTACAACGTGATGAACAAGCGCGGCAACACCGCCGGCAGCAAGAAGGACAGGGTGGACCCGATCGAGGCGCTGTACATCAACCTCGGCGCACAGGTCTCCGACAAGTTCCCGACAGAGATGTTCCGCGCGGTGGTCACCGAGGCCGCCTACAAGGCCCGGCTCGGGGAAGGCGAAGCCGCTGGCGACGCCGGCCTCCTGACCGTGGGCAGCAAGGGCGTGCTCACCGAGATCCTCTCGGCGACGATGGCCACGCAGATGGCGGCCGGCTTCAACCTGCCGATCGCCAACTACGGGAGCGCTCCGCGCGAAAACAGCCTGCGCATCGACATGAACCAGGAGAGCGGCGTCAACATCGCCACCTGGGCCGACCTGGCGCAAGGCGAGGTGATCATGATGCCGGGCGCGGTGATGCAGGTGCAGCTCGTCGACCCGACGGCCGGCAAGGGCGCCGAAGCAGGCAAGCAGGACATCGGCCAGGTGGTCTACATGAAGGCCGTGGACACCTACGCACTGGAGCTCGCACACGACGCCTTCCAGGACTACAAGGACAAGGGCCAGCTCGACAAGAAGCCGGCGGACGGCGCGGTGATGATCGATCCGAAGTCGGGGCACTTCTTCAAGTTCGACGCGGCGAAGGACGACATCGCCGTCATCCCGGAAACGAAGAACTACTTCACCGGCCGCCCGCTCGAGTCCGTGAACGACAAGGGCGAAGCCGGAACCGAGCAGGCTCGGTGGCGCCTGCCCTACACCTCGGATGGCGCCACGCGCTCCACCAAGGACGGCATCCACATGGCCATCCTGCGCAACGACCCCATCGTGCCGCACCTCAACCTCGCCACCGAGAACGTGCACCACACCTGGTTCAGCAAGAAGGCCGAGATGGCCGGCACCTTCAACACCGAACGTGCCGCGAAGGAAGCGGCGGAGAAGGCCGAGACCCGAGGCAAGGGACAAGAGATCGCGGGGCAGATCAAGGAGATGAAGCTCGACACGCCGCTGCGCGAACAGGGCGTCGCCTCTACCGAGATGCTCGCGTGGGTGGCCACCAGCATGCTGAGAAAACCCATCCAGCTGGTGCCGGTGGACGACTCGGGTGCCACGCCCAAGCTTGGCGACGCGAAGGACGGCAAGGTGATCAACCAGACCTACGACAAGGTGGATCTGCAGCATCCACGGCAGTCCATCACCGGACGCAACCCGCCACCGGCCGTCTTGATCGGCGTGGGCGAGAAAGGCTACTACGCCATCGCCCAGGACCAGGGCGAGTTCAAGGCGACGGCACGCATCGGTGAAGACAAGAGCCTGGGCAACCTGCTGCACGCGGTGGTGCGCGGCGGCTACGCAAAGCCCTCGCAGTACGTGGAGCAATCGGGTGTGCTGACGCCCGACACCAAGGCACAGGCGAGCGTGGACGGCCTGCTGAAAAAGATGCAGCAGTTCACTGGCACCGACTACCTCGTGCTTCAGCAAGCCATGGTGGGCAAGCGCGACGAGCTCGCAGCGGCCGCGGACCCGAAAGGCAAAGCCAAGATGAACGAGTGAGCGTCAGGTCCGTGCAATGCAACACCCCGTAAGTTCATGGTTCCGTCAGCCTTTGGGCATGACTGGCCTGGGCCACGACCGTAGGCTCGTGGCCTGCCAACACCAACGTCGAGCCAAGCTCGCAGAAGCAATGCAACACAACAAGATGGAGCGCAGCGTGAGCATGCTCGCGGCTGCGTTGGTCAGCGTTCTGGCTGCCTGCGGTTCCGGCGACGACGCCGTCACGTCCAGTCCCGCCAGCTCGACGGATTCGGGCGGTTCATCCGGTTCCAGCGGCTCGCTGACCGTCAGTGCGGCCTGCTCCGCAGTCAACGTCAAAGCCAGCAACGGCAGCTCGTCGAACGTGCCGCAGAACCCCTGCGTGCCGACGCTCGCCTATGACGACACGAGCGTCACGCTGGTCTGGAACAAGCCCGACAACTACGCCAGCGTGGTCGACTACAACGTCTACCTGAACGGCACCAAGATCGGCAGCGCGGCCGAGAACAACACCGCCCATTCGGTGGCCAAGCCTTACATCGACCGCTTCTACGCGGAAGACACCGCCGGCTTCCACACCCGCATCACCTTCCACAACTTCCGCGCGACCGGGCTCACGCCGGATACCGACTACACCTTCACGGTTCGCTCGGTGGACAGCACGGGCAGCGAGTCGGCCGACAGCGTGGCGGTCGTCCGCCGCACCGCGCCGGCCTTCACGCGGATCTACAACGTCGCGACGCTGGGTGCCAAGGGCGACGGCACGACGCTGAACACCAGCATCATCCAGAACGCCATCGACGAGTGCGCCAGCACGTCCACCTCGGCCTACGGCTGCAAGGTGCTGGTTCCCGCCGATGCGGCCGGCGGCGCGGTGTTCCTCACGGGCGCACTCTTCCTCAAGAGCAACATGACGCTGGAGGTTGCCGAAGGCGCCACGCTGCGCGGGTCGAGCGACGCGGCCGACTACCCGCTCGCCAAGGGATACCAGCTCTACAGCTACTTCACCAACTCGACGGACGACCGGCGCCCGCCGTCGTTGCTGAATGCGCTGAACCCGGCGCACATGAACGGCAGTGCCGCGCTCGCAGACCACCAGGGCTACGACGAGACGCGCGGCGTGTTCAGCAACATCCGCGTCACCGGCAAAGGCAGCCTGGACGGCAACGGCTGGGCCCGCAGCGGCACCGACACCGTCGATGAAGTGGGCAACCGGCTGGCCTTCTTCGAACCCGGCAACGCAAGCAAGTGGAGCACGCTCGGCGTGCTGGCCAAGAGCCAGCTGCTGGCCGCACAGGCGGAAGCCGGCGGCACGCTCGATGCGACGCAGAACGCCAACTACTACAGCAATCGCCGCTCGAGCCTCGCGACCTTCCGCAGTGCGAGCAACGTGTACTTCGGCGACCTGAAGCTCACCAACCCGGCGTTCCACGCGTCATGTTCGTCGAGAGCGAGAACATGGTGTTCGCCAACAGCGTGACGCAAACGTTCGACGTCAACAACGCCGACGGCGTGGAGTTCGGCAACAGCAGCAATGCGCTGGTGTTCAACAACTTCATCGACAGCGGCGACGACAACATCAACTTTGCCGCCGGCCAGGGCAAGAACTACGAAGGTGTCACGCCCCAGCAGAACGCGTGGATCTTCAACAACTACATGCGCGAAGGCCATGGCGGCGTGGTGGCCGGCAGCCACACCGGCGCGTGGGTCCAGGACATCCTCGCCGAAGACAACGTGATGTTCATGACCGACAACGGCCTGCGCCTGAAGAGCACGCCGGCCACCGGTGGCGGCGCGCGGCGCATCGTCTTCCGCGACACCGCCATGCGGTCTGTCGGCACGAAGAACGCCGTCACGGCCGGCGGCCAAACCTTCACCAACAACACCAACGGCAACCCGTTCATCTTCACGCTGTCGTACAGCGCGGGCAGCAACGTCTTCGTGAACGCATCAGCCTCGGCCCAGTTCCGCGACATCACCGTCCAACGCGTGACGGTCGACAACGGCAGCACAAGCACCGGCGGCGCGATGATCTCGGTCGACGGCTACGATGGAACCGATGCCTCCTTGGGCTATGCCGAGACCTTCGAGGAAAACCTGGTGTTCGACACGGTGAAGATCACCAACGCCAAACCGGCCAGCATCAGCCGCCTCAAGAACACCGCGTTCAAGGACGTAACGGTCACGAACTGGGGATCGGCGAGCACGCCGTGGGTGATCAGCAATTCACCCGGGCTGACCTTCACCAACGTGTCGCCGGCGCCCCAGTGATCCAGCAGCAGTGACTGCCCGGCATGAAGATGGTCCGCCGCTTGCAAGCGGCGGGACAGGACCCACCAGCACCGTACACCATGCACACGAATGATGAGATCGCCACCGCCCCGCCTCTCGCGGCCATCGAGGTGCGCCAGAGTGGGGTGCATGGGCACGGCGTGTTTGCCCTGCGCGCGCTCCGCGCCCGGCAGAAGGTCGGAACGTACACCGGCCGCCGTTACGCACCGGACCAGGAGCACGACTCCTGGGACCAGCAGCTGACCTACCTCTTCGGCCTGTCCGACGGATCGATGATCGACGGCGCCCAGGGCGGCAACGAAACGCGGCACATCAACCATTCGTGCGAACCGAACGTCGAGGCGATCGAAGACCGAGATGAGGCCGGCCGCCTGGTCATCACCATCCGGGCCCTGCGGCGCATCCGCGCCGGCGAAGAACTCTTTCTGGACTACGCGCTCGACGTCGGCGGAGAAGACCCGGCCGAGTACCCCTGCCGCTGCGGGTCGACGCGTTGCCGGGGCACGCTCCTGGCCTTGTCGACTGACGAGGCCACCGCAGAGGGGTGAGATGCCGGGGGCTCGCGAGTGGCTCGGCTATCGCGGAGCCGCGCTGCCCGGCATCAAGGCGCCCTGCCCTGTGTCCAACGCCTCATTCCCGGCCACTGCGCTGAGCGCGTCCTCGCGAATCAGCACGCTCGGCAGCGCCTGCCCCGGGTAGCGCAGCAAGCACCAGATGCCGGGTTGATCCGCACGGGTGCCGGTGTGCAACGCCTCTGCAACGACCTTGGGGCTGCATTCATCGATGCCGGGTGTGAGCACCCGTTGTCCGATGACGAAGCGCCCCTTGGCACTCGTGAGCGCCGCTGCGAACGGCGAGGGTGAAGGCGAAGGCGACGCATCTAGGACGGTGCTTGCGACATGCCGCCGCAACGCCAACATCTGCAGCACGTTCCTGGAATGGTGATCGAAGCCTGGGTCGCCTGCAGACATGGGTGGCTACAAAAGCGTTGCTCTGAATAGATCAGCGGCCCGGGCCGTTTGCCATCAGGAGGACGACGTACCCAGGTGCCCTGGACCGGCCTGCTTGGGGACCAGCAGCGGAACGTTGCGCGCACCGTAAGGACTGGCGATGGCACCCGAGGGGGCCGACTTCAAGGCGTTTGGCACTGCCGCGTCGAGCGAGAAGTTGTTGGTCTGCGGCATCGGGTCCGCCACATTGGGGACGCAGTTTCGCTTCAGCGCCGAACGGCATTGGCTCGTCGTTGCGCCGCTCATCGGTGCCAAGGGCGCGAAGACATAGCCGTGGCCGCTGTTCAAGAGAATCGGCTGCTTGACGGTCTGGAAGTGGTTGCCTTCCATCAGCACCGTCGACGTGGCGCCGGGATTGACCGCGTAGTTGGAGCCGTCCTGGAAGTAGTTGTTGACGAAGTGAACGACCTGGTTGCTGCCGTGGATGTCGGGCCCGCGGCCGGAGAAGTCGTGGATCCAGTTGCTCGCGAAAGTCATCGAATCGCCCTTGCCCGCAAGCAGCACATTCCAGTAGTGCTTGCCGTCGCACATGTTGGGGTACTCGCTGCGGCCGTCGAATTCGTTCCACGAGACCGTCACGTTGGAGGCGGCCCCGCCCTGCCAACCGGTGACCAGCATTTGCCGGCCGATGCGCGCGAAGCGGTTGTGGTCGATCCACACACGTTCGGTGTTGCCAAGCCGGATGGCGTCGCCGGCAAAGATGATGCCGGGGTTGATGTCGCTGAAGGTGAGGTTGCGGATGATGACGTTGCTGACGCCGCTAGCCAGCATCAAGCCCTTGCCCTTGATCACGCCGGTGCTTCCCACGCCGATCAAGGTCTTGTTCGAACCGACCAGCATCGACTCGGCTCCGGCCTTGTCATACGAAATCTGGAAGGTCGGCAGATGGCGTTCCTTGCAGTGCGCCTCGTTGGGGTTCATCAACACCAGGCGCTCGGGCTTCCACGGCGAGCTGCACGACGAGTAGTTGCAGGCCATGGCCGGCAACGACTTCTCGGTCCCGATGAAGCTGATCGTGGTCGCCACTTCGATGATGCGGCGGGTGTCATCGGTGCACCGGCCACCCACGACCTTGTTGCACAACGCCTTGACGAGGTCGGTGGTGTTGCTCACCTTCACTCTCTCGGCCCCCGACCCGGCGCCGCCGGTGACCTGGCGCCCATAGCCGATGGCTGCGGCGGCATTCGGCGCCGGGACGGCGAGCGCATGCACCCTCTCGTCGTCACTCTCGCTTACTGACGCGTCCGACGCAGCTTCGGCAACGGGCGCAACGGCAGGCGGCGTTCCCTCGTTCACCACAGTCGCGTCAGCCGATGCCACGACCTCTACCGCGTCGCCATCAGCCGACTCAGCCGACGAATCCGCACCACCGCACCCGGACAAAGTGGCCACACACAACATGGCGGCCAGCCACAATTTTCTGTTCGTCATAACCTTACTTCCCCATGGTGTTCGGTGAATGAATGTAGGGTTTTCGAAATCATTTGGATCGACCAATCCCTGACCAATCCATGCCGTCGCCCACCGAGTTGTGGGGGCGAACACATGCAGAAGCTGATGGAACCCTGACGGGCACCACGCCTCAGATCAAGGAGCCATGGCTCACGGTCACCGTCGCCCGCGTGAACGCGGGCTGGCCCTGGGCGTACCGGTCACGGCAGGCCTGCGGGTCTTCGAGCGCTTCGTGCAGCGCCGAGTTGAGTTCGTAGAAAGCCGTATCGAGTCCGCGCTGCTCGAGCAGCTTGCGGTACCCGAGGTACTGCGAAACGCTCACCACCAGTTGCGGTGTAGAGAGGCGGATGGTGCTCATCTGATTCTCTGGCTGAGCGAACGAGCTTTCGCAGTCTTTCAACGACAGCGAGTGGTAGCGGCGGCAGTTCGACGGCCGGTCTTCGTACACGCTGCAGTCGCCGCCTTCATCTAGGAATGCGCAAGGCTGCGATGCGCTGGAGTTGGTGGCCGCATGCGGGCCGTTCATGCGCTCGACGTTGCCGGCCAGGCGCGCCACGACCTCGGTACGGCGCTCCGGCGACATGCGCTCGATCGCCTCCACCAGCACCAGCACTTCCTGCGGCGGCGCTGCCACCCGCGTGTGGCAGCAATACGAGCAGCCCCGGCGGCAGGCCAGCTCGTCGCCAACGTCGGGCGCCTGCTCCAGGCGGATGGCGTAGCGGCGAAAGTAGCGCTGCGTGGGCCCGTTGCCTTGTTCGGGCAGCACCGCATCGGCACTCGCGGCCGTGTACTCCTCGATCATGGTGCGCATGCCGAGCGCCTCCATGTCTTGTGCCGAGAGCTTCGTCACGGGCTTGGTCGAGGTCGACTCGTTCATGGTGGCTGCTTGCATCGCTGCGGTCTCCGATTGAGGGCTGTGGCTCTGAGATGAATGCTAAGGACGAGCAGGCAAAAAGACTCTCACGCTTGCGCGGCGCAAACCTCAACAATGCTCAACGCGGCGCATGGGTCGTGACGCCGATCAGCCCAGCGGATCGGACAACAGCACTTCGATGCGGCGGCTCTGCGCAGCATCGAGTACGCCACTGGCCAGGGGCGGCTCGCCTTGGCTGCCGACGCGTGCCGTGAGGCGCTCGGCGCCGACGCCGCGTACCGCCATGAAGCGCAACACCGAACGTGCCCAGGTCAACGGCTGCTTCGCACTGGCAAACGCTTTCCCGGTGGCGCCGCTGTATCCCACCACCCTCACCTGCACGGAGGGGTGCGACGACAGTGCGACCACCGTGGCCTCCATGAATTCGCTGAACCGGGCTTGCAAGGCGGCGTCAGAGCGCTGGATCGCGGCATTCGCCTCGACGCGAATCAGCAAGCGGTTGTCTGCCGTCCGCACCACTTCCACATCGCCGTTGGCAAGCGCTGCCTGCTGCACCGCCTGTGACACCGAAGCGATCGCCGGCGTCCAGGCATTGCCGTCGATCACCGACACCGGGGCCGACGGTGCTCGCAGAGGCGGTGCATTGGTTCCTGGTGCCGAGCCTTGCAACTGCGGACTGGGCTTCAAGCCAGGCCCGGCACAACCGGCGGCCAGCACGGCGAGCGCCACCCAGGCGGAGTGCCAACCCCGCGAGCGAACAACAAGACGGGTCATCACGACGCAGCTCCTTACTCGAACAGCTCGGTGACTCTCAGCCCGCGAACGCCTGCGGGCCCGTGCCGACGTGAATGACATCGCACAACAAAGGCAGCCCATCCGGGGCGAACGACGAGGGGCTGCCGCCGCCGAAGTCCGAGATCGGCCACCGCGATTCCTGCGAGCCGAAAGCCGGCGCATCTTCCTGCGGAACAGGCTCGCCGAGACGGCGGTTCGACGCGAGCTGCAGCAGCATCTCGCCACCGAGCAGACGCAGTTCACGGCTGCCCAGCTCGGCACGCAAACGGGGTCGCAATTCGCGCTTGTGGCTTTGCGCGTAGCGCAGCATCTCCTGCTGCAGCTTGAGCATGGCCGCATGGGCGGCGGCATGCGTTTGCGCATGCCGCGCGAGCGCGTCCGCGGCACGCTGCTTCAGGCGCAGGTGATGCACGAGCATGGCGGGCGGCACATTCGCCACCACGGCCAGCAAGGCCGGGTACATCATCCGGTCTTCGGCGAAGAGGTAGGCCTCGATCCGCCCGGCGATGCTGCGGCCCCGTTGCTGGCGCAGGCTCTCGTCGCGCATCTCGGCATAGGCTTCAAAGTCGCTGGCGATGCGGCTCAGCTCGCGTTCGATCAGGTTCAGTAGGTTCATGTCGCGCCCCTGCGTATTGCGTCAGGAGCAGACTAAGAGCCGCGGGCCTGGCAACCCGGGTGCGGGCCGAAGCAATCGCTTTCTGCGCGAAGCCGCCGGGCACCGGGCTGCCGCAGCAGCCCGGCCAGCACATGGTCAGTGCTCCAGGAACCGCTGCGCATCCAGCGCGGCCATGCAGCCCGTGCCGGCGCTGGTGATGGCCTGCCGGTACACGTGGTCCTGCACGTCGCCCGCCGCGAACACGCCGGGCACATTGGTCATGGTCGCCAGGCCTTCGAGCCCGCCACGGGTGACGATGTAGCCGTCCTTCATCTCCAGCTGACCTTCGAAGATGGCGGTGTTGGGCTGGTGGCCGATGGCGATGAAGCAGCCTGTGAGGGCGAGCTCCTTGGTGCGGCCACCTTCCGTGCTCTCGAGGCGAACACCGGTCACGCCGCCGCTGCCACCCAGCACCTCGTCCAGCGTGTGCCAGAGGTGCAGCTCCATCTTCCCGGCCTGCACCTTGTCCATCAGCTTGTCCACCAGGATGGCTTCGGCCCGGAACTTGTCGCGCCGGTGGATGAGGTGCACCTTGCTCGCGATGTTGGATAGGTACAGCGCCTCTTCGACGGCGGTGTTGCCGCCACCCACCACGCAGACCTCCTGGCCGCGGTAGAAGAACCCGTCGCACGTGGCGCAGCCGCTGACGCCGCGGCCCATGAAGGCTTCTTCTGACGGCAGCCCGATGTACTTGGCCGACGCGCCGGTGGCGATGATGAGCGCGTCGCAGGTGTAGCTCCCCGAATCACCGGTGAGCGTGAACGGGCGCTGGGAGAAGTCGACCCGGTTGATGTGGTCGAACACGATCTTCGTGTTGAAGCGCTCTGCATGCTGCAGAAAGCGCTGCATCAGTTCCGGGCCCTGCACGCCCATCACATCGGCGGGCCAGTTGTCGACTTCGGTGGTGGTCATCAGCTGGCCACCCTGTGCAATGCCCGTGACCAGCAAGGGCGCGAGGTTGGCCCGGGCCGCGTAGATGGCCGCGGTGTAGCCGGCGGGGCCGGAACCCAGGATCAGGACCTTGGCGTGTTGCGATGCATGCATGGAGTTCAACCGCCGGAAAGCTTGAACTGGTCCAGGTGCTGGCGGAACGCCTCGGCATCCTGAAAGCCGACGACACGCGCCTCGCCCCGCTCATTGCCTGCCGGCGCGAAGAACAGCAACGCGGGCGGGCCGAAGAGGCCGTACCTGCGCATCAGCGCCTTGTCTTGCGCGTTGTTCGCGGTGACGTCGACGCGGAGCAGCGTTACGCCGGCCAGGCGCTGGCGCACGGCCTCGTCGCTGAAGGTCAACGCCTCGAACTCCTTGCAGGCCACGCACCAGTCGGCATAGAAATCGAGCATCACCAGTCGGCTCGATGCGTGCACGGCGGCGTCCAGCCCCGCCAGGTCGGTGATCGTGCGGAACTCCAGCTCGGCCCGGCTCGACGCGGACGCCACGGCCTGGCCGCCTGTGCCTGCCATCGAGAGATGCTTCAAGGGCTGCAGCATGTCGCGCCCACCGGAGGCAATGCCGGCCAGTTGAAGCGTCGCCAGCACGGCGAGCATCAGGCCCACGCCCTTGGTCAACGCGCGACGTGGTGTCACGGTGTCGGGCAGGCGCTCGAAGGCGCCCAGGTAGACGGCGCTTGCCAGCAGCAGGCCGGCGGCGCCCAGCATCAGCGCCCACGAAGGCAACACCGGCGAGAGCATCCACAAGGCCACTGCGAGCAGCATCACGCCGAAGAAGTGCTTCACGCGTTCCATCCAGCCACCGGCGCGCGGCAACAAGGAGCCGGCCGACAAGCCCACCAGCAGCAAGGGCACGCTCATGCCGCTGGCCAGCGCAAACAGGGCGGTGCCGCCGAGCACCACATCCTTGGTCTGGCTGATGTAGACCAGCGCACCCGCCAAGGGTGCCGCGACGCAGGGCCCGACGATCAATGCCGACAGCCCGCCCATCACGAACACACCGGCGTACTGCCCGCCCTGCAATTGGCCCGACATCTGCGTCAGGCGGTTCTGCAAGCCGCTGGGCATCTGCAGTTCATACACACCGAACATCGACAGGGACAAGACCGCCAGCAGCAGTGCAAAGGCGCCCAGCACCCAGGCGTTCTGCAAGGCGGCGGCCAGGCCCTCGCCCATCAGCCCGGCCGCCATGCCGAAGGCCGTGTAGACCAGCGCCATGCCAAGCGAATAGGCCAGTGCCAGCGAGAAGCCGCGGGCCTTCGACACCTTCCCGCTCTGCCCGACGATGATCGACGAGAGGATGGGAATCATCGGCAACACGCAGGGCGTGAACGACAGCAGCAGCCCCGCGAGCAGGAACACCCCCGCCACCGTCAGCAAGCTGCGCGACTGCAAGGCACTTGCGAAGCGGCCCAGCTCGCCCGAAGCCGCCGGGGCTGCACTCGCACCCGTCGATGCAGCAGCCGCAGACGGCGGGGCAAGGGCGATCGGCGACGACGCATCCGCCTCGGCCAGCGCGCTGATGTTGAACGCGGCCGCACCTGTCGCACCCGCAACCGGCTCCACCTGGAAGGCCCGCTGCATCGGCGAATAGCACAGGCCCTTGTCGGCACAGCCCTGGTTGCCCACGATGAGCTTGAAGGCCGCAGCTGGCGTAGCCGACAACGGCAGCACCATGGTGACTTCGTCGCGGAAGTACTCCACCTCCTTCTTGAACGTTTCGTCGAACTTGGTCTTGCCTGGCGGAATCTGCAGATCGCCCCCCGGCACGGCAGCAGGCTGCGTCTCGACGTTGAGCCTTTCGCGGTAAAGGTAGTAGCCAGGCGCGATCACGAAGCGCATGGCAATGTGCTGCGCGTCCATCGGCTGCACGGACAGCTTGAATGCGTCTTGCGGTTCGAGAAATTCTTCTGCCGCCACGGCGAGCTGGTGGGTGGAACCCAGCGCCAGCAAGCTCAATGCGGCAAGCGATCTTCGCCAGGCCGCGGGGCGCCGAGCTGTACCAAGGGTGTTCATCACAATCGTTCCTGTCAAATCGAGAGATCGAATCGCAGATCAGTTGAAGGCCAGCGCGGCTTCACGCTGGTGGAGTCGGCCTTCGCCGTCCACAGCGAGGTAGCCGACGTTCTGGGCGGCGAGGTAGGGCAAGGCGTCTGGCCCCTTGAGCATGGCCACGGTCGTGAGCGCACCGGCGGCAAGGCAGGCAGGCGCGACGACGCTGACGGAGCGCCATGCCGTCACCGGCCAGCCGGTGCGCGGGTCCAGCACATGGCAGTAGCGGGCACCATCGAGTTCGAAGTAGCGCTCGTAGTCGCCGCTCGTGGCCAAAGCGCCTGTGGCCAGCGGCACCTCGGCGAGCAGGCGGTCGCACTCTCGCGGATGCTGGATGCCCAGTTGCCAGGCCTGGCCATCGGGTCGCGGCCCGATGACGCGGATGTCACCACCCAGGTTGACCAGGCCGTGGTTCACGCCACGCTCCTGCAACACCGAGGCAGCACGGTCGGCTGCGTACTCCTTGCCGAAGCCGCCGAAGTCGAGTTCCATGCCGCGCAGCGGCAGCTCGATGCGAGCACCGCGCCACACAACCTTGCTCCAGCCGACGAGCGGCATCAGGGCATCGATCGCATCGCCTTGCGGCAGCCGGCCGGCGCGAAAGTCCCAGGCCTTGCGCAGGGCGCCCGAGGTGATGTCGAACAGCCCATCGCTCAGGCCATGCAGGCTCGCGGCAAAGTCGATCAGGCCGGCCGTCTCGGCGTCCACCTCGACCGCCCTGCCGCTGCCGGCCGCCGCATTGATGCGCGAGACGACGCTTGCGGCGCGATAGCGCGAGAACTTGGCTTCGATGCGGCGCACCTCGTCGATGGCCAGGTGCGCCAGCTGCTCGGCCTTGCGACGCGAGATCCCCGCGATGCGGATCTCGCAGACGCTGGCCATGGCCGAGAACGCAAAGCCGAAATCATTGCCGGCGCGTTTCGACGCATCTCGCGGGGCCAGCGATACCTGGAACATCGCCGAGCCTCAGAACTTGCGGCTCGCGCCGAGTTGGATGAAGCGGGCGCGGAAGGTGTCCACGCCGCTCGACCCGGACCCACCGAGGTGCCACTTGGAGCGCTGCTCGTAGGCCTCGAGGTTGAGGTCCACGGTCCACGCGGCGTCGAGCTTGTATTCCGTCTTGAGACCCAGCGTGATGGCACCGAACGACGAGAGCCGCTGGTCGCCGGAGTTCAGCTGCCCCGGCTGCAAGGCCGGCACGACAGGGAAGCCACCCGCATCGATGCGTGCATCGGCATAGAAATCGGCCGCGCTCTGGCTGTACAGCCGCACCAGCGGCGTGAAGGCCAGCGCTGCGGTCACCGGCTTCACCCATTCGCCTTGCAGCGTGTGGGCGTCGACGCCAAAGTTGTCGCGGTAAAAGCGGTAGCTCGTTCGCAGCGTGGACTGGTCGCCGAGCAGGTGGTGGTTCCAGCGCGCGAGAAGCGCGCCCTGTTTGCGCTTGTCGGGCCGCACGTCGAATGCCTTGTAAGGGTCGTCGTAGTAGCCGTGCCCTGCGCTGTAGGTGAGATTGAGCTGCACGATGTCGACGCTCGACAGTGCCCGCGTCACACCGGCGATCCACTCGATGGTGTGCTTCTTCTGGTCGTGCGTGTCGCCGGAGAATCCGCCGCCGGTGGGGTCGATCTCGTCCGACGACCCGCCCACACCCAGGTTCCACGTGGTGTTGTTGTCGGCACTCGACCAGCTGCCGCTCAGGGACAACGCGTTGGACGCGTAGTCGTGCTCCTTCGACCGGCTCACGCCCAGCGCGTAAGAAGACCGTTCGAAGTAGCGCTTCACCTTCACGTCGGCGGCCTTGCGCTCTTCATGCATCACCGATGCGCTGGAGACCGACGATTGCCAGCGCGGCGTGGCACCCGACAAGGAATCGACCACCGCCGACCCTTCAACCGCCCACTGCGAACCGATGGGCGTCATCAGGTAGAGGGAAGGTGAATTCACCTTGATGCGTTTGAGCCCGGGCTGCGAGTCTTCGTAGTGCAGGTACTTGAACGCGATGACGCCGTTGTCGGGCGCAGTTTCGGCGTGTGCCGGTGCGATCCAGACACCCGGCAGGGACAAGGCCGCCAGGACCACGGCGCCTTTGCCGTGGGCCGAGACCGGCGCAGATTTCTTGCGTTGGAGCGCGCGCTTCATGAGGAGCTTTCCGGTTCGGTTGATCAATTGCAGCCGCATCCGCCGCCGCCCACGCCATACCCGCCCGACGCGTTTTCCTTGCTCGTGTAGATGTGCTGCCTGAAGCGCTCACCCAGTGCGTCGCTGCCCATCGTCATCTCCGGCTTGGCGAGACTGCTCTTCTCCCAGGCCTCCGGCGCCGTCATCGACGAGCAACCGGCGAGCGCAGCCACACAGGCCGCCCACAGCGGCATCAGCTTCTTCATGTCGTACCTCTTTGAGTTCAGTTCGTCTTCGCGGCCAGTGCGGCGGCCAGCTTCTGTTCCAGGTCCTTGCGGTCTTCCTCACGGAAGCCCTGGTGGACCAGCAGCACCTTGCCGTCCTTGCCGATCAGCACGGAGGTGGGCATGCCCTTGATGCCGAATCGCTTGGCGGAGTCGCCCTTCGCATCGAAGGCCAGCGCAAACTGCGCCGGCACCTGCGCGAGGAACTGATCAGCATCGGCACGCTTGGCGTCGAGGTTGACGCCCACGATCTGCAGGCCGCTGGCGCCGTACTTGCGCTGCATGTCGTTCATCCATGGAAAGGACGAACGGCACGGCCCGCACCACGAAGCCCAGAAATCGAGGTAGACCACCTTGCCTTGCAGGTCCGACAGCTTGTGCGCCACCGTGGCGCCGACGAGGTCGATCTCCGGCGGCGCCTGGCCGACGTCGACAGCGAACGCCGGTGGGGCAGCGAGTGCCAGGCACAGGCCGGCAGCCATGGCAGCTTCGATGAGCTTCATGCAGGTTCTTTCTTGGGAGTTGGGTGACCGCGCCATGCAACCGACGAAGTCAATGTTTGGCGCAGAGCCAGCGCTCCACGCCAAACGCCAGCGGTCTCAGGTGCAACTCGGCGTCACGTTGTGCGCGTGCTGGGACACGGTGGATGAAGTCACCGTGATGCTCTGCCCCGCTTTCAGCTGCTTCAGCTGATCGGGTGTGAACGTCACCGTGTGGTCATGGCTTGCCGAGCCGGCGATGCTGTAGGTCTTGTCGACGGCCGAGTCGAGGTCGGCCACGGGGATCGAGAGCGTGTGGCCGTGGTTGCTCGAGATCGCTGCGCCGGTGGAGCCACATTGAGTTCCGCCGCTGCTGGGCGTGCTGCTGTCGTCGTCACCACCGCCACCACATGCCTGCAACAGCAGGAGGATGGCACCTCCGGTGGCCGCGCCCAGAAATCCCTTGCGGGTCATCGTCATCGTCATTCAATCGCTCCTTGCCTCGATGGGCTGTTCAGTGCCCGAACGAGCGTCCGGGTCCGGGAAGCAAGCCAGCCATCGCGTACTCGCGGTGATGTGGTGCTTCTGTCGGTGAGTGCGGCCCGCGCGCCGAACGGTTGCAACGGTCGTGAAGAAATATTCCCGAGCCGCCTTTCGCGTGTCCGCGCTCGCTTTCGCGTTCGCGCGTCTCGATTGACTCGCGATGACCGGACACTGGCCGCACCATGACGCTTGCCAGGATCCCGCCCGTCAGCAACGTGTTCAGCGGCAACGCCGACCACGGGCACGACCCGCGCGACGACACCGCGCCACCGCCAGAGCTGGCGCCGACACCGACGCTAAGTTCCGAGGTGATCCGCCGCTTCCACGCGCTGATCGACGAGGTGACCAGCGAGCTGATGCGGGACGCGCGACTGGACCGTCACACCTGCCGCGCCGACGCCATCGCGCTGCTGATCGCCGCCAGCGAGCAGGCCGATGCAGTGTTCGACAGTGGCGAAAGCCCGCTCATGTACCTGCTGCTCGAAGAGCAGCAAAAGACAGCAGCGGCCCTGGGACATGCCGGAGACTCCGGCTCCGCTCCCGCGTTCTTGAGAGCCTGAGGAGATTGCCATGTCCATCAATGGCCTGAGAAACCCGGCGAGCAGTGCGCTACCGCACCCTGTCGCCCACGGCAGCTCCGAGGTCGACGCGAACAAGCCCGCCCCCGGAATGCTCGATGCACATCGCACCGCCTTGCCTGACCGTCCACCGCAACACTCGGGTGAGGCAGTGGCATCTCCACGCATTGTCCTGTCAAAGCTCGGTACCGTTCAGACGGAGCCCGCAGTGGACGCTTTGGCAGACACAACGCAGGCGATCGCCACGAAGGTGTTGGGCGACGTCGCCAGTGGCAAGCTCACGCTGTTGGCAAGCCATTCGGCCACTTCCCTCACAGCCGCTGCAAGCGCTGCAGCCAAAGGTGTGATGGCGCTCAGGAACGATCTGTAGCTTCGACTGAAATGGCGTCGGCAAGGCGGCGCTGCGCCTCGCCGCCCTTCACCACAGACTGCACCGATTCATGCGCATGGCACGCTGCTCACGCAGCGGCCGACGGCTTCACGCGCCCGCCACCTGCACCAGCGTGTTCAGCGAGCGATTGAAGTCCCACAGGTCATCGGTTTCCTGGCACAGAAAGGCGCGAATGGCGTCTTGCTTCTGCACCGCTTCGTCGGCCACCGGGTCGTTGCCGGGCTTGTACTCGCCCATCTGGATGAGCGGTTCGATCTCGTCGTACTTGGCCATCAGCTTGCGCAGCTTGCCGGCGGCGGTCTGGTGCTGCTTGGGCACGATCTGCGACATCACGCGGCTCAGGCTGCCCAGCACGTCGATGGCGGGGTACTGGTTGCGTGCGGCGATCTTGCGCGACAGGATCATGTGGCCGTCGAGAATGCCTCGCACTTCTTCGGAGATGGGGTCGTTGCCGCTCTCGTCTTCGTAGAGCACGGTGTAGAGCGCGGTGATCGACCCCTTGGCGCCCATGCCGGCACGCTCGAGCAGGCGCGGGATCTCGGCGAACACTGAAGGCGGAAAACCTCGCCGCGCCGGCGGCTCGCCGGCCGCGAGGCCGATCTCGCGCTGGGCGCGCGCAAAGCGCGTCAGCGAATCCATCATCAGCAGCACCTTGAGGCCCTGGTCGCGGTAGTACTCGGCCACGGCGGTGGCGACGTGCGCGGCCTTGGCGCGTTCGCTCGACGAGCGGTCGGAAGTGGCGCACACGACCACCGAGCGCGCCATGCCCTCTTCGCCCATGATGATCTCGATGAACTCGCGCACCTCGCGGCCGCGTTCGCCGATCAGCGCGATGACGCTGATGTCGCACTGGGTGCCTCGCGCCAGCATGCCCATCAACGTGCTCTTGCCGACGCCGGCCGGCGCAAAGATGCCCATGCGCTGGCCTTCGCCCAAGGTGATGAGTCCATCGATGATCTTCACGCCGGTGGGCAGCGGGCGCTCGATCATCTCGCGCTCCATCGGTGTGGGCGGCAGCGCAAAGACCGGACGGAACTCGGTGGCATGCACCGGCCCCTTGCCGTCGATCGGCCGGCCCAGGCTGTCGATCACGCGGCCGAGCAAGGCATCACCCACCGGCACCGAGAGCACCTTGCCCATGCCGACCACGCGCGTGCCACCTCTGACACCGAGGATGGAGCCGAAGGGCGAAAGAATCGAGCGCCCACCCGCGAAGCCCACCACCTCGGCCATCTGCAGCACGCTGCCGTCGTCGTCGAGCACTTCGCACAGCTCGCCGAGCCGGGCATCGAGCCCGCTCACGCGCATTAGCGTGCCGACCACCTCGGTGACCTTGCCGGTGCGGGTGAGCATCGCGGCCGAGGCCAGCTCGCTCTCCATCAATCGCGTCAGGTCGTGCAGGTCACTCATGGGCAGCCTCCGTGTATCGGGTGTCGTTCAGCTCGTCATGCTCGCCATCGTCGAACCCTTGTTCGCCGGATGCGGTCGTGCCGGGTTCGCGATCGGCGATGTCGATGGCCGACGCGGCGAGCGCGTGGTACGTGTCGGAGGGGCTTGCCTCGTAGCCGTCTGCGGGCGTGTCGCTGTCGGTCACGGCCTTGCGCACGGCGCGGTCCATCGCGGCACGCAAGCCATCGAGCTGGGTCTGCAGGCTCGCGTCGAGGATGCCGACCTCGGACTCGAAGATGCAGCTGCCCGGCTTGAGTGCAGGGTCGACGCTCACGTCCACGCTGAGCCCGTTCGAGCCGAGCGATTGCAGCGAGCCGAGCGCGGCGCGCGCGTATTCGAAGTCGGCCGCGTTGACGCGCAAGGCCAGCGTGCTGGCACCGCGCGTCAAGCCCTGCACGCTGCGCAGCGCGCGCTGGTACAAGGCGCCGCGCTCCTCGGTGTGCACGATGCGCTCGACGGCAGAGGTCACGATCGCCGCGAGCTTTTCGTGCATGCGGCGCAGGGCTTCCGCCATGTCGATGGATTTGCCGGCCTGCTGCTCATGCCACTCGAGCACCGCTTTGCGGAGCCCGTCTTCATAGCCTTGCCGCTTTGAGCGCTGCGCCTCGACACGCGCGCTCTCCAGCAGCTGCTCGGCCTGCTGTCTCGCCTCGGTGAGCAGCGCCTGCGCCTCGTCGTGCGCGGTTTGAACGATCGCCTCGCGCTGCTCGATCATGGAGCGGCGCAGCGCGTCGACATCACCCAGGCTCGCCACCTGGCCGGCAGGCAGGATGCCATCTTCCACGCCCGCGTTTCCGACGGCTCCGTTGAACCAGATCACCATGGCGCTTCACCCGCCAAAAGTGCTTCGACGCGTGTGAGCGCCTTGCGGGTCGGCACGTAGGCGGCTGGCGTGGCCAAGCTCGAGGTCGGAATGGGCCAGGCAGCTGGCAGTGCCAGCCGGGCCAGCCGGCGCAAGCTGCGGTGCGGCCACGCACGTGCGCGCAGCAGGTCGGCATAGCCGGTGCAGGCCCACTGCAACGGCGTCCAGGCAGCCGCGTAGGCCGGCACGGGCGGGCCGCCGTGCGCATGCTCGCGCAGCAGGCCGAAGCTTGCGCCCAGCGCCTGCTCCAAAGCTTGCCGCGCCGTGCGCTCGACACAGCAGCGGATCACGCCCGGCCGGCTCAGCAGCGCCAGCGCACACAGCCGGCCCAGCAGCGGCTCGCGCTCGTGCAGCGTGAGCTGACCGGCCGGCCCGGCCAGGTCGGTGAGCGCCGGCAGCGGGCCGCACCAGCGGCGAAAGAGGCGCAGCGTCACACGGCGGCGCGCCGGCCCTTCGGGCAGCCCCGTGGCCATCGAACGCAGCTCGGCGATCGCCTGCCAACTGGGGTCGATGGCGGTGGGCAAGCCCTCGAGTCGCCGCTCGAATGCCAGCGCGAGCCCGGCCAGTGACGCAGCGTCATGGGTCATGCTGCCCCTGCGGCTGCGCCACCGAACTTTGGCAGGCGCTGCGCCACCGCTGCAGGCAGCCAGGCGGGCCGGCGCACCACCACCCAACCGATGCCGGCCAGCAGCAACACGACAGCGACGGCGATCAAGCCGCCGATCACGCGGCCGGCCGATGAAGGCGGCGGTGGCGGCGCGATCATGGCGCCGGGCACCAGCGTGATCGAGACGTTGTCGTAGGCCAGGCCTTCCACGCTGCGCGCGACCATGTTCTTGATCGCCGGCGTGAGCGCTGTGAGGTTGGCCTGCGGCCGGTACTTCACGAACACCGAGGCGCTCGACGGCTTGACCGCCGCCGCCATCGGGTCGTTGTTGGGCAGCACGATGTGCACCCGCGCGGCAATCACGCCGTCGATCTGCGACAAGGTGGCCGACAACTCCTGCGACACGCCGTGGATGAAGCGCACGCGCTCCTCGGTCGGCGTGGAGATCAGGCCTTCTTTCTTGAACATGTCGCCGAGGTTGACGAACTTCTCCTGCGGCAAGCCCTGGGCACGCAGCACGGCGAGCGAACGCACGACGTCGTCCTGGTCGACGGCGATGCTCCAGGTCTTGCCGCCGTCGGGCGTCTGCTTCTGTGCGTCGATGCCGTTCTCGAGCAGCGCCGACACCATGCTGTTGGCGTCGGACTCGGTCTGCTTGGTGAACAGGTCGTTCTTGCAGGCCGCGAGGCACAGGGCCACGACGACCACGGTCAGCGCATTGCGCAGCGTGCGCTGCAGAGCGCGTTCGTTCAGCATGTGGGGCTCCGTTGCGTGGCGCGAGCCACTACTGGTTCTTCATCAGTGTCTGCAAGCCGCTCTTGCTGCTTTGCGAGATGTAGACGCCGGCGTTGAACTGCACCTGCACCATCGAGAGCTGGTAGCTCAGTTCGATGTGCTTGGCGGCCAGCTCGGTGGGATTCATCGAAGGTGCCTGCACGGAGAACGCGCGCACGTCGTCGAAGGTCTGGCGCATCAGCGCTTCCTGCGAACCGATGAAATGCGAGATCGGCGAACTGGCGCCGACCGCCGCCCCGTGGGGCGCCGCCGCGGGCGGCTGGATCTCCATCAGGCGATTGAATTTGTCGGCCAGACCGCCGAGTGCATCTGGCCTGGTGCCCGCCTGGTCCATCACCTGGTTGACGGAGACCGAGCCGATCGAAGAAACGTCCATCATGAACTCCCCATTGTGAGAAAGACAGCAAGCCTCAGGCGCGCAGAAAGCTGGCGCTGCTCGCCGAGCGCGGGTCGTAGTCGGCGAAGGTGATCTCCATGGCCGGCTCCTGGTCGGCCGGGGCGTCGTCCTTGCCCATCAGCAGACGCACGAGACCTGCGGCCTCGCGGCTGGCGTTGCCTTCCAGGACATCATTGGCGCTGATGCTCCAGGCTGGGTCGCCGATGGCGAACTGGCAGAAGGCCATCAGTGCCTTGCCCAGGCTCCAGTTGCTGGTGTTCGCATCCAGCTTGTGCAGGATGCGGATGGCGTCTTGCCAGTGCCCGCGCTTGATGGCGATCCAGGCCTCGAAGGTGTCCAGCTCGCCCAAGCCCGGGCGCAGCACCCGCACACCGGCCAGCACGGTCTCTGCATCCTCGAGCCGGTTGTGTGAAATCGCCGTGCTGATCACCTCGATCAGTGCGGAGATGAACTGCTTGCGGTTGAAAAGCGGATTCATCGCGTGTTGCTCCAAGTTGGATGTGCCTGTCCCCAGCAGAACCCGTTCCGCTGGGGACAGGCATGCCGCGCAGCGGCATGCCCATCGACTACCGGGTTAGAACATCCGGCTGCCGCTGTTGAAGATGCTGTACAGGTTCATGCCCTGCTGGATATCGTTTTGCTGCATGTTCGGGCCACCGTAGGCCTGCGCCCAACCCAATGCAGCCTGCGGCGTCATGTTGCCGAACTGCGCCGGCGAGTTGACGCTGAAGGACGTTAGGTTGCTGTACGGCTGAGCGCCGTACGCCGGAGTCCCGAGCACCGGGTTGCCGAATTGCGGGTTACCGAACTGCGGCGTGCCGAACTGGGGGGCGCCGAATTGCGGAGCACCGAATTGCGGATTCCCGAACTGCTGGGCGCCGAATTGGTTGCCGAGCATTGGGTTGTTGAAACCACCCAGTTGGTTGGAAAACTGCATCGCAGTCTGGTTGGGTTGCATGCGGTTGCCCAGCGCCTGCAGAAGCGGCGTGACGGCTTGCAGCAGCTGCACCACGCTCTGCAGCAGCCCGGCGATGGGGCTGTTGCCGAAGCCATTGGGCTGGCCCAGCATCGAAGTTTGCGGGTTGGTCACCGAGGCACCGGACTGCAGGCTTTGCATCAGCATGTTGCCGAGCGATGCCATGCCGGAGGTGAGGGCCAGTCCAGACTGGATGGCCTGCCCCAGCGCTGGGGTGCCATAGGACGAGGGATACCCCACGCTGTTGACGGTCAAGCTCATGATGTGATTCCTTTTGAATGTGTTGATCCGGGTTGCACGACTCAGAAGACCGAGGTCGGAACGCTCTGGAACGCCAGGCTGACGTTGTCCTTGGTGTTCTGTGAGGGCTGCAGCGAGTTGCCCAGCTCGTTGAAAGGCGTCAACACCTTGCCGAGCAGCGAGTTCTGGTTGACGCCAGAGAAGATGCCACCGCCGTCCGGTCCGGGCTTGGTGTTGGCGCCCTTCAGCGTTTCGCGCAAGTCGTTGAGGCTGAACTTGCCGTCGCCGTGCTGGTCGCCGTGATGGCCCTTGCGGATCCTCATGGCGTTGTCGAGCTTGGTGAACGTCTCGGGTTGGCTCAACAGCAGTTGGGCTGCTTCCTTCAGGTCTGCGGGGGCCGCCTTGCCGTTGGGCATCTTGCCTTCCTTGACGATCTTCTGCAGGTCCTCTTTGCTCACCAGGTGGTGCTTGTGGAACAGCTCGTCGCCGTACTTGGCCACGGTCTGCAGCGCGTCCTTCTCGCCCACGCTGAAGCTGGTCTTCTGCATGGCGGCGGTGGTGTCACCCTTGCCGATCTTGCCGTCAGCCTTGCCCTTGAAGCCTTGTGCCTTCGAGTCGGAGGTCTCGAGTTCCTTGAACGCTTCGGGGTTGTCGAGCATGTACTTGGCAGCGGCGCGCAACTCCGGCGTGTAGTTCGCCGACATCTGGTGGTTCTGCAGCCGGCCGTCTGCGATGGCGCGCAGATCGTCCTTGGTGATGTAGTTGTCCTTGCCTTGGGTGAGCTGGTCGAAGTTGCGCGAGATCTCGCGAACGGCGCGGTCCTTGTCCATCTTCACGTTGCCGGCAGCGTCGTACTTCACTTCGCCGGTATTCGGCACCACCGTCGGCGCGTTGGGTGCCGAAGGCACACCGCCCGGCGTGCCAGGGAAGCCCGGCTGCGAGAACTGGGGCGGCACGCCCTGCGGCATCCCGAAGTTCGTCGGAGCACCCATGAACGGACTCGTCATCGGGTTCATCAACGGGTTCATCATGGGATTCATCTGGGGACCCACACCCATGGGGTTCATCATGGGATTCATCAGCGGGTTCATCTGCGGACCCACGCCCATCGGATTCATCATGGGGTTCATCTGCGGATTCATCATCGGAGAGCCGCCCATGCCGAACTGCGAAAGCAGGCCGAGCAACTGCGGCAGCTGCTGCATCAGCGCACCACCCAGCGGGCTGGCCATGGGGGTGGCGGCCATCGGGGCGCGCTGTGCGAACTGCATCAGCAAGGGAGTCAGTGACTCCAGCAGATTGCCCGCCGCCAGCATGATGTTGCCAACGTGGAAGTTGGGAGATTGGGCTCCGAGTGCCGACGATTGCGTGCTGCCCAGGCCCATGGCCATGTTCTGCATGCGCACTTGGGATTCACTGATACCGGTCGAATTGATGCTCATGATGTGTTCCTTGTTTGTTCAGTGCGCCGAAGGCGACTACTGATTGAAAGTAGAGAGCGTGAGCCGCAGGCTTACGCGAGACCCTTGATTGCTTCGCCGATCGCCTTGAACATCTTGGCCAGGGCCTCGTTCATCTTGACGATCATCTGGATCAGACCCATCTCGGTCTGAAACTTCATCTGCATGGCAGCCGTCTGCTGGATCTGCGCCATCATGGCGTTGCCATCGCTGGAGGCAGCCTGGGTGCCGGCTGCGCTCAACTGAGCGCCACCAGCCTGCAGCTGCTGCGTGCCCGCGCTCATGCCAACCTGACCGCCTGAGCCGGATGAACCGACAGAATTCATTGACATCTTGCTTCTCCTGAGTGTTGCGGTTTCCCGCGGTTGTTGTGGACCGCATGCGGCCCGGTTCTGAGCGTGGGGCGGCGCAGCGCCAGCCCCCGTTCATTCAATGCGCTTGAGCGACGCCGGCGAGGTACGACAGCACCCCGTTGGCCGCGGTGCGCGCGTTCTGGTCGGTACTGGAAGCCAGCACGTTGTCGATCCACTGCTTCCAGTTCGGGTCGCCCGACAGCATCATTGACACCGCCATGACGACTTTTGCACCGTCGTCGTCGGAGTGGCGATCGATGTGCGCACCGATGCTCTTCTTCGCGAAGTCGGAATTGCCGCCCATGCCCATCGCGATGGCGTGGTACATCGTGTAGACAGTGGGGTCGTCGAGCGTGGCCTCCACGGCCGTGTTGACGATCTGCACGTCGTCGCCGGCGCGATAGATGCCACCGAGCAGCCCGATCAGCATCAGGCTTCGGTAGACGGCCGGGTAGTCGCCAGAGGCGCCGGCAAGTGTGTTGGTCTCGAACATGTTGGCTCCTGGGGCTCTTGGGTTAGGCGACGAGTGACGCGTTGTGCAGCGTCTCCCACACGTGGCGCACGATGCGCTGCGACGCGTGGAAACCTTCGATCAGCTGCGAGACCAGCTGGCGCTCGGTGGCGGCGGCCGTCTGCAGCATCGACTCGCTGGCGCGGGCCACATCGCCGAAGTAGGTCAGCAGCGCACGGGCACGCTCGCCCGATGCGTCTTCTGCGAGCGACTTCTCCAGATTGGTCAGGTCGCCAAATACCGTTTGCTCAAGTTGTTCGTTCATGATCAGTGGTGCTCCATGGGGTGGGGTTGTCAACGGGATGGGCTGGCCGGCGTGTCGATCAACTCGACGACGGCCTGAGGTGAATCGGGAAGAAGGGACAGGTGCTTCACACCGTCGCGCGTCTGCACGTACTGCAGGCCGTCGCTGGTCAACATGGCGCCCACTGGCACGCGGTCGGGCGCGGGCGCCTCGACGGCGTCCACGTCGATGCCGTGCACCAGGGGCGCCAGGTCGGCTGCGATGCGGGCTGCGGCTTCACGCACCTTGTCGAGGTGCATGGCACGGCCGGTGACGGCGAAGTTGCCTTGCCCGCGGTAGCCCACCGACACACCGGGCAAGGCCAATGCGTCCGAGATGCCTTGGGCGACGTCGGGTGCTGCGGCGTACTGGTGTTCGATGCGCTCGGCCGGGAAGCGCGACAGCACCTGGCGCAAGGCGACCGCCTCCGCACTGCTGGCGAGCAAGCCTTCGACGATGACGCGATCGCCAAGCGGCCGCACACTGAGGTTCGCAAGCGAGGTGGCCGCCACCGCGCGATAGACCTGCCCCACCAGCGCTTCGGGCACCACGCGGGCCTTGGCCGCTTCGGCGTTGCGCCACACCACGGCGGCAAACGCACCCGCCATCGCGAGCGACGCTGTCACGCACATGGCCACCGCACGGCCGGAACGGCGTGCCACGGGCGAAGCCTTCACGGCCTCCACGGCCTTCACCACCGGGCGCATCAACAGTTCGAGCAGCTCCACATCGGAGGGCCACTGCGCGTGCATCGGGCCGATGCACAGCACGACGTCACCGAAGCGCTTCGGCACGAAGTCGGCCAGGAGCTCACGAGCTGCCGGTTGCGACTCGTCTGCAGCTTGCGACGTGAAGGTGACGGTGACCACGCTGTCTGTTTCCCGTAGTTCCAGAACCAGGGGTTCTGACTGCCAATCGGTGAGCTGGATATCTGCCTGCTCGCTTGAATCGATGCGATACATCGATGCGCTCAACATTAATTGCGTGCCTGCATGGCGACCGGTGAGAACACGAAGCTGCTTCATGATTTGCGAACCGTTCAAGGCTGATTCGAACCAGGGGCGCGACGGGGGCTGCGAGCCGTGCCTTGCGTGGTGTCGACGGGTGCTTCTGCGGCATCCGCAGGCGCTGCGTCCGAGCCGCTGACCGCGCGCAAGGTCGAGGGCTGGCCCACCAGCTTCGGCGTGATGAGGAACAGCCGTTCGGTGCGTGTGGAGCGCGAGCCTTTCCAGCGGAACAGACCGCCCAGCAAGGGAATGCTGCGCAGGCCCGGCACACCGGCTTCCTGGTCCACGTTGGCCTCGACGATCAAGCCGCCGATCAACAGGCTCTCGCCTTCCTTGACGTAGGCCTCGGTGCGGATCTCGGTCTTCTTGACCACCGGCACCTGGTCGACCGAGGTCGACTCGAAGCTGCCGTCTTCGATGTAGAGCGAGAGCTTGATCTGGTTCGCACCATCGACGGTCGCGACCTGCGGTGTGACCTGCAGCAAGGTGCCGGCCTCGATCTGGAACAGGTTGGCCTCGAGGTTGCCGGCGACACGCACGGTGGCGACGCGCTTTTCCTTCATCACCGCGGGCCGGTTCACGACGCCCAGCACCGACGGCTTGGCAACGATGCGCGCCTTGCCCTCGCCTTGCAGCGCGTTGACACGCATCATCAGCTGGCGCCCGGCATCGGAGACCAGCGTGCCGATGGTGTAGGTGCCTGCGCCGATCAAGCCCTGCGCACTGCCGACCTGCGGCACGCCGTTGCCCGGCGAGGTCACCGACACCGAGGCGCGAGCTCCTTGCACCGACCAATCGACGCCGAGTGACTTCGCGTTGTCGGCGCTGACGTCGATGATCATGGCCTCGAGCTCCACCAGCACCGGCTTCTGGTCGAGTCGGCGCACCAAGGCCTCGTACTCGCGCATGCGGTACGCGCGGCCCTGCACGATCACGGCATTGATGCCGTCGTCCGGCTCGAAGCTGGGCTGGTCTTCGTCGAAGTTCACCGGGCTGCGCATGCCGCGCTGGCTGGTTTTGTCGTCAGCTGCCGCATTGGTGCCGTGCGACGCGGCGGGCAGGTCGGGCATCAGCTTGTTGCCACCGGCCAGCGACTGCATCGCTTTCATCTTCTGCGCCATCGTGCGCGAGGCTTGCGACGATTCGCCGGTGCCCGCGCCGTCGGTGCTGGTCTTCGAATACAAGCTGCGCAGCGTGGTGGCGATGCCAGGCACCGTCACCTCGCCCAGCACGCGGTCGCCCGCGGCGGCGAAGCGCAACGGGAACACGCGCACCACGCGCTCGTTGCCTTCGGAGGCGCCCATGTCCAGCGAATCCAGCGCCGATGCGACCAACTCCACCTGGCGCGGCGGCCCGTAGACCAGCAGCGTGCGCTGCGCGTCGTTGAACTTCAACGGGTAGCGTTCGCTCGCAAGGCCGAGCGAGTCCAGCAGTTCGACGACCTCTTTGCGGCTGTAGCCCTTGAGCCGGAACAGGCGGCTCTGGATCGCCTTGGCTGGATAGAAATAGAGGGCCGTGCCGTCGTGGTACCAGAGGATGCCGTAGGCCTTGGAGATGGCCTTGAGGAAGTTCTCCGGCGGGGTGTCGAAGTTGGCGTTGACCACGCCTTCGACCCCATCGGCCACGATGACCGGCAGCGATTGGCTCGCTGCGAAGTCCTGCAGCACTTCCGACAAGCGCTTGCCTTCTGCGCGATAGACGAAATGCGGTTCAGCGCCGCGCTTGCCCGCCTTGTCGCGGATCGCAAGCGTAGCGTGGCGTGGCTGCGATGCCCGTGCCGACGCACCGCCCGTGCTCTGCGCATACGCAAACGGCATGTCGGCCCACACGATGGCGGCAGCACAGGCGGCGGCAATGGCGCTCCGAACGAGCACACGACGACTCATCACAGCGACTCCGCATCAGGATCGTCTTCGTCGGGCTCTTCGTCGTCTTCGAAGAACTTCTGCATGGCTTCGCGCAACATGCCGTCGCCGCCTTGAAGAACGTTCATCGCGACCTTGTTGAACACCTTGTCGAACTCGGGGTTGCCCGGACCCATCGGGCCGCCGGCCGGCTTGGTCTCCGGCACGTCGTCGACCGGTGCCACGGGTGGCGTACCTCCGACCTTCATGGACATGGCCGTCTCCTCGAAATGTTGATGACCCATTGAGCCTAGGGACACACAAGTCGCCGGAGCACGGCAGAAGCGAAGCGGAGACCGTCACCGCGAAGTGGGGCCTGTACACACCGAATGAGCGCCCGCCGCAACGGCAGCGCGCGCGCCGCTTCGCACCGCTCCACACCGCTTCGCACGGGACCTGGCCTGCCGATGCTCAACACGCAGACTGCCCGCAAGCGCTGCATTGCGGCGTGGACAAGCGTCATCACGACACCCGCCCTTAACAGCCACCCTTCAGCCAGGAGTTCCTTGATGCAAACCCAACCCTCCCCGTTCGGTGATCACACCGACCTGCTCGCCTCACTGCAAACCGTTCAAGCGACGGTGCAGGCACAGACCGCGCGGTTTCATCAACAACTCGGACTCGTCAAGAGCCTGGCCGCACGGACGCAGGACGGTGCCCGCATCGAGGTGCTCGGCAACGTGTCCCTGCGCCTGCATCGCGTCCACACGCTGTTGTTCGGCGGTGCCATCCCGACACCGGCAGAAGCAAGCGCGGGCGCTTCCGCCGGTGCAGACGAAAGCGTGCAGGCAGCGTTTGCCGAGTTCTCGTCACTGCTCAGCGCCACCCAGGGCGCGGCCGAAGAAGTCGACGCTTTGCTGGCGCAGACCGAAGGACAGCTGGCACAGCTGCAGGCCGTCGAAGCCTGAGCCGGGCCGCACGATGACGCGACGCTATCGACACGCCCCAGCGCTGGCCACCTGCATCGCCGCGATGCTGGGCGGCGGCGCCGAGGCCGCCACGCGCTACCAGTGCCTGATGCTGGACGGCAGCACGCGCATGTCGGTGCAGGACTTGTCGGCGCGCTTCAACGCGGCCGTGCAGAGCTGCCGCATCGTCGACACGCCGGAGGCCGCACGTGCCGAGCCTGCGTTGCTCGACGACGGCGGCCGCCTGCCCGGCCTGAGCGACTCGATCGCACGCTTCGGCACGCCGATGCTGCTCGCGCCACGCGTGGGGCCGGTGGCGCCAATGCCGGCAGAGCTGCAACGACTGGTCAACGCCGCGAGCCAGCGCCGCGGGCTGGACCCGAGGCTCGTGAGCGCGCTGGTGCATGTGGAGTCGCGCTACCAGGTGCAGGCGCGCTCGCCCAAGGGGGCGTTGGGCCTGATGCAGATCATGCCGGCCACCGGCGCCCGCTACGGTGTCGATTCAGGCCGCGACCTGCTCGACCCCGCGGTCAACATCGACATCGGCACACGCTACCTGCGCGACCTGCACGAGATGTTCGACGGCCGCATCGACCTCATGCTGGCCGCGTACAACGCCGGCGAAGGCGCCGTGCGACGCTACGGCAACCGCATTCCGCCGTACCCCGAAACGCAGGACTACGTGCAGAAGATCATGGGGCTGTACCGCGAACGTTGAATAGCGCGATGATGTCGCGATTCACAGAGGCTTCAGCCGCCTTTGTCAGCCGGCTGCCAGCCCTTCCCGCGCCCAGGCCTTCACGGCCCGTATGTCGTCGGGCCCGGTGCGGCAGCAGCCGCCGATCAGGCGAGCGCCTTGTCTGTACCAGTCACTGGCCTGCTCGGCGAAATGCTCCGACTGCGCGCAGCCGTGCCACTGCTTGTCCGTCGCGTCGTAGTGCTCGCCGGAGTTCGGGTACACGAGGAGGGGCTTGCGGGTGTGCGCGCGTGCCGCAGCCACGAGCGATGAGATGTGCTTGGGTGCCGTGCAGTTGATGCCGACAGCAGCCACCTGCTCGAAGCCGTCGAGCGCCGCCACGCAATCGGCGAGGCGCTCGCCCTCGCTGTTGAACTCGCCATCGCGGCACGAAAAGCTGATCCACGCGGTGATGCCGGGGAACTCGGGCAGCAGGCTGGCAAGTGCCATCGCTTCGACGAGGCACGGGATGGTTTCGCAGGCCAACAGGTCGGCGCCTGCATCGACCAGCACCTTCATGCGCGGCCGATGGAAGTCCATCAACTCAAGCAGCGACAAGCCGTAGTGGCCGCGGTACTCGGAGCCGTCGGCCAGCATCGCGCCATAGGGCCCGACCGAGGCCGCGACGAGTGGCCGCATGCGGCCAGCTCGGTTCTCGGGTTGCGACCAGAAGGCCTCTCGCGCGTCAGCAGCCAGCGCGACGGAGCGGCGCATCAGATCGGCAGCGGCCTGCGCATCGAGGCCGCGCCGCGCAAAGGCCTCGAAGGTGGCCTGGTAGCTGGCGGTGGTGGCGACATCGGCACCGGCCTCGAAGTAGTCGAGGTGAACCTGGCGGATCAGCTCCGGCTGCTCGATCAGCAGCTTGGCGGACCAGAGCGCGTCATTCAGGTCGGCGCCGCGGCGCTCCAGTTCGGTGGCGAGAGCGCCGTCGAGGATGACGAGCGACCGCTGCGCGAGCAGCGCGGCAAGGGGGTTGGCAAGATCGGACATGCTGCGTTCCGTGAGGCAAGACGCCCGATGATGCCTGCTTCGAGGCCGCTGCCGTTGCGGGCGCGGCCTCGAAGGCTTCAGGGGAACTGGCCTGAGCCTTGCACAACCAGTTCACCCACGGGCTCGGGCAAGGTCTGCAGCAACGTCGCACCACCCAGTGCCGTCACACGCACCGTCAGCGGCCCGGCCGCGATGGCGCTGGGGTAGACAAAGTAGTTGTAGTCGGTGCGGTCGACATTGATCCACGCCGTCGCGCCGTTAGGCCGGATCTCCAGCTTAGTGATCGGCAGGCGATGGTTGCGCACCTGGATCGCCGTCCACCAGCGTGAGCTGCCTTCCTTGTAGCGATACGAAACCGACCCGGTCACGTCGCCGGCGACCACGTACCAGCTGATGGGCACGCGCCCGGCCGACATGTCGGCGACCTTGGCGAAGGCCTGCTCGCTCAGGTCGATGTCGCCCGGCTTGCACTCCGGGCACTTGTCGGTGATGCGGACGGTGACACTGCCCTTGGGGCCGGTCACTGCGACGAACTCGCCGCACGCCGCGCTGCCGGCGTAGTCGGCCAGGTTCATCGCGGCAATCATCAGGTTGCTCGGACTCGCGTCGTAGCTGCAGTTGCCCTGCCCTGTGGCGCCGTAGAAAGTGCCCTCACCGGTGGAGATGGGCGACAGCGCCCCGGCCGGTGCCGGTGCCGGTGCCGGTGCCGGTGCCGGTGCCGGTGCCGGTGCCGGTGCCGGTGCCGGTGCTGGTGCTGGTGCTGGTGCTGGTGCTGGTGCTGGTGCGGGGGCAGGAGCCGGAGCCGGCGCCGCCACCAGCGGGCCGACGGCACAGAACTTCCTGGTGCCGGGGATCGGGTCACCGAATGTCGTGTTGTTGCACGCCACGTTGCCCGAGAGGTTCTTGACGACCCACTTGTCACGAGCGCCATACGACACCTGGCGCAGGCTGGAGCCTGCAGCGCAAGTGGCCCGCTCGTTGGCGCACTTCGTGAAGCCGCTCGGCCAATCGGCGGCGAGCGTCGGGGTCGCAACCGCGCCCAGCAGACTGGCAGCCGCGCCGGCGAGAAGGGTCTTGCGGCGCGAGCTTGCCCGCTTCGCCTGCGGCATGTGTGATTTCGTCTTGTTGTTCATGTTGTCTCCCGTTCGTTGTCTCGGATCTCTTTTTGACCGATGTGTCGCCGTCGATTTGTCGTCGTTACTTGAGGAGGTAAGGCGCCAGCACCGACATCTGCGGCTTGTCGGTCGTGCCCGAGGGTTCGATCGAGTACATGTAGTCCTGCCACAGCGGGCCGGCGGCCCACCACGTCCAGCCGGCCCACACATCGGTGTTGGCCTGCAGGTAGTCGAGCATGTTGGCGATGGCACGGTTGCAGGTGTCGTTGGCACCGCCGCCCAGTTCGCCAAGCAGCGCGCGGTAGCCGTTGCTGCGCGCCCAGGCCGTGAAGTCCTTCAGCCTTTCGGAGCCGATGGTGGTGCTGGCGCAGGCGGCGTTGGTACCCGACGAGTCGCCATCGAGGTACTGGTGAACCTCGAACACCATGTTCTTGCCCGGGTCGACGATGCCCTTCATCACGGTGCCGTTGGCCGTGCCGTACCAGCTCTGCAGCCAGCTGTGCGCGCCGGTCCATGCGTTGCCGGGCACGGTGACGATGTTGGTGGCGCCTGTGGTGCGGATGGCCGCGAGCGCCGCGTTGGCGCCGGCCAGCCACTGCTCCGTCGGCATCTCACGCGGTTCGTTCATGAGGCCGAACACCACCTTGGCGTTGCCCTTGAACTGCGTGGCCAGCCGCGACCAGAAGTCGGCGAACGCACTGTTCGGCACGGCGCTCGAACCGATCAGGTTGCCGCGGTAGCGCGCGTAGTTGTGCGGGTCGATGATCACGGTGACGCCCGTGGCGGTGACCTGCTGCACGAAGCTCGTCAGCCGCGACAGCTCGGTCGCATCGAAGCCCTGGTTCAGCGCAGGCTGCAGGCGCTCCCACAGGAACGGCAGGCGAACCGTGTCCATGCCCTTGCCCTTGAAGTACGCAACGCTCCCGGCGGTGGGGTAGGCGAAGTCGCTGTTGTAGTTGCCCGGCAACTGGTTCGGCGCGAACTCTGCACCGGCAAGGCTGACGCCGCGCCATTGCAGGCCGGTGGTGGGTGTCGTGCCCGAGCCGCAGCCTGCGCGGCTGGTGGTCAGCGCGATGTCGTCGAGCCACACGTCGAAGTGGCCTGGCGTGGCGCCGCCCTGGTAGAGCTGCCAGCCGAGCTTGATCTTGTTGAAGGTGGGGAAGACGAAGTCGACGTTGTTGCCGCCGTGGCTCTTGGTCGAGACACTCAACTCGGGCTTGGCGACGCCGTCGATCCAGACGCTCACGCTGTTGTCGGCCGACTTCATCTGCCACTCGACGCAGCTCCATTGCCCGCCGGCGGTCGGCGTGGTCTCTTGCCAGTTGGTCCAGTCACCGGTGGGGCCACCGTCGCTGCCCACGCCCCACAGCGGAACACCGTTCGCCTTGCCGGGGATGTACTGGCCGCCGACCGGGCGCACCGCCGTGCCGTCGCCCGTGCCGGTGGCCTCGACCATCGTGAAGTGCGCGTAGTCGGGCTTGGTCGGGAAGGCATCGACCCACATCCACATGCGGCCGTAGAAGCTGTTGCCGGTCGGCGCGAAGCTGGTCGGCACCAGGAAGGCCATGCCGTTGTCGACGGTGTTCAGGTGCAGTGCCTTGCTGCCGCGTGCATGCGTCGCATCGATCGTCGCCGTGGCCGCGCGGCTCTCGATGCTCCACTTCGAACTCGATGCCGTGCCGGACGCTGAAGATTCGAAGTCTTCACAGAACAGGTACGACCCCGTCGAGCATGTTGCTGCCGTGGGTGCCGGTGCCGGTGCCGGTGCCGGTGCCGGTGCCGGAGCAGGAGCAGGAGCAGGAGCAGGAGCAGGAGCAGGCGCTGGTGCTGGTGCTGGTGCTGGTGCTGGTGCTGGTGCGGGAGCCGGTGCTGGTGCGGGAGCCGGTGCAGGGCCAGGCGCGGGAGCCGGTGCAGGCGCGGGTGCTGGGGCCGGGACACCACTCACCGGCGAGGTGCCGGAATCACCACCACCGCCGCCGCCGCATGCGCTCAACACCAGGGAGAAGAGCATGGCGGTCGCCGTCATGGCACGAGCCCTGTCTTGCCGGCGCTTGCCAAGGGTCCCGGGTGTGCGGATCGCTGTCGATGAATTCGTGTTGTTGTTCATGGGGCTGCAGTTGTTGTCATGGCATCTGGAGGTTCGTCGCGTCAGTCACTGCAGCTCGTATCGAGAGCCGTGTCGTGCAGGGCGATGCAGTCAGCGACCGGGAACCATTCCTTGTGCGAAGAAATGTAGGGACATCACACCATGAGGACATGATTGACTTCTGACCAAGCTGTGACGGCGGCCAGTCAGTTTGTTAGCGGATGTCATGGCATGGCTTGCATCAAGGCTGCGCAGCACTGCCTGGTCGACGAAAATCCCCAGCCTTACCAACCGTCACGTGTGAACGGTGTGCATCTGCACAGAATGGCCACTTCGTTCACCGGCTCTCTTCGACCATGACCCACTTCGGACCGGTGCTGCGGCGCCTTGCCTGCATCGCAAGCTTCATCACCTTGGCCGCGTGCGGCGGTGGTGGTGGCAGCGACACGTCCACCACGACCTCAGGCAACAACGGCTCGGCCGGCTCCGGCAGCACAGGCACAACGACCACCACCGTGGCACTCGGCACGACGCACAACGGCGAAGGTACCTACTACGGCGCCACCGGCGAAGGCGCCTGCAGCTTCGACGCGAGCAGCAACCGCATGGTCGCGGCAATGAACCACACCGACTACGCCGGCAGCGCCGCCTGCGGCGAGTACGTCACCGTCACCGGCCCGAAGGGCACGGTCACCGTGCGCATCACCGACGAGTGCCCTGAATGCGCCGCTGGCGACATCGACCTCAGCGCCGAGGCCTTTGCGCTGATCGCCGACCCGGTGGCTGGCCGCGTGCCCATCAGCTGGCAGGTCGTGGCGGCTGAGCTGAGCAGCCCGGTGCAGTACCGCTACAAGGAAGGCTCCACGCGCTACTGGACGGCCATTCAGGTGCGCAACCACCGCCTGCCGATCGCCAAGCTCGAGATCCTGCCGAGCGGCAGCAGCAACTGGATCGAGGTGCAGCGCACCGACTACAACTACTTCGTCTACCCGACAGCGATCGAGTCTGGTTCGCTGCAGGTTCGCATCACGGCGAGCACCGGCGCGACGCTCAAAGACACCTTGCCCGAGCCGCAGGGCGGCCTGCTCGTCGAAGGCGCCGCACAGTTCCCCTGACGTTCCAGGGGTAGCCGCCGCAGCGCGGCTCAGCACAGGTTTTCACGGCGATCAGCGCACGGGAATACGCTGTTTGCCGTATCTGCCGAACCTGCGCGGTCACCCCATACTGGTGGCATGGTTCGCTTCCATTCGCCTGCAACGCGGCAGCCGCCACGAAGGCTGGTGGGCGCACCGGCGCGGCGCCTGCGGTGAGCCAGCAGCCGACCCAGCGCATCGTGCCGATCCGGCGCGAATACAACGCGTGGGTCGCGGATGAAACCATCGAAGACTATGCGTTGCGCTACACGCCGCACAGCTTCCGCAAGTGGAGCGAGTTCCGCGTCGCCAACACCGCGCTCGGCGCGATCTCGTTCCTGGCACTTGAAGCCATCGGCGCGACCATCGCGCTCGACTACGGCTTCTTCAATGCGTTCTGGGCGATCACGCTGGTCAGCCTGTTCATCTTCCTGACCGGCATCCCGATCAGCATCTACGCCGCACGCCATGCGGTCGACATCGACCTCCTCACCCGCGGCTCGGGCTTCGGCTACCTGGGGTCGACCTTCAGCTCGCTGGTCTACGCCTCGTTCACCTTCATCTTCTTCTCGCTCGAGGCGTCGATCATGGCCTCGGCGCTGGAGCTCGGGCTGGGCGTGCCGCTGTGGCTGGGCTACCTGATCTGTTCGGTGGTCGTGATCCCGCTCGTGATGTACGGCATCACGATGATCAGCCGCCTGCAGGCGTGGACACAGCCGCTGTGGCTGGTGCTGCTGGTGCTGCCCTATGCCTTCCTGATCTTCCGCTGGCCCGAGCAGCTGCACGGGCTGATGCACGCGTCGTACGGCATCAACGACGGGCACTTCGACTGGCTGCAGCTGGGGGCCGCGGCCACCGTCGTCGCGTCGATGGTGGCCCAGATCGGCCAGCAGGTCGACTCGCTGCGCTTCATGCCGCGGCCGCGCACGGGCCAGCCCTGGCGCTGGTGGGCCGCGGTGCTGGCTGCAGGCCCAGGCTGGATCGTCATCGGCGGCGCCAAGATGCTCGGCGGCGCGGTGCTCGCGTACCTGGCCGTGCGCCAGAACGTGCCGCCGTCCGAAGCCATCAAGCCGACGCAGATGTACCTGGTCGGCTTCGCGCAGGTGCTGCACGACCCGGCGTGGGTGCTCGCGCTGACCTGCCTGTTCGTCACGGTCTCGCAGATCAAGATCAACGTGACGAATGCCTACGCCGGCTCGCTCGCGTGGTCCAACTTCTTCGCACGGCTGACGCATGCGCACCCGGGCCGGCTGGTGTGGCTGGTGTTCAACGTGCTAATCGGCGTGGCGCTCATCAAGGTCGGCATCTTCGACGTGCTCGAAAGCATGCTGGGCTTCTACGCCAACTTCGCGGTCGCCTGGATCGGCGCGCTGGTGGCCGACCTCGTCGTCAACAAGCCGCTGGGGCTGAGCCCGGCCGGCATCGAGTTCAGGCGCGCCTACCTGCACGACGTCAACCCCGTCGGCTTCGTCTCGATGGGCCTGGGCACCGTGCTCGCGCTGAGCGCCTTCGTCGGCGTGTTCGGGCCGCTGGCGCAGGCCTTCAGCACCGGCATCGGCTTCGCCGTGGCGTTCTGCTGCGCGCCGCTGATGGCGTGGCTGACACGCGGTCGGTACTACATCGCGCGGCCGCCCGATGCACTGGGCCGCGGTGTGTCGCTGACCTGCGGCGTGTGCGAAAAATCGTACGAGTCGGAGGACATGGCGCACTGCCCCGCCTACGGCTGCAACATCTGCTCTCTGTGCTGCTCGCTCGACGCCCGCTGCGAAGACGTCTGCAAGCCGCGCTCGGGCCTGGGCCACCGCTTCAGCGAGGTCTTCAGCCAGTGGGCGCCGGGCCTGCTGCGCTTCGCGCGCACACGCCGCATGCACTACCTGCTGTGCATGCTGGCGCTGGCGCTGGTGCTCGGGGCGATCCTGTCGTTCATCGTCGCGCAGGAGACGCATGTGCTGCGCGAGCTGGCGCCCGGCTCGCCGGCCATCTGGCACCTGATGTGGATCAAGATCAGCTGCGCCGTGGTGCTGCTGGTGCTGGCCATCGGCTCGTGCTGGCTGCTGCTGACGTCTGACAGCCGGCGCGTGGCGCAAGACGAGTCCAACCGCCAGGCGCTGCTGCTGCGCGAGGAGATCCAGGCGCACGAAGTGACCGATGGCGAGTTGCAGGCGGCGCGCCAGGTGGCCGAGCAGGCCAACCTGGCCAAGAGCCGCTTCATCACCACCATCAGCCACGAGTTGCGCACGCCGCTCAACAGCATCCTGGGCTACGCGCAGATCCTCGAGCGCGACCTCGGCCTGCCGCCGAACCGGCGTGCCGCGCTGGAGGTCATCCGGCGCAGTGGCGACCACGTGGTCTCGCTGATCGACGGCCTGCTCGACATCGCGCGCATCGAGACCGGCCGCCTGACGCTGGTGAGCTCAGAGATCCGCTTCGCCGACTTCCTCACGCAGCTGGTCGACATCTTCCAGCTCGAGGCCAGGAACAAAGGCATCGCGTTCGCCTACCAACCCACTCTGCCGCTGCCGCCTGCGGTGCGCGGCGACAAGAAGCGCGTCGCGCAGCTGCTCATCAACTTGCTCGGCAATGCGGTGAAGTACACCGCGCGCGGGCAGGTGATCTTTCGCATCCGCTACGCCAACGAGATCGCCGTGTTCGAGATCGAAGACTCCGGCTCCGGCATCGCTGCGGGCGACCTTGATCGCATCTTCCTGCCGTTCGAGCGCGCGGCCGATGTTGCGAACCCTACTGCCGGTGGCGTCGGCCTGGGCCTCACGATCTCGCACATGCTGACCGGCCTGATGGGCGGCGATCTCTCGGTGCGCAGCGAGCTCGGCGTGGGCTCGTGCTTCACCGTGCGCCTGTTCCTGCCGTCGGTCGCGAACCCGCAGGGGCGCGTGGACACACCGGCTCCGCGCCACGTCGCCGGCTATGAGGGCGCGCCGCGCAAGGTGCTGGTGGTGGACGACGCCGCCGTCGACCGCCAACTGCTGAGTGACGTGCTGGAGCCGCTGGGCTTCGCGGTGATGCACGCGGCGTCGGGCATCGAGGCCCTGCGCGTGGCCGGCCAGTTCATGCCCGACCTGGTCCTGCTCGACATCGACATGCCCGAGCTCGACGGCTGGGAGACGGCACGGCTGCTGCGTGCCAACCGCATCTCCGACGCGCCGATCCTGATCGTGTCGGCCAACGCCTTCGACAGCGACCTGCGCAACGAAGTCGGCGTGGGCCGCGAAGACTTTCTCGTCAAGCCGCTGCGCATCGACGATCTTCTGGAACGCATGCGCCACAAGCTCGGCCTGGTGTGGACGACGAATGCGGATGCAGTGCCCGTTGACCCCGACGCCACGGCGCGCCGCCTGCCCGGCGCGAGCCTGTCGGTGCTGCAGGAACTCGGAGAGATGGGCTATGTGCGCGGCATCCTCGAAAAGCTCGACGAGCTGGATCAGCTCGACCCGGCCTACGCGGCGGTGACGCACACGCTGCGCAGCTGCGTGCAGCGCTTCGACCTCCAAGGCTTTGCGCGTGCGCTCGAAGAGGTGAAGGCATGACAACTAGCGTTGCAAGCACCGACCGCGATGGCAGCCCCGGCATCGTGCTGATCGTCGACGACGCGCCCGAGAACCTCGCGATGCTGCACGAGGCGCTCGACGCGGCGGGCTACCGCGTGCTGGTCGCAACCGACGGCTACATCGCGCTCGAACGCATCGCGCGGCTGCTGCCCGATGTGATCCTGCTCGACGCCATCATGCCGGGGCTCGACGGCTTCGAGACCTGCCGCCGGCTGAAGGCCGATCCGCTGAGCGCGCACGTGCCGGTGATCTTCATGACCGGACTGTGCGAGACGGGCCACATCCTCGCGGGCTTCCAGGCGGGTGGCGTCGACTACCTCACCAAGCCGATCAAGCCACCCGAGGTGCTGGCACGCATCGCGGCGCACCTGCGCAATGCGCAGCAGATGGCCAGCGCGCGCCAGGCCGTCGATGCCACCGGCCACGCGATGCTGTCGATCGATGCCAGCGGACACGTGCGCTGGCAATCGCCGGCAGCACGCGAATGGCTTCGCGCCTGGCTGACGGATGAGGGGCAGCTGCCGCGTGTGGCGACCACGTGGCTCGCGCAACGCGAACCGGAGGCCTTGGCGATCGTCGTCGAGGGCCGGCGCCTGAGCCTGTCCCGGCTGGCGGGCGACCTCACCGGCACCACGCTGCTGGTGCGCAAGCGCGCCAGTGCGCCCGAGCCACAGGCGCTCGCAGCAGCCTTCGGGCTGACGACCCGCGAAGCGGAAGTTCTCTATTGGGTGGCGTGCGGCAAGATCAACCGCGACGTCGGCGAGATCCTCGGCATGAGCCCGCGCACGGTCGACAAGCACCTGCAGCATGTCTTCGAGAAGCTGAGTGTCGAGACCCGCACGGCGGCGGCGTCGATGGCGCTCAACCACACGCCCTCGAGCTCTTGATCGCGCTCTTCGCGATCTCGCGTATTTCATCGGCCCGGTGTACTCGCGACACTGCTTCAACACCTGGAGGAAACCGATGAACCACGAGACCGATACCCCCGCGAACACCCCCTCTCTCGACGCTCACACGACTGCGGGCGGCACCAGCCGCCGAGGCGTGTTGAAGGCCGCGGCAGCCGTTGCCGGCAGCGCCCTCGCCGGTGCGCCGATCAGCGGCTTTCCGCAGATCATGAAGCGCGACTTCCAGGGAATCACGCTGCGCCACATCGGCGTGTCGTACGCGGTGCAGCGCGAGATCGGCGAGCAGGCATCGAAAGACCTCGGCTTCAAGATCGAGATGCAGAACCTCGACACCTCGGCCTCGATCACGCGCTTCGTGACGCAGCCGAACAGCGTCGACATCGCCGACATGGAGGGCTGGCAGGTCAAGGTCGCGATGGCGCGCGGCCTGCTGCAGGGCATCGACTCGAAGAAGATCAAGGAGTTCGGCGGCATCCTGCCGATCTTCACCACCGGCGTGTACGAGGGCCGCAAGATCTCGCGCCAGGGCATCTCGCCCTATGAGGTGATGTACACCGACGGCCCCGAGGCCAAGAAGATCCTCGAAGGCCAGCAGCAGTGGCTGACCTTCCTGCCGCAGGTCTTCAACGCCGATTCGCTGGGTTATCGCCCCGACAAGGTGGGCCGCGAAGTCACCGAGTGGAAGGACCTGATCGACCCGAAGTTCGCCGGCCGAGCCGCGATCCTCGACATCCCGAACATCGGCATCATGGACGCCGCGCAAGCGCTCGAGTCGCGCGGTGACCTGGTCTACGGCAACAAGGGCAACATGACGCGCAAGGAGATCGACATCACGATCAACGCGCTCATCGACCTGAAGAAGAAGGGTCACTTCCGCGCGTCGTGGAGCACCTTCGAACAGTCGGTCGAACTGATGGCCAGCGGCGAGGTGTTCATCCAGTCGATGTGGTCGCCGGCGGTGACCGCGGTGCTCGAGAAGGGCATCCCGTGCATCTACGCGCCGGTGGCGATCAAGACCACCGGCAAGGAAGGCTACCGCGGCTGGTGCAACGGCATGAGCCTGATGAAGCACCTGAGCGGCAAGAAGCTCGAGGCGGCCTACGAGTACCTCAACTGGTACTACTCCGGCTGGCAAGGCGCCTACGTGGCGCGCCACGGCTACTACAGCCCGGTGCCGCGCACGGCCAAATCCCAGATGACGCCGGCCGAGTTCGACTACTGGTACCTCGGCAAGCCGGCCGCCGACGTCATCAAGAGCGACCACGGTCAGCCGATCGCCGCCGTGGGCGCCGTGCGAGACGGCGGCTCGCTGGCACAGCGCTTCTCCAACATCGCCTGCTGGAACACGGTGATGGACGAGAACCAGTACATGGTCCAGCGCTGGAACGAGTTCAAGGCCGCGTGATGTGAGGCGGCGGGCACATCGCCCGCCCGTCCTCTTCTCTGCCCTTCCCCTTCCCGCTTGGATGGCCGCGGCGTGCGCACAGGCGCGCCGCAGGCCACCCCGGCCGTGTCAGGAACCACCTCATGCTTGCCCGCTACAAGCCCTACCTGCAACTCGCTCCGTTGACGCTGCTGCTGCTGCTGTTCGTCGCCGCACCGCTGTGTTTCGTGGTCGCAGTCAGCTTCTTCCGCACCGACGGCTTCGACACGATTCCGGCGTTCACCTTCGACAACTACGCCGCGGTGCTGAGCTCAGGCCTCACGGTCTCGCTGTACCTGAACATGATCAAGTACGCGTCGATGACCTGGGCCGCATCGCTGGTGCTGGGCTTCTTCGTGGCGTACTTCCTGGTCTTCCATGTGCGCAACCGCACCGTGGCGATCAGCCTCTTCCTGGTGTGCACCGTGCCGTTCTGGACGTCCAACGTGATCCGCATGATCTCGTGGATGCCTGTGCTGGCCGAACAGGGCGTGATCAACGGAGCACTGCTCAAGCTGGGCGTGATCGATTCGCCGCTGCGCATCCTGCTGTTCTCGGATTTCTCGGTGGTGCTGGCCTATGTGCACCTGTTCACCATCTTCATGATCGTGCCCATCTTCAACTCGATGAGCCGCATCGACCGCAACCTGTTCGAGGCCGCGCGCGACGCCGGCGCGGGCCGCTTCAAGACGCTGCTGCTGGTCGTGCTGCCGCTCACCAAGTCGGGCATCGTGATGGGTTCGATCTTCGTCGTCACGCTGGTGATGGGCGACTTCTACGTCGTCAAGGTGATGAGCGGCGGCGGCTCGGCCTCGGTGGTCTCGGCCATGTACGACAACGTCTCGACGCTGCTCTTCCCGCCGGCTGCGGCGTCGGCGGTGATCCTGCTGCTGGTCTTGACGGTACTCATCGCGGTGCTGACGCGCTTCGTCGACGTGCGGCAAGAACTCGTGCAGCAGAGGTGAGCGCCATGTCTGCCGTCATCCCTGCACCTGTCTCCGCTCCATCGATGGCGCCGGCATCGCGCCACGCCGCCGAAGCGCTCGCGCGGCCGTGGACCTTCTACGTTCTCACGGTCTTCTTCGCGACCTACGTGCTCTTCCTCTACGGGCCGATGCTGTGCATGTACGTGCTGTCGTTCCAGGGTGAACAGGGCGCCCTGTCATTCCCGATGCGCGGCGCGAGCCTGCACTGGTTCCATCAACTCTGGGAAGGCCGCAGCGCCGACATCAGCGGTGCCGTGTCGCGCTCGATCCCCCTCGCGTTGATCGTGATGGCCATCACCGTCATGTTCTCGGTTGCCGCAGGCCTGGGCTTTCGCCGCCGGGTGCGCGGCAGCAACGCGATCTTCTACGCGGTGATCGTGAGCCTGACCGCGCCGGGCTACATCCTCGGCATCGGCATCGGCTTGATGTTCAGCCTCTTCGGCTGGCAGACGAGCTGGTACACCTCGGCACTCGGCTCGCACCTGTCGTGGACCCTGCCCTTCGGCGTGCTGATCACCTTTGCCGTCTTCGGCCGGTTCGATGCTGCCTTCGAAGAGGCCGCACGCGACCTCGGCGCGAGCCCGGCGCAAACGCTGCGCCTGGTGGTGCTGCCGATCCTTGCGCCCGGAATCATCGCGATTGCGCTGTTCGGCTTCACGCTGTCGTACGACGAGTTCGCCCGCACGCTGCAGACCACCGGCCCGAACAACACCGTGCCGATCGAGATCTGGAGCATGACGCAGAACGTGACCTCGCCCACGATCTACGCGCTCGGCACCGTGACGACGGCGATCTCGTTCTTCTTCATCGGCGCGGCGATCCTCGCCGTCGTCGTGATCCAGCGGCGCCGGATCGCGCCTCGCCCCTCTCGATAACGCGGCAACGCGCAGCCATCATGTTCATGGACAACGCCCAATCCCTTTCTCCTGCCGCCGAGGCGCCAACACCCCAAGAGACGCGTGGCGGTGTCGTGCTGGCCGGCCTGACGAAACGATTCGGAGACGGCCCGCCCGCGGTCGACAGCATCGACCTGCGCATCGAGCCCGGCAGCTACTGCTGCCTGCTCGGGCCCAGCGGCTGCGGCAAGACGACGATGCTGCGCATGATCGCCGGCCACGAGACCGCCAGCGAGGGTGCGATCTTGATCGACGGGCAGAACGTCGTCGGCCGCTCGCCGCGCGAGCGCGGCACCGCGATGATGTTCCAGAACTACGCGCTGTTCCCGCACCTCTCGGTGCGCGACAACGTCGCATTCGCACTGCGGGTACGCGGTATCGACAAGCACGAGCGGCTGCGCGAGGCCGACCGCGTGATCGAGCAGGTGCAGCTGAGCGCACTGGCGAATCGCCTGCCGGGCCAGCTCTCGGGCGGCCAGCAGCAACGTGTCGCGCTGGCCCGCGCGATCATCATGCGGCCCACGGTGCTGCTGCTCGACGAGCCGCTGTCGGCACTCGACGAATTCTTGCGGTTGCAGATGCGCGGCGAGCTGCGCAGCATGCAGCGCGAGCTCGGCATCACTTTTGTCCACGTGACGCACACGCAGCTCGAAGCGATCGCGGTGGCGGACCAGGTGGTGGTGATGGACAAGGGCCGCATCGCCCAATCGGCCTCTCCGCGCGAGATCTACGCACAGCCGCGCACCGAGTACGTGGCCGCCTTCATCGGTGGGCAGAACGTGCTGCACGGGCGCGTTGCCGCCGTCACCGAATCGAGCATCACGCTGCAGGGCGCACAGGGAGATTGCTACCTGCTGCCGCACGACACCACCGCAGGCGGCACCGCAGTCACCACCGGCCAGAGCCTGTCGTTCGCGGTGCGCCGCGACCGCATGCGCGTGACCGGCGAACATGAGGCGCTGGTGCCTGCCCCCAACACGCTGCGCGGCCGCGTGCGCGAGCTCGAGTACCAGGGCATCTACATGAAGGTGAGCCTGGTGACCGACGACCCGGGCGTGCCGGGCTGCGTCGTCTATGTCGAAGAGAACACCTTCTTCAACGACCCGGTGAGCGTGGGCCAGCACGTGCGCTGCCACTGGGACGCGGCCGAGGCGCACAGCCTCGCTCCCATGGCCTGACCACCGCTCCATCCCTCCTCAACCAACGATGCAGGAACCCCCATGAAAGACTACCAACTGTTCGACCTCGGCGACGTGGTGCTGCAATGCAAGAAGACGCTGCGCGACGTCAAGCTGGCCTACAAGACCTATGGCACGCTGAACGCCGCCAAGGACAACGTGATCATCTATCCGACCTGGTACTCGGGCCAGCACTACGAGAACGAATGGCTGATCGGCAACGGCAAGGCGCTCGACCCCGACAAGTACTTCATCATCATTCCGAACATGCTGGGCAATGGCTTGTCGACATCGGCCAGCAACCACCCGGCGCCGTACAACAAGTCTCGCTTCCCGAACATCACCGCCTACGACAACGTGCGGCAGCAGCACCGCCTCGTGACCGAGCTCTTCGGCATCACGAAGGTGAAGCTGGTGACGGGTTGGTCGATGGGCGCGCTGCAGACCTACCACTGGGGCGCGCTGTACCCCGACATGGTCGAGCGCATCCTGCCATTCATGGGCTCAGCGAAATGCTCGCGCCACAACTTCGTCTTCCTCGAAGGCGCGAAGGCGGCTCTGCTCGCTGATGCGGCGTTCAAGGACGGCTGGTACGACACGCCGCCCGAGAAGGGCTTGCGCGCCTTCGGCCGTGTGTACGCGGGTTGGGGCTTCTCACAGGCCTTCTACCGCCACCAGCTCGATCTGGAAGCCATGGGCCATGCCTCGCTCGAGGACTTTCTGGTGGGCTTCTGGGAAGGCCTGTTCCTCAACCGCGATGCGAACAACCTGCTGACCATGCTGTGGACCTGGCAGAACGGCGACATCAGCAACAACGAGGTCTTCAAGGGCGACTTCGTGAAGGCACTCGGCGCGATCAAGGCCAAGGCGATCGTGATGCCCGCCTCGACCGACCTCTACTTCCCTCCGGCCGACAACGAGTTCGAAGTGAAGCACATGCCCAACGCCAGGCTGCAGGTGATCGACACCGACTGGGGCCACTTCGCCGGCGGCCCGGGCACCAGCCCGGCCGACATCAAGGTGCTGGACGACGCGCTGAAAGGACTGCTGGCCAGCTGAAGACAGCTGCTGGCAGAACAGCGATCAGGCGGCGGCCAGGGTCGCCATCGCGGCGGCCTCGAGTGCACCCTGGTAGATGCGGAAGTCGTCGACCTTGCCCTTCAGCAGCGGGTCGCTCGCATACTGCGAACGCCCGATCCAGCCGTCCATGCCCACGCCCAGACGGAACGGGGCGAAGTGCATGGCCGCGTTGCTGCCGACGGCCACGCCGTTGACGTGGAGGGTGCCCAGGTTTCCTGCGAGGGTGACCGCCACGTGGGTCCACACCCCTGTGGGCAGCGCGGCGCCGCCCACGATGTGCTCTGCCACGTAGCCGTGCTCGGTGTCGATCGTGAACTGAACGACGCCTCCACCGTTGCGCGGCGTGAGGAACATGCAGCGGCGCGGGCCGGAGCCAATGTCGAAGACGCGCGCCCACGCCGTGGATGCATCGAGGTAGACCCACGCGGCGATGGTGAAGTCGCTCAAGTCCCTGGTGACGTTGGCAGGCAGCGTGACGAAATCGCTGGTGCCGTCCAGCGTCCAGGCGCCGCCCTGCTGGCGGCCGGCGGTCCACCCTGCGGCGCGCGTGAGCTTGCTGGCAGGCCAGTGCCCGGTTGCGTCGGCAGCAGACAGGCCGGTACTTTCATCGAACTTGAGGTGCAGCGACAACTGCGGAAGCATGGCGACCGCCACCTCGTTGGAGACCGCGCTTTCGCCAGAGGCGCTGACCGCAGTCACGACATACCAGACGGAAGCGGGAGGCGATGGGTCGGTCCAGGTCAGCAGGTCGTTCACGCCAGTGGCCATGACCGTGTAGGGCCCGCCGGAGCTGGTGGCGCGCTTGACGTTGTATGAGATGGCGTCCGGTGCGCCCCACCACGACAGCTCGACCTGGCTGGCTTGGCGCCGCGCGGTTAGCCCGCTCGGGCGGCCACCGGCCACCGGGTCGCGTGCGAACGTGAGCGTGCCGAAGCCCAACTGGTCGCCATTGCCACCGTCGTACTCGGGGCGCATTTGCAGGGCCTGCTGCTTGACGTACCTGGCAGCCACACCCAGGCGGCCTTCGTAGTGATGCAGCGCCGACTCCCAGACCGGCCGCTTGGCCCCAAGGGCTGCCGGAGACACGCCCGTGGACACGCCCTGCTTGTTGGCATACGTGAGATAGGGGACCACGTTGAACGCGTCGTTCGCATCCTTCAAGTTGGACTTGGCCACGTACTCCACGCCGGTGAGGAACCGGTTGTTGTCATAGCTGTAGAAGTCGTCTCCCTGGTTCCACGCCATCTCCATGAACGCGCCGGCAAGGCCCACGCCGAGCGTGGCGTGGCCCTGGTCGCGGCCGCTTTCCTGTGCCTGGCCGAGGTAGCCCGGGTGCACGTGGTAGACGGCCTGCAGGCCGGCGCCATTGCCCTGGCCGTTGCGGTAGTAGTTGATGGCCTCGTTGTAGATGTCTTCGCGATCGCACAACACACCGACGGCCAGCACGCAGGCGATGTTGCACTGGTCCCAGTTGGCCCAGTAGTTCGTGATGACGGCGCCGTTGTGCTCGCGCAGGAAGCGGCTGCTGAGCGGATAGAACACCTCGAGCATCATCTTCTGGAAGCGCGCGAAGTCGGCCGCTGCCCAGCCCGAATAGGTGCGCATGATCTCGGCGGCGTTGGCGAACTGCCAACCGTAGATGCCGGCCGCCAGGTAGCGGTCGGCATTGCCGGTGATCTCGGTCAGCGTCGACGACCAGGCATTGAGGAACAGCACAGCCCGCTCGGCGTAGGCGGTGTCGCCCGAGACCTTCCAGCGTAGTGCCAGCTGGTAGCTGCGGGCGACGTCGATGTAGAGCTGCGCGAAGTTCGAGCCGTCTCCGCCACGCACCACCGTGGCGAGCGGACGCGGCGTTCCGCCGAGCTGGCTGCGGCTGTTGGAGATCAGTGCCGTCCATCCATCGAGCCAGGGCTGCGCTTGCGCGGCCACCTTCTCGCGCATGCGCTTGAAGTCAGCGTCGGTGTGCAGCAGCCCGGGGTGAACAAAGGTGCGAGCCGATGCGGGCGCCGGCGCGGGCGCGGGCGCGGGTGCAGGAGCGGGGCCAGGTGCGGGTGCGCCACCGGTACCGGAGCCTGGAGCGGGCGCCGGTGCCGGTGCCACCGAAACCGACTCACCATTGCCATCGCCACTATTTTCGGAATCACCGCAGCCCGGCAGGGCAGCCAGCAGCGGTGCGGCACCGAACGCCTGAAGGAGGGCGCGGCGTTTCAGTGCAACAGGGGCGTCGTTCGATGACATGGATCTTCCGGTGGTCGTGATCAATCGCTCACCGCACGCAAGCCATGTGCCGAAAAGGGTGATCCGATCGCCATTCCGGCGAGGTGTGAAGACTTTGTTGCAAGTGGCCAGAATGTGAGCTCAGACGCTGCGATCAGCGGCACACGAACCGACCACATTGGTTCTCATGTGACGAGACAGGACCGCACCGAAAGCGCAACGCGCCGGGTCCGCTTCTTGATTTCCGCGTCGGCAGGTTCCGCGTGTGACGCATGCCACGAACCGGTGCACACCACTGCACGTGGTTCTCACCCCGCCGCTTCACCCCTCTGCGCCGCCCAGCCGATGCCATGTAGGCGAAGGTGATCAGTCGACCGTCGCGCCGGAGAACTTAACGACATCTGCCCACTTCTTGATGTCCTCGTCGAGCAGCGCGGCAAAACGCTCCGGCGTACCACCCAGCGGCGTGTAGCCCATGGCCACCAGCCGATCGCGGAGGGCCGACGTGTTCAGCGCCGCGTTGACGGCCTGGTTCACTTTCATGGCGATGTCGGGCGGCGTGCCTTTGGGTGCGACCAGCCCGAACCACGTCTCGGACACCAGCTTGGGCAGGCCGAGCTCCCTGGTGGTGGGTACGTCGGGCAGCACGTCGGACCGCTTGTCGGCCATCAGCGCCAAGGCACGCAGACGCCCTTCCTTCACGAAAGGCGCTGCAGCGGCAACGCCCGGAAAGGCCAGCTGCAACCGATCGCCGAGCAGGTCGTTGAACACTGCGCCCGGTGACGCATAAGGCACGTGCACCATGAACACGCCGACCGTCTTCTTGTACAGCTCGCCGGACAGGTGGTACGAACTTCCGCTGCCGGTGGAGCCGAAGTTGAGCTGTCCCCGGGCGGGTCTTGGCGTAGGCCGTCAACTCCTTGAGCGTCGACACTGGCAGACTCGGATGGACGACGACGATGTTGGGCAGTGAGCCGATCAACACCAGCGGATCGAGGTCCTTCTGTGGGTGGTAGGGCTTGGCGTGGTACAGCGTGACGGCCGACACCAGCGTGCCGGCCCAACCCAGCATCAGTGTGTAGCCGTCGGGCGGGGACTTAACGGCGGCCACGGCACCCACATTGCCGTTGGCGCCAGGCCGGTTCTCCACCAGAAAGGTCTGGCCGAAGGTTCGGCCCAGCTCTTCGGAGACGAGACGAGCTAGCGGGTCCGCACTGCCGCCGGGCGCTGCTGGCACGATGATGCGCACCGGCTTGGCGGGCCAGACCTGCGCTTGCGCGAGGCCCGTTGCAAGGGCCAGGGACGACACCATGATCAGGCACTTGAGCCACGCCTGGCGTTCGGGGCGGCGATGCGGGCCTGTGCTTCTTCGAGCGGTCATCTATGGCTCCTGTTCAGCGAATGCGCTCCAGGTTCACGCCGTGCAGGATGTACTTGAAGCCTTTGCCCTCTTCGCCGATGCGGTCTTCTGGTGGGATCCCACCTGAGCGACCCGGTGGACGCGACCGAGGCTCAGGCCAAGGTCTGACTTTCCCGCTCAGGTTGAGATCGAAGGCGTACGAGCACCGGCCACCCGAGACTGCAGTTCGTGCACCACCTGCTCATACGAGCTGACCATCTGGTCGATGGTCGCGCGCAGTTCTGCCTGCGCAGGGTTCTCTGACAGCCCCGGAATCAGCAGCGCCATGACGTACGCGTCAGGCGCCTCCGATCGGACCTGGCGACTCAACTGAACGCCGGTGTCCGACGGGTCGCCTCCCATCATCGTGACGAGGCAGACCGTGCTGATCGCCGACGCGTGCGTGCGTGGGTACCGAGACGCGTGCAGGTCTTCGGCCGTGAGATGCAGCGCATCCATGTGCAAAGCCCGCAGGATGCGCACCAGAATCTCCGTGGCGAGGTCATCACCGGGCAAGCCCATGCCGACGCACACAACGATCGAATCCGCATCGGGCGATACCTGCGCTTCGGTGCGCTGGCGCAGCATCCGCTGCTGAAGCAGCAGGCGCCCAGAGCCCACCTCTTCCAGCACCGTCTTTCGCTTCGGGTTGAAGAGAGGGTCACGCTCTGCTCCGTTGAGCGCTTCGACCACCTGCACGATGGCGTCGCGCAACTCGGCCTGCTGCCGCAGCGTGATCTGGCCTTTCGCGTAGTCGGCGCGGCTGAGCCGCAATGCGGGCATCAGCACGGTGTCGCAGTAGGCCGCGAACGACCAGCGCCGCAGGTACTGGCGTGCGCCCGCAATGATCTCGTCTGCGTCCCCTGACAAGGCGCGTTGGTAGAACTTCTGGGCCATCGTCAGCGCCGGGCCGTCGCCCAGAACGATGTCGAGGAACCCGAGAGATTCGGCGTGGCGCCCCGCGACCGCCAGGCACAGCGTCAACGGCGTCGCGATGATGACGCCCACCGGCCCCCACAGCCAGCCCCAGAACAGCGTGGCCAACACGATGGAAAGCGGGGACAGCCCGGTCGCCTGCCCATAGACGCGCGGTTCGATCACATGCGAGGTGATCAGGTCGACCGTCAGGAAGACGATGCCCGTCAGCGACATGAGCGTCCAGCCATCGGTGGCGGCCAGTGCCAGCAGCATCGCGAACACGCCGGCAACCAGCACGCCCACATACGGCACGAAGCGCAACAAGGCGGTGAGCGCTGCGACGAGAGCCGCTTCCGGCAAACCGATGCAAACAAGCGCTGCCCAGATGACCAGCCCGAAGCCAATGTTGACGGCGATCTGGCGTGCCAGGTAACGCGAGAGCCGTTCGCCGGCGTCGTTAAGGGCCGACGTGGTCGCGCGCACATCGCTGCCGCCAACCAGGCGAATGAACCGGTCCCGAAGCGACTCTCTCTCCAGCAGCAGGAAGATGAGCACGACGACCACGATGCCCGCACCACCGATCGGCCCCCACAGCCAGCCCACCAGCCGCTGAAGCCGCTCCATGGATGCAGGCTTCGGAGGGCGCACTTCGACCGGGATCGCCTGAGCCGACCGCACAGCTGACTTCGGTTCGAGCTTTGCCGCATCCGCATCAGCGCTGCTGGAGCCAACGGGGTCGAGCAGCTTCTCGGCGGCGTCCCACGTCTTCTCCATCGGCGACAAGGCCAGGATTCGCAGGGACCGCAAGTTCTTCTCGAGCGTGGCCTGATAGGCCGGGAGGCTCGCGGCCATCCGCAGCGCGTGGGCGCCGATCAAGCCGGCCAGCATCGACAACACGACCACGGTGCAGGCCACGGCGCCTAGCACCGATGACACGTGGCCCATGCCAATGTGACGCAGCTTGCGAACCAGCGGGCTGATCGCAAAACACAGCAGCACCGCCAAGGTCACCGGCACGAGGATCTGGCGCCCCAGGTAGAGCAGCGCCAGCGCAGCCGAAGCGGCCAGCACGCCGAGGGCCGCGCCCCATGCGCGAGGCAGCTGCCGCGCGTGCACAGCAGCTCCTGAAGAGTCGCCCCCGCTCATGGCCAGCGCCCCTCAGCGCAGGTACGTGATCAACTGGTCGGCGCCTTTCTGAATACCCACCTCCGACGCGCTCATGGCGCCCAGGCCAGCCTTGAGGTTCCATGCATTGGGGTACTGCTTGGACACGTAAGCCCCGAGCAATGCATTCGTCGAAGAGTCGTAGATCTCGACGGCAAAGCTCACAGAGCCCGTCATGGCGCCTTCCTTGCCGCGTGCGGCTTGCACCGCGTTGTACGGGCCACCGACCAGATCGAATCGGGTGAAGGTGCTCATGAACGCCGTGTTGGCCTTGGCACCGGTCAGCGTGAGCTTGATGCGCAGCGTGTCATCGGCCGGTGCGCGCGAAGTTTTAAGCCGGGTCGACAGCTTCTCAGTGAACTGGGTTTGCATGTACCGGGCGAGGTACTTCTTGTCCTGGTCGGAGATGTCTTCGAACTGGTTGTCCGTGCCGCGGTAGATGACCACGGGGTCGACGATGAAGGCGGCATACCGGCTCCAGTCGGTGTCGGACTTGTATTCGTATGGCACCCGGCCGTCACTGTCCCGCTCGTTGGCTTGCAACTTCGACGACGACGCCAGGCCGGAGTACGGCACAGGCTGCGTGGTAGAGCACGCTGCCAGGGCGGCACAAAGGGCAGCCAAACTGGCCAGTCGAGACAGGTTGAAGGTATGCATGTGAGGTCTTCCGATGGGTGGAGGATTGAGAGGCGACAGAGCCATGGGATAGGCAGCAACACGTATGCGGTGGTCACTACAAGGAGCTGCTCCTCGGGCGTCAAATCGATACCGATCTGTACAGTTCATTATTGGATGGGCAGTGGAACGGTGTCAAGAAAAATGTACAGTTGGGTTCATTTTTGGGAGACACGATGAAAGTGCGAACGGAAGCACGGCGCAGCGCCATCGTTGAAACGGCCGCCGAGCTGTTCAAGGAAATGGGCTACGAGCGGGCGTCGATGAACGAGCTGGCCAAGCGCTTCGGCGGTTCGAAGGCCACCCTGTACGGGTACTTCCCTTCCAAAGAGGAGCTGTTCATCGCGGTCGTCGAGGCGGTGGCCACTGGCCACCTTGTCGAAGCGACACAAGAACTGGCTGCCGAAGTGACCGTGGGGCGCGCCGCGCTGGAGGCGCGGCTCGCGCAATTCGGCGAGCGCATGCTCAATGTGCTGACGCATGACGAGAGCGCGCTCGCGGTCTACCGCATGGTCGTGGCCGAAGCAGGCCGTTCGAACGTGGGGCAGCTGTTCTACGACTCGGGCCCGGCCGAAGCCATGGAGGCGATTGCGGGGCTGCTGTCGGCGGCCATAGAGCGCGGCGAACTCCGCCGCTCAGACCCGAAGGTGGCGGCCGCGCACTTCACCGCATTGGTCACGGCGGAGATCGACGCGAGGCTGTATCAACGAGACCCGCTGCCGCTGACGCTCGAAGAAATTCGTCTGATGGTCGGCCGTGCCCTGGATATGTTCTTCAACGGCGCCGCACAGCGCTGAGCGTTGCGCTACGCGTCAGGGCCGCTTCAACTTCCAGGTGATGCAGCGGTTGTTCGCCGGCATGGCGCGGTCTTCGACGAGGGCCAGTCCTGCCCCTCGCGCGATCGCATCGACGTCTTCGAAGTCGCGAATGCCACGCCGCGGATCGCCCTCGCGCAGCGACGCATCGAAAGCCGCATTGCTCGGGCTGGTGAACTCGCCGCCGTAATTGAACGGGCCGTAGACCACGAGCACGGCCCCATCGCTCATCAATTGCGGCAGCAGCGCGAAGAGGCGCTGCACTTCGCTCCAGCCCATGATGTGCAGCGTGTTGGCGCTGAAGACCGCGTCGAACTCGCTTGCAGGCGCGTCGCCGTTGATGTCGAAGCTCAGCGGTGGCGGTGTATTCGCGAGCGCGGCTTCGGACAGCCATTGCCGAATGCCGTCCAGATGGGCCGGAACGTCCGACGTCTGCCACAGCAAGTGCGGCAAGGCTCGCGCGAAGTGCACTGCATGCTGCCCGGTTCCGCTGCCGATCTCGAGCACGCGGGTTCGATCGGCAAAGTGCTGCTGCAGCACCTCGAGAATGACATGCTGGTTGCGCTCGCAGGCGGGAGAGAACGGTTTTTCCATGCGATCGATTGTGCGCGCGGGATTCTTCGTCAAATCAGCGCAAGGGCTACGTGCCGTAGCGCTCGGTGCGAATCGCAGCCACCGGAATCTGCGCGGCCATCGCCGCATCGGTGGCCACGTTGACGAAGCCGTTGGAGCCGCAGACGAACACGTGCTTCGGCGGAGCGGGCAGACGGCGCATCACATCGACCAGCATCTCGTGGTCGATGCGGCGGCCGTAGTCGGATGCACTTCGCGCCGGTTCGCGCGTCAGCGCCAGCGCAAGCGAGAAGCCGGTTTGCGCGTGGTGCAGGCTCAGCAGCTCATCGCGAAACGGCACGTCGCTCCAGCTGCGAGAAGACAGCAGCAGCACCGTCGGCACACCGGACTGCGCGGCGCTGCGGTGCCGGATCATCGACATCAGCGGCACCACACCCGAGCCTGCGCCGATCAGGAGCAGCGGCCCGCCGTCGGTGTGGCGCCAGATGAAGTGGCCACCCAGCGGGGCCCTCAGCTCGATCTCGTCGCCAACCTCGACCACGTCGTGGAAGAACGGCGACACCTCGCCATCACCCAGCCGCTCGATTGCGAGCTCGATCGTATCGGCGTGCGTCGCGGGCGGCGAGGCGATCGAGTAGCTTCGAACGGCGCTGTAGCCGTTCTCTGCCGTCAGCCGCAAGTCCAGGTGCTGGCCCGCGACGAAGTCGAAGGGCACCGTGGGCTTGACCCAGAAGCTCTTGATGCGCGCCGTGAGCGGGCGAGCGTCGACGACGGTGGCCGATTGCCAACCGACGCCGGCCGCGGCTGTTTCAGTCATCCGTGTAGCGCTGCTCACGCCAAGGATCGCCATACATGTGATAGCCGCGCAGCTCCCAGAACCCGGCCTCGTCGCGCTGTGTGAACTGCAGGCCCTTCAGCCACTTCGCCGACTTCCAGAAGTACAGATGCGGCACCAGCAGCCGCGCAGGCCCGCCGTGGTCTCTTTCGAGCGGGTGGCCTTCGTAGCGAAGCGCCACCATCGCCTTGCCGCCCACCAGATCGGCCAGCGGCACGTTGGTCGAGTAGTCGTCGTGCGAGTGGGCCAGCACGAAGGGTGTCGGCGCAGTGAGGCCGGCGGCGGCAATGATGTCGTCGACGAGAACGCCTTCCCACGGCGTGTCCAGCTTGGACCAGGTGGTCACGCAGTGGATGTCGCAGGTCAGCCGCGTCTGCGGCAGCTGATTGAACTCGTCCCAGCTCCACCGAACGATGGGCTTCGGGCCGACCTTGAGTTCGAAGAACCAGCGATCGAGTTCGATGCGCGGCGCAGGCCCTGCAGACAGCACCGGGAAGTCATCCACCAGGTGCTGCCCGGGCGGCGTGCGCGCCGCCAAGCCGGCGGGCTGTTGTCGGCCGATGAAACCACGTGTGGCCATGAGTGCTGCTCCCGGTGTTGACCCAGGACGCACTCTAGCGCCTGGTCACATGCAGCTCACGGTGACGCTGTGCGTGTGTGAACTCGTCTCCGTCGACGTGGCCATCACCGTCTGCCCGTTCTTCAGCATCTGCAGCAGGCCCGCGGTGAAGGTCACGACGTGATCGTGTGTCCCCGAGCCTCGGATGCTGTAGCTCTTGTCGGTGGTCGAGTCGAGGTCGGCGGCCGGGATCGCGAGCACGTGGCCGTGGTTGCTGGCAATCACGGCGCTGGCCGGTGTGCATTGGCCCGATGGTGGCGGCGGGGGTGGAGGCGCGGGGGGAGGTGGAGCCGGCGCGGGCGCCGGCGCAGAGCCGTAGTCGCCACCTCCTCCGCCGCAGGCCTGCAAGAAAAGCAGCACCGTGCCGCCGGCGGCTGCACCCAGGAATCCCTTGCGCGTGATGTCTGTCATGTCGATCGCTCCTTGACCATGAGTCGCGACGGCGGCCGCTCATTGCGACGGCTCGTGCGCTTCTGTCAGTGAGTGCGAGTGGCGTCGCAAAGAGTTGCTGCCGCGTGAAGATATTTCCGCAGTTGCTTCAACTCACTACACGCTTACGGCACACGAGCCCCGGGTGAAAGCGAGGTAACCGGTGTCTCGGCGACCACCGGGCAGCTGAGCCGCTTGTGCAGGCCGGCGAGCGCAGCGCAGGCGTCGATCGAGCCGCCATCGGCCAGGGCGGTCTGGCTGCGCTCGAGCAAGGCGCGCAGCGCACTCGCGTCCAGCTCCGGCTGCGCGTACAGCAGCAGCGCGGCCACTGCGCTCACATGCGCCGTGGCGAGAGACGAACCCGAGCTGAAGTCATAGTGCCCACCGGGCTCGAGCGTCAGGATGTCGCGGCCCGGTGCCTGCAGCACACCGCTGCGGCCGGCGGCGTGACCCGGCGCGTCGACCGCGATCACGCCTTGAACACCGACCGGGAAGCCCGCGAGGTCGCCATTTGGCGGGACGGCGCCGATCACGATGCGCCCCTTCTTCACCGCATGGCCGACGAGCCGGCCCAGCAGCTCATCGGGTGGCCCGCCCAGGCTCAGGTTGATGATGCGTGCCCCGTCGTCGAGGCTCGCGGCGAGCGCCTGCGCCAGCGTGAACGAGTTGCACCGCGCCCCGCCTCCTTCGGCCGCGCTGCGTGTCCAGCAGGCCTTGTAGAGCGATAGCTTTGCTTCGGGCGCGATGCCGACGATGCCCTGCCGGTTGTTGGCCACCGCCGCGATGATGCCGGCCACTTCGGTGCCATGGCGGTCGCGGCCGAACTGCGCGTCGTCACGGTCGACGAAGTTGCGCACGGTGGCGATGCGGCCCTGCAGGTCAGGGTGCGCGGTGTCTACTCCGGTGTCGATGATGGCGATGCCGACGCCCTGCCCACGCGACACCTGGTGCGCCTGCTCCGCCTTGACGTCGACGAAGCCGTGCTGCAGCGCGGCGTAGGGGTCGTTGTAGCCGCTCTTGATGTTCGTCTTGCTGTCCGCCTCGCTGCTCGTCAACCCGCTGAAGTTCTGCAGCGGCTGCGCGAGTTCGACGCGGGTGTCTCGGCCCAGCGCCGCGAGCAGTTCGTCGCGCACCGCGCCGGGGGGTAGTTCGAGCACCACGCAATGCAAGCGCAAGGCGGTGATCGGCCAGGCAGCGATTTCCTTCAGGTCATAGGCCTTCTTCAACGCCTCCACGGTCTCGCGCGCGCTGGTGCCGACGGCGTAGCGCTGCGTCACCGAGTAGCCCGTCAGCGTCGACCCGGCTTGCGATGGCAGGGTCTCTTTCTTGTTGGCCACGGCGAGGACGATCAGGCGCTCGGGATGCTCGCGCATCAACAGCTCGTCGGCCACATTGACCGGCAAAGCCGCGGGCGGGCTGGCGCAGCCGCACAGCAGCAGCGCCAGGATCAACGAGCATCGCAGCCAGAGCTGCGAGATGGGTTTCACGGCCGCGCGTCGGGTTGAACGATGGGCTCGACCAGTTGCAGGCCGGGTGCCGCGCGCAATGCGTCGAGCTGCTTGTCGAGCGCAGCGCCCGGCGCCAGCGATGCCAGGCCGTACGCACCGACCGCGTTGGGCCCGCTGACCACCTGCAGGTTCAGGCCTTGCAGCAAACGCTGCAGTTCATCGGCGCGCAGGCCGGGCGTGGGCACGATGCGGATCGTCGCCTGCGCACCGGTCACCACAGCGGGCAGGCTGAGCGTCTGGTAATCGGGCGCGCGATACAGCAAGCCCATGCCGAGCACCGAGATGCCGATGGCTTCGACGACCACTGCCATCGTCAGCCCATAGACCAGCCAACGCGCCGACCCGCGGCGCTCGTGGCGTGGACCGGGAGCCGAGGCACCAGCCACGGCTGCGTCGGCTTCGGCGTCATCGATGCGCTGGAACAGCCGCTTCAATCCCGCGTCGGCATTCGTCAGCGTGGTCGCTTGTTCCGATGTCATCGCGGCCTGCAATTCGCGCTGGCGCGCCAGCTCGTCACGGCAGTCAGCGCAGTCGGGCACATGCGCTTCGACCACGCGGCGCTGGTCTTCAGTCGCGCTTCCGTTGACGACCCAGGGGATCGCGTCCCAGGTGCGGCGGTGTTCGGCGGTGGTGTCAGTGGTGTTCGTCATCTTGAATGTCCTCTTGCGGCTTCGGCGCTGTACCGCGCCCTTCGGCCAGGCCACCGGCCAGTGTGGGCAGCAGATTGCGCAGCCTCACCCGGGCGTGGAACATGCGCGCCTTCACGGTGCTGACCTGGCACCCCATGATGGCCGCAATCTCTTCGAGCGAATGGCCGGCGCCGTAGGCCAGCTCCAGCGTCAACCGCTGGTCGGTCGTCAAACGGCTCATGCCCTTGGAAACCCAGTCGTTCAGCTCACGCGCGCCTTGCGGGTCGACCAGCGAGTGGCTGCCCTCGCCTTGCTCTGCCGGGTCGACCGGGTCGCTGCCATGCTCGCGCAGCGACTTGAGTGCGCAGCGGTACGCAATGCCCACGATCCAGGTCGAGACGCGCGAATCGCCGCGGAACTGGTCGGCCTTCTGCCAGACGATCCAGAAGGTGTCGTTGATGACTTCCTCGACCACGTCGGCGCGCCTCGTCACGCGGGCCAAGAAGCGGTCGAGCCGGCGGTGATACGAGCGATAGAGCGTCTCGAGCGCGGGGCGGTCGCCCGCCGCCACGAGCTGGATCAGTTCGGCGTCGGTTTCATCCTCGCGCAGCGCGGTGCCGGTCGGGCGGGGTGTCAGCGAAAGGTGCGCCATGGCATGCGTGTTGTAAGCGGTTTTTCGTGTTCGTCTGCCCTTGGGTGCCGCTGCGGCGGAGAAAGGTTGCAAATTCTTTCCGCAATGTGCCGACGGCACCTGCTTCTGAGGAATTACTTGGCGAAGCGAACGCTCTGGAAGCGCTCAGAAGGCGCTCAGAAGGCCCAGGCCAGGCTCGCCGTCCAGCGGTTCGAAGCCTCGTCGCCGAGGCGCTTCTTGGCCGTGGCATCGGTCACGATGTACGACACCTCCAGGTGCGCATCGCCGGTGCGCCGCCCGAGGTCGGCGCCCGCCCCCACGTTGCCGTAGGCGTAGCCGAAGCCCGAGCGGTGGTGCATGTCCTGGTAGCCCAGGCCGGCGGACAAGGCCACGCCGGCCTGCACGGGGTAGCGCCCCACCAGGTCGTAGGCCACGCTGCTGCGGCTGCCGCGGGCCGAGGCCCGGTTGTTGCGCAGGCCGGCGACCGAGAGGACGAGCCGGTCCCGATACGCCGCCGTGGCGATGAACTCGTCACGTTCATAGATGCGCAGTTCGGAGTTCAGCGGGTACGCGTAGTGCACGTAACTCAACTGTGCGCCCCAGTCGTTCGCCAGCTGCCAGGCGTAGCCGAGCTTGCCGAGGAGTTGCAGGCTCCATTCGCCGTTGGACGACAAGCGAAACGCCGCACCGCTCAGGCTCGCCAGCCATGATCCGGCGCCGTAGTAGTTGACGGCGCCCTGCACCGCCGGCCGCCCGCCATCGAGCGCGAATCCGCGCACGATGACGCCCGAGCTCACGCCGATTGACCCATCGATCTCCTGGCCGTGCGCCGCGCCGCTGCCGAGCAGGCAGGCCAGCAAGGCGAGGCGCCATGACGCGAGCCCGCCACGCGGCAAGGCGGCACCGGATCGCACGCTGGGCTCAGGCCGGCTCACCCCACCTGCCGTTGGTGCTGGTTGCACCACATCCAGTCTTCGCCCGGCTCCAGCGAGCGGATGACGGCATGCCCCGTGGCCATGCTGTGCTTCGTGGCGTGCTTGTTCTTCGACGAATCGCAGCAGCCCACGTGTCCGCAGTGAACGCACAGCCGAAGGTGCACCCAGCGGTCACCCATTGCGAGGCATTCTTCGCAGCCCTTGGAGGTAGGCGCGTGCAGTGACGCGGGGACGTGGTCGCAAGGTTTGATGGACATCGATCTCTGCTCCGATAGGTTCAGGCGGCGGCGCTCGCCGCAGCCAGGTACTGGTGGATCTGCGCCACCGCGGCAGCGCCCTCGCCGATGGCCCCGCCCACACGCTTGACCGAGCCGGAGCGCACATCACCCACGGCAAACACACCGGGAATGCTCGACTCCAGCGGCGCCGGTTGCGGCCCATCGGCCGGCGCACCGAGCGCGTTGCCGGTCACGACGAAGCCGTGCGCGTCGACGGCGATCTTGCAGCCGTCGAGCCAGCGCGTCTCGGGGTCGGCACCGACGAAGAGGAACACGTTGCGCAGGTCCTTCCGTTCTTCGACACCGGCACGGTGGTCTCGCCACGACACACCGGCCAGGCCGCCCGGCGCGTCGCCATGCAGCTGCGTGATCTCGGTGTGCGGCCGAAGCTCGATGTTGGGCGTGGCCTCGATGCGGTCGATCAGGTAGCGCGACATGCTGGCCGCGAGGCTGGGCCCGCGCACCAGGACGTGGACCTTGGCCGCGTGCTGCGAGAGAAACACCGCCGCCTGCCCGGCCGAGTTGCCGCCGCCCACGAGGGCCACCTCGGTCTGCGCGCACATCGTGGCTTCGAGCGCCGAGGCCCAGTACCAGATGCCACGGCCCTCGAACTCGCTCAGGCGCGGCACGCCCGGGCGGCGATAGCGGGCCCCGCTGGCGACGACGACGGTGCGCGCGCGCAGGCGCCGCCCGTCGGCCAGCCGGACCACCAGCTCACGGTCCGGCCCGATGCGTGCGCATTCGAGCGACTGCACCTCGGCCGGGATCAGGATCTCGGCACCGAACTTCTGCGCCTGCACATAGGCCCGCCCGGCAAGCGCCTGGCCGGAGATGCCGGTGGGGAAACCGAGGTAGTTTTCGATGCGCGCACTGGCGCCCGCCTGGCCGCCGTAAGAGCGGCAGTCGAGCACCACCACGCGCAGGCCTTCGGAGGCGGCGTACACGGCAGTGGCCAGCCCGGCCGGGCCAGCACCGACCACGGCCACGTCGAACAGCTCGTCGTGCTCCAGTGTGTCGACCATGCCGATGCAGCGGGCGAGCGCGTTCTCGCTCGGATTGACGAGCACCGAGCCGTCGGGGCACACCACCAGTGGCTCTCCGACGGCCGCGCCGTACTGCTCCATCAGCGCCGCGGCGCTCGCGTCCTGGCTGGCGTCGACCACGTGGTAGGGCTCGCCATTGCGGCGCAAGAAGTTCTGCAGCCGCAGCAAATCGGCCGACTGGGGCTGGCCCATCAGCACCGGGCCGCTCGCACCGGCCTCGATGAGCGCCACACGCCGCAGGATCAGCGCACGCACCAGGCGCTCGCCCAGGTCGGCTTCGGCCACGATGAGCGCACGCAACTGCCCCGGCAGCACCAGCAGCGCCTGCAGGTCTTCGTGTGCGATGCCGTCGACCAGCGAGGGCTTGCCCGACAGCGTGCCCACCTCGCCCATGAAGTGGCCACGCACGTGGTGGACGATGGGCACCACGTTGCCGAGGCCGTCACGCTGGCTCACAGCCAGCACGCCTTTCAGCACGACGAACATGCCCGGCCCGGATTCGCCGGCGGTGATGATGCGGGTTCCCTTCGCGTAGGTCTTCACCTCGCCGAAGCGGCTGACGCGCGCGATCTCGGCTTCGGTGAGCACGGGGAACATCTGGTGGCGGCGAGACAAAAGCTCGCTGGGGGCGTCGTCGGCCATCGCAACTCCGGTGAGGTTTTCGGGCGATTAGACGACAGGATGCCCCACCCCTTCCACCACGGCCGTTTTCTCGCGGCGCCTGTAAGCATCGGCACGGCGGCGCGACCAATGGGCCAGCGCAGGGTCTTTGGGAACCGCAGCGCACCCGGGGCAACCCAAGGTGATTCAATGCACTCGATCGTGCAACCCGGATCGCACTGACCGCCTCTTCACCGCCAAGGAATGAAGTTCATCATGCAAAACACATCCACCTCCTCACGCGTCGCCTCCTCAGCTGTCGCTTCCAAACGGCGCCTGCTGACGATGCTCTCGGCCACTGCGCTGGCCGCTGCCGCAGTGTTCTGGTTCTCGCCGAACGCCAAGGCCGAATCGGCCGTGGTGGTGCCGGCCCCCGTCACCGACGCAAGCAACGCCGCCGGCACGGAAACGGCCGTGCTGGCCGGTGGCTGCTTCTGGGGCGTGCAGGGCGTGTTCCAGCATGTGCAAGGCGTGAGCAGCGCGGTGTCGGGCTACTCCGGCGGCGCAGCCAACACCGCCAAGTACGAGGCCGTGGGCTCGGGCTCGACCGGCCATGCCGAGGCGGTGCGCGTGACCTACGACCCGAAGAAGGTCAGCTACGGCAAGCTGCTGCAGATCTATTTCTCGGTTGCGCACGACCCCACCGAACTGAACCGTCAAGGGCCGGACCGCGGCACGCAATACCGTTCCACCATCTTCCCGGCCAATGCCGAGCAGGAGCGCGTGGCCAAGGCCTACATCGAGCAATTGAACAAGGCCAAGACCTTCGGCAAGCCGCTCGCGACCACCGTCGAGCCGCTGAAGGCCTTCTACCCGGCCGAGGCCTACCACCAGGACTTCCTGACGCTGAACCCGAACTACCCGTACATCGTGGTCAACGACCTGCCGAAGATCGACAACCTGAAGCGCCTCTTCCCGGATGCGTACCAGGTGAAGCCGGTGCTGGTGGGCACGGCCACGGCAGCGCGCTGATTCGGCCCCGCGGCTCGCGGAATCTCAGAGCCGCACCAGCGCCTGCTCCACTGCCTCGTAGCTCACCGGCTTGGTGAGGTGCAGGTCGAAGCCGGCGCCCAGCGAGCGGCGGCGGTCTTCTTCGGTGCCGCGCCCGGTCACCGCGACCAGCACGGCGGCGGCATGCTGCGGGTCGCGGCGCAGGCGCGTGGCGACCTCGTAGCCGTTCATGCCGGCCATCTCGATGTCGCAGAACACGGCTTCGGGGTGGAACTCATCGGCAGCACGCAAGCCAGCGGGCGCGCTGAACTCGCGGCGCGTCTGGTGGCCATGCGCTTCGAGCAGCATCGCAAGCGTCTCGGCGGCATCGGCGTTGTCGTCGACGATGAGCACGCGCACGTTCTTCCTGATCGACAGCTCGGGCGCCTCGGGCGGCGCAGCCGCCTCGTCGCGCGCATCGGCCGAGAGCATCGGCATGCGGATGGTGAAGCGGCTCCCGCGGTCCTGGCCGGGGCTCTCGGCCTGTACGGAGCCGCCGTGCAGCTCCATCAGGCGCCGCACCAGCGCAAGGCCGATGCCCAGGCCGCCCTGCGCGCGGTCGAGCGTGCGGTTGACCTGCGCAAACATGTCGAACACATGCGCCAGCATGTTGGCCGGAATGCCCACGCCGCTGTCTTCGACGCTGACCACCACCTCCTCGCCCTCCTTGGCCAGCACCACGTCGATGCGGCCGCCATTCGGCGTGTACTTGCTGGCGTTGTTGACGAGGTTGCTCACGACTTGCGCCAGCCGCGAAGGATCGCCGTAGACCCACGCCGGCTCGTCCAGCAGCCGCACTTCGAGCCGGTGCTGTGCGGCGTCGATGAAGGGCTGGCTGCCTTCGAGCGCCATGCTGACCACCTCGCGCATGTCGACGCGCTCCTTCAGCAGCACCAGCTTGCCGGTGGAGATGCGCGACACCTCGAGCAGCTCGTCGATCAGCTTGACCATCTGGCCCATCTGCCGGTCCATGATCTCGTGCAGCCGTTGCGCCTTCAGCGGGTCTCCCTGTGTCTTGGACAACAGGTGCAGCCCGGCGCGGATGGGCGCCAGCGGGTTGCGCAGCTCGTGCGCCAGCGTGGCAAGGAACTCGTCTTTGCGCTGGTCGGCCTTCACCAGCGCCTGCTCGGCGCGCGCCTGCTCCATCAGCTGGTCGCGGATGCGGTATTGCTTGCGCCGGTCGCGCAGCGCCGACTGGATCGCGCTGATCATCGAGCGCGTGGAGACCGGCCGGTCGAGCACCGTCACGTTGCCCAGCAACTCGAGCACCCGAAGCCCCGCCACCGGGGCCTGGTGATCGCGGATCAGCGCCACCACCGGCACGTCGGACCACGCCGGCTGGCTTCGCAGCACCGCCAGCAAGGTGTGCATCTGCGGCCGGGCGAGCACTGCCTCGGTCAGCATCAGCGCGCCCACACCGAGCGGTATCTCGGCGGCCATGTTCTCGAGGTCGGGGCAGACGATGCATTTCACTCCCGCCTGTTCGAGCAGCGAGCAGGTGACTTCTCCGTCCCGGCGCGTGACCGGCAGGACCAGAACCCGCTCGTCGGTGAGCGCGGCGTCAGAGAGCATCTTGGGGGCGTGACATGGGTCGGCCATCGATCGTAGCCTGCAGCTCGACGGGCACACCGGTCAACACGCCACGAAGATGGGTAAGCGGTTCGCTGAGGTGAACGCCCTTGTCGTCGAACCACACCTGGCGGATCGATTCCTCGTGCAACCCGCTGCGCTTCTTCAACGCAGAGATCGCCTTCTTCACCTTGCCGCCATGCTCGAACATGCGCAGCATCACCACGGCATCGGCCAGGTAACTCGCGTCCACCGGCGAACGCATCGAGGGGCCCAGCATGCCGCTCTGCGCTGCGATCAGGAAGGTCGCCACCCCGTGGTTGCTGAGATACGCCAGCAGCTCGTGCAACTGGGCCGTGAGGAACTTGTCTTCCGGCATCGCGTTGAGGTAGCCGTTCAGGCTGTCGATCACGACCACGCGCGCACCGTCTTGCTCGACGGAGCGGCGCACCATGTAGGCAAACTCGCCCGGGGCGATCTCGGCCGGGTCGATCTGGCGCACCATCACCTGGCCGGGGCCGTTGCCCTCGTTCAGCACCATGCCGAGCCCCGCAGCCCGCTCGAACAGCGTGGCCTTCGACTCCTCGAACCCGAAGATCGCCGCATGGTCGCCGCGCGACGCGGCGGCACAGGCGTACTGCAGCGCAATGGTCGACTTGCCCGAGCCCGGTGGCCCCACCAGCAGCGTCGAGGTGCCGCGATCGATGCCGCCGCCTAGCAAGGCGTCGAGCGACGCGATGCCGCTGGGCACTGTCTCGCGCTTGTATTGAGTGCCGTGCCGTGCGCCTGACAGCCGCGGGAACACCGTCAGCCCACCGCGGTGGATGGCGAAATCGTGCAGCCCGCTGTGGAAGTCGCTCCCGCGGAACTTCACCACCCGCAGCTGGCGCAGCGTGCGCCCGTACGGCGGCGTGCTGGAGTCGAGCGAAATGACCCCGTGCGCAATGCTTTGCAGCTGCATGTCGGGCCCTTCGGCGGTGCGGTCGTCGAGCATGAGGACGGTGCAGTTCTGCCCCACGAGAAATTGCTTGATGGCGAGTATTTGCCGGCGATAGCGCAGCGAGCTTTGCGCCAAGAGGCGCAGCTCCGAAAGGGAGTCGAACACCATGCGCGTCGGCTTGAGCCGCTCCACGGCGCTCAGTGCCTTGCGCGTGGTGTTGCTCAGCTCCACCTCGGAGGGGTGGTACATCGTCAGGTCGCTTTCGCCGTCGACCTGCAACTCGTCGGCGAAGAGCTCCAGGATGTCGATGCCATCGAGCGACCAGCCGTGCGACCTGGCGTTGGAGACCAGCTCGCCCCGCGTCTCAGACAAGGTGACGTACAGGCACCGCTCACCCATCCGCACACCATCGAGCAGGTACTGCATCGCCAGCGTGGTCTTGCCGGCGCCGGGATTGCCGTCGATCAGGTAGAGGCGGCCGGCAATGAGCCCACCGTGAAGTATTTCGTCCAGCCCGGCCACACCAGTCGGCGAACGGACAAGAGGGTCGCTCGTCATGATTTATTGAAAGCGTTTGTGATGCTCCCATGATGCTGAGGCGGCAAAAATCCGTCTGTAGGACGAGGCCGCTTTGGGCAATCGGCGTGCCTGCCAGCATGCTGTCTCAGCCGGGGGAATTCACTTCGTACGGATCGCTTCCCAGCGAGCCGTACGTGAGCTTGCACTTACCCGCCTTGCCAGCCGTCGACCGGCCGGCGGGCCGGGGCCAAGTCAGTAATCGTCGCGGCCGTGGGTGGCAGTGGTAAAGCCGAGGAACTGCATCGAAGCCCCGTCCGGGCGGCGCGCCTTTGCCAGCGCCTGGAAGGCGGGAATGGGCACGCCCCGGTTCATGTAGCCGTTGACCGCGATGTCCATGTAGCCGGCCTCCAGGTGCTGACCCTTGCAGTTGCGCACGCCGCTGCCGCTCTGGAGCGACTTCGCCATGTACTCCAGGCCCTTGGCCAGGCGCGGCGTGGTCTCGCCGGCGCCCTTCCACATCCAGACCGAGGTGTCGCCAGCCTGGATCACGGCGATCTCGGCGGCCTGGGCGAGGCCCTCGAGGTTGTACTGCGGGTGGGTGCAGTCGCGCGCCTTCAGTTCATTCACTTCGCCGCTCGCGAACACCGACAGCGGGATCATCTCGGTGATGCGCTGCAAACCGGCCGCGTAACGCGTCGGGTTGTCCTGATACGCGCCGGCCGCCATCATCGCCAAGCCCGCTGACACGGCCCAGTTGTTGACGCGGGTGCGCGCCTTCGCGGCTTCGGTGTACTGGCGGTCCACAAAGCCGCTGAACGTGGCGATGTCGCTCGCCGACCAGCCCGCCTCGCCGTTGTTGTGGTGGCGCATGACCTCGGCTGCGCTCACCCAGACCGGTAGCATCCACGCCGCCTCGAGTTGCACCTGCGCGGCATTCGTGCCCGAAGCGACCGAGAAGGTGCGGAAGGTCCTGGCCCAGTCGTTGAGGATGGCGATGGCCTTGTCGCGGTGGCGCGCGTCGCCGGTCTTCACCCAGCGCAGCGCGTTCAGGTAGGCGGCCTGTGCGTCATTCTTGAAGCGCGCCTCCTGGTCGCCGATGGCGCTGCCCACCACCTGCACGTTGGACAACGCCTTGTGCGAGTAGGTGTACGCGCTCCGCGGGTCGTTGAGCACGACTTGGTAGCCCGTCTTCAACACACTCGGGTTGGCCGAGTTCTGTGCGGCCTTGAAGGCATCGAGCCGGGCCTGCGTGAGAAAGATGCCGGGGTGGCGAAAACTCGTCGGCGTTACGACCTGCGCGGTTTCGCGCGCGACGGCCGCGTCGTCGGTGGGCGCGTCGGCCACCTGTTGCGTGTCGTCGTCCGCAGACTGCGCTGCGCCGGTGTCTTCGTCTGTGTTGCTGCCGCCGCAGGCAACCAGAAGCGCGACCGTGATCGGAGCCAGCGCCCAGCGCAGGCGGCGAGTCTGGGTGGTGATGAAGTTCATGGTGTCGTTCCTTTCTTCAATCGTCATTGCGCCAGGCGGCCGGTGTTCGAAGCGCTGTTCGCCGTGTCGCCGCGGTTGTTCAGCACATGCGTGATCTCGCCCACGCCGCCGAGCGACAGCGTGGTCATGTTGTGGAACTTGATGCCCGAGCCGGTGGGCGCTTCGATCGCGCTGCCGAGCTTCACGCCGTTGTTCGCCGAGAAGAAGCAGTACACGCCGAGTCCCCAGGCTTCGTGCTGGGTGACGCTGCTGCCCACCTTGTACGAGGCGAAGCCATTGGCGCCGTTGTTCTTCCAGCCCGCCTGGTCGGGCACGTCGTACGGTGCTTCGCTTTGATAGAAGTAGGTGCGCCCGCGGTTGCCGTTCCACAGCGTCTGGTACTGGTGGTAGTGCTCGACGAAAAGGCCGTAGACCGTCACGTCGTCGCCATTGACCACCAGGCCGTTCGTGGTGGTGTTGATGTTCCAGCCGACACCGTTGCTGTGGTCGCCGCGCCAGACCCAGAAGTGGTCGCCGATCACGTCATGGCTGTTGATCTTCAGGCTCACCGCGGCACGCCCCACGGCCGCGCCGCCGACGCGAAAGAACGCATCGTGGAGCGAGGTCGGGTTGGCAGCGTGGTCGGCCGAGCTGCCGTTCGGCCCCAGCTCCAGCAGCACCGGCGAGTTGGTGGCGCCGGCGTCGAACAGCAGGCCGGCAATCTTGACGCCGTCGACGTCGGCGACCGACATTGCCGTCACGCCTCCCTCGGCCTGCAGTGTCGCCAACCCGAGACCCAGCAGCACCGTGTTGGCGCGGGTGACGCGCAGCGTGTCGGTGAGCTTGTAGACGCCCGGCGTGAACAGGATGTTCTTGCCCTGCGCCAGCGCTGCATTGATCGTCACCGCTGAGTCCTTGCCCGACTGCGCGACGTAGAAGCTGCTGATGGGCAGCGTCTCGCCAGCCGCGGCCCCGTTGGTCCAGGTCGGCCCCTGGCTGTTGCTGCGCAGCGCCGGCACGAACACGCCGTACTGCCCGTTCGTGAAGGTGAGGAAGGGTTTTTCGCGCACCACCGGCGTCTGGCCGATGGTGGTGTAGGCCGGGTTGGGCCAGCTGTTGGCGGCCGGTGCGCCGTTCACGCCGACGAACACCATGTTCCAGCCACCACTGTCCCAACCGTTGAGCTGCGAGTTGCGCGTGAGCCATTGCTGCTGGCCACCGGAGTTGATGGAGCCATCGATCTTCGAGTCGGCAATGAAGCCACCGCTCGACCAGCCGCCGTCGTCGAGCACCATGCCGCCGCGCACATGCACGCGGCGGAATGCCGAGGCCTGTGAGACGGCCCATTTCGACACGCCGCCATTCGGCGTGATGGCGAGGTTCTCGATGCCGCGCCAGAAGTTCTGCGTCGCGTTGCCGTCGAACCAGCGCGCATCGGCCTGCACCGTGCCGGTGATGCCAACGTCGTCGGGCGAATTGCCGAGGCCCAGCACCTGGGTGTAGAAGCCGACCTTCACGTTGACCTTGTACGAGCCGGGCTTGAACACCAGCGCGTAGCGCGCGTTGCCGAACTGGTTGGACTCCTGCTCGCTGAACACACGGTCGACCTGCGACTGGATGGACGCGGCGGACATCGAGGGGTCGAACACCAGAACGTTCGCGCCGAGGGATGGCGCGGGAGATGGCGCAGGTGCAGGTGCAGGTGCAGGGGCTGGCGCCGGAGCAGGTGCCGGGCTGGGTGCGGGAGCTGGCGCTGGACTCGGTGCCGGCGCAGGTGCGGGACTCGGTGCAGGCGCCGGTGCGGGCGATGGCGCAGGAGCGGGTGCCGGCGCATCCGACACCGGCTTGAAGCGCCAGCGCTGATTGCTGCTACCAGCACAGTCCCATTGCTGGATGCTGCCGCCCGGTGTGGTGCTGAGGTCCTTCACGTCCAGGCACTTGCCGCTGTTCTGCGCCTGCACGCGGAAGCCCGCCGCATCTGCCGTGACCAGGAAACGCTGGTTCGCGCCGGTAGACGAAGCCCACTGCTGGATCAGCGCGCCGTTGGCGGCGGACACATCGGTCACGTCGAGCGACTTGCCGCTGTTCACGTTGACCAGCCGGTAGGCACCAGCCGCTTCGGCCGTCAGCTCGAAACGCTGCGAGTCGGTGCTGCTGCAACTCGATTGCTGCAGCTTGGCGCCATCGGCCACGCTGGCACCGGTGATGTCGAGGCACAGGCCCGAGCTCTCGGCGCTCACGTTGTAGCGGCCCACCGGCAAGGCGCCGCGGGCGGTCGCGAACGGGACGAGCTGAAACTGCTGCGCGCCGGTGCCGTTGCAGGCGTACTGCTGGATGTTCGCGCCATCGGCGAGCGACGCAGCGGCCACGTCCACGCACTTGCCGCTGCCCACGTTCACCAGCGTGTAGCGGTTACCGGAGACACGCTGCAGCGCGAAGCGTTGCGCGTTGCTGCCGTTGTCGGCCCACTGCTGCACGTTGGCGCCGTCGGCCAGCGACGCGCTCGCCACGTCCATCACCTTGCCGCTGCCGGCGTTGGTGAGCTTGTAGATGCCGGCCGACACCGCCGTCAGGTCGAAGGCCTGCGCGAGGTTGTTGTTGCAGGCAACCTGCTGGATGTTGCCGCCGTCTGCCTTGCTCGCGCCGGCCACGTCGATGCACTTGCCGCTCGAAGCATTGACGAGCACGAAGCGACTCGACAGCACGGGCATTGCGATGGCCGCCGCCTTCTCGCGCTGGGTCTCGGCGCTGGCCGCAGATGCATCTGTCTTGTCGGCGCCGCCGCAACCGGCGAGCACGCCGAGGGCAAGCGCCAGCGGCAAAGGCGCGGCATGGAGCCGGGTGGATGGATTCTTCTTGCGCATGGAGTCTCCTGGTGAAGGCGTGGCGGGTTGCGGCTGGCGAGGGCGTGCTACTTGATCGTGTAGCTGTCGCCGTACACCTTCCAGGTGAGCGGCGTGTTCAGGTCGAGGTTGGCTGCCTTCAGCCACACGCGCTGCGCGGTCTCGACGCGGCTCACGTCGCTGTGTGCCTCTTCGGTCTTCATGGCAGCCACACGGGCATCGAGGAAGGCGTTGAGGTAGGTGGTCTCATTGCCGCCCTGGGCGGGTGTCTTGGCCTTGGCCATCGCAGCCTTGCGGATGCCGCCGAAGCTCACGCCGTCGTTGCCCGGGCCGTGCATCACGATCGCGTCGTAGTACGCGAACTGACCGAGGGCATGCAGGCCGTCGGCCTTGGCCTGTTGCACCGCGGGGTTGAAGTAGACGCCGTCGCGCTCGAAGTCCTGCGACTGCTGGAACACGGTGTCGGCGGCCGCCGTCTTCCAGTCGCCGGTGAAGTTCGGGTCGAGCCCGCTGTGCGACTCGCTGCCGTTGACCTTCTTGAGCGCCGGCAGGTACTTGGCCAGCACGTTGCCCGGCTTGAGATTGGTGTACTCCTGCACCACCTCGAGCATGTCGCCCGTGCCCGAGCAGAAGCCGATGATGCCGGCGGTGTAGCCGCGGCCGTCGTTGATGTCCTGGATGTAGGCGTACTGCGCCTTCCAGTTCAGCGACGAGTTCTCGGCACTGGAGACGATCTGCATCGCGATGTCCTTCTTGCGCACATCGGTGAGGTCGGCTGACGCGGGAGCCGGTGCAGGTGCAGGTGCAGGTGCTGGGGCGGGTGCGGGCGCCGGAGCCGGGCTGGGTGCTGGGGCGGGAGCCGGCGCGGGACTCGGTGCTGGCGCGGGAGCCGGTGCAGGCGCTGGGGCCGGAGCGGGTGCCGGCGCCGGCGAACCGACGGCCGTGAACTGCCACTGTTTATTCGTGCCGCCGCCGCAGTCCCATTGCTGGATGCGCGCGCCGGCTTGCAAGCTGCGGTCCTTCACGTCGACACACTTGCCGCTGTGGCGTGCCTTGATGGCAAAGCCGTCGCCGGAGGCGGTGATGGCAAAGCGCTGGTTGTCGCTGCCCGCGCTGGCCCACTGCTGGATCAGCGCGCCATTGGCGGTCGACACGTCGGTGACATCGAGCGACTTGCCGCTGCTCGCGTTGACCAGGCGGTAGCTGCCGCTGGCCTCGGGCCGCAGCTCGAAACGTTGCGAGGCCGTGGCGACGCAGGCGTTCTGTGCGGTCTTGGCGCCATTCGCGTTGCTGCCGCCTTCGACGTCGAGGCACAGGCCCGATGACACCGCTTTCACCTGGTACACGCCGACCGGCAGCGCGCTGCGGCTGGTGCCCACGCGCGGGTAGAAACGGAACTGCTGGCCGCCGCCGGTATTGCAGCTCGCCTGCTGCAGCAGCGCGCCGTCGGTCAACGACGCGCCGACCACGTCGACACACTTTCCGCTGCCCACGTTGACGAGCGAAAAGCGGTTGCCACCCACATGCTCGACGCGAAAGCGCTGTGCGTTGGTGCCGTTGTCGACCCACTGCTGGATGGCCGCGCCATCGCTGGTCGAAGCGGAGGCCACGTCGACTGCCTTGCCACTGCCGGTGTTGAGCAACTTGTAGATGCCAGGCGACACCTCGCTCAGTTCGAAGGCCTGCGCGAGGTTCTTGTTGCAGTTGGCCTGCTGCAGCCGAGCGCCATCCGCAGTGCTGCCGCCAGCCACGTCGACGCACTTGCCGCTCAATGCATTCACCAACGCATAACTTCCAGTCGACATGGCATACGAGCCGCCGAGAACGGCAGCTTGGACGGCTTGCGGCGTCTCGGTGGCTTGCTGTGAACCAGCCGCAGGGTCCTCGCTGCCGCCGCAACCTGCGAGAAAGGCGGCACCGATGGCCAGCACCAGCGGCAGTGGTTTGAAGGGAAGACGGGATGGGTTGGCGATTGAAGGGCGCATGAATCACTCCAGAAACGGATACGGTGGGTGCGCCGTGGCGGACCTGCGGCAGAACGATCTGCGCAGGCCCGCACACGGGCTCGTGAAAAGCTGGCTGAGAGTTCGGTAGCGTCAGTTGCAGGACGCAACGGCTTGCCACAGGCTGGCCGTGGCGGCCGGATGCCAGCCGGCACCCGCATAGGCGGTGTGCGTGACCAGGGCCTTGTATGGCTTGCCCTGGTCGATGACCACCGTGCCGACCTGGTAGGTCTTGCCCTCGGTCCACACCGCACAGCTTGGCGCGGGTGCGGGGGCCGGTGATGGCGCCGGGGCAGGAGCTGGTGCTGGCGACGGTGCGGGAGCAGGCGCGGCCGTCACCGGCACCAGTACCCAGCGCTGGTTGGCACTACCGGCGCAATCCCACTGCTGGATGCGTGCGCCGGCGGCGCTGTTCCAGTCTTTCACGTCGAGGCACTTGTTGCTGTTCTTCGCCTGGATCGCGACCACGTTGCCGTCTGCGGTGACGGCGAATCGCTGGTTGTCGGTGCCTGCGCTCGTCCACTGCTGGATCAGCGCGCCGTTGGCGGTGGACACATCGGTCACATCGAGCGACTTACCGCTGTTGACGTTGACGATGCGGAAGGTGCCGCTCGCGTCCGGCACGAACGAGAACTGCTGCGACGCGGCCGTGCTGCACACCGACTGGCGCGTCTTCGCGCCGTTGGCCGTGCTCGCGCCTTCGACGTCCAGGCACAGGGCCGAGAAGGCCGAGCGCACCTGGTAGGTCTTGGTCTCGGTGGGCGGCGGCGGTGCAGGCGGCGGGGGCGGAGGTGCCGGCGTGCTGCTCTTGGCGGCGGCGAAGGTCTGGTAGTACTCGTAGTCGCGCGTGTTGGCGCGGCTGTACTCGTTCAGGCTGCCCGAGCCCACGCGGTCGCGCTGCGCCGCCCAGTAGGCGATCAGGCCGACGCCCTTCTGCTTCACGAAGTTGGTCACGGTCAACGCGTCGGCCGGCGTGAAGATCTCGGACGCTTCGTCGTTCTGCCCGATCATCGGCGTGATGCCGATCATGGCCCACAGCTGTGCGTCGGTCTTGCTCGGGTAGATGCCCTTCAACTGGTTGAAGGTCGACTGCGCAGCCGACACCGCGAGGTCGCCCATCTTCTTGCCGCCGCTGTAGTAGCTGCCGTAGTCCATGGCCATGATGTTGACCATCGAGACGTTGACGCCGGCCTGCGCCGCGCCGCGCACCAGGGCCACGGCCGAGTCGGGTAAGCCGCCCGGCTCCGACGACGCGCGGAATGGGTTCACCGGCAGCGTGAACGACGTGTAGAGATCGGGGTAGATGCCTTGCAGCTGCTTGATGGCGGCGTTGCGCACGCCGTTGAGCCGTGTGTCACCGAGCTGGCCGCCTTCGATGTCCCAGTCGATCATGTGCGTGCCGTGCGTGTCCATCAACCGGCGGATCAGCGCCACCAGGTCGTTGGCGGAGCACACCGATTCGAGGTAGGTGCCGGCTGCCCCGCCGAACGAAAGGATCAAGCGCCCGCCGCCGTTGATGTAGGCCTTGACGTCGGCCTTCACAGACGCGTCGTTGAGCGTGGCTTCCATGCCGCCGCCGATGGAGCAGCCGCCGCCCGAGACCGCGAAGGCCAGCGTCATCGCGGCCATGCCGGCACGCGACTTGGCTTCGCTCAAATTCTTGAATTTGTAGGCGCCGCTACCGAAGCCCCAGGTGAAGAAGTACGGCGCGACGATGGTGCCCGCGCAAGCCAGCGAACTGGCGCCCATGCCGACGGCGAGCGCCAGCGCATTCAACTTGAATTTCTTGGTCATGAGTTTTCCCTCCAGACAGGTCGGCGAGCGAGCCGAATGGAGCGGTTCTCATGGGGTTCAGACCTTGCTTCGCGGTGAGGTGCTTCAGCGGCGATCGAAATGACTCGTCACCAGAAGGCACCGTACCGGAGCCGATGAACTGCGACTTTTGTCGCAACTGGAACCGCTTCCGAGGCGGATTGAAGCACTCGGTCTAGACTGGTATTAAAGGGTTTACGCCTAGTCATCCGACAACTTGGTGTCGACATGTTGGCCCGGGTATCCAGGTGATGCGGGACATCGGAATGCCGAATGGGAGCCATCCAGCGGGCCGATAAAACGAGCCTCCGAGGCCCTCGAAAATGACGGTTCCGTTCCGCTCAAGCGCCGAGTTGGACGTGCTGGCCGTGCACCACGTCACCGGCCGGCGACGCCAACGCCGCAATGGTCTGGGCGGCACTGTCGAGCGTGACCCAGGCCGAGCGGTCGGCATCGGGCATCGACTGCCGGTTGGCCGGCGTGTCCATGGTGGTCGGCGCCACGCTGTTGACGGAGATGCCCTGCGCGCGCACCTCGGCCGAGAGCGATTCCACCAGCCGCTGCAGCGCGCTCTTCGAGGCGATGTAGGCGGCCTTCTGCGCCGCGCCCTTGGCGGCCGCCGCGGCGCTCACCGCGATCACCTTGCCACTGCCGTGGCGCAGCATGTTCGGGATCACCGCACGCGTCACCGCGACGAAGGCCCAGGCGTTGAGATTCATCATGCGGTCCCACGACTCGCGCGTCAGCGCGTGCGCGGCCTCGCCCATCTCGAAGCCGCCGGCCACGTGCACCAGCACGTCGACGTGTTCGCCGCCACGCGTGAGCGCCGTCAGCGTGTCACCCATGCTCTGGTCGGAGGTGACGTCGCAGGCCGCGAGCAGCTGGCCGCTGGCGCCGAACAGCGTTTGCAAACGCGCTTCATCGCGGTCGAGGCAGGCGACGCGGTGGCCTTGTGCGGTCAGCAGGCGCACGACGGCCTGGCCCAGGGCACCGGCGGCGCCGGTGACGACGGTGATGCGGGAGTTCTGTGTCATGAGGGCAACCCTATCAGATCAATCAAAGGGTAGGGCCTGTTAACGCTATGGGAGCACTCGCGCCCGGGGTCTGCGAGGTGCAGGGCAAGACGCGGGCGAGGCCGTGTGCCTCTGGCACACAACGAGTCTGCAACGCCGCCCTGCGCCTCGCAAACCCCGGGCCCGAAGGGTGATCTCACGAAACGGCCGCCCACAGCGTTGCAAATGCTCGCTGTAGCAAGTGCTACAGCTGCGCTTTGCGCCTCGTTGGCGGCCGCTTCGTGAGTCACGCGAGCGCTCCCATAGCGTTAACAGGCCCTGGCATGATGGCACGTCAAACCACCGCTTTGCAGAGGCCATCATGAGCAGAGAAGTCGTCATCGTCAGTGGAGTCCGCACCGCCATCGGCACCTTCGGTGGCAGCCTGAAAGACGTGCCGCCCACCAAGCTGGGCGCCATCGCCGTCCGCGAGGCGCTGGCCCGCGCGCAGGTCGACGGCAAGGACGTGGGCCACGTGGTTTTCGGTCACGTCATCAACACCGAGCCGCGCGACATGTACCTGGCGCGCGTGGCCGCGGTCGACGGCGGCATCGGCCACGACACACCGGCACTCACCGTCAACCGGCTGTGCGGCTCGGGGCTGCAGGCCGTCGTCAGTGCGGCGCAGAGCATCTTGTTGGGCGACGCTGAGGTGGCCGTTGCAGGTGGCGCCGAGAGCATGAGCCGCGGGCCCTACTCGCTGCCGCAGGCACGCTGGGGCGCGCGCATGGGCAACGCGACGATGGTCGACATGATGCTGGGCGCCCTGCACGACCCGTTCCACAACGTGCACATGGGCATCACCGCCGAAAACGTGGCTGCCAAGTGGGAGATCAGCCGTGCGCAGCAAGATGAAGCCGCACTCGAGAGCCACCGCCGCGCGCAGCAGGCAACCGCCGCCGGCTACTTCAAGGAGCAGATCGTTCCGGTGCCGCTCGAAAGCCGCAAGGGCACGGTGATGTTCGACACCGACGAGCACGTGCGCAACGACGCCAAGCTCGAAGACATGGCCAAGCTCAAGCCAGCGTTCAAGAAGGATGGCGGCACGGTGACCGCCGGCAACGCCTCGGGCCTGAACGACGCTGCAGCGGCGCTGGTGCTGATGGAGCACGCGGAAGCCGAGCGCCGCGGCCTCAAGCCTCTGGCGCGGCTGGTGTCGTACGGCCACGCCGGCGTCGACCCGCTGTACATGGGCATCGGCCCGGTGCCTGCGTCACGCAAGGCGCTGGAAAAGGCAGGCCTCAAGGTGTCTGACATCGACGTGATCGAGGCCAACGAAGCCTTCGCCGCGCAAGCCTGTGCCGTCACAAAAGACCTCGGCCTCGACCCGGCCAAGGTCAACCCCAACGGCTCCGGCATCTCGCTCGGCCACCCGGTGGGTGCCACCGGCGCCATCATCACCGTGAAGGCGCTCTACGAGCTGCAGCGCATCAAGGGCCGCTATGCGCTGGTGACCATGTGCATTGGCGGCGGTCAAGGTATCGCCGCGGTGTTAGAGCGGATGTGAGGCTTGTGAAGCCAGCGAGCGGCGCGGTCAGAGCTTGGGGATGTGCAGCGTCTTGCTGATCATCAGCGTGCCCGACAGCACGAACATCAGCGACAGCGGGTGCAGCGTCCACGGGCCCAACTGCATCGCGCCGCCCCACAGCGCATCACCGAGTGCGCCCTGCCAGGCGGCCAGCGCAAGCACGCCGCTCAGCAACACGCTGGTGGGTATCGGCGTGCCCTCGAAGTAGGCGACCTTGCCTTCGGCGCCCGAGAGCGATTCGGCAGTGACGTTGAAGCGCGCCAGGCGCGACACGCCGCAGCAGACGAAGTAGACCAGCGCCATCACGTCCCAGCCGCCCGCCAGGCCGGCGGCGAAACCGAGCGCGGCAGGCGCCACGCCGAAGGACACGATGTCGGCCAGCGAATCGAGCTCGCGGCCGAGTGACGAATGCGTCTGCCGCCAGCGCGCCACGCGGCCGTCGAGCACGTCGAAGATCAGCGCGGCAGGCGCCATGGCGGCGGCCGCGTAGAAAGTGGTGAGCGACTGGTTGGCCATGTACGCCATGGTCAGGAACACCGCCAGCACGCCGCAGGCCGCGTTGGCCAGCGTGACGAAATCGGCCAGGTGAAAGCCGCGGATCATGGAGAAATGCCGCGGGGCGGGGCGAGCGGTTTGAGTGTGCGCCATGGTGTGTGCTCAGTGAGGTGGTTTACCGACCATCGTAGGCGATGAGCGAGCACTGTCTGTCGTCGCGCGGCGCCAAGGCGCTGTAGGACAACAGGCCGCTTGCTGGTTCTCCGACGAGTCGTTGCAGGGTCGGCGACGAATCGCTTGATGATTTGCGTGACCGATTGCGCAGGGCCGCAGCGCGCTCGCCGCCATGTCCGTTTTGTTCAAGATCGCGCGGGTGAGGCCATGAATATTCCGGGCACTTCAAACCGGAATCGTCCATGCCCGCAAACCTGTTTCGTGTGCTTGCCTTGTTCGTCGCGGTCGCCTGCGTGTCCTGCAGCGGCGGCGGCTCGTCTTCTACAGCCGACGTCGGCAGCCCTGCTCCACCACCCGCACCGGGCACGCCCTCGCCTCCTTCCCCGCCACCGCCTTCTCCACCACCCATCCCTGCGGGCGACACCAGCACCGGCTACCCGCTGATGTTCGTGACCAGCGTGCCGGGCACCGGCTTCAACCACCAGCTCAACACCTTCTCGAACCACGGCACCAGCATCACCGACTCGATACCCGGCGGCGATCTCTACCTGCGCTACCCGGAGGGCACGCTGCGCAACCTGACGCAGGAAGCCGGCTGGGGCGTGGCAAACGGCGGCGTGCAAGGCGGTGCCAAGGCCATCGCCGTGCGCCAGCCCTCGGTGCACTGGAGCGGCGACAAGGCCCTGTTCTCGATGCTGACCGGCGGCCCGACCTCGCGCTACGACAACCCCAAGCGCACCTGGCAGATGTACGAAGTGACGGGCCTGAAGCCGGGCGAGAAAGCCGTCATCACCAAGCTTGCGAATCAGCCTGCCTACAACAACATCTCGCCGATCTACGGCAGCGACGACCAGGTGCTGTTCGCCTCGGATGCGCCGCTGTTCGGCATGGCACACACCTACCCGCAGCTCGACGAGTACGAGAACGCGCCCACCAACACCGGCATCTGGAAGCTCAACCCGGCCACCGGCAAGGTGGCGATGATCGAACACTCGCCCAGCGGCGTGTTCGACCTCTACCTCGACAGCTTCGGTCGACTGCTCTTCACCAAGTGGGACCACCTGAAACGCGACCAGCAGGCCGACATCGACCGCTACGACGGTGGCACCTATGGCCCGTACGACGTGACCGACGAGTCGGCCGCCGCCAAGCCGACTGCGTACCCGGCCTTCGATGCCAACGGCAAGCGCATCGCCGACGGCAAGGGCGTGCTGTACGACGTGTTCCCCGAGGCGCGCCGCAAGGAAGACCCGACCCGCCTGGCCAACGAGTCACTGCACGACTTCAACCAGTTCTTCATCTGGCAGATCAATGAAGACGGCTCGGAAGAGGAGACGCTCAACCACGTGGGCCGGCAGGAGTTCGGCGGCACCTACATGGAAGGCGTGTTCAACGACGACAAGAACCTGAGCGACGCCTTCCCGAGCTTCGACGCCAACGCAGCGATGCGCCAGACCTTCCGCGCCGACTCGGGCTTGTTCCAGCTGCGGGAAGATCCGGCACAGCCAGGCCGCTACGTCGCGATCTACGCACAGGAGTTCGGCCGCCAGGCCGCCGGCCGGCTGATCGAATTCAACATGCCGCCGGGCACCAACCCCGAGACGGTGGCGATGACCGACCACACCAATGCCACGCTCGACGACGATCCCGAAGGTACGAAGCCGCGCACGCCCAGCATGAGCGGCCACTTCCGCAACCCGCTCAAGCTCGGTGACGGTCGCTTCATCGCCAGCCACACCAACGAGTACCGGCTGAACAAGGATGAGTCGAGCGACGCGACCCGGCCGCAACCGCGCTATGTGTTCCAGCTCAAGGCGCTGGTCAAGAACCCGGCGGGCAACGACCTCGTCGCCAGCACGCTGCTCACCGGTGGCCTGAACAAGGACGTGCAATGGTGGGAAGGCAACGCCACCCTCAACCGCTACAACGGCCCGCTGAACGAGACAGACGTGGTGGAGGTACGCCCGCGCACGCGGCCGGGCACCAAGGGCATGCAGACCGCGCCGATCGAGAAGCAGGTGATCGCCAGCGCCGGCGTCGACGAGACCGCCTTGCGGCAATGGCTCATCACCAACAACATGGCGCTGATCGTGTCACGCAACGTCACGCTGCGCGACCGGGCGGACGTGTCGCAGCCCTTCAACCTGAACGTGCCCGGAGGTGTGAAGAACACGCCCAAGGGCGGCAAGGTCTACGACATCGACCGTTTCCAGATCCTGCAAGCCGACTTGACCCGCGGCTACGGAGCAGGACGCGGCGAACTCTCACCGGGTCGGCGCGTGTACGTGAAGCCGCTGCACAACTCGGCACAGCACCCGTTGGTCGAAACGGTCGTACCGCCCCTCGTCGGCGCGCCCGCCGGCACCGTGAAACTCGGCAAGGACGGCTCGATGGCCGCCTTCGTGCCTGCCGGCCGCGCACTCACCTGGCAGCTGATGAGCCCGACCAACGCGCCTGTCGTGCGCGAGCGCGTGTGGGTGAGCTTCGCGCCCGGCGAGATCCGCACCTGTGCAAGCTGTCACGGCCTCAACAGCCAGACGCAGAACGGCCTCACGGAACCGCAGAACGCACCGCAAGCGCTGAGCGACTTGCTGGAAGCGTGGAAGAAGCTGCCCAAGCCCTGAGAACATCGGAGCGGCCGGGACCTACGTCCCGACTTCGCAAACGGACGCAGGACACGCGTCCCGCTCCGTTCTGAAAAATAGGGCCCTCGTTCACGGGGGCAGCAGGACAGCCGACTCATTCTTCTTTTCGATGCCATCACCAGAATTTGTCTGAGTGATGCGGCCCCGTTCGGGCTGCTCTCGAAAGGAATCTCATGAAGTGGTTGTTTGCGAAGCGGCTGCGGCCGTTCGTCCTGCGGGCCGCAGCAGCGAGCCTGGTGTTGAACCTGGCCCTGCTCGTGCCGTCTCTCTATGTGCTGCACGTCTTCGACCGCGCCTTGGCAAGCAGCAGCATCGACACGCTGGTGATGATGAGCCTGGCCTCGCTGCTGGTCATGCTGCTGGCGTACGGCATGCAGACGGCCCGTGCGCGGGCGCTTGCCTCGGCCGGCCGCCTGCTCGACGAACAGTTGTCGCTGACGGCCTTGTCGACCCGGCTGCGCCGTGCCGCAGCAAGCGGTGGTGCCGATGACGATGCGCTGCACGACATTGCCGAGTTGCAGAGCTTCATGTCGAGCCCCTGCCTCACGCGATGTTCGATGCCCCCTGGCTGCCGGTCTCCCTGCTGCTGATCGGCTGGATGCATCCGCTGCTCGGCATGGCGGCTGCGCTCGGTGCGCTGGGCCTCTCTGGCACGACCCTGCTCACCGAGCGGCTGACGCGCCAACGCGCCGATGCCGCCTTGAAAGCGGCTCGCCAGGTCGACCGGCAGACGCAAGCACTCGCGCGGCGTGCCGAGGTGATCGTGGGCCTGGGGATGATGGGTGCGGCGCTCGCGAGCTGGCGGTCGCGCCAGTCCACGCTGCTCGATGCGCAGGACGGGTTGGCTGCAGTCTCGCGCCGCCTTTCCGCCGCCACGCGCATCTCGCGCCTGGCCTTGCAGTTGCTGATGTTCGGCCTCGGTGGCTGGCTGGTGATGGACGGGCAGGCCTCAACCGGCGTCGTGGTGGCGGCCAGTCTCCTACTCGGCCGCGCCCTGCAGCCGATGGAGCAACTCGTCGGCGGCTGGCAGGCACTGGTCGACGCACGGGGTGCGTGGCAACGTCTGCAGGAACGCGGCGCACCGGAGCCGGCCCCGAACATGGTGATGCCCGTTCCGAATGGCGAACTGAAGGCTGACGGTCTGGTGTTCTCCGCCGCGCCTGATCGCGCAGCGCTGATCCGCGGCCTGAGCTTTCAACTCGGCTCTGGCGAGAGCCTGGGCATCGTTGGCGCCAGCGCGTCGGGCAAGACGACCTTGCTGCGCCTGCTGCTCGGCATCTTGAAGCCGCAGGCGGGCGCGGTGCGGATGGACGGGGCCGACGTCACGCGCTGGGAACGCAGTGCCTGGGGACCGTTCGTCGGCTACCTGCCGCAGGACGTGCAGCTCTTCGCCGGCACCGTGGCCGAGAACATCGCACGGCTCGGCGCCGTCGATGCGCACCAGGTCACCGAGGCCGCGCAGCTGGCCCATGCGCACGAAATGATCCTGCGCCTGCCGCAGGGTTACGACACCCCGGTGGGTGAGGCAGGCTCCGCGCTCTCGGGCGGGCAGCGCCAGCGCATCGCCCTCGCCCGCGCGCTCTACGGCGACCCACGCGTTGTCGTGCTCGACGAGCCCAGCGCCCACCTGGACGCCGAAGGCGAGCAGGCCCTGCTCGAAGCGCTGAAGGCCCTGAAGCTGCGCCGCGTGACGGTAGTGATGGCGAGCCACCGACCGGCCTCGATGGAAGAGCTCGACAAGGTGGCGGTGCTGCGCGATGGCATGTTCGAGGCGTTCGGTTCGGCCGCTGCCGTGCTCGCCCGTTTGCAGCCGGTATCGGGCACCGCGATGCCTGCGCCGCTCCGCCCTGTTCCCCTTCGACCGGTGAGCTTTTCGACCCGCAAGGCCGCATGAGCGGCACACTTGAGCAGAGCGCACGAACACCGCGGCGGCACGCAACAAATGAAACGAACGCCCGCCTGACCGAAACGCTGACGATACGTATGCTGACCAGACTGGACCGCCCGGTCGCGCTCCATGCGCGCAAGATAGTTCAGGATTCAGGCCATGACCGACAGTTGCTGTGACCTTGCCATGCCTCTCACGAGCCGGCACCCCACCCTCCTCAGCACGGCCACGCCCAGCCGCCGCGCCCAACCTGCGGCAGCGCGCCCTGCGAACAGCAGCACCTTCAAGCAGCAGATCCGCTTCTGCACCGCGCACGACGGCGTGCAGATCGCCTACGCCACCTCGGGCCGCGGCACGCCGCTGGTCAAGGCCTCGAACTGGCTCAGCCACTTGGAATGCGACAACGGCAACCCGGTGTGGGGCCACCTGATCGAAGAGCTCTCGCAGCGACACACGCTCATTCGCTACGACCAGCGGGGGTGTGGCTTGTCCGACTGGAACGTGGCCGACATCTCGTTCGAGGCCTGGGTGAGCGACCTGGAACGCGTGGTCGACGCGGCCGGCCTGGCGCGCTTTCCGCTGCTGGGCATCTCGCAAGGTGCGTCGATCGCAGTGGCCTATGCGGTCCGACACCCGGAGCGCGTGAGCCACCTCATCTTGCACGGTGGCTATGCACGCGGGCGGCTCAAGCGCAACCCGAGCCCGCAGCAACGTGAAGAAGCCGAGACGATGAACAAGCTGGCCGAGCTGGGCTGGGGCCAGGAGAACCCGGCCTTCCGCCAGTTCTTCACCACGCAGTTCATTCCCGGTGGCACGCAGGCGCAGCACGAGTGGCTGAACGAGCTGCAGCGCGTCTCCACCTCGCCTGCCAATGCGGCCCGCATGATGCGCGTGTTCAACGACATCGACATCGTCTCGATGCTCGACCACGTGACCTGCCCGACGCTGATACTGCACGCCGCGGGCGACGCGCGCGTGCCCTTCGACGAGGGGCGCCTCTTCGCAAGCCACATTCCAGATGCGCGTTACGTGCCGCTCGAGAGCAACAACCACCTGCTGTTGCAAGACGAGCCGGCCTGGCAGCGCTGGATGCAGGAGCTGCAAGACTTCCTGCCTCGCTTCGTGCAGGACACGAGCAGCCTCAGCCACCTGACGGCGCGCGAACGCGAGCTGGTGGAACTGATGGCACAGGGCCGCGACAACAGCCAGATCGCTGCCTTCACCGGCCTGAGCGAAAAGACGGTGCGTAACCACATCACGAACATCTACGCGAAGCTCGAAGTCGAGAACCGCGGCCAGATGATCGTGATGGCGCGCCAGGCCGGGTTCGGCCGCGGCGCCTAGCGGCTCGGCGCGGGACAGGCGTCCCGCCTCGGCGAGCTGAAACAGCATCTGCGCGGGACTTTCGCCTCATGCGCTAAGGCGCGCGAGTTTCGAGAATTCATCTCGAACCTCTCGCGCTCACATGACCTTCAATCTCCATCACCCGCACGCGCCAATCCGCGTGCTGCACAGCCTGCGTGGGCACCAACGCCTGAATCCCGCGATGGCCTTGCTGGAGATCGACACCCACCACCAGTGGGTTGAGCTGGCCCTGCTGCCGCTGGACCTGGTGGCGGTGTGCATCTCGTGCGACAGCGGCATCGAGTTCGCGCCGTCGACCGGCGGATCTCGCCACCTCTCGCTGGTGGCGCCGCTGCGGCACGCGCCCATCACGTGCCGCACTCGGGGCCGCGCGCAACTCGCCATCGCGCTGCTCACGCCACTGGGCGCGATGCGCGCGTTCGGCACGCCGCTGAGCGAACTGCAGGCGGAGCATGGAGCGCTCTCGCTTGTCGTGGGCAAGTCATCCGCAGCACTCGCCCGGCGCCTGCTGCGCGTGCGCAACGCGACACCGGCCATGCGCTTGAATGCGCTTGCGCTCTGGCTCGAACAGTGCATGGCGCAAGGCGCTGCCGCGCTGCCCGCCGCACTGCGCAGCGCCGATGCGGCCATGCGCCTGCTTGAACAGCCAAGCCACGCGCAAGGCCTTGCCGGACTGGCCACCACCTCGGGCGTGACGCCGCGCCAGCTGCGACGAGACTTCGCGCACTGGCTCGGCGTGTCGCCAGTCGGGTACCGCCGCGTGGTGCGTCTGCAGCGCAGCCTGGGCCACATCGCGCAGGGCATCCCGCTGGCATCCATCGCGGCCAACCAGGGCTATGCCGACCAGGCCCACATGACGCGCGAGATCTTCGACTGGACCGGCATCGTGCCGAGCCAGGTGTCGTCCCTGCACGCCTCGCCGTCACTCAGCGCACTGCGGCATGCTTTGGATGGGCGGGTGGCGATGGTGCACGCAGCGGCGGGCCTGACCGCCCCCGCGCACCGCATCGACCCGCGACGCTACGCGCGCTGCGTTGAGGTGTCGAAACGCGTCTGCTGGGACATCGACCGCGACATCTTGTCAGGCCTCGAACACCCACGCCCCTCGAATTTGCTGAGCACCCCGATCAGCGAACCGCCAACCACACGCATCGTGACGGCCCTCGGCGCCATGCTGACGTGACTCGACTCGCCATTCTCATGAACAACAAGCTTCTTCTCATCGTGAAACTGCTGCGCCGTTCCGTGCGCGGCGTGAGCCGCCTCTTGTCCGGCAACACCGGCGGGCGGCTAGACCGCTATCTCGAACAAGCCGTCGATCACGCCGACCTCAAACGCCGGCTGCAAAATTGGCAAGCCTCGGAGCGCCACGAAGCGATGACTCGGCTGATCCCTCAGCGGCACTGATCCGCATGGAGCATTTGCTGCTTCTGCCCTTGCTCAGTGCTGTGACTTGCTGCGCGCTCGCCGGCTATGCATCATGGGGAGCCAGCTCGCAGCGGACCTCATCACCGACCGCCAGCGCACCGCCCACCAGCACCTGCGCCGTCACGCCGCCATGGCCCCGCATCGCGTTGTAGCCACCGTGGCCCAGCACCTCCTCCATGCGTGAGCAGGGTTCGCAGGGGCCGGTGATTCGCAACACCACCGAGGTGCCGATGCGCAGCACCAGGGGTTGGTCCTTGAACAGGGCCTTGGTGGCCAGCAGGTTCAGACCCGAGACCACAAGATTGCGGCGCAGTAGAAGCGGATCGATCTGTGCCAGGCCGGCGAGCGCGGCGATGGCCGGTAAGTGCTCCGCCTGAATCAAGGTCACCTGGCGTTTGCTGCCGACGCCAGCGCGAGGTAGACGCTCTGCCGTGTGATCGCCTTCCAGCCCCCGCTGCGTCAGCGCCATGGCGGCTTTCACTTCGACCAGAGGCAAGCGGCGCGTTGACCGCAGGCAGATTCGATCCAGACGTCCCGGCCGAGGAAACTGCTGAACCAGCGCACGCAAGCCGACGGCGTCGCTGACGGATTGATCAACCACCATTCATCGCCTCGCGAATCGCAGCCGCCGTGTTCACCGCATGGGCAGCAACCTGCTCGTGGTTCATCGCCACCACGGCGAGCGGATAAGTGCCCGACACGAAGCCACCATAGGCCACCTCCACCGCCACCACGTCTGGCGACAACCCTTCGATCGCCGCGACCAGGCAATGCATCACCGAACTGAATCCGCTGTCGTCGAACAGCGGCTCGGATTCGTAACTGACGCGGTAGTCAAAGGTTTCGTTATCGGTTTGATCGATGTCGATGCGGGGGATCATGGTGGGCTCTCGGGCGGGCTCTGCAGGGACGGTAAGAGCCTGCAAGTTCAACACGATTCGAGAGGTCGCGGCGTACATGTCATGACTTCCTTGCTTCCGACCCCTTCCGATCGGTGGTGCGAAGCAGGTCGGCGATCACGCGCAAGGGGAACCCTTCTGCCTCTTCGGACCCATTGACTCGAAGCCGCAGCCATGTCGCGTCCCAGCCTCGAACACCCTGTCCGAACCGCTCGTCCGTAACGCCGAATCCGCTCCCGGCTCCCAGCGTATTAACAGCCCAAATGGAACTTCTCGGCAAAACCTACTTGGCAAACGGTGGGATGCTGAATATCCACCCAAGAAGCGCGGCATCAGCCAAGAGTCCAATCAGCAGGAACAAGACAATCTTGCTGTACTCAGGGGTGGCCAGCACTTTCGCCGGACGCTGCTGCTCGTTAGCAACGCCGCAGTCAGCGTCAATATCTGCCGGCCAAACAGGCACACGGTTGGTGAGCATGCAAAGCCAGCGGGCAAACGCACCAAGCGCGGTAAACGGCAACAGCACGATGGAAGCCACTATGGCGGTCGGCGTGTTGAACAGCAAGGTCTGCGCGCCCCACCAGAAGCCCTCGCGCCTGCCGTTGATCGGCAAGTAGATCTCCGGCCTAGGCACCGCGTCGGGCCCATCTTCCATGAAACGACGCACATATTCCCATTGGGGATAAACCGCTTCTGGCGAGCTGCCGACATGGCCAAACGCAAACGTCTCCAGCACGGTTTTACGGTCTTTGGCCATCACGTGCCCGGCGACAAACCAGTTGTAGCTGCCGAACTGCTTGTTCTTGTTGTGGCGGATGTGCCAGAACACTTCGTCCCACCTCACGCGCAAGATGTCGGGACGGCGCTTTGGACGAAACGCATAAACCATGCGGGTCTTTCGATTGAATCGAATTGGGAAGTGCGTCAAGGTGAAGGCTTCGCGCAGCACGGCCCATAGAAGCACCCCAATGAGCATCAATCCGACGACAACACCAAATCCGCCCGCTAGCCAACCCTGCCACTTCTCAGCCTCAGCTGTTTTTGCGAGGCCTGTGGTTACTGCTGCGGGAAAGCTGGCAGTCAACCAAACGAAGGCCAACAAAGGGCCGAGACACAGCCCTGTCGCAATCCCTTTCCAAGCGTAGTATTTGTCGACAAATTCGACGCAGCACCCGTTTTGATCAATGGAGGTAAGAGACTCCCTTGGCGAAAAGGATGTTGGATATCCAGTTTCGACGTGCCTCTGTTGTTCCTCGTTGGTCAGTAAGCGATTTACAGGGTACTTGACAGCTAGACCGTCGTATTCCATGAGTTCTCAGCCGGCCAAGGCGACTTCTAGTTGCTTCATTTCGTTTTCCATGGAACGGTACTCATCCCCTTCAATGCCCCACAGCGTTCTTTCCAACCAATCCTGAATTTTGTTGTCCTTGAACAGTTCGATGACGATCGCAAGGGCCACGAGGACCACCAACAAAGCGATCGCAACTCCCCCCGTTATAAAGCCAAGCAATAGTCCGATAGCAAGCAGACCACCGGTCAAAGCCGACGCACCGTACAGGACCGCTAACCCCCAATTGCCTTGAGAGACTTCTTCTTTGGCATGCATGTAGTCAGTCACCGCCACAATAATGCCCGCCGCAGCTCCAGCGAGTTTGCCTGCCCACTTCAAGACATTCGCCCCGTACAAAGCAAGTCGCGCCGCGGTCATGCCCTGAGCTGCCCTCAAACTTAGAGCCGGCATCTTGCCGACTGCAATCATCGTTGTCTCGGTAATCGTTCCCGCCAAGCCCATCCAAGCAGCACGCAGCTTCCAGCGCACCTCTTCACTTTCATGAGCCATGGCAGTGTCCTCATCGGCCATGGCCTTGGACAGTGATATGCCCTGAAGGATGGCCGTCAAGACCCCCAGCCGAACTTCCATGTTCAGCACTGTGTTCAGCACACCTTTCGACGTGGCGGCTTCAAGCGCCTCCGGTGTCTGTATGGCACCCACAATGCGACGCGCTCGCTCGCTCGGACTCAGCCCCGCAGGCATGTCGCTCACCAGCTGCTTGGCACTCTTCTCATTGACGGCCAGCAGCCAACGCTGCCTCGCTTGGCCTTCCATCTTGACCCCTTCAACTTCCAATCGCCTCATCTCATCGGCCACAGCTTTATCGAGTTGCCGACCCGTGAATGTCTGCCCTGTGCTCTTGATCAGTTGCCTGACCAGCGCCTTTCGGAAGGCGTCTTTTGAGCCCAACACGTCCACTGGCACGATGTGCGCATTGCTGGTAATGCCCATCGCCAACAGAGCCGCCTTTGCACTCAGGCTCGGGTTGTCGAGCTGCGGCGCAATGAACCGGATCAAAGGGCCTGCCATGTGCACGAAGAACCGCGCAGTGGCATCCGCCGGTCCTTTGCCAGACATCCAGGTCTCGTACGCAGCCTTGTCCACTGCCGCAAAGGCTTCTTTGAACCACCCGCCCACATTCTCCCAGCCCGGCGTTCGCCAATCCAGCGATGGGTTCGCAGCGCTGACGACCTTGCGGGCCAATTCATCATTGTTCAGAACCAGCGCGCGCAGCAAGAGATTCTTCGGATCCAACATGTCACCCGGCAAGAGCTTGGCAGCCAAATCCATGAAGGACTTCTTGTCGGCCATGTCTTCGATGCACAAAGTCACCAGAGCCTGATACGCAAAGCCATTGGCAATGTTGGCTGCGTCAAAGTTGAAATCAAAATAGTCTTGCGTAGAGCTGTCTTGCAGCCATTTCGAATGGAAATCTGACAGCGTGAAAACCCAGGTACGGTCGAACTCAGCCAAGTCCTCCTTGAACTTGGCTTCAAATGCCTCGAGCTGCCCAGGCTTTAGCTTCTCTGCGTACTTGTCCCAGCTCTGACTCCGTGCCCTTGCCGCCTCTTGCGCAGAGACGTGCCGAAGTTCTTCCGTCCTTCTGCGCGTTGATTCAAACAGCGCATGGCCCAGCGGATTCCCCGAGATCTGGTCGTTTGCCAACTTCTCTGCTGCGGCAATTTCATCCTTGACCGACTGGTCAGCCACCGCACTCTTCACTGCCGCGATGGCGTTGGAAAGAGCCACCTGGCGAATGCGGCTGGGATGACTCATGAACTGAGCTGTCTGGTGTTGCAACAGGCGTGTAGTTTCACGAGTCACAGCGGTCGGATCTTTGATGCGCACGATCAGTCCGTGGTGCGCCTGTAAGCCGATCGGTGAGAGCCCTGCTTTGACTCGCTCAGCACTCTTGGCTTTCGCTGCGTCGCTGACAGCCTTCATGAAGGCAACGGGTTTTCCATCCGTGCCGACAATGCCTTTAGCCGAAAAGGCGAACGGGCTCCATGTGAACTGAGCGGCGCCGTGCGTTTGCGCAAGGCGAAACTCAGACAGGACTGTTTCAGCCTGATCAAGGGGCGCGCAGAAATTCTGCGCGTGATTCCCGACCCAAGCAGCCATGTCGACCCATCGCATAGCCCTTTGACGGAAGGACGCTTCCTTGTGGCGTGCGAATACCGCAGGCGTCCAGGCCACATCACTGAAGCCGAGGAATACCTTCCCAGCCGGCAAAGCCGTCGTGTGCTTGATGGTGATGCACGACGCCAGAGCCTTGTCGACCGGGCTCTGCGAACAAGAGAACGCCACCGTCTCGCTCTTGGGAGGCTCGTTCTCAGGGTTGAAGTAGTAGTAATAGCCGTCTGCAGTAACAACATACCCCGACCACTCCCGCCGAACCTCGTCGTATACGTAGAGATATCCGGTTCGAAGGGTACGCAACACGTATTTGAAGCGGCCGTTGTCCATGCCAGCCTTCGGGGCGTGAAAAACAAAAGGCTCAGTCACAACAGGCATCGGGTTGTCCGACATGGACAGTGCTAAGCGCGCTGGCATCAAAGGTATGCCTCCGCGCTCGCAAAACGGACAGGTCGTGGGCATTGATTGTTTCTCCTGGCTTAGGCCGACAGCTCAATCTCAATACGCCGCATGCGTTGCTCGTCAATCTGAGCTAACGCATCGCGATACAAGGTTTCACCGTCCTGCGACATGGACAAAGCGTTCTTGATTTCCGGGTGCTTCACGAAGTCGATGCTCCAGCGATGGGCTTGCCTGGCGAAAAGTGCGAGATCGGCTTCGTCATGAAGTTGGTGATCTAGCCTGGCGAGCGCAACATGAGCCCATAGACTAGGCCCAAGGCACGCCATTTCGTCGTGGGTCCACACCAGACCCGCCAGAGCAGTGTTCAGGATCGAAATGTCAAGCACCGCCTGGTGACGCCGCTCAACGCCTTCCACGCCACAGCCAGCCAAGGCGTGGCGCTCAATCGGAACGATTTCACCCGGCAAGAACAGGCACCACGTTGAGATGGGTCCGAACAGCCTTCGCAACTCTTCCGCGGGCCATATCCACAGCAGATGCATGAGCACGTGTGGGTCCCAGACTCTTACCCAGTACTTGCCGAATCGCCCAAGTGAACGCACAGACTGATGGCCCAGGTGTTCCGCCACCCGCTGCAACGAGGCGTCGGCCTTGAAAGCCGCGTCTACTCCCGCGGGTCGCTTTGCGGCTAGGCAACCATCGATCGCATCGAAGACAGCTCCAACGCTTTCAGAACCTAGTGAACCGACATCAACGAGTCTAGGCAACAGGTTTTCCGAAAGCGCCAACGACGGGTGCCGAATCAATACGGCACTGATCCCCGCGAGAGGAGTCTCCAAGCCGGAACTCGGGTCGAAAGCCGCGAACCGATGATCTTGAAAGAATCGGATATCTAAGTTCACGAAGCTCAAAGCGGAACTGCCGCAGCGTGCGACTGCGCAGCGGCAGCAACTTTGAACTGGCAGGGCTTCAGCTCTCCCGGTCGCTCAAGCACCAAGCTCGTGTTCGCACTCCCCGGCCCCGCCAACTCCTTCATCGCCGCCTTGAAGCTGGCCGGCCCACTGGTGGTGAGCGTGATGTCCCCGGTCGTGATGCGAAGCGAGCTGCCTCCAGCAGTCAGCAGCACATGCTTAGGCGAGCCCACCGTGATGGCATCGGTGACGCTGGCCACGCTGATGGCCTTGTCGGCCGTCAGACTCAGCGTGTTGGCTTGGGCCTGCAATGAGACGTTGCCGCTGGCGGCGTGGAGCTGCATGCCGACTTCGGCGTTGGGCTTGTTCGCGTTCTGTGCCTTGCCGTAGGTGAAGAGGCTCAGGCCGGCCTTCACTGCCACGGCGGTGTGGCGCTGGCTCTCGAGGTTGATGTCTTGGCCGGCTGCCAGGCTGGCCGTGTTACCCGCGCTCATCACGTTGTGCGCCGGGGTGGCGGCGCCCACGCCTCCAGGGGCACTGACAAGCAGGTCGGGGCGGCTCCAAGCGCTGACCGTACCGGTGCCGCCCTGGATGGCGATGACGTCTTCGCTGCTGCTCGCTTGAACGTCACCTTGGCCGTCGGTGGCACTGAGGCCGTCGACGCTGGCCTGTTGCGCTGTGCGTGCAGGCAGGTCCTTGGGCTGCACCTCAGCGCTCAGCTTGGCGTTGTGCTTCTGCGCGGTGTCGCTCAGGGTTTGCATCAGCTCGCCGGCCTGCTCGAGTTGGGCAATGGCCGCGCGAGCTTCAACGGGTTGCGCACTGGCCTGCGTGCCTTGCATGCGGGTGTAGGCGCTCAGGTGCAGGCCGGAGCCCGCGCGCACAGCACCATGCGCCGTGGTGCTGAGGTCCAGCCCATGCCCGCGCTTGGCGAGGCGCTGGTTGTCGTTCTGCTGGATCAGGTGACCGAGCTGCAACCAGGTTTGTGCCTGCGTGCTACCCAGCGTGGCACGGGCTTGCGCGGGGCTGTCATCGAGCACTAACTGGTTGTAGCCGCTGCTCCCGCTCTGGCTGCCTTCCAGGCTCTGGCTCTTGAAGCCGGCCAGCACCTGCGCGTGCTGGTGGCCTTCTTGCTCCCCCGCCTTCTGGTTGCCGGGGAACCAGGCGCCCGCGTTGCCTGTGGCAGTGGCGACACCCGCTGCCACCTGGTTGCCTTGCGCATCGTGCTGGCCCTGGCCGTTGTAGACGCTGCCGACAACGACGGGACGATCGATGTCTCCCTCGATGAAGCTGACGAGCACCTCTTGGCCGAGGCGCGGCGTATGGTGCCCGCCCCAGTTGGCACCCGCCCATGCCTGGCTCACACGAACCCAGGTGCCAGTGCTGTCGTCACCGGGGGCATTGCTGCCGGCGGTGTGGTCGAGACGATGGGCGCTGCTCGCACCGCGTTGCCAGTGAAACTGCACCTTGATGCGGCCGTCGCGGTCGGTGTGCACGGGCTCACCCACGCCGACAACGATGGCGGTCTGCGCGCCGGGCACTTGAGGGCGGGAGAAGAGAAGGTCGCCTTGCTCGTTGACGCCTCCGGCAGCGCGCACCGGGACGTTCGCATCCTGGGCCAGCAGTTGCACCTGGTACAGGGGTTCATCGGTTTGGTTGGCCGTGCCTTTGAAGAGGCTGGGCTTGGGGGCGCGCTGGGCTGGAGCTTCGTCAGTTTGGGTGGCAAAGGTCTGCGGCACTTTGCCCAGCAAGGACTTGAGACTGGTGCCGAGATCGGCGGTGATGTTGTTGCGGCCACGGTGCTGCACGGCCAGCGTCACCCAGCGTGTAGCCGCGCTCACGCTTGCATGTTCGCTGAGCGTGAAGGTGGTCGCGCAAGCGGCCTGGCGCAGCGAGCCCTGGCCTTGGTATTGATATGCCGCAGCCTGAATGGCTTCGAGCTGACGTCGGACGATGCGCTGGGCCTGACCGTCGTCTTCATACGCATAGACACCAGGCTGGTCGCGCAGATCGAGTTGCATCTCTGCGGGGCTGAGCCGTGCATCACCCAACGCCTGCGCATTGACTTGCTGCACGCTGCGGTGGTCCCAGCTGGCAGCGGCCAGCGCAGTGGACGCGATGCGGCGGTGCTCATGGAACTGGTTGAGGCTGTCTTCCTTGAAGCTGGCCGACGCACTTTGCGTGTAACGCACGCGCGGCTGCACATTGGCTTGGAAGCAGCCGTTGTGATCTGCGATCACGAGGGTGTGCTGGCCCATGCTCTCGCCATCGGCCGCGCTGTGTTCGAACCAGCAGAACAAGCCTTCTTCAGCGAGCAGGCGCTGGACGAATGCGAGATCGCTCTCGTGGTATTGGATGCACAAGCTGCGCCGCGGGTAGACGCTCGCATCGGCCAGCTCCCAGCGCCATGCCGGAGCCAGCTTGCCTTGTGCCTGATAGTCGGTGAAGACCTCGTCGACGATCTGCATCACGGTCTTGTCTTGGAAGACCCAGGCGTCTTGCCGGTGGCCCAGGAAACTCAACCACGGCTCGATGGTGAGCTTGTAGCGCGCCAGGCCTCCGTCGCTGCCGAGGAGGGTAAAGGCCGTCACGTGGCCATGGAAGGGCCGCAGGTCGGAAACACTTTGCTGGGTGAGCAGGTCGAGCCGCACCGGCTGGCCGATCAGGTCTTTGAGCTGCAGATGCGCGTTGGTGCTGAGCGCCAGCACCTCGAACTTGAAGCCCGCAGCAGCCGAGCTGCCTGGCCCCCGCGGGCCAATGCCTTCGACTCCGTGCATGCGTTCGGCCAGCAAGACGTTGGACCCAAGCGGCGTATGAAGGCGCAGCAAGCGCTGGTTCTGGCTGGGCCCGAGCGCGGCCAAAACGGCTTGAACAAGGGACTGGGCGGCAGACAAGACAGTCATGGTGGGGAGGAGGAAAGTGCAGGCATGGACGTGCGAGATGCCGACACTGAATCATCCCTGTCAGAGGGGTTCACCTCAATCCCTCGTTGGGACGAAGCACCACAGTTACAGATGAAACTTCGGTAACCATGACCCTCACTTGACGCTGTACTTGAACTTGCCGTCCTTGCCTGCGCTGACCTTGATGCGTGCAATGGCCTGCCCTTCAGCCATGCGCGCCAACACGCTCTCGGCAATCTCGGGCAAAAGCGTGCCGTTGAGGATGTGGTCAACCGCCCGCGCGCCGGTATCGACTTCAGTACACCGCGCCAGCACGGCATCGACCAAGCCGTCGTCGTAGTCGAAAACTGCTTTGTGGTTGGTGGCCACGCGCGCAGCAATGCGGCCAAGCTTCAGGCGAATGATCTGCTCGAGAACGTCATCAGAGATCGGGTAGTAAGGGACGACTTTCATGCGGCCGAGGAAGGCCGGCTTGAAGGCCTTGTAGAGCTGCGGTCTCAACTGCTCGGTGAGCGCGTCAGCGTCAGGCAGTTCTTCCGCCGGCTTGTTGAGGCAAAGCTGCATGATGGCCTGCGAGCCTACGTTGCTCGTCAGGATGATGAGCGCGTTGCGGAAATCGATCTCGCGGCCCTCAGCGTCGTCCATCACGCCCTTGTCGAAGACCTGAAAGAACATTTCCAGAACATCAGGGTGGGCCTTCTCTACTTCGTCGAGCAGCACCACGCTATAGGGTCGGCGGCGCACCGCCTCCGTCAACACACCGCCTTCGCCGTACCCCACATAGCCGGGCGGCGAACCCTTGAGGCCGCTTACGGTGTGGGCCTCCTGGTACTCGCTCATGTTGATGGTGATCATGTTGCGTTCGCCGCCGTAGAGCACGTCGGCCAGCGCCAGTGCCGTCTCGGTCTTGCCTACACCCGAGGGGCCGACGAACATAAACACGCCCTTGGGCTTGTTCGGATCTTCAAGGTTGGCACGCGCGGTGCGCACACGCTGCGCCACGGCTTCGAGCGCATGGTCCTGGCCGATGATGCGTTCCTGCAGCGTGGGCAAGAGGCCGAGCACGGTCTTGATCTCGTCCTTGACCATCTTGCCGAGCGGAATGCCCGTCCACGCTGCAACGATCTCGGCCACCACGGTGCCATCGACCTGCATCGGCACCATCGGACTTTCACCTTGCAAGGCGGCGAGTTCAGCCAGCTTGGCCTGAAGCGCCGCATGCTCGGGTGACGCAGGCAGAGTCTTCGCCTTACCGTTCTTGCTTGCCTTGGGTTTGGCATCTGGTTCGGCGAGTGACGCAGGCTTGCCTTCCAGTTCGGCACGCAGCTCGCGGATCTCGCCGACCAGCGCCTTCTCCTGCTCCCAGCGCGTCTTCAGTGCGGTGGCCTTGCCGGTCAGTTGCTGCTGCTGCTCGGCCAGTTCGGAAAGTCGTGCCGCGTGGTCCGCACCGGCTGCGGTTTCGCGCTCGAGTGCACTTCGCTCGGCCGCCAAGCGGTCGAGATGGCGCTGCGTGTCTTCGATGGCCGAAGGCGTGGCGTTCTGACCGAGCGCGACCTTGGCGCAGGCAGTGTCGAGCACGCTGATTGCCTTGTCGGGCAGTTGGCGGCCGCTGATGTAGCGGGCCGAGAGACGAACGGCTTCAGTGATCGCCTCATCGAAGAGGCGCACGTTGAAGTGCTTTTCCATCAGCGGCGCCATGCCACGCAGCATGGCCGCCGCCAGCGGCTCGCTCGGCTCTTCGACCTTCACCACCTGGAAGCGGCGAGCCAGCGCCGCGTCTTTCTCGAAGTACTTCTTGTACTCGCTCCACGTGGTGGCCGCCACGGTGCGCAGTTCACCGCGCGCAAGGGCTGGTTTGAGCAGGTTGGCCGCGTCGTTCTGGCCGGCCTGCCCGCCGGCACCAATCATCGTGTGCGCTTCGTCGATGAACAGGATGATCGGATGGGGGCTCTTCTTCACCTCATCGATCACGTTCTTCAAGCGATTCTCGAACTCGCCTTTCACCGAAGCACCCGCCTGCAGCAAGCCCATGTCGAGCGTGTGCAACTCCACGCCTTGCAGCGGCGATGGCACATCACCCTGGGCGATGCGCAATGCCAGCCCTTCGACAACCGCCGTCTTCCCCACACCGGCCTCACCGGTCAGGATGGGATTGTTCTGGCGACGGCGCATCAGGATGTCGATGCACTGCCGGATCTCCGGGTCGCGGCCGATGACCGGGTCGACCTTGCCGTCACGCGCACGCTGGGTGAGGTTGGTCGTGAACTGGTCGAGTGCCGGGGTCTTGCCGGGTGCGGCAGCTTGTTCGGCGGCCTCTTCATCGGTACCCGGCGCGGGAGCATCCGCTGCGCTGACGGTTTCTGCAGCTTCCTGCGACCCTTGCGTGAGTTCGGGCAGCTTGTGCTTCAACTCATCGAGCTTGAACTTGACGAAGAGCTTAGAGCCTCGGTAGGCCAGCTGGCTCAGGCTCGGTTCGGTCAGCAGGGCCAGAAGCAGATGGGCGCTGCGGATGCGCGTAGTGTGCGACTCAAGCGACGCAATCAGCCACGCGTGTTCAAGCAGCACCGGCAGATGCTGCGAGAACACCGGTGTGCGCGTGTTGCCCGTCTTGAAGCGACCAATCTCGTTCTCGAGATCGCGTTGCAGCTCGGTGGTAGAGATGCCTGACTTCTTGCACAGCAACGCAAAGTCGCTTTGCGCACTCTCCAGCAGCGCCAGGAAAACGTGCTCCAGGTCCACTTCGTAGTTGCCTCGCGCCATGCAGAGGCTGGCCGCACGCTCGGCGGCACGGCGCGTCGTGTCGTTGAGCTTGGAGATGAGTGTCTTGAGGTTGTTGGACATGAGCGTGACGGTGATGACAGCGATGAGTTATTGGTTGAATCTAAGCAGCCGTGGCGGCATGGATGTCGTAGCGCACATCGGTGCGGTCTTGCTGCTGCGGGAGCGTTTGAACATAGGTGTCCCAACCGAGGCGTCCCGCGAAGGGCGCGCGCGTGGAGTCGAGCGCACTGCTCTGCACGGCCTCTGCACGCAGCACGAGATTGATTTCGTATTCGAGGCTGACGCCGCTCAGCAGCGTGAGCAGCTCGCGCAACGCCGTGGCACCCGGTGCGCCTGGCAAAAAGCGCTGGAACAGCTTGTGAGTCAACGGCCCCAGAGTGACCTTCACACGCAGATCGCGCTGCCACACCCTTTCGCCCGACAAGGCGTTGCGGCCAAGCATGCCGTTGCCCATGCCAAGCGAAGTGCGGGCACCGGGGGGCAAGGTGTACCAGCGGCCACAGAATTGCTCGATTCGCACCGGCACCCGCAGATAGCGGGACAACAGCTGCCGCAACTGCTGGGCCGATAAGGCCCGCTGCTGCAGGGCGCCTGCAAAGAAGGCCAGGCTTTCGTCGTTGACGCCGCCGTCTTTCGGCTGCAGGCGATCGTGCAATGCGTTCTGCCCCATGCCCGCGAGAGCCAGCACCATCGGTGCAAAACGGTTCCGGCGATCGGTTTCGTACTGCAGGTGGAGACGGCTCTTCTTCCAGGCCGCGTAGAACAGCGCCACCGCCCGGTTGCTGAAGAGATCGAGAAAGCTGCGCGCCGCGAAGTCTTTGTCGTAGAGCTCGCGCTGGGTAATCTGCTCGGTGTAGACGAAAGGCAAGGCGCCCGACATGCCGAGGAGCCCCATGAAGGCGGGCGTCATCTCGATTCGCTCGATGGCTTGCCCCGAAGATTCGTTCTCGCTGCGACGAACAGTCAGCGACTCGATCTCGCTTGCAGGAAAGGACAACGAGATGGAGTTCCGGAAGCGCAGCTGCGCTGGCAGCAGGTCGGCACCCGGCGGTTGCGAATCTGCAAACGCGCGCTCCAGGAGCCGCACCGCCTGGAAGAACTCGAAGCGGTGAGGGTTGTCGAGCAGTTGCTCGATCAGACCAGTGCTGTCGCGCCGTTGCGGGGTGGGCATTTGAAGAGAGCTTGCTTCGATCGCGACGAGATGACCGTGAGCTGAGTGAAGCTGTTTATGTGCACGTACAGGCCAAAGAATCGGTCCAGCACGGCTGCAAAAAGGCTCAGACCGGTGCCGACGAAGTTCTCTTCATCGACCACCAGCCGCACCTCGGTGCCACGCACGAAAGTCGCAAATGGTTCGCCTTGAAGCCAGGCCGTGGCGGGTACGAATTCAACAGAGACCAGGCCGTCGACTTGGCGTCGGTTGGCCGCGTCCTGCGGCAAGTCATAGAGGCGCAGCATCTCCTTCAAGGCTTCGACACCCCGGCCACTGAGTGACAGGTGGTTAAGCGACAGATGAGAAATCAGCCGCCAGAGATTGCCCTTGCCTCGGCCGAAGCTCTGGGCGGAGGTGGGCTTGCGCAACATGCGGATCTCGCGCGCGATGCTGCCGCCTTCGATGAAGAGGTCACCCCCTGCCGCGCCGAAACTGAGCAGACTTGGCAGATCGCGGTTCGTGGCCGTGACATGGATCGACAAGGTGTCGGTTTGCGGCGTAGCGGGCTCGAAATCGACATCGACGATCGACATCTCGAGCTCATAGCCCGGGCTGACGGCGGCAATGGCGTCGTCGCGCTGCGCATGCCAGTAGCGGCCAGGTGGTTGCTCGCCGAGGCTGTCGTCATCACCCAGCAAGTCGTCATGGTGCAACGAGAAGAACGGCCTGAACTCATCGATCGCCTCTCCGTGTGGCGTCTGCTTGACGCGGAAGACCTTGTCGATCGAGTAGACCTCGTAACCGAATGCCCTGCGTGCATCGACGACCACCGGATACTGCGTGGCCGCATGAGTAACGCGAATCGGATCGGCGTTCTGCTGGAACAGATTCACCACGGGGCTGCAGCCGAGCACGAAGTTACGCGCCGAGATAGTCTCCAGCACGCGCGCCTGTTCGGAATCGGAATGCATGCCCGACAACACAAAATGCAGCGTGAGGCTTCGCAGCGCCGCGGTCATGTCCGCACCCTCGCTGACGATCGGAAGCGCAGCACGCGGCAAGGGCAGATCGACGAAGTTGAACTTGTCGGGGAAAGCGAAGTACTCGGTCAGCAAGCGATACGCTGGGTGCGAACGCTCGTCGTAAGGAATCAAGGCTTCGTCATCGCCGAAGCCGGCGAGTTCTGGACGTTGCGAATGCGGGCCGGACCATGGGCCGTGCGGCGTGGTCTGCACCATCACCGCCACCACCTTGTTGCACAGCGCTTCACGCAGCGGGCTCACCTGAGATGGCTCACCGTCCAGATACACCCTGATCGTGTCGCCGAGACTTGTCCACTGGAAGAGGCCCGACAAGAGATCGAGTTGAACGGAGATCACCGCCGTCGACGCCGACGGCAGCCTCGTTCCTTCAGGCGCAGCCGCCGAATGCCGATACATGGCGGAGCGAACCTTCACAGGAGCCAGCCGAACCGGGTAAGCCGTGCGGAACTTGCAGGTGACGCCACGTACCTGTCGCGTCGTGACCGTGGTGCCCCGCTCGATGACTGCGGCAGAACTCATCTGCCCCGCAGTACTGCTTATGTCGAACTGCGCAACCGAGCAGGAAGGGAAGGGCCGGAGGTAGTGCGGGTAAAGAACGTCCAGCAAGGACTCTGTGACCAGCGGAAAGTCGTCGTCGAGCCGCTTGTGAACACGCGCGGCGAGCAACGCGAACGACTGGATGAGGCGCTCAACGTGCGGGTCTTCGCCAACATCGCCACTCAACTGAAGGCGGCCGGCGATCTTGGGATACTGCTTGGCAAACTCGCCGGCGTGCCGACGCAAGAAGGCCAGTTCGCGCTCGAAGTCAGGGAGAAGTTCGTTCATCGACGCCTACCGGGACCGCTTGCCGTTGGATCTCCCACCACGTGCAATCGAATACTCCAACGTCAGCGGTTGCAGATGGGCATCGAAATTCACGGCTTCCCTCGCGAAGTCGACGATCAGAATCGCCCGGATGATGAAGTGCAGTCGCTTGTCGGCACTGGCCTCAGCACCCAACTCAACCTCGACTTGCCTGAGCCGAGGCTCATGGTCTGATACCGCTTTCTCGATTGACCGGCAGATCTCAGCGCGATGCGTCGGGTTGTCCATGCTTCGGTCCGAGAAATCCGGAATGCCAAAGCTGAGCAGAGACGATCTGAGCAAGGGGCTTTCGAGTTCGAGCAGCGACTCATTGCTGCGCGTGTTGAGCAGCCACTCGAGATCCCGTGCGACGCTGTCTTTGATCTCAGCCAACGCCACCGGTCGCCCGGCCTGCGGATCATCGATGCCCGGCTGCAAGTCGACCAAGCGATCCAGCAGAGATGACTTGTACTGGTCGACCATAAACAAGAAGGCGGCCAAGCCGCCTTCCTTTCTTTGAAAATACCGCTTAGAACGTGACCACGTTGTTCGCGAGATTCCACGAACCCTGGATGTTGTTGCCGGACGATTCGATGCCCGAGCCGTCGATCTTGCTCTGGTTGTACGTCCAGCGAATCGCCGAGTACTTCAGGCCGAAAGTCTCGGTCGGAATGGCTTCACCCGAGATGTCGGTGTTGACGGAAGAGACCAGCACGTTCTTCAACTCGATCTTGAGGTAGTTGACACGGTTGTTCTGGCCGGAACCCGTGGTGTTGCTGCCGCCCACGGCGCGGTAGAAGAAGACGGTGACCAACGGATACACCGTGCCTGCGGAGCAGGCCTGCAGCAGCTTGGTCGTCGACTTGTCGACGTCCTTCGTGAAAAGCAGTTCCTCATGCTCGACGCGTTCGGCGGTGTGGCCGCCGGCGTTCGACGCAGTGGCCGACTTGGGCTGGCGCATCGAATGGCGGAACGAGCTGACTTCGACAGCGTTTTGCGCCTTGTGTTTGGAATCGTTGGTCTCGCCTTTGATGTCAGCAGCAGATCCGAACTCGACGTATATATCTTTCATATTTTTCTCTCCTTTGGTTAAACAGCTTAAGCCCCGCTAGCACCCGGCAGTTCTGCGACAAGTCGCAGAGACACCGAGAGCTGATCGAGTTGGAAATGCGGGCGAATGAACGACACCGCGCGGTACGCACCAGGGCGCCCCGGAACTTCAGATACCTGGACAGAGGCTTCGCGCAACGGGTACTGGGCCTTGACGGCCTGAGTGGCAGAGTCGTCGCCAGTGACGTACTGTGAAATCCAGCGGTTCAGGAATTCCTGAACGTTGGCCGCGGAGGCAAAGCTGCCGATCTTGTCGCGCATCATCGCCTTCATGTAGTGGGCGATGCGGCAAACGGCAAACATGTACTGCAACTGAGCCGACAGAGCCGCGTTGGCATTGGCCGAATCGGAGTCGTACTTCTTGGTCTTCTGCGCGGACTGAGCACCGAAGAATGCGGCGTAGTCAGTGTTCTTGCAGTGCACCAGCGAGATGAACCCGAGGTCACTGAGTTCCTTTTCACGTCGATCGGTGATGGAGATTTCAGTCGGGCACTTCAGCGCGACTTCGCCGTCGTCCGTCTTGAAGGTGTGGGTTGGCAGATCTTCGACCAGGCCTCCACCTTCAACGCCTCGGATCGCCGCGCACCAGCCGTAGGTTTCAAACGCCTCGGTCAGGCGCGCGCCAAACGCGTAGGCTGCATTGACCCACAGGTACTTGCCGTGGTTGGAGCCATCAACCTCTTCGACGTAGTTGAACCCTTCGGTCGTGGTGCCGTCTTTCGGGTTGTAAGGCAGGCGCCCAAGGAAACGTGGGATGGTGAGGCCGACATAACGCGAGTCTTCTGATTCACGGAACGACTTCCATTTGGCGTACTCGACTGTGTCAAAAACCTTGGACAGGTCACGCGGCTTGCCCATATCGGTGAAGCTCTCGAGCCCGAACAGCTCCGGCGAAGCGGCCGAGATGAAAGGCGCATGAGCAGCAGCAGCCACGTGGGACATCTGCTCCGCGAAGTACATGTCTTCAGCTTGGCGGCCGATATCGAAGTCGCCGATCAATGCGCCGAACGGGGCGCCGCCGAAGGTGCCGAACTCTTCTTCGTAGACCTTCTTGAACAAAGCACTCTGATCGAAATCGATTGCGGTCTTGAAGTCACGCACCAGTTCCTTCTTGGTGGTGTTCAACACTTTGATCTTGATCTGCTCACCGGTGCTGGTGTGCTTGCACAGGTAGTGCAGGCCACGCCACGACGATTCGAGTCTCTGAAACTCTGCGCCGTGCATCACCTCGCTCAGTTGCGCTGAAATCAGCTGGTCGAGTTCGGCGACACGTGCATCCAACGTGGCCGATAGGTTGTCGGAGACCACCACCGTGCCCTGCAGCACTTCCTTGACGAGTTCGCCGATGATGTCCTTGGCGCGGTTGTGCTCCGTGCTCGTCTTGGCGACCTTGCTCTGCGCGACGATGTCGTCGAGCAAACCGAGTTCGGTGGTACCGGCTGCAGAAGCCTGACTGGTGGATTGCGATGCTGAGGTCATGGCTTACTCCTGATCCTTGCCGGCTTCCTGCCCGAGCTGCTTGAGCTTCTCGGTGTTGCTGAGCACATCGCTCAGCACGTCTTCGAGCTTGTCGTTGCCAGCCAGCTTGTTGCGCAGGTCGGAGAGCTTGGTGCGTGCCTCCAGCAGCTTGCGCAAGGGCTCCACTTGCTGAACCACCGCCTCAGGGCTGAAGTCGTCGAGCGACTTGAACTGGAGATTGACCGCGAACTCGCCACCATCGGAGCTGAGCTTGTTCGTGACGCGATAGCTCGCCTTGGGTGCCATGCCGTCGAGTACTTCGTCGAAGTTGTCGAGGTCGACGTTGACGAACTTGCGATCCTTCAGCTTGGGCAGCGGTTTGTCCGGGTCTTGCTGACCGGTGAAGTCACCCATCACACCCATCACGAACGGGAGCTCCTTGCTCTCGATCGCGTCGCCGATTTCGACGTCGTATGAAAGCTGGACCCGCGGGGGGCGAACGCGCTCGAGACGCTTTTGAACACTTTCTTTCTTGGCCATGATGTCCTCTCTGAGAGATGCAGTCAGCGTGAGTCTCAGCCCTTGAGGGCGTCGAATGGATTGCGCTTGGGTTCGGCAGCCGGAGCTGCTGGTGCCGGTGTCGGCGCAACTTGCGGCGCCGGTGCGACACGGCGCACTGGAGGCGTTGCCTGCCGAGTAGGGCCTGCTGTATTACTACTCGTTACAGCAGGCGCCGGAAGAATCGATTCGCCCAATGCGTCGCGCATGATGCGAGCAAGCGTCTGCGCTTCATCTCGCGTGTTGCCACCCAAAGCATTGGCAAGTCGAAGTTGCTCCAGTGCATTGGCAGATACGCGCAAGCCGCTCACGGCCATGATGCTTTTTGCAGTGACGTCGCCGGTGTCGCGCTGCAAGACTTCTTGCGCTGCAGTGATGGCCGAGCCGTAATTGCGCGCGTCGAACTGGGCTTGCGCGATGCGTGACCAAGGCTGCTTCTTGGCAGGGTCGGCCTTGGTCGCCTTCTCATAGAAAGCCATCGCTTCGACGATGCCGCCCTTGCGCTGCGCCTCTTCGGCCGAAGCCATCAGATCGTCGTACGTTGGCGGCATCAACGCCGTGACCTGCGTCGGCGCCGTCGAACATGCGCCGAGAAACAGAACCGCACTCGCTACTGCAAATGTCGCCAAGGACCGCTGCAGACTCAGGACTGAAAACTTCACCAACCGACTCCCTCAATTCAACTCGCCGAGCGAGCTTTTGGTATGCGAACAATCTGAAACCAGATGCAGTTGTATCGAATTAAATCTCAAAAAACTGGAAGGTCCGCAAGGCTTACGCCATGTTACCGAGCCGTCGCAACAGGGCCATCCCTCTCTTGGGGGCGGCACACGCAACCGTGTGTTCACGCCTTTAAACTTCAATGTCTCGCGGCGCATTGCAGCGGGTCTTGCCGACATAAGACAAGGCGCGATTGAAATCGAAAATGATGAAGCGAGACAACCCACTGAACAGATGGATGCACGCGGCGGTGGTTCTTGCCATGCTGATGCTCACGGGCTGTCAGACAGTCGGCAAACTGGGCGAAGGGTTGGGCAACATGGGCGATAAGGCACTCGAGACCATTGGCTTCAAGAAGCCAGAGGCGCCGCAATTGCCAGAGCTGCCAGAGTCTGCCAAACCCGCACGTCGCATGAAGCTGAAGCTCGCGGCAAGTGACTCGCTCAATGTCGACTCGAGTGGTCGGTCCTTGTCGCTGGTGGTGCGGGTCTACAAGTTGCGCAGCACGACAGCGTTCCTGAACGCGCCATATGAAACGTTCGGTAACAACGCTAAAGAAAAAGAAGCGCTCGCCGACGAGTTGATCGAGAGCCGCGAGATCGTTCTCTTGCCCGGCCAGCAGCAACAGATCAACGAACGCTGGGCCCGCGAGGCAACGCACGTGGGCATCGTGGCCCTGTTTCGCGCGCCGGCACCGCAGCGTTGGCGTTATGCATTCGAGCTCGAGACATTTCAGCTCGATCAAGGTTTCGTATTGGGTGCGCATGCTTGCACCTTGAGCATCGCCAGCGGCGAACCTGTCGGTGTATCGAGTGCAGCGATGAAACTCAACAGCACGGCTTGCGCCGTCAGATAACTCTTGCTGGAAGGTAGAACTTGATTCCAACTTCAAAGGTTCTGTGGGGCGAGGGCTTGTTCCTGCGGCCACAACACTTCCAACAGCAAGACGCGTATCACGAATGGCGACTGGCCCAGGCCGCGCGTTCGCTGCATCCATATGCATGGGGAGTGCGCAGCGTCAAGGTCGATACCGATGCGCTACAAGCCGGCCGCCTGCGCTTGCTCGAGTTGCAGATGGTGCTGCCCGACGGCGAGTTCTACAACGCGCCTGCCGAAGACGAGTTGCCCCCGCCGCTGACGCTCGACTCCAGCTTTGCGCAAGGTAACGAAGTTGTGCTGCATGCCGCCGTCGCGCCGCTGCGGGCCAATGGCAGCAACTTTGCACCCAACCGCGAAGAGGCCGATACGGCCACGCGCTACTACCAGGTCCAGAAGGACATCGAAGATCAGTTCACGGATGCCACCGCGGCGCAACTCAGCGTGCTCGGCAAATCGGTGAAGCTGCTGTCCGAGCATGAGCCTCGCAGCCACCTGGTGACCATGCCGGTGCTGCGCGTTCGCCGCAATGCCACTGGCGGCTACGAACTCGACCCACGCTACGTGCCGCCGTCGCTGACGATTCAGGCCTCGCCCGTGATGTTCCTGCACCTGCGTCGGCTGCTCGACGTGCTGCAAGCCAAGGTCGATGCGCTCTACGGTTTTCACCGCGAGCCGTCGAAGAACATCATCGAGTTCCGCTCAGGCGATGTGGCTTCGTTCTGGCTCTTGCACACTGCAAGCGGCGCTTACGCATCGTTGTCGCATTTGATGCGCCACCCGGGCCTGCATCCGGAGAGACTTTTCCAGCGCCTGCTGGAATTGGCCGGCGCGTTGATGACCTTCTCCAAAGGGTTCACGTTGGCCGATCTGCCTGCTTACGAACACGCCAACCCAGGCCCGGCTTTCTTCAAGCTCGACCACATCATTCGCGAGTTGCTCGAGACCGTGATCTCGACACGTTACTTCGCCATCGCCCTGTCTGAAGTGCGCCCGTCGTTCCACCAAGGCCGGCTCGACGCGCAACAGATCTCCGGCACCACGAATCTGTACCTCGGCGTCAGCGCCTCTATGCCGCCCGCGGAGCTGGTGGATGCGGTACCTCTGCGCTTCAAGATCGGTGCGCCTGAAGACGTCGAGAAGCTCGTTCTCTCGGCCATGGCCGGCGTGCCGCTGACACATGCGCCGCAGGTTCCTGCCGCCATTCCAGTACGTCCCGGCAGCTATTACTTTGCCGTCGAGCCGCGCGGTGCGCTGTACGAACGAATGATGCAGGCGCAGGCCGTGTCTATCTATGTGCCCAGCGGCATCGCCGACCTCAAACTTGAATTGATCGCCATCAACGCATGAACGCTCAAGCCAATCACCCGCCTTCACTGTTCAACGGCGGCCCGACAGCCGCACTCACGCCCACCAGCGGCAGCACGCCCCGCGAGGCGCGCACGCTGCTGGATTTGATGTACGACGGCTTCTACCTGCTGTTTCTCCTGCGCGCGAAGCAAGGGCCTGGCGACGCCGAGACCTTCCGCTCGCACATCAAGGAGTTCCTGACCGGACTGGAGCGCGGTGCGACCCGATTGCACAGCTCGGCGGAAGATATTCACCTCTGCAAATACGCGTTCTGTGCCACGGTCGACGAGCTCATCCTGATGTCGCAGTTCAAGGTGCGTGACGCTTGGCAACGCCAGCCGTTGCAACTGCAGTTCTTCGGTGAGCAACTCGCCGGCGAACAGTTCTTTGCCAAGCTGGAAACGCTTCGTCGCGAAGGCGCCCCGCGCGTGCAGATTCTCGAAGTCTTCCACATGTGCCTGCTGATGGGCTTCCAGGGCAAGTACATCATCGAAGGCAGCGAGAAGCTGAACTACCTCACCGCCCGGCTGGGTGACGAGATCGCACACCTGAAGGGCTCGCGCGCCACGTTCGCGCCGCACTGGGCGCCACCTGATCAGGTGACCAATCGACTGAAGAACGAAGTGCCGTTGTGGGTCATTGCCTCGGTGTTTGCGCTGCTGGGCTTGCTGGCTTTCACTGGCCTGCGCTGGCAGTTGTCACGCAGTACCGAACGCGATCTGGCGGCTTACCAGGAGGTGGTAAAGCTGGCGCCCCAGGCCGCGCACGTGACCATCACGCTGCCATGAGTTGTTGAAGAAGACGCCGAGGCTCATCCAGCTCGGCAAGCGGCGCGTACGACCCGAATGAGGTCGAGCCGAAAGAAGTGAAGCAAGGGAGCAGAACATGAACCTCGATACCGTCAATCAGGCCGTTTCGGACGGCTTCAACCGCCTGAAAGCCGCGCTGAGCATCAGCCAGCACAAGCGATTGATGCAGCTGGAGACCGCCTTGCCCAGTGCCACCCTGGTGGTCGAACGGGCACAGTGGAATGAAGACGTCAGCGGCCTCGGCGGCGACGAGGCGAAGCCCCTGTCCTCGCTGCTGGCGGTCGTCGATTGCCTCAGCACCAGCGCGCACCTCGAGCTCAAAGCCCTAATCGGCGAACAGATGAGCCTGCGGCTGATGCGCGCTGACGGCAGCTACCGCACCTGGCATGGCTACGTCGCCCAGGCTGCCCAGCTTGGCAGCGACGGCGGCCTCGCACGCTACCGCCTGCAGCTCGTCGCCTTCACGCACTTTCTCAGCCTGCGGCAAGACAGCCGCGTGTTCCTCGGTCAGCGCGCGGACGAAATCATCAGTGCAGTTTTGCGCGCCTACCCGCAGGCCAACTTCAAACTCGAATTGAGCCCCGAAGTGCTGGAGGCTGCGCCTCGCCGCGGCACCACCACACAGTATCGCGAGACCGATGCCGCTTTCGTCGCGCGCTTGCTATCCGAAGAAGGCTGGAACTGGCGCCTCGACCATGCCGATGATGGCCAAGCACTCAGCAGCGCCAAGGCCGCCAAGCACTGCCTTGTCATTCATGATGCCCAGGCCAAGCGACCCGACCTCGGCGCTTTGCGCTTCGGCAAACCGGACGTCCGCCGATTCGGGTTGGCCGAAGACACCATCACCGCCATCGCGCTTGAGCGCAGTGTTCAACCGAACGCTGTGACACAAGCCGCGTGGGATGCCAAGCAGTTGGCGGGAGTGAGTGCCCAGACGCAAAGCGCACTCAAGGCAGGCGACGTCCCCATGCTGGAAATTTACGACGGCCGCGGCGAGCGACGCTTTGCGAAGCACGAAGCCGACGACGACTCGGCTCACAGCCCCCTGGCCGACAACCGCGCAGCGCTCGCGCTCGCGCGCCACGAACTGGCCTTCAAGAAGCTCAGTGGCGACAGCGCTGTGCGCACACTCGCGCCAGGTTGCAACTTCCAGCTGACCGAGCACAGTTTGTATAACCCCATCAGCGCGCGGTCGGACAGCCAGTTCGTCGTGCTCAGCGTGCAGCACGAAGCAGCCAACAACCTGGGCAGCCAAGCAGCGCAGCTGCTGAAGCACACCGACCTCGAAGCCGGAAGCTACCGCAACCAATTCAAGGCCGCACCTGCGGCTGCGACGTTGGCACCCGCGGCTTGCGCCAAGCCAACAGCGCCCGGTGTGCAGACCGCATTGGTCGTCGGGCACGCCGGCGACACTGTCACGACCGAACGCGACCTTCGTGTACGCATTCAGTTTCCGTGGCAGCGCGGGCAAGCCCCGCAAGCCGGTGGTCTCAGCGGCCCGCTTTCTCCTGGCCAGGAAGAGACTGGGCAAGCGCCCGGCAATGCCAGTGCCAGCCAGTGGGTGCGTGTGGCCCAGCCGAGCGCTGGCAGCAACTGGGGCGCCGTCTTCATTCCTCGCGTCGGCACTGAGGTGTTGGTGGACTTTGTCGAAGGCGACCTCGACCGGCCGCTCATCGTCGGCCAACTCCACAACGGGCAAGACGCCCTGCCCTGGCCGGCAGGCGTGGACTCGGGCGCCAACCACCCCGGCACGCTGTCCGGCTGGCACAGCCAAACGCTGGACGGCGGAGGCCTCAATCAATGGGTGATCGACGACGCCACCAGCCAACTCCGCATGCGCCTGGCAAGCCAAAGCCAAGGCAGCCCCTGGAGTGAGCTGAGTCTGGGCCACATCATCGGCCAAGGCGCACAGAGCAGTCAGCGTGGCGCCTGGCTTGGCAGCGGGTTCTACGCCCACACAGAAGGCTGGGCCAGCGTACGTGCAGCCGAAGGGATGTTGCTCAGCACAACGCCGCGAGCCGGCACGTATGGCAGCGCACAAAGCACCCAACTGGACACGCAGGAAGCCATCGCTCAACTCAAGGGAGCACAGCAACTCGGACAAGCCCTCGGCGATGCAGCGCAAGCTCAAGGCGCCATGAAGCTGGCCAGCCACGGGACAAGCGCCAACGATGCGCTGCAGAGCCTGATCGAATCCATTGACCCGCAACGCCAAGGCAAGCACTCGAGCGAGAAGAAGGCAACCGGACGCGAGCCTTCCTCAGACCCCGTCGAGCGATTCGCGAAGCCTTACGTAGTGATGGACACGCCGAGCAGCGCCATGTTCACCAGCCCTGCCATGCTCGCGATGTTCTCAGGGCAGGACACCAGCCTCGCGGCCCAAGGTGACGTGCATGCGGTGGCCGCACACACCGCCAGCTGGGTCTCTGGGCAGACCACCAGCCTCTACACACATCAGGGCGAGCTACAAACCATCGCCGCCAATGGCGACCTGAGCTTGCGCGCGCACACCGACCAACTGGAGATCCTGGCAGACAAGGACATCACCATCATCTCGGTCAACAACGAGATCACCATAACCGCCAGCCAGCGTATCGAGATGGTGGGGGGGGACAGCAAGGTGGTGCTGGATGGCAGCAACATCGACTTCGTGACGCCGGGAACGTTCACCGTCAAGGCCGCCACCCATGAGTGGGCGGGCGGTGGAAGTGGCAGTACGGCGTTACCGGCGTTGCCGGACTCGCGAGTTAAGTTGTTCCATGAACAGTTCCGCGCGGTCGACCAGCAAACTGGGAAACCGGTCGTTGGCAAGTTGTATCGTTTGGTACTGGCCGACGGCAACGAGATCAAGGGACGCACTGACGAACGTGGTTTGACTGAACGGATATCGAGTTCAGAGGCCGAAAGCGTCAAGCTCTATTGGGAACAAGACGTTGCAGCAGACGTGACCGCCAGCGACAGTATGTTGGAGGGCTGCTGATATGGCTGGCCCGCAGAAGCCCGTCTTAACGGGCACCACCAAATCAAACAACACAGTCGGCGCGACGGACGTGCCGGCCAAGGCATCACGCAAGGTGACCTATATCTTTCAATGCACTACGGCCGCCAGCGTTAACCTCCCATATGCGGCTGCCGTGAACGGCAAGGTGATCGCATCCCATGAGAAGAAGGTTTCGCGCGTGAACTCAGGCGCGACCAAAAAGAATGGCAAGACAACATACACAGAAGGCAAGTTCACTGTTGACGCAGAAGCTGGCGACAAAGTCTCGCTCTATCTAAACAGCGATGCAGCCATGGGCCACCGCACCACACCTGTCTATGCCGTTGCCGTCGGCGAGCGCGACATCATCGTCAAGGTAACGGAGAAGGAGGGCCTGCTATCCGACAGCGACACCCCGACGCCGGCAACGAAGGGCAAAGACGTCAAAGCAGCACCTGCGGCAGTGGAGAGCAAGGCCGTCCCTGAGGTTGATGAATACACCGCACCGCTGACAGGCAACATCTGGATGAAGGTTTCGCATAAGTACACGGCCGCCGAGGTTGATGCATTGATGCCTACCGGAACGCAAGCTGAAGTCATCACTGCCATCAAGAGCATCTACAGCGAACTGACGTCGGCAACGCTGACCATGTCCGTCCCGGTAGCCACCGGGAAGCACGCAGCCAAGTCACTGAAGGTCACCTTCATCGACTCCGACAACCCCAAGGCCAATATTGTTGGCTACACCTTGCTCAAAGAGGGGCTCACCCGCGTGCATCCCAGCGGCTTCGCCGCGCTCTTGAATGCAGCGCTGGAAAATGACATCCCGTCATTGCAGGTGACCTCCTGCTGGAGGCCAATGTTGGGTTCTATCGCCCACAGGGCCGGGCTCGGGTTGGATGTCGGCTACGTCGGCTCGACACGCATGAATCGGCAGGAATTGCGCCGCGCATTCGAAGGAAAAAAACCATCCCAGAGTGGTAATGGCAATGACGCCGACAACGTCAGCGACACCGAGGTAACGAAGTTTGGCGAGTATGAGGACGCGATCGTTGCAGCCAAGACGGCAAATGCTGACCTGACAGGAGCTGAGAAGACGCTGCGAGCTGCGGAGAAAGCGAAGGATTCAGCAAAGATTGCAGAGAGCAAAGCCAAGGTTGAGGATGCCAAAGAAGCGTCACGCGATGCGACTGACGCTGAAAACAAGGCTCTCGACGCATGGAACAAGGAGCGTAATAGCGCAGAGCCAGCTGATGTCCGCTTGTTCCGCACCTCGCTGCTCAAATGTTCATGCGTGCGACAGCTGTTCGACCCGTGGGTCATGGACGAAAACACACAGGACAAGACTGCGCCGGCAAATAACATGCAACGAGGTGGGAGCTCTAGCAACGAGCGACTGCACTCGCATCACTTGCACATCACCGTCCACGAGCCAAAGATCCTATGAACCATCCCCACTGCGCTCTTCGCTCAGCCGCCAGTGCACTGGTTCTCGCCTGTGCATGCATTGCGGCCTCGTGTCAAAGCGCCGCTGCACAGCCGGAGCCACCGGCAAAACCACCTAAAGAAGGCGGCACCCATGCATGGATCGAGCGCTCGTGGGAGATGCGGTATTTCTTGATGGTGACGGGAGACTGGCGCATCGCCAAGAAGGGAGCCATCAGGCGCAATGGCAAGGCGAAGCCGGGCGACACATGGCGCAATTGGGAGCAGGTCTTCAACCCAGTGACGGAATTTCGGACCACGAAACCCTCTGCGGCATCAAATGACCCATTGTCGGTAATCACCATAGAGTTCGATAGGCAGGGCTGGGTCACCACGCCAAATACTCACAACGGCCCACTGCGCGGAAGACTCAATCAGCTCCTGTCCATCAAGCTGAGCTCCGGAGAGGGGCCTACGAACATTCAATATGATTTGGGCCACTGGTTCTTGGGCCTCGGCGATGTCAGCACCGATTGGGCACCCGGTCTTTGCATCACGAAGAACATACCAACCCCCTTCGCTCAGACCGACGAGTACTACCTCTACGGCCCGAAGTTCAAGCTCGACGAATTCAGCACCACCTTCGGTTGCCGCGAGTGGGCTTACCAGTTGTACGACCCGGATCGTCCCTACATTGACGTGACGAGTTACATCCCGAAATCGAAAGACAAGGAAGGCGCGGGCACCTACATCCGCGAGTTCATTGGTTGGGCACGCTTTGACGACAAGAAGCCTGTGATCGGCAAGGACGAGAACGATTGGTATTGCCTGCACGATTGCCCCAACGGGGATATGCCCGGACGAATCGCCGACATCAAGGCTTGGTCCGCAAAGAATGGTTGGCCTGCACCCAAACGACCAACGCGGGTGCCAACCTTTCCCGACCCACCGGCGGTAGCGGGCACCTATCCGAAATGACCTTCGCACTCCCATTGCCGCACAACCATCACACCTAGACGAATGGCGCTACACAGTGGCCTGTTACCCAGACCACGTCATCCTGCCGTTCTTCTGTTGGCAATCGCAATGCTTGCGCAACCCGTCTTCGCGCAGTCATCCGCACTTGCCCTGCCAGACGGCACGACCTTCATTGTTGAGTCCACAAACTACGGTGTCGTGGCCAGACCGGTGCCAGGATCAACTCAACCAGGCGGAGTCAAAGCGTCGAAAGCGGACATCGAGCTGCGCGCGGCAACTCGCGGCGCTTCGCAGACCTTTGTTCTTGGCGCGCGGGCTTTCGACAAGGACGGTCATCGCTACATTGTTCTTGCTGTCGCCAAGCCATCCGTTAAAGAGCAAGGGGCCGGATTCTGTGGCGCCGGCAGTGAAGACCATCTGCTGCTGGTCGAATGGAAATCCGGGTCGCAAAAGCTGGCCCTTCGAGACGACATGCTCGTCCAAAGCTGCTTGAAATCGATGGCGCTTCAATCGGATCAAGGCAGTGATTTGTCAGTCGTCACGCAAGGCATCTCTCAGCCGGAACCGCTGCGTCTCTCTTGGCTCACTCATCCCGAGTTCGAAGGTCAAACGAAGACCTTCGTTGTCGTCAATGGAAAGTGGGTAGCGCAGTAGGCCCGCGCCCTGCTAGGTGCTGCCTCTTTGGGGAAGTGTTCGATTCCTACTTCTGCACGGCAGGACAAGCCGCATCGGCTCCCTGCTTCCCACCGCAAAACTTTGCCTTGCAGTCCGCAGCGGCTTGGCCGACCAGCTGGCCGCAACGCTTCTCATACGCTGGACTCGTCGGCGCCGCAGCAGTGCGCTTCAGGTGGGGCAGCATCGCTGCCAGCAGATCGGCGTCGTCATCCAGCGTAGGCTTCGCTAACGACTTTGCGTTGACCGTTGACGACGCACGACGCGGCGCCGGAGTTTCCTTGCTCGCCACCTGTTCTTTCTTGGCCGGAGCAGGCTCCGCACGATCAAGCGTTTGCTGAATGTTGTTGAGGCTGGCTGCCACAGTGATTGGTTGACTCGCGGCTGACTCTGATACGGGTGCAGCCGCAGGAGGTGTCACCGTTTCAATGGCCGCCGCGCCTTGCGCGACCGCCATAGGCTGCGATGCGATCGGCGCGGCTTCGACAATCTTCAGCACGGGTGCTGCAGCTACCGCGATCTCGGGCGCGGCGCGAGATCCACTGAACTTCACGCCCAGGTAACCGGCCGCGCCYATCAGCGCCAGTGCCCCAACGATCAGCAAGCCCTTGCTTGGGCCGCCACGTGACCTCGCGAAACGCGACTGCCCACCATCGATCGTGGCTAAGATGCTCGGCCCGAAGTCAGGCTGTCGCTTGGCGCTCGCTGTCGTGCTCGCCGGTGCATTGAACAACTGGGGGCGGGCACCACGCGGTGGGACTGGGTTTTGCGGCTGGTTCATGGGCACTGAATGTGATCGCCGCCCCAGGGTCGGCAAGGTGCGCGGGATGCGCAAGCACCCAGCGATTCTAGAGACGCCCTTCTGGGCGACAACGCCCCGAAGGGGGGCTCGGTAAAGCTTGCTTACAAGATGATGTGGATCGCCATCGTGGGTTACTTCGTGCTGGCTTGCTCGCTGGCCGCATTGCTGTTGCTGCCGGCGTTCCGCGAGCAGGTGATGGGCCGCATCATGCGAGCCACCCAACGTTTGTCTGGTGTTCAGCAGAGTGCGCAGCGCATGGCGCGGCACAACGCGGAGCAAGGCTTGGCGCAGGCGGGCGGCGCCGCGCTCGGTGGAAAGCGATGGCTACAACGCCATTGGCTGGGTGTGGCCATCGCGGTCGCGCTGCTATTGGTGCCACCGCTCATCGTGTTTTCATTGCGCGGATGGCACACGCTCGATGCCTATGACGACACGTCGATAGCTCGAGGTGACAGCGTGGTCGCTGCGCTGCTGCAAGGCGAGCAACTCGTCCCTCCACCACCGCTGCCACCTGAGGTCTTCACCACGGCAGAAGTCGAAAGCGTGCGTCCGCAACTCGGCAATGCCGATCGGCGATGGGATCAGCTCGACGCCGACTTCCGCCAACGTCTCTTGCTTGCCTATCGGCTGATGCATGACGAGCACGGCTACGACATGGTCCTGATCGAAGGCTATCGAAGTCCCGAGCGACAGACGCAACTCGCCAGCCTAGGCGCGCAGGTGACCAACGCCGCCGCATGGCAAAGCTATCACCAGTACGGTCTCGCGGCCGACAGTGCTTTCATGCGCGCAGGCAAGCTGGTCATCAGCGAGCGCGATGCCTGGGCCGCCAAGGGTTACGAGTTGTACGGAGAGGTTGCACGACGTGTCGGACTCACATGGGGCGGTCACTGGCAGAACGCGGACCTAGGTCACGTCGAGCTGCGAAAAACGCTGCCTTCTCGCCCGAAAGTGGGGGGCTGAAAACACGCCTCAACCGTTAGACTCGATCGCTCTGATTCGTGCGGCATACAAGCCGGCAACTTGGCATAGGGAGTGGGTGAAATGGGGCGTCCGTTCATCGTGTTGGGCGACAAGACAGACCACGGCGGCGAGGTCATCGAAGCCTCTGGCGTGAGCGGCACGCACGGCAAAGGCATCGCACGTGTCGGTGACAAGGTCACTTGCCCCAAGAGAGGTCACGGCACGACCGTCATCGCCACCGGCGACCCCACCATGATCATCGACGGCAAGGCCGCTGCGCGGCACGGCGACAAGACCGCCTGCGGTGCGGTCCTGATCTCCACGCAGTCAGTCACCACCGACGCCTGCTGACGTCTCCACCTCAACTTCTCTTGGCGATGTCTCGTCGACTCGCCGCCTGCTTGCTGAAGATGCGCTGAGCATCTGCCGTCCGAACCTATGGCCAAAGTCTGGAAGATCCTCGCGCTGCTGCTGGTGATCACCGTGCTCGTTTGGCTGGCCACGATGTGGCGCTGGCAGTCGGCGCAGGTCGACCCCAGCACAACCGATCTCGCGCTGAACCTGGCAGTGCTGCCCATGGTGCTCACCGCAGCTCTGGTGTTCACCATCCTGGCCGTCAAGCGCTTGCGTACCTATGCCGCAGCGCCGGTGGTGGTTCCCGTCGTCGTGGCAGCAACTCCACCCTCAGGCGAAGTTGCCACCGCTGAGAATGAACGCAGTTCGCAGGTCAGGGTGATGGCCACCGCGGTACAGGTGCGCGCAGGCAATAGCTGGAGTGGTGCGCAGTCGATGATCGCGAGCGGTGAATGCAAGCCCGAACTCGACAAGCAGATCAAAAACGACGACGGCCTGGCCGTGTTCACTGCCTCGATGCCCGACTTGTCGACCGACACGCTGTCCGATGCGGTCGCCGAGCTCACCGCTCCTCTCGCCGCCGCCAAGCCCGACGTGTGGGCCGGCTACGAGGCACCAGCCGACATGCTGCGCGCGCTGACCTTGATGGAAAGAGCGGCCTCGTCGATGCAAGAAGCCATCGAAGCCCAATGGCCCGTGCTGAGCGCGCTGCCACTCTCGCCGCGCAACAAGGTCGCCGCAGCACCGAGCTTGCCGCCGACCGTTGCGATTCGTGTGGCCATACCGGCGCGGTGGTCTGCGCAGACGCAGCAGCTGGCCATCACATGGCTCGACACCTTGTTCGAGCCCTTCATCGAAACAGGCCTGAAGGCTGCGGGCCAGTCGCGGGCCATGGCGAACAGCGTGCGCCCTGCCGTGCAGTTGCATGTGCACCCCGTTGCCAGCGCCGAATCTTTCTGGGTGCTGATGGACCAGCAACTGCTGCAGTGGCAGCGTGACAAGCAAGCTGGCCTGTTGTGGGTGCTCGCCGCCGATAGTTTGGTGAGCGACAGCGAAACCGCTGCGATGGAATCGGCACAAGAACTCTTCTCCGGCAACAACCAGCGAGGTCGCGTGCCCGGCGAAGGTGCAGCCTCCTTGTTGTTGGCATCTCCCGCATGGCTGTCGCCTCCAGAAGCGCAACCGCCGGTCGCCAAGTTGAACCGGGCCAGCCTGATCAAGCGTGACAAATCCGCCGACGCCAACGGCCGCGTCAGCCCGCAAACTCTGCAGCAAGCCACCACCGACGCACTGCAAGCCAGCGGCTGGAAGGCGGAGCAAATACAACACGTCACCACCGACGCGGACCACCGCGCTTCGCGCACCGGCGAAGTCTACGAAACGACGCAAGAGCTGCTGCCCCATATCGACCCCGGCGAACACGCCTTGCGCCTGGGTGTGGGTTGCGGAGATCTTGGCGTGGCCCGACTTCTCGCCTGCGTCGCACTCACAGCCGGGCAGGTTCAGGAATCAAAGAAGCCTGCGCTGGTGCTCGGGGCCTTCCCTGCCCACGAGCGTTTTGCAGTCATCCTGACACCGCCTGTCGCACCTCCCGAGCCCATCGCTGCTGCGCCGGCGCAGGCGGCTTGAACATACCGAACGGACATTTCCCTCATGCAAAGAATTTGGAGCCTTCTGCTGGACACGCGCACGCTCGCCGTCATTGGCTTGCTCGCGCTGGCAGCCCTGCTCTTCGTAGGTGCCGACACCTTGAAGCTCGGTGCAATCTGGGCAGTGCTCATCCTGCTGACGCTGCTACTCGTTTGGTTCACGGTGTGGGCAGTACGCCGCCACCGCGCCCGCAAGGCGGGCCAACAACTCGAAGCAGCGATGGACGCCGAAGCCGACCGCGCCATCAAGGCTGCGCCGAATAAGGAGAGCCGCGCCGAGATGGTGGCCGTGCGCGAGCGCATGCTCGAGGCCGTCAAGACCATCAAGACCTCCAAGCTGGGGCAGACCTCCGGTTCGGCCGCGCTGTACGAACTGCCGTGGTACGCGGTGATCGGCAACCCGGCTGCCGGCAAGAGCACGGCCGTTGTGCGATCGGGGTTGAACTTCCCGTTCTCCGACAAGACCTCATCGGTGATCCAAGGCATCGGCGGCACGCGCAACTGCGATTGGTTCTTCACGACCGAAGGCATCTTGCTCGACACCGCCGGCCGCTACTCGGTGCATGAAGAAGATCGTGCCGAGTGGCTGGGCTTCTTGTCGCTGCTGAAGCGCAATCGCCCCAAGGCACCGCTCAACGGCGTGATCATCGCGGCCAGCTTGGCCGAGTTGTCGAGCAACCGCCCCGAATTTGCGATCACGCTTGCCAAGCAACTGCGCCAGCGCGTGCAAGAACTCACCGAGAAACTCGAGGTCTTCGCGCCGGTCTACGTGGTCTTCACCAAGGCCGACCTGATCTCGGGCTTCGCCGAGTTCTTCGAGGATCGTGACCGCGATGAACGCGAGCGCGTGTGGGGCGCCACCCTGCCCTACGACCCCACAGCCAAGTCCGATGTCGTCGCGAGCTTCGATCGGCACTTCGATGAGTTGAACGATGGTCTGAAGGAAGCCTCGATCGTTCGGATGTCGATGCACCGCGGCGAAAAGCTTCCGCCAGGCGTGCTGACCTTCCCGCTTGAGTTCATGGCGTTAAAGGCACCGCTGCGCACCTTCATCACCACGCTGTTCGAAGACAACCCCTACCAGTTCCGCCCGATCTTCCGCGGCTTCTACTTCACGAGTGCGGTGCAGGAAGGCCAATCGACCGGCCGTGCCAGCCAGCGCGTGGCAGAACGCTTTGCGCTCACACCAGCGAGCAGCACGGCGCCCACCGCATCGGTCGTGGCGCAGAACGGCTTCTTCCTGCGCGAGCTGTTCTCCAAGGTCGTCTTCGCCGACCGCAACCTGGTGCAGCAATACACCAGCCGCAGCAAGCTGCGCTGGCGCTATGCGGCGTTCTTCGGCGGTGCATTGCTGCTCGGTGCCCTGCTGGCCGGCTGGACCTGGTCGTACGCCGGCAACCGGCAGCTCGTGGCCAACGTGCAGGCCGACCTCAACAAGGCGATCAAGCTGCAAGAAGGCCGCATCGACCTGCAGTCGCGTCTCGAAGCGCTCGAGATCGTGCAAGACCGCGTCGACCAGTTGCAGCGCTACCGCGACGAGCGCCCGTGGTCCTTGACGCTGGGCCTGTACCAAGGTGACGCGGTCGAGCAGAAGCTTCGCGCTACCTATCTCGCAGGCCTGCAAGAGGTGATGCTGAAGCCGACGGCCGCCGCCATCGCAAGCTACCTGACTGAGGTGAATGCCAACGCCGCGCAACTGCAACCTCTCGCCCGCGCTGCCGACGGCAGCCCCACTCCAACGAAGGGCGGCAGCACGGCGAACCCCGAGCCCATGGGTGTGTACTCGGCTGCCTCGACCAGCAACGTCTCCGACGCCTACAACGCACTCAAGACCTACATCATGCTGGGCGACCGCGGCCGCGTCGAAGCCGGCCACCTGGGCGACCAGCTCACGCGCTTCTGGCGCGGCTGGCTCGAGGCCAACCGCGGGTCGATGCCACGCGAGCAGTTGATCCGCTCGGCCGAGCGCATCCTGTCGTTCTCATTGACGCAGGTGACCGCTCCTGACTTCCCTGTCACGCAGACCAACCTCGCGCTGCTCGACACCACGCGCGAGAACCTTCGCCGCGTCGTGAAGGGCATGCCGGCACGCGAGCGCGTCTACGCCGAGATCAAGGCGCGCGCGGCCACACGCTACCCGCCGGTTACCGTGGCGCGGCTGGTCGAAGATGCCGACAAGGACATCGTCGCCGGCAGCTACGCCATCTCGGGCGCTTTCACCCGCGAGGCCTGGGACGGCTTCATCGACGATGCCTTCAAAGAGGCGTCAGTCAAGGAGACCAAGGCTGACGACTGGGTTCTCAAAACCGCCACGCAAGACGACCTCACGCTCGAAGGCAGCCCCGAGCAGATCCGCAAGGCGCTGGTGCAGCTCTACAAGGCCGAGTACGTGCAGGAGTGGCAAAAGTTCATGCAGGGCGTGAGCGTCAAGGAGTTCGCCAACTTCGAGCAGGCCGTCGCGCGCATGAACCGCCTCGGCGACCCAGCGGCGTCGCCGGTCGGCAAGCTGATCACGGCGCTCTACGACCAGACTTCGTGGGACAACCCAGGCCTGCTGAACGACAAGCTCGCGAAGGGTCAGAAGGGCTTCATCGAGTGGTTCAAGCAGTCGATTCTGCGCATGTCGCCGGGTCAGGTTGAAGTGAAGATCGATGTGTCGACCGGCCAAGCCGCGATCCCTATGGGCCCGATCGGCAAGGAGTTCTCGGGCCTCACGCGCTTGATGATCGGCCGCGACAACAACCCGCCACTGATTCGCAACTACCTGCAGACGCTGTCGAAGATCCGCACCCGCTTCAACCAGATCAAGAACCAAGGCGACAACGGGCCCGCCAGCCGCCAGCTGATGCAGCAGACGCTGGAAGGCAGCTCGGAACTGAGCGATTCGTTGAAGCTCGTCGAAGAGCAGATGCTCAATGGCCAGACCGATGCCGCCAAGGCCACGCTGCGACCGCTGCTGGTGCGCCCGCTGGTGCAGTCGTTCGCGGTCATCGTGCCGGCCGCCGAGAACGAAATCAACCGCGTGTGGACGGCCCAGGTCTACGACCCCTTCCAGCGCACGCTAGCCGGCAAGTACCCGTTCGACAAGGCCTCGCGGCTTGAAGCCACGGCCGGCGAGATGAGCAAGATGTTCGGGCCTGAGGGCAGCGTCGCGAAGTTCAGCGCCGAGGCACTCTCTGCACTGGTGGTTCGCCGTGGCGACACCATCACGCCGCGCACTTGGGCTGACATCGGACTGCAGCTGCGGCCTGAGTTCTCGGCCGGCTTCCCGGTCTGGGTGGCACCCATCGCGGGCCAGGGCGGAGCTGCCGGCAGCAGCGCGGCGGCAGGTGGCGCTGGCAGCAATGAGCCACAGACCAACTTCCAGATGTTGCCCACGCCCGTGCCCGGCATGGCGGAGTACACGATCGAAGTCGACGGCCAACAACTGCGCTACCGCAACGCGGTGGCGAACTGGGTCAACTTCGTCTGGCCAGGCCAGGGGGCACCGGGGGTGAAGATCAGCGGCATCACCACCGACGGCCGCGCGGTCGAGTTCCTGAATGAGCCGGGCGGCTACGGGTTGGAGAAGATGATCAGCAAGGCCAAGCGCCGCAAGCTCGACACCGGCGCGTTCGAACTCACCTGGCCCAATGGTGCGCTGGCGGTCACGGTGCAGCTCCGCCTGATCTCGAGCCCCAACGTCGGCTCACCGACGGCGCAGGGCGCGCCCGACACGCCGAGCGCTTCGGGCGGACTGAAAGGCGTGCAGTTGCCGGCGCTCGTGGTGGGCTCGTTGGGGGCAGCGCCTCCGGTCGCGGCGGCCAGTGGAGGCAAGCCATGAGCGGCGCGATGGCTCAGGCGCTCTACTTCGGCAAGCTGCCGTCACGCGGCGACTTCGTGCGCAGCTCGGCGGGCTCTGCGCTCATCCACAGCATCGACCAGTGGATGTCGCAGACCATGGAGCTGCTGGCCGAAGACACGCGCTGGAAGATCGTCTACGACGGGGCAGCTCCGGTGCACTTTGCGATCCTCGGCGCGCAGAGCAATGCCGGGTTGGTGGGGCACATGGCGGCGAGCCAGGACGCTTCGGGCCGGCGCTTCCCATTCGTGATGGCCGCCTCGTTCGAAGTGCCTTCTCCGGCCGAGTTTCTGCCCCACAGTCCGCAGGCGCTGAGCCCCTTGTGGGGACGGCTCGACGCCCAGGTGCGGCAAGCACTGCAGGCCGAAGACTTCACGCAAGTACAGGAGCAACTCACCTCGCAGCCGCTGGAGATGGAAGTGCGCACCGATGTACTGCGCGAAGGCTACAAGAATTTCGCCCAGCTGCTCACACTCGAACGCTTCGAGGCGGTCGTGTCACCGCCCGGCGAGGCTGTCTCCTTCCGACAAACCGCCCTCGCGCTGGGCCTGCTGCTGCAGCCCGTGTTGACGCAAGGCCATGCCGAATTGAGCAAGGGGCTGATGCTGCCGCTGCCGCGCGACCCGATGCAGTTGCCACACGTTCTCACGCTGTGGGTCGACCTGGTCACGAGGTTCTTCGCACGCACCTCGGCCGAGACCGGTTTGTTCGTCACCTCGCATGGCCAGCAGCCGGTGCTGGTGATGGGCTTCCACGGCGCCTCACCCGCCACGCTGCGCTCGGCCATCGACATCGACGCCTGCCGAGACAACAACGTGGCGGTGACGCAGGCCGAGTGGGTCGAAGACTGGATCGGCACAGACTATGGCCTGCGCAAACTGTCCAACCAGCTGCGCGACCCGTCACTGTCGCTCGCGGCAGCGGTCGACATGTTCCGCGAAACTTTTCTTGGGGAATGACGATGACGCGCATACGAGACTTGGCGTCCGCCCTGCTCTGCCTGTTGAGCCTGGCGTCCGCGTTCGCGCAGACCGGTGCCACACCGAATCAAGTGGTTGTCGCGGGCACGGTGCCCGACGAAGCCACCCGCAACGCCATCCTCGCCAAGGCACGTGAGGTCTACGGCGCCGAACGCGTGGTCGACCAGCTCGGCGTGGGCTCGGTGGTGGCACCGCCCAACTGGAGCGGCTATGTGCAGAAGCTCGTGTCGCCACAGCTCAAGCTGGTGTCGCACGGCCAACTGGCAATCAACGGCAACAACATCGAGCTCAAGGGCGAAGTGGCCAACGAGTCACAGCGCCAGCAACTCGCCGCCGACATGGCGACCTCGCTGAACCCCACCTACGCGGTGCGCAATGCGTTGCGGGTGGCAGCCCAAGAGCAAACGGCCGTCGACGCGACGCTGGCCAACCGAATCATCGAATTCGAAGCCGGCAGCAGCGTGCTGCGCCCCGCCGGCCGTGGCATCCTCGACGAGATCGCCACCACGCTGTTGATGTTGGGCAACAAGAAGGTCGAGGTCATCGGCCACACCGACGCGCAAGGCGCGCGCGACACCAACGTCGTGCTCTCGCTGGCCCGCGCCGATGCGGTGCGCAGCTACCTGGCCAGCAAAGGGGTGGCGCCGTCGCTGATCAGCACCTCAGGGTCGGGGCCAGACCGTCCGGTCGCGGCCAATGACACGCCCGAAGGGCGCGCTCGCAACCGGCGCATCGAGTTCCGAATCAGCCAGTAAGGCTGCGCGAGGCTCAGTGGCCGTCTTCGCGCGGCGTTTCGAGGCCCAGCAGTTCTTCAAGGTGAGCCAGGGCGCCTGCGTCCTTGACCACCGAACGCAGCCACAGGTGCAAGGGCATGTCGCCCCAGTGCACGGCCTTGTCGGCGAGGTAGGCGACGGGGCTGTGCGGCTCGGTCGCACGAAAGAACGCCGCCACCTCGCGCAACTGCGCCAGTGCCTGTTCCCGCGAGCGCAGCGGCCCACCAGCGGCCGAGCGCGGCGCAGCTGCTTCAGTGGTGGATGACGTGGTGCCGGCAGCCTCTACAGGAGCGGCACCCGCCAGCGCGCCGACCTCGCGCGCCATGCGCTGCGCTTCGTGGTGCGCTGCGGCCAGCGCGTTGCGAGCTGGTGCGAAGTTCGGGCCATCAGCGCCCAGCTTCGCATCGATCACAGCCTGCCACGCGGTCAATCCTTGCTGGCAGGCCTCGATGGCTGCAAGCGTCTGGCGCAAGCCGTCTTTCGGGGTCTCGCGCAAGGCACGGTTAAATTTGTCCAGCGTGAGCGTCTCGGGCGCCAGCTGTGCGGCCGCCTCGGGTGAGCGCTCCAGCGTGGCTTGCAGCGAGCGTGCAGCCTGCATCTGTTGCAGCGAGTACGCACCCGATCGGCCCCGCACGATGGGCGCGGCGGTCGACAGCGATATCAGGCGGCCGAGGAACCAGCCGATGTTGCCGACACGCTGCTCCTGGTCGCCGTCTTCTGCCTCGGGGTAGAGGCCGTCCCAGTATTGCTCGCACAACTGTCCGCACAGCGTGATGCCTTGCTGCAGGCCCGTGTAGCCCTCGGTCATGGTGCCGGCCTCGGCCCACCACATGGCAAGGCGCAGATCCTTCGAACGCTGGGCCAACAGCTCGGCGCAACGCGCACGGGCGGCGCCCCAATCGGCCGTCTTCAGTGTCGTGACCCATTCGCCTTGGTCGAGGGTCGGGTCATCTTCGCGGCGCATCTCGGCGATGGCATCGAACTCGGTCGAAAACGACAGGTCTTCGCCGCATGGGGCCGACTCGGAGATCGGCGTCAGGAGCTCGTCGATATTCATGGCGGGCAGTGTAGCCGGGGGTTTTCAAGCAGTGCCCAGGAGGCTGTCGGGCTTGGGGTCGGGCCCGCGCCGGGATGAGTTGCGGTGCCAGTCTAGGCGCCAACGAGGCGTGTGGCGAGCCACACAACGAGGCGGCAACGACGACTGGCGCCGCAACTCATCCCGGCCCTTCGGGTTGAGCCTGCAAACGGGTTGATCCGTCGTTGCAAATGCTCGCGATACCACTCGGTATCGCTGCGCCTTGCGCCTTGGCTGAACCCCTTTACAGGCCCAACGCGGGCCCGACCCCAAGCCCGACAGCCTCCTAAAATGAAACATGGCTGTTTCAACAACGTCTCTGCCACCCTTCGTGCAGGCGCTCGGCGATGGCATCCATGCCATCGACACCGACTTCCACCGCCCCCGCTTCGACGCGGCCTACCTGGTGGTCGAAGAGGGCCGTGCTGCCTTCATCGACACGGGGACGACGTATACGGTGCCACGCTTGCTCGCCACGCTGGCATCGCTCGGCGTGCCGGTATCCGCCGTCGACTGGGTCATCGTCACGCACGTCCACCTGGACCATGCGGGCGGTGCCGGAGCGCTGATGCAAGAACTGCCGAACGCCCGCCTCGTGGTGCACCCACGCGGCGAGCGCCACATGGTCAACCCGCTGGCGTTGCTGATGAGCGCCCGCCGTGTGTACGGCGCCGAAGAAATGGCGAATTCCTACGGCAAGGTCACACCGGTGCCAAAGGAACGCGTGCTCTTGAGCCACGATGGCATGACCATCCACCTCGCCGGCCGGCCGCTTCAGCTGATCGACACGCCCGGCCACGCGCGACATCACCACTGCATCTGGGACGAGCGAACCCGGGGCTTCTTCACCGGCGACACCTTCGGCCTGAGCTATCGCGAGTTCGACAGCGCGCTCGGCCCCTGGCTGCTGCCCACCACCACGCCGATCCAGTTCGACCCCGAGGCCTTGCGCCAATCGGTGCGACGAATGCTGTCGTACCAGCCGGTGCGGCTGTACCTCACGCACTACGGCTGCGTGGAGAACGTGCCGGTGCTGGGCGAGATGATGCTGTCGCAGATCGACGAAATGGTGGCGCTCGCCGAGCCGCTGCGCGATGCCAGCGACCGCCATGCGCAGCTCCGCCAAGCCCTGGCCGACATGTACCTGCGCCAAGTGCACGCGCACGGCTGCACGTTCACCGACAGCGAAACGCTCACGCTGCTCGCCATGGACATCGAACTCAACGCCCAAGGCCTCGCGGTCTGGCTGGATGAAAGCAAAGCCGCATGAAGAAGCCCGTTCAATTCAACCTGCACGACCAGGTCATCGTGATCACCGGTGCTGCGCAAGGCATCGGCGCGGCCTGCGCCAAGCGCTTGGCGCAAGACGGTGCAGCAGTCGCGTTGTGGGACGTGGACGATGAACGCGGCGAGGCGTTGGCCCTGTCGCTGGTCGAGCAAGGCCAACGCGCCAGCTATCGGCATTGCAACGTGGCCTCCAAGGCTGAGGTCGACGCGGCTGTCGCACACACGCTGCAAGCCTTCGGCCGCATCGACGGCCTGGTCAACAACGCGGGCATCTTCAAGGCCGCCGACTTTCTCGACATCACCGAAGCCGACTGGGACGCCGTGATCGACGTCAACCTGAAAGGCTCCTTCCTCGTCGGCCAAGCGGTAGCGCGCGAGATGGTGAAGACTGGTGGCGGCGCCATTGTCAACATGAGCTCGGTCAACGGGTTGATGGCCATCCCGAGCATCGCGAGCTACAACGTCAGCAAGGGCGGCATCAATCAACTCACGCGGGTAATGGCCTTGTCGCTCGCCGACCAGGGCATCCGCGTCAACGCCGTGGCGCCGGGCACGATCGCCACCGAACTGGCGCGCAACGCGGTATTGGGCAGCGATGAGGCGCGTGCGCGCATCATGAGCCGCACACCGATGAAGCGGCTGGGCGAACCCGACGAGATCTCCGACGTGACGGCGTTCCTACTCAGCAACGCCTCGAGTTATATGACAGGCGAGATCGTGTATGTGGACGGCGGGCGCCTGGCGCTCAACTACACGGTGAGCGCGTCGTGAAGGAAATGAAGCGCCGGGAACGCTGAAGCTCAGCTCTCCGCTTCAGCGTTCAGCGCTTTCAGGCAATCGTCGATCACCGCGTGCAACTGGGCCACGCGCGCCTCGCCCAGCCGCTGATTGAAGGCGATCTGCGCGCGCTTCCATTCACGCTTCGCCTCTATGTATTTCTCGCGGCCCGCATCGGTGGCCGCAACCAGGCGGCTGCGCGCGTCCGCCCCAGGCCCGACCTCCACCCACCCTTGCGCCACGAGCGGTTGCAGATTGCGCGTGAGCGTCGACGCATCCATTTCCATCTCGGACGCCAGCTCACCCGGCTTCAGCGGCCCCAAGCGAACCACGTGGGACAGCAGCGAGTACTGCGTCGTCTTCAGCCCCGCCACGCTGACGATCTGATCGAAGTGCTGGCTGACGCGACGCGATAGTTTTCGCAGCTTGAAACTGCTGCAGCCCACCGGGCTGCCCAAGCCGACGGAAGTTGCCACATCAGTTTGTCGAGAAGAAGGCTTTTGCATAACGAACAATTGTAGATACAATCATTGCAGATACAACTGTCAAGGCACGCGATGGACACGCAAACCGACGAAGCCCAGGTACTGGCGCAATGGCAATCTGACGAAGCCGAGCGCCGCAAGCACTTCGGCGCACCCGGTGTGTCGCGGCCCGACCAGATGGCCGGCAAGACGGGCTTGCAGTTCTTCGAAGGCATCTTCTCCGGCGAGTTGCCCTCCGCACCCATCGGTGCCACGCTCGATTTCATCGCCATCGAAATGACGCACGGCCGCGCCGTGTTCCAGGGCAAACCGGCACTCACCCACTACAACCCGATCGGCACCGTGCACGGCGGCTGGATCGCCACGTTGCTCGACTCGTGCGTGGGTTGCGCCGTGCACACCACGCTGCCGGCCGGCAAGGGCTACACGACCGCCGAGCTGAAGGTGAACTACGTGCGCGCGGTGACCACGCGTGTGCCGTTGCTGCGGGCGATCGGCAACGTCATCCACGTCGGCTCTCGCATGGCCACGGCAGAAGGAAGGCTGGTCGGCCCGGACGGCAAGCTTTACGCTCACGCCTCCACCACCTGCTTCATCTTCGACACACCATGAAACCTTCACCAAACTTCCAACGGGCCGCCGCGCCGGGCCGCCCCAAACAAGGCCCGACCCTCTCGGAGGGTCACCCGTCGTACTCGACGAGTGGGGTGCTGTCATGAGACTTTTGCACACCATGCTTCGCGTGGGCGACCTCGATCGCTCCATCAAGTTCTACACCGAGATCATGGGCATGACGCTGCTGCGCCGCTCAGAGAACCCCTCGCAGAACTACTCGCTGGCCTTTGTCGGCTACGGGTCCAACCCCGAGCACGCCGAACTCGAGCTCACCTACAACCACGGCGTCTCTTCGTACGACCTCGGCACCGCTTACGGCCACATCGCCATCGGCGTGCCCGACGCTGCCGCCGCCTGTGACCGCATCCGCGCCGGCGGGGGCAACGTGACGCGCGAGGCCGGCCCGGTCAAGGGCGGCACGACTGTGATCGCCTTCATCACCGACCCCGATGGCTACAAGGTCGAACTGATCGAACGCCGCGAGAGCGACACTCCTCGCGGACTTTGATCCCGCGAGCCCACCACAGGACACCCATGTTCGCGCAACTCGTCTCCAACTCGCTTCACCGCAAGGGCATCCACTACGCATGGGTGATCGCTGCGGTGACCTTCTTCGCGATGCTCACCACCTCGGCAGCGCTGGGCCTGCCGGGCGCGATGTTGCAGCCGCTGAGCAAGGAATTCGGTTGGACGACCGACCAGCTCTCGTCGGTGTTCGCGGTGCGCTTTGCATTGTTCGGGTTGCTTGGGCCGTTTGCAGCCGTGTTCATCATGCGGTTCGGCCTGCGCCGCATCATGATCGCGGCGGCGACCTTCATCGCCATCGCCATGGCGCTCGCGACCGGCGTCACGCAGCTCTGGCAGTTGTTCATCCTCTGGGGCCTGGTACTCGGCTGCGGCACCGGGCTCACGGCCCTGGTGCTGGGCGCCATGGTGGCCAACCGCTGGTTCACCGAGCGGCGTGGCCTGGTGGTCGGCATGTTCGCCGCCAGCACAGCCACGGGGCAACTGATCTTTTTGCCGCTGGCAGCCTGGCTGATCGAGCACATGGGCTGGCGCTATGCGGTGATTCCCGTCTTCCTCAGCTGCGTGGCGGTGGCCGCGGTGGTCATGCTATTCATGCGAGACGACCCACGCGAGATCGGCCTGCGCTCCTTTGGCGAACCCGAAGGCACGCCGCAAGAGCCACTGCCCACGGCGAGACCCAAGCTCAATTTTCTCGGCCCGTTCCAGGTGCTGGCCCAGGCCTCACGCAACCGCACCTTCTGGATCCTCGCGGGCACCTTCTTCATCTGCGGGCTCAGCACCAACGGCCTTGTGCAGACGCACTTCATCTCGCTGTGTGGCGACTACGGCATGACGGCCGTGCCGGCCGCTTCGGTGCTGTCGATGATGGGCATCTTCGACCTGTTCGGCACCACGCTGTCGGGCTACCTGTCGGATCGTTTCGACAACCGCAAGCTGCTCTTCTGGTACTACGGCCTGCGTGGGTTGTCGCTGTTCTGGCTGCCCTACTCCACCTTCACGCTCTACGGCCTGTCGGTGTTCGCGATGTTCTATGGCCTCGACTGGATCGCCACGGTGCCGCCCACGGTGAAGCTTGCCGCACAAGAGTTCGGCAAGGAGCGCGCAGCCATGGTGTTCGGCTGGGTGTTTGCGGCCCATCAACTCGGTGCCGCCACCGCAGCCTATGGCGCGGGCCTGACCCGCACGCTGCTGCTCACCTACACACCGGCGCTGATCACGGCCGGCGCCGCCTGCCTGGTGGCGGCGGTGATGGTGATGGCAATACGCCGGCAGGTGAAGGTGCCCACGCCACAACCCGTGCCGGCGCGGGGCTGAGGGCTAGAGTTCGGCGAGCGGGATCTGCGCGGCACGTTCGTCGGCCTTGAGCTCGACGATCAGCTTGGCGAGATCCGTTTCAAGCCGCTTCAGCGTCTTTTGATCGAGTGAGGCCAAGGCCTCGGGCAGCACCCCGGCGAATGGGCCGGGGCTTCGCTTCAGCACCTTGGCGCCAGCGGGCAACAGCCTGAGCTTCACGGCGCGTCGGTCGCCTTCGTGCCGGTCCATCGTGACCAGCTCGCGTTCGACCAGCGTCTTCACCAGGTTGCTGGCCGTCGACTGATGGATGTTCATGGCCTGTGCAAGGTCGTTCACGCCAATGCCGGGCCGGCTGCCGATGACGCTCAGCGCCCAGACCTGGGCGCCACCCAGGCCGACCTTCTTCTCGACCTGGCGGAAGTGCGTCTTCACGGTGTTGAGGATCTGCCTGAACTGGCGCAGAACCCGCGTCGAGGCCTCTTCCGGGTCCGCTGCTTTCGAGGCGGCTCGCGTCACTGCTTTCTTCATCGTTCGATGATATCGGCGCAGCAGGGCCATCATGCCCATGGCACACTGATTGCATTCGTACAAATGTAATTTTGGCCATGCGCATTGCGCGCCCTCGGGCATGAATCAGCACCCTGATTTCGTCACTGCGGTACGAGAGGACCTGACGGACTGGCGGCAATGGGTCGCGCGAGTGGTCGTGTTGGCTCATGCCGCCGCGGCCGGTTTGGCCGTGGTCGCTTTCACGTGGCTCAGCGAGCGGGCCCTGAATGGCTTTTCAGCACTCACCGCCTGGCAACCCTGGCTGCCGCTGGTGTGGACGCCGGCGCTGACGGCGGCGATCGTCTGGGTCACGCTGCGCTTCGCACCGGGCGCTGCAGGCTCGGGAATCCCGCAGGTGATGGCGGCGTTGTCGCCGAGCATGCCGCCCGAAAACCGGAGCTGGTTCGTATCTCTGAAGTTGAGTGTTGCCAAGACGCTGCTCACGGCCAGCGGCCTGCTGGGCGGCTTGGCGATCGGGCGCGAAGGCCCATCGGTGCAGATTGCTGCCGGCGTGATGCAGCATGCAGAGCGATGGTTGCCCGGCCGCTCGGGCGTCACGTCGCAAGGCCTGCTGGTGGCCGGCGGTGCGGCCGGCATCGCGGCCGCCTTCAACGCGCCGCTGGCCGGCGTCATGTTCGCGATCGAAGAGCTCACACGCAAAATCGAGCAGCGCAACAGCGGGCTCATCATCGCGGCCATCGTGCTGTCGGGCCTGATGGCCGTGTCGGTCTTCGGCAACTCCACGTACTTTGGCGTGATCCGCGTGCCGCAACTGGGTCTCGACTACGCCCTGCCCGGCCTGCTGGTGATCGTCAGCTGCGGGTTGCTTGGCGGCTTTTTCTCGCGGCTGCTGCACACGTCCATCGTCGGTGGCAATGACCGAGCCAGCCGTTGGAAACGCAAGCATCCGGTTGCCTTCGCCGCCGGCTGCGGGGTCGTCATCGCGGCCATCGGCCTGGCCAGCAGCGGAGCCACCTTCGGCAGCGGCTACGACTACACCCAACGGCTGCTCGAGGGGCACACCGACATGCCGCTGCTTTACGTGACGCTGCGCATCGTGGCCACCTGGCTCGCCGTGTGGGCTGGCGTGCCCGGCGGGATCTTCGCGCCTTCGCTCGCCATCGGCGCCGGCATCGGCAATGACGTCGCGTTGCTCACGCTGTTGGGCCACGAGCCGTCGACGCCGCTCATCGCGCTCGGCATGACGGCCTTTCTTGCGGCTGTCACGCAAGCGCCGATCACCGCCTTCATCATCGTGATGGAAATGGTCGACGGCCATGCCATGGTGCTGAGCCTCATGGCAGCCGCGCTCGGCGCCAGCCTGGTGTCGCGCTGGATCAGCGCGCCGCTCTACTCCGCCCTGGCCGAAGCACAGCTGCAGCGGCTTCTTGGCGGCGCCGCTTTAGGCCCGTTCGTCAGCCCGCCGCCAGGGCGCTCGCCTGCTTTGCCAGGCGCGTGATGCGTGCCCAGTCCTTCGACTCGACGGCATCGGCCGGCGTGAGCCACGAGCCGCCGCAGACCTTCACGTTCGGCAACGCGAGGAACTGCGGCGCCGTCTCGACGGTGATGCCGCCCGTCGGGCAGAACACGACGTCCGTGAACGGCCCGGCAAACGCCTTGAGCATCGCGATGCCGCCTGCCTGCATCGCCGGGAAGAACTTCAGGAAGAAATAGCCGTCGGCATTGGCCTGCATCACTTCGCTGCCGGTGGCAGTGCCGGGCAACAGCGGCAAGCCGATCTCGCGGCACGCTTCGCCGATCGCACTCGTGTACCCCGGGCTCACGGCAAATGTGCAGCCCACGTCTTTCGCGGCCTGCGCATCGGCGGCGCTGCGCACCGTGCCAGCGCCGAGGATGGCACCGGGCACCGAGCGTGCAATCGCTTCCATGCACTTCAGCGCGATGGGGGTGCGCAACGTCACCTCGAGCACACGCACGCCGCCGTCGACCAACGCCTGCGCCATGGGCACCGCGTCTTCGAGGCGGTTGATGACGATGACCGGGATCACCGGGCCGTAAGTAACCAGTTCGAGTGTGTTCATCTTTGCTTTCTCGTTCACAACCAGGTGATGGCGCCTTCTTCGGCGGTGCGCACATTGCGCCGCATGCCACCGAAGAGTTCTCGGCCCAAGCCATGCGCATTGTTCTCGCTGCGCTCGGGGTTGATGTCGGCCAGCTCGCGCGCGGCCCAGGTGGCGTCGTCAACCAGTGCGTTCAGCGTGCCGACAATGGCATCGAGGCGAATCATGTCACCGGTGCGGACCTTGCCCAGCGGCCCGTGCGCCAGCACCTCGGGGCTCACATGAATGGCTGCCGGCACCTTGCCTGACGCACCGCTCATGCGGCCATCGGTCACCAGCGCGACCTTGAAGCCTTTGCCCTGCAGCACACCCAGGGGCGGCGTGAGGCGGTGCAGCTCCGGCATGCCGTTGGCACGCGGGCCCTGAAAGCGCACGACGGCCACGAAATCGCGTTCGAGCTGACCAGCCTTGAAGGCGGCAATCAGATCTTCCTGGTCGTCGAAGACAACGGCCGGCGCTTCGATCACATGGTTGGCCTCAGGCACGGCCGAGACCTTGATCACCGAGCGGCCGAGGTTGCCTGTCAACAGCTTCAATCCACCCGTTTCGCTGAACGGCGCATCGGCGCGGCGAACCACGCTGTCGTCGCCGCTTTGCGCCGGCAGGTCTTTCCAGATCACGCCCTCGCCGCCTCGCTCAGGCACGCGGCCGTAGTCGTGCAGGCCACCCTGGCTCACGGTGGTGACGTCGCCGTGCAGATAGCCGGCATCGAGCAGCTCGCGGATCACGAAGCCGGGGCCGCCTGCCGCCTGGAACTGGTTCACGTCGGCACTGCCGTTGGGGTACACGCGCGCCAGCAGCGGCACGATGTGCGAGAGGTCCGAGAAGTCGGTCCAGTCGATCAGGATGCCGGCAGAGCGCGCCACCGCGACCCAGTGGATCAGGTGATTGGTCGAGCCGCCGGTGGCGAGCAGGGCCACCATCGCGTTGACGATCACCCGCTCGTCGACCATGTGGCCGATGGGCGTGAATCGCTTCGTCTTGGTGAGGTCGAGCACTTGCCGCACGGCCTGGCGCGTGAGTGGCTCGCGCAGCTCCGCATGCGGGTGGATGAAGGCCGCGCCGGGCACGTGCAGGCCCATGGCTTCGAGCAGCATCTGGTTGCTGTTGGCCGTGCCGTAGAAGGTGCAGGTGCCGGCGCCGTGGTACGCAGCCGATTCGGCCTCCAGCAGCTGCTCGCGCCCCACCAGCCCTTGCGCAAACTGCTCGCGCACCTTGGACTTGGCGTTGTTCGACAGACCCGTGCTCATCGGCCCGGCCGGCACGAAGACGCAAGGCAAGTGGCCGAAGTGCAAGGCGCCGATCAGGAGGCCCGGCACGATCTTGTCGCAGATGCCGAGCAGCAAGGCCGCATCGAATACATCGTGAGAGAGAGCGATGGCCGTGCCCATCGCGATGTTGTCGCGCGAGAACAGGCTCAGCTCCATGCCGGGCGTTCCTTGCGTGACGCCGTCGCACATGGCCGGCACGCCGCCGGCCACTTGCAGCGTGGCACCCTGGCGGTGTGCCTCATCGCGCAGCACCGCTGGGAATCCTTCGTACGGCTGGTGCGCCGACAGCATGTCGTTGTAGGCGGTGACCACGCCGATGTGCGGCGCTCGCTCGGCGACGATGCGCAGCTTGTCGTTCGCCGGCATCGCCGCGAAGGCGTGCGCAACGTTGGCGCAGCCCATGCGGTCGGAACCACGCGGCCGGTTGGCCAATTGGTCCACACGTTTCAGGTAGGCGGAACGCAAGGAACTGCTGCGTTCGCGAATGCGTTGGGTGACTTCGAGCAGGGCTGGCTTCATGCGATTCACCTCGTCGGTGATGACGGTCATTGAGGATGTAACTTGAGCACTGATTATCAAGTAACCAAATTACATCGTCAATCGCTTCAAGACTTGCGTTCCTGCGTCGGCGCCTTCTCTCCTTTTCGCTCTTCAGCCTTCGGCGGGGCCTTGGCTTGTTCGCCGAGCTTTTCCCGTGCAGCCTGTCGCGCGCGCTCCAGGAGCTGGGCACAGCTGTCGGGCTTGTTGTCTTTGTCGCCGGTATCGACAAACGGCACGATGGCCGCCAACGGGTTGAGCAAGCCCAGCAACACCGCGCCAGCGACCTTGCGGGCCAGCGGGGCTTTTTCCACAGCGATGCGGGGCGACTTGAAAGTGCCCTTCACGAGCAAGGGAGTGCGCAGCGCCAATGGGCTGAAGTCCTTGGGCGTGACGACAGCCCGCAAGTCGAGCGCCTCGCCCTTGAGCGACACGCTGCCGTCGGCCCACACGGTCGAATCGGTCGTCTCGATCACGAGCGCGCGCGGGCGCAGCACGCCTTGCGTGGCTTGCATGTCGGCGAAGGCGCAACTCACGGGCAGCAGGTCGTCGCCCTTAATGAACACGCCCAGCGCTTGGGCGACGTCGAGACCAGCGGCCTCGATCACCAGGTGCGACACCTGGCCCTGGCGCAGCGAGGTCGTGACGTTGCCGTCGATGCTGCCCAGAATTTGCGCGGTGGACCGACCCTGGCCTTTCAGCGACGCGCGGCCGACGAGATTGCCCGTCACGTACGGCTGCCCGCCCTTGGCCCGCTCTTGCTTCAGCCAGTTCTCGAGCTTCACGCCCGACCAACGCAGGTCGGTTTGCCACAGCGCGAGCTTGCCGGTTCCGTCAAGCGACACGCTGCCGGCGAGGTTGCCGTCGGCCGTGCGCGCCACCAGGTCATTTAGCTGCAGCTTGCCGCCTTGCAGCGTGAGGTGGGTCTTCAAGGGCTGCAGTGGCAAGGCGAAGAGCGCGCCCAACTCGACGCGGTCGAACGACATCAGGACGTTGGCGTTCATCACGCGCAGCGAGGGCAGGTCGAACTCCTTGTCGGGCAGCACGCGCGCCGAAGACGGAGACGACGCGCTGGCCGGCGGCGCAGCGGCGGCATCGGGTTCGCCGCCGATGGTGGGCGCCAAGTCGGCCAACAGCAGGCGCGTCCCGGAGACGCGGCCGGACAGCAACGGCACCCGTGGGCGCGTGTCGTACGTCATCGCCGCGGTCAGCTTGCTTGAGCCCACCGTCGCATCGTCCGTCACCACACTCCATACCTGCCCGTTCTTGCGGATGCGCCCGGCGAGCTTGAACGCACCGGTGGTGGGCAACGTCACGCCGAGCGGGTCGCCCGCTGCAGCAAGCGAAGGGCCCGACACACGAAAGACGCCGTTCATGTCGGCGAGCTTGAAGATGTCGGTCACGGTGCCGTTGAAACTTGCCGCGGCCTTGCCCGACTTCACCTCCAGCACCACCGGCACGCCGGGTGCGCCGGCTTCGTCACGCAGCAGCGGCGTGATGCCGGAGGTGCGCAAGTTCGCGGTCAGCGTCGCGGGGCCATAGGTTCCCTTGGCGCTCGCGATCAACCCGCGCAAGGCCACCGGCAGGTGCTGCGATCGCGTCGGCGCCGAGGAGGCTTCGGCACCCTCCGTGAGCTGCAGCTCGGCAGTGATGTCGGCCTTCAAGGGCGCGTCCACAAAGGTCAGCTGACCCTGCAGCACCTGCAGCTCGCGCACGGTGGGCAGCTGCGTCTTGGGTTCGTTGTCGGCAGCGAGTCGCTCGGCCTCGGTCTTTGGTTTCCCAAAGGCCCACGAAGCGCGCCCATCCATCAGGCGTTCTGCGTGCACCACAAGACGGTCAGCCCGTAGCAGGTCGATGTCGAGCGGAGCACCCTGGCGGGCGCGCCACAGGTCGCCATACGACAAATGCATCTCGGCGTTGGTGGCGTGCAGGAAGTACGGCTGGCGGCTCCACTCGGGTGCGGCGATCTGCAGCTCGGGCACTTTGACCTTCAGGCCACCGATGAAGCGCACGGTTGCGGCGTCAGCAGAGCCAGCCTGGTTGAGCTGTACGTCGCGCTGCAGCGTCTTGCTGAGCTCGCGCTGCACCGGTGAGGCGAGAAACGGCCAGCCTGCGACCTCGCAGGCAATCACCCCAAGCACCAACAAGCCCACCAGACCGGCAGCTATGACCCAGCCTTTGCGAGCGCGCCGGGGCGGTTGGTTCATGGGAGGGCTCCTGCCGGTTGAGTGACATCAAACCTTAGGGCAGGCGTTTCGCCCGCCCTATCGGCCGCGACCGGGCTTCGCTGTGGGTGATGTCCTACGGTTGCAGCAGCACGTCGACGCGGCGAGCTGCCTTGGCGTCGCCTGCGCGCGCGTAGAGCGGTTTGCCCAGCACGAGCTGTGATGGCGACACGCCGTTGGACTCGAGGGCGTGCCTCACCCGCAGGGTGCGCCGCTGCATCAGGGCAGCCTCTTCCGCGCGTCCGTATACGCCGGTGATCAGCACCAGCACCCGGTCGTCCTGACGGGCAGCCTCGGCCACACGCATGAGCACCTCATTGGCATCGGCGGGCAGCGCGTCGGCATCGGCGTCGAAATAGATGTGCTCACCCGTTGCGCTGCCGGAAGCAAACACCGAAGAAGACGCCGAGGACTGCAAGGTCTTGAAACAAACCATTGCGAGGACGCCCGCCACCACCAACGCCACGATGCCGAACACCGCGCCGAGTGCGTAGCCTTGCACATCATCGTCATGAACACTCATCTTCAGTACCCGTGGTGGTCGAAATCATTCTAGAGTTGAGCGCGATGAATCTCGTCGAGCCCCTGAGACCGCTGTCCCCCGAGCGCGAACCGGCGCACATGCTGGCGCAAACGCGCGCGGCCTGGGGCGGGCGCAGTGACCTCTGGGTCTTCGGCTATGCCTCGCTCATCTGGCGCCCCGAGTTCGAGTCTGTGGAGCAGCGCCCAGCCCGCGTGCATGGCTGGCACCGCGCGCTGGAGATGAGTTCGCGCCTGAATCGAGGCACGCCCGAGTTCCCCGGGCTCGTGTTTGCACTCGTCGGCGGAGGCTCTTGCCAAGGCATGGTCTACCGCATCGCGCGTGATCGGGTGGAAGACGAACTGCCGCGCCTCTGGGCACGCGAGATGACCAACTGCGTCTACGACCCGAAGTGGCTGGCCTGCCGCACGCCGCAAGGCAATGTGACGGCGCTCGCCTTCACGCTGAGCCGCGAGAGCCCCAACTACACCGGCCAAATGGACGACGCCCATGTGGTGCAGATCCTGCGCCGCGCCACGGGGCGCTACGGCACCACCCTCGCCTACCTGCTGGAAACCGCACGCTCACTGCGCTCGCACGGCATTCGCGACAAGAAGATCGAGCGCCTGGTCGATCTGGCGCGGCGGCACTCGCTGGTGACATAGCAGCCCGGCCACTCCACGCGACCGGGCGCCGGCTCAGCGAGCTTCGCGAAACTGCATCTGCTGCTGGGCGGCGCGCACCCGTGCAAGGTCGTCTTCGGTGTCCACATCGAGCAGCACGCCCGGGTCATCGACCTCGACACCCTGCGCCGGGTAGCGCGCCACTAGACGGCGGGCGCCTTCGTCTCCGGTGAGCATTACCAGCTCGGAGTACAACTCGGCTGCAAAACCTACCGGGTGGCCGCGGCGGCCGTGGTATTGAGCGTAGGTGATGGCATGGCTTTCGAGCTCGCTCGCAACGACATTGAGCGTGCTGGTACGCACCATCGGCATGTCGGCGGGGAGGATGAGCCACCCTGATGCATCCGACCGTGCGGCCACGCCGGCCGCGATGGAATAGCCCATACCCAGTCGCTGGCTGGCCGGTGAATCGGGCGAAGGCAGCACGACCATGTCACGCGTGGCAACGTGGCGGCTCACAAGCTCTGCCAGCGGCTCAGACGTCACCACAAGCACCTGAAGCTGAGTCGCCAGGGCGTTGGACAAGGTAGTCGCAAGCACCGTCGATGCGCCCAGGCCTTGCATCAGCTTGTGATGCAAGCCGCGGAAGCGCGACCCCCGGCCTGCTGCCAACACCACGACTGCCGGCCGAGAAATCATGCGGCCACTCTCCCTTGTGCGTATGGATTTGCGGCCCGCCTTGGTGGCCGACCATCATCAGAAGAATCGGAGTTCGGGGCTTGCGAAGATAGTGGGGGCTTCACTTAAGGCCTTCCCCGTAAGTTGAATTCGGTAAGCAAGCCGCGAGTCCCTTGCGGGTTTCACCTGAGGCTTTCAGGTAGCTGCAAGCACTTTCTATACTCAGAACATGAATCACATCGCCGACCTTCGCAAAAGCTACGAGCGCGCCGAACTCGACGAGTCCGCTTCGCGCAGCGACCCGCTGGAGCAGTTCGGCCTGTGGTTCCAGCAAGCGCTCGATGCGCAGGTGCCCGAGCCCAATGCGATGACCCTCGCCACGGTGGGCGCGAATCATCGCCCGTCGACGCGCATCGTGCTGATCAAGGGTTTCGATGCGCGTGGCATCACGTGGTACACCAACTACCAGAGCCGCAAGGGCGCCGAGCTTTCGGCCAACCCGTTCGCAGCGTTGCAGTTCCATTGGGTCGAACTTGAGCGCGTGGTGCGCATCGAGGGCCGCGTGGAACGCACCAGCGCAGAAGAGTCCGACGCCTACTTCGCCTCTCGGCCTCTCGATTCACGCCTTGGTGCGTGGGCTTCGCCGCAAAGCCAAGTGATCAGCTCGCGTGCTGTGCTGGTGACCAATGCGGCCAAGGCCGCTGCACGCTACGCACTCTCACCGCCCCGTCCGCCGCATTGGGGCGGCTTCCGTTTGGTGCCCGACAGCTGGGAGTTCTGGCAAGGCCGCAAGTCTCGCCTGCACGATCGGCTGCACTATCGCCAAGAAGGCGACACCTGGGTACGCGAACGTTTGGCACCGTAGCCACGCAAGCCGCGCCAGCGGACGCTGGACAGGCAACGGCAAACCACGACAAGCGCGCAATTTCTCACTGTTCGTGAGCCACGCTGGTGCAAACAGCGGTCTGTGAGCGCGTGCACCCCGGCACAATCGCGCCGACCCGACCTACAACCTCAAGAAAGAAGACACGGCATGAACGGCTTGCTGACCCTGCTCGGCATTGAATCGTGGACGCCGGTGATTGCGGCCCTGGTGCTGCCACCTCTTCCTTTCTTCCTGTTGATCCTGATCGGCGCGCGTTTGATCCTGCCGCGTCGCGGCCTCGGCTGGTTCGTCATCCTGATCAGCATCGTGGGCCTGTGGTTCAGTACCTGCCTGGGCACCGGCCAACTGCTGAACCAGTTCATGCTGAAGCCGCCGCCCGTGCTCAGCGCCGAAGCGATTGCGGAACTGAAAGCCGCCGTCGCCGCGAAGGAGCAGGTCGCCATCGTGATCCTCGGTGGAGGCCAGGAGACGCTGGCTCCGGAGTACGGCGTCGCAAACCTGACTGCAGCTTCGCTCGAGCGCCTGCGCTATGGCATCTGGCTGAGCCGCGAGGTCGGCGCGCCCGTCGCGTTCAGTGGCGGCTTGGGTTGGGGCCAGGCCGACGGCCAGCCCGAAGCCCAAACAGCGGCCCGCATCGCATCACGTGATTTCGGCCACCCCATCAAGTGGCTGGAAGACCGCTCGCACGATACCCGCGAGAACGCCTTGCGCACCGTGCCTCTGTTGAAGCAGGCCAATGTCACACGCATCGTTCTCGTCACCCATGGATGGCACATGCCTCGCGCGCAGAAGTCGTTCGAACAGGCGGCAGGTGGCACCATGAAGATCCAGGCTGCCCCGATGGCCATGGCTCGTCGTGTTGAAAACCCGGCGCTCGACTGGGTGCCGACCGCCACCGGCTACACCAGCGTGAACCGCGCGCTGCGCGAGCTGGTCGCCTTGATGGTCAGGTTCTAGTCCAGAAAACGAAACCCCCTCTCGACCTTGCGGTGAGAGGGGGCGGATGGCTGACGCCACCATTTCGGGGCTCCAGAGGAAGTGGGTCCGGGGCTCCTGTAGCGCAGGGACTGCGCCGGTGAGATTACCTGCATGCAGGCATCTCAAAGCTAGGTGAGCCGCTTCGGCAATGCCAAGTGAGAACCGCTATGGCTCATCACCGCTTCATTGAGCCGGCTTCATCAGCGCGTCGAACAGATGGGCGACTCGCTGCTCCACGCTGGAATCCATGCGGATGTTGCGTCCCCATTCGCGGCTGGTTTCGCCTGGCCATTTGTTCGTGGCGTCCAGCCCCATCTTGCCGCCCAGGCCGCTGACCGGCGAAGCAAAGTCGAGGTAGTCGATCGGCGTGTTCTCCACCAGCGTGGTGTCACGCACCGGGTCCATGCGGGTCGTGATGGCCCAGATCACGTCTTGCCAGTTGCGAATGTCCACGTCGTCGTCGGTCACCACGATGAACTTGGTGTACATGAACTGCCGCAGAAAGCTCCACACGCCGAACATCAAACGCTTGGCGTGGCCGGGGTAGCTCTTCTTGATGCTGATGATGGCCATGCGGTAGCTGCAACCTTCGGGCGGAAGGTAGAAGTCCACGATCTCGGGAAACTGCTTCTGAAGGATCGGCACGAAGACTTCGTTCAGCGCCACGCCAAGCATCGCCGGCTCGTCAGGCGGCTTGCCGGTGTAGGTGGAGTGGTAGATCGGATTCTTGCGCCGGGTCAGACGGGCGATCTCGAACACCGGAAACCAGTCTTGCTCGTTGTAATAACCGGTGTGATCGCCGAACGGGCCCTCGAGCGCATACAGATAGCCGCCGACCTCTTTCAGTGCCACGCCATGCGCGCTGGTGCCGGTGAAGCCTTTGGCGGCGATGGGAATGTGGCCTTCGAGCACGATCTCGGCGCTGGCGGGTGCCTGCAGCATGACGCCCTGATCGCCGACTGATGTGTCGGTGACTTCGGTACGGCTCCCTCGAAGCAAGCCGGCGAACTGGTACTCCGACAAGGTGTCAGGCACCGGTGTCACCGCGCCCAGAATGGTCGCTGGGTCGGCGCCCAGCGCGACCGCGATCGGAAATGGACTGCCGGGATTGGCCAGTGCGAAGTCGCGGAAGTCAAGCGCCCCGCCCCGGTGGGCGAGCCATCGCATGATGACTTGGCGCGGACCGATGACCTGCTGCCGATAGATGCCCAGGTTCTGTCGTTTGCGGGGGTTCGGCCCGGATTGCGGCCCCCGCGTGATGACGAGGCCCCAGGTAATCAAGGGAGCCACGTCGCCGGGCCAGCAGGTCTGGATCGGCAACTCGCCGAGATCGACCTCGGTGCCTTGCAAGACCTCTTCTTGACAGCTCGCGCCGCGGACTGAGGCCGGCTTCATGTCCCACAGGGCCTTGGCCATCTGTAACAGCTTGCCGGCGTCCTTGAGCCCTTTGGGTGGCTCCGGCTCCTTCAGGCTGGCCAGCACACGGCCCACGTCTCGAAGCTCATTTACCTCGGTAGCACCCATGCCCAAAGCGACACGACGAGTTGTCCCGAAGAGGTTCGTCAAGGCCGAAATTTTGTAACCGTCGGGGTTTTGAAACCACAGTGCCGGACCACCGGCACGCAACACGCGGTCGCTGAGCGCTGTCATCTCGAGCCGCGCAGACACTGGCTCTGCGACCCGTTTGAGTTCGCCAAGGCGTTCCAGACCACTCATGAAGTCCCGCAAATCCCGGTACTTCATAGCTTTGAGTTATTAAACATGCCGGCCTAATGCTTGACTGGTTATGATCGGTCTTCCTAGAATCCGCGACCCTGACGTAGACCAGGGGAAACCCGCACCATGACTCACCCCCGAGACACATGGTGCAACGCTGCCTAATTCGCGGCAAATTCACGCTGCGGATTATCACTGTCACATTCCAGTCGCTTGCCCTCGGGCCAAGCACAGGAGGGACAGAGAAGAAAGGAGTGACATGACAGCGCTTAAAAATCTAGTTTCGCTGCTGAAAGCGGCCCGCCAATCGGCGACGCGCTCCAGCGCTGTGTTCTTGAGTGACGTGGGCCATGGCCTGCTGGAAGTCAGCCACAACACCCTGGCCTTGCTCGGCTTGTTGCTCGTCTCGGCACTGCTGTTCATTGCCGGCCAGCGCGAGCTGCGCCACGCCGTGGAACAACGCACGCTGACTTGGTTGCAAGCCCGCCACGAAGCCCGTACCGAAGGCACCCTGGAAGCTCTGGCCGACTTGAGCGAGCCCGATGCCATCGCCCGGGCAACCGCATACGACCCCAAGGATCTCACCCGCCAGCAAGCAGCGGTGGCCATCTGGTTGTCGCGCCGCTATCACGTGGCACCCGAACCGGTGAGCCGTCTGGTGAAGGAGGCGTGGACGGTGGGCGCCAAGGCCCATTTGGAGCCGACGCTCATCCTGGCAATCATGGCCATTGAGTCCAGCTTCAACCCCTTCGCCCAGAGCCCAGTGGGCGCCCAAGGCCTGATGCAGGTGATGACGCAGGTTCACGACGACAAGTACGAAGCTTTCGGCGGCAACCACGCGGCCTTTGATCCGGTAACCAACCTGCGCGTCGGCGTGCAGGTGTTGAAGGAATGTATCGCGCGCGCTGGCAGCATCGAAGCCGGACTGCGCTATTACGTAGGAGCGGCCAATCTGACCGACGACGGTGGTTACGCCGGCAAGGTGCTAGCCGAGCAGGATCATCTGCGTCTGGTGGCCGCCGGCAAGTCGATCTCGGTGACTGCGCCGCTGATCGTGCCGACCACGCCTGTGACGCTGCCCGCGACCGTGACCGGGCCGGACGTCGACACACGGCCTGCAGCCGCCAGCGACAAGCAGACCAACGAGCAGATCGCACTGCTGCGCTGAGCTTTTTCACCCGCCGCGCGCGGGTGCCGCGGTACACTTCACCCGCTGCGCGACTGGCGATAGAGGCTCATGGCACATGCCACGGAGCTGAGGTGGTGAACCACTGGGAAGCGCGGCCCGCCCCGGGTGCCGGGGCCGGTTCAGCCGTTCGCCTGGGCAGCCCCGAGGTCGCATCCACGATGCGGCTTGCCGAGGGACTTCTGACACAGAGGACTGCCACATGTTCGACCGCGCTCAATCCACCATTTCCAATGTCGACCCCGAGTTGTGGTCTGTCATCCAGCGCGAGAACCAGCGCCAGGAAGACCACATCGAGCTGATCGCGTCTGAAAACTACGCCTCGCCTGCCGTGATGGCTGCGCAAGGCACCCAGCTCACCAACAAATACGCCGAGGGTTACCCGGGCAAGCGTTACTACGGCGGTTGCGAATACGTTGACATCGCGGAGCAGCTGGCAATCGACCGCGTGAAGCAGCTCTTCGGCGCTGCGCATGCCAACGTGCAGCCCAACTCCGGTTCGCAGGCGAACCAGGCTGTGTTCTTCGGACTCCTGCAGCCCGGCGACACCATCATGGGCATGAGCCTGTCTGAGGGCGGCCATCTGACGCACGGCATGCCGCTCAACATGAGCGGCAAATGGTTCAAGGTCGTGAGCTACGGGCTCGACGCCAACGAAGCCATCGACTACGACGCGATGGAGCGCCTGGCCCACGAGCACAAGCCCAAGCTGATCATCGCCGGGGCCTCGGCCTACAGCCTGCGCATCGATTTCGAGCGGTTCGCCAAAGTCGCCAAGGCCATCGGCGCCTACTTCATGGTCGACATGGCGCACTACGCCGGCTTGATCGCCGCGGGCGTATATCCGAACCCCGTCCCGCATGCCGACGTGGTGACGTCCACCACGCACAAGAGCCTGCGCGGCCCGCGCGGCGGCATCATCGTGATGAACGGCGAAGCCGTTGCCAAAAAGGTCAACAGCGCCATCTTCCCCGGCATCCAGGGCGGCCCGCTGATGCACGTGATTGCCGCCAAGGCGGTGGCCTTCAAGGAAGCACTCTCGCCCGAGTTCAAGCAATACCAGCAGCAGGTGGTGAAGAACGCCGCCGTACTGGCCGAAACCTTGACCCAGCGCGGCCTGCGCATCGTGAGCGGCCGCACCGAGAGCCATGTGATGCTGGTCGACCTGCGGCCCAAGAACCTCACCGGCAAAGAGGCCGAGGCCATCCTGGGCTTGGCGCACATGACGTGCAACAAGAACGGCATCCCCAATGACCCGCAAAAGCCGATGATCACCAGCGGCATTCGCCTCGGCTCACCGGCGTTCACGACCCGCGGCTTCAAGGAAGAACAGGCTCGGGTCACGGCCAATCTGATCGCCGACGTGCTGGACAAGCCGCATGATGAAGCCAACATCGCGGCCGTGCGAGCCAAGGTCGCCGCGCTGACGAAAGACTTCCCGGTCTACAGATAAGCCGAGAAGGGGTCGCTGAGCGACCCCGCCCTCGTTTTTGGCGAAGCCGCTCATGCGCTGTCCTTTCTGTTCCCACGAAGACACCCAGGTCGTCGAGACGCGCGAGTCCGACGAAGGCGATGTCGTGCGCCGCCGGCGCCGCTGCCAGAGCTGCGACAAGCGTTTCACGACCTACGAGCGCGCGGAAATCGCCCTGCCCTCTGTGGTCAAGAAAGACGGCACGCGGGCCGAGTTCGACATCGGCAAGATTCGCGCGTCGATGACCTTGGCGCTGCGCAAGCGCCCGGTCAGCGTGGAGCAGATCGACGCCGCCATCGAGCGCATGCAGGACAAGCTGCTCAACAGCGGTGCGAAAGAGGTGGCCTCGACCCGCCTCGGGGAACTGGTGATGCGAGAACTCAAGCGCATCGACAAGGTCGCCTACGTTCGCTTCGCCTCCGTCTATCGCAGCTTCGAAGACGTGGACGAGTTCCGCCAGCTGATTCGCGACATCTGACGGCTTCCAGCCGTTCCCGATGCGTTGATGCCTCACCCGCGCAACGGAACAAGTCCTACAACGCCCTCCGCGCCAAAGCGTCAACATCGGGCGTTGCCGTTCGGAGTCATCGAGCTTTGAGTTTCATTCGCCCCTTCGCTGCCTGGATGGTCGCGTGCGCGGTCGCCCTTCCCGCCTTGGCCGAGCCGCCAGCAGGCGTGGCCCTGCGCGAGCGCCAAGCGCAGCTCGCTCCAGAACTCGTACACAGCCCCTTCGGCAGGCCGCTGAAACTGGTTTCCACCGAAGCGGGCGAGCAACTGCAAGGCAGCATCGACGCTGTCGTCTCCCAGCCGTATGCACTGGCGCGCGAGCATCTGCAGCAGCCGCAGGTCTGGTGCGAGATCTTGATGCTGCACATCAACACCAAGCAGTGCACCGCCTCGGCCGGCACCGTGGCGGTGAACATCGGCCGCAAGCTCGACCAGCCGCTGAGCGACAGCTACCGCGTGAATTTCACGCTGCAACCTCTCGAAGCCAGCCCTGACTACCTGTCCGTGCGGCTGAGCGCTGCGAGCGGCCCCTTCAGCACGCATGACTACCGCATCCAGTTGCAGGCCATCCCGCTCGAAGGCGGCCAGAAGACCTTTTTGCACCTGGACTACGCCTACGCCTACGGGTTGACGGCGAAGCTGGCCATGCGCGGATATCTGGCCACCGTGGGATCGGGCAAGGTCGGCTTCACCAAAGAGAAGCCTGGTGCCAGCTCGCCGTACATCGGCGGCATGCGCGGCGTGGTCGAACGCAACACCATGCGCTACTACCTGGCGATCGACGCGTACCTCGCCTCGCTGACCGCCCCGCCGGCACAGCAACGCACCCAGCGCATGGAGGCATGGTTCGCTGCCACCGAGCAATACGCGACACAGCTGCATGAACTCGATCGCGACGACTACCTGGCAATGAAGCGCCGCGAGTTCACCCGCCCGGACAGCTGACCGCTGGGAAGGCGAAGCCCCCCCTGCCGGGTGCCCCCACCAGAGGCCCGGTGTTTCCCCCCAGCGGTGGAAGCTGGAACGACCTGCATTTCCTACATTGGATGCAGTTCAAACACAGGGGGAAAACATGCAAACAACAAGCTCACGCGGTCATGCCAGAAAGTCGGCTCACGGCTTCACATTGATCGAAACCATGGTCGTGGTTGCCATCGCCGGCATCGTGATGACGACAGCCATGCCGTCTTTCGGCAACCTGATCGATACCCGCCGCATCGACGGCGTGGCCACGCAGATGGCAAGCGATCTGCAATTTGCCCGATCTGAAGCCGTGTCACGCAACCAGGCCGTGCGCGTGAGCTTCAAGGCCGATGCAAGCACCGGCTCGACTTGCTACGTCATCCACACCGGCTCGGCGGATCAATGCCAGTGCACCGCTGCCGGACCGGCGCAGTGCGAAGGCGACGCACAGCAGATCAAGACGGTTGCGCTCGATTCCACACAGCGCGTCAGCCTGCAAGCCAACGTGGGCTCGGTTCTGTTCGACCCGTTGCACGGTACCGCCAGCCCCACCGCCACCCTGCGCGTGACCGGCCCRCAGAACCGCGCGGTGCACCACACCGTCAACATCATGGGCCGCGTGCGCTCCTGCTCGCCGCAGGCCGCGATCTCCGGCTATCGCGCTTGCTGAGGAACTGCCATGAACAGCAACACGCAACGCGGCTTCACCTTGATCGAGATGGTGGTGGTGACGGCCATCGCCGGCATCCTGGCGGCCACCGCCTACCCGAGCTTCGCCGGCCCGCTCTTCAAGGCACGGCGTACCGATGGCCTCACTGCTCTGCTCCAGCTGCAGATGAGCCAGGAGCGCTGGCGCTCTGACCACAGCAGCTACGCAAGCATCGCCGACCTGAAGATCAATGCCACCACGTCGATGGGCTACTACCAGCTGAGCGTCATCGACATCTCGACCACCGGGTTCACCGCCACGGCGACCGGCGCAGGCACGCAAGCCAAAGACAGCGCCTGCAAAGTCCTGCGCCTCGTTGTCGAGGGCGGCAACACGATCTACGCATCGGGCACGAGCGAACAAGCGGCCAACTCCGGCGCCGACAACAAGCGTTGCTGGAACCTATGAACACCCGCGCTCGTCAGCGTGGCTTGTCGATCGTCGAGCTGATGGTGGGCATCGCCATCGGTCTCGTGATCGTGGCCGCCGCCTTGCTCACGCTCACGCACCACTTGCGCGAGAACCGCAGCCTCATCGTCGAAGCGCGCCTGATGCAAGACCTGCGCACCGCTTCGGACCTGGTCGCACATGACCTTCGCCGCGCCGGCTACTGGAACCGCGCAGGCGACGGCGTGTGGCACGCCTCCGGCAGTCCGCTCCAGGCCAATCCCTACACCGCACTCAACGTCTCCGACGAAGCAACCAGCTTCTCGTATGCACGCAGCGAAACAGACAGCCACGACTTCGCCTACCGCCTTCGAGACAGCGTGATCGAAATGCGCATCGGCAACGGAAGTTGGCAGGCCATGACGGACAGCGGTACCTTGCGCGTTGCATCGTTCAGCATCACACCCCACGCACAAGACATCGTGCTCGACGGCTTCTGCGCCCGGCCTTGTGCGGCGGGAAGCAGCAACACCTGCCCGCCCCGCCAGCAGCTGCGCAGCTTCGCGGTACACATCGAGGCCAAGGCTGCGACCAACCCCGAGGTCAGCCGCACCGTGCAGGCCACGGTCCGCCTTCGCAACGACGCACTCAGCGGCGCGTGCCCAGCATGAAATCGCACTCACTCACCGCCCAGCGCGGCGCGGCCACCCTGGGCATTGCGCTGATGATGGTTTTCGCCATCTTGCTGAGCGTGGCGTTCGCCAACCGCAGCATGATCTTCGAAGCCAAGACCTCGGCGAACCAGTACCGCGCAGCCCAGGCTTTCGAGGCCGCCGAAGCGGGCTTGGAGTGGGCCATCGCGCAACTCAACCACGATGTCCCGATCGGTGACGACTGCCTGCCCAGCAAACAGGCTGCGGCATCGCCGTTTCGGGAGCATGGCGCCGCCGTCTTCGAGGCTGCCTGCGTCGAGAACGGTGGCAACTGGGCCTGCAGCTGCCCGGCTTCGGGCGCGCCGCAACCGGTCGGCGCGGGCAGCAGTGCACTGGCTTTCGCGATTAGGCTTGCACCAGCAAGCCAAGCCGGCCTGCTGCAGCTCACGTCGATCGGGTGCAGCGACGGCACTGCCGCCTGCCTCAGCGGCAGCTCGAACGGCTCCCGTGCACAGGTACAGGTACTTGTCGGGCGTCTGCCGGGCTTGGACAGCCCGCCCCCCGCAGCCCTGACCGTGCGTGGCACATCCAGCTTCAACTCGCCTACGCTCGTTGTTCGCCACTCAGACCCGCGCTCAGGTGGCATCACTGTGCACAGCGGCGGCAGCGTTGACAGCGCACGACTTCAGCTCACCAGCAGCCCTGGCACTCCTGTAGCCGCATCGGTGATCGACGACGATCCCGCGCTGGCGCAGCTCAGCGTGCAAGGCCTGTTCGCAAGCGTCTTCCGCATGGACAAGGCAACCTGGCGTGCCCAGCCGACCGTTCGCATCGTGGACTGCAAGAGCGCCTGCGACCAGTCACTCGCGCAAACTCCCTACACCTCGCTGATGTGGCTCGATGGGGGCTTGAAGCTCGACACACCGATCGTGCTCGGCACGCCCGAACGCCCAGTGCTTCTCGTGGCCGACGGCCCCGTCGACATCCATGCCAACGCCATCATCCACGGCGTCGTCTACACAACGTCAACCAGCTGGACCGACACCGCCGGCGCATCGGTCAACGGCGCCGTGCTGGTCGAAGGCAATCTGCAAGCCACCGGTGCCACACAGATCGACCACAACGCCGCGCTCCTCAAGGCCCTGCATGACCGCACTGGCAGCTACGCCCGCGTGGCGGGCAGCTGGCGCGACTTCTGAGAACCGTCATGAACGCATCCTCACGTCGCCGCCAACGCGGCATCACCTTGGTCGAAGCGCTCGTCGGCTTCCTCGTGCTGTCGATGGGCGTGCTGGGAGCCGCTCGTTTGCAATCGTGGCTGCGGCTGAACGGCGACATCGCTCGCCAGCGCACAGAGGCCGTGGGCCTGGCCCAACGAGATATCGAGCAGGTGCGCGAGTTCGCCAATGCAGCGGCCTTTGACGGCATCAGCGCGCATCAAGCAACTTCGAGCGACACGCCCACCACCTACACGCTCACGCGCACGGTGATGCCAGCGTCAGATGCATCGCTCAAGCGCAATCAAGTCGTGGTGAGCTGGCTCGACCGCAGCGGCACGACGCAGGCCATTCAGCTGCAATCGAATCTGTCGAGCACGGCGCCGATCTACTCGGCTGCGCTCGCCATCGCTCCGCAAGACCAGGTGTTAACACCGCGTCACCACCTGCCCGCCGGCGCCAAGGTGCTGAGCGAAGGCCGCAGCGTGGTGAAGCCTTCAAGCCACAGCACCATCGCCTGGATCGTCAACAACGCCACCGGCCTGGTGATCAGCCAGTGCAATGTCCGCGCATCGCTGGCCGTGCGCGAGATCACCAACGCCGAGCTTACCGAATGCACGGCAGTATCCGGCAGCCTGCTCAGCGGCTACATCCGCTTCTCACTCTCCACCGCGCCGGACCCAGTGCTCGCCAACGACAAGCCGATGCCGCTTGCCGTGAACCTGCTGCTCGAGCCCAGCCCCACCACCGCGCCGCGTTGCGAAACCGACACCGCGGCGACGTCCATCGCGTACACCTGCCTCGTGCCACAGGCGTCATCGGACGGCGGTTGGTCGGGTCAGCTTCGCATCGTCCCGGAAGGCTGGGCGATCGGCAACACCGCCACCACGTTCATGGTCTGCCGCTACAGCGCCGACCACGATGGCAACGGCCGCATCGATCACAACGACGAGCACCCGGATCGCTACACCCGGGTACTGGGCTACCTCGGCCAACAGAACTACCTTGTCGTGCGGGGTCAAGCCAGCTGCTCGAGCGCCGTTCCGCCGCACAATGACGCCTCCGTGGCCACCGTTCAGCACCAACCTTGAACGACGTGGCCGCTTCAAGGCCACGCCGATGAACACCGCCACCTTTTCCCCTGCCGACCAGGCCTTCATGCGTGAAGCCCTGGCACTCGCTGCACAGGGCTTCGCCCTGACCGAGCCGAATCCACGCGTCGGGTGTGTCATCACCTCGCCCGACGGCCACGTGCTGGGCCGCGGCCACACCCAGCAAGCCGGTGGCCATCACGCCGAAGTGATGGCCTTGCGCGATGCCGCCGAGCGCAAGCACGATGTGCGCGGTGCCACGGCCTACGTCACGCTCGAGCCCTGTGCGCACCATGGCCGCACGCCGCCTTGCTGCGACGCACTCGTCGCTGCAGGCCTCGGCCGCGTGGTGTCGGCGATGCAAGACCCGTTTCCGCAGGTCGCCGGCGAAGGCTTGAAGCGCCTGAAAGCCGCAGGCATCGATGTGCAACTCGGCCTCATGGCCGATGAAGCACACGAGATCAACATCGGCTTCTTCTCACGCTTGCTGCGCAAGCGCCCATGGGTCCGGCTCAAGACCGCCGTCTCGCTCGATGGCCGCACCGCTTTGTTGAACGGCGTAAGCCAATGGATCACCGGCGACCTCGCCCGCGCGGACGGCCACGCTTGGCGCAAGCGCGCGAGCGCCGTGCTCACCGGCGTGGGCACGGTGCTCGAAGACAACCCGCGCCTCGATGTGCGCCTGGTGGAAACGCCCCGCCAACCACTGCGCGTGATCGTCGACTCGCGGCTCGACACGCCGGCGTCGGCGCGCATCCTGGAGCCGCCCGGCCCGGTGCTGATCTACGCCGCCAGCCCCGACAAGCCACGCAAGGAAGCGCTCGTTGCGCGCGGCGCCGAGATTGCACTCGCCCCCGGCGCGGACGGCAAGGTCGATCTGGCCAGCATGCTGGCCGACCTGGCCCAGCGGGGTGTCAACGAACTTCACGTGGAAGCCGGCCACAAGCTGAGCGGCTCCTTCGTGCGCGAAGGTCTTGTGGATGAATTTCTGATCTATCAGGCACCCAAGCTGCTCGGCGATGGGCAGGGCCTCGCCTCGTTCGGCCCCATCGAACGCCTGGACGATGCGCTTGCGCTACGCTTCGTGAGCATCGAACGCCTGGGCGATGACCTGCGCCTCATCGCACGCCCACCCGGGCGCGAACACTTCTGATTCACCCTACCCTTCACAACCATGTTCACAGGCATCATCACCGGCCTCGGCCGCATCGTCGAAGCGAAGTCCCTGGGAGCGAACCCGTCGCACGGCAAGCAGCTCGTGCTGCAGGCGCCGGCCGGCTATCTCGATGATGTGCAGCTCGGCGACAGCATCTCGCTCAACGGGGCCTGCATGACGGTCACCAGCTTCGACACACCGACCCAGCGCTTCACCATCGACATCTCCGCCGAAAGCCTGGACAAGACCGCCGGCTTGAGCGAACCCGGCCCGGTGAATCTCGAGAAAGCTCTGCGCGCACACGACCGCCTCGGCGGGCACATCGTGAGCGGCCACGTCGACGGCATCGGCCACGTGGAGTTCTTTGCAACGGTCGGCGAGTCATGGGAGCTGCGCATCCGCTCGTCCAAGGCCCTGGCCAAGTTCCTGGCCTACAAGGGCTCGATCACCGTCAATGGCGTCAGCCTCACCGTCAACCGCGTGACCGATTTGGCAGATGCGTGCGAATTCAGCATCAACCTGATCCCTCACACGCTGGAGAACACGACCCTGGGCACGCTGAAGGTCGGACAGGCCGTCAACCTCGAGATCGACCTCATCGCGCGCTATGTGGAACGCATGCTGACGCCAGGCGTCTCGGGCTAAGAACCCAGCCCTGCCAGCGCCAGACCGGGCACCTACAATTGATGGATGCCCATTTCCCCGGTTCCCGAATTAATTGCTGAGCTCGCGGCCGGCCGCATGGTCATCCTCGTCGACGAGGAAGACCGCGAAAACGAAGGCGATCTCGTGCTCGCCGCCGACCTCGTGACGCCCGAGGCCATCAATTTCATGGCGCGTTTCGGCCGCGGCCTGATCTGCCTCACGCTCACGCGCGAGCGTTGCGAGCGGCTCAACCTGCCGCCGATGGCCACGCGCAACGGTAGCCAGCACGGCACGGCATTCACGGTGTCGATTGAGGCCGCCACCGGCATTGCCACCGGCATTTCGGCAGCCGATCGCGCCCGCACCATCCAGGCCGCAGTGGCGCGCGATGCGCAGGCCAACGACCTGGTGCAACCGGGCCACGTCTTTCCGCTGCAAGCCAAGGACGGCGGCGTGCTCATGCGTGCCGGCCACACCGAAGCCGGTTGCGACCTCGTCGGCATGGCCGGCCTGAGCCCCGCCTCGGTGATCTGCGAGATCATGAACGACGACGGCACCATGGCCCGTCTGCCCGATCTCCAGATCTTCGCCAAGGAACACGGCCTGAAGATCGGCACCATTGCCGACCTGATCGGCTACCGCAGCCGCAACGAAACGCTGATCGAACGCGTGAGCCAACGCAAGCTCACGACGGCTCAAGGCGTGTTCGACTGCACCGCTTACCGCGACCGCACCGGAGGCGTTCATCTGGCGCTGAGCCATGGCCCCGTGCGCACCGACGAAGAAGTGCTGGTGCGCGTTCATGAGCCCTTGTCGGTGCTCGACCTGCTCGACGCCGGCGCCTGCAGTCACTCCTGGCCCCTGCCCAAGGCACTGCAAACCTTGCAGGCCGCTGGCCGTGGCGTGGCCGTGCTGTTGAACTGCGGTGACGATCCCGGCACCCTGCTCGCCCGCCTCGGCACGCCGGCCGACACCGAGCCCGTGCGTGGCCAGATCGACCTGCGTACCTATGGCATCGGCGCGCAGATCCTGCGTGAGCTGGGTGTGACCAAGATGAAGCTGCTGGGCAGCCCACGACGCATGCCCAGCATGACCGGCTACGGCCTCGAAGTCACCGGCTTCGTTGCTCCGGAACACTGAAAGAAAAACACATGCAAAACGCAGACAAGGGCCAGGCCGCCGATCTGGACGGCACCGATTTGCGAATCGGCATCGTGCAAGCCCGATTCAACGAGAAGCTCACGCAGCAACTCGCCTCCTCGTGCATCGCCGAACTCGAAACGCTGGGCGTAGCCGCCAAGCACATCCGCCACGTGACGGTACCTGGGGCGCTCGAGGTGCCGATCGCACTGAACGCGATGGCGCAGAGCAACCGCTTCGACGCTCTCATCGCGCTCGGCTGCATCATTCGTGGCGAGACCTATCACTTCGAACTCGTGGCGAACGAAAGCGGCACCGGCGTCAACCGCGTGGCGCTGGACCATGAGATTCCGGTCGCCAACGCCATCCTCACCGTTGAAAACGAGACACAGGCCTGGGCCCGTGCCGAAGAGAAAGGCCGCGACGCAGCCCGCGTGGCGGTCGAGATGGCCAATCTGCTGGAAGACCTTTCGTGACCGCTGAAGCACCCAAGAAGAGCGCCCCGGCCAAACGGCCCGCGGCCAAGACGGCACGTCCCAAGTCATCGCGCCGACGCTCGCGCGAATTCGCCGTGCAAGGCCTGTACGAGTGGCTGGTGTCCGGTGCCGAGGCCAGCCTGGTCGACGCTCACGTGCGCGAGCAAGAGGGCTTCGACAAATGCGACAGCGCGCACTTTGATGCGCTGCTGCACGGCTGCATCGCCGAAGCGTCCGACATCGACGCCGCACTCACGCGCCATGTCGACCGCAAGACCAGCGACCTGTCGCCGGTCGAGCACGGCGTGCTGATGATCGGCGTCTACGAACTCAAGCACTGCATCGACATCCCCTACAAGGTGGCGATCAATGAAGCGGTCGAACTCGCCAAGAGCTTCGGCGGCACGGACGGGCACAAGTACGTGAACGGCGTGCTGGACAAGGCAGCGGTGGACCTGCGGCCGGTGGAAGTCGAGGCGTTTCGCGCCTCTCGGCGTTGATCAGCTGCTGATACGCCGATGAAGCTCGCCGGCCGCCTCGACCACATCGAGCCCTTCTATGTGATGGAGTGCGCCAAGGCCGCGGCGGAGCTGGCGGCCAGCCCCGAGTGCGATCCGGCACGCGGCGGCACGCCGATGATCTTCCTGAACATCGGCGAGCCCGACTTCACAGCGCCGCCGCTAGTGCAAGAGGCTGCGCTGCGCTGCCTGAACCAGGGCCGCACGCAGTACACCCAGGCGACCGGCCTGCCCGCACTGCGCGAGCGGCTGAGCCGGTGGTACGCCGAACGTTTTGGTGTCGATGTACCGGCGCGGCGCATCGTCATCACGGCCGGCGCTTCTGCCGCATTGCAGCTGGCCTGCCTCGCACTCGTCGACCGCGGAGACGAGGTGTTGATGCCCGACCCGAGCTACGCCTGCAACCGCCATTTCGTAGCGGCTGCTGATGGCACGCCGGTGTTGTTGCCATCACCGCCCGAGCATCGATTCCAGCTTGACGCCGCCGGCGTCGAAGCCGCGTGGACCGAACGCACGCGAGGCGTGCTGCTGGCTTCGCCCTCCAACCCCACCGGCACCTCGATCGCCCGCGACGAGATGGCTCGCATCGCCCAGGCCGTGCGCAGCCGCGGCGGCTTCACGATGGTCGACGAGATCTACCTCGGCCTGAGCTTCGACGATGCCTTCGGCCACAGTGCGCTCACCCATGGCGACGACATCATCTCGATCAACAGCTTCTCCAAGTACTTCAGCATGACGGGCTGGCGGCTGGGCTGGCTGGTGCTGCCCGAGGCACTGGTCGCGCCGGTCGAGAAGCTCGCGCAAAACCTCTACATCTGCGCCTCGTCGGTGGCCCAGCATGCGGCGCTGGCCTGCTTCGAGCCTGCGTCGATCGCCGAGTACGAGCGCCGCCGCGATGAATTCCGCAAGCGCCGCGACTTTCTCGTGCCTGCACTGAACGCCCTGGGCCTGCGCGTGCCTGTGATGCCGGACGGCGCGTTCTATGCCTGGGCCGACTGCTCGGCCCACTCGAACAGCAGCTGGGATTTCAGCTTCGACATGATGCGACGTGCGCACGTGGCCATCACCCCGGGTCGCGATTTCGGCCCGCATGCGGGCGAGCGCTACGTGCGTTTTTCCTATGCCAGCAGCATGGACAGCTTGCGAGAAGCCGTCTCAAGACTGCAAACTGCATTGGTCGTGTAGTGCAAAACCTCACAGCCAGTTTCGTGACGGGGTGTTACTAATGCGCGAACGCGGTGCTTTTTGGTGCCTTTGCGCACCCCGCTTGCTCTAAGCTCATACGATGGTGGTTGCTTACTGCCCCGTTGAATGACGAATCCAAGTTCTTCCATGTCCGGCTTAGCCTCTGAACCGTCTCCATCCGGCCCGAACGGCAGCGCTCCCTCCGCCGATTCCGCGCCCTGGAGCGATACCGACATGGGCGGCCTGCCGGCACAGCCTGCGGCCGCGTTCAACGCGAACCCGCCCAACAAGGCCGCCGACCAGTTGCCGACCATCGGCCACATCGGCCGCTATGCACTCAAGTACCAGATCGGCGAAGGCGGCCTCGGCCGCGTGTACGCCGCGCACGACCCGCTGCTGTCGCGCCTGATCGCCATCAAGACCCTGAACCTCGAGATCGCCGCTGAAGAGCGCGAGTCCTTCAACGCCTTGTTCCTGAACGAAGCGCGGGCTGCGGGCGGCCTCAGCCACCCGCACATCGTCACGGTGTTCGACGCCGGCGTAAGTGAGCAAGGCGCCTACATCGCGATGGAGCTGCTGAAAGGCCGCGACCTGCGCCAGCTGCGCCTCGAAGGATGGAAGCCCACGCCCACGCAGGCCGCGCTGGTCGTGCGCCGGGTCGGTGATGCGCTGGCCTACGCGCATTCCAAGGGCGTGGTTCACCGCGACATCAAGCCGGCCAACATCTTCATGGTGGGTCGCACGCAGCCGCGCGTGCTCGACTTCGGCATTGCACGCGTCGCCCATCACCACGAGCACACCGATGGCGACATCGCTGGCGGCTCGCCGTACTACATGTCACCCGAGCAGGTGCGCCAGCAGCCGGTCGACCGCCGCTGCGACGTGTTCTCGCTCGGCGTGGTGCTCTATGAGCTGCTGACCGGCACGCGCCCTTTCCGCGGCGCCTCGCTGAAGGAAATCACCGACGCCGTGGTGGAGTTCGTGCCGCCACCAGCGCACGAGGTCGACGCGACCGTGCCCAAGGCCCTCTCCGACATCGCCGCACGCGCGATGGAGAAGAACCCCGACGACCGCTACCGTTCGGCCCGCGCCCTGTCGCGCGAGCTGCGCCATTGGCTCGAAGAGCACGCCCAGGAGACCGCTGACCCCGCCGATGAGGCGCCTGCGCCGACCAAGAAGCCGCTGTGGATCGGTGGTGCCGTGGCTGCTCTGCTCGTGGCTGGCGTGGCTTGGTGGGCTTTGTCGTCTCACTCGGGTTCCACAGAAGTGGCTCCAGAGGCTGCGCCGGTTGCGATTGCTCCGCCGCCTGTGGCCTCAGCAGCAGCATTGCCGCCTCCCGTGGCGGTGGTTGCCGCGCCTGCGCCCGCACCCGTCGATGCCTCGGCTTCGGCTGCGGCCAGTGCGCCCGCCCTCGTCGCCACGGCATCTGCTCCCGCCGTTGTCACGCCGCCTCCCGTGGCGGCCGCGCCGGTCGTCGCACCGCCACCTGCAGTCGTCGCCGAGACACCCCGTGTCGCTCAGGCCCCCGTGGCCAAGCCACCACCGGTCTTGCTCAAGGAAACCCCCAAGGAACGACGCGCCCGCGAGGCCCGCGAGCGTGAAACGCGCCTCGCTGCGGCTGGCCCGGCCGCCACCGGGGTGCTGCACCTAGCCATCAGCCCATGGGGCCAGGTCGAGGTCGACGGCAAGCCGATGGGCACAGCGCCACCGCTGAACGAGCTGACGCTCAGCGAAGGCCGCCACACGATCACGATCCGCAACGACGAATTCCAGCCATACACATCGAGCGTCACCGTTGTCCCGGGCCAGCCGGTCTCACTCAAATACCGCTTCGGATCATGAGAACTCATCAGGCTCTCGCGCTCGTTCCCGTGCTGGCCGTGCTGCTGACAGGCTGCGTCACGCCGCCTCCGGCGCCCCCCGTGGGCCTGCTCGATGTGACCTCACGCCCCGCCGAGCGGGCCCTGCAAAGCGGCATCCGCGCCTATGAAGACGCGCAGTACGCCGAGGCCGAGAAGCAGCTGAACCTCTCGCTGCAAAGCGGGCTGGTCTCGCCGCGCGACCGCGGTGCCGCCCACAAGACGCTGGCCTTCATCTACTGCACCAGCAACCGCGTCGTCGAGTGCGAAGCCGAGTTCCGCGCCGCCAAGAAAGACGACCCGAACTTCACGCTGAGCAAGTCGGAACAGGGCCACCCGCTGTGGGGGCCGGTCTACAAGCGCGCGCAGCCATAATCGCAGGTTGCGGCACCTTGCCGCTTACCCTGCGTAAATGACAGCAACCAGCCCCCATCATCACGCGCACGACCTGCGCATCTACTGGGAAGACACCGACGCCGGCGGCGTGGTGTTCTACGCCAACTACCTCAAGTTCTTCGAGCGCGCACGCACCGAGTGGCTGCGTTCGCTCGGCTATGAGCAAGAGGCCTTGCGTACGCAGACCGGCGCCATCTTCATCGTCTCGCAGACCAGCGTGCGCTACCTGCGCCCGGCCCGGCTCGATGATCTGCTGACCATCACCGTGCAAGTCGAACATGCGGGCCAGGCCAGCATGAACATTGCTCAGGTGGCCTGGCGCGGCAACGAGCGGCTGGCCGAAGGCGAGATCCGCATCGGCTGCGTGGACGCCACGAGCTTCAGGCCGCGCCGCATCCCCGAACACTTGTTGCAGGCACTGGCGGAACAAGTGCTGCAATCGGCCCCTCTCACCCCATGACCACCAAGAAACCGGGAACCGCTGAATGAACCAAGATCTTTCCATCGTCGGCATGGTGTTGAATGCGAGCTTCGTGGTCCAGCTCGTCATGGTCGGCCTGCTGCTGGTCTCACTGGCAAGCTGGACGGTGATTTTCGGCAAGCTTTTCGGCCTGAAGCGTGTGCGCTCGGTGAACGAAGAGTTCGAGCGCGAGTTCTGGGCCGGCAAGAACCTCAACGACCTGTACAACGACGCCGGCCGCCGCGTCGAGGGTGCACCGATGGAACGCATCTTCGCCTCGGGCATGCGCGAGTTCCTGAAGATGCGCGAGCGCCGCGTGGTCGACGGCGGCGTGCTGCTCGATGGCTCGCGCCGCGCGATGCGCGCGAGCTTCCAGCGCGAACTCGACGTGGTGGAGTCCAACCTCTCCTTCCTCGCCTCCGTCGGCTCGGTGTCGCCCTACGTGGGCCTGTTCGGCACGGTGTGGGGGATCATGCATGCCTTCGTCGGCCTGGCTAACCTGACGCAGGTGTCGCTTGCGACGGTGGCGCCCGGCATCGCCGAGGCATTGGTGGCCACGGCCATCGGCCTGTTCGCTGCCATCCCTGCGGTGATCGCCTACAACCGCTTCGCGCGCGACATCGACCGCATCGCGATGCAGATGGAGACCTTCATCGAAGAGTTCTCTAACATCCTGCAGCGCAACGCCAGCCAGCCTCTGCCGCCCGTGGGCGCCGGCACCGGCCCTGTCCCTGGAGGCCGCTGAGATGACAACCCCTCACGCTCACCTTCGTTCGCTGCCCCCCAAGGAGGCGCAGGCCTCCTTTGGGGCGGCCCGGCAGGAGACCTGACATGCCCGCCGTCACCCCGATGCGCGGTGGGTCCCGCCGCCGCACCATCAACGAGATCAACATGGTGCCCTTCATCGACGTGATGCTGGTGCTGCTGATCATCTTCATGGTGAGCGCGCCGCTCATCACGACGGGTGTCGTCGATCTGCCGAGCGTGGGCAAGAGCAAGCAGCAGCCGAGCAAGGTCATCGAGGTGGTGGTTGGCAAGGACGAAGCGCTTCGCTTGCGCGTGGACAACAAGGACGTCTCGACGATGACGCTCAAGACCCTGGCTGACCGCGTGAGCGCGGCGCAGGGCGGCGATGCGCAGGCCCCCGTCGTCATCTCGGCCGACAAGGCGGTGAAGTACGAAGCCGTGGTGCGCGTGATGGACCTGCTGCAGAAGGCCGGCGTGCAACGCGTGGGCCTGTCGGTGAAGAACAACGGCTGAGCGATGCGAAATTCCACGTTCCAGCGCGAGGACCTGATGCCGAAGACTTCGGACGGCACCGGCCGCGGCTTCGCGCTTGCGACGCTGGTGCACATCGGCCTGATCATCGCCATCGCGTTCGGCGTGAGCTGGCGAGTGAGCGAGCCCGAAGGTGTGGAAGCCGAGCTGTGGGCCGCCGTGCCGCAGGTGGCCGCCCAACGGGACGTGGCGCCCGAACCCAAGCCAACGCCCAAGCCCGAACCAAAACCAGAGCCGAAGCCCGAACCGAAACCCGAGCCCAAGCCTGAACCGAAGCCAGAGCCCAAGGTGCAGGCACCCGACCCGCAGATCGCCATCGAAAAAGAGAAGCAGGAGAAGGCGAAGAAGGTCGCGGAGGCCAAGCGCGAGCAGGAAGAGAAGGACAAGCTCGAGAAGAAGAAGGCACAGGAAGAGAAGGCGAAACTCGCCAAGGCCGAGGCCGACAAAGAGAAGCAACTCGACGAGCAGCGCAAAAGGAATCTGGCCCGCATCCAGGAGATGATGGGCGTCGATGGCGGCAGCCAGAACAGCACCGCCGCACGCTCCGCGGGCCCGTCGGCCGCCTATGCAGGGCGCATCAAGGCGCGCATCAAGCCCAACATCCTGTTCACCGACAGCATCGACGGCAACCCGATGGCTGAAGTGGAAGTGCGTGTGGCACCCGACGGCACCATTCTCTCGAGCAAGCTCACCAAGAGCAGCGGCGTCAAGGCCTGGGATGACGCGGTACTGCGAGCCATCGAGAAGACGGAGATCCTCCCGCGCGACACCGACGGAACGATCCCGCCCACAATGGTGATCGCGTTCCGCCCACGCGACCTCTGATGTCGCTCAGTGCGGCGTGCGCCCGTACTCGATCGCCTGAACGACGCCGGCTCGGAACCGCACCGTGACCATCAGGTTGCCGGGCCCGCGGTCGTACAGCCACTCGTCCACCTTCTGGCAGGGCAAGTAGGCACTGGCAAACGGCTCGGGCACGGGACGCGGGTTGTCGCCGTAGAACACCGGCGCGCAGAAACTGTCCCTGAGCAGAGGTTCGCCGCATTTGTAGGTGACCGACACGCGCGAGTCGCCTTCCGTCGCCGTGCCGCGGCTGCAGCTGAGCGACTCCGCATGGGCCGGGAGCCACACGAGCGCCGCCAGGGCTGCGACGGCGACGTGAACTCGGATACGCATGGTGACCTCTTCTCTGTCGATGCCTGACCTTCAAAGCGCAGGGACGCCGGTGACGACATCCCCGCTTCCGATGAAATCAGTTTGCACCTTCGTCACGGCCCGGTCGGCAAAGAGGTTTTCGACCAAGCTGCAAGCGGATTCTTGGCCTCTCAAACGCGATGCAGGCGCATCGCGTTGACTCGAGCAGGCCGCGAACCCTCAAGGACGCATCAAGCGCGGCTCCAGCACCCGGTCGAGTGACCACTTGCCCGGTCCCCACAGCGCGAGGCCGATCAACAGGCTGCCCCACAGCTGGTGCTGCTGCAAGGCGGCCGGCGCGATCTCAGCGAGGCTGATGACGGCCACCACGTTCATCACCGACAAGCCCAGCGCCGCAAAGCGCCCGGCCAGACCGAGCAACAACAGCACCGGCAGCACCAGCTCCCCGGTGGTCCCGGCGAAGGCGGCCAGCGTGGGCGACAGCAGCGGTACCTTGTACTCGTCGTTGAAGAGCGCGAGCGTGGTGTCCCAGTCGTGGATCTTGGTCAGGCCCGACAGAAAGAACGCCTGCGCCACATAGAAGCGCGCGCCCAGTTGCGCCAGCGGCTGCAGCGCCTCGAGTGCGGCAACGAAGCGGTTCCACAAGGACAGCAACGGGGTGAGGACGGCAGTGTTCATCGGAGGCTTTCGTTCGGGTCGGTCTTGCGAGCCAGCCGCAGTGCGCAGCGCTCATATCTTGGTCGCCCGGCAGCGCGATACCTTGCAGCCGGCGCGCGATAAATCAAACCAGCGGCTTCACTCGCGTCAGCCAGCCGCGTTGCAAGGCCTGCACCAGCCAGTGCTCGAACTCGAAACCTTCGCCGGCCTCGGCCATTGCTTGTGAAAGCGTGTCGCCGCGCAGCAGACTGTGGGTCCAACGCGCGCTGGCAGGGTCGACAGCCAGCACCGTTCCGCGCCATCCGGCGCGCGCCACCAACGCCCGTTCGCCTTCGCCGGCAACCAATGCGCGGCGGGCCTTCTCGCGGTGCGTTGCGGCCTCGTCGCCCGGCTGGTGCGCCAACCACAAGCTCACGATGGGGTAGGCACTCTCGAGCACCGCCAGCCCAGGCATCAGCTCGATGCAAAGCGCAGACGGGTCGACTTCAGCCAGCAGATTCAGCGTGGCCGGGTCGGCCTTCCCATCGACCGCGCGCTCGGCCAGGGCCAGCAGCCAATCGAGCCGTGCCACGTCCCTCAGATAGGGCACATCAGCGAGCTGCTCGCTGTCGGCGATGAAGGCCGACAGCGCCTCGCCGAACCACGCCAGGTCGCCACGCAGCGGTGGATTGGCATGCCAGAACGCGCGCGCCATCGCCGCAAACGACTCTTCGCCGACCAGCGCCTGCACAGTGGGGAAAGACGCAGCCAGCGCCCGCTCGGCCGACGCTCCGGCGTTGGCCTGATAGGCCTGCATGCCACGCTGTCTGCGCGTATCGGCATGGCTGAGCCAGCCTTGCAACCCGCCCCCATCGCGCGTCAGCAACGAGCTCATCAGCGCCTGTTGACGCTCACGTTCACGCTGAAGTTCGGCGTCGTTCATGCCGTCTCGCGCATCAAGGCGGCGGCGGTGTTCGCCTCGCCGAGCAAGACGTCGAGCGCAGGCACATCGGTGTCCCACTCCACCAGCGTGGGCACCTGGCCGAGACGCTGCGCCGCATGGCGATAGACCTGCCACACCGGCTCGTGCACCCGGCTGCCGTGGTCGTCGATGACGATGTCGCCCATGTCCTTGTAGCCGGCCAGGTGGATCTCGCCGACGGTGTGCGTGTCGATCGCATTGACCCAATCGCAGGCCGCGCGCACCACGTCGCGCTCACCGTCGTTGAGCGCATTCACCACCAGGTTGTTGACGTCGAGCAGCAAGCCGCAGCCGCTGCGGCGCGCCAGTTCATTGAAGAACTCGGGTTCGCTGAAATCACGGTCGGCGAACGCGAGGTAGGCGGAAAGGTTTTCCACCAGCAGCGGCCGCTTCAGGCGGTCTTGCACCTGCGACACGTTGGCCACCATGATGGCCAGGGACGCCTCTGTGAAGGCCAGCGGCAGCAGGTCATTGCCATGCAGCACGGGCCCGCCCGGGCGCTGCGGTGCGCGCGCAAAACTCGCGTGGTCGGACACCCGCACCGGGTCGATGCGGTCCACCAGCCGGGCCAGCCGCTCGAGGTGCCACGGGTCCAGCCCGACCGCCGACCCGAGCGACAGGCCCACGCCATGCAGGCTCACCGGGTAGGCCGACCGGGCCTCGTGCAGCACGGCCAGCGCTGCGCCGCCATCGGCAAAGAAATTCTCGGAATGCACCTCCACGAAGCCGAGGTCCGGGCGCCGCTCCAGCAGCTCGGCGTAGTGGGGTTGGCGCAGGCCAACGCCTACCGGCATGCTGGAAGCGGCCACCGCGTTCACGTGCAGAGCGACCGAGCGACTTGCTCGATGCGACTTACTTCTTCATCGCCTTCTTGGCTGTCTCGGCATCGGTGCCGCCCATGTCCTTGCAGGTGCCCTTGGCGACGTACTTCCACTCGTCAGCGCCCTTGTCGGCCTTGGATTGCCCGGCGCACGAGTGCGAGCCTGAGAGGTTGGCGCAATCGTTCTGGCCGGCCTTGGCGACGCCGAAGCACTTTTCCTTCGCCTTCTCTTCAGCGGCGGCTTGGCCGATCAGGCCGAGGGCGAGCACGGAAGCCAGTGCGGACGAAGCGATCAGACGTTGGTTCATGAACTATCTCCTTGAGTGGGGTGGAAGGTGTCGCAAACGAGTGAGACGACCCGCCTCTGTCGGGGCCCGTTAGGGCTTCTTACAGCGGCCCCACCATCATCTCAAAACGCAGCCGTCCCCACGCGGAAACAGCATGCAACATCGGCATCACCCGCTGCCGCGGGTCACGGAGTCGTTGCAGATTCGCCGGCACGCTGCCGGCCTTCGACAGGCGTCAAGTCGAGGCTGGCATTGAAGCCGAACAGCTGCCCGGCCCACAGGAACACCACCCACACCAGGATGCCGAACGGCAGGTAGCCGAAGTAGCCCAGCAGCGGCATCTCGGCGTAGATGTGGATCACGTTGACGTACGGGATGTCGTAGATCCAGTAGTTCGGGTTGGTGGGCGGCAGCCCGGCAGGCTGCGCGCTGCCGTAGTTCCAGAACTCCCACAGGAAGCCGTTGAACAGCGAGGCCAGGGCCACGAGCACGGCCGGCGACCAGTTGCCCTGCGCCATCGCGCTGAAAGGCGTCCAGACGTTGAGGCGGATCATCTGGCCGACGATGACCGCCATCGGCCCGATCCACACCACCCAGAACAGCGGCAACGGAAAGAAGACCATCGCGCCGATCAGCAGCAGCCCGCCTGCCACGAGCAAGCCGCCGGGCAGCGCCAGCTTCGGGCCGTTTGCGTAGCGCGCCGCCAGCTTCGGGAAGCTCGCCAGCAAGGTGCACCACTCGAAGATGGCTGGCCACACCGTCGTGTACGCCACCAGGAACAGGACCACGATGGTTGCGTGGCTCAGCTCGGGCATGTGGCCGTTCGGGTAGTACCAGTTGCCGAGCACGAAGTAGTTGGCGTATTCGAAGTAGTACCAGCCCACGACCGACACCCCTGCGCTCAGCCACAGTGTGTGCGGCCGCGTGGCCAGCAGAGACCGCCCGCCGGTGCGGCGGTACACCAGCCCATCGAGCATCAGGATGAAGCCCCACCACAGTGGCGAGAACGCGTAGTACACCAGCTGGCCGAACACCGTGAAGCGCGCAAACATCAGCCAGAAGAAGAACACCGTCAGCACCGTGCCCAGCCAGAACCAGAGCGGCAAGCGCACCGGCGCAGGCATGGGCCCGGCTGCAGGCCCCGGTTTGAAACCGAACAGCCCTGGGAACAGCAGGAACACCACGATCAGGATCACCACCGCCAGCATCAGCAAAAAGTACGGCAGCCAGAAAGGCGGTTGCTGCACCACGAACTCGGGCGGGAACACACCGAACTTCGGCGGCAAGTGCGTGCCGGGGTAGACGAACCAGGCGGCCACGAGAGGCACGACCAGGGTGGCCAGCACCGGCCAGATCAGACGCCAGGGGTGGATGCTTTTCATTCGTTCTTCTCCTGTGGGTCTTGGTTTTTGTGTTGTCAGACCGGGCTGGAATCGAGCGGCACGGTCTGGTCGCGCACGCTTCGGCGCCGCTTGTTCTCGTACATGCGGGCATCGGCCAGCGGCTCCAGCTCGTCGCGGTGCGTGCACTCGAATGCCCGCACCGAGCCGCAGCTCGCACCGCTCGACTCATAACCTGCCCGGCGCAACGCGGCCACGGTGTCGGCCAGCTGCTGCTCGACCCATTCGACGGCACCGTCGTGGACGGTGGCAGCGAACTCGTCGCCGCCCAGGCGGTGCAGCGTGGCCCGGCTGCCGAGGCGCTCGGCCAAGCCGGTGCCGAAGTCGCGCAGCAACTGGTCGCCACCGGCATGGCCGAAGGTGTCGTTGTAGCGCTTGAGTCCGTCGAGATCGATGAAGGTCAGGCCGCCTTCGAGTGGCAGCGCAGCCAGCGCGAGCTCCAGCGCATAGCGGTTGGGCAGGCCGGTCAGGGCATCGGTGCTGGCCAGGCGAAGGTTGTTCTCTGCGCGCAGGAGCGCACTCTCCTTCTCCTTCTGCAGCATGCCGAACTGGTACGACAGCACCAGTGCGAGTAGCAGCACCTCGATGGTCACCGACGCCAGTCCGATGTGTTCGATGTAGATCGAGTACACGCCTTTCAGGTCGATCAGCGAGATCGCGCTGATCCCCGAGATGAAGAAGCCGATGTTGGCCGCGAGGTAGAGCCGAGCAAGCGTGCTGCGCCGTGCTTGGATCACACCAGCTGTCATGCCGAACAGCAGGAAGATGCCCACGCCGATGCGGTCGAGTTCGAGCGACCAGTGCGGGCGCAGCGCGGCGATGGCGACGAACGAGGCCAGCAGCACCAGCACCGCGCGGCTCACTTTGTGCAAGCGAGGGGCGGTGTCCGCACGGATGCCCAGCAGATCGATCACGAACACCACATAGGCCATGTTCGACAGCAGGATGGGCACGCTGATCAGGTAGAACCAGCCGGTCGCGATCAGGTCGTGCACCGCCAGCAGCGCCGTCGAGTTGTAGAGCAGGTTGCCGAGGATGAACAAGGCGTACATCGTGTGCACGCGTTGGCGTCGGATGAACCCCAGGCTCATGTAGTACAGGCCCAGCCCGATGAAGATGCCGAGGCAGACCAGCAGCAGCGCATTGCCCGTGCGGATCGACCGCCGGTAGTCGCCCAGGCTGTCGACATAGGGCTCGGGCTGCGCCAGGAAGAACGGCGACTCGAGTTCGCTCACCACCCGGTAGCGGCCGGGCGGCAGGTTCAGTTCACGCCCATGGCGCAGGAAGAACGGGTTGAACTCGTCGCTGTCGATGCCGCCGGCTGCCGTGGCCACCAGCACGCCGCTGGTGTCGTACACACGGTGCTCGAAGCGGGCGATGACGCTGGAGTTCTTGAAATCGATGACGTGCACGCCGGCGCCCGTCAGCTGCAGTTCACTTTCGTGGCGAAAGCGCCCGCCCGTGGCAGAGACGCGGTCGACAGCGCGCGCCGATCCATCGGCAGCCACGATGCTCCAGCGGCCCAGCAAGTCCGTCGGCGAGGCCAGCACGGCCGCACAGGGCAGCCAGCACAGCAACCAGGCTGCCAGCCAGGCACGAAGGGTCATGAGGAGGGGGCGGCTGGGTGCATTCGGAACCCGATGCTAATACCCCGCTGAAACGCAAGCCCCATGCCGACAAGGCACAGATCGTGACTTTGTTGACTACGCGCCACGGCCGACGCCGACCGCCGCGCAGCCCTTCAATGGATCGGAATCGCCGGCGCCCCCCTCCCTGGCCGACAAGCGCGGAATCAGTTCGGCAGCGGCACGCCGGAGATGCTCGACAGCACCTCGATGGCCGTCTTCACCTTGAAAGGCTTGATCATCATGCGGCGCACGTCGAGCTGCTTGAACATCGCAATGGTCGGCGCGTCCAACCGGCCGGCCATCACCGCAATGGGCAGCGTGCTGTCGCACAGCGTGGAACCCTCTCTCACCTGCTGCACCAGGGCGAGGCCCAGCATGTCGTCGCCGATGTCGGCCAGCATGCCGTCGTAGATGTCCGTCTTGAGCATGCGCAGCGCAGCTTCGTGGCTGGTGGCTTCGTGCAACTCGCAGAGACGGAGTTCTCGAGCCACGGTGACCACGGTCCGCCGCATCACGAAATGCGGTTCCAGCAGCAGCAGCCGGCGGTTCATGGGCCAGGCTCCAGTTCGGCCACCGCGAGCGCACGCAGAGAGTCGAGGATGCTGCGGTCCACTGCGTCGAGCGTGCGCTCGCGCGTGTCGAGCACACACAGCGTACCGACGATCGCGCCGGAGCGAAGCACCAGCGGCGAGCCGGCGTAGAAACGGATGTGCGGATCGGCGAGCACCAGCGGGTTGTCGAAGAACCGCGGGTCCTTCAGTGCGTCTTCCACCAGCAGCATCCGGCGGCTGGACACCGCATGAGCGCAAAACGACACCTCGCGCGACGTTTCGCACGCATCCAGGCCCACCCGCGCCTTGAACCACTGGCGATCGCCATCCACGAGGCTGATGAGCGCCATCGGCATGTCGAACTCCGAGGCCGCGAACTGCACGATGCGGTCGAAACGCTCTTCGGGCGGCGTGTCGAGGATCAACAGCGCGCGCAGCGCCGCAAGGCGCTCGGCCTCGTCGGACGGAATGGGAGCGGAGATCATGACCGGGGTTATCGGCTTGCCGTGGCATCACTGAAGTGCCGCCGTCGCGCCGTTAGGGCGTGGACCAGGTAGGCCGTCACGAGCGCGGCCGCCCAGCCCAGCACGTAGGACATCACGGCGCCCAACGCGGGCAGGCCCCACGCCAGAACGATGAAGAGCGCCAGGAAGCCGGCCATGCCGCGCAAAAAACCTCGCAAGAGTTCGACCGTGGCGTCGGGTCCATGGCGAGCCTGTGTGAAGCAAGGCAACACGTTCCCCGTGATGGGCAGCGACAACAACAGGCCGCTCACCGCCGCAGGCAGCGGCGCCGCACCGAGGATCAGCACCGTCGCCAACCCACCGGCAGCGGCGACGCGCAGAACCATCTCCACCGCAGGGATGTGCAGCGCGGCGGGCGCCTGTCGCGGCGACGGCATCAGGTGCAGGCCGACCCAGGGCGTGAAGGCAGCAAGGACGGCATTCGCCGGGAACGGGAGAGCCAACCACAACAGTCCAGCGCCCGCCAGCAGAAAGGCGGCGTTGGCTGCGGCCCAGGCAACCCACCACGACCGGCCCAGAGAAGCCCTCGCGAACACCACCATGTGCGCCACCATCGCCGGGTAGGCCGTGAGCGTGGCCAGCGCGATGGCATGCGCCTGGTCAGCCGGGGATTGCGACAACACGAACCCCATGATCGGCCCGGCAATCATCGGCAGCCCCGACAAGGTTCCCGCCACGCCGTGGCCGAAGCGCCTCGCTGCGAAGCTCGCCACATACACCACGCCGCACACCAGCGCGAGCTTGAGCGCGAAGACGAGCGTGAAAAGCGGCCCGTACCAGGCGGCCGGCAGCGATTCAGTCACCGCCGTAGCCGCCCCCGCCGGGTGTCTCGATCACGAACACGTCGCCCGGCTGCATCTCGACCGAGCCGATGTGGTCGAGCTGCTCGGTGCGGCCATCGGCACGCTCCACGCGGTTGACGCCCACCGCCCCCGGCTCGCCACCGGCCATGCCGAAGGCACCGGTGTGCCGGCCGTTGGAGAGGATGGACGCGGTCATCGGCTCCAGGAAGCGAACCCGGCGGATGCCGCCGTCGCCGCCGCGGCGCAGGCCGGTGCCGCCCGAGCCGGCGCGGATTGCATAACTTTCAAGCCGCACGGGGAATCGGAACTCCAGCACCTCGGGGTCGGTGAGCCGCGAGTTGGTCATGTGCGTCTGCACGACGCTCGTGCCGTCGAAATCGGGGCCGGCCCCCGAGCCGCCCGAGATGGTCTCGTAGTACTGGTAACGCGCGTTGCCGAAGGTGAAGTTGTTCATCGTGCACTGGCCCGCGGCCATCACACCCAGCGCGCCGTACAGCGTGTTGGTGATGCAGGTCGAGGTCTCCACGTTGCCGGCCACCACCGAGGCGGGCGGCCGCGGGTTCAACATCGATCCTTCGGGGATGATCACCTGCAGCGGCTTCAAGCAGCCCGCGTTGAGCGGAATGTCGTCGTTCACCAGTGTGCGGAAGACATACAGCACCGCCGCCATGCACACCGCGCGCGGCGCGTTGAAGTTGTTGACCAGCTGCTCCGAGGTGCCGGTGAAGTCGATCACCGCACTGCGGGCCTTCGCATCGACCTTGATCGCCACCTTGATGCGCGCGCCGTTGTCCAGCGGCAGCGTGAACTCGCCGTCCTTCAGCTTCGTGATCACACGGCGCACCGATTCTTCGGCGTTGTCTTGCACGTGGCCCATGTAGGCGCGCACGACGTCCAGCCCGAACTGCGTGACCATCTTGCGCAGCTCCTGCACACCCTTTTCGTTGGCCGCAATCTGCGCCTTGAGGTCGGCGATGTTCTGCTGCGGGTTGCGCGAGGGGTACTCACCGCTCTTCAGCAACGCCACCATCTCCTGTTCACGCAGCTGCCCGGCCTCGACCAGCTTCACGTTGTCGATCTGCACGCCCTCTTCCTCGATACGGGTCGAGAACGGTGGCATGGAGCCCGGCGTGGTGCCGCCGATGTCGGCATGGTGGCCACGCGAACCCACATAGAAAAGGATCTGCTTGCCGTCGTCGGCGAACACCGGCGTGACAACGGTCACGTCGGGCAGGTGCGTGCCTCCGTGGTACGGGTCGTTCAACGCATACACGTCGCCGGGCTGCATGCGGCCGGCGTTGCCGTTGATCACCGTCTTGATCGACTCGCTCATCGAGCCCAGGTGCACCGGCATGTGCGGCGCGTTGGCGATCAGGTTGCCTTCGGCGTCGAAGAGCGCGCATGAGAAGTCGAGCCGCTCCTTGATGTTCACCGAGTAGGCCGTGTTCTGCAGCTGCAGGCCCATCTGCTCGGCGATGTTCATGAACAGGTTGTTGAACACCTCCAGCATCACCGGGTCGACGGTCGTGCCGATGGCCTTGCGCGATTCGCGTGGCTGCACACGTTCGAGCACCAGGTGGTCGAGGGCCGTAACGCGCGCGCGCCAGCCCGGCTCGACGACGGTGGTGGCGTTCTTCTCGGCAATGATGGCCGGGCCGTCGATGGTGTGGCCCGGGTGCGCCTGTTCACGCACGACGAGCGCGGCATCCCACCAGCGGCCGCCGCTGAAGAGCTTGACGGTGTCGGCCACGGCGGCGGCACCCTGGGTCAGCTCGCTGCGCACGGCTTCTGCCGGCGCATCACCAGCGCCGACGGCTTCCACGGACACGGCTTCGACGACCAGCCGCCGCTCGCTCATCAAGAAGGCGAAGCGCTGCCGATAAGCCGTCTCGAATGCGGACTGGATCTCGGCCGCATTGCCGAACGGAACGACCAGCGCGGAGTCCGTGCCCTCATAGCGCAGGTGCACACGCCGGTGCACGGTCACCGCTGCGCTGCTGACGCCCTGGCGGCGCAGCTCGTCGGCAGTCTCCGTCGCCAGCGCCTCGAGCCGCTCGCGCACCTCGGGCAGCGCCGTGTCCAGCGGCAGCTCGATCGAGCGCTCGCGCATCACGCTTTGGTCGGCCAGGCCCATGCCGTAGGCCGACAGCACGCCGGCCAATGGATGTGCGAACACGCGGGTCATACCCAGCGCATCGGCCACGCGGCAGGCGTGCTGGCCGCCCGCCCCGCCGAAGCACTGCAAGGCATACCGCGTCACGTCATAGCCACGTGCCACCGAGATCTTCTTGATCGCATTGGCCATCGCGCCGACCGCGATGTCGATAAAGCCTTCGGCCACCTCTTCGGGTGAGCGCTTCACGCCGGTCGCGCGTTCGATGTCGGCCGCCATCGCGTTGAACTTCTGCGTCACCACCTCTCGGTCCAGCGACTCGTTCGCGTTCGGACCGAAGACCTTCGGGAAGTACGCAGGCTGGATCTTGCCGAGCATCACGTTCGCATCGGTCACCGCCAGCCGGCCACCGCGCCGATAGCAGGCCGGGCCGGGGTTGGCGCCGGCGCTCTCGGGGCCGGCGCGGAAACGCGCGCCGTCGAAGCTGAGGATGGAGCCACCGCCTGCCGCCACGGTGTGGATGCTCATCATCGGCGCGCGCATGCGCACGCCGGCCACCTGCGTCTCGAACGCACGCTCGAACTCGCCGGCGAAGTGGCTCACGTCGGTCGACGTGCCGCCCATGTCGAAGCCGATCACCTTCTCTCCGCCGAGGTCAGCCTTCGCAAGCTGCGCGGTGCGCACCATGCCGACGATGCCGCCTGCCGGGCCGGAGAGGATGGCGTCCTTGCCCTGGAAGGCATGCGCATCGGTGAGCCCACCCGACGACTGCATGAAGAACAACTTCACGCCCGGCATGTCACCCGCCACCTGCTCCACATAGCGGCGCAGGATGGGCGAGAGGTAGGCGTCGACCACCGTGGTGTCGCCGCGGCCCACCAGCTTCATCAGCGGGCTCACCTCGTGCGACACGCTGATCTGCGGGAAGCCAATCTCCTGCGCCAGCTTCTTGGCCGCCTGCTCGTGGGCGGTGTAGCGGTAGCCGTGCATGAAGACGATGGCCACGCTGCGCAGACCAGTGTCGAATGCGGCCTTCAATTCGCCACGCAGATGCACTTGGTCGAGCGCTTCGACGATGTCGCCCTGCGCGCCCACGCGTTCATGCGCCTCGATCACGCGGCCGTAGAGCAACTCGGGCAGCACGATGTGGCGGTCGAAGATGCGCGGGCGCTCCTGGTAGGCGATGCGCAACGCGTCGCGAAAACCTCGCGTGGTGACCAGCAGCGTCGGCTCGCCCTTGCGTTCGAGCAAGGCGTTGGTCGCGACGGTGGTGCCCATCTTCACGCACTCCACCTGCGCCGGTGTGATGGGCTCGCCGGCCTTCAGGCCCAGTAGATGGCGGATGCCGGCGACCGCTGCGTCGCGATACTGCTCGGGGTTCTCGCTCAGCAGCTTGTGGGTGACGAGGCTGCCGTCAGGCCGCTTGCCGACCACGTCGGTGAAGGTGCCGCCGCGGTCGATCCAGAACTGCCAGCGGTCGGGGGTGCGAGGTTGAGCGTGCATATGGCAAAGCTTTCAAAAGTCGATGAGCGCTGCCGAAGAGACTCTGGGCATGGTATCGCCAGCCCGGCAACGCGGTGGCCTATCGCTGAGGGTTGAAATACGGGATGAAAACGTCGTTGGCGTCGCGGCCGACCTGGCGCACCCACTCGAGCGAGAAGCGCTCGCCCAGGCGGCGGATGTCGAGGCTGAATTCGCGCGACACGCGCTCGACTTTCATGCCATTGCGGCGCAGCTCGTCCACCGAGCTCGCCGCCGCCGACACGCTGGCCGCCCAACCGCGCGTTTCGGCATCGGCCGCCGCGGCGAGCACCGCCTGGCGCGCGCTGGCCGACAAGGTCTGCATGGCCTTCGCGTTGGCGAACACGATGTTCTTGGGGAACCAGGCGTTGATGTCGTAGTAGTAGCGCACGAAGCTCCAGACGCGATTCTCCACGCCGGTAACGGCCGAGGTGATCATGCTTTCGATGCGGCCCTCGGCGAGAGCGCGGCCCACCTCGACCATCGGCACGTCGACCGGCTCGGCGCCGACCAGCGTCGCGATGCGTGCGGTGGTCGCGTTGTAGCTGCGCATGTGACTGCCGCGCAGGTCGCCGATGCCGGCAATCGGCTTGTTGGCATACAAGCCTTGTGGCGGCCAGGGCACGGCATACAGCACCTGCAATCCATGCTCGGTGAACTGCTTCTCGACCAGCGGCCGCTGCAGCGTCCACATGCGGCGCGCATCGTCGTACGAGTTGGTGATGAAAGGCACCGAGTCGGCACCGGCGATCGGCATCTCGCCGGCCAGGCTGCTCATGATGGTTTCGCCCGCATCGACCAGACCACCTTGCACCAGCCCGCGAATCTCACCCAGCTTGCCCAGCTCACCGTTGGGATGGACGCTGATGCGCAGCTCGCCGTGCGTCGCCTGCTCCACCTCGCGCGCCATGGTCATCAGGTTCACCGTCTGGAACGACTCGCTGCGGTAGCCGGTGGCCAGCCGCCACGCGGTGCCGGCAGCGGCTCGCGATCGCGGCGACACGAAGGCCGAGCCGGCCAGCAGTGCGAGATCGCGACGGGTGAGCGAGGCTTGCAACATGGCGTCAGAGGCCGAGGTAGGCCTTCTTGACCTCGTCGTTGTTGGCCAGTTCGTGCCCGCTGCCCTGCATCACGATGCGGCCGGTCTGGATCACATAGCCGTGGTGCGCAATCGACAGCGCCTTGTGCAGGTTCTGCTCGACCAGCAGCACCGTGACGCCGGTCTCGTTGACGCGCTGGATCACCTCCAGCACCTTGGTCACGAACTTGGGGGCGATGCCCCATGAGGGCTCGTCGAGCATCAGCAGCTTGGGCTTGGCCATCAGGCCGCGCGCGATGGCCAGCATCTGCTGCTCGCCACCGCTCATGGTGCCGGCCAGTTGCGTCGCCCGCTCCTTCAGGATGGGGAAGAGTTCGAACATCGCGTCGACATTCGCCGCGACCTCGCGCCCATCGTCGCGTGTGAAGGCGCCGAGTTCCAGGTTGCGTTGCACCGTGAGGCGCGGGAACAGGCGCCGGCCCTCGGGCACCAGCGACAAGCCCAGCGGCACGCGCTTGTGCGCCGGCAAGGCGTGCACCGGCTCGCCGTTGAAGCGGATGCTGCCGGAGTCCAATGCATTGAGCCCGGCAATGGCGCGCAAGGTGGTCGACTTGCCGTTGCCGTTGCCGCCGACCAACGCGACGATCTTGCCCGCCGGCACGTTGAGAGAGACGTCCGACAGAGCCAGCACGCCGCTGTAGCTGACGCGCAGCTTGCTCACTTCAAGCAGGGTGGCGCTCATCACGCATCTCCCAGGTAGGCCGAGATCACGGCCGGGCTGCGCGACACCTCGGTGGGTGTGCCGTCTGCGATCTTGATGCCGCGGTCGAGCACCACGATCTTGTCGGCGATGGGCATGATGCCTTCGAGCACATGCTCGACGATCAGGCAGGCGATGCCGCGCTCGCGGATGGCGAGCACCACCTTCACCATCTCGCGCACCTCGGACGGGTTGAGCCCGGCCATCACCTCGTCCATCAACAGCAGTTTCGGCCGAGTGGCCAGCGCACGTGCAACGGCCAGGCGGCGCTGCTCGCTGATGGTCATGCTGCCGGCGGGCTTGTCGGCAAAGTGGTCGAGGTTGACAAAGGCCAGCAGCTTCAGCGCCTCGGCGCGGGCAGAGCTCACGCGGCGTTCGTGCAGCAGCGCAGCCGCCATCACGTTCTCGCAGGCCGTCATGCTGGTGAAGGTGCGCGCCACCTGGAAGGTGCGGCCGACTCCTGCGCGGGCACAGGCTTCCGGCGTAAGGCCGGAGATGGTCTTGCCGTCGAGCTCGATGCGGCCCGAAGTCGGCGCGTAGAAACCGGCCACGCAGTTGAAGGCGGTGGTCTTGCCGGCGCCGTTGGGGCCGATGAGGCCGACGATCTGGCCGGCATCGACGCTGAACGACACGTCTTGGTTGGCCGTCAATCCACCGAAGCGCTTGGTCACGCCATGCAGTTCAAGCAAGCTCATGGCGCCACCTCTTCGACAGCCGCTTCACGCACCGGCGCATTCTTCGATTCAGCCGGCGCACGCTGCTTCGTCTTGCGCCGTTGCTGCCATTCGCGGAACCAGCCGATCACGCCGCTCGGGTAGAACACCGCGATGCCGATGATCAGCGCCGCGTAGATGATGGTGTCGGTGCCGCGCCCGCCGCCGCCGAAGAAGCTGCGTGTCAGCTCCTCGATGGTGGTGAGCACCACCGAGCCGATGACTGGCCCGAACAGCGTGCCCACCCCGCCGAGGATGGCCACCAGCGCCATCTTGATCGACAGCGCCGTGCTCAGCACCGAGTTCGGGTCGATGTAGAGCTCCTTCTGCGCGTAAAGGCTGCCGCCCAGCGCGGTGAAGAAGGCACTCAGCGACAAGGCGATCTGCTTGTAGCGGGCGATGTTGATGCCGATGCTGCGCGCAGCGTCGGGTTCATCCTTGATGGCGCGCAGGTAGTAGCCGATGTGGCTGCGCTCCACTGCCCAGTTCGCCAGCAGCGTTAGCACCAGAAGGCCGAGCGCGAGCCAGTAGTACGGCGCCTTGTCAGCGAACACCATCGCGCCCCAACCACGCTCCGTCATCGGGATCGTGAGGCCCACCGCGCTGCCGGCATAGTCCCAGTTGGTGAAGACGATCTGCACGATCTCGGCCACCGCGATGGTCGCCATCGCGAAGTAATGCCCCTTCATGCGGAAGCACGACCAGCCGAAAGCCAGGCTCAGCAGCGCCGACACCACGCCGCCGAGCAGCATGCCGAACCAGGGGTTGATGCCGAAGTTGAGCAGCAGCATCGTCGAGGTGTAGGCCCCCAGGCCGTAGAACGCCGCGTGCCCGAGCGACACCTGGCCGGCATAGCCGCCGAGAACGTTCCAGGCCACGCCGAGCTGGGCGGCCATCAGCACCAGGATGGCGAGGTTGAGGTGCGTCGGGTTGTCGGTCGTGAACGGCAGCAATGCCGCCACCACGCCGAGCCCGATCAGGGTATTCAATACTTTCATGCTTTCCCCATCAAGCCTTGCGGCCGGAACATCAACACCGCGAGAAACAGCACCAGCACCACCGCCGTCTTGTATTCAGGCCCGAGCAGCAAGCCGCCCATCACCTCGATGACGCCGACGAGGATGCCGGCCCAGAACGCACCGGTCACGCTGCCGAAGCCGCCGAGGTTCACCACCACGAACGCGATCAGGATGAAGTTGGCGCCGACCTCCGGGAAGATCGGAAAGAAGGTCGCCAGCAGCACACCCGCCGCACCGGCGCAGGCCGCGCCGATGCCCCAGGCCAGCGAGAACATCCGATGCGAGTCAATGCCCATCAGCTGCGCGGCCTCCTTGTCGGCCGCGGTGGCTTCGAGTGCCGCGCCGAGCTTGGTGCGGGTGAGAAACCCGTGGATCAGCATCGTGACGGCGACCGCCCCGAGACCCGCCACCAGCTGCGGCTGGCCGAGCTGGATGCCGGCGAGCTTCACGCTGCCCGCGACCCACGAGTTCTCGATCGAGCGGAAGTCGGGCTTCCACAGGAACTGGGCCACACCACGCATCAGGATCATCAGCCCGAAGGTGGTGAAGATCTGGCTCAGCATCGGTGCGTTGACGATGCGCTTGATCACCAGCTTGTAGAGCAGCATGCCGAAGGCGAACAGCATCAGCACCGTGAGCGGCAGCGTGAGGATCGGGTCAAGTGCGTACAGCGCGAAGAGCCAGAAGGCGCTGTACATGCCGAGCATCAGGAATTCGCCGTGCGCGAAGTTCACGATGTCCATGACCCCGAAGATCATCGTGAGGCCGATCGCCACGAGCGCGTAGATCAGGCCGATCAACACGCCGGAGGCGAGGGTTTGCAGAAGGATTTCGAACGTCATACAGCTACTCCAGCGGCTCGGATTGCGAGAGACGCACCAAGCGGAAGCGATCAAGCGGACGCCGCGGAACCGGCTTTGCCGGGCCGCTGGCGTCGCCCCCTCGAGGGGGAGCGGCGTCAGCCGCTCCGGGGGTGTGTCACTTCCTTTGATCCCACTTCGGCATCGGCCACACCACCTCACGCGAGGCCATGGCAAACGGCCACACCGTGTTGTATTTGCCGTCGACGATCTGCACCAAGATGCCCTGGCCCAGCGTGTTCTGACCGGTCGCGTCGAACTTCACGCCCTTCCACGGCATGATCAGTTTGCTGCCCGGCATGTCGGTGGCGGCGAGCGCGGTGCGAATGGCTTCGGGCTGCGTCGAGCCGGCGCGGTTGATGGCGTCGGCCATCACCATCAGGCCGGTGAAGCTGCGCGACGAGTTGCCGGTGAAGTTGATCTTGTAGCGGCTGTTGAAGAGGTCGTTGACCTGCTTGATCAGCGGGTTGCGGCTGGCCAGGTCGAGCGCCCACACCTCGCGGGTGATCACGTACTCGGCGTCCTTGCCCAAGGTCTTGATGAAGTCGGTGTCGGTGAAGCCGGCGTTGTTGGCCAGGATCATGTCGGGCGAGAAGCCGAGCTCCTTGTACGTCTTCATCGACAGGATCGCGTCGGCCGTGTACGAGGATTGCAGCACCAGATTCGGCGCCGCAGCCTTCAGCGTCTGCACCTCGGAGGTGAGCTGCGTCGTCTTCGCCGGATACAGCACCTGCTTGACGAGGTTGTACTTGAAATCGGGCGCCAGCTTGGCCTGCAGCTTGGTCGTCTCGGTGCCCCACAGGCCGTTCTCGTTCAGGGTAGCGATGACGCCGGGTTTGATGCCTTTCTTGGCCTCCAGCTCTCGCAGGAAGTCGAAGGCGTTGTGCACGAACAGGTCATCGTGCGGCGTGGTGCGGAAGAACCACTTGAAGCCCCGCGCCGTGAGCGAGGCCGACGACGACTCCGGGTTCAGGAAGGGGATGCCGGCTCGCTCGGCCACCTGGCTCGCCGTGGCAGTCACTGCACTGTTGTAGCAGCCGACGATCGCAACCACCTTCTCCTGCGTGATCAGCCGCTCGGCCTCGGTGGCACCTGTTTGCGGGTTGGCCTGGTGGTCGGCGAAGACGAGCTTGATCTTGGCGCCCTTCAAGCCTGGCAGGCCCTTGCCGCCGGAGAACGGCAGGTCGGTGATGCCAGGCGCGCCGTTGTTGATGATGTCGGCCGCGAGTTCGAGCGAACTGCGCAGCTCGGCACCCACTGCCGCACCCGGCCCCGTGAGCGGGTAGATCACACCGATCTTCACCTCGGCCGGAGCTTGCGCTCGCGCGCCAAACCCCAGGCCCAACATCGCGGCGCCGAGCGCCTGGATCACGGTTCTACGCTGCTGTCTTGCTTGCATGTTTCACTCCGGTGAGGATGAGGTTGAGAGAGCCAGAAGGGTCGGGTGCTTCAGAAACTCGCGAGCTGGTGGTTCAGCAAGTCGGTGATCAACATGGCGCCGGGCGCATGCGTGATGCAGAAGTCGGGCTTGGCCTGTGCAATGGCAGCTTGCGGTGTCACGCCACAGGCCCAGAACACCGGCAGCTCATCGGGCATCACGTCGATCGCATCGCCGTAGTCGGGCTTGGCGAGGTCGGCAATGCCGATCAGCGACGGGTCACCCAGGTGCACCGGTGCGCCATGCACGTCCGGAAAGCGCGAGGTGATCTGGATGGCGCGGATCGCCGCCTTCGCTTTCAGCGGTCGCATCGAGACCACCATCGGCCCGTGGAAAGGGCCGGCCGCTTCGGTGGCGATGTTCGTGCGGTACATCGCGACGTTGCGGTTCTGGTCGACATGGCGCAGCGACAGCCCCGAGTCGAGCAAGGCCTGCTCGAACGAGAACGAACAGCCGATCACGAAGGTGACGAGGTCGTCGCGCCAGAGTGCGCGCAGGTCGGTGGGTTCGTCGACCAGCTCGCCGCGGCGCCACACGCGGTAGCGCGGCACGTCGGTGCGGATGTCGATGTCGGCACCGAGTTTGGGCAGCATCGGGTCGCCCGGTTGAGAGACCGCCAGCACGGGGCACGGCTTCGGGTTGAGCTGGCAGAACCGAAGGAAGTCGTCGGCCAGCGCCTTCGGCAGGATCACGACGTTGCCCTGCACGTGGTCGCGTGCCAGGCCGCTGGTGTGCGAGGTGAAATCGCCGCTTCGGATGGCTGCACGGGACCGTGCGATGCCGCCCTGTTCGGGTGCGGAAGATGTCGCTTTTGGTGTCAGCACAAAAACCCCAATTCAAATGACCGTCTTGCGAATTGGCCGCATTGTGTTGGGGTCGTTGCCGCTCGGGCAAACAAGAAATTTTCTGCTTAGTTCATCGATTTTTTCGATGACGCTTTTCGGCCCGCTTTGTGGGGAGTGCGCGGTGCGCCGATGAAATCGAGGATGGCATCGACCACACCCGATGCCACTACCGAGGTCGGGTCTTCACGGTAGCTGGCGTGCACCGGCAGCGGCGGCAGAGGCGTCTCGCAGGCCAACGGCTTGAGCGGCAAACGGTCGCTCAAGCGCTGCACGGCGGCCAGCGGAAGCGTCGCCACGCCGAAGCCGCCTTCCACCAGCTGCACCATGGCCGAGATCGATGAGATGGTGTGGATGCGCGGCGGCTCCACGCCCAGCTCGCGGAAGAGGTCGATCAGCGCCACGTGCGGCTGCGAGCCGCGCTGGAAGGTGAGCATGTCGTAGGCGGCCAGCTCTGCCAGCGTGTAGCGCCGCTTGCGGTGAATGTCCTTGTGGCCGACGAAGGCCATTTCCATCGCCGGCAGCTCGCGGCTGCGCAGGCTTTCGCCCGAACTCGGCAAGGCGGCGAATGCAAGGTCGAGCGCGCCGCGCTTCACCTGGTCGACCAGCACCGGCGTGGTTTCGACCGACAGCTCGAGCTCGAAGTCGGGGTCGGCCTTGCGAGTGTGCTGCACCCATTCGAGCAGCCACGAATGCAACACCGACTCGATGACGCCGATGCGCAGCGACACCTTGCGCGCACCCGCTCCCATCTCGCCGCGGATCTCTCGCTGCAAGGCCAGCAGGCGCTGCGAGTGGCTGAAGAAGCGCATGCCCGCCACGGTGAGGCGGAACTGCTTGTCGCGCCGGTCGAGCAGCAGCACGCCCAGCTCGTCTTCGAGCGCCGCGATGCGGCTGGACATGGCCGACTGAGTGATGAACAGCTTCTCGGCCGCGCGCGACACGCTCTTGAGCTGCACGACCCAGTAGAAGGCTTCGACAAATCGGAGGTTCATGGCAGCGTCATTCGTTTGCTCATTCGTTGGTCCGTTCTTCGGCCCATTCGTGGCCCATCTGATCGAGTGGCTTGGAACAGGGCTTGCTAAGTTGGTCCTCGTTGCGCAGCAGTGTTTGTGATTGGCGTCGTAAAAGCCCCAATGCTGCCAACCCTCTCACCCCTTACCCTTGCGCTTTGCCCCAAGCGGAGAATCTCACATGCGCCTCAATGTCTCGATGCTGATTGCAGCCCTGGCCCTCGCGGGCACCGCCCAGGCCCAGACCAAGTGGGACTTGCCCGCCGCCTATCCTGCCAGCAACTTCCACACCGAGAACCTCACGCAGTTTGCGGCCGACGTCGACAAGGCCAGCGGCGGCAAGCTCAAGATCACGGTGCATGCCAACGCCTCACTGTTCAAGGCGCCCGAGATCAAGCGCGCGGTGCAAGGCGGCCAGGCGCAGATCGGCGAGATCCTGCTGGTGAACTACCAGAACGAATGGCAGATCTTCGGTGCCGACGGCCTGCCCTTCCTGGCCGACAGCTATGACGAATCGGCCAAGCTCTACAAGGCGCAGAAGCCGGTGCTCGAGAAGAAGCTCGCCGAGCAGGGCCTGATGCTGCTGTACGCAGTGGCCTGGCCGCCGCAAGGCATCTTCAGCAAGAAGCCCATCAACTCGGCGGCCGACCTCAAAGGCATCAAGTGGCGCGCCTACAGCCCGGCCACCTCGCGCATCGCCGAGCTGCTGGGCGCACAGCCCGTCACGGTGCAGCAGGCCGAGTTGTCGCAAGCCATGGCCACCGGCGTGATCGAGTCATACATGTCGTCGGGCTCCACCGGCTTCGACACCAAGACCTACGAGTACCTCAAGTACTTCAACGACACCCAAGCATGGCTGCCGAAGAACGCGGTGCTGGTCAACAAGGCCGCCTTCGACGCGCTCGACAAGCCCACGCAGGCGGCGCTGCTCAAGGCCGGTGCCGATGCCGAGACGCGCGGCTGGGCCACGTCCCGTGCCAAGAACACCGAGTACCTTGAGCTGCTGAAGAAGAACGGCATGAACATCGTGCCGCCCTCCCCCGCGCTGAAGGCCGACATGAAGAAGGTGGGCGACACCATGCTGCAAGAGTGGCTGCAGAAAGCCGGCCCCGAGGGCCAGGCGGTGGTCGACGCCTACAAGAAGATGTGATGGCGGTCGCCAACGCCTTGCCGCCAACTCCCCTTCGCCGCGCGCTCGATGGCCTGTATGACGGCGCTGCCGCCTTGGCAGCGCTGTGCATGGTCGGTTTGCTCGGCATGGTGCTGCTTTCCATCGTGAGCCGGCAGCTGCAGTTCAACGTGGCAGGCACCGACAGCTACGCCGGCTTTCTGATGGCAGCGGCCGGCTTCCTGGCGCTAGCCCACACGCTCAAGCGTGGCGAGCACATCCGCGTGACCTTGCTGATCAGCGCACTCACGCCCCGCTGGAAGCGCGGCTTCGAGATCTGGGCGCTTGCGGCTGCGGCCGCGCTGGCGGTCCTGTTTGCGGGCTACAGCTGCAAGCTGGCTTGGCAGTCGTATGCGTTCCACGACATCTCCACCGGCAACGACGCCACGCCGCTGTGGATTCCGCAGCTCTCGATGGCAGCGGGCACGGTGATCCTGGCCATCGCCTTCATCGACGAGCTGGTGCTCGAAATCGTCGGCCGCCGCGCGGTCGTGCAAAGCGAAGAGCCCCTGCGCAATGAGTGACCTGCTGATCACCGCGCTGCTGATCGCATCGCTCTTTCTCATTCTCGGCAGCGGCGTGTGGATCGGCCTCACGCTCTCGGGCGTGGCCTGGATCGGCATGCAGCTGTTCAGCTCCCGGCCGGCCGGTGATGCCATGGCCGTCACCATCTGGGGCTCGGCCTCGAGTTGGACGCTCACCGCCTTGCCGCTCTTCATCTGGATGGGCGAGATTCTCTTTCGCACACGGCTCAGCCAGGACATGTTTCGCGGCCTTGCGCCGTGGATGCAGCGGCTGCCGGGCCGCCTGCTGCACACCAATGTCGTCGGCTGCGCGATCTTTGCGGCCGTGTCGGGTTCGAGCGCTGCCACCTGCGCCACCATCGGCAAGATGAGCTTGCCGGAACTCACGCGCCGCGGTTACCCCGAGGCCATGTCGGTCGGCTCGCTGGCCGGAGCCGGCACGCTGGGGCTGCTGATTCCGCCCTCGATCATCATGATCGTCTACGGCGTCTCGGCGGACGTGTCGATCTCGCAGCTCTTCATTGGTGGCGTTCTGCCAGGCATCTTGCTGGCGGTGATTTTCTCCGGCTACATCGCCATCTGGTCGCTGCGCCACCCGGAGCAGATTCCGCCGGCCGACCCGCCGATGTCGCTGCGAGCCAAGCTCGACGCCTCGCGCAGCCTGATCCCGGTGGTGCTTCTGATCGCTGCAGTGCTGGGGTCGATCTACAGCGGCATCGCCACTGCCACCGAAGCAGCAGGCCTGGGTGTGCTGGGTTCGCTGATCCTCTCAACCGTGCAGGGCTCGATGAGCTGGAGCACGTTCAAGGAATCGCTGCTCGGCGGCACACGGCTGTACTGCATGATCGCGTTGATCCTTGCCGGGGCCGCGTTCCTCACGCTGGCCATGGGCTACATCGGGCTGCCACGCCACCTTGCCGAATGGATCGGCGGCATGGGCTTGTCGAAGTTTCAGCTCGTCATCGCCCTCACCATCTTCTACGTGATCCTGGGTTGCTTTCTCGACGGCATCTCGATGGTCGTGCTGACGATGGGCGTCATCCTGCCCACGGTGCAGAAGGCCGGCATCGACCCGCTGTGGTTCGGCATCTTCATCGTCATCGTCGTCGAGATGGCGCAGATCACCCCGCCGGTGGGCTTCAACCTCTTCGTGCTGCAAGGCATGACGGGGCGCGAGATCAGCTACATCGCACGAACGGCACTTCCGTTCTTCCTGCTGATGGTGTTGATGGCGACGTTGCTGTATGTCTTCCCGCAGATCGTGACCTTCCTGCCGATGCAGATGAGGGGCTGAATCGAGTCGGGGGAAGGCCTCCAGCAAGGCGCAGGCGCGAACTGCCCCGCCAAACCCTCCCATTTCGCCGCTTCACACAAGCGCACGCTCCCTACCATGGCCGAGCGGAAAATGTCCGCGCTTTGCCATCGCCTGGGCGCCAGCAGGTCCCCCGCGAAAACAACATGTCCGACCTCTCCGATTTCGTGAACATGGACTTCGCCAGCGACCCGCCGGCCACCCTGCCGCCTGCCGCTGCGGAGAAAACCCGCCATGCTGCGTTTCGCTGGCCGACTCCTCCCTTCGCCGCCTACCCCGACGCGCTGGAACAGCACCAGGCACAGGGCTGTGAATTCGTCGGCATCAACGGCAAGGCTGTCGCCGGCAGGCTCATCTTCTTCGTGCCGGACGACCTCGTCGCGCACGTGCAAGTGCCACCTGCACGTACCACGATGCCGCTGCGCTTCAGCCAGTTCCGCTCGCTGCGCGTCATGGAGCCGCTCAAGCCCGTCAGCACCACCTTGCTGACGCATGAGAAGCATGCGTTGATGCTGGAGCAGCGCCCACAAAGCAGCTTTCGCGTGATCCTGCCCGATGGCTCGCAGATGGACGGCAGCACCGTCGGCCATGTCGAGAACGCCCACGGGCTCTTCCTCTTTCCGCCGGTCGACGACAAGGGCGCCGTGCAGCGGCTGTTCGTGCCGCGCAGCGGCTACAAGTCGTACGAGATCGGCCCGCGCATCGGCGAGTTGCTGGTGGAGCAGAACATGGCCACGCCCGCGCAAGTCGAGCAAGCCGCCATCGTGCAGAAGCAGATGCGCGATCAGAAGCTGGGTGACATCCTGGTGCTGAGACAGGTGGTGACAGCCGATCAGCTGCTGGCAGCCATCGAAAAGCAGGCGCGCATGCCAATGGTGCGCATCGGCGAAGCGCTGACCTCGCTGGGCCTGGTGACCGATGAGCAATTGCAAGACGCACTGAGCCAGCAGCAGAACGACCGCAGCGTGCCGCTGGGCGAACTGCTGGTCAAGATGAGCCTCGTCTCGCGCGAAGACCTGCAGACCGCGCTGGCCCGCAAGATGGGCTACCCGCTGGTCGACGTCGACGCCTTCCCGGTCGAAGAAGACGCGTTGCGCAAGCTGCCGTACTCGGTGGCGGTGCGCGTGCTGGTGATGCCGCTGATGATCCGCGAGGGCCGCCTCGTCATCGCGTTGGACGACCCGGTGCGCCGCCGCGCCACCGTCGACGAGATCGAGTTCATCACGCAGATGAAATGCGTGCCGGTGCTGTCCCAAAGCCCCAGCATGGAAGACGCGCTCTTCAAGACCTACGACAAGATCGGCGCCGCGAGCGTACTCCGCTTTTCTGCCTCCAATGCAGCCGAGCCGATCCCCTTCGTGCTGCACGACACCGACAAGCTGGTCGAGACACTAGAGAAGGAACACGACGACGCCTTCCCCGAAGACGATCGGCAGATCGAGCAGTCCGACAACTCGCTGGTCAAACTGATCAACAACATGATCATCGACGCGCACAAGGACGGCGTGTCGGACATCCACGTCGAGAGCTACCCGGGGCGCGACAAGATCAAGGTGCGCTTCCGCAAGGACGGCGTGCTGCGCACCCACCTGGAGCTGCCGCCGAACTACCGCAACGCGCTGATCGCCCGCATCAAGATCATGTGCGACCTCGACATCTCGGAGCGCCGCAAACCGCAGGACGGCAAGATCAATTTCGCCAAGTTTTCGCCGCAGCACAAGATCGAACTGCGCGTGGCAACCATCCCCACCAACAACAACCTCGAAGACGTGGTGATGCGGATCCTGGCCTCGGCCAAGCCCATCCCGGTCGACAACCTCGGCCTGTCACCCTACAACCTCAAGAGCCTGAAAGAGGCGATGGAACGGCCCTACGGCCTGGTGCTGTGCGTGGGTCCCACCGGTTCGGGCAAGACGACGACGCTGCACTCGGCGCTGAGCCACATCAACGTGCCTGAGCGCAAGATCTGGACAGCCGAAGACCCGGTCGAAATCACCCAGCCCGGCCTGCGCCAGGTGCAGGTGAACCCGAAGATCGAGTGGACGTTTGCGAAAGCGCTGCGCGCCTTCCTGCGCGCGGACCCCGACGTGATCATGGTCGGCGAAATGCGCGACGAAGAGACCGCGCAGATGGGCATCGAAGCCTCGCTCACCGGCCACCTGGTGCTGAGCACGCTGCACACCAACAGCGCGCCCGAGACCGTCACGCGGCTTATCGACATGGGCCTCGACCCCTTCAACTTTGCCGACTCGCTGCTGTGCGTGCTGGCGCAGCGCCTGGTGCGCCGCCTCTGCAACCACTGCCGCCAGTCGCGCCTCGCGACCGACGACGAAGTCAACGAACTGCTCGACGACTACCTGCACGTGTGCCCGCCCGGCAACCCCCTCTTCAGCCGCGACACCGTGCGCGCCGAGTGGGTCGAGCGCTTCGGCGTGCAAGGCCAGCTGCGCATGCACCACAGCCCCGGCTGCGAACACTGCGGCCAGACCGGCACGCGGGGCCGAGCTGGACTGCACGAGCTGATGGTCGTCTCACGCGGCCTGCGCCGCCTGATCCAGACCAGCGCACGCGCCGAAGAGCTGCTGCAAACCGCCATGATCGAAGGCATGCGCACGCTGCGGCAAGACGGTATCGAGAAGGTTCTGCAAGGCATCACCAGCCTGGCGGAAGTACGCGCGACCAGCAACGTCTGACAAGCCGTCAGCGGGGCGGCGAGCTCCAGGCGTATACCAGCGTCTCGCGCTCCTCACCAGCGAGCGTACGCCGATCTTCCAACTGCATGCCCGAGGTCTCGAGCACGCGCTGTGATGCCATATTGCCGGGTGACGTGATGGCGAGGATGCGGTGCAGGCCCAGCACCTCGTGCCCGTGCTTCAAGCAACCTGCGACGGCCTCGCGCGCATAGCCCTTGCCTCGGTGGCTCGGCAGGAAGGCATACCCCACGTCCACTTCGGGCAGGGTGTCGCGCTTGATGAGGCCGCACAGGCCGAGCAGTGTCGGGTCATCGTGCAGGTGCACGGCCCAGAAGCCGAACCCGAGCCGCTGGTAGACGTCGACGAGCCGGGTGGATATCCATTGGCGCGCATCGTCGGTGCTGCGCACATTGCGGTCGCCGATGTGCTGCAACCAGCCCGGGTCGTTCAGCAGTTCGAGAATGAATTCGGCATCTTGCGTGTCGAAACAGCGCAGCTGCAAGCGTTCGGTTTGCAGCACCGGCATCTCAGTCTCTGAAGCGTGGGTTGTGCGTTTGCAGATACAGCGCCGCGTTGTCGTATGCCACGGTGAATGAACCCCACTGTTGCTCCAGCTGCTGCACGTCGGGCGGCACCGGCTTTTGCTGCAGCAGGTTGCTCATGGGTTTGTCCGAAAGAATGTCGTAGGCCGCAGGGGATTTGCGGTTCACCAGCATGTGGTGATCGACCAGCATGCCGGGTTCGCCGGGGCCGGTGAACTGGAACTCGAAGGCCACGCGCGAAGCGTCGAACTGCGGATCGAGCAGGTCGCGGCCGAGGCTGGTATTGCGGTAGCCGATGCCCACCAGCGAGGCCAGCGTCGGCAGCACGTCGACCTGCTGGGCCCAGGTGTCCACGCGCCGCGGGGCCACCCTGCCGGGCGCATAGATCAACAGCGGCGTATGGCCTTGCGTGATGGCCAGGTCGTGCCAGGCACGCGGCATGTGCGGGCCGGTCGGGCCGATGATGCCGTGGTCGCCGACAAAGGCGAACACCGTGTTCTTGAAATACGCTTCCTTGCGTGCGCGCTCCATGAACTGGCCGATGCACCAGTCGAGGTAAGCGAACGCCCGGTATTCGTCGCGCGAGATGAAGCCTTGCGCTTTCAGTTCGGCTTCGCTCGGCGTGGGCGGCACGAAGGCGTCCAGGTCTTCGTCGGGAACGGTGTAGGGCCGGTGGTTGCCGCTGGTCTGGATGTAGGCGAAGAACGGCTGCTTCTGCGCGCGGAACACTTCGTTGGCGCCGAAGAAGACGCTCTTGTCGGAGACACCCCACACGTCGACCACCGGGGCCTTGTAGCGCTGCTGTTCGTAGATGTCGATGCCGTCGATGTTGCCGGTGAGCACGCCCCGCACGTTGGCCCACGAGGTGCTGCCGCCGATGAAGTAGAACTTCTTGTAGCCCTTGAACTCGTTGATGATGCTGTGCTGGTTGGCCGCCGCCGGGTTGCGCGATGCAGTGGACTCGCGCGACACATCCGGCAGCCCCGTCACCAAGGCCCACACGCCGCGCGCAGTGTGGGCATGCGCCGTCATCATGTGGGTGAACAACAAGCCGTCTTTTGCCAACGCATCGAACGCCGGCGTGGCGCCCAGCGGGTTGCCGAGCACACCGGTCTTGTGTGCAGCGAAGGATTCGAGCTGCACCAGCACCACGTTGGGCGGTGGTTCGTTGGCGGCCGCGGGCTTGGGCGGCACGGTGCGCAGGAACGAGATCGGTTCGCCGGGTTTCAGCGGCGGCAGGCCGACGAAGGCGCGGACGCGGTCGGCACCGGGCCGCATCTGCGCGTCGTCGAGCCGTTGCACGCGGAAGGTCCAGGTGTCGTACAGGCTGTGCAGCGGGTTGAGCGCAAGCGACTGCGAGAAGGTGTTGGGCAGCTCGACCGCATCGCTCCAGCGCAGCGGGTATTGCGACAGCTTGCCGTGCACGACGAACACCGCAAGCAGCACCACGACTGTCTCCGCCAACCGAGCAGGCCACGGCCTTGCCACTGGTGTCCGCGCCGCCCAGGTCCAGAGCGCCGAGAACACCAGGTGGCACAGCACCAACCACAGCGCAAAGCCGAGTCCGATCCACACCACCGGATAGGTCTGCCACACCATGCCGGTGGCCTCACCAGCATCGCGGGCGAGCGAGAACACGACCGCCGACAGGCGCTGCGCCAGATAGGCGTAGTGGCCGGCATCGAGGATTGCCGCGAGGCCCCATACCGCCGCCGCGATCATCCAGTAGGCCCACCACAGCCCGCGCGCCCGTGGCGGCTTCAGGTACTTGCCCAGCCACGGCAGGCTGCTCAGCAGCCAGGCTGCCAGCACGCTGACCAGTGCCACGCGCGCGTCGAAACGCGCCCCCAACCACAGCGCACCGCCCCAGTCGCTGGCCGACATGCCTTGCGGCGCGAACCACAAACCCAAGGCGATGCGTGCCAGCGTGGCCGCGACGAAGAGCACGCCGGCCATAGCCAGCGCAAGACGAAGGTGCGATCGGATCGGGAGCATCGGTCAGGTAGACGGGACCAAGGGAGCTGCAGGGCGACGCGCCTTCCAGCGCGCCACAAGGCTGAAGATGGCCCACACCCAGAGCAAGGGGTCGAGCACGGCGTCCCACACATTGCCGGTGGGCAGCCGGCACAGTGCAAAGACCATCAAGGCGAGCAACACGGCGAAACCGGCCGAGCGGCTCTGGTCGGTCGCAATGGCCAGCACCGCCGCGGCACCGACCAGGAGCCCGGCGAACGCCGCTTCAGGGCCGAAACCGCGCACATACAAGCCCATGCCGAACCAGCCCACGGTGTCGACATACAAGACAGCGCCCACGATCGCGAGACCCAGCGCCAAGCCGGGCGGAAGCACGCGGTAGCACGTGACGCAACGCGCGTTGGCCAGCATCGTCATGCCGCAGCAGGCGACCAGCAGCAAGCTCGGCAGCTGAAAGGCGAGCATCAGCCAGTGGGCCGGCGAGGCCGGACCGGGCAGCGCGCACGCCACGAGCGAAAAAATCATCCACCCCATCGCCAACCGCGACGGAAACGGCGTCCGCCACGACAGCGCGCCAACACCGCAGGCCGCCAGCACCACGCCCCAGGCGACGTGCGCGTAGACCACCTGCAAACCGAGCCAGGGCAGGTTCATGGCTCGGGCTCCAGGTACTTGATGTCGTAGACGCGGTGGGCAATGGCCGTGCGCTGCTGGGTGTAGGTCACGTGCAGCTGCTGCCCGATCTGCACGATGCTGGGGTAAGAGAACTCGTCATCGGCCACGCCGCGCTGCGTGTCCGGCCCCGGCAGCCAGGTCGTGCCGTCGGTCGAGGTCGAGAGGCGCAACCACTGGCGCGGCGAGGTGCTCCCGGGCGGCGTGTCGTTGTGGAGCAGCACGTAGCCGCCGCCTGCGAGCTGCAGGCCCGCCACCGAGTTGTCTCGGTTGGCGAGGGTGGATGCCGGGATGTCCTGCCAGCTCAGGCCGCCATCGTGGCTCACGGCCTGCTGCACACGGCGTTGGGGGCTGATGTCGCGCATCATCGCGCGCAGCTCGGTGCCGCTCAGCGGCAGCAGCGCGGGCTGCAGCGAGGTCACCTTGTCGCCGATGCGCTGCACCCAGCGTGGCTCGCCATGCGCATCGAAAGAAATCACCATCGGGTACTTGTGACCAAGTTCGAAGTAGGCCGGCAGGAGCCAGCCGCCATCGGCCACACCGACCGGCCGCGTGCGCACCAGCACGCTGGTGTTCCACAGCGGCGTGAGCGGCAGCAAGCGATTCGCGACGAAGCTGTGGCCGCCGTCTTCGGATGTGAGCTGGGCCACGCGGCCCGCGGCCCAGCCGCCCAGGCCGGTGGCCACGATGTACAAGTGGACCCGGCCGTCATCGGCGACCCATATCACCGGGTTGCCGATGCGCCGCACACCCACGTGCAACGCCTTGCCGAGCGAACGGCGATCAACGATCGCGCGGGCGTCGCTCCAATGGCCATCTCGCCAACGGGCGATGTAGATCTGCACGTCAGGTGCGCTCTCGCGCGCGCCCGCCCACCAGCAGGCCAGCAGTTCACCGTTGGGCAAAGCGGCCAACGCACTCGCGTGGGCTGCAGGCACGCCGGGCGGCATGGGAATGGTGTCGGCACTGCGCTCGGTGAGGAAGAAGCTGCGGGGCTTGGCCTTGGCCACCGTCAATGGCACCGCCGCACGCGAGGCCACGCCGCGCCAACGGTGCCACTCCGCGCCGGTACTGACGAGAAGACAGGCCAGGGCCAGTAGCCATGCCATGGAAAACCCACCGGATTGCTTCAACACTGCGCTGGTCAGCCCTCGAGGAAACTCCGCGATTGTGACAGCGCCCAGAAGCGGGCCGGTGAGTTCAAGCTGACGCCGAAAAGGGCCTTCGCCAAGCAGCCGATGAGGCCGAACACCGCAGCGCCTTGCCAGCTGTGCCCCTGCGCGCTGCCGCCCCGCGGCTCTGGCTCTAAGATCGGCGGATGACCCAGCCCGAGATGCACGTGAATGCCCCTGCGCCCCGCGCGTCGGCCACCTCACGCACCCAGGCCGTATTGATTGCCCGCCCCGATCTGGTGGTGTGCAACGAGTGTGATGCGGTGCACCAGCGCATCGAGCTCAAGCCGGGCAACGTGGCACGTTGCCTCCGCTGCAACGCCTTGCTGGGCCGCGGCCATGTGATGCCGGTGCAAAGCCTGTTGGCCTTCGCGTTCGCGGCATTGCTGCTGATCGTGATCGGCAACACCGCACCCATCGTCACGCTCGACCTGCGCGGCGTGATCAGCCGCGCGACGCTGCCGGAGTCCATCCGCTACACCTGGGAAAGCGGTCAACCGCTGGTGGCCTTGCTGACCGCCGCCACCGCCATCGTGTTCCCGCTCTGTTTCACGCTGGTGCGCTTGTATGTGCTCCTGTCGATCGTACGGGGGCTGGTGCCGCCCGGCTTCAACACGGCGATGCGTTCGTTGAATTTTCTCAACCGCTGGAGCATGGTCGAGGTGTTCATGATGGGCACGCTGGTCGCCGTGGTGCGCAGCGCAGGGCTTGCCAGTGCGACACCCGGCATCGGCCTCTTCGCCTACGCAGCGCTGACCTTGCTGCTCACCTCCATCCTGGCCGCAGGCACGCATTCGCTGTGGAAGATCGGTAGCGAGCTGGGGTCCACGCGATGATGGAGACCGCCCCTGAGCCGCCCCTGCACACCGGCACCCAGCAGCATCTCTTCAGCTGCCAGGCCTGCGGCCGCGTGTCGCAGCTTGCGCGGCCGGTGCCGGCCGACACGCCGCTTCATTGCCCGCGCTGCAACGCCGCGCTGCACCATCGGCGGCCCGGCAGCCTTCAGCGCACCTGGGCCTTTCTGATCGCAGCGATGATCCTCTACGTGCCCGCCAACCTGCTGCCCATCATGTCGACCAACAGCGTGTTCGGCGACGCCAACCACACCATCCTCGGCGGCATCGAGGAGTTGCGCGTCGGGGGCGATTGGTCGCTGGCGCTGATCGTGTTCATCGCCAGCATCGTGGTGCCGCTGCTCAAGATCGCCGTGCTGCTGCTGCTCACCATCACGGCGCAACGCCGCTCGCGCTGGAAATGCTTCGAGCGTGCTCAGCTCTACCGCATGGTCGAAGCAGTGGGCCACTGGTCCATGCTCGACGTGTTCGTGGTCGTGCTGCTGGTCGGCACGCTGCGCTTCGGCGCTTTCGGCGGCGTGCAGCCGCAGGCCGGGCTGTTGGCCTTCGGCGCCGTGGTCGTGTTGACCATGCTCGCCGCCGGCAGCTTCGACCCCCGACTGATCTGGCCTGAGGAATCCCCCCCCGAGGAGCCCACCATTCCCGAGACCCATGGCTGACGACATCGAAACACCCCCCTTCTCGCCGCCCAAGCCCGTCACACGCAAATGGCGCGGGCCATCGCTGGTCTGGATCGTGCCCATCGTCGCGCTGGCGATCGGCATCTCTTTGCTGATCCGCGCGCTGCTCTCCACCGGCCCGCAGGTGACGATCGACTTCCATTCCGCCGACGGCCTGCGCCCCGGCAAGACAGAAGTCCGCTACAAGGAAGTGGTGGTCGGTCGTGTGCAGTCGGTGACCTTGAGCGAAAACCGGGACCGCGTGCACGTGTCGGTGCGGCTTGACCGCTCGGTCGCAAACATCGCCGTCGACGACACCCGTTTCTGGGTGGTGCGCCCGCGCATCGACACCGCCGGTGTGAGCGGCATCGAGACCTTGTTCTCCGGCGCCTACATCGGCGTCGATGCCGGCGTGTCGACCACGGAGCGGCGCCAGTTCACAGGCCTCGAGGCACCACCCTTCGTGCTGCGCGGGGAGCCGGGGCGAGGCTTCGTGCTGCGCACCGAGGACCTGGGCTCGCTCGACGTGGGCTCGCCGATCTTCTATCGCCGCAACCGCGTGGGCCGGGTCGTGGGCTACACGCTCGACCCGCTGGTGGACGAGCTGTCGGTGCAGGTCTTCATCGAAGCGCCGTACGACAAGCTGGTCAACGGCCAGACGCGCTTCTGGAACGCCAGCGGCGTGGAGGTCTCTCTCACCAGCAGCGGCCTCACCGTCAACACGCAGACGCTGGCGTCGGTGCTGGCAGGCGGCGTGTCGTTCGAGCGCCCGCCGGGCACCCGTGACGTGCCCCCAGCAGCCGACGGCAGCCGTTTCGTTCTGTACCCCGACCGCAAGCGCGCAATGGCGCCGCCCGACGGTCCGCCGCAACGCGTGCGCATGGTGTTCGACCAATCGATGCGCGGCATGGCCGTCGATGCGCCGGTTGACTTTCTCGGCATCGAGATCGGCTCGGTCAAGGCCGTGCGGCTCGACTACGACACCAAGCGCAAGCGCTTCCCGGTGGAGGTCGAGGCCGAAATCTTCCCGACCCGCCTGGGCGCCGTGCGCGATGCGCTGCACGAGCCCGGCAGCGACGACGCCAAGCGCGACATCGCACTGCTGCAGCGCCTGGTCGACAGCGGCCTGCGCGCGGAGGCCCGCACCGGCAACCTGCTCACCGGACAGATGTACATCGCGCTCGACTTCCCGGGCCGGGCCACCCGCGCCACGCTCGACACGGCCACCACCATCCCGGCCATCCCCACGGTGCCGGGCACGCTCGCCGACGTGCAGCCGCAGCTCGCCGAGATCGTGGCCAAGATCAACAAGGTGCCGTTCGACGACATCGGCCGCAACCTCAACGAGACGCTGACGCAGGCGCGCACCGCCATCGAGCAGCTCAAGCCGGATGCACAGGCTTCGCTCGCCGAGGTGAGGCGCACGCTGCAGTCGGTGCAGGAGAGCCTGGCCCGCGCCGACCGCAACCTGCTCGACCCGAGCGCGCCCCTGCAGCGCAACGCTGAGCAGACGCTGATCGACCTGCAGCGCGCCGCGCAATCGTTGCGCGTGTTGACCGACTACCTGCAACGCCATCCGGAATCGCTGCTGCGCGGCAAGCCGGAAGACCCGAAGATTCCCAGTTCGCCCGAGCGCCGTTGAACATCCAGCCCACGATGAAATACCTTGTCCTCGCCCTGGCCTCAAGCGTCTTTGCTGTCGCCGGTTGCTCCTCGCCTGCTGCACCGCGCTTCCACAGCCTGCAGTCGATGGCCACTGCGCCCGCACGCGATACGAGCCTGCCGGCCTTGCCGGTCGACCTGCTCGCGGTGAGCGTGCCGCCGGCTGTCGATCAATCGCAATGGGTGGTGCGGCTGCCCGACGAAAGCTTGCGTTTGCTGGAGCAGGAGCAGTGGATCTCGCCGCTGCGCGACGAACTGCGCGCCGCGCTGTTCGAGCGCCTGTCGCAGCGCTTCGGTGCGGTGGATGCGCGCAACGTGCCATCGCCGAATGCGGTGCGCGTCAAGGTTGACGTGCAACGTTTCGAGTCCATCGCCGGCAAGGAGGTGTGGCTCGACAGCGTGTGGTCGGCGCAAAGCGACGTCGTGAAGGCCTTGCCCTTGCTGTGCCGCAGCACCATTCGCGAGCCGGTCGCAGGGGATCTGCTGGCCGTGGCCGCCGCCCACCGGCGGGCCGTGGTGCGCCTCGCCGACGAAATCGGCAACCAGGCGCTCGCCATCTACAACGGAGCCGAGGCCCGCTGCCCCTGACACATAACGTGTCTTCGGTGGGGCAGGTGTTGCGGTTCTGCCATCGCACCGCAACAAGCTGACTGGATAGGTGCAAGGCGTCGCCTCCGGCCGCCTTTGCCTGGGCGTGTGCTGACGTCTGCTGCTCCGTCGCACCTTCGACGCGTTCAGCCGGCCGAACCGTGAATTTCTCACGGTTTCAACGAATGCGAGAAGGCCAGCTCGAGTTTGCCTCGCCGTGCGCCGTGGAAATGCAGCGTCAATGCATTCGCAAAACTATGAAATGTCATTAGGCATTGCTTATGCTTGCGGCCTTGTCGTTTGGACCCGTGGAAGCACCACGAAACTGGAGAGAAAAAACAATGTCGTCTGTCGGATTGGGAACGGTTGTCGGCGCGCCGGATAGCGCGCCGGGTTTGCTGGAAAAAGAAAGAACGATCGCCGGGCCAGGCTTCAACCGCTGGTTGGTGCCGCCCGCAGCCCTTGCGATTCACCTGTGCATCGGCATGGCCTACGGCTTCTCGGTGTTCTGGCTGCCGCTGTCGAAGGCGCTGGGCATCAAGGAAGCCATCAAGTGCGGCCCCGACGTCGGCTTCTTCGCCGAGCTCTTCACCAGCACCTGCGACTGGAAGATCTCCACTCTGGGCTGGATGTACACCCTCTTCTTCGTGTTCCTCGGCTGCTCGGCTGCACTGTGGGGTGGCTGGCTCGAACGCGCCGGCCCGCGCAAGGCCGGTGTGGTGAGCGCGCTGTGCTGGTGCGGCGGCATGCTGATGTCGGCCCTCGGCATCTACCTCCACCAGTTCTGGCTGATGATCATCGGCTCCGGGATCATCGGCGGCATCGGTCTCGGCCTCGGCTACATCTCGCCCGTCAGCACGCTGATCAAATGGTTCCCTGACCGCCGCGGCATGGCGACCGGCATGGCCATCATGGGCTTCGGTGGTGGCGCCATGATCGGCTCGCCGCTCGCCGCTGAACTGATGAAGATGTTCGCCACGCCGACCGACGTCGGCGTGATGCAGACCTTCATCGTGATGGCACTGATCTATTTCGTCTTCATGCTCGGCGGTGCCTTCGGCTACCGCGTGCCGCCCACCGGCTGGAAGCCCGCAGGCTGGGTGCCCAAGGCGGCCGATGCGTCCAACACCATGATCACGCAGCGCCACGTGCACGTGAAGAAGGTCTGGGGCATTCCGCAGTTCTGGCTGGTGTGGCTGGTGCTGTGCATGAACGTCAGCGCCGGCATCGGCGTGATCGGCATGTCGAGCCCGATGCTGCAGGAAGTGTTCGGCGGCGGCCTGATTGGCGTGGCCAAGAAGTTCGGCGAACTCGACAAGACGCAACTGGCCGCCATCGCCGGCGTGGCCGCGGGCTTCACCGCCCTGCTGAGCCTGTTCAACATCGGTGGCCGCTTCTTCTGGGCCAGCCTGTCCGACAAGCTCGGCCGCAAGATGACCTACGTGATGTTCTTCGTGCTCGGCGGCGTGCTGTATTTCAGCATCCCCGGCAGCGCCGCGGCCGGCAGCAAGCTGCTCTTCGTGGCGGCCTTCTGCATCATCCTGAGCATGTACGGCGGCGGCTTCGCCACCGTGCCGGCGTATCTTGCCGACCTGTTCGGCACGCAGATGGTTGGCGCCATTCACGGCCGCCTGCTCACCGCCTGGGCCACGGCCGGCATCCTCGGCCCCGTGGTCGTGAACTATATGCGCGAGTACCAGCTCGGCCTGGGCATCCCGCGAGAGCAGGTCTACAACCAGACCATGTACATCCTGGTCGGCATGCTGGTGATCGGCCTGATCGCGAACCTGCTGGTGCGCCCGGTGGCCGACAAGTGGTTCATGACCGATGAAGAGCTGGCTGAAGAAAAGCGCCTGGCACACGAACGCGCCAGCGCATCTGAAGTCGGCAGCGGCCCCGGTTCGGGCGGCACCACGCCAACGGCCATGGTCGTTCTGGCCTGGGCCGCCGTGGGCATTCCGCTCGCATGGGGCGTGTACCGCACGCTGCTGAGCACGGCGAAGTTCTTCAACTGAGCGAAACGTGATGACGCCCGTGACATCAGCGGAACACGTGGCCCTGGTGCGCGAGGTGCTCGCTCGCCGAGGGCATGAACAGGGTGGGCTGCTGCCCATCCTGCACGAGGTGCAGGACGCTCTGGGCCACATCCCTTCGGATGTGGTGCCCGAGATCGCCAGCGTGCTCAACCTGTCTCGCGCCGAGGTGCACGGCGTCATCACCTACTACCACCACTTCCGCGCCGCCCCGGCGGCCGGCAAGGTGGTGCAGATCTGCCGCGCCGAGTCGTGCAAGGCCATGGGCGCCGACGCGCTGCTGGCCCATGCGCAGCAGCGCCTCGGCTGCGCGGTGCACGGTCATTCGGCCGATGGCGCCTTCACACTGGAGCCTGTGTACTGCCTGGGCTTGTGCGCCCAGTCGCCGGCGATCATGCTGGGCGATGAGTTGCATGCTTGCGTCACGCCGCAGCGCTTCGATGAACTGATTGCCGAAGCAAAAGGCACCCCATGAACACCACGATCTACGTGCCGCGCGATTCGGCAGCGCTCGCCGCTGGAGCCGACCGGGTGGCGCGCCGCATCGCCGATGAAGCAGCCCAGCGCGGCGTGGCCATCACGCTGGTGCGCAACGGCTCGCGCGGCCTCTTCTGGCTGGAGCCGCTCGTCGAGGTCGGCACGCCGCTGGGCCGCATTGCCTATGGCCCGGTGACCGTGGGCGACGTCGCTTCTCTCTTCGACGCCGCCTTCCACACCGGCGGCGAGCACGCGCTGCAACTCGGCCTGACCGAAGACATTCCCTATCTCAAGAAGCAGGAGCGGCTGACCTTCGCCCGCATGGGCGTGACAGACCCGCTCTCGCTGTCCGACTACACCGCGCACGAAGGCTTCGCCGGCCTGAAACGCGCACTGGCGCTGCAGCCCGTGCAGATCGTGCAGGAAGTGCTCGACTCGGGCCTGCGTGGCCGCGGCGGCGCCGCCTTCCCGGCCGGCATCAAATGGAAGACGGTGCTGGCCACGCCAGCTGAGCAGAAATACATCGTCTGCAATGCCGACGAGGGCGACTCCGGCACCTACTCCGACCGCATGACGATGGAGGGCGACCCCTTCATGCTGATCGAGGGCATGACGATTGCCGGCATCGCCACCGGTGCGACCAAGGGCTACATCTACGTCCGCTCCGAATATCCGCACGCCATCGCCACGCTGAACGAGGCGATACGCCGGGCCGAATCGGAGGGCTACCTCGGCAACAACCTGCTGGGCTCCACGCACCACTTCAGCCTCGAGGTGCGCAAGGCCGCGGGCTCCTATGTCTGCGGCGAAGAAACCGCCCTGCTCGAAAGCCTGGAAGGCAAGCGCGGCATCGTGCGTGCCAAGCCGCCGGTGCCGGCGCTGGTGGGTTTGTTCGGCCAGCCGACGGTGATCAACAACGTGATCACGCTGGCGACCGTGCCGCTGATCCTGGCGCGCGGCGCCACCTTCTACAAAGACTTCGGCATGGGCCGCTCGCGCGGCACGCTGCCGATCCAGCTCGCCGGCAACATCAAGTACGGCGGCCTGGTTGAAAAGGCCTTCGGCGTGACGCTGCGCGAGCTGCTGTACGACTACGGCGGCGGCTCGGCCACCGGCCGGCCGATCAAGGCCGTGCAGGTGGGCGGCCCGCTGGGCGCCTACCTGCCTGAATCGCAATGGGACGTGCCGCTCGAYTACGAGGCCTATGCGGCGCTGGGCGCGGTGGTCGGGCACGGCGGCATCGTTGTCCACGACGACACGGCCGATCTGTCGCAGCTGGCGCGCTACGCCATGGAGTTCTGCGCCATCGAGAGCTGCGGCAAGTGCACGCCCTGCCGCATCGGTTCCACGCGCGGGGTGGAGGTCATCGACAAGATCACGGCGAACCAAAACCGCCCGATTCCCCTCCAACAAGAGGTCCAACTGCTTCGCGACCTCTGTGACACCATGGTCAATGGCTCGCTGTGCGCCATGGGCGGCATGACGCCCTATCCGGTGCTGTCGGCCTTGAACCACTATCCGCAAGACTTCGGCCTCGCTGCACCTGACAACGCGCCGGCCAATCAAGCCGCCTGAAGGAGAACTCCATGCTGGATCACCTCAACGAAATCGACTACGGCACCCCCCGGCGCGAGTCGGAGCAAGAGGTCACGCTGAACATCGATGGCGTGCAGGTGACGGTGCCAAAAGGCACCTCGCTGATGCGCGCGGCCGTCGACGCCGGCGTGAAGGTGCCCAAGCTGTGTGCCACCGACAGCCTGGAGCCCTTTGGCTCCTGCCGGCTGTGCCTGGTGGAGATCGATGGGCGCAAGGGCTACCCCGCGTCATGCACCACGCCGGCCGAAGCCGGCATGAACGTGCACACGCAAACGCCCAAGCTGCAAGAGCTGCGCAAAGGCGTGATGGAGCTGTACATCAGCGACCACCCGCTTGATTGCCTGACCTGCAGTGCCAACGGCAACTGCGAGCTGCAGGACATGGCCGGCGTCACTGGCCTGCGCAACGTGCGCTACGGCTTCGACGGTGCCAATCACCTGAAGGACCAGAAGGACGAGTCCAACCCGTACTTCACCTACGACCCCAGCAAGTGCATCGTCTGCAACCGCTGCGTGCGGGCCTGCGAAGAGACGCAAGGCACCTTCGCGCTGACCATCAGCGGCCGCGGCTTCGAGTCTCGCGTGTCAGCGGGGCAAGACGAGAACTTCATGGACAGCGAGTGCGTGAGCTGCGGCGCCTGCGTCGAGGCCTGCCCCACTGCCACGCTGCAAGAGAAGAGCGTGATCTGGCTCGGCCAGCCGGAGCACAGCGTCATCACCACCTGCGCCTACTGCGGTGTGGGTTGTTCCTTCAAGGCAGAGATGAAGGGCAACGAGGTCGTGCGCATGGTGCCGTGGAAAGACGGCAAGGCCAACGAAGGCCACTCGTGCGTGAAGGGCCGCTTTGCCTGGGGCTATGCCTCCCACAAAGACCGCATGCTCAAGCCGATGATCCGCAAGCAGATCACCGACCCGTGGCAAGAGGTGAGCTGGGACGAAGCCATCAACTACGCCGCAGGCGAGTTCAAGCGCATCCAGGCCGAGCATGGCCGCGACTCGATCGGTGGCATCACCTCGTCGCGCTGCACGAACGAAGAAACCTACCTCGTGCAGAAGCTCGTGCGTGCGGCCTTCGGCAACAACAACGTCGACACCTGCGCCCGGGTGTGCCACTCGCCCACCGGCTATGGCCTGGGCCAGACCTACGGCACCTCGGCCGGCACGCAGACCTTCAAGTCGGTGGAGAAGGCCGACGTCATCATGGTCATCGGCGCCAACCCGACCGATGGTCACCCGGTGTTCGCCTCGCGCATGAAGAAGCGCCTGCGTGAAGGTGCGAAGCTCATCGTGGTCGACCCGCGCCGCATCGACATCGTCAAGTCGCCGCACATCAGCGCCCAACACCACCTGCAGCTGAAGCCGGGCACCAACGTCGCGATCATCAGCGCGCTGGCGCACGTGATCGTCACCGAGGGCCTGGTCGACGAGGCCTTCGTGGCGGAGCGCTGCGACCCCAAGTCATTCAACGAATGGCGCGAGTTCGTGGCCCGGCCCGACAACTCGCCCGAGGTGATGGAAGACGTGACCGGCGTGCCCGCCGCCGAAGTGCGAGCCGCCGCCCGCCTCTATGCGCAAAAGGGCAACTCAGCCATCTACTACGGTCTCGGCGTCACCGAACACAGCCAGGGTTCGACCATGGTGATGGGCATCGCCAACCTCGCCATGGCCACCGGCAATGTCGGTCGCGAAGGCGTGGGCGTGAACCCGCTGCGCGGCCAGAACAACGTGCAGGGCGCCTGCGACATGGGCTCGTTCCCGCACGAGCTGCCGGGCTACCGCCATGTGTCGGACAGCACCGTGCGTGCCTCGTTCGAAGACGCGTGGGGCGTGACGCTCCAGCCCGAGCCGGGCCTGCGCATCCCGAACATGTTCGACGCAGCCCTCACCGGCAGCTTCAAGGGCCTGTACTGCGAAGGCGAAGACATCGTCCAATCAGACCCGAACACGCAGCACGTGGCGCAGGCCATGATGGCGATGGAATGCGTGGTGGTGCAAGACCTCTTCCTGAACGAGACCGCCAAGTACGCGCACGTGTTCTTGCCGGGTTCGTCGTTCCTCGAGAAGGACGGCACCTTCACGAATGCCGAACGCCGCATCTCGCGCGTGCGCAAGGTCATGCCGCCGAAGGCGGGGCTGGCCGATTGGGAGGTGACGGTCAAGCTGTCGAACGCACTCGGCTACCCGATGAACTACACGCACCCGTCGCAGATCATGGACGAGATCGCCGCGCTGACGCCCACCTTCAAAGGCGTGAGCTTCGACAAGATCGACGAGACCGGCAGCGTGCAATGGCCTTGCAACGACGCTGCGCCCGATGGCACACCGACCATGCACATCGACAAGTTCGTGCGCGGCAAGGGCAAGTTCATCATCACGCAGTACGTGGCCACCGACGAGAAGGTCACGCGCAAGTTCCCGCTGCTGCTGACGACCGGCCGCATCCTGTCGCAGTACAACGTGGGCGCGCAGACGCGGCGCACCGAGAACAATCAGTGGCACAGCGAAGACCGGCTGGAGATCCACCCGCACGACGCCGAAGACCGTGGCATCAAGACCGACGACTGGGTCGGCATCCAGAGCCGCGCGGGCGAGACCGTGCTGCGGGCGACGGTGAGCGAGCGCATGCAACCGGGCGTGGTGTACACGACCTTCCACTTCCCGGAATCGGGCGCCAACGTGATCACCACCGACAACTCCGACTGGGCGACCAACTGCCCCGAGTACAAGGTGACGGCCGTGCAGGTGATGCCGGTGATGCAGCCCTCGGCCTGGCAGCAGGAGTACAGCCGCTTCAACCGTGTGCAACACGAGCTGCTGAATGCCGGCTCATCCGCTGCTGCCGTTACCGCAAAATAAAGCGAGGTTCGAATGCACGTGGACAACCTGGTCAAGATGGCCAATCAGATCGGCAGCTTCTTCGAGAGCATGCCCGACCCGGTCGAAGCGCGGGAAGGCATCGCCAACCACATCAAGAAATTCTGGGAGCCGCGCATGCGGCGTGAGCTGCTGGGCTACATCGACACCGGCGGCGACGACCTTCACCCTGCGGTGAAGGAGGCCATCGTCAGCCACCGGAGCGTGCTAGCGTAGAGGCATGAACGATCGACTGCCCGACTCACCGCCGCCTGACTCCACGCGCGAAGTCGCGGTGTTGCGCCTCGGGCCGAAGGGCAGCCAGGCCCTCACCGACCGAATTGCCGCCGAGGTGCCGATTGCGCTGGTGTTCAACGGCATCTCGCATGCCGTGATGATGGCCACGCCGGCCGACCTGGAGGCGTTTGCGCTCGGCTTCGCGCTGTCCGAAGGACTGCTAGATTCACGTGCGGAATGCCATGGCATCGACGTGATCGGCAACGCCGAAGGCGTGGAGATTCAGATCGAGGTGGCCGCTGCCGCCGAGATGCGCCTGAAAGAAAAACGCCGCAGCCTGGTCGGCCGCACTGGCTGCGGCCTGTGCGGCATCGACAGCCTGAAGCAGCTCGACCTTTTGCCCGAGGGTGTGGCACCGGCGGCTTGGGTCGGCGGTCTGCAAGCCCCCACCGTGCTGCGCGCATTCGCTCAGTTGCCGTCGATGCAGCCGCTCAATGCGCAGACCGGTGCCCACCACGCCGCCGCCTGGGTCACGCCCGAAGGCCACGTCACCACCGTGATGGAAGACGTGGGCCGCCACAACGCGCTCGACAAACTGCTGGGCCAGCGCGCGCTGGACCGGCTGGCGAACAACGAAGGCTTCGTGATCATGTCGAGCCGCGCGAGCTACGAGCTGGTGCGCAAATGCGCGCGCCTGGGCGTGCCGGTGCTGGCCACGATCTCGGCGCCCACCACGCTGGCTGTGGACATTGCGAAGCAGGCCGGCATGCAGCTGTATGGCTTCTGCCGCGGCGAGAGCGCAGTTCGCTACGCGCCTTGACGCAGCCTCAGCGCGTGCGTATTCCGAGCAGGCGGTCTATAACCCGCAGCTGCGAAAGCCGCTGAACACATCATCCCGCTGCGGCAGCAGAAAGCGCCGGAACTTGGGGTTGCGCATGCGCTCGCGCGTGGCGAATGAAGCGCCTCGCAAGACCTTGTGCGTGCCGAACGACGGCATGGAATAGCTGCGGTCCGGCCCCGGCACGAAGCCGGCGTACGGCCTGAAACCGCTGGCCATCCACTCCCACACCGAGCCGAAGCGAAAGCCGCGTGAGACGCCGGCATGCGCTGCCGCCTCCCACTCTAGTTCGGTCGGCAAACGCCGCCCGGCCCAGCGGCACCAGGCATCGGCTTCATACCAGCTCACGTGCATGGCCGACTGGCTCATGGGCACGCGCGTGAGCTTGCCGAAGCGTTGCAGCAGCACGCTCTGGCGCATCTGGTCCACATGGCGCGGCGTGCGGCGGCCTTCCTGCTGCACCCAATCCCAGCCTTCGGCAGACCAGAAACGCGACTCGTCGTAGCCGCCGTCTTCAACGAACTCGCAGTACTGAGCCCAGGTGACCGGCTGCGCGTCGATCTCGAACTCGGGCACGCTGTGCTCGTTGGCTGCGCGCTCGTTGTCGAACGCGAACCCTTCGGGCGGGCTGCCAAGGCTGAAGCGCGAAGCCGGGAACATGAGCGGCTCGCGCGGCGCCATCGTGCCCAACGCAGGCAGCAGCTTGGCGTCGAAACCCAGCGTCTGCGACATCTCGGCGAAGGCCTCACATTGCATGTCTTCGCGAAACAGCGCCAGGCGATAGAAGTACAGCGCGTCGTCTTCTTCGCCGGCGTGTTCCAGCAATTCGAGCGTGGTCTCGAGCGTGTCGGCCAGGTACTGTCGCGTRGCCTGGGCGTGTGGCAGCGGCAACTGCCAACGGGCGCCGTGGGGCGCCAGCGTCGGGTCGTACCACTCGTCGGCAAATGGGTCGATGGACGCCAGGCGTACCGAGCTTGCGTCGGCATGCTCGCCGCGATGGCGCTGCAGGTTGCGCGAGATCCAGTATTCTTGGAACCACCCCAGGTGGCCCAGCGACCACAGCGGCGGGTTCAGCTCCGGCTGCATTGGCACGGCCAGCGGCGGTTCGGTGAGCGCCGCTTCGAGCGCGCTCATCCAGCGCAGCGTGTGGTTGCGCGCATCCATCAGCGCCAGCGAGAGCAAGCCCTTGCCCGCGCGCCGCATCTGCGACGACTCGATCGGCGGGGCTTCGAAATCAAGTTGGCTCATGTCTGCTCGCGGATGTGCCGGCTCAGCGCGAACGCGCCTGTCTGTCGATCGCCCGCACGAAGGCGGCCACCAGCGGTGGCAGACGGCCGCGGAGTGCTGCGCGCTCGGGTTGGAACAGCGTGGCGACGAAGAACGGGTGGCCTTCGAGCTCGATGGCACGAACCTCCTCGTCTTCGTCGCGTGCCGTGATCTGAAGCGGCCCTGACATCAACTCCGCCTGGTACTCGGCGTCGATGCCGTAGCTGCAGTGGTAGCCCTCGCCGGCTTCGTTCACGCCATAGGCGGTGGCAATGCGCGAGCCACGCTCGAAGCGCACCGCCCCGGTCGACTCGATCAGCGCGCAGGCCAACGGCGTGATCACCAGCCGTAACGAATCGGTGGATGTCTCGGCGTGGTCGGCATCGGCCCAGCCCAGCACGTTGCGTGCGTACTCGATCACCGCGTGCTGAAAGCCGCCACAGGTGCCGAGAAACGGGCGCTTGTTCTCGCGCGCGAAGCGGATGGCGCTCAGCGCACCGTCCATGCTGCGATAGGGGGTGGCGGGCACGCACCACAGCGCGTCGTAGCGCGACAAGCGGTTGGTGTGAGTGATCTCTTCGGTGGGGAGCCAGTCGTGGTCGAGATCAACGTCCAGAGCGTTGGAGGCGAGTTGCAGGGCCATCGGGATGGCCTGGTGTGCGGGGATGGCGGGGTTGAAGTCGCCCACCAGGCCGATGCGGCGTGTGGTCATGGTTTTTGAGGGATGAAGTCTTTGGAAAACTGAGGCAGATCGTCACCGATCGTCCACCAGTTTGCCTTCGAGCCTGTATTGAAATGTGCGGCAGGCCGCACGGCCAGCGGCTCATTGATCAGCCCCGCGCGAATTCGCAACGCATCCGGAGTCGCATCGCGGCGGCTGTAGACCGGCGAGCCGCAGCGGCTGCAGAACGCGCGCTTCTTGCCGGGAGTCGACTCGAACTCTTTGATCAACTCGGCACCGCTGTCGAGGCGGAAGGCCGAGCGGGCGATGGGCATGTTGGCTGCGAACGGCGTGCCTTGCGCTTTGCGGCACTGCGAGCAATGACAGAGCTGGATCGGTGCCAGCTCACCGTCGATGCTGAACCGGATGCCGCCGCAAAGGCAGTTGCCCGTGTACATGGGAACTCAATGCACGGTGACCACGATGGGCGCGCCGCGCGTGATGATCATCGTGTGCTCGTACTGCGCCGAGAGGTTCCCGGGCACACCAGCCAGCGTCCAGCCGTCACCGGTCTCTTCGACGAAACGGCTCTTGGTCGACAGGAAAGGCTCGATGGTGATGACCATGCCTTCGCGCAGCACCCGCGTGTCGCGTGCGTCGTAGTAGCCGGGAATCTGCCCCGGCTCTTCGTGCAGCGCGCGGCCCACGCCATGGCTGGCCAGGTTCTCGATCACCTTGAGCTGGTAAGCGCGTGCCGTGCGCTCGATGGCGCGGCCGATGCCGTTGAGCCGCGCGCCGGCGCGGGCCTGCTTCATCGCCGCGTTCAAGGCCTCGTGCGTGGCATGGCACAGGCGCGTCTTCGCCGGCGTGGATGGCGGCACCACCCGGGTGCCGCCGGTGTCGGCGAAATAGCCGCCGAGTTCGGCCGAAACATCGACGTTGACCAGGTCGCCCGCATGAATCACACGATCGCCAGGAACGCCGTGTGCCGCTTCTTCGTTGACGCTGACGCAGGTGGCCGCCGGGAAGCCGTAGGTGAGCTGTGGTGCCGACCGGGCGCCATGCTCTTCGAGCAAGCGCGCGCCGATGGCATCGAGTTCACGCGTGGTCATGCCCGGTTCCAGGGCGTCCAGCATCTTGTGCAGCACGAGCGAAACGATGCGGCCGACGCGCTTGAGGCCGTCCACATCGTGTTGGTTTTCGATGGTCATGGTGGTCGAATGAAAGGGTGTCGCAAGACTTTAGCCGTTGCGTGCCCCGACCGCCATGCCCGTCGTTACCGCCCTCCCGCTATCTCAGCCAGCAGGCCTTGGGGCTCCCGAAAATCGGATCGGTGAAGCTCGCGTTGTTGCATGCGAGCACCGTGCCGCCAGGCACCGTCCGCGCGATGTAACGGCCGCCTGCGCCGTACAGCACCGTGGCCATCGCCCCGGCGGGCACGGTGCAGGTGGCGTTCTCGGCCGCGCACTTCACGGCAGCGACATAGCTGCACGACTTGCCCGTACCAAAGATCGGATCGCCGAAGCTCGCGTTGTTGCAGGCGATCGTGCCCGACACCACGCCCTTGCTGGTGTGGCTGCCATTGGCGCCGTAGTACACGGTCGCCGGCGTCCCGGCCGGCAGCGTGCAGTTGCGCCCTTCGGCCGCGCATTGCACAGCTCCCACCGGCAATGCGGCTGGAGCGACCGTCTCTTCGCTGCCAATCTGCCCGAGATAGGTGACCAGGTTGCCCAGGTCTGCATCGCCAATCGCCATGCCGCGATGTGCCGTCACTGCGGCGCCGAGAGCCGCGGCCGAGCCGTCGTGCAGATAGGGCCCGGTCAGCGCGACATCGCGCAGCGTCGGCACGTCGATGCCCGGGAGCACCTCGCCCAGGCGCTTGCCGCTGGTGGGTTTGATGGTGCCCACGTCGGCCAGCAGCAGGCCGCTGGTCGCAAAGTTGGTACCGCCATGGCAGCTCGCGCAGTTCTGCTTCGCGAACACCGCGCGGCCGGCAACGGCATCGGCCGTCAACGCGCCAGTGCTGCTGCGCTGCGCGCTCTGCGGCATCACCGACAGCGAATTCACATAGGCCGCGAGCACGTCCAGGTCGGTGCTCACGCCCGCCTTGGCGTTGCCCAGCGGCTGGTTGCGCGTGCCGGTAGCGAACGCGGCGTCGCTCATCAGGCCGGTGCCGCCGGCCAAGCTCCGGATCTGGCCTTCGAAGTCTTGAACCTCGTCAAAGTTGCCGCTCCAATGCAGCCGCCCGTGGCCAATGCCCGCGCGCCCGCGCAGGCTGATGGTGTTGCGCAGGCCTTCGCCCTGGGCGCCGATGTCCCAGGTGCGGCCGTCGTGGGCACCGTCGTGGTGGCAGCTGGCACAGCTCATGTACGAGTCACGCGCCAGGCGTGCATCGCGAGCGTCGTAGAACAGCTGCTTGCCCAGCAGGACCGTGGCGCCCAGCTTTTCGGTGCCGATGCTAGCGACTGTCGCGAGCAGCGTGCTTGCGAATTCGCCGCGCGTGGTGAGTGCAGAGATGTCGACGACGCTGACACTGCGCCCGAGGAAGTTGTGCACGTACAGCCGCGTGTTGTCGGCCGACACCACCACGCCCTGCGGCGCGAGACCGGCTTCGATGCGGAACAGTTCCTTGCCGCCGATCGCATCGACCACCGCCACCTGGCGCGAGGTCTCGAGCGCGACGAACAGATAGGCGCCCGTGGCATCGAAGGCTGCAGCGCTGGCGACGCCGGCGTTGTCGTGGTCGATGCGCGAGGGGTAGTCCTCGCTCAGCGTGCCCAGATCGATGCGCGAGCTGATGGCGCGCACGGTGTTCTGGAAGTCCAGGCTCAGGCCGTTGCGCAGCAAGCCACGCATCACGTTGTCTTGCTTCGATGGAAGCCAGGCGGACCGACCGTCCGGCGAGATCACGGCCGCACCCAGGTAGTTCGGCACGCCGCCGCCGGAGATTTCGGTGTCGGTCTTGCCGCTGTGGCGCAGCACGACCAATGAGCTCACCGCCATGCTGGTGGCATCGACGACCACGACCTCGCCGCCGTATTGCACGCCGTCGATCGTGGGCTGCACTGCGGCCGTGCCCTCGCCTGGCAAGGGTGGCGTCACGAAGCGCGACACCAGCACTCGCTTCGAATCGCCGCTCACCGACAGGTGGCGGGGGCTGGTGCCGACGTTGAGTGTGGCCAGCGTGGCGGCAGTGCTGCCGTCGAGCGCCAGCAATCGGCCCGCGGCCTCGAGGCTCACATAAGCCGTGCCGGCCGCCGCGAAGACGATGCCGTAGGGCTGCGAGGCACGCGGCAGCGCAACAGTACGCGTGACCGCGAGCGTGCTGCCGTTGATGATCGAAATGGAAGCCCCATCGCGGTTCACCACCCACACGCTGCCGTCGGGCGTAAGCGCGAGCGTGCGTGGCGCACTGCCGGTGGCGATCTCGGCAACGCGTGCATTGGTGCCGGTGTCGAAGACGCTGACCGAATCGTTGTCCGGGTTCACGACCCACAGCCGTGCAGACGCCCCATTGCGTGGCTCGATCAGCATCGCCGATGAAGCCCTCGAAGGATTGGCCGTCGCGCTGCGGTAGATCGCCTGCATGAAGCTCTTCGTGCTGCTCTGGCCGGCGGCGTTGCGCACCGTCAGCGTCACCAGGTAGAGGCCCGGGTTCGCATACGCATGCGTGGCGGAGCTGCTGACCGAGTAGGGCGAGCTGCTGCCGTCGCCGTAGTCCCAGCTGAACTCGAGCCCGGAGGCGTCGAGCCCAGGGGTCCAGCTGGCCGAGTTGCCGATGTTCACCGGCAGCGCCGCAACCGGGCCGAGCACAGGCAGTGCTGTGGCCGGCGAGAGCTGCTGCGAGAGGAAGCTGGCGCTCGTGGTGAACGCGGTGTCGCTGGCCTGGGTGTCGATCCAGATCTGGCCGTCGCGGTGGTGCATCACGCGGGCCGGGAAGTTCTTTGACCGCAGCGAGACGCCGCTGCCGGACACACCCGGCTCGGGGCAGAACGTGGCGTCGTTGAGGAACACGCCGGTGGCCGCGTAGGCGCTCAGCTGAAGGCGGTAGCCGGCATGGCGCAGCCACTTGCCGGGCGCAGCCACGGACTCGAGCGAGACGCACGACGCGTCGGCCAAGCCATTGCGGGCGACGTAGCCAGCCGGAGCCAGCGCCGCGGCTGTGGGTGGACTGCCGAGTGCAGCGAGCACTGCGAGATTCGCCGCGTCGACGGAAATTGCCGAGCCGCTCGTCGCCACGCTGCCCAACTCGAGCACCGCGCCGCGTGGCAGGGTCGCGCGTGGCGCGAAGCTGGCATCGGCTCTGAACACCGCGTCGTCGGCGACGGCTTCGAGCGACAGCTCGGCACCGCGGTGGCGCAGCACCAGATCGCTGCGCGCCTTGGAACGAAGGGTCACCCCCAGGCCCGACTGGCCGGCCTCGGGGCAGAAGGTCGCATCGCTGCGGAATGCCGCGCTGCTGTCACTGCTGCCAAGCGCCACCTTCAAACCCTGCCTGCGCAGCCATTGGCCGGTGGAGGCGATCGATTCGAGCGACACGCAGTTGGCATCCGCCAGCCCGTTGCGCACCCAGAACTGCACCGCAGCGGGTGCTGCGGCGGTGTTCGGCACCGCAGCGAGCACGCCCGATCCGTCGCTGTCGGTGGCGATGGCCTGGCCCGTCGCGTTGACGCTCTCGAAAACCAGCGCCTGGTTGCGCGGCAGGTCGGTCTGGGACAGCGGCAGATTGCCGGTGAGGCCCAGGCCCACGATCACCGAACGCGATGGCACGCCGTCGGCATTCAGCGCAATGATCTGGTAGTAGCCCGGCGGCGCCAGGCTGGCGCTGGCCGGCATCGTGGCTGCGAGCAGATCACCGTCTTGCGTGAAGCTCAGTTCCTGAAAGCGCTGCGTGGTGTTGAACGAATGCGTGACCGTGCCGTTCGCCAGCAACACCAAGCGCGTGACAGGCGACGCGTCGGTCATCCGGATCTGCACGGAGCCGGCATGGCTGAAGCTGAGCGCGCTGATCGACGACATCGCCGGGCGCGGCGCAAGCTGCGCCACGCCGTCGATGTTCTTGAAGAGGTACGGCGGGTAATAGACCTCGGCGTTCATGTTGTTCACCGGTCCGGGCGCCCCGCCTCCGGTCGACAGCACGGTCCCGTTCGGCAGCAGCAGCGTGGCCGAGTGGTACACGCGGACTTGTGCCGCGCTGGCACCGACGGTCCAGGCACCGGAAGCCGGGTCCCAGATTTCTGCGGCGTAGACGGCGTCGTTGCCGGCGTTGTTGCCCAGGGCGGTGCCTCCGGTGACAAGTACCTGGCCGTTCGGCAGCACCACCGAATTGCCGTAGCGGCGCGCGTAGCTCATCGGCGCCGTCTCGGTGACCACCGGTGCGGCTCCGTTGATGTCGACAACCGTGGCCAGGTTGCTTGCCGGCAACCCGTCGCCGTTGAAGTAGCCATTGCCGCCGACCTGCAACACCTTGCCCGGCGCGTACATCACGGCCGTACTGGTGGCGCCGACGTTGACCGGCATCACCTTGTTGGCCGGGCCCTTGAACGCGCCGAGCACGGTGACCGCACCGGCGCCATCGTTGGCAGTCGGGTCCAGTGACCACATGGTCTCGGCGGAGATGCCGAACACCCGCCCGTTCGGGGCCACCCAGGCACGCGGGTAGGAGGCCCGGAGGTAGTCGGGCCCGAAGGCTTCGCGGCTTCGCGCGCCGGTGAGGCTGCGCCAGCCGGTGCCGATGGTGTAGACCTCAGGCGTCATCGACACCGTGCCGGCAGCAATGGCCGCATCGGGTTTGTCGACCATGCCCTCCTGGTACGGGTCCATGCCGCCGACGATGAGGTTGCGTCCGTCGGGCAGGGTCAGCATCGTGGCGTACCAGCGCTGGTCGGCCATCATTGAGGTGTCTGTCACCGCGCCGCCTGTGGAGGCCGTGACGAGGCTGCTGGCCAGCGGCGAATTGCCGCCTGTGAGCATCAGCCGGCCATCGCTGAGCCAGGCCGCGCTGTTGCAGAAACTGTTGACGCGCGCGGCGTCGTAGCTGGTCGCATGGCTGGCGTCGTCGAAACCGAGCGACGGCGTCCACAGGTCGAAGGTGCGGCCATCCTGCGTGGCAGGCGTGTTCTTCGGCGTGCCGTAGGTGAGGACCTTGCCGTCGGGCAGCAGCACGGCATGCAGGCCGTTCATCGGCCACGCCTTCGTGGTCGACCACAGGCCCTTGGTGGCGGCATCCACCGGTATCGTGAGGTTCTGAAAGAGCGGGTCGTTCGTCTGCGGCAGCACCACCGACAACTCGTCGCGCATCGACGTGGCTTGCGCGTGCTCGCGCGTCCCGTCGTCGGTGTTCGCCACATCGGTATCGCTGCTGCCACCGCCCCCGCAGCTGGCGAGTGACGCCAAAGCAGCTGCCATCGCGAGGCGTGTCGTCCATCTCCTGCTGAATGAGGGGCTGCCGTTCTGCACGATGGGTTTCATGTCTTGTTCTCGTTGGGTTTTTTGTTGGTGTTCACAGGGCCATGGCCGCGCGGCTCACGCGCCAGGCGGTTCAGTTCAGCGGCCAGGCGCGGCCGGTCGACCGGCACGCCGGCGAATCGCTGCACCAGCGCACCGCTGGCGTCGAAGAGGTAGAGAGACGTTCGATGGTCCTCAGGTCGCGGCTGGCTACGACGCGTATCGAACGCCTGCATGCGCGCGAGCAATGCCTCCACCTGCGGCGGTGCCCCGGTGGCGAAGCGCCAACCCGGCAAGTCGGCACCCATGCGCTGTGCGAACTCCGCCAGCGTCTGCGGTGTGTCGTGCCAAGGGTCGACGGTGATCGACAGGAACCGCACGGCTGCACGCACGTCGCCCGGCAGCGCGCGGTGCAGTTCGGCCAGTTCGTGCACTTGCGTCGGGCAAGTGGCCGAGCAGCCTGTGAAGACGAAGTTCATCAACACCGGGCGGCCTTTCAATGAGGCCGCGTCCACGGCCAGGCCTCGGTGGTCGCGCAGGCCGACTCGCTGGAGTACCGCAGGCTGGGCCCACGCATTCAGGGCAAGGAAAGCGGTGCCGACCAGCACCGCCAGAAATCGGCTCACGAGCCTCAGCGCGGCAGGCGCAATGGCAGGTCGGTCGGAATCCGGTAGGGCGGTGTCGAGCGAATAGAAAACTGCATTGGAGTACTTCGTGGCGGCTGCTTCGGGTACAGGCACACGAATGTAGGCAAGCGTCGCCAGACTTGCATGATGGTCAAGTGATCGTTCTCTTACCCGGTGGCGATTTGCGAAGTGGGCGTGCTTTGGACCTTGCAATTGACAGCGTTCAGGCCAATTGCCGGCTGTCTTTCGGGTCCGCACCATGACGCGCATCCGTCGCGATGCGGCCGCGATGGCGTTGGTCGGTCGTGCAGGCGCAGCGCTCGCCCGCGCGGCCCACACAAAAAAATCGGCGCTCAGCGCCGCCACCAGAGAAGGTCTCATTCAAGAAGCCGTCCCCGGCGCAAAAAAACGATTCGTTACCTTATGCGGGCACCACGCGAATGTCACCTCCGCAAACAGGGGGATTCATCAGAGAACAGGGCCGCCGAATTTCGGCCGCCCTAGTGGCGCCGCGCTCGATGCTGTATGAAAATACAGCTTTCCGCCCACCCCATGCCCCCGCCTCTTCAGCGCCTGATTGCCCACCTCGACATGGACGCGTTCTATGCGTCCGTCGAGTTGCTGCGCTATCCCGACCTGAGAGGCCAGCCCGTGGTCATCGGCGGCGGGCGAGACAGCCGGCCGGTGTTGTTGCCCGACGGCACGCGGCGCTACGCACGCTTGCGCAACTACACCGGCCGCGGCGTCATCACCACGGCCACGTACGAGGCGCGGGCGTTCGGCGTCAACTCGGCGATGGGCATGATGAAGGCCGCCGTGCTGGCGCCCGAGGCCGTGCTGCTGCCGGTCGACTTCGACGAGTACCGCAAGTACTCACGCCTCTTTAAGGCCGCCGTGCGCAGCATCGCGCCCATCGTCGAAGACCGCGGCGTTGACGAGATCTACATCGACCTCACCGAGATCCCCGGCGCGCAGCACGACCAGGGCCGCGCCGCAGGGCAGGCGCTGAAGGACGCTGTTCACCAAGCCACCGGCCTCACCTGCTCGGTGGGCGTGACGCCGAACAAGCTGCTCTCCAAGCTCTGCTCCGAGCTCGACAAGCCGAACGGCCTCACGCTGCTGTCGTACGACGAGATTCCCTCACGCATCTGGCCGCTGGCCGCGAAGAAGATCAACGGCATCGGTCCCAAGGCCACCGAGAAGCTCACTGCCCTGAACATCCACACCATCGGGGACCTGGCCGCCGCCGACCCGGCCTTCCTGGTCGCCAACTTCGGCAAGAGCTACGGCGCCTGGATGCACGAGGCCGCGCATGGCCGTGACGAGCGACCGGTCGTCACCTACAGCGAGCCCAAGTCGATCAGCCGCGAAACCACCTTCGAGCGCGACCTGCATGCCGTGCGCGACCGCAACACGCTCACGCCGATCTTCACCGAGCTGTGCATCGAGCTTGCAGGCGACCTCACGCGCAAGGGCTACGCGAGCAAGACCATCGGCATCAAGCTGCGCTTCGACGACTTCAAGATCGTCACGCGCGACCTGACGCTGCCCGCTCACACGATGGACGCGCACACCATCCGCCGTGCTGCCGGCGAATGCTTGAAGCGCGTGGACTTGACGCGCCGGCTGCGCCTGCTCGGTGTGCGTGCGGGTAGCTTGGCCAAGCTCTCCGACCTGCTGGACCCGCGCCACACCACCGGTGCGGTGCCCATGGCGCAGGAGCCAGTGCCTGCTTACCATGATGCACCGATGCCCTTGTTCGACGAGCTCCCACCGCTGCCTCGCCAGGGCTGATTGCCGCCGCTGTTGCCAACTTTGCACGTTCGCCCGGCCCGTCTGAACGGGCCCTCCGGATAAAACGCATCCAAGTGATGAAGATGAACGTAGTTCCTTCATCACACCCAGCGAGGAGAGAGCCCATGCCGTTCAAACCCAGCCGCATCGCACTTGCGTGCGGCCTGCTTCCTCTGGCCATGGCCTGCGCACCTGCGCTGGCTCAGAGCACACCCCCGAGCGCCAGCACCCACAGCGGCAAGCTGCTGCTCACCGGCGGGGTCAGCAGCATCGACGGCGCGGCCGGCGGCGGCTTGACGCCCTGGGCCGTGACCGGCGGCTATGGCACGGGCACCGAGTTCGGCGGCTCGGGCTTCGTCACCCGCGTGAAGACTCAAGACTTCGGCCTCACCGGCTACGGCGTGGCTGCAAGCTGGGGTGATCGCGTCGAGGTATCGCTCGCCAAACAAGACTTCGACACCGGCCCGGTCGGTGGAGCCTTGGCCGCATTTCTCGGCGACCCCGGCTTCAACGGCCTTCACCTCAAGCAGGACATCGTCGGCCTGAAGGTTCGAGTGGCCGGCGATGCGGTGCTCGACAGCGACACCTGGATGCCGCAAGTGGCCCTCGGCCTCGAATACAAAAAGGCCCGCCCCGGCCGCCTGGGCGATTCGCTCGCGGCGCTGGGCAACCAGAGCGTGCTGCAGCTCTTCGGCACCAAGGACAGCGGCACCGACCTCTACCTGAGCGCGACCAAGCTCTTCCTCGCGCAAGGCATTCTGGTCAACGGCACTTTGCGCGCGACCAAGGCCAACCAGAACGGCCTGCTCGGCTTCGGCGCCACCGATCACACGAGCTACAAGCTGATGCCCGAATTCAGCCTCGCCTACCTCTTCAGCAAGAACTGGGTGGCCGGTGTGGAGTACCGCGCCAAGCCCGACAACTTCAAGGACAACACCGTGCTCGGTGCCGGTGCGCTGAAAGAAGACGACTGGGCCGACGTGTTCGTCGCGTGGGCGCCGTGCAAGACCTTCTCGCTCACTGCTGCCTATGTCGACCTCGGGAAGATCGTTCCCGGCGTGGTCGACAAACGCCAGACCGGCTTTTATCTCTCTGCGCAGATCGCTTTCTGATCGAGGAGCTTCGACCATGACACGCACCCTCTCCCACCTCGGCCGTGCCCTGTTGCTCGGCACCGCGCTCCTGGCAGGCACCGCTCAGGCGCAAACCGCCGCCGCACGCGACGACACCCTGTACCAGCAACTCGGCGCCCAACCCGGCCTCACCAAGCTGATGGACGACTTCATGACCCGGCTGCTCGCCGACTCGCGCATGGGCCCGTTCTTCAAGGACGTTGACCACCAGCACGTCAAGGACGAACTGGTCACGCAGTTCTGCGAGGTCTCGGGCGGTCCCTGCAAGCGCAAGGGCCCCGACATGAAGAAGGCCCATTCCGGCATGGACATCACCAAGAGCAACTTCAACGCATTGGTCGAGGTGCTGCAGCAGAGCATGGATGCGCAAGGCATTCCGTTCACCGCGCAGAACAAGCTGCTCTCCAAGCTCGCGCCCATGCACCGCGACATCATCAACACGCCTTGAGTCGCCCAGATCAAACCCACGAGTCCAACATGATCAAACACACCCTCGCGCTTCTGGCGCTCGCCGCCGGCACGGGCTTCGCACAAGCCGGCACCGTGCAACTCACGGTGCTCGACAAGGACGGCAAGCCGGCACCGGATGTCGTGGTGCTGCTGGAGCCCGCTGCAAAGGCCAAGCCCACGCCGACCGCCAGCCCCGTGGTCATCACGCAAGAGGGCTCTCGCTTCGTTCCCTTTTTGACGGTGGTGCCCGTCGGCAGCACGCTGCGCTTCGTCAATAAAGACGACTACGACCACCACGTGCGCTCGGGACCCAGCGGCCCGCTGGGCAGCATCCCCGCGGCCAAGAGCTTCGAGATGCGGCTCGATGCGGCGCCCTCCAGTTCACCCGGCGGCACCGACCCGTACGGCAACGCGCCGGCACCCAAGAAAAAAGGCTCGGGCACCTCGACCGGTGAGGTGAAGGTCGACCAAGCCGGCCCCATCGCGCTGGGCTGCCACATCCACGGCTCCATGCGCGGGCAGGTCTACGTCGCCGACACGCCCTGGTTCGCCAAGACCGACGCCAATGGCGTGGCCAGCATCGAGGGCGTGCCCGACGGCGCTGGCCAGCTCACGCTGTGGCACCCCGACCAGCTGCAAGACCAGACGCCCGTGCCAGTGCAGGTGAGCGCGAGTCCCGTCAAGACGAGCACGCAGCTCAACTTCGTGCCACGTCGACGCCGCGGCTGAGCCTCGCGCGGCAACCCTAGAGGGCGTGGCGCTGACGTAGAGTCCCGCCATGTCATCGCCCCTGCGCCTGCCGTCGATCGACGGCCTGCGCGCATTCGAAGCCGCCGCCCGCCTGGGCAGCTTCGAGCGCGCCGCCGAAGCTCTTCACGTCACCGCCAGCGCGGTGAGCAAGCGCGTGGCCACGGTCGAAGACCTGCTGGGCACCCCCCTGCTCAACCGCGCCGCACGCACGCTCACGCTCACGCCCGTGGGCAAGGAATACCTGACGCAGGTCAGCGCCGCCCTGGCCCTGCTGGCCGCCATGCCGCAACACCAGCGTGCGCAGCAGCAGGCGCGCCGCCTGCGCGTCAGCGCGCCGCCCACCTTCGCGCGCGAGGTGCTGGTGCCGCAACTCGAATCGTTCACGCACGCCCATCCCGAGGTGGAGCTCGAGGTGGTGCTGTCGATTCCCTTCCTCGACGTCTCGGGCACCGAGGCTGACGTGGAAGTACGCCATGGCGACGTCGACACCGCGCTCGGCACACCGCTGATGCGCGACGTGGTGCTGCCCATGGCAGCGCCGGCGTTGCTGGCCCGCCTGCCGCCGCTGCGCGAGCCGGCCGACCTGGCCCACGCCCCGCTGCTGCGCACGCCGATCGAACCCTGGACACCCTGGTGGCGCGCCGCCGGGCTGGACTGGCCCGAGCCCGCCCAAGGCCCCCGCTTCATCGACCTCGGGCTCACGCTGGAGGCCACGGTGAGCGGCCAGGGCGTGGGCCTGATGCGCCCGAGCCTGGCGCGGCGCTGGATCGGCTATGGCGTGCTGCAGCCGTTGTTCGACCTGAGCGTGCCACCCGCCACCCATTACCACGTGCTGCCGCACGCCGCCGACGAGGCCGCCGAGGCCTTCGTGGCCTGGTTGGCCGAGATCAGTGCGCGGGTGGCCCGCGACGGGCTGCTGGCCGTCTCGGAAGCGCTTTCGCGCCGGGCCTGAAAATCTTTCCGCGCAGCGAGGCGCGGTCGCCCGTAGCATCGCCGCGGCCGAACGAGAACACCCGGAGACTCCCAATGCCCGTGATCACCAACATCGAAGACCTGCGCGTGCTGGCCGAAAAGCGCGTGCCGCGCATGTTCTACGACTACGCCGACTCTGGCTCGTGGACGGAAGGCACCTACCGCGCCAACGAGAGCGACTTCCAGTCCATCAAACTGCGCCAGCGCGTGGCGGTGAACATGGAAGGCCGCACCTTGCGCACCGAGATGGCAGGGCAGTCGACGGCGATGCCGGTGGCCATCGCGCCGACCGGGCTCACCGGCATGCAGCACGCCGACGGCGAGATCCTCGCGGCGCGCGCGGCCGAGAAGTTCGGAGTGCCGTTCACGCTGTCGACGATGAGCATCTGCTCGATCGAAGACATTCGCGCCCACACCAAGGCGCCGTTCTGGTTCCAGCTCTACTGGATGCGCGACCGCGACTTCATGGACCGCCTGATGGACCGCGCCAAGGCCGCAGGTGTTTCGGCGCTGATGCTGACGCTCGACCTGCAGGTGCTCGGCCAGCGCCACAAGGACCTCAAGAACGGCCTGACGGCACCGCCGAAGCCGACGCTCGTCAACATCCTCAACCTGATGACCAAGCCGCGCTGGTGCCTGGGCATGGCCGGCACCAAACGCCACAGCTTCGGCAACCTCGTCGGCCACGCCAAGGGCGTGAGCGACATGAGTTCGCTGAGCACCTGGACGCGCGAGCAGTTCGACCCGAAGCTCGACTGGAACGACGTCGAGTGGATCAAGAAACGCTGGGGCGGCAAGCTGATCTTGAAAGGCATCATGGACCCCGAAGACGCCCGCCTGGCCGCTGACAGCGGCGCCGACGCGATGGTCGTCTCGAACCATGGCGGCCGCCAGCTCGACGGCGCGCCCTCGTCGATCTCGGCGCTGCCCGCCATCGTCTCCGAAGTGGGCTCGCGCATCGAGGTGTGGATGGACGGCGGCATCCGCTCAGGCCAAGACGTGCTCAAGGCCGTGGCCCTGGGCGCCAAGGGCACGTTGATCGGCCGCTCGTTCCTCTATGGCCTGGGCGCGATGGGCGAAGCCGGCGTGACGAGAAGCCTGGAGATCATCGCCAAGGAACTCGACATCACGATGGCCTTCTGCGGGCACACCGACATCCGCACCGTCGACAGGAACATCCTGCTGCCCGGCACGTTTCCGGTCTGATGCCAGGGCCTGTTCACACCAGCACTCCCGGCGCGGCAGTCAAATAGCTTTGCAGCGCGGCGATCGCGTGCCGCACCTTGGCGGGCTGGTTTTCGCGTTGCGGCGTGACGGCCCAGACCGGAATCTCGGGCAGGCGCCAGTTGGGCAGCACGCGCACCAGCTGGCCGGCGCGCAGGGCGCCGTGCACGTCGGGATGGGTCACCACGGCCAGGCCCAGGCCGGCGGCGCACATCTGCTCGAGCGTCAGCTGGTTGTTGGTCGCGATGCGCGCTTCGAGGCGCAGGTTTTCTTGCTCGCCGCTCGGTCCTTCGAGCTGCAAGTGCAGGGCGGAGCCTTCACGCGAACCCACCATCCACTGGTGCGCCAGCAGGTCGGCCGGCGCCACCGGCGTGCCGTGGCGGCGCAGGTAGTCGGGCGAGGCGCAGAGCACCCACTCGAAGCTGCACAGGCGCTTGGCAGCCCACGATGAATCGGCCAGCCGGCCGGCGCGCAGCGCGAGGTCGATGCGGGCGTCGATCAGGTCGATCATCGCGTCGTCGACGAGCAGACGCAGCTTGAGTTCGGGGTAGGCCGCCAGCAGCGGTGCCAGCGCCGGCGCCACGTGGCGCGCAAAACCGACCGGCGCCGATATGCGCAGCTCGCCGCTGGGCGCATCGTGCGCCAGCACCAGCTGCTGCTTGGCCTGCTGAGCCGCGCTGACCATCGCGATGCAATGCTCGGCGAAGCGCGCGCCGGCATCGGTGGGCGTGAGCTTGCGGGTCGAGCGGTGCAGCAGCGTGACGCCGCTTGCCTGCTCCAGCTGCCGCACCTGCTGGCTGACGGCCGAGGTGCTCATGCCCATGGACCGCGCCGCCGAACTCATGGAGCCGTGCTGCACCACCGAGGCGAAAACCGCCATGCGCTTAAGATCGTCCACCGTGAAGCCCTGCTAAACAAACTTGTTCGATTTGACAGACTTCCGCCGCGATTGTGAAGCTCATATCGTCACTCCATCGCAATTTGACTGGAGTTGGACATGAAGATCGCACTCATCGGTGGCACGGGTTTCGTTGGTTCGGCGGTTCTGCAAGAGCTGCTGCAACGCGGCCACGAGGTCACGGCACTGGCCCGCAACCCGGGCAAGTACACCGGCCACGCCAAGCTCAAGGTGGTTGAGGCCGACGCGCTCGACGCCGCCCTGGTGGCCCAGGCCGTCGAAGGCGTGGACGCCGTGGTCGACTCCTACAACCCGGGCTGGACGGAACCGAAGATCCACGACATCTTCCTGCAAGGCACCCAGGCCATCCTCGACGGCGTGCGCCGCAGCGGCGTGAAGCGCGTGCTGGTGGTCGGCGGTGCCGGCAGCCTGTACGTTGCACCTGGCGTGCAGGGTGTGGACACACCCCAGTTCCCGGCCGAGTGGAAGCAAGGCGCGCTGGCTGCCCGCGAAGCGCTGAACATCATCCGCAAGGACACCACGCTGGACTGGACCTTCCTGTCCCCCGCCGCGCTGCTGGAGCCGGGCCCGCGCACCGGCAAATTCCGCATCGGTGCCGACGATTTGCTGATGGACGGCGACCACCCCGCCAAGATCTCGGTGGCCGACCTGGCCGTTGCCATCGCCGATGAAATCGAGACGCCCCGCCACATCCGGAAGCGCTTCACTGTCGCATACTGACCGGATGGCGATTGACCATCTTATTTTTCTCTACGACCCGATGTGCGGCTGGTGCTACGGCGCCATGCCGGCCATCCATGGCCTCGCCGACCTGAACGGGTGCATCGTCGAGCCGGTACCCACCGGTCTCTTCGGTGGGGCCCCGGACAAGCGCATCGACGCCGCGATGGCGCAGCACATCGAGCACACCGACGCACGCATCGCCAGCATGAGCGGCCAGCGCTTCAGCGACATCTACCGACGCAAGGTGCTGGGCAACCCCGAGATGCCGTTCGACAGCGGTCCTGCCACGTACGCACTGACCGCTGTCTCGAAGTGGAACGTGCTGCGCGAGCTCGACGGCCTGCACGCGCTGCAACGCGAGCGCTTCGTCGCCGGGCGCGACATCAGCGACCCCGATGTGATCGCCCAGGCCCTCGCCGCCTCGTTGGGCGACGACGCCGAGACCTGGATGGCGCGCATGGCCGACCCGACGCTGCCGCACGCCACCGACAAGCGCATGGGCCGGGCTCACAAGATCATGAAGTCCATCGGCGTGCAGGGCGTGCCGACCCTGGTGTGGCCCAGCGAGAAGGGCTTGCGGCTGCTGCCCGGGCAGTGGATGTTCAACGACAAGTCGCTCGCGCGGCAATTGGCCACACTCGGCTGAGCTGCATTTGAGCTGAGGGCTTTTTCGTTCTAGGCTGACGGCGTGTCCCAATCCATCGGGAGCAACGCATGACCCTGCAGCAGCTTCAGGCCATCAAGCTCTGGCACGTCGCCCACAAGCCCGAGCGCCCCATCGAATACCACGCCTGGGACAGCGTTCTCACGGCGTGGGTACTCGGCTGGATGGGCGAACCGGCCGCACTGATTCTCCGGTGGCCCAGCCTGGCGCTGAGTTGCCTGCTGCTCTTCATGGCGCCGAGCCTGTACGTGGCCCTGCGCCGCAGGCTGCACAAGTCGGGCCGGTTGCGCTGCGACTGGTTGAGTTCGCTGGGGCGTTGAGCCATATCCAGTGCCGAGGTTCAGGCCGCCTGCCGCGTGCGAATTTCATCCGCACTGCTCAAGAAGACGAGGTGTGGGATGCCCGTCTCTGCAAGGTGCGCCGCTCCCTACACTGCGGACATGCATTGCAAACTTCTGGCGCTGTCGGTGGAGGTATTGGTCGGGTGGTTGCTGGCCGCTTGTATGGCCCATGGCCAAACCGTCAACTTGGCCTACACCAGCGACGCTGCAAACTCGTATTCCGATGTGCCAGTGCCAGAGCTGGTGTATGCCCGCTTTGGCAAAAGCCCCGATCCAGTGGTGCGTGAGCAAGTGGCGCAGGGCATGTTTAACAGAGCCCTCCATCTGTCACGCAGCGGTGATGTGGTTCAGTCTCCGGTAGCCTACGACCAGGTATACGAACGGTTTGGCCAAGACGCCGCCCCCAATGTGCTGGTGGTAGTGCTCAAAGCGTTGATCAATAAAGGCTACGACCTGGGCCAACAGCAACAACTTGAATCCGAGCGCGCGGTGTATGCGCTGATCGACCGTCAATACGGCCAACGCCAGGAGCTGGTGCTGAAGAAAAAGCTGGCCGATGCGTTGTTTAACACCGGCATCAGTTGGAAAAATTCGGGCAACACAGCAGCTGCTCTTGAGGCCTACAAGCTCATTGACGCCCGCTTTGGTACAGAGACTGAGTCGTCCCTGCAAGCCAGCGTAGCGGTGGCGCTGGTAAATAGTGCCGTGTTGCTTGCGCGTACAGATGTGCCAGCCGCCATTGCCGTGTGTGACCAAATAAAAGCGCGTTATGGAAGCGCACCGTCGCCGCTGCTGCGCAAAAGGGTAGCGCAAGCCCAAGTGAACAAGGCCATCGGCCTGCAACGTTTAGGCGAAACCGCTCAAGCACTGCACACCTACGACTTCGTAGTGCAGCGTTTTGCGGCTGACACAGCGGCGCCGGTATTGGCAGAGGTTGGTAGGGCCTTGTATGGCAAGGCCATCAGCTTGGCGGACCTGGGGCGCACCGATGCGGCTATGGCGCTGTACGACACGGTGTACACCCGCTACGGCACCAGCCGCCACGCACCGCTACGTTTGGTGGCGATGCAGTCTGTGTTCAACATAGGCGTAGCACTGGCTGCGCGGGATCAACTGGAAGCTTCTGTTGCCAGCTACGCGTTACTGAGTAAAGCGCTGGACTACCAGGATGATGCCGACGTGCAAGAAATTGTGCTGCAAGGCATGGTGAATATGGGGGCCATGCTGCACAGGCTGAAACGCTATGGGCATGCCATCGATGTGTATGAGCGGGTGGTTCAGCGTTACCGCACAGACCTTGCGCATGGCATGCGTGAGCAGGTGGCATTTGCTTTCTTCAACCAAGGCGTCAGTGTCAAAGAATTCGCCGATGCGCGCAGCGTATTGGCGAACTACGACCGCGCCGCAAGAATTTTTTGTGCCGACCCTGATCCACAGTTGCGCGAGTTGGTGGCCGCCAAGCTCTACAACAAGGCTCAGCAACTGACCTTGCAAGAAAAGTATGCAGAAGCAGCACCCATTTACCAGTTGGTTTATGCCAGATTTGATGATGACACCGCGCCTGGCGTGCGCAAAGTGCTAGCCCTGAGCCTCAACAATATGGCCGCAGGTTCTGGCTTTGCAGGTGACCTGCAAGAAGAAAGACGAATTAACGATGTCTTAGCGGAGCGTTTCGCCACTGATGAAGACGCTGAAATTAGCGCCTTGGTGGCCCGAGCTCTAAGTAACGCCGCTGATGCACGGATGGTGCAGTCAAAGCAATGGCCGCAAAAGGCCCAAAGTCCGGCACATTTGCTGGCCCGCGCAGTGACCGACTTGCAAAAGGCGCGATCCATTTGCGCGCCAGAGGAATGCTCTGCGGTATTGGCGAATTTGGGCTATGCCCAATTTTTGAGTGGTGACGCTGCCATGGCAGAACAATCCATCCGCGAAGCGATACGACTGGGCGGAGCCCCCATCGTGGAAAACTTGCGCCGGGATGCCGTGCTGCATCGCCTAGAGCCTATCGATACACAGTTTGAAAAAATGCTCACTGTGTGGTCAAAACTTGCCCAACTGCCCTGATGCTGAGGGGTGCACACCACTGCACACTAAGGCCTGGTTCCCGTTACTTTTACAGAGGCTCAAATGCTGACCTGGGCTATACAAAGAGTTGGCTATGCCGACGAGCAAGTTGATCAACAGGGCACCACTGATGTGAACGCCTTCCTGCGCGCCTTCGATGCGTTCCCTTGGGTGGAACAAAACAACCAGTGGGACGAGACGCAGGACGGGCCGATGGCGGCGTTGATCCTGCAGAACGAGGCCGACAAGCGCAAACTTTGGATCACCGCTCTTGCGAGCGATGAAAAGCTGAACGACAGTTACTTCATCGCCGTCGAATGGACGGCGCCGCGCAAAAGCTTGTTCGGCTTTGGCCAGATCAAGATGGTTGAAGAAACGGCCGCGTTCAGCATGGTCGGCAGGCCGAATACGGAGCAACTCTGTCGCTTGTTCTGCGACTCGCGGTATGAGGAGTTCGACAGACAAATCGCCGAGTGGGTTCGGCGTGATCGTGATGGCGACTAACGCCAACCATTCCCCTCTCGCCTTCTAATCCGGCCGCCGTACGAAGCGGCCGTTTCAGTCGCGTTCCGTTGCTCAGCCGTCGATCAACACCGGGTCCCAGGCAAACACCTTCTGCCGCTGCTCGCCCAGGCCTTCGATGCTCAAGCGCATCTCGTCGCCGGGCTTCAGGTACAGCGGCGGCTTCTGGCCGAGGCCCACGCCAGGTGGCGTGCCGGTGCTGATCAGGTCGCCGGGGTACAGCGTCATGAAGCGGCTGATGTAGCTCACGAGCGAGGCCACACCGAACACCATGGTGGAGGTGCTGCCGTTCTGGAATCGCTTGCCGTTGACCTCGAGCCACATGCCCAGCGCCTGCGGGTCGGGCACCTCATCGGCGCTGACCATCCACGGGCCGACAGGGCCGAAGGTGTCGCAGCCCTTGCCCTTGTCCCAGGTGCCGCCACGCTCGAGCTGATATTCGCGCTCCGAGAGGTCGTTCACCACGCAGTAGCCGGCCACGTGCTTCAGTGCATCGGCTTCACTGACGTAACGCGTCTGGCTGCCGATCACCACACCGAGCTCGACCTCCCAGTCGCTCTTCAGCGAGCCCTGCGGCAACACCACCGGGTCATTGCAGCCGATCAGCGCGCTGGTCGTCTTCATGAACAGCACCGGCTCGGGCGGCACCGGCACGCCCGACTCGGCGGCGTGGTCGGCGTAGTTCAGGCCGACGCAGATGAACTTGCCCATGCCACGCCACGGCAGCCCGATGCGGCCGGGCTGAGCGACGACCGGCAAGGTCGCGGGATCGATCTCACGCAGGCGCTTCAGGCCGGTGGGCGTCAGCGTCTCCGGAGTGATGTCGGGCAGCACGGCGGACAGGTCGCGCACGCGCCCTTGGGCATCGACCAGCGCGGGTTTCTCGGCGCCCTTGGCGCCATGTCGCATCAGTTTCATTCGTCAACCTTGGTTAAGAAAATCAGTTGGACCAGCCGCCGTCGATGACCTGCGTGGTGCCGGTGGTGAACGCGGATTCGTCGCTGCCGAGGTACACGGCGAGCGCGGCGATCTCGCTTGCGCGACCCACCCGACCCACGGGCTGGCGCGCCACGAACGCGGCCTCGACCTGCGCCAGCGTCTGCCCCGCCGCCTGGGCCTGCGCCTCGATGCGCTGGCGCAGCGAAGGCGACTCCACCGTGCCGGGGCAGATGGCGTTGCAGCGGATGCCGCGCGCCACGAAGTCGGCTGCCACTGATTTGGTCAGGCCGATCACCGCGGCCTTGGTGGTGCCGTAGACGAAGCGGTTCGGCGCGCCCTTGATGCTGCTGGCCACCGAGGCCACGTTGATGATGGAGCCTCCGCCCTGCGCCAGCATGTCGGGCAGCGCGGCGCGAATGAGCCGGTACATCGAGCGCACGTTGAGGTTGAACGAGAAGTCCCACGCCGCCTCGTCGCAGTCGAGGATGGTGCCGGCGTGAACATAGCCCGCGCCGTTGAACAGCACATGCAGCGGGCCGATCGCAGCGACCGCATCGCGCACCGCATCGGCATTCGTCACGTCGAGCAGGCGTGTCTCGCAGCCGGTGTCGCGCGCCAGCTGGGCCAAGAGTTCGGCATTGATGTCGGCAGCGATCACGCGCGCACCTTCGCGCACGTAGGCCTCGACGGTGGCGCGGCCGATGCCTTGGCCGGCGGCGGTGATCAAGGCCGTCTTGCCTTGCAGTCGCCCGGTTTGGGGTGATGTCATCGATGACTCCGTGAAAGTGACGCTCCATTATCAAGTGGTCAGGCCACTTTTTGACAGGTCCTCGGGAGTAACCCCAGTCGTAAGAACCCCTGTTGAAGCCGAGCGCTGCGGATGCGACGATAAATTGGTCAGGCCAATTTTCTTGCTGTTCGCCCTTCCCTTCGTTGCTCCCTTTTCCTTGCCTCTCAGCCTCATGCCCCAGCCGCACCCCGACAACCGTCGCCTCTACCGACTCATCGCCGACCAGCTGATGCAGATGATCGGGAGCGGTGAGTACCCGACCGGTGCCCGGCTGCCGGCCGAGCGCGACCTGGCCGCGCAACTCAGCGTGAGCCGGCCGTCGGTGCGCGAAGCGCTGATTGCGCTCGAGGTCGAAGGCGTGGTCGAGGTGCGCGGCGGCGCAGGTGTGTTCGTGTCGCAGCGTCGCCGCAGTGCACCGGTCGACCCGCTCGCGCCGTTGCCCGGGCCCTTCGATCTGATCAAGGCGCGCTGGATCGTCGAATCAGAATCGGCCAGCCTGGCCGCCACGCACGCCACGCCGGAACAGCTGGGCGGCATGAAGCGCGCGCTCGACGACATGCGCGCCTCGCCGACGCACAACGAAGTGACACTCGAGGCCGACCAGCGCTTCCATCTGCTCATCGCCGAAGCCAGCGCCAACAGCGCGTTGGTGATGCTCACCCGCCAGTTGTGGGACGCGCGCCGCGGCCCGCTGTACCTGCAGTTCGAGTCGCACTTCTCCGGCAAGGAGATCTGGCGCCAGGCAGTGGACGAGCACGCCGAGATCCTGCATGCCATCACGTCGCGCGACGGCCGCACGGCCCGCAACGCCATGCGCAAACACATGAAAAACGCCGAACTGCGCTTTGCCTCCAGCTGGCGCCCCGAGGAGACCCAGTGAACCAGCCTGCAAAACCCGCGGTGGACGAAGCCGCGCCCGTGTTGAACGCCGAGGGCGAATTCGACATCCACGACGAGGCCATCGACCTCTCGCACTACGCCGCCGAAGACTGGCTTGCCGTCGCGCTGTTCTGGGTGCTCGGCCTCATCGTGTTCTACCAATTCTTCACCCGCTACGCGCTCAACGATTCGGCCGCGTGGACGGAAGAGATCGCGCGCTATTTCTTGATTGGCACGGTATTCATCGGCGCCGCGATGGGCGTGCGAAAGAACAACCACATCCAGGTGGATTTTTTCTACCGCGTGTTGCCGCACGGCCTGATGCGCTGGATGTCCACACTGGTCGACGTGGTGCGCATCAGCTTCTTCGCCGCCTGCGTGTTCATGACCTGGCAGCTGATCATGAAGATCGGCGGCAGCCGCATGGCCGTGGTCGAGTTGCCGATGGGGCTGGTCTACGGCGCGGTGCTCGTGGGCTTCGTGCTGATGACCTGGCGCGCCATCGGCGTGGCCATCGCCAACTGGAAGCGAGGTGCCTCGGTGCTCGAGCAGCCTGAGCTTGCCGAGGAGCCGACATGAACGCCGGTGCTTTCAAGCTGCTCTTCTTGGCGATGATGGGCGCCGGCATCCCGGTCGCCATCGCGATGGCCGGTGCGGCGCTGGTGTACGTCATCGCCACCGGCAACCCACCGCCTTATGTGGTGATCCACCGCATGGTCGGCGGCATCGACAGCTTCCCGTTGTTGGCCGTGCCCTTCTTCATCCTCGCCGGCAACCTGATGAACTGCGCCGGCATCACCACGCGCATCTACAACTTCGCGCTGGCACTGGTGGGCTGGCTGCGCGGCGGGTTGGGCCACGTGAACATCGTCGGCTCGGTGGTCTTTGCCGGCATGAGCGGCACCGCCATCGCCGATGCGGCAGGCCTGGGCACGATCGAGATCAAGGCCATGCGCGAGCACGGCTACGACGCCGAGTTCGCGGTCGGTGTCACCGCCGCCTCGGCCACGCTGGGCCCGATCATTCCGCCCTCGCTGCCCTTCGTCATTTACGGCATGTTCGCCAACGTCTCGGTGGGCGCGCTGTTCCTCGCGGGGCTGATACCCGGCCTCGTGATGACGGTGATGATGATGCTCACCGTCGCCTGGTTCGCGCACCGCAAGGGCTGGGGCCGCGACATCGCCTGGCAGTGGGCCCGCGTTCGCAAGGCGCTGATCGAACTCGCGCTGGTGGTCGGCCTGCCGCTCGCGCTGTGGTTGGTGGCACGCGCCGGCGCGAACATGACGTACGCAGTGCCCATCGCCTTGGCACTGCTGCTGTCTGCCGACTGGAAGTTCCGCTTCAACGCGGTGCTGCCCATCATGACGCCGGTGCTGCTGATCGGCGGCATGACCACCGGCCTCTTCACCGCCACCGAAGGCGCCATCGCCGCCTGCGCCTGGTCGCTCTTTCTCGGCGTGGTCTGGTACCGCACCATCAACTGGCGCTTGTTCGTCAAGGCGTCAATGGACACGGTGGAAACCACCTCCACCGTGCTGCTCATCGTAGCGGCCGCGTCCATCTTTGGCTGGATGCTCACGGCCACGCGCACCACCGAAATGATCGCCGCGTGGATCCTCACCTTCGCCGATGAACCGTGGAAATTTTTGCTGCTGGCGAATGCGCTGATGCTCTTCGTCGGCTGCTTCCTCGAGCCCACCGCGGCCATCACCATCCTCGTTCCCATCCTGCTGCCCATCGTTCGCCATCTCGGGATCGACCCCATCCACTTCGGACTGGTGATGGTGCTCAACCTGATGATTGGCCTGCTGCACCCGCCGATGGGTCTGGTGCTGTTCGTCCTGGCGCGCGTGGCCAAGCTGTCGGTGGAGCGAACCACGATGGCCATCCTGCCGTGGCTTGTGCCGCTGCTGCTGTCGCTGGCGCTGGTCACTTTCGTTCCCGCCATCGCGCTGTGGCTGCCCCGTGTGCTCGGCTGAGTCCATCGTCTTCATACCTTCCTCATGCTTCCTGAAAGAACTCTCATGAACCGTCGCCTCCTCCTCACCGCCAGCCTGCTGGGCGCGTTCGCCGCGCTGCCAGCCCACGCGGCCGACTATCCGAACCACCCGGTTGAACTGGTCGTGCCCTACAACGCCGGCGGCGGCACCGACGCGTTGGCGCGCGCATTCGCCGACGTCGCGCGCAAGCACTTCGCGCAACCCATCGTGGTCTACAACCGGCCGGGCGCCAGCGGCGTGATCGGCTGGAGCGATGTGCTGAACAGCAAGCCCGATGGCTACAAGCTCGCGCTGATGACGGTGGAGCTCACTACCCTGCCCCACCTGGGTCTGCAGAAGTTCAGCCACGAAGAGTTCACGCCCATCGCGCGTATGAACGCCGACCCCGCCGCCATCACCGTGAAGGCCGATGCACCGTGGAACACCATCGAGGAGTTCATCGCCGCGGCCAAGAAAGCCAACGGCGAAACCAAGATGGGCAACTCGGGCAACGGCTCGATCTGGCACCTGGCAGCCGCCGCGCTCGAAGACTGCACCGGCGCGAAGTTCAGCCACATCCCCTACCCCGGCGCGAACCCCGCGGTGCTGAGCCTGCTCGGCGGCCACATCGATGCGGTGGCCGTGAGCCCCGCCGAGGTGGCACCCCACGTGGCCACCGGCAAGCTGAAGATGCTGGCGGTGATGGCCGACCAGCGCCAGAAAGGTTTCGAGAAAGTACCCACGCTGAAGGAGCGTGGCATCGACCTGAGCGTGGGCACCTGGCGCGGCCTGGGCGTGCCCAAGAACACGCCGAAAGACGTGGTCGACATCCTGAAGACCGCCACGCAGAAGACCATGCAAGAGCCCGCCATGCACGAGGCCATGGACAAGCTGGCACTCGGTTATGCCTATGCCGACGACGACGCCTTTCGCGCCGTGATGGCGCGCGACAACGAGACCTTCAAGACCCTCATCCCCAAGCTTGGTCTGAAGAACTGAGCCGACACACGCACTACCTGAAGGAGACACGCATGAACAAGAGAACCACCCTGAAGACCGGCTGCGCTGCGCTGCTGTTGGCACTTGGCGCAGGCAGCACCTGGGCCCAGACGCAGCTCAAGTGGGCCCACGTCTACGAGATCGGCGAGCCGTATCACAAGCAAGCGTTGTGGGCGGCCGAAGAGATCAAGAAACGCAGCAACGGCAAATACCTGATCGAAGTGTTCCCCGCCTCCACGCTGGGCAAGGAGACCGAGATCAACCAGGGCCTGACGCTTGGCACCGTGGACATCATCTACACCGGCGTGGCCTTCGCGGGTCGCACCTATCCGCCGATATCGATCGCCGCAGCGCCTTTCATGTTTCGCGACTACGCCCACTGGCAGTCCTTCCGCAATGGGCCGATCTTCAAAGAGCTTGCCACTGCCTACGACGAGAAGAGCGGTGGCCACCACGTTGTCGGCTGCACCTACTACGGCCTGCGCCACATGACGGCCAACAAGCCCATCCTGAAGCCCGAAGACATGAAGGGCATGAAGCTGCGCGTGCCCGATGCACCGCTGTTCACCATGTTCCCGAAAGCCGTGGGCGCGAACCCAACCCCCATCGCATTCGCCGAGGTCTACCTTGCGCTGCAAAACGGCACCGTCGATGGCCAGGAGAACCCGCTGCCCACCATCGAGGCCAAGAAGTTCTACGAAGTGCAGAAGCACATCATGCTGACCGGCCACATCACCGAATCGCTGCTCACCATCGTCGGCAGCTCCACCTGGGCCAAGCTCCCCGAGGCCGACAAGAAGCTTTTCTCCGACGTGCTGTGGGAAGCGTCGACCCGCGCCACCAGCGACATCGTCGAGGCCGAGAACCGCCTCGTCGCCGACTTCCAGAAGCGCGGTGTCTCGGTGCTCAAGGTCGACCGCGGCCCCTTCATCGCAGCGGTGCAGAAGTCGCTGACGAGCCCGGATGCACCGTGGCCGAAGGCGCTGTACGACCGGGTGCAGGCGATCAAGTAAGAACCCCTGTCTGCGTCATTCCCGACTTCGCGGGAATGACGCGCCGGCCTAGCGAATCCACGCTCCCGCCCGCAGCCAGTTCTCGCACAGCTGCGTCCAGATCGCGATCGGGTAGCCCACGGCATTGCGGATCGCGAAGCCGTGTTTGCCGTCCTGGAACACATGCAGTTCGGCGGGCACGCCTGCCTCCTTCAGCGCGTCGTAGAAGCGGGTGCTGTTGCGCGGGTCAACGCGGTTGTCGTTGTCGGCGGTCACCAGGAAGGTGGGCGCGGTGATCTTGTCGACCAGGCGGTCGGTGGGGTACTCGTCGTACAGCGCCTGCTTCTGCGGCGGCTCCACGGGCTTCTGCTCGGGCAGGATCAGATACTTTCTCGCGTTGCCCGAATGCGGGCCGTAGGCCAGCACCATGAAGTCGGGCCGGGCGCTCACGCCGGCTTCATCTTGCACCGGCTCGTACACCTTGTGGGCATAGGCGGTGCCGATCATCGAGGCCGCATGGCCACCCGATGAGAAGCCGAAGAGGCCGATCTTCTGCGGGTTGAGGCCCCATTCGGCTGCATGCAAGCGAATCAGGCGCATCGCGCGCTGGCCGTCCTGCAGCGGCACCTGCGGGCCGCTCGCATGGCCTTCGCCAGGCAGGCGGTGCTTCAGCACAAAGGCCGTCACGCCCAGCGTGTTGAGCCATTTGGCGATGTCGGTGCCCTCCTTGTCGATCACCAGCGAGGTGTAGCCCCCGCCCACCGTGATAAGGGCCGCCGTGCCGTTGGGCTGCGCCGGCAAATGCGCCGTGACCGTGGGCACGGCAATGCCCGCCAGCGTGCGCTGCGGGTCGCCGGGCTTTCCGGCATCGGTACTCGTCTCGGTGAGGGAGACACCTTGCGACCCCGGCGGCGTGCCGGGCCACAGCGGGAGTTCGTCACCAGGCTTCAAAGGCGCGGCGAACACAGGGGCGGCATGCATGCCGGTGGCAAGCATCACGGCGGCCAGCGCGGCCGTGGGGAAGGATGAGCGTGACATGGGAAGAGTCCTCTTGCGGCGGCGGCAACAGGAACTCACCGCGGGCGACCGCCGCCCAACGCGCCTTCAACCATCGCCGGGTCAGTGACCCAAAGGCGACGCCGGTTCTTGAAAGGCGTCGTCGCAGGCCGACGGCTTCTGAAGCCAGGTGAGTCCACCGACCATTCCGCGTTCGCTGCCCAGGCAGTGGGGCACGGCGCAGAGGCCACGCGGATCATAGGCCGCGACGGCATCGCGGCACATCGTGGATTTCCGCCTTCGCGGGAATGACGAGACGGTCACATCACAGCGCCGAGCTGCCAGGGCACGAACTCGTTGTCGCCCATGCCGTGCTTCTCGCTGCAGGTGGGCGCGCCCGACGCAGTCGCGAGCATCAGCTGGAACAGGGCAGCGCCCGCCTCGGCCACGCTTTGCCGGCCTTCGACGATCTCGCCGCAGTTGAAGTCCATGTCCATGCCCATGCGCTTGAACAGCGTGTTGTTGGTGGCGAGCTTGAGCGAGGGCGTGGGCTTGCAGCCGTAGGTGGAGCCGCGGCCGGTGGTGAAGCAGATGAGGTTGGCGCCGCCCGCCACCTGCCCGGTGGCCGACACCGGGTCGTAGCCCGGCGTGTCCATGAACACCAGGCCGCGTGCCGTCACCGGCTCGGCGTATTCGTAGACCGCCATCAGGCCGGTGCTGCCGCCCTTGGCCACCGCGCCGAGCGACTTCTCGAGGATGGTGGTGATGCCACCCGCTTTGTTGCCCGGCGAGGGGTTGTTGTTCATGTCGCCGTTGTGCTGCCGGGTGTAGCCCTCCCACCAGTGGATGCGCTGCATCAGCTTGTCAGCCACCGCGGGCGACACGGCGCGTGCGGTCAGCAGGTGTTCGGCGCCGTAGATCTCGGGCGTTTCGGAGAGGATGGCCGTGCCACCCTGCGCCACCAGCAAGTCGACCGCGGCACCGAGCGCGGGGTTGGCGCTGATGCCCGAGTAGCCGTCGGAGCCGCCGCACTGCAGGCCCACGGTGAGATGGCTTGCGCTCACCGGCGTGCGCTCCACCGCGTTGGCATGCGGCAGCATGTCGCGCAGCAAGGCCAAGCCCTGGTCGACGGCCTCGCGCGTGCCGCCTTCTTCCTGGATGGTGAGCGCCGCCACCAACCCCGGCTCGCGCGCGTTCAGGCTCTCGACCAAGGGCGCAATCTGGTTCACCTCGCAGCCGAGGCCGATCACCAGCACGCCGGCAAAGTTAGGGTGGTCGGCATAGCCGCGCAGCGTGCGGCGCAGCAGCTCGATGCCTTCGCCGCTGCCGCCCATGCCGCAGCCGCTGCCATGGGTGATGGCCACCACGCCGTCGACCATCGGGTAGTCGCGCAGCGCATCGCCCTTGAAGGCGTCGGCGATGTAGCGGCACACCGTGGCCGAGCAGTTGACGCTCGCAATCACGCCCAGGTAGTTGCGCGTGCCCACGCGGCCGTCGCGCCGCACGATGCCCTGGAAGCTGGCGGTCGACGCGGCCCCTCGCACCGGCCGGTAGCTGGCACCGATGTGGTGGTCGTGGCTGTCTCCCCCCATGCCCAGGTTGTGGACGTGCACGTGGTCACCCGCAGCGATGGCCTGCGTGGCCATGCCGATCACCTGGCCGTACTTGCGCACCACCTCACCCTCGGCAATGGCCCGCAGCGCGACCTTGTGGCCTGAAGGAATGACGGCCTGGCTGACGATGCTGACGCCGCCGATCGACAGCGCCGTGCCGGCTGGAATCTCATGGCGTGCCACCGCCACGTTGTCGGCATCGCTCAAAAGGATGAGGGGTGCGGGTTCGGTACTCATGGTGTGTCTCGCAAGGGGTCAGCCAAGGGTAGTGCTTTCCAGCGCGGCGTGCAGCCGCGTTTGCGCCAAGGGCAGCTTCAGCTCACGAGCCAGCGCCACTGCCGGGGCGAAGCGTCGCTGCTTCTTCTGCGCATGGTTCTGCGCGATGTCGGCCAGCCGGTGGGCGAGGTAGGGATTGAGCAGGCGGTCGCGCAGTTCGTCGAGGTAAACCAAGGCCGTCTCGCGCTGGCCGAGCGCGTCGAACAGCGGTAGCACCTCGTCGACCCACACGGTCTCGAGCTCGCCCCGCATCGCCGGATCGTGCATGGCCTGCAGCACGGTCTCACCCGGCGGGCGGTGGTCAAGGAGCCAGCGCTCGGCCAGAAAGGTGTGGCCGAGGTTCAGCAGCAGCAGCTTGAGCCGCTCATGGTGTGCCAGGTCGTCGGTCAGCACGATGGCCTCATGCGTGCAGGGCAGCACCAGGCGGGGCTGGCGCTCGATGGCCCACAGCGCGTAGGGCTCGGCGACTGCGCCGACCGGCTGCAGGGCTTCGGAGACGATGCGATCGACCAGCGAGTTGGCCCACACGCAATGGCGCTCCAGGTAGGCCAACAGGCCGGCTGGTGCGGCCCACTGCTGCGCGAGCTGCATCACGACGCCACGCAGCACGTCGCCGTTGCGCGAGACCAGCTCACAGGGGTAGATGGACAGCGGCGCATCGGGCCGCTGAAGCCAGCGGCCATGCAGCAGCACCAGCAGCTTGGCCGGAAAGCTGCGCGGCACCCGCTCGGGCTGAGTCAGCAAGACAGCGTCGTCGTGCTCGTCGAGCTGGTAGCCGCTGTCACCGGTGTTGGAGACGATCACCTGCGCGTCGCACGCTAACTCGCGCACGCGCGCCCATTGCGTGTCGGCGTTCACCGCCTCGCGCACCGCTTCGCCGCGCAGCGTCACGTCGACCGTGGCACCTTGGCGCACACCGCGGACGCGCACCGGATAGCCTCCTCCTGCCGACAAGGCGGCCACACGAGTTGAGCTCTCGGCGCTCCGCGTCGTCTGCACGACCGCGATGCCACCAAGCGCTTGGCCCGTGGCCATCGCCTGTGACACGAACAGATCAACGTGAGCCTGCAAGAAGCGGCTGGTTCCAAACTGCAGGATAGGCATGGTCATGTCGGCCCCTCGTCCGATGGGTACATCGGCCGATCCCCCAAGGGGAACCGGGCCGGCTTGGGAGCGGCCCGGCGCTCGGCCCGCGCGCTTGCGAACCACTTCGTCATCGCCGCACTCAGCATTCGATGAGCGCCTTCACCACCCCCTGCGACGGGTCGAGCAGCGAAGCAAAGTCGGCCGGCACGCGACCGAGCGGCATGCGGTGGGTGTTGAGCGCCGCATCGGGTATCTGGCCTGCACGCAAGGCGGCCAGCACGGTCTCGAAGTCTTCCATCGTGGCGTTGCGGCTGCCGAGCAGCGTGGTCTCGCGCTTGTGGAACTCGGGGTCGGAGAAACTGATGCTGTCGCGCACCACCGACACCATGACATAGGTGCCGCCGTGGGCCACGAACTTGAAGCCGCGTTCCATGGCGCGGGCGTTGCCTGTGGCGTCGAACACCACGTCGAAGTACTCTCCCTCGGTGAGCGCCGACAGCTGCGCTTCATCGTCGGCACCGATCTGCACCGCAGCGGCCACACCCAGGTGCTGCTCGCAGAAGATCAGCCGGTCGCGCCGCGTGTCGAGCGCGGTGACGGCAGCGCCGCGCAGCCGCGCAAAGATGAGCGCCGCCATGCCGATTGGCCCCGCGCCCACCACCAGCACGCGCTGCCCTGCCTTCACCGCTCCACGCCGCACGGCATGCGCGCCGATGGACAAGAACTCGACCATCGCCGCCTGGTCGAGCGACACGCCCTCGGCCTTGTGCACGAACTGCTGTGGCACGCACAGGTACTCGGTGAAGGCGCCGTCGCGGTGAACGCCCAGCACCTCGATGTTCACGCAGCAGTTGGTCTTGCCCTGGCGGCAGGCGACGCAGCGGCCACAAGACAGGTAGGGCATGACGAAGACCGCATCGCCCGGTTTCAACGCGCTGCCGACAGGAGCCTCTTCCACCAGGCCGGAGAGCTCGTGGCCCATGACCCGCGGATAAGCCAGGAAGGGCTGGTCGCCCGTGTAGATGTGCAGGTCGGTGCCGCAGACGCCGACGCGCTTCACGCGCAGCAGCACCTCGTCGGCACCACGCACGGGAAGGCTGCGTTCCTCGGCGAGCAAGGTACCGGGGGTCTGGCAGATGACGGTGAGCATGGATGTCCTCAGGAGATCAATGGAGGTGGAGCACCGAGCGCAATGGGCGGCCGGTGTTCACTGGGTTTCAGGATCTGGTTGTCGTGGGTTGCGAGCAGCGTACCTACACCTCAACGCCGAAGGGCAGCGGCGCATGCTCGTCGACCAGCCTGCGCTGGCGAAGCGCTTCCCAGAACGCATCGGGCAAGGGCATCTCGAGCCACGCAATGTTCTGCCGCAACTGGGCTGCATCGTGCGCACCGGCGAAGCACGACACCACGGCAGGGTGCGCCAGCGGGAACTGCAGCGCAGCCGCCGGCAGCGGCACCTCGAACTCCTTGCACACTGCCCGCAGCGCCTGCACGCGCTGCATCACCTTGGGCGGCACAGCGCCGTAGTCGAAGGTGTTGCCACCGGCGAGCACGCCCGAATTGAACGGTGCTGCCACCACGATCGCGTGCCTGCGCTTGACGCACGCGTCGAGCAGCGGGGCGCTGGCTTGTTCCAGCAGCGTGTAGCGGCCGGCGAGCATGCTGATGTCGAGGTCGAACTCCTGCATGGCGTCGTGCACGGCCTGCCACTCGTTCACGCCCAGGCCGACCGCGCGCACGCGCCCTTCTCGGCGCAGCTCTTCGAGCGCACGAAAGCCGCCGCCCTGCGTGAGCTGGTGCCAATAGTGCAGGTGCTGCTCACCGTGCGTCACGCGCCCGATGTCATGCACGTAGAGGATGTCGACACGCTCCACGCCCAGGCGCTTCAGGCTGTCATCGAACGACATCAAGATGCCGCCGTAGCTGTAGTCCGGGTGCGGGCGGAACGGCAGCGGCGCGGCCCAGCCGTCGTCGCCTGGGCGCACGCTGGCATCGGGCAGCATCAACCTGCCGGCCTTGGTGCTGAGCACGAACTCGCCACGCGGCCGCTCGCGCAGCGCCGCGCCGAGGCGCAACTCCGACAGCGTGTAGCCGTAGAACGGCGCCGTGTCGAAGTAGCGCACGCCAGCGTCCCATGCTGCCCGCACCACCTCGGCGGCGCGGCCTTCGGAGAGGGGCTGGTACAGGCCGCCGAGCTGCGAGCAGCCGAGCCCGAACACGGGCACCGACAACTCCGCCCGGGGCACGCGTCGGCGGTCCGTGATCTTCATGCCTGCCCTCGTCGCTCGGTCAGTAGAGAACGTTCTTGGCTTCAGGCTTTTCGATGTTGCTCTTGGTGACCATCACGACGCCGGTGTCCAGGAACTTCGGCACCTTCTTGCCTTGCGACACTTCGATGGCCGTCTTCACGCCGAGGTTGCCCATCTGGTAGGCGCTTTGCACGGCGATGGCTTCGAGCGTGCCGTCCTTGACGAAGCCTTGCAGGTCGGAGTTGCCATCGAAGCCGATGGCCACCACCTTGCCGGCCTTGCCCGACTGCACGAGCGCGCGGCCCATGCCGATCGCGGTAGGTTCGTTGGCACCGAAGAGGCCCTTCAGGTCAGCGTTGGCGGCCAGCACGTCGGTGGTCTGGTTGAGTGCCGTGCCCATCTGCGAGTTGGAATAGAACGGCCCGACGATCTGCAGCTTGGAGTTCTTCTGGATGTACTCCTTGAAGCCTCCCACACGGCCGATCTCGGAACCGGAGCCCGCGGTGTACGACATGATCGCGATCTTGCCGGTGGTGCCGATCTTGGCGATCAAGGCCTGCGCGCACAGCTCGCCCGCCTTCTTGTTGTCGGTGGCGAGGAAGGACTGGTAGTAGTCCTTGCCCGAATCGGAGGCGGCCGAGTCGATCAGGATCACCGGGATCTTCGCTTCCCACGCCTTCTTGATCGCAGGGATCAGCGCATCGGGGTCGGAAGGTGCCAGCACGATGCCGGCGACCTTGCGGTTGATCGCGTTCTCTACCAATGCCACCTGGCCTGCGAGGTCGGTGTCGGAGGCTGCGCCCTGGAACGTGGTGGTGTAGCCCTTGGCGCTCGTGATGCCGTCGTTGGCGCCCTTCTTCACGTTCTGCCAGAAGTCGGAGTTGGCGGTCTTGACGATGACGGCGATCTCCTTGTCGGCTGCGGCGGCCGTGCCGGCAGCAACGCTCAAGGTGGTGGCCAGCGCGGAGGCCAGCAGGGTTTTCAGAAGCGTGTTCATTTCAGATCCTTTGCGTAAATGAAAAGTTGTCTCTCGTCTCTCGTTGGGCCGGGCTTGTGGTCGCCCGGTAAGGTTCATCGTCGATTGCGCATCTGGTCGATCCACACCGTGAGCAGGATGACCAGGCCGATGATGATTTGCTGCACAAAGGCGGACACGCCGCCCATGTTCAATCCGTTGCGCAGGATGCCGATCACGAAGGCGCCGATCAGCGTGCCCGAGATCGTGCCGACGCCGCCGGTGAGCGACGTGCCGCCGATCACCGCGGCCGCAATCGCATCCAGTTCGTACATGAGCCCTTCGCTGGGCTGGGCCGTCACCAGGCGCGACATCAGCACGCAGCCCGTGAGCCCGGCGAGCGTGCCCGACAGCACGTATGCAAACACCGTGACGCGACCGATGCCGACACCCGACAGACGCGCCGCCTCGCTGTTGGAGCCGACGGCATACAGATGGCGGCCGAGCGTGGTGCGGTTGAGCATGACCGCCACTGCAACCGCCAGCACGATCATGAGCAGCACCGGGTAGGGAATGCCGGGGAACACCACGTCGGGGAAGCCATCGGCACCGACACGCACGATGCGCCACAGCGAGCCGTTGCCCAGTTCGGCAAAGCTGTCGCCGAGCCCGCCGATGGCACGCGCCTCGGTGATCTGCAATGCAATGCCGCGCGCCACCAGCATCATGCCCAGCGTAGCGATGAAGGGCGGCAGCTTCAGCCGCGTGACGCAAAGTCCGTTGACCAGCCCGCACAGCGCACCGACCACGAGGCCGGCAAACATGGCCGCGGGCACCGGCCAGCCGGCCTTCACCGCGAGTGCCGCCACCACGCCAGAAAGCGCGAGGATCGAGCCCACCGAGAGGTCGATGCCGCCGGTGATGATCACGCAGGTGGCGCCGATGCCGAGGTAGGCGATCGAGGTGACCTGCAGCGCCACCGTCAGCGCATTGCCCATCGAGAAGAAGGACTGGCTGACGAACGAGAACACCAGCATCAGGGCCAGCAGGCTGCCCAGGGCCGCAAACTTTTGAACCAGGTCTTTTTGTCGGTCGTTCATGTCGTTGTTTTCAGTGAGCGGCGCGCACGGGCTGGGCTCGGCCCGAAGCGTGGTGCATCAGTTCTTCTTGCGAGGTCTCGCGGGTGTTGACGGTCGCCGTGACACGGCCTTCGTGGAACACGACCACGCGGTCGGTCATGCCCATGATCTCGGGCAGCTCGGAGCTGATCAGCACGACGCCGATGCCTTGCGCCGCCAGCTGGTCGAGCAGTTGGTAGATCGCGAACTTGGCGCCGACGTCGATGCCGCGCGTGGGCTCATCGAAGAACAGAACACGCGAGTCGCGGAACAGCCACTTGCCGATCACCACCTTCTGCTGGTTGCCGCCGGACAGGTTGCGCACACGCTGGTGGACCGAGGGCGTGCGGATCGACAAGGCATCCACATAGCGTTGCGCCACGGCCGCTTCGTCGACGAAACGGATGAAGCCCAGGCGGCTCGCTACCGCGGCCACGTTGGCCAGCGTGGTGTTGTGCGCGACCGTCATGTTGAGCGCCAGCCCATGCGCCTTGCGGTCTTCCGACAGGTAGGCGATGCCGTGGCCGATGGCGTCGATGGGCGAGCGCACGGAAAGCTGCTCGGTGCCCAGGCTCACCGTGCCGCCGTCCAGCGGGTCGGCACCGAAGATGGCACGCGCCACCTCCGTGCGGCCGGCACCCATCAGGCCGGCGAAGCCGAGGATCTCGCCGCGCCGTAGCTCGAACGAGACATTGCTGAAGGCGCCCTCGCGCTCCAGACCCTGCACCGACAACAGCACGTCGTCCGTGGGGACGCGCGTGGCCGGCGGGAACTTGTCGTCCAGCGAGCGGCCGACCATGCGCTCGACGATCGCGTCGACGGTGGTGTCGGCGAAAGGGTGCGTAGAGATGTAGCGACCGTCGCGTAACACGGTCACCCGGTCGACGATCTCGGCCATCTCATCGAGCCGGTGCGAGATGTAGAGGATTCCCACACCGCTGCGTCGCAGTTCGTGGATCACCTTGAACAGCTGGCCGGTCTCCGACTCGGTGAGCGACGAGGTGGGCTCGTCCATGATGAGCAGCTCGGCGTCGAGCGACAGCGCCTTGGCGATCTCCACCATCTGGCGCTGCGCCACCGACAGGGTGTGCACGATGGCCTGCGGCGAGATGTCAACACCCAGCCGCTGCAGGCATTTCAGCGCGTCGGCATGCAGGCGGGTGCGGTCGATGAACCAGCCCTTGCGCGGCTCGCGGGCCAGGAAGATGTTCTCAGCCACCGACAGGTGCGGAACGAGGTTGAGCTCCTGGTGAATGATGGCGATCCCGGCCGCCTCCGCCTCGTGCGTAGAGCCGAAGTGCTGCACCTCGCCCTTGTAGGTGAGCGTGCCTTCGTCGGGCCCGAACTGGCCGCTGATCACCTTCATCAGCGTCGACTTGCCCGCGCCGTTCTCGCCGCACACGGCATGCACTTCTCCGCGGTTCAGCTCGAGGCAAACGCCTTCAAGCGCCGTCACGTTGAAGAAGCGCTTGGTGATGCCGTCGAGGCGCAACAAAGGCTCGGCCGAGGCGCTGAGCGCGGCGGCTTCGTTGCTCCCTCGTTGAAGCGATGCGTCGTGGTTGGCGAGGCGCAATGGCAAGGCGTTGTCTCCGGGTACGTCCGAGCGAGTCACGTTGGCGTGCCCGCTTCGTTTCATGAACGGGATGCTAGCCAAGTTGCTCGCTTTGGTAAAGCCACCTTGCCAATTTGCGTTAATTGGCCTGACCAAAAGCACTCGACTCACTGACGAAGTCACCTCTCATGACGGCACGGAATTAGGTGTTTTCCCATGGGAGTCGAGTTGCAGCGGTGCCGCGGCGACTCAACACCGCGACCATCGATCGCTCCGTTATGATGGTCAGGCCACTTTGACTGCCACCCGTGCCCACCCCTCTCGCCAGCGCCGTCCAACTCAAGCCCGTCGAAACGCGGCGCCTGTATCAACAGATCGCCGACCAGATCCGCGACCTGATCCAGCGCGGCGAATTCAAACCCGGCAGCAAGTTGCCACCCGAGCGCGACCTCGCACAGCAACTCGGTGTGTCGAGGCCCTCATTGCGCGAGGCGCTGATCGCACTCGACATCGAGGCCAGCGTCGAGATCCGCAGCGGCTCGGGCGTCTACGTCTGCAACCCGCCGGAGCGGCCCGCCAAGAGCACCGCTGCCATGGGCGAAAGCCCGACCGAACTCATGCAGGCGCGCGCCGCCGTCGAAGGCGACGTGGTGGTGCTGGCCTGCGCACACGTGAGCACCGAAGCGCTGTCACGCCTGCGCGAGAGCATCGAAGGCATGCGCGCTGAGATCGCCCACGGCCGTTCGCCGCTGTCGCATGACCGCCAGTTCCACCTCACGATCGCCGAAATGAGCGGCAACTCGGTGATGGTGCGTCTGGTGGGGGAACTCTTCGACGAACGCCACAGCCCCATCTCGTCGCAGCTGAGCGTGCGCTTCGAGAACACGCGAACCTGGAACACCGCGCTGAAGGAACACGAGGCCGTGTACCGCGCACTCGAAGCCCGCGACCCGCTGGCCGCGCAATCGGCGCTGCGCTCGCACCTCAAGGCATCAGAAGAGCGTTGGGTAGGCGGCTAGCGCTGCGGTGGACGAAGCGGCAGGTGCGCGCGCTCGCGGCTTCGGTGATAGGTCAACGCAGCGGCCACGCAGAAGGCGAGCGAGTCAGCCGGCACAGCCTCTGACACCTTGAAGACAATGGCTCGATTGCCCTCGAACTGGAACTCCTTCGGGAACAACGTCTTGAAGGTTTCGATGAGCGTCGTCTGGCAGTTGAAGTACATGGCGTACTCGTCCGGGCGAGCCTTCTTCCAGTCGATGCGTATGGTGCTGCCGCTCTTGCTCTTCGACGTGAGGTAGGCAGGCTCACCCCACTTCAGTGTTTCCTCGAGTTCGCCGACACCCTCGGTTGACAAGGCGGTACGGAAGATGAGTTCGCGAAGCGCCAGCAGCTTTCGGCGCACATCCGCTGGGTAGGCTTCAAACACTTTCTCGACCCCGGCGTTGGCGAATGGCGTCATCGTGTTCCTTAACTCTCGCAACGCTGTGCCACCGCCTAGTCGATGAGCAGTTCATGTGAGGCCAAGCCTGATCTGAACGTCACTTCAGTTTGCCAGAGACCACCTACTCCTTCACCGACCCCGTGAGCCCCGACACGTAGTACTCCACGAAGAAGGAGTAGATGAACGCCACCGGCAGGGAGCCGAACAGCGCGCCGGCCATCAGCGGACCCCAGTGGTACACGTCGCCTTCGACCAGCTCGGTGACCACGCCCACGGGCAGCGTTTTGATCTCGCTCGAGGAAACGAAGGTCAGAGCGTAGATGAACTCGTTCCACGACAGCGTGAACGCGAAGATGCCGGCCGAGATGAGACCGGGCACCGCGAGCGGCAGCACGATCTTGCTGAGAATCTGCCAGCGGTTGGCGCCGTCGATCAGTGCGCACTCCTCGAGCTCGAAGGGGATGGAGCGGAAGTAGCCCATCAGCAGCCAGGTGCAGAACGGAATCAGGAAGGTTGGGTAGGTGAGGATCAGCGCCCAGCGCGTGTCGAAGAGGCCGAGCTGGAACACCACGTCGGCCAGCGGAATGAAGAGGATGGACGGTGGCACCAGGTAGGCGAGAAAGATCGCCAGCCCCACCTGCTTGGAGCCGCGAAAACGCAACCGCTCGATCGCATACGCGGCGAACACCGAAGCGGCCAGCGAGAACAGCGTGGACACCACCGACACCAGCACGGTGTTCCACAGCCACTCGGGGTAGGCGGTGTCGAACAGCAGCTTCTTGAAGTGCGCGAGCGTCGGCGCATGCACCCAGAACGGGTTGCCTTCGCGCGAGAGCAGTTCGTTGTCGGGCTTCACGGAGGTGATGCCCATCCAGTAGAACGGGAACAGCAGCACCAGCAGGAAGGCGAAGAGCGGCAGGTAGACCGTGATCGCGCGAGTGCGCCGCGTCTCCAGGTAGCCCATGCCGCCGATGTCGGCTTGTGCGCTCATTTGTCGGTGCCCCCCTGCTGCCAGCGCCGCCGCTGCAGGCCGAAGAAGCTGAAGAGGATGGCCGCGAGCAGAAAAGGCACCATCGCGATGGAGATCGCCGCACCTTCACCCAGTGCGCCGCCCGAGATCGCGCGCTGGAACGACAGCGTCGCCATCAGGTGCGTGGCGTTGAGCGGCCCGCCGCGCGTGAGCACGTAGATGAGCTGGAAGTCGGTGAAGGTGAACAGCACCGAGAAGGTCATTACCACCGCGATGATGGGCGTGAGCAGCGGCAGCGTGACGTGGCGGAACTGCTGCGCCGGCGTGGCGCCATCGATGGCCGAGGCCTCGTAGTACGAGGGCGAGATGGTCTGCAAGCCGGCGAGCAAGGTGATCGCGACGAAGGGCACACCGCGCCACACGTTGGCGACGATCACCGAGATGCGCGCGTTCCATGGGTCGCCGAGAAAGTCGATGTAGTGGTTCATGATGCCGAGCTTTACGAGCACCCAGCTGATGATGGAAAACTGCGCGTCGTAGATCCACCAGAAGGCGATGGCCGACAAGGCGGTCGGCACGATGTAAGGCAGCAGGATGACGGCGCGGAAGAAGGTCTTGAAGCGAATGTTGCGGTTGAGCAGCATGGCCAGCCAAAGCCCGAGGCCGAACTTCAGCACGCTCGCGACCGTGGTGTAGAACAAGGTGTTGAAGAGCGCGAGCCGCGTGACGCTGTCGCCCCACAGGAACTCGTAGTTCTCAAGCCCTATCCAGCTGCCCGCGCGGCCCACCTTGGCGTCGGTGAAGCCGAGCCAGGTGCCCAGCCCCAGCGGGTAGGTGAGGAACAGCAGCAACAGCACTGCCGCCGGCAGCATGAACATCAGCCCCAGCGCGTTGCGGCTGTTCTGCAGGCGCTCCAGCCAATGCAGCGGCGCAGCACGCGCCGCTGTCACCGGCGCGTCAGACCTTGTAGTAGCGCTCTGCACGCTTCTGCGCCCGTTCGGCCGCTTCCTTCGGCGTCTTGGACCCGCTGGCAGCTTCGGCCACCATGTTCGGGATGATGAAGTCGGCTGCCGCACCGGCCGAGGCATAGCCCAGCTTGCCGGCGTAGCCCGCTGGGCGCAGGTTCTTCACCGAATCGCGGTAAGGCGTGTTCTTCGGGTCCGACGACCAGATCGCACTCTTCTCATAAGCCCGCAGCGGCTGCGCCACGTAGCCGCCGGCACCCTGCAGCCACGGGTCGAACTGCTCCTGCTCCATCATGAAACGCAAGAACTCTTTCGCGGCCTGCGGGTACTTGGTGTACTTCATCACCATCTGGTTGAAAAACAGGTGCGACTCGGTCGGCACGCCCACCGGCCCGACAGGGAACACCGCATGGTTGATGTCGGCCGCCATCTCCTTGACCTTCGGGTCCGGCGAATTCTTGGCCGCGTAGTAGATCGAGATGCCGTTGTTGGTGACGGCGATCTGCCCGTCGAGGAAGGCCTTGTTGTTGTTCGGGTCCAGCCACGACAGCGTGCCGGGGATGAAGTTGGCGTACAGCTCCTTCGCGTACTCCAGCGCCTTCAAGGTCTCGGGGCTGTCGATCACCACCTTGTTGCTGGCGTCGACCAGCTTGCCGCCGAACGCCCACACCAGCCAGTTGGTCCACACGCTGTCGCCGGTGGCGTTGCCGAGCGCCATGCCACCCGGCGTGCCTTTTTCCTTCAGCGCCTTGTAGAGCTTGAGGAAGCCGTCGGTGTCTTTCGGGAAAGTGTCGAACCCCGCCGCCTTGACCAGGCTGTCGCGGTAGACGATCAACGAGCCCGCAGCACCCAGCGGCAGGCCGATCCACTTCTTGCCGTCGGGGCGCATGAAAGCCTCGCCAGCCGGGTACCAGCCACCGTACTTCTTGCCGAGGTACTCGGCGAGGTCGGTCACGTCGAGCAGCTTGTCGGGGTAGAGGTTGGCGTCGTCGTTGGTCGACAAGATGATGTCAGGCCCGGCACCGGTGTTGGCGGCCACCGCAGCCTTGGGGCGAACGTCTTCCCAGCCTTCGTTGTCGACACGCACCTCGATGCCAGTCTTCTCGATGAATCGCTTCACGTTGGCCATGTAGGCGTCGATGTCGCCCTGCACGAAGCGGCTCCAGCGCAGCACGCGCAGCTTGGCGCCCTTCTCGGGCTTGAAGTTGGCGCCCTGCGCATGCGCAAGCGGCGTCCACACCACGCTGCCCACACCGAGCGAGGCCACCGCGGCCGCACCGGCCGAACTTTCCAGGAACCGTCGGCGATTGAAGTGCTTCATCGTTGTCTCCTTCTGGGTTTCTTGGGTGAATGTCTTGGGCGAATGGAACGCGCGGAACTGGGCGATTCAAGCCACCAGCCGAGCGCCGGTGCCCGCGTCGAAGAGATGGGAACGCTCGACGTCGGGCAGCAGGCGGATGGTGCTGCCGGGCGCGAAGTCATGGCGCTCGCGGAACACCACCGACAACTCGGCGCCTTCGTGGCGGCACGACACCAGCGTCTCGGCGCCGGTCGGCTCCACCACCACCACGCGCGATGGAATGCCTACGTCCGACGACAGCGTGAGATGCTCGGGCCGCGTGCCGATCAGCACCGGCTGGCCATCGTTGCCGCCGGCGCCCAGCGGCGCATCGAGCTCCGTGCCGTCGCCCAGCTCGACACGCGCCGCACCGGCACGCCGCCGCAAGGTGCCAGGCAGGAAGTTCATCGCCGGCGAGCCGATGAATCCCGCGACGAAGCTGTTCACCGGCCGGTCGTAGAGCTCGAGCGGGCTGCCCGTCTGCTCGATGCGGCCGTCGCGCATCACCACGATTTTGTCGGCCATGGTCATGGCCTCGATCTGGTCGTGGGTCACGTAGATGCAGGTGGTCTTCAGGCGCTGGTGCAGCTCCTTGATCTCGCTGCGCATGGCCACGCGCAGCTTGGCGTCGAGGTTGGACAGCGGCTCGTCGAACAAGAACACCTTCGGGTCGCGCACGATCGCGCGGCCCATGGCAACGCGCTGGCGCTGGCCGCCCGAGAGCTGGCGTGGGTAGCGGTCAAGCAGCGGCGTGAGCGCAAGAATCTCGGCCGCGCGCGACACCTTGGCCTCGATGGCCGACGCCTCCATCTTCGCCAGCATCAGCGAGAAGGCCATGTTCTTGCCGACCGTCATGTGTGGGTACAACGCGTAGTTCTGGAACACCATCGCGATGTCGCGCTGCTTGGGTGGCAGGTCGTTCACGCGTTTCTCGTCGATGCGGATCTCGCCGCCGGTGATCTCCTCGAGCCCCGCGATCATGCGCAGCAGCGTCGACTTGCCGCACCCCGAGGGGCCTACCAGCACGGTGAACGAGCCATCATCGATGGCGATGTCGACGCCATGCAGGATGTCGACTGCGCCGAACTGCTTCTTGACCGACTGGATACTGACGCTCGCCATGCAAGGGGCTCCTTTGGGTGCCGCGCTGGAGTATCGAGACCGTTGCCATGGAGAACCATGAGGGCAAACCTCGATCCGGTACCGGGAGCAAAGTTGTAGGATGACCTGATCACTCTTTCCATCGGGCTTTCCCCTGTGTCTAGGCCTCGGCTCTCCACTGCGCCTGATGCTCACCTCGTGGTCGAGCGCCTTTCGGACCAGCTGGCCGCCCGACTGGGCGCGCAGATCGCATCCGGCGCGCTGTCGCCAGGAGACCGCCTGCCCACCGAACAGCAGCTCTCGCTGACACATGGCGTGTCGCGCACGGTGGTGCGCGAGGCCGTGCACCAGCTCAAGTCGCGCGGGTTGCTGCTGTCACGGCAGGGCTCGGGCGTGTTCGTGGCACCGCCACCGCTCACGCGCGCGCTGAGCTTCGACAGCGATGTGTTGAATTCGATGGCGGCCGTGGTGCAGGTGCGCGAGGTGCGCCGTGCACTCGATGGCGAGATTGCCGCGCTTGCCGCCGAGCGCGCCACGCGCTCGCAAGTGGCCGCGCTGAAGCGCGCGCTGCGCGACGTGGAGCAGGCCGAGGGCGATGGGGTGGAAGAAGACTTCGCCTTTCACCGCGTGCTGGCCGAAGCGACCGGCAACCCGCAGTTCATCCGCCTGCTGGAGTTTCTGGAGCAGTACCTCATAGAAGCCATGCGCGTGACGCGGGCGAACGAAGCTTGGCGCACCGATTTCATTGAACAGGTGGGCGACGAGCACCGCGCCATCTTCGAAGCCGTGGCAGCACACGACCCGGCCGCAGCGCGGCGCGTTGCGATCAAGCACATGCGGCGCGGCGACCGCCGCCTGCAAATCACCGGCCTGTTGCCTGCTCGCAGCAAACGACTCAGCAAAAAGGAACCCGCATGAAGCTGTTGATCACTGGGGGCGGCGGTTTTCTGGGCGCCCGCCTCGCCCGCACCCTGCTGGCCCGCGGCACGCTGGCCGGCCAGCGCATCGACACGCTGGTGCTGGCCGACCAGGTGGCCCCGCCTGCCGATCTGCTCAACGGCGGACATGGCGCCCAGGTGGAAGCGCGCGTCGGTTCCCTGCTGTCGCAATGCGAGGCACTGCGCAATGAAGCGTTCGACGGCGTGTTTCACCTGGCCTCGGCCGTGTCGGGCGAATGCGAGGCCGACTTCGACCTCGGCCTGCGCTCCAACCTCGACAGCACGCGCGCGCTGCTCGACGCCTTTCGCGCCCAGGTGAATGCCGGTGCGCCGCCCGCGCGGCTGGTGTTCTCGAGCTCCGTGGCGGTGTTCGGCCCCGACCCGGCCGTGCCGCTGCCCGCGCTGGTGGCCGACGACACGCTGCCCGCACCGCAAACCTCGTACGGCACACACAAGCTGGTGTGCGAACACCTGGTGGCCGACTACACCCGCAAGGGCTACATCGACGGGCGTGCTGCGCGGCTGATGACCGTCACCGTGCGGCCGGGGCGGCCCAATGGCGCGGCTTCGTCGTTCTTCTCGGGGATCATCCGTGAGCCGCTGGCGGGGGTCGAGTCGGTCTGCCCGGTATCACCCGAGGTGTCGCACCCGGTGTCGTCGCCCTCTCGCACCATCGATGGCCTGATCACCGTCTACGAGGCGAGCCGCGAGGCCTTCAACGGCCGCACCGCGCTGAACCTGCCGGCGCTCAACGTGCGCGTGGGCGACATGCTGGAGGCTCTGGCCGAGGTGGCCGGCCCGGCGGTACGGGCCCGCGTGCGCTTCGAGCGCGACGAGCGCATCGCCGGCATCGTGGCCAACTGGCCGGCAGGCGCCACCGCGGCACGTGCCGCGAGGCTGGGGCTGCTGCCGCACGAGAACTTCGCCGACATCATCCGGCAGTACATCGCGGACTGCGCAGCTTCATCCACTGCAAGCCAGACACTCGCGGGCCTGAAAACCTAGAGGGCGCGCGTCTCGAAGGTGTTGCACTGCTCCACCGAGCCGGTCTGCAGGCCCTTCTTGAACCAGGTGACACGCTGAGCGCTCGTGCCGTGGGTGAAGGTCTCGGGCTGCACGGTGCCGCGCGACTTGCGCTGCAAGGTGTCGTCGCCGATCTGCGAGGCGGCATTCAAGGCCTCTTCCAGATCGCCCTGCTCCAGGATCTGGCGGGCGCTCTGCGCATCATGCGCCCAGATGCCGGCGAAGCAGTCGGCCTGCAGTTCGAGCCGCACGCTGAGTGCGTTCTGCTGCGCTTCGCTCACGCGGCCGCGCATGCCGTCGACCTTGCCGGTGATGCCCATCAGGTTCTGCACGTGGTGGCCGACCTCGTGGGCGATCACGTAGGCCTGCGCAAAGTCACCGGGTGCACCCAGGCGGGTGCGCATGGTTTCGTAGAAGCCGAGGTCGATGTAGACCTTCTGGTCGCCGGGGCAGTAGAACGGGCCCATGGCCGACTGGCCCTGCCCGCAGGCTGTGGGCACGCTGCCACGGAACAGCACGAGCTTGGGCTCCTGATAGGTGCCGCCTCTCTGCTTGAACTGTGGGCGCCAAACGTCTTCGGTGTCGGCGAGCACCACCGAGACGAACTTGGCCATCTTGTCGTCGGCCGGCGGGCGGTGCGCGGGCGCCTGCTGCTCCTGTGGAGCCGGACCACCGCCACTGAGCAGGCCCAGCACGGTCAGCGGGTTGATGCCGAAGATCCAACCGGCGACGACGGCGATCGCCACCGTGCCCAGCCCGATGCCGCGGCCTCCGCCGAAGGAGAAACCACCGCCACCACCGCCGCTGTCACGCGCGTCTTCGACGTTGTCGCTCTCGCGATTGCCTTCCCATTTCATGGTGTGTCCCCTTGTAGCCCGATGGGGGATGGTAGCGAAGCCACAAAGCAAAAGGGCTGCTTCGACAGCAGCCCTTCGTAGGATTTGAGGACGACTCAGTGCGAGGTTTCGTCTGTCTTGGCGTACTGCGCAAACAGCTGCAAGGCGAGGCGCTGCAGCGACTCATCGGCGCTGCTGTGGGCCAGCGCGATGCGATCGAAGGCGTAGGGCCGGTCGAACATCATGCGTGCCACGTTCACCGACTGCGCCTGTTCAGCCATCTTGGCGCGGAAGCGGCCGAGTGCCTTCAGGTCGTCGATCAGCGCCACCGGCCGGGCGGGCAAGGAGCTGCTCGGGGGCATCGAATCGAAAGCGGAAAACGAGGTGAACATGTGCGGGCTCCATCTGAAGCGTGTGCCCACACGATAGCCAGACCACGATGCCGGGATCGTGGGAATTGAACCTGTCATCCGGCCAGTTGGCAGGCGATGGCCCAGGCCTGAGAACTACCGCACACCGGCGAAGCGAACGGGACGGGCTAGGCCGATCCCGGCAGTTGCACAGGATCCGACGCGCCATGCACCGCCGGGCCGGTGTCTCGGATGAAGTCGTCGAGCTTGTCGCACCAGGCCGCGGCCGTCGCTTCAAGCTCATCCAGGGAAAGAACCTCGATTTCCGCGTCAACGAGCATCTTGTCGGAGGCCAGGTTGAGAGCGACCTGATGAGACTTCTTCTCGAGAAAGACGACTCTCTTGATGCCAACCTGGATGATCGACTGCACACAGCGCGGGCACGGGAACTGCGTCGTGTAGATCGTGCTCCCGTTCAGCGGAAGCACCACGCAGTTGAGAATCGCATTCACCTCGGCGTGAACGATGTAGCTGTGCCGCGATTGAACGGGGTCGCCGTCGATGTCGCTCCAATAGGTCGGGTCCTCGTCGTTGCATCCCCGCGGAAGACCGTTGTAGCCGACGCCAAGAATCTTGTTGTCCGGACTCGCGATACAGGCGCCGTTGCGCTTGCGGGCGTCCTTCGAGCGCGCGGCCGCGAGCAAGGCAACGCCCATGAACATCGAGTGCCAATGGATAAGCGGTTCGTTCTGCATGCCTTGGGCAATCGAAAGTGGTCGACGGTCAATGAAGCTCGACTCGGCTGCGAAGCGCCGCGAAAAGGCGTGCCTCGCAGCCGAGCAAATGAAGTTTACGGCCTGCCCCCGGGCATTGCCTGGGGGCTACTGCGCGGCGTCGAGCCGCGCGGCCAGTGCGGCGAGCTTGGGGCGAATGGCTTCGCCCACGGCAATCTGCGGGTTGGAGTAGCCGTCGGTCTTGCCCGCTTCCTTCTCGCGCTGTTCGATCACCTTGCGCGCTTGCGCGTGGGCCACTTCGAACGAATGCGTCGTTCGCAGCTGCTCGCCATACATCGCGCGGCCGAAGAAGGTCAGCTCCGACTTGTGGCCGCAGCCATACGAGGTGTGCTCGGCATCGGCGGCCGTCATCACGAGCGTGCCGGGCTCTGACAGGGCCGGCAGCCACGAACCCGAGTAGCAGGCCGAGATCGACAGCACCCGCCAGCGCACGCCCGCTTCGTCGAGCCAGGCACGCAGTTGGGCCGGGGTGATGGGATCGACCTCGACCGGCCAGAAACTCGCGGCCAGCTTGCCGTCTTGAGCGCCGTGGGAGGTGAGGTGGATGAACAGGACGTCTTCGTCGCGGTCCATCAGGCTGGCAGCGCGGTTGATGGCGCGCTGCAGGTTGAGCCCGGTCGCCCAGGGCAGCTCGCCGGCGGTCTGGGCGTGGTTGATGAGTTGGATGGTGCGGCCCTGCGCATCGAAGCGGCTCTGCATCAGGTCAGACACCAGCTTGCTTTCGCGGCGGAACACGTCTTCACCGGCATAGGGCGCGAAGGTGATGGCGTAGACATCGGCCACACCCGGGCGCTGCGGCTGCAAGGCATCGAGCGCGGCGATCAGCACACCCGATTGGGCCTCCATCACCTCTTGCTTCAGGTGCAGGCGCTTGTCGTCGCCAGCGGCGCGCTCGGTGGTCTCGTCGGGGTACCAAAACTGCATCGGCGGGGCGTACAGGTCGGCTGCACCGGCCAGCACGAAGGTCAGCAGCACGGCGGCGCGCGTGCCGCCGGGCGGCGTGTGACGCAACAGCAACACCACGCCGGCGAGCGACACCCAGCCCACCACGGCGAAAGGGATGCCCCACTGCAGCCAGGCCGCTGCCTGCGGCGACAAGCCCGGCAGGTGCGGCACCAGCAGGTAGAGCCCCCACAGCGGTGCCGAGATCAGCAACTGCTGGATCAGCAGCACGCCGAACAGCGTGGCCGCATCGGGCGAACCGCTGCGTGCCCGCGCCACCAGCCAGCACGCCCACAGCAGCAGCACCGTGGTGAGCCAGCCACTGGCCACGGCCTGCCAATAGAAAACCGCCGGGCCGGCAATGCCGAGGCGCTGCAGCAACACCCCCAGCCCCACGACCACAGCCGTCAACAGCACGATGGCCGCTGGGCTGACGCGGAGCCCGGCCAGCTCGGCCCGCAGGAACACGGCGCTTCGCAAGCCCTCGGCCAGCCATTGCATGGGGCCTGAGCCCATCTCGGTGCGTTCTTCCTCGATCAACCCTGTCATCCGTGTCCTCCGAAACACCGATCCTAGCCCTGTGGAAATACCATGGTCATACGGCCCCGAGCGGCCCAAAATACGAACGATTGCCTCGTGTGGAGAACGCCATGACAACCCAACGCACCACGCTGGACCTGCTTTCGCAATACGCGGCCTACCACCGTGACCGCCGCAACATCGTCACCCACTTTGTCGGCGTGCCGATGATCGTGTTCGGTGTCGCCGTGCTGCTGGCCCGCCTGCACCTGAGCGTGACCGGGCTCGAGCTCACCGGCGCGTGGATCGCCTTCTGCCTGACGGGCGCCTGGTACCTGAGCCGGCGCGGCCCGCTCAGCCTGGGTCTGGCCGTCACCGCCGCAACCGGCGTGCTGATCGCGCTGGCGCATGCCGTTGCCGACGGCAGCGTCTTCAGCTGGCTGAGCTGGGGCGTCGGCGCCTTCGCCATCGGCTGGGTGATCCAGTTCGTCGGCCACTACTACGAGGGCCGCAAGCCCGCCTTCGTCGACGACATCGTGGGCCTGCTCGTCGGCCCGCTGTTCGTCACCGCCGAAGCCCTGTTCTCGATGGGCTGGAACAAGCCGATGCTTGCCGAGATCGAGCGCCGCGTCGGCCCCACGCACATCCGCGACCTGGCGCACCCGGCCTGAGGTGGCTCACGCGTACTCAACGCGGTCACGGCCCGCGTGCTTGGCGCGGTACAGCGCGGCATCGGCTGCGGCGATGAGGTCCTCGATGCTCGTCGGCGCCCCCTGAGACAGGCTGGCGACGCCGAACGAGCAGGTCACCGTGAGCGATTCGCCGTTGCCCATGGCGATGGGTGACGCACCCACGCAGGCATGGATCGCCGACAGCCGGGCTCGGTCCTCCGGACGACTAGTGCTGGCGCCCAGCAGCACCAGCACGAATTCCTCCCCACCGTAGCGGCCCACCGCGTCATACGGCCGCACCACCTGCACCAAGCGGCGCACGAACTCGCGCAGCACGGCGTCGCCCGCCGGGTGGCCGTGGCCATCGTTGATGCGCTTGAAGTGGTCGATGTCGGCCATTACCAGCGTCAGGGGGCGGCCTTCACGCTGCGCGCGCAGCAACTCGCGCGTGCCGATCTCCATCAAGGCGCGCCGATTCCAGGCGCCCGTGAGTTCGTCTCGCGTGGCGAGCTCGCGCATCTGCTCATGCGATGCCTCCAGCTCACGCGTGCGCTCGGCCACCAGGCGCTCGAGCTCTTGCCTTCGCTGCAACAAGGCGCGCACGCGCCAGCGATAAGCGAGCGCCGTGGCCGCGAGCAAGCTCAGCACGCCGGCAAGGTAGAACGTGCGAGTGGCCCACCAGGGCGGCTCGATGCCGAATTCAAGCACCACGGGTTGCGACTGCTGTTCACGCTCCAGATCGGCCACGCGCGCCTCGAAGCGGTAGTGGCCCGGCGCGAGACCGCTCAGGCGCAGGTCTGGATGCGGCGAGCGCGTCCAGCCAGCGTCCAGGCCCGCCAGCCGGTATTCGAGCGTGCGCGCCGTGGGGTCGCAGCACAGCGGAGCGCTCAGCATGATCTGCAGCGCACCGCCGGTCGGCGGAAGCGAAAACGAGCGGTCGGTGGGTTGTGCCTGGCCCTCGTGCATTGCCGACAGCACCCTCACCTGCGGCAACGCGGCCGGCGCGAACAGCGCTTGCGGCGCCACCATGCGTGAAATGCCGCGGCTGGTACCGACCCAGACGCTGCCGTCACCGTCCTCGTACAGGGCGTTCAGGGAGGCGTCGTTCCATACCAGACCCTGCCGCTGGGTCAGCGTGCGCCATTGCTTGCCGTTCCGCACAGCGACCCCGTTGTCGGAGGCGGCCCACAGCCAACCGCGGCTGTCTTCCAGCAGCGCCAGCACCCTCCGGTCGTTCAGCGACGGGGGCGTGACGTCGGCCGCGGCCACCCGCGTGCCATCCATTCGCAGCTGGCGAAGTCCGCCCTCGGTATCGGCGACAACCAGGGTGCCGTCCCGCAGGCAGGCGACGTTGCTCAGGCCCGCTGCGTACTCGTGGCCATCGGCGCCCCACATCGGGCGGCGCGCGAGCTGGCCGCCGGCGTGATGGAACAGACCCTCCGCGCCCGCGAACCACATGGCGCCGCTGTGGTCTTCGCACAGGTCTGTGAACATGCCGGCCTCCGCGTCGCTGCTGACCCGCAGAGGCTTGCCCGCACCAGCGGTCCAGCGATACAACCCCTGCTCGGTGACCATCCACAGCGTGCCGCTGGTGTCGCGGCGCATGCGGTAGATGGCGGGCAGTCCTTTCATCACGGCACGCTGCCCCGCTGCCTGCCCCTGCTGCACCGGCACAAGGACACCCGCGCTCGAGGCAACCCACAGTTGCCGGGCACCGTCGTCCTCCAGTGCAGACAGCTCGCGCTGCCCCCTCACCTCGCCCTGGACCGGTATGAAGCGGCCCTCGATCTCGTCGAGCACCGACAGGCCGTCACCGGTCGCTGCGTACAGGCGCCCACCGGCACCACGCTTCAGCGCCCAGACGACGGGGCCGGCCAAGCCATCGGCCGTCGACCAGTTCTGCCACAGGCCGTAGCCCCGCCACTGCAGCAAGCCGCCGCCCGCCATGCCCATCCACAGGCCGCCGTCGCGGTCGGCAAGAAGCGCGCGCAGCTTGCCACCCTGGGGCAAGCCTGAGCTGGCCGAGAAATGCTGCCAGCGTTGCCCGTTCCAGCGCAGCAAGCGACCCGGTGCGGAGGTGAGGATGCGGCCCTGCGCGTCCTCTGCCAAGGGGAAGTCGGTCTCAGACGGGTCGGGCGGCGTCATCGCATCCGTGCGATCGATGAAGGCTGCAGCACCAGCCGCAAGCTCCACCACGCGGTTCGAACCGCGTGCCCACAGCGCGCCCTTGCGGTCGCGCAGCAAACCGTACCAATGGTCGCCCGGTACGCCGCGCTCGCTGCCCCAGGGCTCCACCTGGTTGTCGTGCAGGCGGCACAAGGCTCGCCCGCAACCCATCCAGAGGTCACCGTCGTGCAGCGCCACGCTGGAGATTTCCGCCATGTCGGATTGCACGGGGCGAGGGCCGTCGCTCACCTGCCAGTCGCGCCCGCCGTCGCGCGTGGTCAGTTCGAGCAGCCGCCAGTCACTAACGACCCACAGCCGATCGGGCGAGGCACTGGCGAACGCGCGCGGCAGCACGACCGGAATTCGCTTCCCATCGCGGCGCACTTCGCGCAGCGTGCTTTTCTCCCAGACCCAGAGCCCGCCCTGCAGGCCAACCCAGAGGCGCCCGGCCGCATCGAGCGACAGCGCACTCACGGCGCCGAGGCCCTGCTCACGTCCGATGCGGTCGAAGCGGGTGCCGTCGAAGCGGTACAAGCCGTTGTCGGTGCCCAGCCACAGAAAGCCGGCCGGGTCTTGGGCCAGCGCGCGCACCGTGAGGTTGTCGAGGCCGTCGACCTGCCCGTACTCTCGAACCGACATCTGCTCGGCCCGGCCCGAAACGCCGGCCATCGACAACATGGCAAGCAGTATCAGCAGTCGCGCTTGCCTCAGGTATCGATGCACCCTTACCTCCGAGCGGTACCCGGTCCACGGGCCGCTGGATGATAGCGAGCAGATGCCGGCGCAGCTCCGGAAAAATGGCCGGCGCCGCGCCTCGAGCCGATCAGGTGTCCTTGGACACCGTGATGGTCGGGAACTTCGACGAGAAGTCTTTCGTGCGCTGCGCGATCTTCACCGCGAGCTGGCGCGCCATCGCCTTGTAGATGCCGGCGATCTCGCCGTCGGGGTCGCTGACGACGGTCGGCGCGCCCGAATCGGTCTGCACGCGAATGCCGATGTTCAGCGGCAAGGCGCCGAGGTAGTCCATGCGGAGCTCTTCGGCCATGCGCCGGCCGCCATCCGCGCCGAAGATGTGCTCGACATGGCCGCAGTTGGAGCACACGTGCATGGCCATGTTCTCGATGATGCCGAGGATGGGCACGCCGACCTTCTCGAACATCTTGATGCCGCGCACGGCATCGAGCAGGGCAATGTCCTGCGGCGTGGTGACGATCACCGAGCCGGTGAGCGGCACACGCTGGCTCAGCGTGAGTTGGATATCACCGGTGCCGGGTGGCATGTCGACGATCAGGTAGTCGAGGTCTTGCCAGTTGGTCTGGCGCAGCAGCTGGTCGAGCGCCTGCGTGGCCATCGGGCCGCGCCAGATCATCGCGTTGTCGGCCTCGACCAGGAAGCCGATCGACATCACCTGTACGCCGTGGTTGCGCATCGGCTCCATGGTCTTGCCGTCTTCGCTCTGCGGCCGGCCCGACAGGCCCAGCATCATCGGCAGGCTGGGGCCGTAGATGTCGGCATCGAGCACCCCCACGCTGGCGCCTTCGGCCGCCAACGCCAGCGCCAGGTTGACTGCAGTGGTGCTCTTGCCCACGCCACCCTTGCCCGAGGCCACGGCGACGATGTTCTTCACCTTGGGAAGCAGCTGCACGCCGCGCTGGACGGCATGCGGCACGATCTTTGTCACCAGCGTGGGCGACACACCGGCCACGCCTTCGACGCCGCTGGCGGCCTGGGTCAGCGCCGCGGTCAACGACGCGATCTGGCTCTTGGCCGGGTAGCCCAGCTCGACGTCGAATGACACCATGCCGCCGTTGATGCGCAGGTTCTTCAGCTGTTTCGTGCTGACGAAGTCTTTGCCCGTGTTGGGGTCGATGACGGTCTGGATGGCGGCTAAGAGCGCCTGCTCGCTGGGGGCCATGGGTGGGTAGGCGGAAGTTGCGGGAGGAATACGCAGTCTAGTCGCCTGCCCGGATTGAGGCGGCTCCAGGGGGTTGTTGTAGCAAGCGTAAGCAGACGCCAGAACGCCCCCTGTACTACATGCCGCTTCTTACAATCTTGCAGACACTCAACCCAAGGCTCAGTCCGTGGATCAGCCCCAGACTTCTTCCGACGACAAGAGCCCGCCGCTCCACGCACTGACAAGCCTTCGCTTCGTGGCGGCACTGGCGATCGTGGTGTTGCACTACCGCGACCTGCTGGGGAACATGCCGCAGTGGCTGTTCAAGGTCATCGTCGCGGGGCAGTTCGGGGTCACGTTCTTCTTCATCCTGAGCGGCTTCATCCTTACCTACAAGTACCGCGACTGGTTCTCGCAAGGCGTGGCCGACGGCAGTTACTGGCGCTTCCAGCGCTTCAGGCTCGCGCGCATCTACCCGATCTACGTGCTGGGCCTGCTGCTCGACACGCCGTGGCACCTGATCGAGCGCGCGCAAGCCGGCCAACTGGCGAACGATGGGCACCTGTACTGGGCATCGTGGCTGCTCAACCTCGTGGGCCTGCAGGCCTGGGTACCCGCCGTGCCCTACGCGATGTTCTGGAACACGCCTGCCTGGAGCGTCGCGGCAGAGTTCTTCTTCTACGCCACCTTTCCATTCGTCACCGTGCTGCTGGCGCGGCATGTTCGCAAGGTAGGGTGGCTGATCCTGGCCTTCGCGGCCACCATCGCGCTGGGCGCGGCGCTGTATGCGCTGGTGATCCATGCGATGAACTTTCGTTGGCGCTTCGAGCCGCAGACTCAGTACATCGTGATGGTCTACAACCCGCTGCTGCGCTACAGCGAGTTCCTGGCCGGATGCCTGGCGGGCCACTACTTTCTCAACACGCGCGGGCAGCTGCGATACGCGGGCTCGGCCCTGTTCAACAGCGAGCGCGGCCGTAACCTTACGATCGTCGCCTGCCTGGTGGCGATTGCGCTGCGCGTCATGTCAGTCGACTACACCGGGCCGAGCGCGTGGTGGTGGCTCGCCGATGTGTCGGTGAAGTACGCCGCCTACATCCTGCCCTTCGCCATGCTGATCCTTGCCCTCGCCAGCGGGCCCACCTGGCTCGGCACGCGCCTGGAGAACCGCCAGCTCGTGCTGCTGGGCGAGGCGAGCTATGCGCTTTACATCATTCACTGGTCGGTCACCACCTTCCTGCGCATGAACTTTCTTGGTTCGGCCGGCACACCGCTCGTGCACGCGCTGTTCCTCGCCGGGACTGTGGCACTCTCGGTGGTCTGCTACCGGAAGATCGAAGTCCCGTGGCGCCGGCGATTGCGCGGCACCAAGCAACCCGCCGGCACACTGGCGCTGGCCTAGTTTTTTTGAAGCACCTCAATGAGCTCCATCGACACCTGTCCTCCCCCACGCGAACTGAAACCCGGCACCAAGCCCGTTGACGCCGAATGGCTGCAGTGGATTGCCGAGAACCGGCTGCGCAACTGCACGCCCGAGTCGATGGTGATCACGATGGCGCAGAGCGGCCTCGACCCGAAGGCCTGCGCCATCGCCATAGCGCGCATGGAAACCGACCCGGCCTACCTGGCCGCGCGCAAGATCCAGCAGCTGCAATACAAGCTCGAGTCGGTGATGGCCAACCAGCAGAAGCTGTGGGAGATGGCGCCTCACTACGAGCGCGTCGAGAAGCGCAGCCACGTGCCGCTGCACGAGTTCATGGAGCGCTACGTGTGGGGCAGCCGCCCGCTGGTGCTCACCGGCGTGGCCGCCGACTGGCCGGCGCTCAAGAACTGGTCGCCGCAAGACCTGAAGACCCGCTTCGGCCACCTCGACGTGCAGATCCAGGCCGAGCGCAGCGCCGACCCGAAGTACGAGCAGAACAAGATGAACCACCAGCGCAAGGTTCGGCTGGCCGATTTCGTCGACCAGGTGCTCGCTGGCGGCGCCACCAACGACTACTACCTCACCGCCAACAACGAGGCCCTTCGGCGCCCCGAGTTCGCACCGCTGCTGAAAGACATCGGCACGCTGCACGAGGTGTGCAACCGCGACGAGCTGCCGCAACGCTCGTCGTTCTGGTTCGGCCCGGCAGGCACGGTGACGCCACTGCACCACGACACGCTGATGCTGATGCACACGCAGATCGTCGGCCGCAAGCGCTGGCGCTTCATCTCGCCGCTGGACACGCCGCGCCTGTACAACCACTACGAGGTCTACAGCCCGATCGACCTCGACGCGCCCGACCTGTACCGCTACCCCGACTTCAAGGACGTGAAGGTGCTGGAGGTGATCGCCGAACCCGGCGACACGGTGTTCCTGCCGCTGGGCTGGTGGCACCAGGTGCGCTCGCTCGACGTGAGCCTGTCCTTCTCGTATTCGAACCTCGCGGTGCCGAACCAGTACAGCTTCAAGAATCCGTCGATCCACAACTGGTGACCGGGCTGCGGCGCGCACCTAGAATCGACGGCTCTCTTGCCGGGTTGGCCCGGCATCCGCATCGAGACGCCCCATGACCCGCAAGCTCTTCGTCACCACCGCCCTGCCCTACGCCAACGCGCCCTTCCACGTCGGGCACATGATGGAGTACATCCAGGCCGACATCTGGGTGCGGTTCCAGCGCATGGTGGGCAACGAGGTGCACTTCGTCTGCGCTGACGACGCGCACGGCGCGCCGATCATGATCGCGGCCGAGAAAGCCGGCAAGACGCCGCAGCAGTTCGTGGCCGAGATCGCCGCCGGACGCAAGCAGTACCTCGACGGTTTTCACATCGGCTTCGACAACTGGCACTCGACCGACGGTCCCGAGAACCACGCGCTGGCGCAAGACATCTACCGTGCGCTGCGTGAGAACGAGCTGATCGAGGAGCGGGTGATCGAGCAGTTCTTCGACCCGGTGAAGAGCATGTTCCTGCCTGACCGCTACATCAAGGGCGAATGCCCGCGCTGCGGCACGAAGGACCAGTACGGCGACAACTGCGAGAACTGCGGTGCCGTCTACGCACCCACCGACCTGAAGAACCCGTACTCCGCGCTGAGCGGCGCGACGCCGGTGCTCAAGAGCAGCTCTCACTTCTTCTTCCGCCTGTCGTCGGACCGCTGCGTCGAGTTCCTGAAAGCCTGGACCGCGGAGGCGGCGGCCGATGGCACGCCCCGCCTTCAGCCAGAAGTGCTGAACAAGATCAAGGAATGGTTCACAACCGACGAGCTGGGCCACGTGGGCCTGAACGACTGGGACATCAGCCGCGACGCGCCGTACTTCGGCATCGAGATTCCCGACGCGCCGGGCAAGTACTTCTATGTGTGGCTCGACGCGCCGGTGGGCTACCTCGCATCGCTGAAGAACTACTTCGACAAGACCGGGCGTGACTTCAGCGCCTTCATGGCCGACCCGAACGTGGAGCAGATCCACTTCATCGGCAAGGACATCATCACCTTCCACACGCTGTTCTGGCCGGCGATGCTGCACTTCAGCGGCCGCAAGGTCCCGAACCACATCTTCGTGCACGGCTTCCTCGCACTGAGCGGCGAGAAGATGAGCAAGAGCCGCGGCACCGGCATCTCGCCCCTGAAATACCTGCAGCTGGGCATGAACGCTGAATGGCTGCGGTACTACCTGGCCGCCAAGCTCAACGGCCGCGTGGAAGACATCGACTTCAACCCCGACGACTTCATCGCACGGGTCAACTCCGACTTGATCGGCAAGTACATCAACATCGCCAGCCGTGCCGCGGGGTTCCTGACCAAGCGCTTCGGCGGCGAGCTGGGCAAGATTGCCGCAGACGGTGAAGCGCTGCTGACGCTGCTGCGTGCCGATCGCGAAATGATCGCCGAGCTCTACGAGTCGCGCGACTACGGCAAGGCGCTGCGCCAGGTGATGCTGCTGGCCGACCGGGTGAACGAGTACGTCGACGCCAACAAGCCCTGGGAGCTGGCCAAGCAGGAGGGCATGGATGCACGCCTGCACGACGTGTGCACCGTGTGCATCGAGGCCTTCCGCCTGCTCACGATCTACCTGAAGCCGGTGCTGCCGGCCCTGGCAGCGCAGATCGAGGCGTTCTTGCGTGTGGCGCCGATGAGCTTCGACGACGCGAACCGCGCGCTGGGCTCGCACACCATCGGCGAGTACAAGCACGTGATGCAGCGCGTCGACCCCAAGCTGCTCGACGCCCTGTTCGAACCCGCCGTTGTCGAAGCGCCGCCCCCCGGCGGCGAGCCGCTGGCCGCCGAGATCAAGATCGACGACTTCAGCAAGGTCGACCTGCGCATCGCGAAGATCGTCAACTGCGAACACGTCGAAGGTTCCGACAAGCTGTTGCGGCTCACGCTCGACGTGGGCGAGGGCAAGACGCGCAATGTCTTCAGCGGCATCAAGAGCGCCTACAAGCCCGAAGACCTGGTCGGCAAGTTCACCGTGATGGTGGCCAACCTCGCCCCGCGCAAGATGAAGTTCGGCATCAGCGAAGGCATGGTGCTGGCCGCCTCGCACGCGGACGAGAAGAACCACCCCGGGCTCTACGTGCTCGAGCCCTGGCCAGGCGCCACACCGGGCCTGCGGGTACGCTGAGCCCATGTCCCTTCACCTGCATCCATTTCGGCCTCGCCTGCTGGATGCACTGAAGGGATACCAGCGCCAGCACTTCTTCGCCGACTTGGGCGCCGGCGTCACCGTTGGCATCGTGGCCATGCCGCTGGCCATGGCCTTTGCCATCGCCTCGGGTGTCAAACCCGAGCAGGGCATCTTCACCGCCATCATCGCGGGCTTCATCATTTCGGCGCTCGGCGGCTCCAGCGTGCAGATCGGCGGGCCGGCGGGCGCTTTCATCGTCATCGTCTACGGCATCCTGCTGCGCTACGGGCTGACCAACCTGCTGATCGCCACCGCGCTGGCCGGCGCGCTGTTGTTCCTGATGGGCTTGTTCAAGCTCGGTGCGCTGGTGCGCTACATCCCGGTGACCATCGTGATCGGCTTCACCAACGGCATCGCGGTGCTGATTGCGTTCTCGCAGATCAAGGACCTGCTGGGCCTGCGGATCGACAAGCTGCCGAGCGACTTCTTCGCACAGGTCTATGCGCTGTTCACGCACCTGGGCAGCTTCAACCCTTACGCGCTGGGGCTCGGCGGGCTGTGCGTGCTGATGCTGTTCGGCTGGCCGCGCCTGTTCGCCAACGGCTCGCTGCTGCCGCCGGCCCTACTCGAAGGCCGTACGCTGCGCACGGCTTCGCGCGTGCCGGGGCCCATCGTCGCGCTGCTCATCCTCTCAGTGCTCGCCTTCGCGCTGAAGCTGCCGGTCGAGACCATCGGCACACGCTTCGGCGGCATCCCCCAGAGCCTGCCGTCGCTCGAGCTGCCGCCATTCAGCTGGCAGAGCGCCAAGGAGCTCCTGTTCCCCACGCTGACCATCGCACTGCTCGGTGCCATCGAGTCGCTGCTGTGCGCGCGCATTGCCGACAACCTCATCGACCGCCCCCGGCACGACCCCAACCAGGAGCTCATGGCGCAGGGCGTGGCCAACATGGTGGTGCCCTTCTTCGGCGGCATCCCAGCCACCGGCACCATCGCCCGCACCGTGACCAACATCCGCGCCGGGGCTTACAGCCCGGTCGCCGGCATCGTTCACTCGCTGACGCTGCTGGTCATCGTGCTGGCCGCGGCCCCGCTGGCGTTGAACGTGCCGTTGGCCGTGCTGGCCGGCATCGTGCTGTTCGCCGCCTGGAACATGGGCGAGTGGCACGAGTTCGCCCGCCTGCGCCACTTCAGCGTGCCGTACCGCACGGTACTGCTCGGCACCTTCTTCCTCACCGTGGTGTTCGACCTCACGGTGGCGGTGCAGGTTGGCCTGGTGCTCGCCTGCTGCTTCTTCATCTACCGGATGAGCATGCTGTTCCGGGTCGAATTTGCGCCCGACAGCCCGCCCGGCGTGCGGGTGTACCGGCTCTATGGCGCACTCTTCTTCGGCGCCGTCAGCAAGGTCGAAGCCGTGGCGCATAGCCTTCCCGAAGGCACGCGCGCCGTGGTGCTCGAAATGCACCAGCTGGTGTCGATGGACAACTCGGGCCTGGACGTCTTGATGCAGCTGCGCCGCGCGCTGGCGCGCCAGGGCGTGAAGCTCGTGCTGTGCGACCTGAACGAGCAGCCGCGTGCCATGATCCACCGCGCTGCGTTCGACGCCGAGCTGGGCGAGGTGAACATTACCGCTCACCTGGGGGCTGCGCTGGCCCGCGCGACCGAGGTCGCCTGAGCTATGCTTTTCGCTTCGCCCGAGGGGAAAACAAGATGGGGTTTCTAGACGACCTGAAGCGCCAAGCAGACGCGCTCAAGACACAGCAGACAGTTGACTTCGCCACGCTCGCACGCAACGCGGCGCTCGTCGAAGCCGCCTGCAAGACCACGCTGCAGTACTGGACGGACCTGGCGCCGCAACTCAATGTGCTGCTGCCGACACCGCCGCTGCGCATCTTGCTGGACAAGACCACAGCCATCGACGGCCTGAAGCGCTGCGACTTTCGTGTCGACGCGCGCCGCAAACAGCTGCGGGAACTTGAGGTCTACGACTTCATCGTGATCCACGGCTTGCAGAAGACAGGTCGCACGGTCAAGATGAGCAAGGACTTCCCGCCAGAAATTGAAAAGCTGGAATCACGCCTGCGGCAGGCGGGCATCACGCCCGACACCCAATGGGTGCGCGACCCCAACAATGGCCGGCTGGAAGAAGTGAAGTTCAGCTTCACCGCCGACCTGACGCTGTCGGCTCGCCTACTACCCAACCACGACGAAGGCAAGCTGCGCTTCCAGATCAGCAACTTCGACACGCTGGAAACCGTGACGGCCGACTTCCCTGCGCACAAGGTGGGTTCCGACCTGCTCGACCAGTTGGCCCGCTGGATCGTGGGCGAGCCAAACCAGTTCCTGCAGCAGGCGGAGAACGTGCGCCGGGTCGAGGCCTGAAGGGGGCCGCTGAACGGGGCCAGTTTCCAAGCCCGCTAAAATCGCGGCCTTCACTCTGGCGCCCCATCACCATGCCGCTGTTCTGGAAAGCCTACAAATCCGACGTCACGTCGTTCATCGATGAGCTCAAGGCCAAGAAGCCGACGCTGGAAGACGAGCAACGCCAGGGCCGTGCGCTGCTGTGGGACAAGCCCATCGACCGCTCCACGCAGGCCGAATACAACGATGCGCGGATTGCGCAGCAGCCTTACGTCTATCAGACCAAGCGCTGATGACGGCCCCCACGTCGCCGCGCCGGGCTGACCGCTTGAGACCCCTGTGAGTGATGAAGTGATGGCGCCGCCGGCGCCGGAAGTCGTGGACCACGTGGCTGTCGCGCGCCTGTATGGCGAGCCGCTGTTCACGATGCCGCACGACCTCTACATCCCTCCGGATGCGCTGGAGGTGTTTCTCGAGGCCTTCGAAGGCCCGCTGGACTTGCTGCTCTACCTGATCCGCAAGCAGAACTTCAACATCCTCGACATCCCGCTGGCCAGCGTGACGCGCCAGTACCTGGCCTACGTCGAACAGATCCGCAAAACCAACCTCGAGCTGGCGAGCGAATACCTGCTGATGGCAGCGATGCTGATCGAGATCAAGTCCCGCATGCTGCTGCCGCCGAAAAAGGTGGCCGAAGGTGAAGAACCCGAAGATCCGCGTGCCGAGCTGGTGCGCCGCCTGCTGGAATACGAGCAGATGAAGCTGGCCGCCGCCCGGCTCGACCGCTTGCCGGTGATCGGCCGCGATTTCCTGCGGGCCCAGGTAACCATCGAGCAGTCGCTCAGCCCCCGCTTCCCCGACGTTGACGCCGACGAGTTGCGTGCCGCCTGGCAAGACATCCTGAAGCGCGCCAAGCTCACCCAGCACCACACCATCACCCGCGAGCAGCTCAGCGTGCGCGAGCACATGAGCATCGTGCTGCGCCGCCTGCAGGGCCGTCGCTTTGCCATGTTCGAAGATTTGTTCGACGTGAGCCGCGGCCCGCAGGTGCTGGTGGTGACCTTCATCGCCATGCTCGAACTATCGCGCGAGCACCTGCTCGAAGTGACGCAAGCCGAGGCGTTCGCGCCCATCTACGTGCGCCTGGCCTACCAGCCGGCCTGAGGCCCCACGACCATCCCGCCACCGCGCCGGCGCATCTCGTTAGACTGCGCGCCGTGCCCCCTGGAGACCTATCCATGCAAGAAGCCGCCGTTCGTGTCCACCCCCGCCCCGCCGCTCCTGTCGACACCCCCGAGCGCTGGTCGGTGGCCGAGGTCGAGGCGCTGTTCTCGCTGCCCTTCGCCGAGCTGATGCACCAGGCACAGACGGTGCACCGCACGCATTTCGACCCAACCGAGGTGCAGCTCTCCACGCTGCTGTCGATCAAGACCGGCGGCTGCCCGGAAGACTGCTCGTATTGCCCGCAAGCGGCCCGCTACGACACCGGCGTCGAAGCCAGCAAGCTGATGGAACCCGAAGCCGTGCTCGACGCGGCCCGCCGCGCACAGGCCGCCGGTGCCACGCGCTTCTGCATGGGCGCCGCCTGGCGCGGCCCGAAGGACCGCGATGTGGAGAAAGTGGCCGAGCTGATCAGCGCGGTGAAATCGCTCGGGTTGGAGACCTGCGCCACGCTCGGCATGCTTGAAGACGGCCACGCCGAAGCGCTGCAAGAGGCCGGCCTCGACTACTACAACCACAACATCGACACCGCGCCCGACAAGTACGGCGACATCGTCAGCACCCGCCAGTACCAGGATCGGCTCGACACCCTGCAGCGCGTGCGCGGTGCCGGCGTGAAGGTGTGCTGCGGTGGCATCGTCGGCATGGGCGAGACGCGCACGCAGCGCGCCGCGCTGATCGCCGCCCTCGCCAATCTCGACCCGTACCCCGAGTCGGTGCCCATCAACAACCTGGTGCAGGTCGAAGGCACGCCGCTGCACGGCCAGGCCAAGCTCGACCCGCTGGAGTTCGTACGCGCGATCGCCGTGGCCCGCATCACGATGCCCACCTCGCGTGTGCGCCTGTCGGCCGGCCGCCAGCAACTCGGCGACGCCGTGCAGGCGCTGTGCTTCATGGCCGGCGCCAACTCGATCTTCTACGGCGACAAGCTGCTGACCACCGGCAACCCCGACGTTCAAGCCGACCGCGAGTTGCTCGACCGGTTGGGGATGAAGACGTCATGACGGACGCCGCCGCCGGCGCGGCCGCCTCGGTGCCGAACCTCTACGGCGGTGGTGCATCGGCTGCGAAAGAGCGCAAGCCGATGACGCTGCACAAGCTGCGCGAGATGCAGGCGGCCGGCGAACCCATCGTCATGTTGACCTGCTACGACGCGAGCTTCGCCAAGGTGGTCGACTCTGCTGGCGTGGACTGCGTGCTGGTCGGCGATTCGCTCGGCATGGTGCTGCAGGGCCGCCCCAGCACCTTGCCGGTGACGGTGGATGAGATGGCGTACCACCTGCGCTGCGTGGCGGCGGGAAACCGCAACACCTTCCTGATCGGCGACCTGCCCTTCGGCAGCTATCAAGAGTCGCCCGAGCAGGCCATGCGCAGCGCCACCGCACTGATGCAGGCCGGCGCGCAGATGGTCAAGCTCGAAGGCGGCGGCTGGACGGCCGAGACAGTGCGTTTTCTCGTCGACCGCGGCGTGCCGGTGTGTGCCCACCTGGGCCTCACGCCGCAGTCGGTACACGCGCTGGGCGGCTATCGCATCCAGGGCCGCAGCGCCGATGGCGCGGCCACGCTGCTCCAGCACGCCAAAGAACTCTCCGACGCCGGCGCCGCGATGGCCGTGCTCGAACTTGTGCCCTCGGCGGTGGCCCGTGAAATCACCGCCAAGGTGGCAATGGCCACCATCGGCATCGGTGCCGGCCAGGGCTGTTCGGGCCAGGTGCTGGTGTTGCACGACATGCTGGGCGTGACTCAAGGGAAGCTACCGCGCTTCGTGCGCAACTTCATGGATGGCGCGCCATCGATTGAAGCGGCGATTGCGCGCTATGTGGCCGATGTGAAGTCGCGCACTTTCCCGGACGATGCACTGCACGGCTATTGACATGAAGATTCTGCACACCATCGCCGAACTGCGGGCGGCATTGCCGGGTCCGCAGTCATGCGCCTTCGTTCCCACGATGGGCAACCTGCACGAAGGCCACCTCGCCCTGGTACGCCAGGCGAAGCAGCATGGCGTACCGGTGGTGGCCAGCATCTTCGTCAACCGGCTGCAATTCGCACCGCATGAAGACTTCGACCGCTACCCGCGCACGCTGCCGCGCGATGCCGAGCTGCTGAAAGGTGCTGGCTGCGATCTCGTGTTCGCACCGGACGAGCGCGAGATGTACCCCGAGCCACAGGCCTTCAAGGTGATCCCTGACCCAGCCTTGGCCGACATCCTCGAAGGCCACTTCCGCCCCGGCTTCTTCACCGGCGTGAGCACCGTCGTGATGAAGCTCTTCTCGATCGTGCAGCCCAAGATCGCGGTGTTCGGCAAGAAGGACTACCAGCAGCTGATGGTGATCCGCCGCATGGTCGAGCAGTTCGCGCTGCCGATGGCGATCGAAGGCGGCGAAACGCGCCGCTCAGGCGACGGCTTGGCCCTGTCATCACGCAATGGCTACCTGAGCCCCACCGAACTGACCGAAGCGCTGGCCTTGTCGCAAACGCTGAAGCAGCTGGCCGAGGGATTTCGCGCCCAACCGCAAGCGCTCGATCAGCTCGAAGCGCAAGCCCGCGACGCCTTGTCGGCACGTGGCTGGCAGCCCGACTACCTGACGGTACGCCGCCGCAGCGACCTGCTGCCGCCCCAGACGAGCGATGCCATCGCTCCGCTGGTGGCCTTGGGTGCCGCCCGCCTCGGCAACACCCGGCTGATCGACAACCTCGAGTTCTGACACCGGCCCACTCGGCCTGGGCCAAGCGGACTAGGAATTCGAAGGTGACCGCACGCCCAGCTTGAAGCCGATCATGGCCCGAAGCTTGTTGGGCACCACCGGCTTCACCAGCAGGTGGAAGTCGTGTTCCTGGGCTTCGGCCTCGTGGCCGGTCATGGTGCTGCCGGTGACCATGATGGCCGGCACCTCGCTGCCGAAGCGCTGGCGCAAGGCCTGAATAGCTTCGACACCGGTGCGGCCCTGCTCCAGTCGGTAGTCCACGATAAGCAGATCGGGCCGGGAGCTGATCGGGTCGGCCGCCTGAGCCCAGGCCTGGCTGGCCTCGACCGTCTCGAACGACGCCACCTGCGCCCCCCAGCCCTTCAGCAGCACCTCGAGCCCGCCGCGCACCGCCGGTTCGTCTTCAACGACGACGATGAACTTGCGGTCGAGCGTGATGCCGAGCGGTGCCTTGCCGGCCACGTCGCTCGGCCCGCGGACGCGGGGCGCCTTGCCGACCGGCAGCTGCAACGAAAACACCGTGCCGCGGCCCAGTTCGGAGCGCAGCGAGAGCGGCGCGTCGATCAGCCCAGCAAGGCGCTTGACGATCGCCAGCCCCAGACCCAACCCCTTGCGCTGCTGCGGCGACAGCGTTTCGCTGTAGGGCACCTGATAGAACTCTTCGAAGATGTGCTCCTGCTCGCGCTCGCGGATGCCCATGCCGGTGTCCCACACCTGCAGCAACAGATGGCCATCACGCCGCCGGCAGCTCACCAGCACGCTGCCGTCGTTGGTGTAGCGGATGGCGTTGGAGACGAGATTGCGCATGATGCGCTCGACCAGCACCGGGTCGGCATGGATGTTGTGGCCCGCTCCGCGGAAGCGCAGGCTCAGGCCCTTCTCGAAGGCCACCGGCTCGAAGTGCAGGCGCAGCTTGCGGAAGATCTCGCCGACGTTGAAGTGCTCGGGCGTCACGTCGACGCCGCCGGTGTCGATCTTGGTGATGTCAAGCAGCTCCGAGAACAGCCCCTCCAGGGCATCCACCGAGCCGTTGATGCTGGCCACGAGATGGGTCACCTCTTCATCGTGGCTGCGCTGGCGCAGCGCTTCTGCGAACAGGCCCATGGCGTGCAAGGGCTGCCGCAAGTCGTGGCTGGCTGCGGCGAAGAACTGCGTCTTGGCCCTGTTGGCCACCTCCGCCTCCTGCCGGGCCTTGTCGGCCGCGGCCTTCTCGGCACGCAGCTGGATCAACAGCTGATCGGCGCGCACCTTGATCTGCATCAGCCCTTCATTGTTCTTTCGGTACAGGCGCGCCAGCATCACCGTGATGCCGAAGACGACGAGCAGGTAGGCCGCCAGCAGCAGGCTCTTCGAATCGCCGGGCAGCGCCACGCGCACGATCAGCGGCACCAGGCACAGTGCGCAGAATTCGTAGAAGGTGTTGTGCTGCGGCGAAAGAATCTGCATGCCGGCCATGCAGAAGCTGTAGATCGTGAGGATCAGGATCACCTTCTCCGAGGCGCCGCCGTAGCCGTAGAAGAACCACGCCGCCACGCCCCACAGCATGCCGGCACACAAGGTCGTGGCGCGCCAGGCCTGGTACCAGCGAAGCAGAGCCTCGCGATCGTCATTCTTGCGGTGGCCGAAGCCGTATGACATCCAGGCCCGAACCAGGCCGAGAATGCCCAGCACCGTCAGCCACGCCAGCATGCCGGGCCGCGGCACCAGCTTCCAGAACTGGCTCACCGTGACGCTCACACCCAGGATCATCGCCACCGTGGTGGTGGGCAAGTAGGCATAGATGTCGGCCACGCGCTCGGCAGAGGCCTGGTCTTCGAGCATCGCGCGGGTCGCGGCGTCGACGTCGGCCGCGGCTTCAGGGGCACCCGATGATGCGAGTTTGTCGCGGCCGGGCTGGATCGTGACCATCGGTGTCAACGCGGCGTACTACCGCGCCAGGCGGAGAAGCCGCCATGCTGCTGGCTCATCTGGCTGACGGCCAGCACGGCCTGCGTGCGCGAACTCACGCCGAGTGCGCGCAGCACGGCAGCCACATGGTCCTTGACGGTCTCGACCGAGAGGCCCAGTTCGCGAGCGATCAGCTTGTTGGGGTTGCCCTGCAACAGCAATGCGAGCACATCGGTCTGGCGCGGGGTGAGCCCGAGCGAGGCCAGGCTGGGCTGGGTCTGGAAGCCGCTGTCGGTGGCTTCCTTGTTGACGACGTTGAGCTGGCCGTTGACGACGTCGGTGCTGCGCCGCGTGGCGGGTGGGTCCACGCCGATGCTCATCGGCGGCACGTAGATGCCGCCCGACATCACCATGTGCAAGGCTTCGAACAGCGTCTCGTTGGTGGCGCGCTTGGGCACGAAGCCCATCGCACCGAGGTCGATGGAGCGGATCACGTCGCTGGCGCGGTCGGAGGCCGAAACCACCACCACCGGCAGCGCCGGGTAGGCGGCGCGGAATTCGACCAGCAGGTCGAAGCCGTCGGCATCGCCGAGTTGCAGGTCGAGCAGCACGAGGTCGAAATCGTCCGCGGCCTTCAGTGCCTCGCGGGCGGCACGGGCGCTGCCCGCACCGACCACGTTGACGTGGTCCCCCAACCCCTTGATGACCGTTTGCAGCGCCGAAAGAATCAGCGGGTGGTCATCGACCAGCAAGACCTTCATTGTTGTTCCCCCATAGGTGTGTGCGAGTGGCGATCCTATGCCAGGCCTCGCAGACAAAGCCTCCCTCCAATGGGGGTCGAAAGGTGTGTCTCCCCGGTTTCAGGCGTACCGACGGGCCAGCGATTCGGCCACGCACACCGGCTTGGTCGAGCCTTCGCGCTCCATCGTGCATTCAACGGTCATTTGCGCACCACCTTCGAGCGGGATGTATTCGATGAGCTTGAAGCGCCCGCGCAGGCGGCTGTTCACCGGCACCGGCGACGGGAAGCGCACCTTGTTCAGCCCGTAGTTCACGCCCATCTTCGTTTCCGTGACACGGAAGGCAGAGGCCGTCATCTCGGGCAACAGGCTCAGCGTGAGAAAACCGTGCGCTATCGTCGTGCCGAAGGGGCCCTCTTTGGCGCGCTCGGCATCGAGGTGGATCCATTGGTGATCGCCGGTCGCGTCGGCGAACTTGTTGATCCGCTCCTGCGTGACGGTCATCCACTCGCTGACGCCGAGTTCCTGGCCGACGAGCGACTGCAGGTCCGAAATCTTCTCGAAAATCTTCATGCACTGATCCAGGTGATGAGGGGTTGCCACTGTTCCATGTCGCGCTCGACCCGGCTGGCCGCCACGTCCCACAGGGTGAGGCCGCGGGCAGCGAGGTGAACGTAGTTCTGAGTGTCCCGCAGGAAGGTGACGACCGGCGTCTCCAAGGTGCCAAGAAAGCTGCGCAGCTGGTCGGCCGAGATGGTGCCCTCGCGAATGCGCATGCCCACCACACCCACTGAAACCTTGTCGCCGCGGCGGTGCGCCAGCAATTCGCTGATGAACGCATGGGTGGCGTGGATGTCGAAGATGCTCGGCTGCAGCGGCACGATCACCTTGTCTGCGATCTTCATCACCTCGTCGAGCCGCTTGCCGTGCAGACCGGCGGGGGTGTCGAGTACCACGTGGGTGGTGCCTTTGGGCGGGCGCACGACCTCGTCGTGCGCAACGTCCCAATTGGTGATCTTGGGCAGCGCTTCGGGGCGCAGCGAGAGCCATGTGCGCGCCGACTGCTGGCGGTCCACGTCTCCCAGCATCACCGCATGCCCGGCGTGGGCGAGGTAACCTGCCACGTTGGTCGACAAGGTGGTCTTGCCCACCCCTCCCTTCGGATTAGCCACCACGATCACCGGCATGCTTGCTCCCGAGTTATGGACTTACTTAAGAAGTCTTCGCCGCGCATGGCGGGGACTTGTCCAGTACAGCCTGACGTTTGCGGTTATGTTAACGGGCGCCCGCTTCTCCTAACTCAAGACTTACCCATGACCCAAGCGACCGACATCCTCGTGATCACGGCCCACCCGCACATGGAGCTGTCGCGCATCAACCGCCGGCTGATGCGCGCCGCCGCCGAGGTGCCGCGGGTGCAGGTACGCGACCTCTACTCGCTCTACCCCGACTATCTGATCGACGTGGCTGCCGAGCAGGCCGCCCTCGCAGCCGCACAGCTGGTGGTCTGGCAGCACCCGATCCACTGGTACCACATGCCCCCGCTGATGAAGCTTTGGGTCGACGAGGTGCTCGCCTTCGGGTGGGCCTACGGGCCCGGTGGCGAAGTGCTGAAGGGCAAAGACCTGTGGCTGGTCGCCAGCACCGGCGGCCCCGACGATTCGTACCAACCCACCAGCTACAACCGATATCACTTCGAAGCTTTCATGCCCCCCTACGAACAGACCGCCGCCCTCTGCGGCATGCGCTTCCTGCCGCCCATGGTGCTGCACGGTGCCCACAAGGTGAGCCACCACGACCTCGACGCGCATGCCAGGACGCTGTCCGCTCACCTCGCCAGCTACCCGGCCTGGCCCGAGCTCGAAGGGATGGAAGAGTGCGTCGCCTGCGAGGTGCCGCTCTCGGCTCGCCCGCAAGAAGAAGCCGCCAACACCGTCGACGGCGCATTGGCCGTACACAACGCCGAGGCTGCCTGATGGAACACGGCAGTTGGCTGACCGGCACCCTCGTCTACCTCGGCGCGGCTGTGCTGGCCGTTCCCGTGGCAAAGAAGCTCGGGCTCGGTTCCATCATCGGCTACCTGGCAGCGGGCATTGCCATCGGGCCATGGGGCCTGCGGCTGGTGACCGACCCGCAAGACATGCTGCACTTCGCCGAGTTCGGCGTGGTGCTGATGCTCTTTCTCGTGGGCCTCGAACTGGAGCCGCGCCGCCTGTGGTCGCTGCGCAAGCCGATCTTCGGCTGGGGCAGCGTGCAGCTCTTCGGCTCGGCTGCGGTGCTGATGGCCATCGCCATGGCGTTCGGCGTTCCCTGGCAGCTCGCGCTGGTCGGCGGGCTCGGGCTGGCAATGTCGTCCACCGCCATCGGCCTGGGCGTGCTCGGCGAGCGCAACCTCATGGCCACCACCAGCGGGCAAAGCCTCCTCAGCGTGGCGCTGCTGCAAGACATCGCGGCCATCCCCATCCTCGCCTTGGTGCCGCTGCTGGCGGCCACCGAGGGTGTGCATGCCGAAGGCGGCGCGTGGCTGGCGGCGGCCAAGGCGATCGGCGTGATCGCCACCATCGTGCTGGGCGGGCGTCTGCTGCTGCGCCCCGCGCTGCGCTGGATCGCCCGCAGTGCCACACCGGAGATCTTCACCGCCGCCGCGCTGCTGCTGGTGGTGGCCACCGCAGCGCTGATGCAGGCGGTGGGCCTGTCGATGGCACTGGGGGCCTTTCTCGCCGGCGTGCTGCTGGCTGAAAGCGAATACCGGCGCGAACTCGAGACCGACATCGAGCCCTTCAAGGGCCTGCTGCTGGGTCTCTTCTTCATCGCCGTGGGCATGAGCATCGACTTCGCGGTGGTGCTCAAGCAGCCCCTGCTCATCACCGCCGTCGTGCTGGGCTTCTTCGCGCTGAAGGCGGCCGTGCTGTGGGGCATGGGGCGCGCAATGCCGCTGCCCAAGCCCGAGCGGCCGGTGTTCATCATCCTGCTGGCACAGGGCGGCGAATTCGGCTTCGTGGTGTTCCAGACAGCGACACAGGCCAACGTGATCGACGCGGCCACCTCGTCGCTGCTGGTGGCGGCCGTCGCCATCTCGATGCTGCTGACGCCGTTGCTGCTGGTGGCGGCCGACAAGTGGTGGATCCCGCTGCTGGCCAAGCACAAGCCGGTCAATGTCGACGAGATCAGCGAGCCTCAAAACGCGCCGGTGATCATTGCCGGCTTCGGCCGCTACGGCCAGATCGTCGGCCGGCTGATGTTCGCCAACGGCATCAGCGCCACCGTGCTCGAGCACGACGCCGAGCAGGTCGAAAGCCTGCGCAAGTTCGGCTGGCAGGTCTTCTACGGCGACGCGACGCGGCTCGACCTGCTGCGCACGGCCGGTGCTGCCAAGGCAGGCGTGATCGTCGTGGCCATCGACGACGTGGAGCAGAGCCTGAAGCTCGTCGACGTGGTGAAAGAAAACTTTCCGCAGCTGACCGTCATTGCGCGCGCGCGCAACGTGACGCATTACTACGGCCTGCGTGAACGCGGCGTCACGCTCATCGAACGCGAAACGCTCGACTCGGCACTGATGACCGGACGCACCGTGCTCGAGGCGATGGGCTGGCAGCGCCACCAGGCGCGCAACCTGGCACTGCGCTTCAGGCGCCATAACATCGAGCTGCTGGAGGAGATGGCGCTGCACCGCACCGACGAGGCCAAGCTCATCGCGGTGGCCAAGCAAGGCCGGCAGCAGTTGGAGCAGCTCTGGGCCAAGGAGCGTGAAGAGGCCCAGGAGCGCAAGCAACGAGCGGGCTGGAGCAACGAAACGGTCGCTGAGTCGAGCGAGGGTGCACCATGACATCGACATCATTCCTGCGAACCCACAGCTTCAACGCGCTGCAGCCGGGCTGGCGGCTCATCGTGCTCGGCGCCGTGCACGGCAACGAGACCTGCGGCACACGCGGCATCGAACGCGTGCTCGCCGAGCTCGACAGCGGCAGCTTGCAGATCACCCGCGGCAGCGTGACCTTCGTTCCGGTGACCAACCCGCTGGCCTCCCAGAAAGGCCAGCGCTCAGGCGACCGCAACCTCAACCGCAACCTGCGGCCCAACGACGATCCGCAAGACTACGAAGACCGCATCGGCAACGTGCTGTGCCCGCTGCTGGCCGCGCACGAGGTGCTGCTGGACCTGCACTCCTTCCATACCGCCGGCGAACCGTTCGCAATGATCGGCCCGCCCGACAACAAGGGCACGCTGGAGCCCTTTACCCACGCCGCCGAAGAAGAAGCGCTGGCGCTGCGCCTGGGCCCGCGCCGCATCGTCGAAGGCTGGCTCGACACCTATGCCATGGGCGTGAAGAACCGGCTGCAACGCGCCACCCCGACCGACCGCGCACAGATGCTCAGCACCGACCCCAGCTATGGCGTGGGCACCACCGAGTACATGCGCAGCCAGGGCGGCTACGCCATCACGCTCGAATGCGGCCAGCATGCCGACCCGCGTTCGCCGGAAGTGGCCTACCGCGCCATCCGCAACACGCTCGCGCACCTGAAGCTGGTGGACGAGCCGGCGCCGGCGGCGCGCGCCGACATCGAACTGCTGCGCCTGGCCGAGGTGACCGACCGCCACCACGCCGACGACCGCTTCGCGCGCGAGTGGGCCAGCTACGACCCGGTGAAGGCCGGCGAGGCCATCGGCACCCGCGCAGATGGCACCGTGCTGCGCGCGCCGAGCGACGGCTTCATCGTGTTCCCCAACCCGGCGGCGACACCGGGCAACGAGTGGTTCTACTTTGCGCTCAAGAGCAGCCGGGCCTTGAACCGCCGCGGTTGAATCTCCCGCGGCGCGGGTTCTCAGGGTTCAGTACGCCGCTTCGTAGATCGCTTCGATCTCGGCCTGCGTGAGCTTGCGCGGGTTGGTGGCGCCCGAGCCGTCTTTCATTGCGTTGATGGCCATCATCGGGATGTCTTCGCGCTGCACGCCCAGGTCGGACAGCTTGGCCGGGATGCCCACCGTGCGCCCCAGATCGAACATGGCCTTCACCGCGCTCTGCGCTGCAGCCTCGGCGCTCAGCCCGGCGGTATCGACGCCGAGCGCTCGCGCCACGTCGCCCATGCGTGGCGCGCAGGCGCTCGCGTTGACGGCCTCCACATGCGGCAGCAGCAGCGCGTTGCACACGCCATGCGGCAGGTTGTATTGCCCGCCCAGCTGGTGCGCCATTGCGTGCACGTAGCCGAGGAAGGCGTTGTTGAACGCCATGCCGGCAAGGAACTGCGCACAGGTCACATGTTCTCGCGCGCTTCGATGTCGTCCTTTCCGTTCGCCACCGCGCGCGGCAGGGAACTGGCCGATCAGCCTGATGGCGTGCAGCGCGCAGGCATCGGTCACATAGGCCTCGACCGCGTGCGTCGGCGCGTCCATGCCGGTCGCGGCGGTAAGCGATGGCGGCATGCCAAGCATCAGCTCGGGGTCGTTCACCGACAGCATCGGCGCCAGCTGCCGGTCGACGATGTTCATCTTCAGGTGGCGTGTCTCATCGGTGATGACGGCAAAACGCGTGATCTCGCTGGCCGTGCCGGCGGTGGTGTTGATGGCGATCAGCGCCAGTGGCGGCTTCTTCACCTTGTTGACGCCGCGGTAGTCCATCACCGAGCCGCCATTGGTGGCCAGCACCGCAATCACCTTGGCGCAGTCATGCGGCGAGCCGCCGCCCAGCGAAATGATGCAATCGGCCCCAACCTCCTGCAGCGCGGCCAAGCCGGCTTCGACGTTGGCGACCGTCGGATTGGGCTGCACGCCATCGAAGACCGAAACCGCCATGTCCCGCTCGCGCAGCAGCGAAACGACCTGCTCGGTGACGCCCAGGGCGGTGAGCGGTGCATCGGTCACGATGAGCGCGTGCTTGAAGCCGCGCGACTGCACGACCGTCATGGCATCGGGCAAGCACCCGGCACCCATGATGTTTTCGGCCGTCATCAAAAAGCTGCGGGTCGGCATGGTCTGTCCTTCGGTTGATGAGCTGTGCGAGACGACATTTTGACCCGAAGTGCACGGGCGTTCCAAATTGTCAGTGGAAGCCGTCCCACAGCAGCTTGAGGCCGGTGAGCAGCATGCCCACATAGACCAGCTTGTAGAAAAGCGCCGGTGGAATGTGGGGCACGAGGCGCACGCCGATCCACACACCAACCGGCGCGAGCGGCATCAACACCAGCGCCGTGCTCATGTTGCGCAGGTCGATCAGGCCCAGCCAGGCATAGGGCACGACCTTGGAGAGGTTGAGCGTCGCGAAGAAGATCGCCATCGTCGCTGTGAAAACCATCGGCGGCAGGCGCAAGGGCAGCACATAGGCGCTTACCGGCGGGCTCCCGGCGTGGGCGACGAAGCTCGTGAAGCCCGAGGCCGAGCCCAGCAAGACTCCCAGCCAGCGCGGCGGAGGCGGCGCATCAACGCGCGGCGGAAACAGCAGCCGCTGAGCGAGAAAGAGCAAGGTCAACGCACCCACGATGCCCGACACCGTGTGCGTCGGCAGCACGCCAAACATGAGGAACCCGATGACCGTGCCCAACAGCCCCGCCGGCAGCAGCAGGCGCAGCAGCGCGCGGTCACGCTGGTACCACAGCGCCTTGACGCCGGTGGCGTCCATCACCAGCAGAAGCGGCAGCATGATGGCTGCGGCCTGGGGCACGGGAATGGCCAGCGCCATCAGCGGCGTCGCCAGCGCGCCGAAGCCGGCGCCGAAGCCGCTTTTCGCCAGCCCCATCATCAACACCGCGGGCACGGCCACGGCATAAAACCCAAGGTCGGTGATCATCGATAAGAAAAGCGAGAATTCTCCGATGTTCGCCCCATCCCAAAACGACGTTCGCCGTTTCTTTTGCGACACCCACCGCAAGCGCGAGCAAGGCTTGCCGCTCACCCCGATGGAAACCGTGGCCGCCGACTGGATCGGCGAGCACCCCGAGTACCACGCCGAACTCAACGACGTGGACGCGGCACTGGCCGCCGTCTACGACGTCGAGGCCGGCCGCACCAACCCCTTCCTGCACTTGTCGATGCACCTGTCGATCAGCGAGCAGGTCAGCATCGACCAGCCGCGCGGCATCAAGCAGGCCTATGCCTTGCTCGCCGCCAAGCGCGGCTCCGCGCACGAAGCGCAGCACGAGGTCATGGAGTGTCTGGGCGAGATGATGTGGGAGTCGCAGCGCAGCGGTTTACCACCCGACGGCCACAAGTACATCGATTGCATCCGCCGCCGCGCGACGAGGTAGCCCCCCAGTCGCTTTCGCTCCTGCCCCCAGGGGGCGCCGCCTGGCGGACCGGCAAAGCCGGATCCGCGGGCGTTGCTTGATGAGGCACGGCGCTTCGCGCGTGCGGGACGCTAGGCTGGCTTCTGGGGGAGTCTTTGCGCGGGATCGTAGAAGAAGGTCTCTTCCGCCATGCGCTCGCCTTCCCAGCGCTGGTAGGCCAGCTCTTCCATGTGGGTGAAGCTGCCGTCTTTCCATTCGAAGTGGAAGATCCAGCGGATGACGACGTGGTCGCCATTGACGAACACCGGCCGCACGCATTGTGAGGTGACCGATGCAGCACGCGCCATCACCTTGCGCTCGTTGGCCACGTGCAGCTCGCGGCCGACACGCGGCGGGCCCATGTTCTCGCGCATCGTCGAGTCGGCGGTGTAGAACTCTTCGACCGCCTCGGCGTGGGCGTTCTGCTCCACTCTCGCGATGAATCTTTCCAGCGTGTCGGTACTCGGCATGGCAGCTCCTCAAAGGAGCTTCAGTCTATTGCGCGTGCGCACCCGATGTCTTGATCACCTTGGCCCATTTGTAGGACTCCGACGTGATGAGCCGCCCGAACGCGGCCGAGCCCATGCCGCTGGGAATGGCACCTTGCGCCAGCATCGTCTGGCGCATGGCCTCGGTGCCGAGCGAGCGGGATATCTCGGCGTGCAGCTTGCCGACGATCTCGAGCGGGGTACCCACCGGCGCCAGGATGCCGAACCACGACGTTGCATCGAAGCCCTTGAGCAGCGGCCCGCCCGCCTCGTCGATGGTGGGCAGCTCGAGCATCGAGAACGAGCGCGTGGTGCTGGTCACCGCGAGTGCTTTCAGCTTGCCCGACTTGATGAACGGCGACGCCGACGGCAGGTTGTCGAACATCACGTCCATCTTGCCGGCGACCAGGTCGGCCAACGCAGGGCCTGAGCCCTTGTAGGCCGTGTGCGGCATCACCGTGCCGGTCATGGTCTTGAAGAGTTCACCGGTCAGGTGGATGGAGGTGCCGCTGCCCGAACTCGCCATATTGAGCTTGCCGGGGTTGTCCTTCGCGTACTTGACGAGGTCGAGCACGCTGTGGATGCCGGCCGCCTCCATCTTGGCGGGGTTCATCACCAACACATTGGGCACGTTGGCCACCAGCGTGACGGGCGCGAAGTCCTTGACCGGGTCGAAAGGCAGGCTCGCATAGAGGGCGCCGTTGATGGCCTGGGTGCCCACGGTGCCCATCAACAATGTGTAGCCATCGGGTGGCGACTTCGCCACCTCGGCCGCACCAAGGTTGCCGCCGGAGCCGGCCTTGTTGTCCACCGTAAAAGGCTGCTCGAACGTGCGCTCAAGATGGGGCGCCAGCACGCGCGCCAGCACGTCGGTGGTGCCACCGGTGGCGAACGGCACCACGATGCGCACCGGCTTGGTGGGCCAGGCCTCGGCCATCGCGTTCGGCGTGTGAAGAGCCACAGGGCCCGCCGCAGCGGCAAGCAACAAACGTCGGCGCGTGAGGGATGAGTGCATGGGTGCGTCGCAGCAAAAGATGTGCGCGCGATTGTGCGGAGCGCCGTCTTCGTTGCAAGCGCAGAAATGAAAAGTTTCGCGGTCCGCCAAGACTTCGTTGCCTCGCGCCGACAGTGCGTCCGTCAGCGTCCCGACCTGCCGCCTTTTGTCACTTCAATCACTTCAGCGTGATCCATCGCCATTCCAGCCAGTTGTCGGGGCGGTGCACCGCATCGACGTTCTGTCGCGCGGCCCACGGGATGACCTGGCGGTGCAGCGGAATGTTCAGCACCAGCTCGTTGTGCCGCTTGAGCAGTGCCTTGATGAGCTGCTCGCGCTTCTTCGGATCGGCTTCCTTGCTGGACGCAACGGCGAGTTCATCGAGCTGGGCATCCTTCGCGCCGCCGAAGTTCCAGGCGCCGATGCCACCCTCGCCACGCCCGCGCAAAACCGGCGTGATCGTCACTTCGGCATCGGTGATCTGGCCACCCCAACCGAGCATGTACATCGAGGTGTCGTACTTCTGCACCTTGGGAAAATAGGACGAGCGCGGCATGGCGTTGACGCGCACCTTCACGTTCAGCCGCGCCCACATCGAGGCCAGCGTCTGGCAGATCTCTTCATCGTTGATGTATCGGTTATTCGGGCAGTCGAGCGTCACTTCGAAGCCTTGCGGGTAGCCCGCATCGGCCATCAGCTTCTTGGCGCCCTCCATGTCGTAGGGCAGGCGCTTGTCCAGTTCAGGGTCGTTATAGGCGCCCAACGGAGACGAGGTGATGCCCCCGGTAGGCAGCGACTGCCCGCGCATCAGCTTGGCCTTGATGGTCTCGATGTCGACCGCCTGGTAGAGCGCCTTGCGAACGCGCACGTCCTTGAACGGGTTCTTGCCTTTCACGCTGCTGTAGAGCAGCTCGTCTCGCAGCTGATCCATGCCGATGAAGACGATGCGGTTCTCCGGGCCTTCGATCACCCTCACGCCGCCGGTGTTGCGCAGTCGCGGCAGATCTTGCGGCGCCGGGTCGAGAATGAAATCGACCTCGCCCGAGATGAGCGCGGCCACGCGGGTGGCGTCGCTCTTGATCGGGGTGTAGACCACCTCCTGCACATTGCCGTCGAACTTGCCCCACCAGTTGGGGTTGCGTTTGTAGACGGTTTTCACGTCGGGCTGGCGCGAGACCAGCATGTAGGGCCCGGTGCCGTTCGCATTGAAAGAGGCGTAGCCCTCTTCCTTGTTCTTGAAGTCGATCGGCTTGGTGGCCTTGTTCTTCTCCGCCCAGGCCTTGCTCATGATCGGCAGCAAACCGAGGTGCTGCAGGAAGATCGGGTTCACGTTCGCCAGGTTGAACTCGACCGTCAACGCGTCGACTTTCTTCGGCGCGCCCACCGCGTTGGCGTACACCGCGATGTCGGACGAGGCCTCCTTGGCGCGCTGGATCGAGAACACCACGTCGTCGGCGCTGAACGGGCTGCCATCGTGGAACTTGACGTTCGGCCGCAGCTTCATACGCCATTGCGTGGGCGATGCTTGCTGCCATTCGGTGGCCAGCGCCGGCTCGAGCTGCATGGTCTTGCCGCGGCTGACCAGCGTCTCATAGACCTGCCCGTTCATGGCATTGGTCAGCAGCTCGTTCTGCGAATACGGGTCCATGGTCTGCGCATCGCCCTGCGATGCCCAGCGCAGGGTCTGCGCATGGACGGCGGTGGCCGCAAAGCAGGCAGCCAGGCAAAGGGTCAACGAGCGCAAGCGGCGGTCCATGCGTACTCCTGCAAGACGAAAGCCGCGAGTTTATGGGCGGGCTCAGAGCCTGAGGGTTTTTCGGACGTGCCCGAGCAGCGCGTCAAAAGGCGACGGATCTAGGCGCAAAGCACAGCCATAGCTCGGGCTATGGCGAGCATTTGCAACGACGAGCCGTCGTCTTTTGGCGTGATGAGCGGGCATGAGCGAAAGACTCTCAGGCTCTTAGGTGGCGGGTGCGTAACCCTCTTCGGTCAGGGCTGCCGTGAACTCGACCGCCGGCCGGCTCGACTCGATCTGTACCTTGTGGCTCGGCAAGTCGATGTCGAGCTTGGCCGCGGGGTCGAGCTTGCGCACGGTGTCGGTGACGGTGCGAACGCAATGGCCGCAGGTCATGGTGGGGAGGGTCAGTTCGATCATGGGAATCCTCTTGAATGAGCCCGAAGTATTCACCTTCCCATGATGGCAAGGTCAAGCATGAGGTCGATCCTTGACCTTGCCATCATGGGAAGGTCTAAGCTCCATGCATGGATTCGAACGCCACCCTCACCCTGCAGCTACCGATCGAGGGCATGACCTGCGCCTCGTGCGTCAACCGCGTCGAGAAGGCGCTGTCACGCGTGCCGGGCGTGCAATCGGTCAGCGTCAACCTTGCCACCGAGCAGGCGACGGTGGTGCGCCAGAAGAGCAGCGGGCAGACCGCCGACCTGATCGCCGCCGTCGAAGGCGCCGGCTACACCGCCCATGAAATCGCCTCGGCCGGGCCGCCCGCCACGCACGGCTGGCAGGTCGCGCTCGCGGCAGCGCTGTCGGCACCGCTTGTGTTGCCCATGCTGGGTGACGCGTTCGGCCAGCACTGGATGCTGCCGGGCTGGCTGCAGCTGCTGCTGGCCACGCCGGTGCAGTTCTGGCTCGGCGGGCGCTTCTACATCGCGGGCTGGAAGTCGCTGCGCGCCGGCAGCGGCAGCATGGATGTGCTCGTCGCGTTGGGTACCACCGCCGCGTACGGGTTGAGCGTGTGGCATCTGTGGCACGACACCCCGGCCATGCCGATGCTGTACTTCGAATCGGCCGCGGTGGTGATCACGCTGGTGAGGTTCGGCAAGTGGCTGGAAGCCCGCGCCAAACGGCAGACCACCGAGGCCCTGCGGGCGCTGCAGGCGCTCCGGCCCGACACCGCCCGCGTACGGCGCCAAGGGCGCGAAGAGAGCGTGCCCGTGGCCGCGGTACAGGTCGGCGACGAGGTGGTGCTGCGCCCCGGCGAGCGAGCACCGGTCGACGGCGTGGTGCTCGAAGGCGCGAGCCACATGGACGAATCTCTGCTCACCGGCGAAAGCCTGCCCGTCACCAAGGGGCCGGGCAGCCGCATCACCGGCGGAGCCATCAATGCCGAAGGGCTGATGGTGCTGCGGACCACGGCGGTGGGCGCCGAGACGGCGCTGGCGCGCATCGTTCGCCTGGTCGAATCGGCGCAGGCGCGCAAGGCACCGATCCAGCAACTGGTCGATCGGGTGAGCGCCGTCTTCGTGCCCGCGGTGGTGGTGGCTGCACTCGTCACCTTCATCGGCTGGTGGGCGTGGAACGGCGACATCTCGACCGCGCTGCTGCACGCGGTCGCCGTGCTCGTGATCGCCTGCCCATGTGCGCTGGGCCTGGCCACACCGGCGGCCATCATGGCCGGCACCGGCACGGCGGCAAAGCACGGCATCCTGGTGCAGGACGCGCTGGCACTCGAGACCATGCACGCCGTCACCGTGATCGCGTTCGACAAGACCGGCACGCTGACGCAGGGCAAGCCGACCCTCGTCGACGCCCGATCGTTGTCATTGACCCGCGACGACCTGCTCGCACGTGCTGCCGCCCTGCAGTCGGGCAGCGAACACCCGCTGGCGCGCGCCGTGCTCGATGCGGTGCCACAAGCCACACCGGCGCAGCAGGTGCAAGCCGTGGCGGGGCGCGGCGTGAAAGGTGTGTTCAACGGCGAAACCTTGGTTTTGGGCAGCGGCCCGTGGATGCGCGAGTTGGGCGTCGACACCACGCCGATGATGAGCAACGCCGCCACGCTGCAATCGCAAGGCCGCACGGTGTCGTGGCTGGCACGCACCGATGGATCACCGCAGTTGCTGGGCTTGCTGGCTTTCGGCGACCCGATCAAGCCCGAGGCGGCTACCGCGATCGCAGCCCTCAAGGCGCATGGCGTGCGCCCCGTGCTGATCAGCGGCGACAACCGCGGCAGCGCGCAAGCCGTCGCCGATCAACTGGGCATCACCGACGTGCACGCCGAGGTGCTGCCCGGCGACAAGGCAGGCGTCATCGCGGCGCTTCGCAGCGGGCCGCCGCATGGTGCCAAGGTGGCGATGGTGGGTGATGGCGTGAACGATGCGCCGGCCCTTGCGGCGGCCGACGTGGGCATCGCGATGAGCACCGGCACCGACGTCGCCATGGCCACCGCAGGCATCACCCTGATGCGCGGCGACTTGTCGCTGGTGATGGCTTCGCTCTCCATTTCACAGCGCACCACGGCCAAGATCCGCCAGAACCTGTTCTGGGCCTTTGCCTACAACCTGGTCGGCATTCCGCTCGCCGCCTTCGGCTACCTGAGCCCCGTGGTCGCGGGTGCGGCGATGGCGCTGTCGAGCGTCAGCGTGATCAGCAACGCGCTGCTGCTCAAACGCTGGAAACCTGAAGGGACGAACACATGAACATCGGCGAAGCAGCGAAGCAATCAGCGGTCACGGCCAAGATGATCCGCCACTACGAAAGCCTGGGCCTGCTGCCTCCGGCGCCGCGCACCGACGCCGGCTACCGCGTCTACGACGACGCCAGCGTGCACACGCTGCGCTTCATTCGCCGTGCGCGCGACCTGGGGTTCGGCATGAAGGAGATCGACACCCTGCTCGGCCTGTGGCGCAACCGCCGGCGCGCCAGCGCTGACGTGAAACGCATCGCCCAGGCCCATGCCGACGATCTGCAGAGGCGCATCGACGAGATGCAGGCGATGAAGCGAACGCTGGAGCACCTGGCGCATTGCTGCCAGGGCAACGGGCGGCCGGACTGCCCGATCCTCGACGACCTGGCCGGCGGCCGGGCCTGATCCGTCCCGGACGCGGTGCTCAGAAGCGCGGCGTCTTGCCGGTGAAAGCCGGGTCGTACTTGCGCATCTGAGACAAGTCGTCTCGATTGCGCACGCCGCAGGCAAGGTACTGCGCATGCAGCTCGGCCAGTCGGTTGCGGTCGAGCTCCACACCCAGGCCGGGCGACGTGGGCACCTTCACCGCGCCGCGGTCGAAAGCGATGCGGCCGCCCTTTACCACTTCTTCTTCCTGCCATGGGTAGTGGGTGTCGCAGGCGTAGCTGAGGTTGGGGATGCTGGCCGCCACGTGCGTCATCGCCATCAGGCTGATGCCCAGGTGCGAGTTGGAGTGCATCGACATGCCCAGGTCCCACAGCGCGCACATGCGTGCGAGCGTCTGCGTGACGCGCAGGCCGCCCCAGTAGTGGTGGTCCGACAGCAGCACCCGCACCGAGCCCATCTCGGCGCCCTTGCGGAAGTCGTCGAGCGTGGTGATGACCATGTTGGTGGCCAGCGGCAGGCGCGTATGGCGCGCCAGTTCGGCCATGCCCTGCAGGCCTGGCGTCGGGTCTTCGTAGTACTCCAGCAGTTCATCGAGTTCGGGCGCGGCTCGGATGCTGGTCTCAAGCGACCAGTTGGCATTCGGGTCCAGGCGCAAGGGCAAGCCGGGAAAGGCCTCGTGCAGCGCCCGCATGCAGGCGATCTCGTGCGCCGGCTCGAACACGCCACCCTTCAGCTTGATGCTCTGGAAGCCGTACAGCTCGATCATGCGGCGTGCCTGCGCAACGATCTGCGCCGGGCTGATGGCCTCGCCCCACGCATCCGGCGCATAGGGTTTGTCGATGTGCTCGGCGTACTTGAAGAAGAGGTAGGCGCTGTAGGGCACGGCATCGCGCACGGCACCGCCCAGCAGGTCGACGATGGGCGCACCGAGGCGCTGGCCTTGCAGGTCGAGCATGGCCACTTCCAAGGTGCTGGTCACCTTGGCCGCGTTCTTGGCGGTGTGCGAACCCGGTGCGAGTTCGAACTCCACGGCACCGGCGCTGGGCCGGATGGTGGCGCGCACCCGCTCTTCCATGCGGTTGAGGTCGAAGGGCGACAGGCCGAGTACCAACGCTTTTGCCTGCTCTAGCACCCGCAGCATCGGCTCGTCGCCGTAGGTCTCGGAGATGCCGACCCGGCCGTCGCTGGTTTCGAGCTCGACGATGGCCCGCAGCGCCCAGGGCTCGTGGATGCCGGCAGCGTTGAGCAACGGGCCGTCGCGGAAGGCGATCGGGGTGATACGGATGTCGGTGATTCGGGTGTCGCGGTGCATCGATTCGGCTTCTCTCGCGTTCGTTGGAAATATTCAGTTGGCCGATGCGCCGGACTTCTTCACCAGCGCTGCCCAGCGCGGGATCTCGCGCGCCATCAGTGCCGACAGCTCTTCAGGGGTGCCGCCAACGATCTCCATGCCGAGCTGCCCACCCAGCTTGGCCTGCACGTCGGGCATCTTGAGCGCCTTGGCGATCTCGGCATGCAGGCGCTGCACGATGGGTTTGGGCGTGCCCTTCGGTGCGTAGATCGCCTGCCACGATGACATCTCGAATCCCGGCACGCCCGCCTCGATCATCGTCGGGGTGTTTGGTGAGAGCGCGATGCGCTTGCCCGTGGTCACCGCCAGCAGCTTCAGTTTGCCGGACTGCAGCAATGGCAGGGCCGCCGTCATCTGGTCGAACATGAAGGTGACTTGCCCGGCCGACACGTCGACCATGGCCGGCGGCGTGCCCTTGTACGGCACGTGCGTGAGCGGCACGCCGATCAGGTCAGCAAACATTTCGCCGGCCAGGTGGGTGGACGTGCCGGAGCCCGACGACGCGAAGGTGCGGCGCTTCTCGTCCTTCTTCAGCAGCCCAATCAGTTCGGCGACCGAGTTGACGCCGAGATTGGGGTCGACCAGCAGCACGTTGGGCAGGTAGGCCACGAGTGCCACTGGCTCGAAGTCTTTCACCGGGTCATAGCTGAGGTTCCTGTAGAGGCTGGCATTGATGGCATGCGTGCTGATGGTGCCGCCGAAGAGCGTGTAGCCATCGGCCAGTGCCTTGGCGACAAAGCTCGCTCCGATGGCGCCGCCCTGCCCGGGCTTGTTGTCGACCACAACGGTCTGCTTGAGGGCGAGCTGCAGCTTCTCCGCGACCATGCGGCCGACGACGTCGGTCGAGCCGCCGGCGGTGAATGGCACCACGTAGGTGATGGGCTTGGCCTGCGGCCAGTCGGGTGTCTGTGCCACGGCGTGGGCACCGAGCAAGACGGTGAACACCGCGGCGAGGCGCGGCAAGAGATGTCGGCGGTTCATGGTGTGTCTCCAAGGGAAGGACGAGCGCGCGGCTCAATGAATGAGCTTCTTTGCTGCAAGTAAAGCACTAATACATTAGTACGTCAATGACACCCCACCACTAGAATTTGGGCCATGCCCCCTACCCCGTCCACACGCCGACCGCCCGCGTTCGACCGCTCACGCCAAGCGGCACCGCAAGTGTTCGAGAAGCTGCAGGAGCAGATCCTGTCGCTGGAGATGGCACCGGGCACGGTGCTGTCGCGTACAGAGCTGGCCGCTCAGTTCGGCCTCAGCCAGACGCCGATTCGCGATGCGCTGATCAAGCTGGGCGAAGAAGGCCTGGTAGACATCTTTCCGCAGCACGCCACGGTGGTCAGCCGCATCGATGTCGCGTCGGCCCTGCAAGCGCAGTTCCTGCGGCGCTCGATCGAATCAGAAGTGGTTCGCACCCTTGCTGCCCAACCTGATGCGCGGCTCGTCGCCCGCTTGCGAGCACAGATCGACGTGCAGGCCTCGTTGACCGGCAGCTCCGCGTACCACGAGTTCATCGCCGCCGACCGTGCGTTCCACCGGCTGATGTACGAAGCCGCCGGCGTGCCGGACCTCTACCCGCTGGTACGCAAACGCAGCGGGCACCTGGACCGGCTGCGCATGCTGAACCTGCCCACCGTCGGCAAGCAACGCACCATTCTTCGGGACCACCGCCGCATCGTCGACGCCATCGCCGAAGGCGACGCCCAGGCTGCACAAGACAGCTTGCGCGAGCACCTCTCGGGCACCTTGAGCCAGGTCGAGGCCATTCGCCTCGCCCACCCCGACTACTTCACCGCAGAAAGCTGAACGTCAGGCGGCCACGCCGGTGCGCTTGAGTGCATCGGGCCCGGCCCACAGCTCATCGAGGCGAGCGAACTTCCACTGCGCATTCGATTCGCGCGCGGCGATGCGATCGGTGCAGGCGGGGTTCGCCAGGTTCAGCATCTCGGGCGGGATGTGCAGCTGCGAACGCGTCGAGAAGAACACCTTGACCTGAGGTGACACCAGCGACTCCGGGTTCTGCTCGCACACCACCGCGAGCCGGCCCGACTGCATGCGCACGAGCGAGCCGATGGGGTAGATGCCGACGCTCTTCACGAAGGCCTGGAACACCGCGTCGTCGAAGTGACCGCCGCGCCACTCGGCCATCTTGCGGATGGATTCGGCCGGGTCCCAGCCGTTCTTGTAGGGCCGGTCGGAAGTGATGGCGTCGTACACGTCGCACACCGCGCCCATCTTCGCGAGCAGCGTGATCTGGTCGCCGCGCAGGCCGTGGGGGTAGCCTGTGCCGTCCATCTTCTCGTGATGGTGCAGGCATACATCGAGCGCACCCGCCGTGGCCGTGCCGCCTTCGAGCAGCAGCTCGTGGCCGCGCATCGGGTGGTTCTTCATGATGGTGAACTCGGCATCCGTCAGCTTGCCGGGCTTGTTCAGCACCTCCGAAGGCATCATCGCCTTGCCGAGGTCGTGCAACAGCCCGGCGAGGCCGGCGTCACGCGTCTTGGCTTCGTCGAGGCCCAGCTGACGGGCCAGCGACACCATCAACGCGCACACCGCAACCGAGTGCATGTAGGTGTAGTCGTCGTGTGTCTTCAGCCGCGCCAGGCTCACCAGTGCACCCGGGTTGCGCCAGACGGAGCCGGCGATCTCGTCCACCAGCGGCAGGCACTCTGCGGCGTCGACGGCGTTGCCCAGGCGTGCCTCCGAGAACAGCGCCTTCACGGCCTGCTTCGACGTGGACATCAACGCTGCGGCGCGCTTCATTTCGCCGGCCATGCTGGTGGTCTGGGTCAGGATGGCCGGTGCCTCGGCCGGAGCCGGCGCCGGAACCGGCGGCGCGACAACGGGCTCGGGCTGAGGGCGCTCAGCCAGCGCGTCGAGTCCCTTGGTTGTGTCGATGACGCAGGCTTCGACACCACTGGCAAGCAGCTTGTCGAGGTCGCTCTTGTCAGCGAGCACGAACTTGGTCTTCCAGAAGGGATGGTTGAGCCACGGCCCCTCCAGCGAGTGCAAGTGCATGCCCAGGCGTAGCTGTCGGATCTGGATCTTTTTCAGCATGGAAGGGAGAGCGTTCGAGGACTGGGCGCTCGGTTTCTATCGGCACACCAGGCCGCAACTTGACTCTCGCCGCCAAAAACAAAAACGCCGCTCATGAGAGCGGCGTTTTGCGTGAACTAAGTGTGATCTCGTTCAGCGGAACCTGGCTTGCGGCACGGTGTGAAGTTCGCTCGGCAGCGACGCGAGGTACTGCGCCAGTTCCTTCAATTGCGCGTGCGTGAGCTGTGCAGCCATGCCCATCATGATGGGGTTGGCCCGGCCAACCTGCGGGTTGTTGGCGGTCTGGTAGGCCTTGAGCGCGACGTACAGGTAGTCGGCATGCTGGCCAGCCAGCTTCGGGTAGCTCGGGTCCAGCGGGGTGTTGAAATTCTGGCCGTGGCAGGTGTTGCACTTGCTCTGCTCGATCAGCTTGGCGACCTGCTCGCTCGGCTGGGGGGCCGACTGGCCTTCGGCAGTCCCGGCCTTCTTGCCCTGCTCTTCGTAGAACGCGGCCAGATCGGCGATGTCCTGGTCGGTGAGCGACGTGGCAATCGACTTCATCGTCGGGTGCTTGCGCTCGCCCTTCTTGTACGCGTTCAGCGCCGAAGCGATGTACTTCGCACCCTGGCCCGAGATCATCGGGACCTTGTGGACCTCAGGGAAGCTGGCCTGGTAGCCGGGGATGCCGTGGCAGCCGATGCACATGGCTGCCTTCTTTTCGCCGGCCGCTGCGCTGGCCTTGATGTCTTGCGCCTGGACAGCGAAGGTAGCGCCGCCAAAAGCAGCAAGCGCGAAGATCGTGGAGAGCAGTTTTTTCATGGTCCGACGGGGCGGGTCTTCGAAGTAACGGCGGATTATAGGGATGCCTGCGCCGGCCCCTTTTTGACCAGCCCGGTGTCATCTGCAGGACAGCGATCGCCGATGCGGCGCTTATATACTGGCCCGACACCTTTCCACCACGGCGGCTCCATGAAATTCACCGGCTCTGAGAACTACGTCGCCACCGATGACCTGATGCTCGCAGTGAATGCAGCGGCCACGCTGAAGCGCCCGTTGCTGATCAAGGGCGAGCCGGGCACCGGTAAGACGATGCTGGCCGAAGAAGTGGCGCAGGCTCTCGGCATGCCGCTGATGCAGTGGCACATCAAATCGACCACCAAGGCGCAGCAGGGGCTGTACGAGTACGACGCCGTGAGCCGCCTGCGCGACAGCCAGCTGTCGGACATCGACGGCGGCGAGCGCGTGAAGAACATCCACAACTACATCGTCAAGGGTGTGCTGTGGCAGGCCTTCACGGCCGAGAAGCCGGTGGTGCTGTTGATCGACGAGATCGACAAGGCCGACATCGAATTCCCGAACGACCTGCTGCGCGAAATCGACCGCATGGAGTTCTACGTGTACGAGACGCGTGAGCTCATCAAGGCAGTGCATCGCCCGCTGGTGTTCATCACCTCCAACAACGAGAAGGAGCTGCCCGACGCCTTCCTGCGCCGCTGCTTCTTCCACTACATCAAGTTCCCCGACGCCACGACGATGCAGAAGATCGTCGATGTGCACTTCCCCAAGCTGCGCAAAGAGCTCCTCGCCGCAGCGCTGAAGAACTTCTACGACGTGCGCAACCTGCCCGGCCTGAAGAAGAAGCCGTCGACCTCCGAGCTGCTCGACTGGCTCAAGCTGCTGGTGGCCGAAGACATTCCGCTCGAAGTTCTTCAGAGCAAGGACGACAAGGTCTCGGTGCCCCCGCTCGTGGGCGCACTGCTGAAGAACGAACAGGACGTGTCGCTGTTCGAGAAGCTTGTCTTCATGCAGAAGCACAATCGCTGATGCAGCCGGTACTGCCCACCACACTGGAGAGCGAGCGCCTTCGCCTCGAACCGCTGAGCCAGGCGCATCTCGCCGGCCTGCTCGCTGCGGCCGCCGATGGCGAGCTGTGGAACCTTCGCATCACCTCGGTGCCCGAGCCGCAAGACACCGCGGCCTACATCGAGACGGCGCTCAAGCAGCACGAGCAAGGCAATCGCCTCGCCTTCGCGGTGATCGACAAGTCAAGTGACAAGGTGCTCGGCAGCAGCAGCTACCACGACATCGTGCCGGCCGTGGAGCGCCTGGAGATTGGCTACACCTGGTACGCACAGAGCGTGCAGCGCAGCCACGTCAACACCACCGTCAAGCTGATGCTGATGACGCACGCCTTCGAGACCCTGGGTGCCAAGCTCGTGGGTTGGCGCACCGACAACTTCAACTTCGCCAGCCAGCGTGCCATCGAGCGCCTGGGCGCCAAGCGCGACGGCGTGCTTCGCCACCACGCGCTGCGCCGCGACGGCACGGTGCGCGACACCGTCATGTACAGCTTGGCCGCGGGCGAATGGCCTGAGGTGAAGGCCCAGTTGATGTACCAACTCCACAAGCCGCGCTGAGCGCGGCTTTTTTCATGCCTCGCCGCATCGAGCGGCTCTCAACTCCAACGACAAACTCATGGCACAACGCAAGACACTCACCGTCGACGACATCTGGACCTTCGACCGCATCGGCGCGGTGACGCTGTCGCCCGACGGCGCTCAGGCCGTGGCCTCGGTCACCAACTACTCGATGGAAGAGAACAAGGGCCATTCGAGCCTGTGGCTGCTTTCGACCTTCGGCGGTGAACCGCGCCAGCTCACGAGCTGTGGCGACAAGGACGGCCAGCCTGCGTGGTCGCCCGCGGGCGATCGCATCGCCTTCATCGCCAAGCGCGAGCAGCAGGGCAAGAAGGACGACACGCCGCAGCTCTACGTCATCGCCCCCGATGGCGGTGAAGCGCAGCGCGTCAGCCAATTCGTGCCCGGCATCGAGGCATTCAAGTGGTTCCCTGACGGCAAGCGCATCGCTTTCGTCGCCTGGGTCTGGCCTGAGTTGAAAGGCACGAACGCACAGGCCAAGGCCTACAAAGAGTTCAAGGACCGCAAGGAAACCGCCTACGTCACCAGCGAAGCCCAGTACCGCTACTGGGACCACCATGTGCCGATGGGCCGCGTGGCACACCTGCACGTGCTCGACGTGGCCACCGGCCGCGTGCGCGACCTGTTCGAGGACACCGCCTACGAACTGGTGCGCACCGAGCCCGATGCCGACGGGTTCGACATCTCGCCCGATGGCAAGAGCATCGCCTTCGCGCACGACCCCGGCGTGCGCAAGCAGATCGACACCTGCCGCGCACTCGCCGAGATCAACGTGCGCAGCGGCAAGATTGCGCCGCTCGCGCAAGACAAGGCCTGGAACTTCGAAGCCCCGCGCTACAGCCCCGACGGCAAGCGGATCGCCTTCGTCGCCGCCCACCAGGGCAAGCGCCACACGCGCCACCATCAGCTCGCCGTCATGGAACTCGGTGGCAAGCACAAGGTGCTGAGCGCGCACTGGGACCACGAGGTCAACACGCCGCTGCGCTGGGCCGGCGATGCGAGCGCCGTGTACTTCACCGCCGAAGAACACGGCCGCCGCCACCTCTATCAATTCAGCCTCCAGACCGGCACCCCCACCGTGGCCGTGAGCGGCGGCTGGGTGCATCAGTTCGACGTGGCCGGCGAGGTGCTCGTCACCGCAGCCGACACCATGGACCACCCGGTGCGTGTGCACAGCCACCGCGGCACCGAACCCGCGCTGCGGCTTGAGACATTCAACGACGAGAAGCTCAGCGCGTTTCGCATCGGGCACCATGAGGCCATCGAAGTCACCGGCGCGCAGGGCGAGCCGGTCCAGGTGTGGCTCATCTACCCGCCCGGCTTCGATGCGAAGAAGAAGTACCCGCTGCTGCACAGCATCCATGGCGGCCCGCACGCCGCCGCCGGCGACACCTTCCACTACCGTTGGAACAACCATGTGTTCGCTGCACAGGGCTACGTGGTGGCCTGCGTCAACTACCACGGCTCCAGCGGCTTCGGCTACGAGTTCCTCGACAGCATCACCCACCGCTGGGGCGAACTCGAGCTGCAGGACGTGGAGGCCGCGACCGACTTCCTGCTGAAGAAGCCGTGGATCGACAGCAAGCGCGTTTTCGCCACCGGCGGCAGCTACGGTGGCTACATGGTCGCGTGGATGAACGGCCACGTGAAGACGGGCCGCTACCAGGCCTACATCTGCCACGCCGGCTGCTTCGACTGGACTGCCATGTTCAGCGACGACGCCTTCACCTGGCACGCCAAGGACCTCGGCACCTGGTACTGGGACGACCTCGCCAAGATCCATTCGCAAAGCCCGCACGCCTTCGCGAAGCACATGAAGACGCCCACGCTCGTGATCCACGGTGCGCTCGACTACCGCGTGCCCGACCAGCAAGGCCTGGCCTACTACAACACGCTGAAGGCGCGCGACGTCGACGCGCGGCTGGTGTGGTTCCCGGACGAGAACCACTGGATCCTGAAGCCGCGCAACTCCAAGCTCTGGTACGGCGAGTTCTTCAGCTGGCTGAAGCAGTACGACCCCGGCGTGAGCCGCGCAAAGAAAAAGGCCTGAAGAGGTCTCGGGCCTCAGAGCCCGAAGTTGAGCGACACCCCGACCCGCTGGTCGCTCCAGCCGGGTCCGTCGGGCACGTAGCGTGCGCCGAGGTCGATCGCCAAGGTGCGCGGCACCAGCCACCAGCGCCCGCCGACACGGCGTGCCTCGGTGCCGGCTTCGCTGCCCGCCCATTCGGCGAACAGCACCCCCGCCTTGGTCGGCTGCCACACGCTGCTGATGATGGTGCGCGTGCGCGGCCCGGCGGTGTGCTCGAGGCCGAAGCTCGTCTGCAGCGAAAGGCTTTCGACCAGACGCACCAGGCCGCCCACCGACAAGGCCGTGCGCGCGGTGCGCAAGCCGCCATTGGCATCGCTCTGGCGCAAGCCTGACCAGTCGAACTTGAACGTGCCCACCAGCGATGAGAAGCGCATTGAACTCAGCGCGCTGTACTCGGCCTTCACGAGGCTCGGGCCCGAGTCCACCGGCTTGGCCCGTGGTGTTTCGAGCTTCAAACGCGAGCTGTCGTAGTTGCAGCCGTCGGACAGCATGGCCGCATGCTGTGAGGCTGAGGCTTCGCCGAAGGCGGCCACCGGGCAATCAGGCAACTGAAGGCCGCCACCACCAGCCCAGCTGGGCGAGCACAGCCCAGCCACGAGGGCCAGGGCCACCGCTATTCGCCACCACGGTGTTGCTCTGGTCGCCATGCTGGGCCGAATCATGCAATCTTGTGCGCCCGCTGTCACGACAAGCACCCAGGGATTTAGTGCCCTATTCGGCTTATTCAGCGTTACCTGAAGTTACTGGTCGAACTCGAATCGATCTCGCCCGAGCGACTTCGCGCGGTACATCGCTGCATCGGCGCGCTTGAGCAGCAGGTCGACCTCATCGTGCGGCCCGCGCCACGCGGCCACGCCGGTGCTCACCGTGAGGCGCAGGCTCTCGCCTTGCCAGACCCACGGCCGCCTCAGCAGCGCGTCGCGCAGACGTTCGGCGGCGTTCAGCGCCTCGGTCGACGAGGTGTTGGGCAAGAGGACGATGAACTCCTCTCCGCCGAAGCGGCCGACCCGGTCGCTGTCGCGCATCAGCGCGTTCAGTATCTGCGCGAGATAGCGCAGGGCTTCATCACCGGCGGCATGGCCGAAGCGGTCATTGATGGCCTTGAAGTAGTCCGCATCGACCATCAGCAGCGCGAACGGCTGGTTGGTGCGGACGGCACGGCGGGCTTCGTCGCGCAGCAGGTCGTCCATCGCACGGCGGTTCAGCAGCTCGGTCAGGCCGTCATGGCGCGACAGGCGGCCCAGCTCGCTCATCAGGCGCGCACCCACCAGCGCCACCAGCGTCAGGTGGAACACCAGCGCGGTGACCAGGAACAGCAGCGCCGAGCCGAGGTTGAGTGAACTGTTGGCCGAGAGCTCCGCCACGACGGTCTCAGGCGCGACCACCGCCCTCGCGCCGCGCGCCATGAAGACCAGCCCGCCCAGCAGCAAGGGCACAGCCAGCAAAAAACCAAAGCGCAGTTCAAGCTCGCGGCGGGCGTAGCGGAGAACGTCCGCGGCGGCCACCATGCACAGGGCGCCCAGCACACCCGAGATCGACATCACGCGCAACGCACCGCTGTGGGTCGCCAAGCAGTACCACGACACACCGAGCACGGCCGCCAGCAGTGCCAGGTAGAACCCAGCGTTCCCGGGCCGCCCGACGAATTGCCGCACGCCACGCTGCATCAGCAGCGTGCCGGCGACCAAGCAGACGTTGGCCAGCGAGCGGAGTTCTTCGGTGTGAATGTCTTGAACGTGCGTGGCCCACACGAACAGCACCAGCGACACACCCGTCAGCAGCGCGTAGGCAGACCACTGCGCGACCCAGCGCCTGTCCAGCCTGAGCACCATCGCGCCAACCAGCCACCCCAGTGCGAGCACCACCTGCTGGCAGGCAACCAGCAGGAAGGCAACTTCGGTGGCGGACAAGATGGGCATGCAGCGTCGGGACGAAAGCGGGAGAGGGCAAACGGGGTGCCCGACAAACGCCGAAGACTGGCGCCGACCCTTATAGCATCGGGTATTTCCGCCCGGTAAGGTCGGTTTGCACAGATCGCCTGCGCTTGCCTCAAAATCGCCCCATGCTCATCGATTTTTTCTTCACCCTGCGCGCCGCCAAGCTGAAAGTCTCGGTCAAGGAATACCTGACCCTGCTCGAAGCCATCAAGGAGGGCGTGATCGATGATGAAGAGTCCGGGCCCACGGTCGACAAGTTCTACTACCTGGCCCGCACATCGCTGGTGAAGGACGAAGCCAACTTCGACAAGTTCGACCGCGCCTTCGCCGCCTACTTCAAGGGCGTGGAGCTGCTCACCGACTTCACGCAAGACATCCCGCTCGACTGGCTGCGCAAGAAGATGGAGCTCGAGCTCAGCGCCGAAGAAAAGGCCGCCATCGAGAAGATGGGCTGGGACGAGCTGATGGAAACGCTGAAGAAGCGCTTCGAGGAACAGAAGGAACGCCACGAAGGCGGCAACCGGATGATCGGCACCGGCGGCACCTCGCCCTTCGGCGCTTACGGCTACAACCCGCAAGGCATTCGCATCGGGCAGGACAAGAGCCGCAACAAGAGCGCGGTGAAGGTGTGGGACCAGCGCCAGTTCAAGGACTACGACGACAACCTCGAACTCGGCACGCGCAACATCAAGGTCGCGCTGCGCCGGCTGCGCCGCTTCGCGCGCGAGGGCTCCGAAGAAGAGCTGGATCTCGACGACACCATCCGCTCCACCGCAGCCAATGCCGGCTACCTCGACATCAAGATGGTGCCCGAGCGGCACAACAAGGTGAAGGTGCTGCTGCTGATGGACGTGGGCGGCACGATGGACGAGCACATCCACCGCGTCGAAGAAATCTTCAGCGCCGCCAAGGCGGAGTTCAAGCACCTCGAGTTCTATTACTTCCACAACTGCGTCTACGACTTCATGTGGAAGAACAACCGCCGCCGCTACAGCGAGAAGTTCCCGACCTGGGACATCCTGCGCAAGTACAACAAGGACTACAAGCTGATCTTCGTCGGCGACGCGACCATGAGCCCCTACGAGATCCTGCAACCCGGCGGCAGCGTCGAATACAACAACGAAGAGGCGGGTGCCGAATGGCTGCAGCGCCTGACCAACGCCTTCCCCAAGTTCGCCTGGATCAACCCCGAGCCGCAAGGTGTGTGGAGCTACCGCCAGAGCATCTCCATCATCCAGCAGCTGATGAACCAGCGCATGTTCCCGCTCACGCTGCAAGGCCTTGAAGGGGCCATGCGCCTGCTGAGCAAATGATTCACTTGCACCGTCGTGCTGCCTGGTGCGTACTGGGCTGGGTTGCCGCTGCGTGCCTCTCCGGTTGTGCGGCGCTCCGCGGCAGCGAGCCGCTCGAACCGAAGCCAGACAGCAATTCGCCGCCCGCCGCCGCTGCACCAGCGGCCGCCACGCCACCGGCCGATTCAGCCTCGGCGCCCTCCACCGTGGCGTACCGCATGGCGGTCGACGCACCGAAGGACCTGGAAAAGCTGCTGGTCACCTATCTCGATCTCGCGCGCTTCCAGAACGCGCCGCAGACCGACGGCATCACCAACGCCGAACTGGTCCGCCTGGCAGCTGCCTCGCCAGCGCAGGCGCGGCAACTGCTCGAGACCGAGGGCTACTTCAACGCGCAGGTCACGGTCACACGCGACGACCCGCCGGGCGAAACGCCGCTGATCACGCTGAAGGTCGACCCGGGCCCGCGCGCCACCATTGCCAAGTTCGAGCTGACGGCCGAAGGCAACCTGCAGGAACGCGTCGACGCCGGTGAAGGCCCTGCCCGCGAGCTGCTCGACCGACTGCGCAAGCGCTGGCCGCTGCCGCCCGGCAGCGGCTTCAGCCAGTCCACCTGGAACAGCGCCAAGAACAGCACGCTGGCCGTGCTGCGGGCCGAGGGCTACCCGACGGCCTCGTGGACGGCCACCTATGCCCACGTCGACGCCAAGACGCGCGAGGTCGAGCTCGAGGTGCTGGTCAACAGCGGCCCGCAGTTCTACCTGGGCGAGCTGCGCATCGAAGGCCTGAAGCGCTACGACGAAGGCGCCATCCGCAACGTCGCCGATTTCGGCCCCGGCACGCCTTACACCGAGAAACGCCTGCTCGACTTCCAGGAGCGGCTGGGCAAACTCGGCCTGTTCAACAGCGTCACGGTCGAGATCGACCCCGACCCCGAAAAAGCCGCTGCGGTGCCGGTGCTGGTGAAGGTCACCGAGCAGCAACTGCAGACCGCCATCGCCGGCGTGGGCTACAGCGACAACACGCGCGAGCGCTTCACGCTCGAGCACACCCACCGCCGGCCGTTCGGCTTCAACCTGCTGGCGCACAACAAGTTCGAGATCGGCCGCTACCAGCGCTCGTGGGATGGCGAGCTGCTGGGCAACCCCGGCGAAGCGCAGTACCGACGCTTCGTCTCGGGCAACGTCACGCGGCTCGACACAGACGACGACACGACGCTCTCATGGCAAGCGCGCGTCGGCCGCACGCTCGACACCGAGCGCATCCAGCGCCGGATCTACGGCCAGCTGCTCAACGCCACCGTGGAAAACGATGCCGGCGAAAAAACCAGCCGGTCTCTCTCGGCCCACTACGACTGGCTGTGGCGCGATGTCGACGACCTGATCCTGCCCACACGCGGCCTCACCTCGTCCATCCAGGTGGCCGGCGGATTCGCGCGTTCGCACAGCCCGGCCAGCGGCCCACCCTTGCGCAACGGCCCGTTCACGCGCCTCTACACCCGCAACACGCTCTACTGGCCGCTCGGCAACTCCTGGTACACGCAGGTACGCGGGGAGTTCGGCGAAGTGTTCGCCAAGCCGGATGTCGGCATCCCGGACCCGCTGCTGTTCCGCGCTGGCGGCGATGACTCCGTGCGCGGCTACGGCTACCGCGACCTCGGCCCGCTCGAGAACGGCGTGCTGGTCAGCGGCAGCAAGATGGTGACCGTCAGCGCCGAAATCGCCCACCCCTTCAGCGCCAAGCTGCCGTCGGTGTGGTGGGCCACTTTCGTCGATGCCGGCAACGCCACCAACGAGTGGGATAACTTTCAATGGGCGCTGGGCTACGGTGTGGGCGTGCGCTGGCGCAGCCCGGTCGGCCCGCTGCGCATCGACCTGGCCTACGGGCAAAAGGTGAGTGCCGTCCGTTTGCACTTCAGCGTGGGCATCGCCTACTGATGAGCACGTCCATGCCGTCCGATCTGCCGCCTGATTCGCCACCACCCGAGGCGCCAACGAGCGTCGAGGCCAAGGCAGAAGCTAAGCAGCGCAGCCGCCTCATGCGCGGCGTGCTCATCAGCATCGGCGTGGTCGTGCTCGTGATCGGCCTGCTGAGCGGCACGGTTGGCGCGCTGTTCTGGGCGGCAGGCAGCGCCACCGGCACCGCCTGGCTGCTGGCTCGCTTGTCGGTGGCTGGCATCGGCGTCGACGTGGTCGAACCCGAGGGCACGCTGATCGGCGACCTGAAGGCCAAACAAATCATCATCACTGCCGGCGGCACACGCATCGTCATCGACCGGCCGGTGTGGAGCCACCTCAGCGTGTCGTACACCCGCGAGCCCAACACCTGGGGCCGGGTGCACGTCGACTCGCTGACGGCCGACCGCGTGACCGTCACCGTCACCCCGAGCCAGACTTCCAGCAGCAAGCCACCGACGCTGCCCACGAAGCTGCGCCTGCCGATGGAGCTGCAGGTCGACGACTTCCGCGTTGCCGAAGCCTGGCTGCCCGGGCTCGAAGGCCGCCCGCTGCGCAAGGTGCACGCCAAGCTGCAGTTCGGCGCCGACCATGGCCGTCAGCACCGCATCGACGACCTCGGCCTGGAACTTGAGCCGATGCAGCTTGCCGGCCACGTGCGCATCGGCGCCGAAGCGCCGATGGCGCTCGACGTCGATCTGCGCGCGGTGCAATCTGCCAGCGCGAGCGGCAGCCCAGCCACCACAAGCTTGCCGACGTGGGCCAAGACCTTGCGCGCCGACTGGCAGGCCGAGCTGAAGGCCGAAGGCCCGCTGGCCCGCTTCAACACCCAGGCCAAGCTGCGTGCGCAAGGCCAGTCGCTCGACGCGACGGCGCAGGTCGCCCCCATCGAGCCCTGGCTGCTGCCGCAGCTCGACGCGACCACGCAAGGCCTGGACCTGTCGGCCCTGCTCGAGAAAGCGCCGCTCACCTCATTGAGCGGCACAGTGCGAATCGCCGCGCCCGACAAGGCCAAGCCGCGTGAACTCACCGCGCATGCCGACCTCAGCAACGCAAAGCCAGGCCGCTGGGATGCACAGCAGTTGCCGGTCGCCACGCTGAAGCTCGATGCCCGCGCCAGCACCGACCGCTTCGACAGCATCGAGCTGACCCAATTCGAAGCCGAGCTTTCCGACGGCCGCACGCCCGCCGGCACGCTGCAAGGCAGCGCACGCTGGAACGCCGGCGATTTCGATGTGCAGGCCGACCTGACCAAGCTGCAACCCGGCGCACTCGACTCGCACCTCGCCGCCATGGTTCTCAGCGGCCCGATCAAGGTGTCGGGCAAGACACATCCCAAGACCGCCAGCGGCGACTCGGTGCTGCCCACCTTCACTGCGCTGGCCGACCTGAACGGCCATCTCGTTTCGCCATCGCGCGCGGTGCAGCTGAAGCTCGACGCCGTCGGCACCGAAGAGCGCGTCGAGCTGCGCGAGCTGCGCGCTTCGGCCGGTGGCGCCCGCGCCACCGTCACCGGCACCGCCGACCGCCAGGCAAGCGCTTGGCAGATGAAGGCCAAGGCCGCATTGGTCGACTTCGACCCGCGTGTTTGGTTGCCAACCGGCCCCGGCAGCGGCTGGCAAGACGGCAACCACCGCATCAACCTGAACGGCGATCTGGCGCTCAACGTGCCCGACACCATCCGCCTCGCCAACGAGGCCGACAAGCGCACGCTGGTCGACCGCCTCGCCGGACTGCGCGGCGAGGCCACGGTCAAGGTCGACAACAGCGTGGTGGCCGATGTGCCACTGGCCGGCAACGTGGGCCTGCGCCACGCCAACGTGGCCGACCCGTTGAGCACGAACCTCGAACTCGACGTCGGCGGCAACCACATCAAGCTCGATGGGCAGCTCACGCCCGACGCCGTCGGCAGCAAGGACCATTGGTCCGCCGAGGCCCGTGCACCGGCACTCGCCCGCCTGGTGCCGCTGCTGCGGCTGGTGGTGCCACCTGGTGAGGCCGCAGCACTGGTCCAGGGCCTGAGCGGCACGCTGAACGCCGATGTCGAAGCCAATGGCCGCTGGCCCGAACTCACGTCGAAAGGACAGGCCAGCCTGGCCAGCGTGCGTGCAGGCAGCTGGGCCGTGGGCCAGGGCGAAGCGCATTGGCAGTTCGGCAGCACCGCCGACGCCCCGCTCGACGTGCAACTCGACATCGGCCAGGCCGCCTGGTCCAACAAACAGATCGGCAACACCGTGCTGTCGCTCAAGGGCAGCGCGGCCTCGCACGACTTCAGCCTGCGCACCGAGTTGAAGGCCGCACCGCCGGTCTGGGTCGACAGCGTGCAGGGCCGCGTGCAGGTCGCCCCGGCCACGCCCATCCCTGCGACCGGGTCCGCCTCGGCAGTGGCAGCCGCTGCTGCGGCGACCGCAGCCGCCGCGCCGCCCCCCGCCCGCACGCTGCTCTCGGCCGGTGCCCACGGCAGCTTGAGCGGCGGCGTGCTCGCCGGCAGAAGCGCCAACGCCAAGGAACCCGAAACGCCTTGGGCCTGGAAGGGCGTGCTGCAGCAACTCGAACTGCGCACCACCCAGCCCGGCGCGGCGCCCATGCTGCTGACGAAGAACGTGGGCGTCGAGGTGACCGGCGGCCCGGCGACTCGCGCCATCGTCAGCGCCGGCCGCGCCGACATCGTCGGTGCCGGCCTGCGCTGGAACCGCATCGACTGGCAGTCCGGCCAGGGCGTGCAGACACAGCAGCTCGACATGCAGGCCGAGCTCGAGCCGCTCGACGTGGCGCCGCTGATGCGCCGCATCCAGCCCAACTTCGGCTGGGGCGGCGACCTGCAGATCGCCGGCAAGGTGGTGGTGCGCCAGACCGACAAGTTCAGCGCTGACATCGTGCTCGAGCGCACCCGCGGCGACCTGACCGTGACCGAAGAAAGCGGCACCCGGGCGCTGGGCTTGAGCGACCTGCGCGTCGGCCTGAATGCCGAAGACGGCGTGTGGAACTTCACCGCCGGCCTGGCGGGCCAGCAGCTCGGCGTGCTGGGGGGCGCGATGGTCGTGCACACCTCGCCGCAGCAAGCCTGGCCTTCGGCCGACGCGCCGGTGCAAGGCGTGCTCGAAGCGCAGGTAGCCAACCTCGGCACCTGGGGTGCGTGGGTGCCCGCCGGCTGGCGGCTCGACGGCAAGCTCAACGTCAGCGCCAGCCTCGGCGGCAAGTTCAACCACCCCGAATACACCGGCGAAGTGCGCGGCAGCGGCATCGGCGTTCGCAACACCGTCGAAGGCGTGAACCTCACCGATGGCGAGGTCGACATCTCGCTGCGCGGCAACACCGCCAAGATCAACAAGTTCATCGCCCACGGCGGCTCCGGCACGGTCCGGCTCGAAGGCGATGCCAACCTCGACGACACCTGGCACAGCCGCCTGAAGCTCGTCGCCGACAAGTTCCAGCTGCTCGGCCGCGTCGACTTGCGCGTCGTCGCCAGCGGCGAAGGCCAGGTCGCGATCGACGGCGATGTCATCAAGGCCGAGGGCAGCTTCACCGCCGACGAAGGCCTGATCGACTTCACGCGGCTCAGCTCCCCGAGCCTGAGCGACGACGTGGTCGTCACCGGCCGCCCCAACGACAGCGGCGAGCCCCCGCCCCTGCCCAACTCCGCAGGCACCAACAAGCTGACGATCGACCTGCTCGTCAAGCTCGGCAACAACCTGCGAATGCGCGGCCTCGGCATCGACACACGCTTGACCGGCGAGCTGCGCGTGAGCCACCCCAACGGCAAGTGGGCCCTCAACGGCACGGTCAACGCCGTCGACGGCACCTTCGCCAACTACGGCCAGAAGCTCGAGATCAGCCGCGGCGTCATCACCTTCAACGGCGCGCCGAGCGACATGCGGCTCGACATCGAAGCGACCCGTCCCAACCTCGATGTGCGCGTCGGCGTGCAGGTCACCGGCCCGCTGCAGAACCTGCGCGTGCGCCTGTTCTCCGAACCCGACATGACCAACAACGAGAAGCTCTCGTGGCTGCTGCTCGGCCGCGCAAGCGACGGCCTCGGCCGCTCCGACACCGCGCTGGTGCAGCGCGCCGCATTCGCCTTGCTGGCGGGCGAGGGAGACGGTGGGCCCGGTGCGATCACCAAGGCGTTTGGCATCGACGACGTCGGCTTGCGCCAGAACGAAGTTGGCGAAACCAAGGAGACCGTGGTGTCGGTCGGCAAGCAGCTGTCCAAGCGGGTGTACATCGCGTATGAGCAGAACCTCAATACCAGTACGGGGAGCTTCCAGGTGACGTATCGGATTGCGCAGCGGTTTGTGATGCGGATGCAGTCGGGTATCGATCGGTCGATCGATCTGATTGGGACCTGGCGGTGGGAGTGAGTTCTGCTGCTCGTTTGGGCTGATTTGTCGAAGGCTCGTGGCCTTGATGCGGTGCCTGCATTCGCATGAGGCTCTTTCTCACTGCGTGAGGCTGCTGCCGGGATGTCGCCCCGGCGGGCGACCTTCTTTCTTTGCTTCGCCAAAGAAAGAAGGCAAAGAAAGGCGACCCCGACGGGGGTGGTCCGGCTAGGGCCGGACTGCTCTGCGGTGCTCGGTGTATGGGGCCTCGCGCCGAACTCGCTACGCGGCCTGCGGCCGCTGCGCTCAGACAACCGCGCGAAGTCAGTTGACGAAGCGTGCTGCGCACGCGGCCCCAAACCCCTGCGCTCCTCGACGCCCCCCACGGGGCCCGAAGAGCAATACGGTCGTTTGCTGCGCAAACATTCCCTGTCCACGCCTCGCTTCGCATCGGCTTCGATCTCGGCGATGCGAAGCGAGCCGAGCGGTGGGGTACGTTGAACAGGTGTGCCGTGGTCCGGATCTATCCGCAGGCGACAGGTCGCGGAAGGAAGCAGCCGAAGCGGTACAGCAAAGTGGAGAGCGTCTTTGCTTTGGTTACTTTCATTTGACGCGACAAATGAAAGTGACTCGCCCGCCGGGGCGAACACCCGGCGCACCCGCCGGCAGGCAGAAGAACTACCCACGCGAAGCGGGAAAAGAACAAGGGCTCAAACACCCAAAACCAATACGCAATCCCGACCGACTAGGGCAAATCCCAAGTAATCGATGCAAAGACGTACATGTCCGTGCGCACAAAGTATCAAGCGAGGTCAGGCCGGAGCCCTATCTTTGCCCCTGTCTGCGCACCTGCAGAACACCAAACCTAAATCGACAGGAGACACCCAATGAAGATGAAGGCAAGCCTTGCCATCGCATGCATCCTCGCCCTCGCGGGTACGGCAGCATCGGCGACCGACCTCGTCATCGCGACCGTGAACAACGGTCACATGATCGAGATGCAGAAGCTCGGCAAGTTCTTCGAACAGGCCAACCCCGACATCAAGCTGAAGTGGGTCACGCTCGAAGAAGGCGTGCTGCGCCAGCGCGTGACGACGGACATCGCCACCAAGGGCGGCCAGTTCGACGTGATGACCATCGGCATGTACGAGACGCCGATCTGGGGCAAGAAGGGCTGGCTGCAGGAGATCAAGCCCGAAGCTGCGTACGACGTCGACGACCTCTTGCCCGCCATGCGCAACGGCCTGTCGGTGGAGGGCAAGCTCTACGCCGTGCCGTTCTACGGCGAGAGCTCGATGCTGATGTACCGCAAGGACCTCACCGACAAGGCCGGCGTCACCTTCCCCGAGCGCCCGACCTGGGAGCAGGTACGCGATGCCGCCGCGAAGATCCACGACCCGAAGGCCGGTGTCTATGGCATCTGCCTGCGCGGCAAGCCGGGCTGGGGCGACAACATGGCGTTCATCACGACCATGGTCAACAGCTTCGGCGGCCAGTGGTTCGACATGGGCTGGAAGCCGCAGCTCGAGACCAAGCCGTGGAAAGACGCAATCACGATGTACGTCGACCTGCTGAAGAAGTACGGGCCGCCCGGGTCGAGCGCGAACAGCTTCAACGAGATCCTTGCGCTCTACAACGAAGGCAAGTGCGGCATGTGGATCGACGCGACGATCGCCGCCTCGTTCATCACCGACCCGAAGCAGAGCAAGGTGGCTGACAAGGTCGCCTTCGCGCAAGGGCCGTACAGCGCAACCGAGAAGGGCGCGAACTGGCTGTGGGCCTGGGCGCTCGGCATCCCGGCCGGCACCAAGAACGCTCCGGCGGCACAGAAGTTCATCACCTGGGCCACGTCGAAGGAGTACATCAACCTCGTCGCCAAGGAAAAGGGTTGGGCCGCCGTGCCCACCGGCACGCGCAAGTCGACCTACGCGAACCCTGAGTTCCTGAAGGCCGCCAAGTTCGCCGAGGCCGAGAAGAAGGCGATCGACACCGCCAACCCGAACGACAGCACCTTGCCGAAGAGCCCGTACGTCGGCGTGCAGTTCGCCGCGATCCCCGAGTTCCAGGCGATCGGCATTGCCGTTGGGCAGCAGATGAGCTCGGCGCTTTCAGGCCGGTCGACCGTCGACCAGGCGCTGAAGACCAGCCAGACCGCGGCCGAGCGCGAAATGAAAAAAGGTGGGTACTACAAGTAAAGGCTTCGAGGGCTCCTGAGGGAGCCCTCGGGCAACTTGCCGTCATTCCCGCGCAGGCGGGAATCCACGATCGCTTCTCCCTGGACCCCGTCTGCGCGGGTGACGAAAGGAAGCGGTCCCCTCACCGGCGAACACCATGAAAAGACTCCTCCCCCGCGCCCTGATGGCGCCCGCGGTGGTCACGCTCTTCCTCTGGATGATCGTGCCGCTGCTGATGACGCTGTACTTCTCGGCGGTGCACTACAACCTGATGCAGCCCGGCGAGAAAACCTTCGCCGGCCTCGAGAACTTCGAATACTTCTTCACCGATCCCGACTTCGGCGCGTCGGTGTGGAACACGATCGTCCTGCTCGGCTCGGTGATCGTCATCACCGTGGTGCTGGGCACCGCGCTCGCGCTGCTGGTCAACGACCCCTTCCCTGGCCGCGGCATCGTGCGCGTGCTGTTGATCTCGCCCTTCTTCGTGATGCCCACGGCCAACGCGCTGCTGTGGAAGCACATGATGATGAACCCGGTATACGGCGTGCTCGCGCAGGTGGCGATCTTCTTCGGCACCACGCCGGTCGACTGGCTCACCGACCACCCGCTGTTCTCGATCATCCTGATGGTGTCGTGGCAGTGGCTGCCCTTCGCCTGCCTGATCTTCATCACCTCGCTGCAGTCGCTCGACCGCGACCAGATGGAAGCCGCGGGCATGGACGGCGCCAACGCCTTCCAGAAGTTCTGGTTCCTCACGCTGCCACACCTGGCGCGGCCGATCGCGGTGGTCGTGATGATCGAACTCATCTTCCTGCTGAGCGTGTTCGCCGAGATCTTCACCACCACCGGTGGCGGGCCGGGCAACGACAGCACCAACGTCGCCTTCCTGATCTTCAAGCAGGCGCTGATGAACTTCGACGTGGGCGTGGCCTCGGCCGGCGCGCTCTTCGCGGTGGTGCTGGCCAACATCGCCGCGGCATTCCTGATCCGCATGATCGGCAAGAACCTGGATTGATGAACATGAAGCACATCTCACTCGTCATCCGCACGCTCGCAGCCTGGATCATCACGCTGCTGATCGTCTTCCCGCTGATCTGGCTGGTGCTCACCGCCTTCAAGACCGAGCAGCAAGCCATCTCGGTGCCGCCGCAGCTGTTCTTCACGCCGACGCTGGCGAGCTTTGCAGAAGTCAACCTGCGCAGCGACTACCTGCTGTTCGCAAAGAACTCGGTCATCACGAGCTTCGTGTCGACGATCCTCGGCCTCGCGATCGCCGCACCGGCTGCGTACTCGATGGCCTTCTTCCGCAGCCCGGCCACGCGCGACATCCTGATGTGGATGCTCTCCACCAAGATGATGCCGGCCGTCGGCGCGCTGGTGCCCATATACGTGATGGCGCAGACCGCCGGCATGCTTGACTCGCTGCCCGCGTTGATCATCGTGTTCACGCTGTCCAACCTGCCGATCATGGTGTGGATGCTGTATTCGGGCTTCAAGGACATCCCGTCCGACATTCTCGAAGCGGCGCGCATGGACGGTGCGAACGTCTGGGGCGAGTTTCTCCACGTGATCCGCCCGCTCGCCATGGGCACGCTCGCCTCCACCGGCCTCCTGTGCCTGGTGCTGAGCTGGAACGAAGCCTTCTGGGCGCTCAACCTCAGCTCGGCCAAGGCCGGCACGCTGGCCACGCTGATCGCGTCGTACTCCAGCCCCGAAGGCCTCTTCTGGGCCAAGTTGTCGGCAGCGTCGTTGATGGCCATCGCACCCATCGTCGTCGTCGGCTGGTTCAGCCAGAAGCAATTAGTGCAAGGCCTCACCTTCGGCGCAGTGAAGTAATCGACGAACAGAGAAAAGGACCTGAACATGTCATTCCTCCAACTCAAGGGCGTCGAAAAAGTCTTCGGCGAGGTGCGTGCCATCAAGGGCATCGACCTGACGATCAACAAGGGCGAGTTCATCGTCTTCGTCGGGCCTTCGGGCTGCGGCAAGTCGACGCTGCTGCGCATGATCGCCGGCCTCACCCACATCGATGGCGGCAGCGTGCAGCTCGACGGGCGCGACATCACGCACCTGCCTTCATCGAAGCGCGACCTCGCCATGGTGTTCCAGAGCTACGCGCTCTACCCGCACATGAGCGTGTTCGACAACATGTCGTTCGCACTGCGCCTGGCCAATGTCGACAAGGCGGTGATCAAGCAGAAGGTCGGCCACGCCGCCGAAATTCTCAACCTCACCAAGTACCTCGACCGCACGCCGAAGGAGCTGTCCGGTGGCCAGCGCCAGCGGGTTGCCATCGGCCGCGCCATCGTGCGCGCGCCCAAGGTGTTTCTGTTCGACGAGCCGCTGTCCAACCTCGACGCCGCGCTGCGCGGGCAGACGCGCATCGAGATCGCCAAGCTGCACCGCGACCTCGGCGCCACCACCATCTACGTGACGCACGACCAGGTCGAGGCGATGACGCTCGCCGACCGCGTGGTCGTGCTGCGCGACGGCGCCATCGAGCAGGTCGGCTCGCCGCTCGAGCTCTACGACAAACCGGCCAACCAGTTCGTCGCGCAGTTCATCGGCACGCCACAGATGAACGTGGTCGACACGGCCAAGCTGCCCGAATTGCGCGAGGTGGTGGGCGCCTCGCACGCACCCGATGGCTTCATCGGCGTGCGGCCCGAGAACGTGATGGTTCGGCCTGCGGGCGGCGGCAAGTTGCCCGCACGCGTGGAGCTGATCGAGTCGCTCGGTGCCGACACGCTCATCTACACCAGCGTAGGCCACAACGGCAACGGCGTGCAGATCGTTTCGCGCCAGGCCGAGCGCACCTTGCTTGCACCGGGCGACTCCGTCGGGCTCGACATCGCACCCGCCTCCTTCCATCTCTTCGACCGCCAGGGCCACAAAGTCGCGGCGCACTAGACCTCTTTCATGAACACCATCCTGCACATCGGGCTCGGCTCGTTTCACCGCGCCCACCAGGCCGTCTACCTGCACGAGCTGCGCGAGAAAGGCGACACCAGCTGGTCCATCGTCGGCGGCAACATCCGCAACGACATGGCCGACACCATGGCTGCACTCGCCGCACAGAACGGCGAATACACGTTGGAGACCGTGTCGCCCGCCGGCGAGCGGCGCTACGAGCGCATCAAGTCGATCCGCGAGGTGATCCCGTTCGACCCCTCGCTCGCGCGGCTGATCGACGTGGGCGCCGACGCGGCCACGCGCATCATCTCGTTCACCGTCACCGAGGCCGGCTACTACCTCGACGACCAGAACAAGCTCGACCCGGGCCACGCCGATTTGCGCGCCGACCTGGCCGGTGCCACGACCACCATCTACGGCGCCATCGCCGCCATCCTGCGCGAGCGCGTCAAGCGAACCGGCACGCCGGTCACGCTGCTCAACTGCGACAACCTGCGCAGCAACGGCACGCGCTTTCGCGCCGGGCTGCTCGAGTTCCTGGCCTTGCGCGGCGAGACCTCGCTGCGCGAGTGGGCCCAGGCCGCCACCACCTCGCCCTGCGACATGGTCGACCGCATCACGCCGCGCCCCCTGCCCGACGTCGCCGAGCGCGTGCGCGCCGCCACCGGCTGGGACGACCGCGCCCCTGTCATGGGCGAAAGCTTCATCCAGTGGGTGATCGAAGACGACTTCATCGCCGGCCGCCCGGCCTGGGAACGCGTGGGTGTCGAGATGGTGGCCTCGGTGCATGCGCACGAAGAAGCCAAGATCCGGATCCTCAACGCCACCCACAGCTGCGTGGCCTGGGCCGGCACGCTGAAGGGACTGAGCTTCATCCACGAAGACATGGCAATGCCTGCGATCCGGCAGATGGCGCACGACTACGTGACCAACGACGTGGTCCCCTGCCTCGACACACCCGAGCACCCGAGCCCCATCGACCTCGCCAAGTACCGCGACGTGGTGCTCGAACGCTTCGGCAACCCCAACGTCCGCGACACCAACCAGCGTGTCGCGATGGACGGCTTCTCCAAGATCCCCGGCTTCATCGTGCCGACGCTGCGCGAATGCATCGCCCGCGGCGCACCGATGGACGCCACCGCGATGCTGCCCGCGCTGTTCTTCGCCTTCCTCGGCCGCTGGCACCGCGGCGAGCTGAGCTACACCTACCAGGACGGCGTGATGGACCCCGCCGTCGCACACGCCTTCTTCGCCGCGCCCGACCCGCTCGGCGCCTTCTGCCGCGACCCGCTGCTGTGGGGCCCGCTCGCCGGCAACGCCACGCTCGAAGCCGCCATTCGTGCGGCAGACCGCCGCGTGCAAGCTTTCATCACGGAGTGACCCCATGACATCACCACGACTCGCAGGCCGCCACGCCCTGCTCACCGGCGCCAACGGAGGCATCGGCCTCGCGGTGACCGAAGCCTTTCTCGCCGAGGGCGCGCGCTGCACGGCGGTCGACATCTCCGCCACGCCGAGCGCCGGCCTCGCAGCGCTGATGGCCGCGAACCCCGACACGCTGGCCTATGCGAGCGCCGACGTGACGCAGGTGGCCTCGATCGGCCCGCTGGTCGACAAGGCCGCGCAACGCTTCGGCACCGTCGACGTGCTGTTCAACAACGCCGCCATCTTCGACATGGCGCCGCTGCTCGAATCCGACGAGCGCATGTACGACCGCCTGTTCGACGTCAACGTGAAGGGCATGTTCTTCGTGATGCAGGCGGTGTTGGCGCGCCTGGTGGCCGCCGGCAAGCGCGGCTGTGTGGTCAACCTCGCCTCGCAGGCGGGGCGTCGCGGCGAGGCACTGGTGTCGCACTACTGCGCCAGCAAGGCCGCGGTGATCAGTTACACGCAGAGTGCAGCACTGGCCATGGCGCCGCACCAGATCCGCGTCAACGCCATCTCGCCCGGCGTGATCGACACGCCGATGTGGCAAGGCGTCGACGCCCTCTTCGCCCGCTACGAAAACCTGCAGCCCGGCGAGAAGAAGATCGCCGTCGGCAAGGCCGTGCCGCTGGGTTACATGGGCGCGCCGGCCGACGTGGCCGGCGCCGCCGTTTTCCTGGCCAGCAACGAGGCCTCGTACATCACCGCACAGACATTGAACGTGGATGGCGGTAATGTCATGAGCTGATGCATTCGAGGCCCGCCATGCCCACTCCCCGCGACCGCAGCCTGCCCCGCCAGCGCCAGCCCGAGCTGGAGCACAACCACGGCCGCCCGGCCTCGCTGGGCTACGAAGCCACCGAAGACGTGGGCCTCGTGCGCTGCCTGGCGCACGGCTTCCCCACGCCGCTGGCGCGCTGGCACTTTCACGACGAATACGAGCTGCACCTCATCACCGCCACCTCGGGCAAGGCCTTCGTCGGCGACTGGATCGGCCCCTTCCACCCCGGCCACCTGGTGCTGTGCGGCCCACGCCTGCCACACAACTGGGTCTCGATCGACCTGCCCGAAGGCGGCGTGCCCGAGCGCGACCTCGCCATCCAGTTCAGCCACGAGCCCATCGCGCATGCGGCCGAGATGATCCCCGAGCTGGCCGAGGTGCTGCCGCTGCTGGAGCGGGCGCGCCACGGCATCGAGTTCTTCGGCATGTCGGAGCAGGCGCATGCGCACTGGCTCACGGTGAAGAACGCGCGCGGCATGCGCCGCTTCGCGGCGTTCTGCGACTTTCTCGCCGACCTGGCACGCAGCACCGACTACCGCCTGCTCTCCAACGTGCAGATGCAGCGTGACGACAACGACACCGAGCTCGAGCAGATCAACGCCATCGTCGACCGCATCGCCGGTGACGGCGGCGCAACGCTCACCGCCAGCCAGGCTGCGGCCGAGCTGGGCATGAGCGAGAGCCGCTTCTCGCGCTTCTTCCGCCGCGCCACCGGCAACACCTTCACCGACTTCGTCAACCGCGTGCGCGTGAACCGTGCCTGCCACCTGCTGATGGAAACCGACCGCCTGGTCACGCACGTCTGCTACGAAGTGGGCTTCAACAACGTGGCCAACTTCAACCGCCGCTTCCTCGAGATCAAGGGCATGACGCCGAGCGAGTTCCGGCGCCAATCGGACCACCGCTTCCGGCACGCGTGACCCCGACTTCCATGGACTGGGGCATCGACCTCGGCACCTGCGTGCCGAAACGGCCAACGAACCGGATACGCCGCCCGGCTACCATCCAGCGCGCGCAGCGGCCGCGGTGCCGCCGCGCCCTCAACCCGGCCTCGTGCCACCAGTATTGAATCAACGGAGAGATGCATGTTCGTGGTCTGCGGAGAAGCCTTGATGGACGTGTTTGCCGAGGGCAACACCGCCACCGGCACGGCACTCGATGCGCGCGTGGGCGGCTCGCCCTTCAACGCCGCGGTGGGCCTGGCGCGCTTGGCACAGCCGGTTGGCTTCTTCGGCGCCGTCTCGCGCGACTTTCTCGGCGAGCGGCTGATGCAGGGCCTGCGCGATGAAGGCGTGAACACCGCCACCACCGCGCGCACCGATGCACCCACCACGCTCAGCCTCATCGGCACCGATGCGCAAGGCGTGCCCGCCTATTCGTTCTACGGCCACGGCGCCGCCGACCGCCAGCTTGGGCTCGATGCGCTCGCGCTGTTGCCCGCCACGGTAAGCGGCATCCACGTCGGCTCGTACACCACGGTCGTCGAGCCCGTCGCTTCCACGCTGCGTGCACTGGTCGAGCGCGAGCACCTGCGCACACCGATCAGCTTCGACCCGAACATCCGCCTCAACGTCGAGCCCGACCTCGAGCGCTGGCGCGCCATGCTCACCTGGATGCTGCCGCGCACCCACCTGCTGAAGATCAGCCTCGAAGACCTGCAGCTGCTGCTGCCCGGCGTGGGCGTGCAGAAGTTCGCCGACGACGTGCTCGCCAGCGGCGTGAAGCTGCTCGTCGTCACGCTCGGCGGCGACGGCGCACAGGCCTGGAGCGGCTCGGCCTCGGTGCAGGTGCCGGCCGAGCGCGTGAATGTGGTCGACACCGTGGGCGCCGGCGACAGCTTCCAGTCGGCGCTGGTCACCTGGCTGGCCGAGCACGGCCTGCTGTCGATCGCCACACTCGGCGCCCTGTCGGCCGCGCAGTTGCGCGAGGCACTGCAGTTCTCGGCCCTCGCCGCGGCCATCACCTGCTCGCGCCGCGGTGCCAACCCGCCGAAGCGCTCGGAACTGCCGGCCCACGTGCCGAAAGCCTGACTCCCGCAGGCCGCCCGGCAGCCCCAGGGCAGTGTCGTGAAGAAAGTCGCAAGAGGCCCTGCAGGCGTCCAACACACCTTTGGCGCCGGGCAAAAGCCTCGTAACCTTGCGGCCGCACTTCGTTGTCACGTGCTGCCATGGACGCACACCGCCACCTGTACAAAGACTATCTGCTGAGCTGCTCGCCCCTGCTGCGCGAAGACGGCCTCTACCAAGCCCGCGTGGCCATCACCTACCTGGGCGGCGAGCGCACGCGCTCACAGCGCTTTCTCGACCTCGACTCGTTCCCGACGAAAGAGCAAGCCGTGGCCGCAGCCCAGGCCGCCGGCATCGAGTGGGTCAACCGCGAAGCCGCCCGATAGCGCCCCCGCAGCGCCTTGTCGCGCTGCGTTTGTAGAATGCGCCCTCCCCCTGAGGCCCTCGCGCCCCACTCGCCGTAGTTCAATGGATAGAACGGCCGCCTCCTAAGCGGCAAATACAGGTTCGATTCCTGTCGGCGGGACCACCCGAGCAAGTTGCAGAATGACATTGGGGAACAAGACGACTGACTCTTACTCGACGTCGCGCAATGCGAAGAAGGTGAGCTTGTCGCGCACTTTGCCAAGCTCAATGTGACGCCGAAACTGAGCAACACGCCACACGGCCAGCGTCACGGGAGTGCGGCCACACGTCGGGTGTCTGTTAGCCTGCCCGAATCGGGAGGCATCATGTTGACTTACAGCTATCGGCCTGCGGTTCGCACATTCGCGACGGCGTTGTTGTTGTGCTCTGGCCCTCATGTCTTCGCCGGAACCGTTACAGAGGCCAGGTTGACAGGGCAACCTCTCCAGTACATGGAGGGCGGGACGATCACCGGCTGCGGAGTCAGGATAGTTGGCATTCCCAATCCTGTGCCAGGAACCGGAGCAGTCAAGATTTTCGACGTGTCCTTCAACGTTGTTAACCTAGCCGGTGGATTGGTAAAGGGCGGCTTGACGGCTGTTCCCATGCAAGCCTTCTTGGCACAAGACCTTGCCCGGGGCACAGAAGTGCCCATCAAAAACGTATGGCTCAAGGCTCCTGGCTCACCTGCAACCACACCATTGGCAGGAGGACCCTTAGCAGCGCAGACGCATAAACATGCCCTCATGTACGTGACATCGCTCGAGTCCGTTCTGAGCCTCGTCACCGCCGTCCAGGAAGGAAAGCAAGTTCAGATTGGATTCCGGGTAAAGAAGGAGGACCTGGACTCAGTCTTTTTTGGAAGGGTGCTGCTTTCGGAATCCGAAGCAGCTCAATTCGCTCAATGCTTCTTGGAGTGGAGTGACGCTCTCCGGCATCGCATGGAGTCTTTCCGGACCGAGGCCGAACCGGCATCAGCCACTACGAAGTGATGAGTGATCGGCTCGCCCCCTACAAACCCAGTGAATTCGCGCACAACTGGCAAGTTGACACTTGCATCGGCGCCGCGCTGGTTGCGTGGATGAAGTCGCCGCAGGTGGAGTAGAGGCCTCTCTGTAGGAACGCCGATTGCCTCCAGTCCGCTGCGCAGGCCATCGCTTTGCTCGACAAGCAGTACCGCGACACCGCTCTGACTCGCGCATGTCCATCCTTTCGGGAGGTGTGCATGGTCAAGACGTCGGTACCTAGCGTTGCGGCAATTCTTGTCGCTTTGGCCGCTTTTGCTGCACTTCTTGCCAGCCCCTTCGCGGCACGCGCTCAGACCGATCACTTCGCGACGCCGCCGCCTCTGCGTGCGGACGGCGACGCCGGTCATTCCATAGCCAACGCTGGCGCGGTACACGCCGCCGGCGGGCACGACGCAGACACATCCACGACAACCGGAGCAACACCATGCAGCTGACTCTATTTCGCGGCATCGTCCTCGGGCTGACCTTCGCGCTCGCGGCCGGTACGGCCGTCGCACAGAACTACACGCTCCGCTACCTGCCCACCGAGGGCAACCGCTTCTGGACGCCCACGGACATCAACAACCACGGCCAGATTGCGGGCACGGTGGGCGAGTCCCATTTCCCCGCTGCCGTGATCTGGGACGCCTCCCGATCTCCGGTGGGGGGGACCTACCTGCCGTCCTACGGGGACTGCTGCTACATCGCCACTTTCGCCAACGCCATCAATAACCGCGGGCAGGTTGCAGGCGAGGACACCTCGCGCGCCGCGCTGTGGAACAGCAGCACCACGCGCCCCACCCTGCTTGCTGGCGAGGTCATACCGTCTACCGCCTGGGGGTTGAATGACTCCGGTGCCGCGGTGGGTTCCTTTGGCGGGCAAGCCATGCTGTGGGACTCGACAGGCGGCCACGCTCTCGGCACGCTCGGCGGCTCCAGCGAGGCCCGTGCGATCAACGAGGCTGGTGCGGTGGCTGGCACAAGTGAGGTGGCCGGCCAGACGCATGCCGCGCTCTGGCAGAAGAACGGCAACGTCATCGACCTCGGCAGGGGCAGTGCCTACAACCTGAACGATCGCGGCCTCGTCGTCGGTACCGTGGACCGGCGCGCGGCGCTGTGGGATGGCACGCAGCGCACCTTTCTCGGCGGCATTGACTCGGTCGCTTTCGGCGTGAACAACCGCAATTGGGTGGTTGGTACCGTATACGACCAAACGTTTGGTGATCCGATGACCGCCATGCTGTGGCACGGCGGTCAGTCAATCGATCTCAACAGCTTTCTCGGCCAGGCCGACCGAGACGCGGGCTGGCGCCTGGTGTCCGCGACGGCCATCAACGACCACGGCTGGATCGTGGGCTCGGCCTACAACGCGCAGTACAACTCAGGCAAGGGCTTCGTGCTGTCGATTCCGGCGATACCAGAACCGGCCAGCCTCGCGCTGATGGGCGCCGGACTGGCCGTGTTCGGCGCGGCCGCACGTCGGCGCCTGCGTGGCGGAGCTGCGTCGTAAGGAAGGCAGTCGACAAGGCGGCTCATCGCAAGCTCACGGCGACACGAAGAGCTTGTCGAGGCGACCCGTCGCGAGCTCGGCGTCGAAGGCTTCGCCGATGCGGCGGATCGTGTCCTGGCAGCGCACCCACGGTGGCTGCTTGGGCGTGGGCACGTAGAGGCCGACTTCGTGCCGGGTCTCGATGTCGGATGCGCTGACGGCCAGCACGTGGTCGCAACCGGGCAAGGTGTAGGTGCGGCGCTGGTCGTGAAGCGGATCGAGCCAGTCGGGTGCGAGCTTCGCATCCATGCGTTCGATGAGAAAACGCTGGAACTCGCGGTCCATGGCCGTGCCAACCGGCGCCACGCGGTACTCGGTGCCGCTGCTGAATCGGCTGTAGCGGCCCTTCCATGCCACCGGCTTCACGTTCGTTCGCGGCACGAGGCGCTCGGCTCCCTTGGCATCACGCGTCCATTGAAAGTAGTGCGCGACCCACAAGGGCGTGATGTCTTGCGTGTCGACGTAGCGCATGTGCTGGTGATCGACCTTGAGMCCATAGGCCTGACCGGTGGGAATGTCGACCAGCAGCAAGGCCTCGTAGCGTTCGGTGCTGCCCGTCCTCGCGTAATCGGTCGCAGTGGTGACGTACTGCGTGTGGCCCGGCGAGAAAGCGTGGGCCTTCGCATCCTTGCCGGCGCTGAGGCCGGAGAGTGCCTGGCCGGGCGTGACCCACGGCTGAACGGAATAGCCGGTGAGCGTGTGCACGTCGAGCACGGTGGCGTTGCTCAAGCGCAGCCAGCGGCCGCCGCGCAGATCGGTGCCCTCGTCGATCGAGGCCTTCTCCAGGCCGTACATCGTGGTCTCGCCGGGCTGCCCTTGCTCGGCGTCGAGCCATTGCACCTCGGCCATGCCGCCGGTGTCGCCGAAGTCTTTGACGACGAGCTGGCCCTGGTCTTCGTAGACGAGGTGGAAGTCGGTCATGCCGACCAGCAGCGCGGGTTTCGGTGCATCGGCCAGACGCAGCACGCGCCAGAAGCGGTCACCGACGCCGGGCACCATCACGTCCTTGCCCTTCCAGCGCACAGAGAACGAGGTGACCTCGACGGTGCTGAAGGGGTTGCCGCTGTTGTTGGGGAAGCCACCACTCGAGATGCGCCGGCCTTTCGCCACGATCTCGAACGGGCCATGGGCCAGCGTGGCGTTCTGCAGCGGCGGGTTGCCGCTGCAGCCGGCCAACAGCGAGACAAGCAGCGCCGTGAGCAGAGCAAGCAGCGCGAAACGTAGCGTCGATGTGCTCACCACGGATTGGCGTGCTTTCCCGCCGCTAGCAATGCCTTGTCGAAACGGCCCAGTGGCCAGGGCCCACACCATGAAGCTCATGCGCATCCTTGTCGACGGGTGAACCGTTGCGCAGTGCAGCGGCTTGACCCATCGCGCAGTGTCGGCAGCGCGCGTTTCACTGCGGCTGCCGGTGCGTGGCTGCTGGTTTCAATTGTTGAAGGGCGCGCGACAACGTGCCGGCAGATCGACCGACCGTCGGTTCATTGCACCAAGGTCACGGCGCCAGGCACGGCGATCTTGAGCAGGCTGGGGTCGATGGCCCGCAGCAGGTTGACGGCGCTGCCGCCCTTCTCCACCTGGCCGGTGCGCAGAGCCCAGCGGGCCTGGCTTTCCATCGTGCTGACGAGCGACTGGTCGAGGTTCAGCGAATAGTCATGCGCTGCGAGGTGGCTGGCGGCTTGCGCATCTGAGATGTGCAATTGCGTGGCAAGAATTTGCCTTGCAGCTGCAGGCTCCTTGGCGATGAGCTGGCTGGCGCGCGCCAGGGCGCGCAGCAGCTTGACGATCTCGGCATCCATCGCAGCCGCCTTGCGCCGGCCGGTCACCAGAGCGAAGTGCTGGGTGTAGACACGCGGTGTGGGCATGGTGGCCAGATCGTCTTTCAACGCATCGGCCACGGTGGAAGCGATGGGTTCCCAGATGGCGACGGCATCGACTTCACGGCTCTGCATCGCCGCGGCGATCCGCTCAGCCGGCAGAGGCACGAGCGTGACACCCGCGCGATCGACTCCCTGGAACAGCAGCCACGTGTCGAGGTAGTACTCGGCCGAAGTGCCGGCCACGGTGCCGATGCGCTTGCCCTTCAGGTCTTGCGCTTGCGACACACCGGCACTGCGGCGCGCGATCACACGCATCTGGTGCGAATTGCTGAGCGTGGCAACGATGGAGAGATCGGCCTTGGCCAGGCCGTTCAGGCTCACCAGCAGTTCGGCGGCGGTGGCGACGTCGGCCTGGCCTTGCTGCAGCATTTCCACGCACTGCCGGCCGCTTCGGCAGTCGAGCATCTTCACGTCGGCGCCTTCGCTCTTGAAGTACCCCTTGGCCTCGGCCACATAGACCGGCAGGGACACCGGCCCGGCCGACACCGCGAGCCTGAGCTCGTGCGCGATGGCCGGCACCATGTGCAGCCAGCTGGCCGACAGGAGCAGTGCAGTGGAGAGGATGCGGCGCATGGGTCAGTGTCGGAGATCAGGCCATCCGGTGCACGTTGCGGCCAGCGCTCTTGGCTTCGTAGAGCGCCTTGTCGGCTCGCTCGAGCAACGCACCGGGCGTGATGTCGCCCTCGCTCGCATCGTGGTGCGAGATACCGACGCTGGTCGTCACCTTGAGGATCTGCTGGTCGACGACGAAGGGCGCGTTCATCTCGGCAATGATCTTGTCTGCGATGAGCGTGACCACGTTTGCATCGTGCAGCCCTTCGAGGATGACGACGAACTCGTCGCCCGCGAGGCGCGCCACGGTGTCGGTGCCGCGCACCGACTTCTGCAGGCGCTTGGCAAACTCTTTCAGCACCGCGTCGCCGGCGGCGTGGCCCAGCGAGTCGTTGATGGCCTTGAAGTGGTCGATGTCCAGGAACATCAACGCCACGCCGCAGCCATTCCGCACGCAGCGGGCCAGGGCTTCGGGCAGCTTCTCGTTGTAGTGCAGACGGTTGGGCAGGCCGGTCAGCGTGTCGAACCGCGCGAGCGCCTGCAGCTGCTGCTCCACGCGCTTGAGCGAGCTCACGTCGCTGGTGAGCGCGTAGACGCCTTGCACCGCGCCCGAGGCGTCGCGATCGGGGATGTACGCAGTCTGCGTGGCCCGTGTGACGCCCTGGCCGGTGACTTCGCCTTCGAATTCCACCCGTTCGCCCTGCAGCGCCCGTTCGAGTTTCTGCCGGCGTGCTTCGAAGGCCTCGGCACCGACCACATCGCGCAATGGCCGGCCGATCATCCCTTCGGTGTCGACGCCCAACCAAGACTTGAAGGTGCCGTTGGCGAAACCAAGGCGCATCTGGTTATCGATGTAGGAGATGAGCACCGGCAGGTTGTCGGTGATCTGGCGGAGGCGCTGCTCACTGCGCGCGCGTGAGACCTCAGCCTGGCGCACGTCGGTCACGTCGAAGCTCATTACATAGAAGCCGCAGACCGAGCCGTCGGCGCTGCTGTCGGGAACGATGTTGGCGATGAAGTACGCATCGCGCCCCTTGCGAACCATGTGCCACTCGAAGCTGCGCCGCTCGCCTCGCAGCGCCGCCTGCACGTGCGGCTCATGCAATGCATAAATTTCCTCGCTGATGCCGGAGCGCAGTGTGTGACCCGACAAGTCGGCGCCCACCAGGCCGGTGACCTTGCGCACGGTGGTGTTGGCGAAGAGGCAGCGCTCGTCGCGGTCGAAGTGGCCGATCAGCGCCGGGATGTTGTCGGTGATGGCGCGCAGGCGCGTCTCGCTGTCTCGCACACGCGCACTGGCCTCGCGGTGCACGGTGACGTCGACCGTCATCGCGTACAGGCCGATCACCTGGCCGTTTTCATCGATGTCGGGCAGGTACTCGGACAGCAGCCACGCGGGCTTGCCGTCCACCAGACTCGTGCGTTCGAACTGCTGCCGCTCGCCGGCGAGCGTGGCAGCCAGGTGGGGGCCGATCACGGCATAGGCCTCGTCGCCGAGGCCTTCCTTCACCGTCTTGCCGATGAGCGCGGCCGGGTCCACGCCGGGCAGGCGCCGATATTGGTCGTTGGCGAAGCGGAAGCGTCCGCCAGTGTCGATGTAAGCAATGAAGGTCGGCAGGTTGTCGGTCACGGCGCGCAGGCGCTTGGCGGCGTGGGCGGCCTGGTCACGGCTGGCGCTCACGGCTGCGGTCATCGCGTCGAAGCGGCGCGCGAGCTCGCCGAGTTCGTCGGGCGTGTCGTTGCCGATGCGGTGGCCCAGTTGGCCTTTGCCGACCAGCGCAGCGGCCTCGGCCAGCCGCTGCACGGGCAGCAGCAAGCGCCGGCGCACCACCCACGTCAGCAGCATGAACATCAGCAGCATGACCACCGGCGCGGCGAGGGCGACGATCTGAAAGCGCTCCTGCGCACGGTGGCGCGCCACCGCAACGTCCTGGAACCACTGGTCGGCGTAGTCGCTCATCGCCTGCGTGCTGGTGAGCAGCTGGTCGAGCAAGGCTTCGCGGCGGCGCACGTCGAACGGCTCGTTGGTCTTGGGGATGTCTTGCAGGCGCGAGAACAGCTCCGGCAGGTCGCGCGCGAGGTCGCGCAGGCCGACCACGGCGCTGTTGCCCTGGCTCGTGCCGTCGTCGAGCAGCAGCGCCTTGGCGATGGAGGCATGCCGCAGATGCCATTGCTCGGCAGCGCGGGGCTCGAGATAGCGCGCGTACTCCTGCGTCAGCGTCAGCAGGCCCGTCACTTCATGCGACACGTTCTGCGCACGAGACTGCGTCTCGGCCGCCGCGTTCTCAAGGCTGGCCGCCATCGCCACCACGCCCGCGGCCAGCGTGCCCAGCAGGGCGGCCGCCACGATGGCTGCGAGCAAGAGGCTGCGGATCCGCATGGCTGGTTACCGGCCGACGCTCACGGCCGAAGGCTTGGCGTTCATCAGCGGCACGGTGTGCAGAAAGCCCATGAAATTCGGGCTGGCCTTGGCGGGCACCTGGCCCTCGCGCATGGCCCAGCGGGCTTCGCTTTCCATGGTGCGCACCAACGCCGGGTCGAGGCCCAGCCGGAAGCTGGTCGTGGGCCAGAACCAAGTGACGAAGCCTTCGTCCAGCGCCAATCGCTTGCGCAGGATAGCCTTGGCTTCTTCGGGCCTGTCTTGAATGAATTGCTCGCCACGCTCCACGGCGCGCAACAGGCGGGCCAGGGCCTCATCGCGCGCACCGAACAGGCGCCGCGCCGCCACCAGGTTGAAGGTCTGCACATAGGCGCTGGCACGCGGCAGCACCCTGCCCGTGGAGCCGGGCGCCTTGGCAGCGAGGTAGCCGAAGGGCTCCCAGACGGCGACGGCATCGACTTGGCCGCTTTGCAGCGCACTCACTGATTTGTCGGGTGCGATGTCGACGATGGTGAGCCCGCGCGGGTCGACGTTGATCGCCAGCAGGTGAAGCTCGAGAAAATAATGCCCCGCCGAGCCGAGGGACGTGCCGACGCGCTTGCCGGCCCAGTCGCGTGGCGTGGCCAGGGCGCCTGCTCGCGCGCCGGCGACGAGCTTCAGGTTGCTGCTGCTGGTGGCGATGGTGGAGACGATGGCGTAGTCATTGCGATGGAAGGCGCCGAAGGCGACCGCCATTTCCGATGCGGTGGCCGCGTCGGCCCGGCCGTCGAGCAGCTCGCGCATGCAGCTGACGCCGCCGACGCAGTCGATCACCTGCACGTCGATCCCTTGCTCGGTGAAGAAGCCCTGGTCTAGCGCCACGAAGATGGGCAGGGACTGAGGTGACTTCGACACGGCCAGCCGCAGGCCCTCGGCTGCGAGCACCGTCGTGGGCAGGCTGATGAGCAGCGCCATGCTCAGGTGTTGCAAGGCCTGGCGGACGAACGATGTGGACAAAATGGCTCCTCGACCCTACCGAGAGGGTCGCACCCGGGAGCATCTCTCGGGAGCACGGCCCGGAATGGGCGGAAAAGCGGCCGGTTTCGCGGCTTGATCGGCGCGGTATTTTTGCCGGCATCATGCTCGCCACACCTTCGCCACGGAGACTTGCATGCCGGACGCAGAGAGCGACGCCACACCCGCCCTGAAGGAAATCTTCGACGCTCGGCGCATGCGCCACATCGCGGCAGAAACGGCCGCCGTGTTCCCCGGCTTCGACACCAAGCGCTTCCTGGCGCTGGTGCTGGCAGACCTCGATTCGCTGTCGATCATGCAGCGATTGCGCCGGGTGGCCGAGGGCTTTCACGCCACGCTGCCCACCGACTACCGCCAGGCGCTGGGCGTGCTGCGCGAGCTGGCGCCCCGGCTGAACCACGGTTTCGTGACGATGGCGCTGCCGGAGTACGCCGCCTTGTATGGGGCCGACGACGTGCCAGCCTCGATGGAGGCGCTGAAGTTCTTCACCCGCTTCGGCTCGTCGGAGTACGCGGTGCGCCACTTCCTGCAGCGCGACCTGGAAGGCACGCTGGCGGTGATGAAGCGCTGGTCGACCGACAAGAACGAGCACGTGCGCCGCCTCGCCAGCGAAGGCAGCCGGCCGCGCCTGCCGTGGTCGTTCCAGATCAAGCCGCTGATGGCCGACCCGAGCCCGCTGGCACCCATCCTCGAGAACCTGAAGGACGACCCCAGCCTCTACGTGCGCCGGTCGGTGGCGAACAGCCTGAACGACATCACCAAGGACAACCCCGAGTGGGCGCTCGAACGCATCGAGGGCTGGTCGCTCGACAGCCCGGGCACCGCGTGGATTGCAAAGCACGCGCTGCGCAGTCTGGTCAAGAAGGGCGACCGGCGCGCACTGGCAGTGATGGGTGCGGGCGAGGCGGCCGAGGTCGAGCTGAAAGGGCTGAAGGTTTCACCGAAGGCCATCCACCTGGGCGAGAGCATCGCCTTGTCGGTGGCGCTGCATTCCACCTCGGCGAAGAGCCAGCGGCTGGTGGTCGACTACGGCATCCACTACGTGAAGAAGTCGGGCGGCACGGCGGTCAAGGTGTTCAAGCTGAAGACCTTCACGCTCGCGCCGCACGCGGTGGAACAGCTCTCGCGCAGCCAGTCGATCAAGAACTTCACGACGCGCGTGCACTACGCCGGCCGGCACGAGGTGGAGGTGTTCGTCAACGGCCAGCCCCGCGGCCGCACGGCTTTCACCCTGAGCACGTGAGCGGGCGCGATATCTGCTACGTTCAGGCACCGACCCCCCGATTGACCAAACCGACGAGGCCGCCATGCAGACACTGAACGAGATGTTGAGCCGTCACCTGCTGACCCCCGAGCAGCACACGAACATCCGGACATGGATCGCCGAGGCGCGCACGCCGCAGGGCATTCTCGACATGCCGCCGCACCTGTGGCGCGCGCTGTCACTGGCCAGTGTGCTGATGGGCGTGGATGCGGACATCACGCAGGTGGTGCAGCCGGGCGAATAAGCGCGCTGGCCGCTCGGCGGCCGGCTACTCCTCGAGAGTCGCCTGGAAACTCGTGGCCGCGGTGTTGCGGCTGGCCTCGCGGGTGCTGCCGAAGAGCGACGCGTTGAACGATGCCGTCGGGTCGCCTTCGGCCATCGCCCACAGCAACAGTGCGCGGGCCGTCATCGGCTTGGCGAACAGGAAACCCTGCAACTCGTCACAGCCGAGCGCCGTGAGGATCTGCTGCTGGCGCTGGTTCTCGACGCCCTCGGCCACGACCTTGAGGCCGAGCGCGTGGGCGAGCTTCAGCACCGCGTCGATCACGGCGCGCGCATCGGCGCTGTGCTCCAGGTCCATCACGAAGCTGCGGTCGATCTTCAGCTCCTTGGCGGGCAGCTTGCGCAGGTACGCCAGGCTGGAGTAGCCGGTGCCGAAGTCGTCGATCGACAGGTGGGCGCCCAGCACGCCGAGGCGGCGGAAGGTCTCCTGCGTCTTGCCGGTGTCTTCCATCGTCGCGGTTTCGGTGATCTCGCAAGTCAGCAGCGAAGGGTGGATGCGGTGCCGCTTGAGCGCATCGGCAATGCGATCGGAGAGGTCGTCCTGCCGCATCTGGTGGGCGGAGAGATTGATCGCCACGCGCATGCGCAGCCCCTTGTCGCGCCACAGGCGCGCCTGCACGCAGGCCGCTTCGATGACCCAGTTGCCCAGCGGACCCATGAGGCCATTGCGCTCAGCGAGTGGAATGAAGCGGTCGGGCAAGATCAGACCGAGCTCGGGGTGCTGCCAACGCAGCAACGCTTCGACGGCAGTGACCTTGCCGGTGACGGCATCCATCTTGGGTTGGAAGTGCAGCTCGAGTTCGTTCTTCGCGACGGCTTTACGCAGGTCGCGAACGAGGTCGAAGTTCTGCTCCGCGTCCATGTCCATGTCGGGCGCATAGAAGCAATGGCGTGAACCACCAGCGCGCTTGGCGGCGTACATGGCCACGTCGGCGCGGGCGATGAGCTTGTCGACCGGGCTGCTGCCACCCTCGTGGAGGGCGATGCCGATGGAGCAGGCGATGTTGATCTCGCGGCCTTCGACCTTGTAGGGCTTGCCCAGCGTGTCGATCACGCTCTGCGCGACCTTCTCGGCCATCTCGGGTGACGAGGCGTTGGGCACCAGCAGCAGGAATTCGTCGCCACCGACGCGCGCGGCTTGGTAGGCCTTGCGCGTCAGCCACGCCAGGCGCTTGCCGACCAGCCTGAGCACCTGGTCGCCGCAGTTGTGGCCGAAGGTGTCGTTGACGGGCTTGAAGCCGTCGAGGTCGATGAAGAGCACGGCGAATGGCGCGCCGCGTGCATCGCTGCGCTTGGCTTCCGCGCGCATGCGCTCTTCGAAGAAAAGCCGCGTGGGCAGGCTGGTGAGACTGTCGATAGTGGCGGCCGGGGTCGCCAGGGCCACCGGCTTGGCCGCGCGCACCTTGGCCCGCATGATGGCCATGAGCGTCCACGTGAGCGCGAAGACCATGGCCAGGTCGATCAGGTCCGACCAGCGCATGGTGGTGGACCCGGAACTGGCCGCCAGGGTTGCGAACACCCCGACGCCGGCAACAGTCAGGGCGGAGAAGACCCGCAGCACGCGCAAGCGTGCTGCGTTGGCGAGGTTCATGTGCGCCGTGATGGCAGCCGTGCCAAGCAGCATGACCGACAAGCCGATGGCCAGCTGGCCGTCGATCGTCGCCACGCGAAAGAGCCCGGGCATCTGCACCATGGCCAGCACATAGGCGCCAACCAGCGTGGCAGCGACGGCCTGCAGCGCCTGGAAGTAGGCGCGCTTGGCGATGCGGTTGGCAGCCAGCCAGCCGAAGGCCGGCAGCGCGAGGCAAGCCAACCACGACAGCAGCGCGTGCACGCCGAGGCTGGTGCCGAAGGTCGGGTCGACTTGAGACGCCTGTGCAGGCCACCACAGCCCATAGGCCATGAGCAGCACCGCAGCCATCGACAGCAGGCGGGCAAAGGAGGAGCGGGAAACGCGCGGCGCCCGGCCGCCGATTTCACTGGCCACCAGGTAGAGAGCGGTCGTCGCCATGAAGCACGCTGCCGTCAGCACCATCGTTGCCCTTTGTTCTTTTCTTGAGGCCACCAGCGCTTGGGAGAAGCGGGTGCCAGTTGTCAGCGTTGCCGGTTGTTGAGAGCGACAAATCTGCCAGACAAACGATGATAGTGAGCGAGGCAAAACCCGTTCGTGACGTAGTAGCGCTTCAGGGCAGCAGTGCTTCGCGCTGCTCGATTAAGTCACGATCAAGCAGGCCGCAACAGCGCCCCATCAGTGGGCAAACGTGGCGCCGAGACTACCGACGTGTCCGTTTGCAAGGGTTTATGCGGACACGATGAGCGCGTGCCGCCCATGTCCTCATGCCCATTGTTCGATCGGGAGGATTTGCAAATCCCCGAGCTGAATCGGGTCATGGGAAGCTGGGGATTTACCTCGGGCGCGATGCCGACTAGATTGAACCGGACCCCTGATTTCCAGCAGCACCGCACCCTATCGACCACACCGCAGCGATGGCACGACAGCCCACGCACGCAAAACCCAAACGCCTCGTCTGGCGCATGACGGAGCGCGCGCCGATGGGCGAATGGGTCGACCCCAACGCACCCCCTGAACGGCCGAAGAAAGACCTGCCGGAGGGGTCTCCGGGCAACTGGGTGGGTTCGTCCTACGACCTGCTGAATGGCGTCGATATCGACGACAACCCCAACACGGTTCCCGACGATCTGTTCGACGAGCTGTTCCCGAAGCCCGACGACCACAAGAACAGCGGCAGATAGGCCGCTCCTCTTGTGGGCCGGTCGCGATCAGCCTGCGTGCCGATACGTGCCCGTGCCGTGTGGCGCAGCCACAAACTCAGGCAGCGCTTCGGCCTGGCGTGAGAACGCCTGCAAGGCCGGGTAGTTCGCCGCGACCACCACCTGCGGCAGCATCTGCTGCGTGAAATGCCAGGCGATGGCGGTGCTCACGCCGGCCTGGTCGATGCCTGCGCGGCTTGCCACGAGCGGCTGGTGCGTGAGTTCGGCCTCGAGCGCGCCATAGGCGGCGAGCAGCTGCCCGGTGACGCGGCTCACCCAGGGCTGGTGCAGTTTTTCAGAAGGCCGCAGCTCATGTTCGTAAACGATCTGCACGCTCTTCTCGCAAGCGGCCAGTGCCAGGCCGGTGATGCGCAGCGAGCGCTTCAGCTCCGCCATGCCGCGCGGCATGAGGCTCGCGCGCGGTGCTGCCATCGCCTCGGCGTATTGCAGGATCAGCGTCGAGTCCATCAGCACGACGCCGTCGTCGCACACCAGAGACGGCGCCTTGACCACGGGGTTGATTCTCTGAAACTGCGCGAAGGTGCTGAACACCGAGACCGGCTGGTGCTCGAACCGCAGGCCGAGCAGCTGCAAGGAAACCGCCACGCGGCGGACATAGGGTGAATCGAGCATGCCGATCAATTGCATGGGAACTCCGGATGAGGCAACAAGTGGACGGTGCGCCGGGCAGTATCTTCGCGGCCGTGACCCGCGGCAAGCTCAGAAGCCGACCTTCAGCGTGAGCCGAACCGTGCGTGGTTCGGCCGGGTGCACGTGGCGGTCGGCGACCGGCGCCGATTCACCGGCGAGCTGCGACTCGTAGTAGTACTCGATGTCGTTGACCTCGCGGTCGAACAGGTTGAACACGTCCAGCGTCAACTCTGCGTCGCGCCAGAGCTTGCGGCTCACGCGCAGGTTGGTGGTGAGCGACGCGTTCGAGCGAACGCTGTTGTCTTCGATCAGCGCACCCGAGCCGAGATAGCGCCACTGCAGGCTGGCCGACCAGGGGCCGAGGTCGCGCGCCGTCACGGCGACCGAGCCGACCTTGTCGACGGCGTTGGGGATGCGGTTGCCCGCCACGTTGTCATCGGAGAAGCGTGCATGCGTCCAGGCCAGGTCGGCATCGACCAGCAGCCAGCGCAACGGAATCCAGCGGTTGTTCCACTCCACACCGCGGCGCGTGCTGGGGCGGTTGGCTTCGGTGGCACCGGCATCGCCCACATAGGCCAGCTCGGAGTTGAAGTCGAGCTTCCACAGCGCGAGCGAGCTTTGCAGGCCGGGAATCCACTCGGTACGTGCGCCGACCTCGAACCCGCGTGAGGCCACGAGGCCGGGCACCTTGTCCACCGGGTCGCCGGTCTTGGGGTCGAGGGTGGCCGTGGTACCGCGCGCATCGTTGCTGTGGAAGCCACGGCCGGCGTTGAAGAAGAACTCGGTCTTCGCCCACGGGCCGAAGATGAGCGAGAGCTTGGGCGACAGCATGTTGCCGCTGGCCCGGCCCGAGTTGGCGGGCTCCGACAGGCTGTTCATATCGAAGCGCACGTTGTCGGCGCGCAGGCCGACAACGCTGCGCAGCGATGGCGTCAACTCCACAGCGGTCTGGCCGTAGATGCCGAGCATCGTTTCGCGCACTTTGTCGTCGCGCGTGGTGCCGACCACCTCGCGCGCCACCGTGTCGAACAGGCCGACGCGGATGCGGTCGTGCCGCAGCTGCACGCCGAACTCGCTGCGTGCCGCCAGGTCGCCGATGCGGTGGTCGATGGCATGGCTCGCGCTGAGGCCGAAGACCTGCCGCTTGTCTTGCTGCGAGAACTGGTCGCCTTGAGCGCCTCGCTCGAGCTCATAGGTGAAATTGGAAAACAGCTTGAGGCTGTAGTCGATCGCATAGGCGGCCACGCGCGTGCTGCCTGCACCGGACTGGTCGTGCCATTCGCCCGACAGGCTGCTGCGGCGGGTATCGCCACCGTCGGTCGGGTCCAGCGAATCGAAGCGATCGAAGGGCTGGCCGTTGTAGCTGCCGGCTTTGATGAGACGCTCAGGCACTTGGTCGGTCGACGTCCAGTGCGCGTCGTAGCCCATCACGCTCGCGCTCCAGCCTCGCGCTGCGGTGCCGCCGCTCAAGGTGACAGCGGCATTCGACTTGCGCAGGCCTTCGGGCACCGTCCACGGGCCGTCGTTGCGCTGCAGCTCGACGGCACCGAGCAGCTGCGTGCCTTCGGCCACCTCGCCCGAACCGCCGAACACGCCGCGTCGAAATCCGTTCCCGCCAAGCGCCAGCGCGCCGAAGGGTGCGGCCAGCGTGTTGCGATAGACGATGTCGGCCGAGCCGGCAGAAGCGAAGTCGCCGTTCTTCGCGAAGTACGGACCCTTGCGGTATTCGATGCGGTCGACCAGCTCGGGGATCAGGAAGTTGAGGTCCGAATAGCCCTGGCCGTGGCCGTGCGTCGGCATGTTGACCGGCAAGCCGTTGACGCTGGTCGCGAAGTCGGTGCCGTGGTCGAGGTTGAAGCCGCGCAGGAAATACTGGTTGGCCTTGCCGTCGCCCGAGTGCTGCGTGACGATGAGGCCGGGCACGAACTCGAGCACCTCGCCCGGACGCAGTGTCGGGCGGCTCTTCAACACCTCGGCGCGGATCACACCTTGCGACGCGGCGTCGGTGGTACCCACGGCGTTGTCGTAATGGCGGCCGGTGACCTCGACCGTGTCGAGCCGGGCCGCGACAACGGTCGGCGCGTCAGCCGAGGGGGTTGGGCTCTGCTGCGCCTGCAGCGACGTGGCGCCGCAGGCCAGGAACGCGGTGAGCGCCAGCGCGCGATGCGCTGCTGTGACGGGACTTTTCATTTGCGCTCTTACGCAGCCAGGGTGACCGTGGATGCAGACCGTCAGAACCCGACCATCACCCCAAACGAGACGAGCAACGGCAGCTGCGTCACCGGCTTGCGCGACGAGTAATCGGCGCTGTAGCTGTAGCCTGAGACGTTCTTGCGCGCATAGGCGTTGATCACCTCGGCGTAGAACCGGTACCTGGGCGAGAGGATGAAGTCGCCGCGCACGTCGAGCCGGTGGTAAGCCGGCAGGCGCTCCGAGTTGAGGCCGCCGTAGATGGGACGCGGGCGGCCGTCGGGGTAGCTGTCTGCGTCGACGATGGGCGTGTCGGGCGAGCCGGTGTGGTAGCTCCAGCGGCTGCCGAGCAGCCAGCGGTCGGACAGCTTGTACTGCGCCACCAGGCTCGCGATCACCGGCTGGTCGAAGTCGAACGGAAATGCTTCGCCGGCGCGGTCGTTCTGGCGGCGGGCACGCGAGAGGCTCAGCGAGAACCAGCCCGACAACTTCGACGTGGCCTCTTTCTTCAGCAGCAGCTCGAGCCCGCGCGATTCACCGCTCGCGCCGTTGGCGTAGTTGAGCACCGGGTCGGCGACCACGAAGTCGCTGAACTTCTTCTGGTAGGCCTCCACACGCCACGACCACCCTTCACCGAATTGCTGCAACACGCCGAGCACGCTGTGCGTGGCGCGCAGGTGCCACAGGCTGGGGTTGCCGATGCCGCCGATCACCTGGTCGCCGGCAGGAAACTGGTTGTGGCGACCCCAGCCGGCACTGACGACGGTGTCGGCCGACCACTTCCATTCGACGCCGAGGCGCGGCTCGGTGTAGTGGCGCTTGAGGTAGCCGTCGTGCGTGTAGTGAACACCGGTGGTGAAGGCCCAGTCGGGCGTCGCCTGCCAACGGTTCTTGGCGTAGAGGTTGGTCACGTTCGCGTCGATGCCGCCTGTCACATGCTTGCGGTCGGCGCTGGTGTAGTCGCACCGCGGGTCGAACTCGGTGCAATGTGCGTCCTGCACGTCGATGTCGTAGTCGAGCTTGATGGACTGCAGCGAGCCGCCCACCGAGGCCTCGTGGTCGGCGCCTGGCTTGAACTTGAACTGCTCGCGCACGAAGGCCGTGTGCGAACGCGCCGCGACGCGGGCGGCGCGGCCGACGGCGCTGTCGTTGGTGTCGAGCGTGTGGCCGAGCGCGAGCTTGTTGCTCATGCCGCGGCCGAAGTCGGCGTCCCACACCACGGCCTGGGTGGCGTACGAGGTGTCGAAGGCGCTGTCTCCGGCGAGAACGGGCTCCTGTTGGGCCAGGCCGGCGGTGAGCGGGATCTTGAAGTCGAGGTGGTCGGACGCGCCGGTGGCGTGAAAGCTCAGCTGATGTGCGTCGCTCAGCTTCCAGAGGTACTTGCCCTGGTAGTCGCTGTACCGGGGCACGGTGATGATCACGCCCGAATCTTCGTCTTCGACGGTGTCGATCAGCAGGTCGAGGTAGCTGCGCTTGACCGCGAAGTAGAACGACTGCTTGTCGTTCACCGGCCCTTCGACCAGGAAGTCGGCACCGAGCAGGCTCACGTTGAGCGTGCCGCCAAGGCGGTCGGTGCGCGGGTTGCGCAGGGTCACGTCGAGCACGGCGCCGATGGCGTCGCTGTACTCGGGGCCGAAGGCCGCGCTGTAGAGCTCGAACTGGCTCACCGGTCGCTGTGCACCACGCTCACCAGGCCGCCCACGTGGAAGAGGTAGCCCACGGGCAGGTAGTCGATGTAGTAGGCGTTGTCGTCGGGGCGCGAGCCGCGCACGGCCGGCGCACTGCTGCTGTCGTCGGCCACGGTGACACCGGGCAGGCTGTGCAGCACTTTCATCGGGTCGCCGCCGGTGCCCGGCACGGTGCGCAGCTCATCGCCGGTGAGCACGCTGCGGCTGACCGTGTTGGCCTCGCGGCGCCCGGTGACAACCACCGGTGCCAGCACGCCGCCCTCAGCCTAGCTGGCTGCACTGGCCGCACTGGCTGCAGCAGGCGGCGGCTCGGCCGCGGGCTGCGCATGCGCGGCCGCGGCGAGCAAGAGGCAGAGTGACAGGGTGACCGACCGCTGGCGGCCCGTCATTCCGCCGCCACGGCGGCGCGCAGGGCGCTGCGGCGGCGCCGCACCACGAGCACGGGCTCGATCAGCATGCACGCAGCGGCCACCGCATACGAACCCCAAACGTAGAGGCCGTAGCCGCCCATCGCGAAAAACTCGGCGGCGCTGTTCCAGTTCATTGTTTGCTCCCTCCCCGGGCCAGTGTGGCGACCCAATCGGTGTGCCGCTCACGCTCAAGGATGATCGCCCGCGTTCGTGTCAGCACGACGGCAAAGGCATACGCCCAGCAGGCCAGCGTCATCAGCAGCATGGCGGTGAGCATGGTGCTCGCCATCTTGGGCGCGGCGGTCGCGCTGATGGTGGCGCCCTGGTGCAGCGTGTTCCACCACTTCACCGAGAAATAGATGATGGGCACGTTGATCGCGCCGACGAGGGCGACCAGTGCGCCGGCGTTGTCGGCGCGGCGCGTGTCGTCGATGGCCTCGACCAGCGCGATGTAGCCGAGGTAGAGAAACAGCAGGATCAGGTACGAGGTGAGCCGCGCGTCCCACACCCACCAGGTGCCCCAGGTCGGCTTGCCCCAGAACGCACCGCTCCACAGCGCGACGAAGGTGAACATGGCGCCGGTCGGTGCAATGGCACGCGCCACCATTGATGCGAGCCGCGCCTTGAAGGCCCAGCCGATGCCGGCCCAGAAGGCCATGGCCATGTACAGCACCATCGACACCCAGGCCGCAGGCACATGGATGAAGATGATGCGATAGGCCTCGCCTTGCGTGGCATCGGTCGGCGCGACGAAGAAGCCGATGTACAGGCCTGCGGCGCTGAGCGCGATCGCTGCGACCCAGAACCAGGGCGTCAACGCCCCGGCCAACCCATAGAAGCGGGACGGTGCCGCAAAGGTGAACAGGCGTGTGGGTGAGGAGCTCATGGGGGTGTCAGTGTGTGGGCGCCGGATGGGTGGTCAGTATCAAGACGTTCGGTGCGAGGTCAAGCCGTCACTCGGTGGAGATGCGCAAGGCCGCTGCCGTGGCCCACGGTGCGAGCAAGGCCGTCACGATGAGCAGCGCCCCGAGCAGCGAATAGTGGCCCTGCGGCGAGATGCCCGAGACGACCGCGCTCACGGCACCGGCACCGAAGATCAGCGCGGGAACGCACAGCGGCAGGATGAGCAGGATCAGCAGCACGCCACCACTGCGCAGGCCGAGCGTGAGGGCGGCGCCGACGCCACCCAGCAGGCTCAGGATGGGCGTGCCCAGCAACAGCCCGAACGTGAGTGCTGCGATGGCATCGCCCTGCATGTCGAACAGCAGGCCGAAGAACGGCGCGACCAGGATTAGCGGCAAGCCGGTGAGCAGCCAGTGCGCCAGCGCCTTGGCCGCGGCGATCAGCACCGCCGATTCGCCGCAGAGCAGCATCTGCTCGAGCGAGCCGTCGGCATGGTCGGCGGCGTAGAGCTGGGTCACCGACAGCATGGCGGCGAGTAGCGCGCAGACCCATACGATGCCGGGCGCGATCTGCCGCAGCGTCTGCGCCTCGGGTCCAACGCCGAGCGGGAACAGGCTCAGCGCAACGCTGAAGAAGGCGATCGGCAGCAAGGCTTCGATGCGCCGGCGCGCGGCGAGGCGCAGGTCTCGTGCAAGAACCGCGGTGAAGGCGGTCATGACGACACCTCGTCGAGTTGAACGGTCAGCGGCTGCGGCTCGACCAATGTCAGTGCCTGATGACTGGTCAGCACCACGCTGCCACCCGCCGCGGTGTGGTGGGTCAGCAGGCCATTGAGCGTGGCGATGCCTTCGACGTCGAGCGAATCGAAAGGCTCGTCGAGGATCCACAGCGACGGCGCTGCATCGAGCGCCAGCCGCGAGAGCGCGACGCGGCGGCGCTGGCCTTGCGACAGCGTGCGCACCGGCGCATCGCGGCGACTGGCCATGCCGAACAGGGCCAGCGCGGCGTCGAGCCGGGCTGTGCTGTCGTCGCGGCCATGCAGGCGCGCGAGAAAGCGCAGCGACTCGCGCACGGTGAGGTCTTCCTTCAGCGCATTGGCGTGGGCGATGTAGACGAGCTGGTGTGCGCCACCGGCCCAGTCGACCCGCCCGGCCTCGGGCGTGGACAGCCCGGCCAGCAGACGCAGCAGGCTCGTCTTGCCGCGGCCGTTGGCCCCGCGCAGCCAGACCACCTGGCCGGGTTTCGCCTCGAACTGCAGACCCTTGAACAGAATGCGGTCGCCGCGGCGGCAGGCCAGGTCGACGGCGGCAAGTGTGGGCAGATCAGGAGTCAACACAGTGCGGGGGTGGCTTTCGAGGCCTCGCATTGTCTGTCAGCGCAGAAGGGTCGGCCTCTGCGCGAAGTACCATGGCCCACACTCCCCCAAGGTACCCCATGAACAAAGACCTGCTGGTCCCGGCCGCCACCATCACCGCCGCCCTCATCACCAACCCGTCGCCCGGCGTGTCGCGCTCCAAGCTGAGTGACGTGGGCACCCTGTTCGCCTCGGTCTACCTCGAACTAGAGAAGTCGCAAGGACTCGTCGACAAACTGCGCGCGCAAGGGGCGACGCCGACACCTTGAGCGAGACGCAAGGCCTGTTCAGCGCCTCGGGCGACACCATCGCATTGGCGTCTCTCGCGTGAACAGGCCCTACGTCGTCGCCGTCCGCGCGCTGTGCGAGTTCACGGCGAAGGCGGGCGACCTCGACCTGCGATTCACGCCCTCGCCTTCGGCGCAGGAAGGCCAGGCTGGCCACGCCGTGGTGGCGGCTCGCCGGCGCGGCACACACTACGAGTCGGAACTGAGCCTCGCCGGCGATTACAAGCACCTCAGCGTGCGCGGTCGGGCCGACGGCTACGACAGCGCGCAGAACCTGCTGGAGGAAGTGAAGACCTTCCGCGGCGACCTGAGCGCCCTGCCCGCCAACCACCGCGCGCTGCACTGGGCGCAGGCCAAGGTCTACGGCTGGCTGCTGTGCCAGAAACTCGCGTTGCCGGAGATGCGCATCGCGCTCGTCTACTTCGACATCGCCAGCCAGCGCGAAACGGTGCTGAGTGAAACGCACACAGCGCAGGCGCTGCAAGAGCATTTCGAGACGCAGTGCGAACGCTTCCTGCAGTGCGCCGAGCAGGAGCTGGCGCACCGCGACAGGCGAGATGCGACGCTGGCAGCGCTGAAGTTTCCACACGAGTCGTTTCGCACCGGGCAGCGCGAGCTCGCCGAGGCGGTCTACAAGTCGGCCAGCCGCGGTCGTTGCCTGATGGCGCAGGCGCCCACCGGCATCGGCAAGACCGTGGGCACGCTGTTCCCGCTGCTGAAGGCGGCACCGGGCCAGTCGCTGGACAAGATCTTCTTCCTCACCGCCAAGGGTTCCGGCCGACGCCTGGCGCTCGACGCGGCCGAGCGCATCCAGGCCGGCGCGCCGACGCTGCGCGAGGCCAGCCAGCCCACGCTGCGCGTGCTCGAGCTTGTGGCGCGAGACAAGGCCTGCGAGCACCCCGACAAGGCCTGCCACGGCGAGTCGTGCCCGCTGGCGCGCGGCTTCTACGACCGGCTACCGGCGGCCCGCGCGGCGGCGCTCACACAGGCCACGCTCGACAAGGCTGCGCTGCGCGAGGTGGCGCTGGCGCACCAGGTCTGCCCCTACTACCTGAGCCAGGAGCTGGCGCGCTGGAGCGACGTGGTCGTCGGCGACTACAACTACTACTTCGACCTGAATGCCTTGCTGCACAGCCTGACGCAGCTGAACCAGTGGCGCGTGAGCGTGCTGGTCGACGAGGCGCACAACCTGGTGGACCGTGCCCGCAAGATGTATTCGGCCGAGCTCGACCAGGCCGAATTCAAGCGCATGCGCAAGACGGCACCGGCCGCGCTCAAGTCACCCCTGAGCAAGCTGAACCGCGCCTGGAATGCATTGGCTACGGCGCAGACCGAGCCGTACCAGGTGCACCCCGGCGTGCCCGATGCGTTCAGCAGCGCACTGCAAAAGGCCGCCACAGCGATCACCGATCACCTGGCCGAACACCCGACAACCGTCGACGCCGAGCTGCAGCGCTTCTACTTCGATGCCTTGCATTTCTCGCGCGTGCTGGAGCTGTTCGACGAGAACTCGCTCTTCGACGTGAGCCTCGCGGGCCGCAGCGCCCTGCTCTGCCTGCGCAACGTGGTGCCGGCACCTTTCCTGAAACCACGCCTCGAAGCGGCCCGCTCGGTGGCGCTGTTTTCCGCCACGCTGAGCCCGCAGCGCTTCTACGCCGACACGCTGGGCCTGCCCGACGACACCGCCTGGATCGACGTGCCCACGCCCTTCACGGCCGACCAGCTCCAGGTGCAGCTGGCCGGCCACATCTCGACGCGCTACCAGCACCGCGACGCCTCGCTCGCCCCCATCGCCCGCTTGATGGCGCGGCAGTACGCGGCGCAGCCCGGCAACTACCTCGCCTTCTTCAGCAGCTACGACTACCTACAGAAGGCCGTTGCGCTGTTTCGCGAACAGGCCCCCGGCGTGCCGGTGTGGGAGCAGTCGCGCCGCATGGACGAGGCCGAGCGCGAGCAATTTCTCGCGCGCTTCACCGCCGACAGCCAGGGCATCGGCTTCGCGGTGCTGGGCGGCTCGTTCGCCGAGGGCATCGACCTGCCGGGCCGGCGGCTGATCGGCGCCTTCATCGCCACACTCGGGCTGCCGCAGCTCAACCCCGTCAACGAACAGATGAAGCAGCGGCTGGGCGAGCGCTTCGGCACCGCGCATGGCTACGACTACGCCTACCTGTACCCCGGCCTGCAGAAGGTGGTGCAGGCGGCCGGCCGGGTGATCCGCACGCCGGCCGATCGCGGGGTGGTCTGCCTGATGGACGACCGCTTCGCCCACAGCAAGGTGCGGCGTCTGTTGCCCGCCTGGTGGCGGGTAACGACGACAACTGGCACCGAGACACCGGCCACTTCCGACGTGTAACAGATTGCTCATCCGTTATGGTGCGCAGAACATCAGGGCCAGCACGGCCAAGGAGCCTCTCTCGTGGTATCGCTTTTTGCCTTCGTCGTTTCGGCCTATGGCATGAACCCCTATCTCATCGCGACCTTCAGCAGCGGCCTCGCCTGCGAGTCGGCCAAGTCCGAAATCATCAGCGTCGCGCTGAAGCAGAACCTCGCCGGCACGAGCACCTATGCACTGGCGCCGAAGAACCTCTCATGCATTGCCACACCCGGCCTCGTCTCGGCCGGTGCCCGCCCACCTGAGCCCACGCTGCCCGTGAAAGCATCTGCAGCGTCGGCAACCAAGCGGCCCACGAAGAAGTGACGTCCAGGCCCGGCGCACGCGAGGGGCGCTTGCGCCGCCGCCTGCTGGCGTACGGGCCGTTCATCGTCACGTTCGGCCTGGTGGCCCTGCTATGGGCCATCGTGCTGGTCTCGTCGGGCATCCAGCAGGAGCGCATTTCCAGCGATGCCCAGCAGCAACTGCGGCTGGTCAACAACGCCGTGGTGCAGCACACCCGCGGGCTGCTGCAGGGCGTCGAGAGCAACCTGCAGGTGCTCGACCACTGGGTGCAATCCCACCCGGAGAGCGACCCGCGGCAAGACACGGCGCTGGCCGAACTGATCGCGCGCCTGAACCAGGGTACCGACGGGTTGGTGAGCATGGGTTTTGCCTCGGAAACCGGCGCCAGTGTGGCCGTGGCCGGCACGCCGGCGTGGCAGCTAGCCATGCCTGCCGTGCCCTGGCCCGAGGCTGGCAAGACACGCATCGGCGTGCCGCTGCGCGCCGGGTCGGGTCAGCCCTGGCGCTGGCCCATTACGCGCCGGATCAGCCCCGCAGCCGGTGACATCGTCGGCGCCGTGGCCTGGATCGACCTCGCCCGCCTGAGTGCGCTGCACGAGAGCTTGCGCTACAAGCCGGCCGGCGCGATCTCGCTGGCAACGTCCGACGCGGTGGTGATCGTGCGCACACCCTGGACCGAGAACCAGATCGGCACCGACTTGCGCACGAAAGGCCCGCTGCGCGTGCTGCCGGCAAGCGCGCCGCAGGGCATGTTTCCCTATGGCGGCACTGAGACCGAAGGACACGAGCGCACGGTGAGCTACGAGCGGCTCGAGCGCTACCCGGTCACCGTGTTCGTCTCGCAGGCAGTGGACGAAACCATGGCCGCCTTCCACGCCCGGCGCAAGATGCTGCTGGCCGGCCTGAGCGCCATCACCGTGCTGGCCTTCCTGTTCTCGCTCGTGCTGGCTCGCAGCCAGCGGGCCGCCCGGCGCAGCCAGGCCGAGTTCGCAGCGGTCAGCGCCGCATTTCCGCTGGGCTTGTTCCGCACCGACGAAAAAGGCGAGACGACCTACGCCAACGACGCCTATTTCGAGCAGCTTGGCCTGCCGCGAGAGCGCATGGCCTGGGGCTGGAGCGAGATCGTCGAAGAGAGCCAACGCGAAGAGGTCATCAAGGCCTGGCGCAAGGCCGTGGCTTCGGGCTGGTCGATCAGGAACAAGCTGCACATCCAACACCCCGTCACCGGCAAGGATGCGGTGATGTCGGTGCGCAGCGCGCCCCTGGTGCTGGACGGCCGGGTGGTCGGCCAGGTGGGATCGCTGGAAAACGTCACCGAGCGCATCCAGCAGCAGACGGCTCAGCGCATGCTCACGGCAATCTTCGAGAAGAGCACCGACATCGTGGCCCAGGTCGGCGCCGACGGCCGCATGCTGTACCTCAACCCGGCTGGCCGGGCCCGGTTGTCCATCGGCCCGAACGACTCCCTCGGCGCTTTGCGCTACGACGACTTCACCCCGGCCCACCGCGAACTGCAGGTGCGCGACGAGATCATGCCCACGGCGCTGGCCCAGGGCATCTGGGTGGGCGAAACCTCGGTGCTGGCTGACGGCGGCCGGGAGATCCAGGTGAGCGAGATGCTGATCGTCCACCGCGACGAGCAGCAGCAGATCGAGACCTTCTCCATCGTGATGCGCGACATCAGCCAAGAGGTTCAGGCGCGCATGGAATTGCAGCGCAGCGACGCGATCCTCAACATCGTCGCCTCGACCCTGCCTGCCAGCGTGGCCGTGCTCGACGACCAGCAACGCTACCTCTTCACCAACGACGCCTTTGACCGCCTGACCGGGCGGCCGCAGGGCAACCTGGTCGGCATGACCATGCGGGAAGCACTTGACGAGGCCGCCTACGAGCTTCGCCGGCCCCACATCGAAGCGGCGCTGGCCGGCCGGCGAACCATGTTCGAGAGCGAGCGCGGCGTGCCCGGCCGGGCGCTCTTCCTCGAGACCACCTACATCCCATTCCACGCCGCCGATGGTCGCGTGGCCGGCTTCGTCGGCCTCGGGCAAGACGTCACCACGCACCGGCTGCAGCAGCAAAAGCTGCTCGATGCCTCGCAGACCGACACGTTGACCGGCGTGCTCAACCGGGCCGGCTTCGACCAGCGCATCCAGGAGGCGCTGGCGCATGCCCACGCCGAGCAGCACCTGCTGGCGCTGCTGTACCTCGATCTCGACGGCTTCAAACCGGTCAACGACGAGCATGGGCACGCTGCCGGCGACACGCTGCTTTTGCAGGTGGCGCAGCGGCTGCAGCGCGTGCTGCGCCCCTCCGACGTACTGGCGCGCCTGGGCGGAGACGAGTTCGCCGTGGTGTTGAACGACGCGAAAGACGCCACCGCAGCCCAGGCCGTGGCGCGCAAGATCGTCGGCTCGCTGGGCGAGGTGTTCGAGGTAGATGGCAAGAAGATCCACATTGGCGGCAGCGTCGGTGTGGCGCTGGCGATGAACGGCCAGGACACGATCCAGGGCTTGCTGCAGCGTGCCGATGCGGCGCTCTACCAGGCCAAGCGGGCCGGCCGCGGGCGCTTCGAAATGGCGGCCGACGCATAGTCCTTCAAATCCCGAGGGTCAATGCGGTCTCACAAGGTCACGAAAAGTCTTGAAACTTAACCCTGCGAACACCCTCGAAGCGAGGTCGCAGTTTTATACTGGAAAAGCGTGAAATCTTCGTCTCAGGCAGGAAGCAGGTTGTATATGGGCGCCAAACTCAAAGTCGCAGGCTGGGTCACCTTGGGGGCCGTCGCCGGCGCCCTGACCACGATGCAGTTGCAAGCCACCGCTCGCAACCCCGCGACGCAATTGCCGCTCGAAGAGCTGCAGCAGCTCGCCGCGGTGTTCGGCATGGTCAAGACCGACTACGTCGAACCGGTCGACGAGAAGAAGCTGATCACCGACGCCATCGGCGGCATGGTGGCCGGGCTCGACCCGCACTCGCAGTATTTCGACAAGAAGACCTTCCGTGAATTCCGCGAGGGCACGACGGGCAAGTTCGTCGGCGTCGGCATCGAGATCGGCATGGAAGACGGCCTGGTGAAGGTCGTCTCGCCGATCGAAGGCTCACCGGCCTTCCGCGCCGGGCTGAAGAGCGGCGACCTGATCACCAAGATCGACGACACCGCCGTCAAGGGCCTCACCATGGACCAGGCCGTCAAGCGCATGCGCGGCGAGCCCAACACCAAGGTCGCGCTGACCATCTTCCGCAAGACCGAGAACCGCAGCTTCCCGATCACCATCACCCGCGAAGAAATTCGCGTGCAGAGCGTGCGCTCCAAGGTCGTCGAGCCGGGTTACGCCTGGCTGCGCGTGAGCCAGTTCCAGGACCGCACGGTCGACGACTTCGCCAACAAGCTGGCCGAGATCTACAAGGCTGAGCCCAACCTGAAGGGCCTGGTGCTCGACCTGCGCAACGACCCGGGCGGCCTGCTCGAAGCCTCGGTCGCCGTCTCGGCCGCCTTCTTGCCGACCGACGCCACGGTGGTCACCACCAACGGCCAGATCGCCGAGTCGAAGTCTGAATTCAAGGCCCGCCCGTCCGACTACCTGCGCCGCGGCGGCAGCGACCCGCTTCGCAAGTTGCCCGAGGCGCTGAAGAAGGTGCCGCTGGTGGTGCTGGTGAACGAAGGCTCGGCATCGGCCAGCGAGATCGTCGCCGGTGCGTTGCAAGACCACCAGCGCGCGACCATCATGGGCTCGCAGACCTTCGGCAAGGGCTCGGTGCAGACCGTGCGCCAGCTGTCGCCGGAAACCGCGCTCAAGATCACCACGGCACGCTACTACACGCCGAGCGGCCGCTCCATCCAGGCCAAGGGCATCGTGCCCGACGTCATGCTCGACGAAACGATGGAAGGCAACCTGTTCGCTGCCTTGCGCATGCGCGAGGCTGACCTCGAGAAGCACCTCCAAAGCGGCCAGGGTGCCGAGGTGAAGGACGAGGCGCGCGAGAAGGCCCGCGAAGAAGCGCGCAAGAAACTCGAGGAAGAAACAGCCAAGAGCACCGCGCCAGTCAAGCCGCTGCCCGAGTTCGGCAGCGCCGAAGACTTCCAGCTGGCCCAGGCCATCAACCGTCTGAAGGGCAAGCCGGTGCTGGTGTCCAAGACGGTGGTGGAACGCAAGGCCGAGGTGACCACCAACAACTGAGTCGGTTCTTTCGCCTCCCGAACGCCCGTGTCGCCCACGGGCGTTTTTCATTGTCGAACCGCCGGGCATGCTCGCCGGCGTTTGTGTTTGTATGCTCCCGCCCATGAACGACAACCAGCTGCTGCGCTATTCGCGTCACATCCTGCTCGACGAACTCGGCATCGAAGGCCAGCAGCGGCTGCTGGGCGCGCACGCGCTGGTGATCGGTGCCGGCGGCCTGGGCTCGCCGGTGGTGTTGTATCTCGGCACGGCGGGCGTCGGCCGCATCACGCTGGTCGACAACGATACCGTGGACTTGACCAATCTGCAGCGCCAGATCGTGCATGACATGTCGCGCATCGGCCAAGCCAAGGTGACCTCGGCTGCGCAGTCCGTCAACGACATCAACCCCGAAGTCACCGTGGTGGCGCTGCAGGAGCGTGCGGACGCACAGCGGCTCGATGAGCTGGTGGCCACGGCCGACGTGGTCGTCGACTGCTGCGACAACTTCACCACCCGCCACGCAGTGAATGCGGCCTGCGTGAAGCACGGCAAGCCGCTCGTGTCCGGCGCGGCGATCGGTTTCGACGGGCAGATCTCTGTCTACGACACGCGCCAGGCCACAGCCCCCTGCTATGCCTGCATCTTCCCGCCCGATGCCGCGTTCGAAGAGGTGCGCTGCGCCACGATGGGTGTGCTGGCGCCGCTGGTCGGCATCATCGGCAGCATGCAGGCCGCCGAGGCATTGAAGCTGCTGGCGGGCACCGGCTCGTCGCTCGCCGGCCGCTTACAGATGCTGGACGCGCGCTCGATGGAATGGACCGAGATCCGCACCCCGCGCAACGCCGATTGCAGCGTGTGCGGCACACGCAATTCGTAGCTCCCAAGCGTTAAGCTGCTCCCATGGACAAGCGCACAGAACTCACCGCCCGCAACTTCCCTCCGGCCAAGAAAGAAGCCGAGCGACAGGGCCCGGCGCCTTCGCTTTATGACGGGCCTGAAAGCTCCTACAACCTGGCGTTCACGGACACGAAATTCCTGCTGCGCGAAGAGCTGCGCCCCGTGCGCATGCAGCTCGAGCTTCTGAAGCCCGAACTCGTGCAACAGGAACAAGGCATCGAGTCGACCATCGTGATCTTCGGCAGCGCACGCATCGTGCCGCCCGACGTGGCCCAGCGCCTCGTCGCCGACGCGCAATCTGCCAACGACGAGACTGCCCTTCGCATCGCGCAAACGCACGTGCGCATGTCGCGCTACTACGAAGAAGCCCGCCGCTTCGGCGCGCTCGTCACCGAGAAATCTAAGCAGCTGGCCCACCCGATCTACGTCGTCACCGGCGGCGGGCCCGGCATCATGGAAGCGGGCAACCGCGGCGCGTTCGAGGTCGGCGGCAAGAGCATCGGCCTGAACATCGTGCTGCCGCACGAGCAGGCGCCCAACCCCTACATCACGCCGGAGCTGTGCTTCCAGTTCCACTACTTCGGCCTGCGCAAGATGCACTTCCTGATGCGCTCCATCGGGCTGCTGTGCTTCCCCGGCGGCTTCGGCACGCTCGACGAGATGTTCGAGGTGCTTACGCTCATTCAAACCGGCAAGTGCCGGCGCCGGCCCATCCTGCTGTTCGGCAAAGAGTTCTGGAGCAGCCTGATCAACTTCGACCTGCTGGTCGAGACGGGCATGATCAGCCCGCTCGACCTGCAGCTGTTCCGCTTCGTCGAATCAGCCGAAGAGGCCTGGAACATCCTCGAGGCCGAGTACGGCTACGACCTGCCTGCCACCGAGCTGAGTGGCCTGGACGACTGATACGCACACACTGAACCCATGCAAACCGCACCCCAAAAACTCGTCAGCATCATCGGCGCGCCCACCGACATCGGCGCCGGCACACGCGGCTCGAGCATGGGGCCCGAGGCCCTGCGTGTCGCCAACATCGTGCCGGTGCTGCAGGGCCACGGGCTCGATGTGGCCGACCGCGGCAACCTTTCCGGCCCGGCCAACCCTTGGCAGCCGCCGGTCGACGGCTACCGGCACCTGGCCGAGGTCGTCGCCTGGAACCGACTGGTGCACGACGCCGTGCACGCCGAACTGGCCCTCGGCCGCATGCCCATCCTGCTGGGCGGCGACCACTGCCTCGGACTGGGCTCCATCAGCGCGGTCGCGCGCCATTGCCGCGAGACGAACAAGAAGCTGCGCATCCTGTGGCTCGACGCGCATGCCGACTTCAACACCAACGTGCTCACACCGAGCGGCAACATTCACGGCATGCCGGTGGCCTGCTTGTGCGGTTCAGGCCCGAAGGAGCTGATCGAGATCGGCGGCCACGTGCCGGCCATCAGCCCGAAGTGGATTCGCCAGATCGGTATCCGCAGCGTCGACGAAGGCGAGAAGCGCTTCGTGCACGAGATGGACCTCGAGGTTTTCGACATGCGCTACATCGACGAGATGGGCATGCGCCACGCGATGGAGCTCGCGCTTGCGACGATGGACGTCAACACCCACCTGCACGTGAGCTTCGACGTCGACTTTCTCGACCCACCCATCGCTCCCGGCGTAGGCACCACCGTGATGGGCGGCCCAACCTATCGCGAGGCGCAGCTCTGCATGGAGATGATCGCCGACACCGGCCGCATGGCTTCGCTCGACGTGATGGAGCTCAACCCGGCACTCGACGTGCGCAATGCCACGGCCGAGCTGGCGGTCGACTTGATCGAGAGCCTGTTTGGCAAGAGCACTCTGATGCGCAAGTAGATGTTGGCCCCTCGCTCGGTGAGTACACCGAGCGATCCCCCTAGGGGATGGCGGGCCGGCTTGGGAGCGGCCCGGCGCTCGGCCCGCCCTCGCTGTTCACCGCTTCCATCTAGCCGTCAGAAGCGGTAGCCGATCCCCAGCATGCCCGTGATGGGCGTGCGCTCGCGCACGATGGCAGCGTCCTTCGCATCGCCTTGCAACGAAGTGGCGTTTACCCCCAGCGTGGCGGCCCAGTCTCGGTTGATGATGTGCGTGAGCGACACGCCGGCGCGCACGTCGCGCAACCCGGCACCGACCTGCGACACCGCATAGCCGCTGTTCGCGCTCTGCTCCGGCGTGATGCCGAAGTAGCTCTGCATGTAATCGCGGTTGACGTAGGTGGCCCCTACGCTGAAGCCCAGGTGCCACTGCGGCGCCAGCTGCAAGCCATGGCGTGCGCCCACGTCAACCACCAGGCCGTGGCGGTCATTGCCCGCGCCGTAGCGCACCGAGCTCGTGAGGGTCAAACTCGGCGAGGCCTGCCAGTTCAAAAAGGCGCCGGCTTCGGGCCGTGGATTGATGTTGCCCAGGCCTCGCAGCGCGCTGGAGCGGTCTTCTTCACGGCCGAGGTCGACGGCCATGCGCAAGCCGTACTGCCATTGCGGGTCGGACTTGAACTGGTAGCCCACCCCGGTGCTGAACCCTGCGAACCAGCCGTTGGCCCAGCGGTAGTCGATGCCCGGAAACGCGACCCAGCGGCGCTCATCGGAGCCCAGGTACTTGTAGCCGGCGATCACCGCCGCGCCGACACGGCCTTCGCCGCCCTCACCGCCCGAGTTGGGCAGGTTCACGGAATCCATGAACTGGGCGTGTGCGCAGGTGCCGGCGGTCAGCAGCGCGGCTGCCATCAAGAAGTGACGCGAGTTGAAGTTCATGGGTGTCGATCACGAGTGAGTGGGTTGGAAAGCGCGGCCAATGTAGCCGAGGCTTCCTGCCCCTCGTGTGACATTGCCTTTGGAAACGTCTCACGCCATCAGGCGAACCATCCACCACACGAAGAGCCCCAGCAGCGTCACCCACACCAGGCCGACGAGCAGCACGCCCCACCACAGCTTGGGCAGCTTTTCGGTCGACAGCTCGGCGGCGCGCAGCTGCGCTTCCCACAGCGGCTTGGGCGTCAGCCGCGTCACCAGCGCGATGCCCAGCGGCACGATGACCAGGTCGTCGAGCTGGCCGAGCACGGGGATGAAGTCGGGGATCAGGTCGATCGGGCTCAGCACATAGGCGAGCACTGCCACCGCCACGAGCTTGGCGCCGCGCGGCGTCTGCGGGTGCTTGAAGAGCTTCCACAGCGCGACCACGTAGGTAGCGAGCCGGGCCGCGTTGGCGGCGCGCAGCAGCCTGCCGACTTTGAAGATCATGAAGCGTTCCTTGTGAGGTGCGTACGTGCCATGGCGCCGAGGGTACGCACGCCTTTTTCGATTCTGGCGTCCCAGCCATAGCCCCCGCTCAAACGCAGGCAATTGGCGTACTTGCCGCTGGCAGAAAACACCACGCCGGGGGCGAAGCAGATGTTCTTCTCGAGCGCCTGAGCAAACAGCCGCCGGCTGTCCACCGCCTTGGGCAGCTCGAGCCACAGCACGAAGCCGCCTTCGGGCTGCGACACCTTGGTACCTGTGGGGAAAACCTGCTCGATCAAGTGGCTCATGCGGCGCAAGGTGTCGGCAAAGGTCTGCCGCATGCGACGCAGATGGTGGTCGTATCCGCCGGAATCAAGGTACTCGGCGAGCGCGAGTTGCGGCAACACCGGCCCGCACAGCGTCGACGAGAACTTGCTCTCCAGCACCCGCGCCATGTGGCGCCGCGTCGAGATCCAGCCCACTCGGTAACCCGGAGCCAGCGTCTTGGAGAACGAGCCGCAGTAGATCGTGTTGCCGCTGCCATCCAGCGCGCTGAAAGGCCGCGGGCGTTCGCTGCCGAAGTGGATGTCGCCATAGACGTCGTCTTCAATCAGCGGCACGCGGTGCTTGGCCAGCAGCTTTAGCACGGCCACTTTGTTGGTCTCGGGCATGGTGCAGCCGAGCGGGTTGCTGAAGCACGAGGCCAGCACGCAGGCACGCACGTCTTTCGATTCCAGTGCGTCGCGCAGCGCATCGACGGCAATGCCGTTGCGCGCATCGGTCGGCAGCTCGAGTGCCTTCAGGCCCAGCGCGCGCAGCACCTGCAACAGGCCGAAGTAGCTGGGCGATTCGATCGCGATGGTGTCGCCGGGCCGCGCGACAGCGTTCAACGCCAGTGCCAGTGCTTCGGTGGCGCCGCAGGTGATGGCGATGTCGTCCGGCGACAGGGCCTGGCCCCAGCGCAGCGCACGCCGCGCGATCTCGACACGCAGCACCGCCTCGCCACGCGGCGGGCTGTAGGTGTTGTGGTGCAGGCCCTTCACGCGTGCCGCGCGCGCCAGGCAACGGTCGAGCTTGCCCGAGGCCAACAACTGCGGGCTCGGGATGGCGCAGCCCAGCGGCGCATAACGCGGGTTCGACGCGTGCTCCAGCATCTGCATCATCAAACCCGACAAGGCCACCTCGGTAGCTTGCGACGGCGGCCGGCTGGTCGCGGGCACCGGCAACGCGATGGCCGGCTTGGCCACATAGAAGCCGGACTGCGGCCGCGCTTCGAGCACACCGCGGTCTTCGAGCAGGCGGTACGCCTGCAAGGCCGTCGTGAGGCTGGTGCGCTGCTGCTGGCTGATGTCGCGCAGCGAAGGCGCGCGCGACCCCGGCACCAGCGTGCCTTGCGCCACCAGGCCGGCAATCAGGTCGGCCAGCACTTCATAGCGATAGCGGGAGGTGGCTTCCATGCAAACTGTTCTGGTGGCAATGACGGTGAATTGTGGCTGTTATCGCTGGGCATGGCGCAACAACATCGTGGCCATCGACACACCGCTGGAGCGACCCATGCCACGATTCTCACGCAACGAAATCATCTCCCTCGTCGGCGAGGCGCCGCGCTTCGATCTGGCCGAAAGCGTCGGCCCCAACCTGCGGGTCGGCGAGCTGCTGGGCGGGGGCTTCGACGACCTGTCGCTCGGCTACGGCACCGCACCCGGCGACGCGGCACTGCGCCGCCTGATCGCCACGGCCCACGGCGTGGAGGCCGACGACGTGGTCGTCACCGTGGGCGGCATGCACGCACTGTTTCTCCTGGCCTTCACGCTTTGCGAGCCTGGCGATGAGGCTGTGGTCGCGGGCCCGGTGTTCCCGCTCGCGCGCAACGTGCTGACCACCGTCGGTGCCACGGTGCACACGCTGCGCTTCTCGTTCGACCACGGCTACCAGCCTGATCTGGCGGAGCTGCGTCGGCTGCTCACGCCGCGAACCAAGCTGGTCAGCCTGGCGTCGCCACAGAACCCGTCGGGCGTGGCCATTGCCGCCGCCACGCTGCGCGAGATCGTCGCGATGATGCAGGCGCATGCGCCGCAAGCCTGGCTGGTACTGGACGAGACTTACCGTGAAGCGACCTACGGCGACGACACCGCCGCGCCCAGCGCGGCCACGCTCGGGCCACGCGTCGTCACCGTGGCCTCGCTCTCCAAGTGCCACGGTGCGGCCGGCCTGCGCATCGGCTGGGCCATCACGCGCGATGCCGCATTGCGCGAGCAGCTGGTCACCGCCAAGTTCAACACCGTGATCTCCTGCTCGGCGCTCGACGAAGCGGCCGCCGTGCAGGTGCTGACCCAGCGCGACCACATCCTCGGAGAACGGCGCGAGTTGCTGGGCCGCAACCGCGCGCTGGTGGAGGCCTGGGTAGGCCGCCACGCTGCACAGGTGGAATGGGTGCGGCCCGATGCCGGCGCGCTCTGCTGCGTGCGCCTGAAACAAACGGCCTTCGACGATGCGGCGGTCGATCGCTTCCATGCACAGCTTTCCCGGCACGGGGTTCGGGTGGCGCCAGGCACGTGGTTTGGGGAATCGGCGCGCGTGTTCCGCCTCGGCTTCGGCTTGCTCGGAGCCATCGAGTTGCAGCAGGCGCTTGATGCCGTCGCGGCCACGTTCAGCGCCGGGCACCCCAGGTTCGGCGGTACAGCCGCATGATCGGCGTGGCCGTGGAGCCATGAAGCAAGACCGACAGGACGATGGTTACCAACACGGCATCGGTGACCAGCGCCGTTTCCTGCGTGCCGGCGCCGTGCGCCATCGCATAGGCAAGGTAGTACATCGAGCCGATGCCGCGTACGCCGAACCAGGCGGCAAGCCTTCGCTGCGCCCCGGTAAGCGGCAACCACAAGGTGGTGACATAGATGGCGATGGGCCGGACGACGAAGATCAAGCCAACAGCCACCGCCAAGCTCGCGGCAGTGAACGCTGCACGCTGCACCAGGCTGCCGATGAGCACCATCACCGTGAGTTCGGCGAGCTTCTCGAGGTCGAGCGTGAAGTCGAGCACAGCCTTCGCCATGTACGCCGAGGCCTGCGCCGGCCGGGCCGAAGCCGGCGGGCCGACGTCGGACACCGTGGCCGACTTGGGGTCGGGCGCAGGATCGGCGGTCTTGGCGTTGGGGTTGTCCTTGCGCTCCACGTGCCTCATGGCAAGACCGGCCGCAAATACCGCGAGGAAGCCATAGGTCTGCATCGAGAGTGCAAGTCCATAAGTGAGCGCGATGAGGCCGAGGGTCAGGAAGCTTTCCATGCCGAGTGCCTGCTCTTGTTCGCGGCGCAGATAGACCACGGCACGGCTGAACAAAAAGCCCAGCAACCAGCCGATGCTCACGCCCCCCAGGATCGCCCATAGCACGTCCACACCCCACCAGCGCAGACCCTGGGGCCCGAGCTCATGCAAGCCCAGCAGGCCAAGCGCCAGCATGACGAAGGGAAAAGCCGCCCCATCGTTCAAGCCACCCTCACCGGTGAGGCTGAAGCGTAGGCGGTCGCGGTCGAGGCTGTGCTGCACTTGCACTTCCGAAGCGAGCACGGGGTCGGTGGGGGCAAGCACTGCCGCCAGCAGCACGGCGCCGCCCAGCGACAGCCCGAGACCCACGCCGATACCCACGAGCATGCCGATGGTGAGCACCATCGCCACGCTGGCCATCAGCAGCGGCGTGCGCCAGAGGCGGTCGCCGAGCGGTGCACGTAAGCGCAGGCCGACGGCAAACAGGGAGATCAGCACCGCCCCTTCGCTCACTCGCTCAAGCAAGCGAGCGTCATCGGCCAGCCGCAAGTTCAGCAAACCATAGACCTCGGGGCCGAGCAGGTAGCCGGCCAGAAGGTACAGCGCGGCCGCGCTCACGGGCAATTCCTGTCGAAGCGTATCCGTGAGGCCGATGACGATCAGCAACACGCCAACGATCAGGCACCAGGTGATGAACATCAGCGGGGTGAGGAGGCAACAAGGTCCATGACCAAAGCACCATAGCAGAGGCGCAATGCCGCGAGCGGCGCGCGGGCACGCTCCCGAACTCGGTCCCTTGGCCTCATGAATCCGGTCCGCAACGCACCTCATTCGAGTGGGGTACCACCCCGCGCTCCCTAAGGGTGGGGATATGAGTGTGGAATCGCAGACCTATAACCAGCAGATGCGTCATCTCGGCATCGCAAGATCATGGGCCTGGCAGGCCAGAAGCCTCGCGCTGCTGGCTGCGATAGCGCTCCTGTCAGCCTGCGCCGGCATCGGCGGCGCCGAATGCGGCAGCCTCACGCACACGAACTGCGCGCTCGATCTGGTGCGGGTCGCATCGAACTCGCCGGCATTGGCCGCGCCTGGCAATACGCCCACCAAAACGCGCGCCACCTTCTCGGTCGGCGGCGAGCGCGGCAACCCGCGCGTGCTGATGCTCCTCGCGCTGTCGGGCGGCGGCTCGCGGGCGTCGTACCTCTCGGCCGCGACCATGCTGCAGCTGCAGGCGCTGTACCCCGATGTCGACCTGTTGAACGAAGTGGACGTGATGTCGTCGGTCTCAGGAGGGTCCGTCACGGCCGCGCTGTATGCCGCGTCGCGCGACACCTCGATCACCTCCGAGGCGCTCGCGGCGGTGCTGCCGGCCACCATCGAATACACGCCGCTCGCATCGCGCATCAAGATCGACCGGGAGCGCAATGAACTGCGTTGTTCGTCGCCCCTGGAGCCCGATGAGGTGGCCTGGCTCACGACCCGGCTCGAACCGTTGTCGGCCGAGTTGCGCAGGCTCGACAACCTGTGCCGCCAGGCCCCACTGAGCCACCTGCGCGACTGGGAGAAGACACCGGTGCTCGGCCTCGCGAGCCGCGACTACCTCATGCGCTGGTTCGGCAACTGGTTCTGGCCCTCGAACGTGGTGCGCTACTGGTTCACCGCCTATGACCGCGGCGACATCATGGCGCAAACGCTGGCCGACAACCTGTACGGCACCCGCTTCATCGGCAAGGACCTGAGCATCGGTGAGCTGAACCCGACGCGCCCCTACCTGCTCATCAATGCCACCACCGCCGCCGACCAGGACGCACCCGGCATCAACGCGGCCGACGAATACGCATTCGGCAGCGTGTTCACCTTCACCGAAGAAGACTTCCGCGACCGCATCAACTCCGACATCGGCCGCTACTCACTGGGCCGCGCGGTGATGGCGTCGTCCGCCTTCCCGCTGATCTTCCCGAACCAGACGCTGCAGGACTACCGGCCGCCCGCACTCGAGCGCTACTGCCAGGACAACCGGATCGGCGAATTGCAGTGCACCGACAAGCAATACCTGCACGTGTTCGACGGCGGCAACTCCGACAACCTGGGCCTGAAGTCGATCAAGCGCGCGCTCTTCCAGATGGAGGCCGAAGGCAAGCTCACGCACGACCGCATCATCGTGCTGCTGATCGACGCCTTCACGCGCCCGCACGGCGCGAGCCGGCTCAGCTCCGACCCGCGCGGCGCGGTGGGCCTGCTGCTCGACGCCAACGTCAGCGACGCGGTCGACGCCTTGCTGCAAAACAACCGCGCCAAGCTGCTCGGCGAATTCGACTCCGGCCACCTGCGTTGGACCGATGGCGACTGCAAGCCCGAAAGCCGCGAGCTGCCCAGCACGTTGTGCAAGGCCCTGAACGAGCGCGGCCACCCCGACCTCGACCTGACGCAGCGCCTGGTCTTCTATCACTTCGGATTCGACGACGTGGCCCGAGCGAATCCACAAGGCGCCGGCCTCAAGCGCAAGCTCGACGCGATTCCCACCTCGTTCAAGCTCTCGTCGGGCGACGCGCAGCTGCTCGACGAAGCGGTGCAGACCGTCATCACACCGACCAACCCCTGCCTGCAGCAGATCCATGCGCTGGTGCTGGCCGAACGTGCAGCGCCAGGGGCTGTGCCTGATGCACGCACGGTCTGCCGAGAGACCGAAGGCCCGCGCGCCAAGTGAGCAGCATGCTTCGGACTGTTCGAAACAATGGGTGCCTCGCATAATCAAATCCATGGAATCGCCACAGTTCGCAGACGAATTTGACCGCCTCTACCGCGAGGTGTACCGGGTCGCCGTCAGGTGCATCGGCGATGGCCGCGAGCAACTCTCGGGCGGAAACACCCACGCGCGCATGCAAGCGCATCGGTCTCACTAATGGGGCGCGAGGCGCGGGGCCCGTGCACGATCGGCTCGCACACCGAGGCCGTGAAGGGGCTGCTCGAATCGACAGAACTCGTGGTGCGAGGCGACTCGCTGAAACGCCGGTTCGCCATCTCTGCCTTGAGCGGCGTCGAGGTTCAAGGCAACGCATTGCGCTTCCAGTGTGCAGGCGAACGAGTGGCGCTGGAACTCGGCGCTGAAGAAGCGCAGAAGTGGTTCAAGAAGATCATGACGCCGCCGCCTTCGCTCGCGTCGAAGCTGGGCATCGGCGCAGACGCGAAGGCCTACCTGCTGGGCTGCGCTGATGATGCGGCACTGGCAGAAGCGCTGGCCGGCGCGAGCACGACAGGCGCAAGCGATGCGGCTGTGCTCATTGCCATCGCCCTCGACGACAAGGACCTCACGCAGGCCATCGCGCGGCATGCCGACATGCCCTGCCGCGCGATGTGGGTCGTGCACCTCAAGGGCAAGGCCGCCACGCTGGGCGACACCGCGATACGCCAGCGTCTGCGAGACAGCGGCTACATGGACAACAAGACCACCGCCGTGTCTGACCGCTTCACGGCGACCCGCTACGCCAAGCGCTGAACCGCGCGAGCCGCTTCACTCTGCGCCGCACTACGCGCGGGCGCGAAGCAGGTATTTCCATCAGTGATTTTCACACTTGATCTGGCGGAATGCCTCTTGCCATGATGAAGCTCGACGGGCAGCGAAGACGGACGGGCTTGCGTGACACCTTGTGCCGTCTCTCGACAGGCCCGCTGCCGAAAGGAGCATGCAATGAGCACGCAACTGAACGCCATTTTTCAGGGCTTCGATCTCTGCCCTCATGATCGCCTGGCCGAGGAGATGGTGAATCAATCTCCGTTCATGTTCGAGCACCCTCTCGCGTACCACGCTCTGTTCGACATCGGGCGGCTTGCACGGCTTGCCGAGGTCGCCATTCAGAAAGGGAGCGGCGACCAGTACCTCAGCACGGAAGAACGGCAGCTGAGCAAGAGCGAGCGAACCCAGCGCATGCTCGACAACATCGCTGGGCTGCACAAAGGCCAGCACTGGCTGAAGATCTCTGCTGTCAACACGCTGAGCACGGAGTTCGACGAGTTGCTGCAGGCGTTTCTCGGCCACGTCGAGGCCATCACCGGGTGGCCCGTTCGCGCGAACATCACGTGGGCCGGGCTCGACGTGTTCATGAACTCACCGAACCTGCAAGTGCCATATCACTTCGACCACGACAGCAACTTCCTGATGCAGATCAGGGGCGAGAAGGATGTATGCCTCTTCGACCCCAACGACCGAGCGGTGCTCACCGAGGCGGAGATTGAGGACTACTACCGCGGCAACAAGCTCGCAGGCCGCTACCGCGCTGAGCTCAACAGTGTCGGCCAGCGCTTTCACCTGACACCCGGCCGCGGCGTGCACCACCCGCCGCTTGCGCCGCACCTCATTCGCAATGGCAGCGAGGTGTCGGTCAGCGCCGCTTTCTATTTCATCTTGCCGGGCCAGGAGAGGGTCGCCCGCGTTTACCAGATCAACCACTTCTTGCGGAAACTAAGGTTGCGCCCGCGCCCGCCGGGGCAGTCGCGGCTGTCGGACTGGGCCAAGTACGCGGCGATGGAATCCCTCTCCAAACCGCACCCGCGCACCTACGACGAACGCTTGTATTCGGGCGTCAACCGAGTCGCGTCAGCGCCGAAGATGGTGAAACAGGTCGCACAGTTGCTGCACCGGCACTGACAGGGTTCGACGACGACGCGCGAACGGCGCGTCGTTGTGCCTTCGGCGCAGGTGCCGCAGACCACAGCAGCATGATGAGCGCGAGCACCGGCAGGTTCTTCACCAGCGGGCCGCAATGGTCGATGGTGAGTTCAGGCATGTTGAACGCTGCAGTGGCGGTGTAGCCCAGCACCGCCGCCACCTGCAGCGCGAGCACCCAGGGCAACGGGCGCCGCAGGATCAGCAGCCCGAGCGAGACGTTGAGGCTGCAGGAAAAGACCAACGCGGCCAGGCCCCAGCGGCCTTCGAATCCGCAGCGCTCGAGCAGCTTCAGCACGCCGGACTCTTGCGGCAGCGCGGCACTGATGAGCGCGGTGTAGAGCCACATGAAGGCGAGCGAGCCACGCGCCATGGCCGCCATCGCAGGGCTCAGGTGCACACGCAGGTCGACCAGCGGTTCGGGTGCGCTGATGGTGAGGCCCTGCGCCAGCTGAGTCGGCAGGCGCCCGAGCAGGCGCGCTGCAGCGTTGTCAACAGGCACGCTGCCACGATCGAGCATGCGGATGGTGTCGCGGCAAAACACCTTTTGCGGAAGCGCCTCGGCCAGCCATACCATCGCGTGCATCAACGGCATAGGCATCGGGAGCCACAGCGCGTCGCCCAGGCCGAGTGCTAAGCGGTATTGAGCGAGCATCTCGCGGTAGGCCAAGGCCCGCGGCCCGCCGAGTTCGAACACCTCGTTCACCGGGCTTGTGCGTTCGATCAGCTGCGCGATCGACTCGGCCAGTTCGTACACGTGGATCGGCTGCACCTGCTGCAAGCCGCGGCCGGGAAGCGAGATCACGGGCAGGCTCGCCAGTGTGGCGAACAAGGCAGCGCTCTGGCTGCTGGGGCCATAGACCAGCGAGGGGCGCAACACCGCCCAGTCGACGGGCAGCGAGGCCAGCGCATCGTCGGCCAGCAGCTTGCTGTGCAGGTAGGGAGTGCTCAGCGTGTCGGCGTCGCCGCGCACGCCCAGCGCAGAGACCTGCACGACGCGCTGAACGCCCGCCAGCGCGGCACCGCGAAAAAGCTCGACCGGACCTTCGGTGTGCACGCGCTCGAAGCTCTGGCTGCGCGACGCCATCAAGATGCCGACGCAGTTCACCACCACGTCGACGCGCTCGGCACGCAGCCGTGCCGCCCACGCATCGGGGCTGCGTGCTTCCATGTAGTCGACATGCATCGCATGGCGCCCATCGACCGCGCTGCGCGCGCCAGCCACCACCGCATGGCCTCGCGAGCGCAGTGCATGCACCACCGCCTGCCCCACACAACCTGTCGCACCGCAAACGAGAACTCTCATGATGGCCTCCGGCCGTGGTCGTCGATGTTGCAAGCGCCTGCTGCGCACTCGCGCATGCGTTGGGTCAGCCGCCGAGCGCGGTAGCTCCGAATCGCGTTGATCAGCGGCGCTGCGGCGCTTGAGATCGGCTGACGGTGCCGTGCAAAAGCGCGATAGCTGGCTTCCGAGAACGCACGCAGCGGTGCCCATGCAGTGGGCCGAAACACCCAGCCGAGTCCCACCGCTTCGTAGGCCAGGCGCAGCACCTGCACGCCACTGATCACCTGTCCATCGGCGCGGCGCGCGTGGATCTCGGCGTTCATCGCCGCGAGCGTCGCGCCGTAAGGCGCTGGGTCGAAGCCCGGCTCACTGATGTTGACGAACTGGAGCTTGCCCTCGTTGCGCGAGCGCAGGTGATCCATCTCGAGCGAGCACACCGCGCACTGCGCGTCGTACAGCAAGGTGAGTGGGTAGACAGCGCTCATGATCCCTCCAGTAATTTCAGTCAAAACAGAAATAATCAGTCAAAAAAAGGGCCGGTTCATGGGCCCAACAGATGGGCCGGCGTGATCTCGCTGTCGGCAGCCTTGGGCTGCGCCTCACCCGTGTCTCGGCCCAGCAGCTTCTTCACCTTGGCGCCCAGCTTGAGCACCTTGGACAAGGTGTCGGTGTCGAGCCGTAGCATCTCGTCGCTCCAGGCGGTGAGCGTCTGCAGAAACTCCAGTGTTTCGCGCATGCGCAGCTTGGCTTCGGCAGGGTCGCGGCTGACGGCCGGGTCAGCCAGCAGCTCGCTCAGCACCTCGATGGTGGGCGCGATTTCGCGCCGCTGCCGCTCGCGCACGATGGTGCGGAACAGCTCCCACACATGGGTCGAGGTTTCGAAATGGTCACGCCGGTCACCGGCAATGTGCACCAGTTTCACCAGCTTCCAGCTCTGCAGCTCGCGGATGCTGTTGCTCACGTTGGAGCGCGCCACGCCGAGGGTTTCGGTGATCTCTTCGGCGTGCATCGGGCGGCCGGTGATGTACAGCAGCGCATGGATCTGCGCGACGGTGCGGTTCACACCCCAGCGGGTGCCCATTTCGCCCCAGTGGAGGACGAAGCGGGAGAGGGTTGGGGAGAGGTCCATGGGGTCACTTTATGGTTGTCGTTTGTTTCTGTCAATACAGAAATATGTGATTCGTTGCTACGCTTTGTCGTTGATCTTGTTCACTGCGTGAGGCCGCGTCGGGATGTGCCCCCGACAGGGCAGTCCCTTTTCTTTGCTTCGCCAAAGAAAAGGAACCAAAAGAAAGGCGACCCGACGGTAGCGGTCGGCCTTTGGCCGACTGCTCTGCGGTGCTCTGGATTTGGGGTCCGCGCCAAACTCGCTTCGCGGCCTGCGGCCGCTGCGCTCAGACAAACGGCGCGAAGTCAGATCACGAAGCGTGCTGCGCACGCGGCCCCAAACCCCTGCGCTCCTCGACGCCACCCACGGGGCCCAAGAGCAATGCGGTCGTTGCTTCGCAACTTCCCACACGCCTCGCTTCGCATCGGCGCGAGCGMAGCGACGCGTCATCAGGCCGATGCGAAGCGAGGCGAATCTGGTGTTCGGGTCCCCGTGGGTGGCGTCGAGGAGCGCAGGGGTTTGGGGCCGCGCGCGACAGCGCGCATCCACAACTGACTTCGCGACGTTTGTTTGAGCGGCGTGAGCGCAGCGAACAAAGCGAGTTGGGCGCGAGGCCCCAAACACCGAGCACCGCAGAGCAGTCCGGCGTAGCCGGACCGCCACCGTCGGGTCGCCTTTCTTTTGCCTACTTTTCTTTGGCGAAGCAAAGAAAAGTAGGTCGGCTGTCGGGACGACATCCCGACTCGGCCTCACGCAGTGAACAAGATCAACGACAAAGCGAGGCTTCAATACCTCAGCCCGAGCGGATCGTGGTCGGCGTCACCCCGCCGAGGCAATCCACCCCTCCACCCCATCCACCCCCACCGGCATCCCCCACCCCACCTGCCCACTCGCCCACCCCGCCTGCAAAAGACACAACACCGCATCCAACGAATCACCCGAAGCATCCGCCACGAGCGCATCCCGCTGCGCATGCGACACCCGCAGCCGCAACCCCAAGCGCGTGCGCCCCTGCTCCAGGCCTTCGATCAGATCCTTGCGCGCAATCAATCGCTCGGCCGTCTGCTTGGCCTTGTCGTCGCTCTTGTACGAGCGGTTGCCGATCAACTCACGCGCCAGCAAGCCCGGGTAGCCTTCGATCGCCACGCGTTGCTCGTCGCCCGCATGCAAGCCCGGCAAGTGCACGCCCGCATCGAGCAGCAAGGGCACGCCCGCATGCATCATGTAAGCCACCGGCGGGTTGACCCACTTCATCGATGGCGACGAGCCCGCCGGGCCATCGCACACGCGGTGCGCAAACTTGGAGCCCACCGACCGCGCGTCGCAGAATGCCGCGAAGGTGTCGCGAATCTCTTCGCGCGTCAGCGAGGTGTAGTGCCGCATCAACGGCAACCACTCGCGCGCCCAGCCCAGCGTCTCGACCAGCTCGCGCGGCAAGCCGAAGGGGAAGTCACACGCCGCAAGCCACGGCCCCGGCGTGCGCAGCCATGCCGCCAACCCGTCGAAGTTCTCGTGCGACTCCACACGCGCCAGGCGCAGCACGCCGCGCTCCAGCGCACCGAGCGCCACGGTGATGGGCTTGCGCCGCGTGGGGCGGCTGGTGAAGTCGATGCCGGCAAGCAGAAGCATCGGGCTCATCCCCACGCCAGGCCGACCACGCCGAGCGCGATGCAGGCGGCACCGGCGATGCGCAGGCCGCGCTCGCCTTCACCCAGCAGCTTGCCGCCGAGCAAGGCAGCAAACAGCATGGAGACCTCACGCGCCGGCGCCACGTGCGAGAGCGGCGCGAGCTTCACGGCATAGAGCACCAGCACGTAGGCGAGCGGGCTTACCGCGGCGATCAGCAGCGCGTGCTTCCACTGCGCGCGGCACGCCTCCATGAAGCGCGGCCAGTCTCGCAGCGCCGCCGGCAGCATGAAGGGAATGCGCGCGAAGTTGCCGAAGTAGTCGATCAGCACCGGCGAGATCAACCACACCTTCACCGAGTAGCCGTCGATCAGCGTGTAGCCCGAAATCAGCAGGCCGGTGACCGCGCCATATGCAAGACCCGCCCTCACCCGCTGGCGCTGCGCGGGGTCGTGTGCCTTGGCCCACAGGCTCGGGCCGCCAGCAATGAGGAAGACGCCGCCGGTAATGGCCAGCACGCCCATCACACCCAGCCACGTCATCGACTCGCCCAGCAGCAGCAGCGCGCCGAACGAGGCCACCAGCGGGCCGGTGCCACGCGCCACCGGGTAGACCACGGTGAGGTCGCTGGCGGCGTAGCCGCGCAGCAGCACGTTGAAGTAGGCCAGGTGCGTGATGCCGCTGGCGACGATGAGACCCCACTCCGCCCAGCCCCAGCGCGGCACGGCGTCCCACCCGACCCAGATGCCGACCGGCGCCCACACGACGACGATCATCATCGCGATCAGCAGCACCAAGCGGCTGTCGCCGCCGGCCTTCTTGGCGACCACGTTCCAGAACGCGTGCAGCAAGGCGGCAACCAGAACGAGGCTCAGGGCGGACAAGGACATGAAGCCCTCGATTGTGCCCGGGCCAGCAGCGCCGCCGAGGCAGGCGCCTCGGCACACTCACACCCGATGACGGTGTTATCGGCTCTTGTCCCGCGTCTGCTGCAGCAGAAAGGCGTACGTGTCCGCAGCCTCTTCGTCTTGCTGGGTACGCGTGGAGCCGACCCCATGGCCGGCGTCGAAGTCGACGCGCAGCAAGATCGGCTTGCCGGAGCGCGTGGCCGCCTGCAAACGCGCAGCCATCTTGCCGACGTGGAACGGTGCCACGCGCGGGTCGGTGACGCCGGTGGTGAGCAGCACGGCGGGGTAGCGCGTGCCGTCCTTCACCGCGTGGTAGCTGTCGATGCTCTTGAGCGCGCGGTAGCCCGCCGGTTCGGAGATGGCACCCCACTCGGGCTCTTCGGCGAAGCCATTCTGTTCGGCCACATAGCGCAGCGGGTTGGACCAGCCGACGCCATCAACCACGGCGGCAAACAGATCCGGCCGCTCGGTCATGGCGCGGCCGACTGCGATGCCGCCTGCAGACCGGCCACCGATCGCCAGGTGCTGCGGCGACGTGAACTTCTTCTTGCACAGGTCTTCGCAGACCGCGATCAGGTCATGCCATGTGTTCGGCTTGTTAGCCAGCTGCCCGGCCTTGTGCCATTCGCGCCCGTATTCGCCGCCCCCGCGCACGTTGGCATAGCCGACGATGGCGCCTGCATCGATAAGCGCCAGCGTCCGCCCGGCAAACGACGGCGTGTAGGCCGCCGCACCATAGGAGCCGTATGCCGAGATCCAGGTGGGCGCGCGGCCGTCGAGCTTGAGCCCCTTCTTGTAGATGAGGCTGTAGGGGATCTGGGTACCGTCTTTCGCCGTTGCGAAGAAGCGCTTCGCTTCGTAGGCGCTGACATCCACGGGCGGCCTGGGCGTGAGGCCGGTGTCGGCCACGGCGCCGTCCGCAGAGACCGACCACACCCCCGCCGCATCGAGCCAGCCCGACAGGCCGATCAGCACGCCGCTTTCCAACGGCGTCGCATACACCGCGCGGATCGTTCCGTCGAACGGCAGGGCGATGTGCGTCAGCCGGTCATCGCGGCCGAGCCGGCGCAAGGCACTGATGCCGCCGTCCATCATCCGCAGGTAGAGGCCGTCTTGCGCTCGCGTGATGTGCTCGATCACGAGCGGCCCCTGCGGCACCACCTCGGTCGCGGTCTTCAGGTCGGGTGCGAAGGCCGACGTCCTGACCACCCGGCCGCGCGGCGTGCCTTTGTTGACGAGCAGGTAGAGCTGCTCGCCGTCGAGTTCGACATCGGTCACCTCGTCTTCGAATCCGGCTACCGGAATCCACTTCGCGCGGCCTGCCACCGCGTCGGCCACCGGAGCGATGAACAAGCGCGATTCGCGGCGCACGTCGGTCAATGCGAGCACCACGTGCCGCGCCCCAGGGAAGACGGTGATCGACGGCGTCTGGATGCGCTCGTAGTCCACACCGGCCACCAGGCCGCGCTTCATCAGGATCGGGTCAGACGCCGGGTCGGTGCCGAGCTTGTGGAAACGCGCTTGACTGTTGAGGTAGCGCTCGGGGGTGTTGATCACGCCTGTGAGCTGCGTATAGAAGAAACCGGAGCCATCGTCCAGCCACTGCGGGTTGGCACCCTCGGTGTCGGCGATCTGCTCGGCCAGGTCACGGCCATCGGAGACCGCCATGACGTGCAGCGTCGAATCTTCGCTGCCGTCTTTCGACAGGCCGTACACGACGTAGCGCCCATCGGGCGAAGCAGACCACCAGTCGAGCGAGATGTGCCCACCGCCCGCCCCGCTCATGGTCGTTGGGTCGATCAGCACGCGGTCGCTTCCATCTTGTCGAACGAGGAGCTGGAAGTCGTTCGCACCCACCGGGCGCTGCTGAAAAAACGTGAGCCCGCCGGCACGTTGCACCCAGGCCGTCAAGGCCACGTCGGCCGACAGCTGCCGTATGCGTTGAAGCAGACCCTTGCGAAGCGGCGAGGCATCGAGCACCGCGCGGGTGTACTCGTTCTGCCCCTTGAGGAAGGGCAGCCACTCCGGGTCCTTGCCACTTTCCATCCAGCGATAGGGGTCGCTCAACGTCTCGCCGAAGTAGGTGTCGCGCACCACCTCGACCCGCGCCACCGGAGGCGAAGGCACGCGAGGCTGTGCCTTCGCAGCCAACAGGTTCTTCGACCCCGCCAGCATGGCGAGCGCACCGGAGCGGGCGAGGAATTTGCGGCGGTTCTTCTGCTGGGTCATGTCGGCTCCGTTGTTCTTCTGATGCCTGGCCGGCCCGGCTACTTCACCCGATCGCCGTACTTGATGGCCGAGAGCTTGCCGGCTTCGAATTGCAGCGAGGTCATGAACTGGCCGCGGCCGGGGTTGTAGGTCCAGTCGTCCACGTTCTGGCAGGCATTGACGTTCACGACCGTGGCGTTGGGCGAACTGGCAGTGACTGCCGGCTCGACCGGTTTGCAGAAGCTGTCTTTCACCACCGGCTCGCCGCACTTCTGCAACACCGAGGCCTTTGAATCACCGAGGTTCACCAGGTCGTTCTTGCAGCGGAACGAGGTGGTTTCGGCCGAGGCCGATGCCATGCCGAACACCGCACACAAGACGGCGAAGAGGCGGGGAATGAAAGCGGATTGCATGTCTAAACCTTCCGGATGATCACGGGCACAACTGCCGTGCAGGGCCGATGCTACGACTCGCGCGAAGTTCTCGCCGACTCCACCTCAGCGAGGCTCCCGCGCGGGCCGCCTCTGCGGCGGGATGTAGACCGCCCGATCGTCGCCCTTCTTGTTGCGCGAACTGCGCCGCGAGCCGCAGTCGCAGCTGCCGCAATCACAGCAGCTGATCGCGTCCGACACGCTGTGGGGCATGTGGACGTCGCAGGGCAAGTCGCACGAAGGTACGTCGCAACTCAGGTCGCAAAGGCCGCGCTGCCGGTGCAGGCTGGCAACGAACACATGGTGGCGCTCGTGGGCCACGCCGCAGCGCAAGAAGCGCTGGCGCAGCAACGCCACGCCGTCGATCACGCCAAAGCGGCGTATGGCCCGGTAGCCCAGCACCGAGCAACTCTGGCAGCCGGTGTGCACCCGATAGGCGCAACCGAAGCCCTTGTACGGCGAGACGAAGCGCTGATACGCCGAGATCGCCAGCAAGGCGAGGAGCCTCACGCGCTGGGGATCAGGATCGCCATCGTGATGCGGGACACGCAGGTGAGCTGCCCCTTCTCGTTGCTCAACTCGATCTGCCACACGTGCGTGGTGCGCCCCACGTGAAAGGGCTTCGCGATGCCGGTGACCCAGCCCTCGCTCACGCTGCGCAGGTGGTTGGCGTTGATGTCCAGCCCGACCGCGCGGTGCCCTTCGGGCGCTGCGAAGGCGGCACCGCAGGAGCCCAGCGTCTCGGCCAGCACGACCGAGATGCCGCCGTGCAAGATGCCGGCGGGCTGCTTGGTGCGCGCGTCCACCGGGCAGCGCGCACGGATGAAATCGTCACCGACCTCGAGGAACTCGATGCCCAGCAGCTGCACCGTGGTGTTGACGTGGATTGCGGTGAGGATCTCCACCGATACGGGTTGCTTCCAGATGGCTGTCATGGGTCTGAGCAGGTCATTGCGGTGGCTGGAGTTTGGCAGAGCCGCGCCGGTGCCGCCGGTGCCCATGGGCAGTCCCCCTGCCACTCGCGTGACAGAGGAACGGCGTTCACTGCCCCTTCGGGAAATCGGTCGACGCGCTCAGCGGCTCCCACCGCGCCGTCTCTTGCGCCACGAAAGCATGCTTGTCGCGAATGGCCTGCACGGCATCGGTGCCGAGCGGCAGGCGCAGCGGCGGCTCGGGCATCTCGGCCAGCGCGATCAAGGCCTGAGCAAGGCGCTGCGGGTCGCCGGGCTGGTTGTGATTGATGCGCGTGGCCGCGGCGCGCACCTGGCCGGCGCTGGCCGCGTAATCGTCGAGGATGCGCGGTGACACCGTGAGCGAGCTGCCGTCGAGAAAGTCGGTGCGGAAGTAACCCGGCTCGACGATCGTCACGTGAATGCCGAGGGGCGCCAGCTCGGCGGCCATCGCCTCGCTGAGCCCCTCGACCGCGAACTTGGTCGAGCAGTACACGCCAAAGCCCGGGCCAGACTGGTAGCCGCCCAGCGACGAGATGTTGAGCACATGGCCGCTGCGCCGCTTGCGCATGGAGGGCAGCACCGCACGCGTCACGTTGAGCAGGCCGAACACGTTGGTGTCGTACAGGCGGCGCACTTCGTCGGCGCTGGCCTCTTCCACCGCGCCGAGCAGGCCGAAGCCGGCGTTGTTGACCAGCACGTCGATGCGGCCGAAACGCGCCAGCGCGATCTCGGTGGCGTGCGCCGCCGCGGCCTCGTCGGTCACATCCAGCGGCACGGCCAGCAAGGCGGCGTTGTCGCCGAAGCGTTGCTTGAGTGAGGCCGTGTCTCGCGCGGTGGCCACGACGGCGTCGCCATTCGCGAGCGCGGCCTCCACGAGCCGCAGGCCGATGCCGCGCGAGGCGCCGGTGATCATCCAGATGCGCTTGAAGTCGGTAGTCGATGACATGGTGTTTTCCTTTGAAGAGAGGTGATGGGCGGGTTGTCGGTGAGGGCAATATAGGTTGGCGATTGATCTCGGACTAGCCATCGATCGCTGGCTTCATTGGCAAGTGAATCGTGATAATTGCCGCCTTGCTTCAGGAGCATCTGCATGGCTTTCAACGAACTGCGCGCCATCTCCACCTTCGTCAAGGCGGCTGAGTTGGGCAGTCTGCGGCAGGCGGCCGCGGCACAGGCGATCACGCCGCAGGCGGCAAGCCAGGCGCTGTCGCAACTCGAGGCTCACCTGGGCGTGCGCCTCTTCCATCGAACGACGCGCCGCCTGAGCCTCACCGAAGAAGGCAGCCGGTTCATCGAGGCGGCCCAGCCGGGTCTGGCGACGCTGCAGCGCGCCTTGCACGGCGCGCGGCGCGGGCGCGAAGAGATCGCCGGGCCGCTGCGCATCGTGGCGCCGCGCTCGATCATGATGGAAGCGCTGTGGCCGGTGATCGAAGAGTTCTGCCACCTGCACCCCGACGTCGAACCCGACGTGCAGCTCGACGATCGCCTCGGCAACTGGGTCGAAGACCGCGTGGACGTCGGCTTTCGTGCCGGCCCGCAGCCCACCGGCGGCGTGATCGCGCGCCGCCTGCTGACGCTGCAGCTGGTGGTGTGTGCGTCGCCCGCCTACATCGCCCGCTTCGGCGTGCCCACGAGCATCGACGACCTGGCCCACCATCGCTGCAGCGGCTTTCGGCACGCGTCCACCAACAAGGTGATGCCGTGGGAGTTCAAGGTCGGCGAAGAAGTCGTCTCTCGCAACATCGCCGCGGCGGTGTGCGCCAACGACACTGAGTTCGAGGCGCGCGCCGTGGTCGCGGGGCAGGCCATCGGCCAGCTCATCGGCATGACAGCGGCACCGCTCATCCGCAGCGGCCGCCTGGTGCCGCTGCTCACGCAGCACGTGACCGACCACCTGGGTCTGTACGTGTACTACGGCAGCCGCGTGGCGTTGCCGGCGCGTGTCCGGGCCTTCGTCGACCTGGCGGTGGAACGGGTGGCGGGCAACACGGAACTGTTCTTGCCGCAGCACGAGCTGGCGCCCCCGCCGAGCAAGCGGCGTCGAAGCCTACGGTCCTGACGGTTCCGGCGCGCCCGAGCGGTTCAACGCTCAATGGACGTGGCACGCCGGCGCCTGCGCCGAGGCCCAGGTGGCGGCCAATGAGAGCGCCGCTTCGGGCGTGTCGTTGTCCGCCAGCACGTCTGGAACGAGCTTGCCGCGTATCGGGTCGGCGTCGCCCACGGCATACCGCGCATACGTAAGCAAGAGGATCGCGCCGTCGGCCAGCATCGGACTCCTGTTGATCGTGGTTGCACCGAACGAGGAGCGACCAAACCAGCGAACCGCCGGTTCGCCACGCAGCGCCACGGCAAGCATCTCGCCGGAACTCGCCGTGCGTGGGCCCATGACGACGGCAAACGGCTGGCCCGCGAATGCCTGCAGCGGGCTCTCGGCTTGCGGGCTGATCTTGTCGAGATAACCGACATCGACCACGGGCTTGCGCACGCCGCTCCGATCGACGGTCTTAGCGATGTTCTTGTCTGTGAACAACCCGCTGAAAGCCGCCAGCACCGGCCAGGCGTTGCCACCACGCTGATCGGTCAGGTCGACGACCAAGGCACAGGGCAGTTTGCTTGTCATCTCGCCCACAATGTGCTGCCGAAGCAGCGCCGCGTACTCCAGTGTGCGCTTCGAATCGGTGAATGTGGCTTGGGGCGGACGAACCACCAACACGGCGCCCGCGTTGGTCTCCCGCACGCTCGCCACAGCAGCACGACTGGCCGCGGCCGGCTGGGTCGATGAGCCCCATGACTGCATCTGCTGGCGAGACAGCAGCAAAGAGTGTCCGTCGGTGTCCAGTGTGGCGAGGAGCGCCCGTGCCGTCGCGTACAGGCCTTTGCGGTCGACCCGTGCGCCTTCTGGCTTCAACTGTTCATGGAGGCGGCGCTTGGCTAGCGCGTACTCCGCCGGGTCGCGGGGCCCGAGCGACTGGGACTCGACAAGCTCGGTCAGCTCGTCGACCAGCGCACGCGCCGTGACGGCGTCCACCATGCCCCGCTCACTTTGAGCCGCGGAGCTCGACGGTGCCGCCATCAGCGTGATCGCGGTTGAGAGACAAAAGGCATAAAGACTCCAACGCATTGACGGCCTCCAGGCAGGGCAGCCGCAATGTTATGAGCGGCAATGAACTTGCCAAAACCCGCCGGGTGCCATGGCGATTGACGGGCCGCCTCGTGGTGCCGAAGTAACAGGAGCACAGTTCCCCGCGCTGGCCATCCCGGAGCCACCGACAGACAACACAACACCAGGAGACAAGCATGCCGAACGGAAAGCTTCAGGCGACCGCGCTCATGGCCGTCGCCGCGATCATGAGCCTGCCCACGCTGGCGCAGCAGGCGAACATCGACAAGCTCAAACAGATGAAGGTGTCGGGCACCGACCCGAACATCCCCACCGTGCCGCAGACCGGCAAGAACGCCGACCAGCTGCGCGAGAACCTGAAACGCATCAAGCTACCCACCGGCTTCAAGATCGACCTCTATGCCGTGGTGCCCGATGCGCGCTCGATTGCCGTGGCGCCGTCGACCAACATGATGTTCGTCGGCACGCGCAAGACCAACGTGTGGGCCGTCACCAACCGCAACAGCGGCGACACCGCCACCGAGGTGAAGGAGTTCGCGCCCTCGCTCAAATTCCGCAACCCGAATGCGGTGTGCTGGACGAAAGACGGCTTCCTGATCGTCGTCGAGAGCAACCGCGTCTACACATTCCCCGCGGCTGAGTTCTTCTACGAAGGGGCCGATGTGGCGGTAGGCGAAGTGGTGCCGCTGGGCCAGCTCATCCCGCCGGAAGAAGAGTCGTTCAACCACAGCGGCCGCATCTGCCGCATCGGGCCCGACAACAAGCTGTACATCACGCTCGGCCAGCCCTTCAACGTGCAGCCGCGAGACAAGCTCGCGTTGTACAACAAGGTGGGCATCGGCGGCATCGTGCGCATGAACCAGGACGGCACCGGCCGCGAGGTCTATGCCACCGGCGTGCGCAACTCGGTCGGCATGGACTTCAACCCCAAGGACAAGACGCTCTGGTTCACCGACAACCAGACCGACGGCATGGGCGACGACATCCCGATGGGCGAGATCAACCGCGCCACCAAGCCCGGCCAGTTCTTCGGCTACCCCTACATCGTGAGCAAGACACGCGTCACCGAGTTCGGCTACGACAAGGACGCGATCCCTGCCGGGGCCGTCGACCCGCAGGTGATGACGGTGGCCCACGCGGCCGACCTGGGCATGGCCTTCTACACCGGCAAGCAGTTCCCTGCGAAGTACCAGAACGGCTTCTTCTCGGCGCAGCACGGCTCGTGGAACCGCACCAAGCCCGTCGGCGCGCGGGTGCTGTTCACCTCGCTGAAGCCGGATGGCACCGCCGACAAGAACGAGGTCTTCGCCGAAGGCTGGCTCGACGACGAGACCGGCACCTACCGCGGCCGCCCGGTCGACGTGGCGGTGGCGAAAGACGGCTCGCTCTTCGTGTCCGACGATTACGCCGGCGCAATCTACCGCATCACCTACAGCGGCAACTGATGCGCACCCGCATGCGCACCCACGCCACCTGGCTGCTTGCCATCGCGTGCGTGGCGGGCCCGGCCCTGGCGCAAGACGCCAAGGTCGGCCGCCAGAAGGCGGGTGTGTGCGCAGCCTGCCACGGGCCGTTGGGCCTGTCGGCCACACCCGACGCGCCCAACCTGGCTGGGCAGCCCGCGGAATACATCAGCGCGCAGCTCAAGGCCTACCGAGGCGGCACGCGCAAGCACGAGGTGATGAGCCTGATGGCCAAGCCGCTGAGCGATGCAGACATCGACAACCTGGCCGCATGGTTCTCGTCGCTGAAGGTGCAGGTGACCCCGCCATGACGGCGGTTTCGAAACAACAACTCGACTGGAGACAAACATGATGAGTACCACACGCTATCCGCATTCCAGTGACTCCGCCTCCCGCCGCACCTTGTTGCGCGGCCTGGGAGCTGCCGTCGGCAGCGCCATGATCATTCCGCGCTGGGCACAGGCACAAAGCGCTGCAGGCGCGCCGCTCGGCCCGCCGAGCACCATCACGCAGCCACCGCGAGATTTCGGCCCCGGCGGTGCACCGACCACTTATTTCAGCGACCCGGACGTGCTGACCATCGACCCGATGTTCGACGGCCTGCGCCAGCCGAATGCATCGATCCAGCGTCTGTGGACGGGCGCGCTCTGGTCCGAGGGGCCGGCCTGGAGCTCGGTCGGCAAGTTCCTCGTCTGGAGCGACATCCCCAACAACCGGCAACTGCGCTGGAGCGAAGACGACGGCCACGTCAGCGTGTTCCGCAGCCCTTCGAACAACAGCAACGGCAACACCTTCGACTACCAGGGCAGGCAGCTCTCGTGCGAGCACGTCACGCGGCGCGTGGTGCGCTACGAGCTCGACGGCTCCGTCACCGTGCTGGCCTCGATGTTCAACGGCAAGCGACTCAACTCACCCAACGACGTCGTCTCCCACCCCGACGGCAGCTATTGGTTCACCGACCCACCGTATGGCGCGCAGCTCTACGAAGGCACGGTGGATGCCGCCGGCGGCCCGGCCAACAAGGCCGGCAAGCTCAACCCAAGGCTCGGCCAGCCACCGGAGCTGGGCTCGTACAAACGCGAACTGCCCACTGCGGTCTACCGGCTCGACAAGAGCGGAACCATGACGCAAGTGGCCGGCGAAGACCTGGTGCCCGACCCCAACGGCCTCTGCTTCTCGCCCGACTTCAAGAAGCTCTACATCGTCAGCACCGGCCAGGGCCCCGGCGACACCATCGCGGGCGGCAAGGGCGACATGTACGTGTTCGACGTGGGCTCGGACAACAAGCTCAGCAACGGCAAGCGCTTCAGCGATTTCATGATCGACGGCGTGAACTGCGGCCCCGACGGTGTGCGCGCCGACGTCGACGGCAACCTCTGGTGCTCCAGCAATGCCGGCCGCCGCGTCGGCTACAGCGGCGTGACGGTCTGGACACCGCAAGCCAAGCTGATCGGCCGCATCCGACTCCCCGAGGTCTGCGGCAACATCTGCTTCGGCGGCCCCAAGCGCAACCGGCTCTTCATGGCGGCGAGCCAGTCGCTGTATGCGGTCTACACCGCAACGCAGGGGGCGGCGCCGGCGTGAAGGTCAGTGATGCAGTGACTCCTGCCGGTCGAGGCCGGCCCTGGAACTCGCGGTCTTGGACAGATGGCGGTCCTCCAATGCACAGCCGACCTTGCAGCGGCATGGTGCGGAGCATCCGAGCAGGCAGCGCTAGTCGGAACCGACGGGAAGCGGAATACCCGACTCTGCGAACACTTCTCGCACAACCGCCAAGCCGTTGAGTGCAGCTGGGAACCCTGCGTAGACAGCCATCTGCATCACCACCTCGACGACTTCAATTGGCGAGCAACCGACATGAAGGGCGGCGTGTACGTGCACCCGAAGTTGCGGCTGAGCGTGACCGAGGGCACACAGTGCCGCGACCGTGGCGAGTTCGCGTTCGCGCAGGCCCAGCCCCTTGCGCGCATAGATGTCACCGAACGGGAACTCAACGATGTAGCGCGCGAAATCGGGAAAGGATTTCGCCAGCCCCTCTACAACCGCGAGGCCCGTCGGGCCGTCGACGGCAGCCAGCATGGCGGCACCTCGTTCGTAGCGGTCGGCGCTCATCGTGCGGCTCCATGGCGATATGGACGCGCACTAGCGTCGCGCCACTTTCCGACCGCGAGCTTCGAACCGTTTGTCGACCGAGCCGCGGCGATAGGGATAGGACTCAGAAGGTCTTGAGTGAGTACATGTCTGATGGCCATGAGCAGTTCCTGAGTTTCGATGCAAGCCACTGTAGGAGCGGGTCGCGGCATCTGAAATGACCAAGTTCGTGATACCTTTTTGGTATGTCACCACGCCTGGATTCCCGCTCTCTTGAACTCTTCTTGGCCGTGGCGGACACGTTGAGCTTTCGGCAAGCGGCCGAGACGCTGCACCTATCCCAACCACCGTTGAGCCGTGCGATTCGTGAACTCGAGGAGCGGCTGGGCGCCCGCTTGTTCGACCGCGGTACTCAAGGTGTGAGCCTCACCGACGCCGGCCGCAAGCTGCTGCCCTATGCGCGAAGTGTTGGAAGATTGCTTCGCGAGGCCGAGGCCAGTCTGGCCCATGAGGGCATGCCGCACAGTTTGAGGCTTGGTCTCACGAGCGCCGTCGAACCGGCGTGGTTCAGCGGGCTCGCGGAACGGCTCCAGGCGCGTCATCCCGACACGGCCGTGTCGGTGGTCGTCGACACATCCCCCAGACTCGTGCGCCAACTGCGTGCCGGCCGATTGACGGCAGCTTTCATCGCGCTGCCGACAGAGGCCGCGGGTCTTGACGTGATGGAGCTTGACCGGGTGCCGATGATGGTGGCGATGCCATCGTCCCACCGCCTGGCCCGGCGCCGAACAGTTCAACTCGCCGACCTCGCCGCGGAGGTCATCTTCTGGTTCGAGCGTGCGCGTCAGCCTGCGTTCTACGACCACTGCCAGCGTGTTTTCGCCCACCACGGCTTTGCGCCGCGGAAGGTCAAGGAGCCGACTGACCATCACGTATTGCTTGCGGATGTGGCAGGTGGGCGTGGCATTGCCTTGCTGCCCAAATCGTTTGCAGGACTGCGACGGGCAGGTGTTTCCTATCGAGCCCTGGTCGAGGGTGACGAGCTTGCCGTCGGCATTGGATTGGCTACACCTCGAAGCAAGGAGGTTGTGCGGGAGTTCTTGGTCGCGGGCCTGTACGCCGCGATCCGGGGTGGCGCGGCAGCCGAGCTGTCTCCGCCGGCGTGGCAAGGTCCTCGTCCGCGGACGACAGCGCTGGATGCCGGTCGCGGCCGCGGTGGAAAATGAAAGGCATGCATACACGGCGGCCTCTCGAGCTAACGCGGCAGCAGATCCTGAGCCACCGACGAGAAGCCAATGGGCTCGTCAGGCGGCTGCCACTTGGCGCGGCATCGGTACGACGTGCAGCGTTGGCTGGCCTCCAGGACAGCATGCCGCGAGCAGCGGTGATGTCGCTGCATGCTCGAGTCGCGGGCACGACGCCGGAAGCCTGGGCGGATCCGTCCCTTGTTCAGCTCTGGGGTCCTCGGTTCAGCGCGTACACGGTCGCCGCTGAAGATCAAGCTGTCTTCTCGCTCGGCAGACTTCCGGCTGGTGGTTCGCAGCGGCGCAGGGCCGAGGATCTCGCCGAACGCCTGCACCAATGGCTCGACGGGGAGGAGATGCCCTATTGCGAGGCCGGACGAGGAATGGGCGTCGTTCCCAACTCGCTGCGCTATGCGGCAGCGACCGGCACGGTCCTGATTCGCTGGGACGGCGCCAACCGGCCCACTGTCCGCACCGTCCTGCGGCCGTCGATTGACCCGGCTGAGGCCCAACTCGAGCTTGCACGCCGGCACCTTCAGGTCTTTGGTCCCTCCACCGCTGAGGGCTTCGCCGCATGGACCGGGATCGCGAAGGTCGCCGCAGGTGCGGCGCACAAGGCACTCGCGCCAACCCTGATCCCCGTCAGAACGCCGGTCGGCGACGCCTGGATCCTCGCCGAGCAGGAGGCCGGGTTTCGGGCGATCCCAGGACCCGTTGAAGGCGTGCGGCTTCTGCCGAGCGGGGACGCGTACTTCCTCCTCCAGGGCGCCGATCGCGAGCTGCTGATTCCCGAGGCCGACCGTCGAGCCGCACTGTGGACTTCGCGCGTGTGGCCCGGCGCCATCATGCTCAACGGCGAACTGGTCGGTACATGGCGCCGCGCGGGCCGAGACGTCACGCTCCAGCCGTGGGGGCGGATGTCATCCGCAGATCGCGATGCGGTCACGGCCGAAGCACTGTCGCTACCGCTGCCCGGCAACCCAAATTCGAACCGCGTCCACTGGGTCACCTGAACGCACTGTGGGAAGCCGACGATGACCTCCCACGTCATCGACCACATGCCGCGATACGACGGCTCAACGCCAAGGACGCTCACCATGTCCGACGCCAACACCATCGCGTGACTTACCTGCAAGCCTTGAACTTGATAGCCTCAGATGGCTTGGGCCAGCGTCCTCGCGAACGGCGCATGACTGAAGAAGAACCGCAGATTGCGGGACTGAACAAGCGAGCTGGGGTCGAGCACCCGCGAATAGCGTTCACAGCGATCGCTGATGGCTCACCCGCAATAGCACCCGAGGGCCTTTCATGGCGGTGTCACACCTCCAGGCAATCATCACTCGCTTGAGCAGGTAGGCACCTGCGAAGCGGCCATTCCGCATCACCTGAAACACGGTGCGCTGTGGAAGAAGAAGGCCACGACGTTCACAACTTGAAGGATATCTCTGTGCGATCCCGTTTTAGGTTCTCGCCAATCGCCGTGGCGTTGGTCACGTTGACCTTGCTCGCCGCTTGTGGCGGTCAAAGCGATTCCACTACCGCAGGCGACCCACCAGGAAAATGGGTGACTGGTGACCTCCACGTTCACACGGTGCAGTCGGACGATTCCCGAACCACGCAGACGCTCGATCTGGTGCTGAACAAGGCCTTCGCCATCTACAAGCTCGACTGGATGGCGGTGACCAATCACCTCCGGTCGTCGAAGTACGACAACAACGGCGCGCTTCTGGCCGCACCCGTCGCGTTCGCGTATGGAATGGAGTCCTATGAGATTCCCCGCGTGAAAGCATTGCAAGCGGCAGGCACGTATGCCGACAAACTGATCTTCTCGGCGTTCGAGTGGGACATGCCGACCCATGACCACCTGGGCATCGGACTGTTCGAAGGGGGCTCGCCGATGGTGGCCGCAACGAACGGGGCCAAGGAGTTTCAATACGCGTTCACCACGGCGCCCGAGTCGCTGTTCGAGGCGGCCGACGTGGCGCGATGGAAGACGACGTATCCGCAGCGCTTCAACACCACCGCGGCCGATGCGCTGCAGGCCATCTCGTGGTTGAAGTCCAACTATCCGACGACCAGCTTCGCCAGCATCAACCACCCGTCTCGCAACCCAGCCAAGTACACCATCAGCGATCTGCGCCAGATGAATGACCTGGCCCCGGACATCGTCTACATGATCGAGGGCATGGTGGGCAACCAGATGGAGCCCAATCGCGGGGGCTACACGTCGGCCTACATCGACGCAAACCTTCCGAACCGAACCTACGGCGGGGTGGACGCCATCGTGGCGAAGCTTGGCGGCACGTGGGACGCGCTGCTCGGCGAGGGGCGGCGTATCTGGAACATCGCCGATTCAGACTCGCACTTCGAGATCGATTCCGCCAGCAACAGCAGTGGTTACTACCCTGGGGAGTATTCGAAGAACCACGTCTGGATGGCAGATGGGGCGAGCGGTGTGTCCGGGTTGCTGAAGAGCCTGCGCGACGGGCGCATGTTCGGTGCGTTCGGCGACCTGATCAACGCACTGGATTTCCGCGTTGCCGGTTCATCGGGTACAGGATTCATGGGTCAGGAGATCAAAGCCGCCCAAGGAGAAAAAGTCACCGTCACGATCCGCTTCAAGAGCCCCGCACTGAACAACTACCAACGCCCGGTCGACAGCGGAACGCTCGGCAACATGAAGCCCGTGGTCGATCACGTCGACCTCATCGTCGGTGACGTCACCGGCAAGGCGGCACCGGGGACACCTGCCTACGACGTTGCGACCAATGCGTCGACGCGGGTGTTGCAGCGCTTCACGGCGGCCGACTGGAAGGTCGATGCAGATGGCTACTTCAGCGTCAGCACCCAGCTCGAAGTGACGAAGAACCAATACCTGCGCTTGCGTGGGACCAACCTGGCACCCGATACCTCCGCGCTCAGTGCCAACGGCGAACCGCTGGCCGATCAGCAGACGAACCTGGCCGACAACACGGCCCGCGTCAATGCCATCAACGACCGCAACTACGCCAGCCTCTGGTTCTATTCGAACCCGGTCTTCGTATCGGTTCGCTGACGAGCACACACCCATCCGACCAAGTCGACTGCTGATGATGTGACGGTTCCCGACCGCTTGGCGGTCGGGAACCGTCCGCATCAAGCTGTCGAGCGTCTCGCCGAGGTCGCCGATCTGATTGCTCCGCGTGACGATGACCTCCCACGTCATCGACCGCCCGCACCGCGAGTCCTAAGGTCACACATGCCGCGATACGACGGCTCAACACCAAGGACTCTCACCATGTCAGACGCCAACACCATCGCCACCACCTACCTGCAAGCCTGGAACGAGACCGACGCCGCGCGGCGTGCCGCGCTGCTGCGCGAGCACTGGACGGCCGACGCCAGCTACGTCGACCCGATGATGTGCGGTGAAGGGCCGGCGCAAATCGGCGCGCTCATCGGTGCGGTGCACGAGCGCTTCCCGGGCTTTCGCTTCTCGCTGCTCGGCACGCCCAATGGCCATGGCGAGCATGTGCGTTTCTCTTGGTCGCTCGGGCCGGCGGGTGCCGAGCCGCCGATCAAGGGCAGCGACGTGGTCTCGCTGCAGGCCGGCCGCATTCGCCGGGTGATCGGCTTTCTGGATCAGGTGCCGGCGGGCGCCTGATCGGCGGCCTCGCGTGTGTGCTCAGGCCGGCGCGATGTCGCCGGCCGCGACGACGCGGTTGCGCCCTGCCTTCTTGGCGCGGTACAGCGCCGCGTCGGCACGGCGGATGACCGCGTCGACGCCCTCGCTGCCGAGATGGGCTTCGGCGACACCGATGCTGACGGTGACCCGCGGCTTGCCGGAGGCGGCCACTTGCAGCAAGGCCCGCTCGGCCAGCACGTGGGCATCGGCCAGGCGGATGCGCGGCAGCAGCACGCAGAACTCTTCCCCGCCCCAGCGTGCGACCACGTCGCCGACACGCAGCCCATCGCGCAGGTTCTGGGCCACGCGTTGCAGCACCTGGTCGCCTTCGCTGTGCCCATGCTCGTCGTTGACGGCCTTGAAGTGGTCGACGTCGACCATCAGCACCACGTAGCCGGGCTCGCCCTGCCGTGCGCGTGAGTGCAGTTCTTCGAGACGCTGCATCAGCCCGCGGCGGTTGACTGCGCCGGTGAGTGCATCGGTCAGCGCCTGCGTTGTCAGGTGCTGCAGCACGCGGCCGAGCACGAGGCGGATGTGAGACAGGTTGATCATGCCGCCGACGAACATCACCAGGATGGCGAGCGGCACGTTGGAGTGGCCTGGCGCGTCGATGGAGATCTTGGTGCTGGAGCCGACGATCAGCGCCTGCACCGCACGCGCCAGCAGGGCCAGCGCCAGCACGGCGTAGCTGGCCGCCAGAACGGTCGCAAAGATCGGCATGGCCTGCCGGCCGCGCTGCCAGATCAGGCGCACCGTGGCGAGCAGCATCACCCCGACGCCCACGCACACATTGGCCACGCGCAGGCCGTGGCCGTTCTCCTGCGCCATGCTGAGTGCGAGCATCGAGACCGTGAAGGCCAGTAACGCCAGGTAGCTCCGCGCGCGGGGGCGCTGATCCCAGTACAGCGCCATGCCGCAGTGCTGCACGGCGATCGCGCCGACGATGAAGATGTCTCCCAGGTTGCGCGGCGCACTGCCCGAGGCCCAGGGCGGCACGTAGAGCATGAGGCCTGCCGCCAGCAACAGCCAGAAGGCGGCGAAAAGGCCTTCTGCCGCGCGCCAGCGCTGCGTGAGGTGCGCTGCCATCGACCAGCCCAGCGCATGAACGAAGAACTGGATCGCCACCAGGGCGATCAGCAGGGGCTGGTCACGCATGGCGAGGGAGAGATTTTCGATCGCTGCACATGCGCTTGGACACCTTCCGCGGCTTGGCGGAGACCTTCTTCGCCAGGCGGAAGTATTACCTACGCCTGCGGCAACGCCATGACGCCTTTCAGCGAACTCGCCCTCGCGTGTGCGCACGAGGGATCCAGTACGCCAACTGCGCGGCGGCTGCAAAGGCGATCACGCCCGTGACGGCGATGCCGGCACCGAGCGACATGGTGGCGGCCAACAAGGACAGCAGCGCTGGCCCGCACGAGGAGCCGAGGTCTGCCATGAGCCGCCAGACGCCGAGGAAGTGCGCACGGCCACGAGCGGGCGAATGGTCGGCACCGAGCGTCATCACCATGCCCGAGCCGATGCCGTTGCCGAAGCCGATGGCCATGGCGGCGATCAGCAGGGTGGTGGCGCCTTGTGTGAACGGCGTGAGCAGCAACGCGGCGCCCATGATGACCATCGACGGCACAGCCACCCGTCGGCGGCCCTTCTGGTCCATCACCTTGCCGGCGGGGTAGAACACCAGCATGTCGATACCACCCGCCAGGCCGTAGATCAGCGAGGCGACCGAAGGCGCGAGGCCCAGGTGGTCGGCCCACAACGGGATCAGCGCCTGCCTCGTGGCCCGCACGGCGCTGACCAACGTGACGCCGACGCCCAACGTGACGAAGACGTGGCGGTGGTCGCGCAGCGTGGACAGCAGCGTGGGCGTGGCAGGCGCGGGCTTGGCCGCATCGGGCTGCGCAGTGGCATGCCGGGTCTCGAGATCTGGAATGCGTGCCGCGACGATCGCCGACACCATCAGCGCCGCGATGCCGACGCCATACGCGCCGATGATTCCGTAGCTGTGGATGGCCGCGGCCGCGATGAAGGGGCCGATGAACAGGCCGATGCGCATGGAGCCGCCGAGTGTGGACAAGGCCCGCGCGCGGAACTCCACCGGCACCGCTTCGGTGAGGTAGCTCTGCCGTGCCAGGCTGAACACCGCCTGCGACATGCCGATCATGAAACTGCCCAGCGCGAAGATGCCGAGGTGGCTGGTTGCCGCGCACAGCGCCATGGCCACGGCACACCACAGCGCAGCCGCCACGATGGCCCAGCGCTCGCCGCGGTGCATGGTGATCAGCGAGGCCGGGATGTTGCTCACCAGCGAGCCCACGCCGATCAGCGTGACGATGAGTGCTGCCATCGGCACCGATGCGCCAAGCTCGCGCGCGGTGAGCGGGATCACCGGCAGGATGGCCCCTTCCCCCAGGCCGAACAGCAAGGACGGGCCGAACGCCGAGACGGCGATGCGTCGCAGCGAGAAAGGTTCAGAAGCCATGGCGGGGAGATCAGGTGGAAGAGGTGCTGCTGATGCACCTCGGGCGTGGGTTCAGCGCTCCGAGACGCGCAGCACGTCGCGCATGGTGACGAACTCTTCTGCCCCGGTCGGGTGGATGCCCAACGTGCGGTCGAACACCGCCTTGGTGAGCCCGCCCTGCAGCGCGACCGCAAAGCCCTGGATCACCTCGCCGGCGTCGAGCCCGACCATGTGCATGCCGACCACGCGGTCGCTCGCGTCGTCGACCAGCAGCTTCATCAGCGTGCGCTCGGTGCTTTCGCTCAGCGTGTGCTGCAGCGCCTTGAAGTCGGCGCGGTACACACGCACGCGGCCGTACTTGGCGCGGGCGGCCTCTTCGCTCAGGCCCACGGTGCCGATGTTCGGGTGGGTGAAGACTGCCGTGGGCACGAGGTCGTAGTCGATCGGGTGGCGCGGCGTCTTGCCTTCGGCGTGGCCGAAGAGCTGGTCGACGAGGTACATCGCTTCGGCCAGGGCCACTGGCGTGAGCGCCTTGCGGCCGATCAGGTCGCCGATGGCATAGATGGACGGAATCTTCGTCTGCAGATGCTCGTTGACGGCCACCGAGCCGTCGGCGTTGAGCGTGATGCCGAGGTCGGCGAGGCCCATGCCGGCGGCACGCGGGCGGCGGCCGGTGGCGTGCAGCACCGCGTCGGCCTCGACCACGCTGCCGTCGCTCAGCGTCACGCGCTGCACATCGCCGACCTTGTCGACGCTGGCGATGGTGCTGTCGAGCCTGAGCGTGAGGCCCTTCTTGCGCATCTCGGTGGCAACGAATTTGGCCACTTCGACGTCGAACCCGCGCAGCAACTGCGGGCCCCGGTGCACCTGCGTCACCTGCGAGCCCAGGCCCTGGAAGATGGAGGCGAACTCGCAGGCGATGTAGCCACCACCCACCACGACGAGGCGCTTGGGGAACGGGTCAATGTCGAACATCGCATCTGAGTCGAGTGCCCATTCGGCCCCGGGGCCGGTGGCCGGCGTGGGCTCGCCGCCGGTCGCCAGCAGGATGTGCTTTGCGGTGAGGCGCTGCTCGCCGCCTTCGCAGTCGACCTCGACGGTGTGCTCGTCGATCAGCCGTGCCCAGCCGCGCAGCAGCTGCACTCCGGCACCGCTGAGCAGGCCTTCGTAGACGCCGTTGAGCCGCGTGATCTCGGTGGCCCGCCGCTGCCGCAGCGTGGCCCAGTCGAACACCGGTTTCTCGCTCTTCCAGCCGAAGCCGTGCGACTGCTCGAAGAGCTCGCCATAGTGCGAGGCGTAGCTGTAGAGCTTCTTCGGGATGCAGCCGACGTTGACGCAGGTGCCGCCCAGCGGGCCGGCTTCGGCCACCACCACGCGCGCGCCGCGCTGCGCGGCCATGCGGCTTGCGCGCACGCCGCCGCTGCCGGCGCCGATCACGAACAGGTCACAGTCATAGCTCGTCATGTCTCGCCTCCCACGTTCATCAAGGCTTGCAGTGTCGCCAATGTGTCGGCTTCGTGCAGCGGCTTGTCATTTCGGATACGCAGCATGCGGGGGAATCGAACCGCGATGCCGCTCTTGTGCCGCGGGCTCTTGTTGATGCCTTCGAAGCCCAGCTCGAACATCAGCGTGGGCTTGACGCTGCGCACCGGGCCGAATTTCTCAAGCGTGGTGGCGCGGATCACTCGGTCGACCTCGCGGAACTCTTCGTCGGTGAGGCCCGAATAAGCCTTGGCAAAGGCGACAAGTTGCAGCGCGTCGGGCTGTGCCGGGTCGCGGCGTTCGATGGCGTCGATCACTTCATGCGCTTCAGCGGCGTCGCGCGGCTGGCGGTTCCACACGGCAAAGGTGTAGTCGGTGTAGACGCTGGCGCGGCGGCCGTGGCCGGCTTGCGCGTAGATGAGCACCGCGTCGACGCTGAGCGGCGCGATCTTCCACTTCCACCAGGTGCCATCGGCCTTGGTGCGGCCGCTGCCGTAGCGCGACGCATGGTGCTTGAGCATGAAACCCTCGACACCACGTGCACGCGACTCTTCGCGCAGTGTGGCCAGCTCTTGCCAGGTGGCGCGCTGCTCGACGGGCGAGACGCTGAGGGTGGTCTCGCGCGTCAGCTCCAGCAGCTTCTCGCGGCGCTGATGTTGCGGCCACTCGCGCACGTCTTGGCCCTGCCACTCCAGCAGGTCGTAGGCCATGAAGCTGACCGGCGCGTCGGCGAGCACTTTCTTGTTGAGGGTCTTGCGGCCGATGCGTTGCTGCAGCAGGTTGAAGGGGGCGGGTTTGCCATCCTTCCAGACAAGGATTTCGCCATCGAGCACGGTGCCATCGGGCAGTTGGCCGGCGAGTGCCACGACCTCGGGGAAGCGATCAGTGACGAGTTCTTCGCCCCGTGACCAGATCCAGATGTTGCCGGCGCGGCGCACCACCTGCGCACGGATGCCGTCGTACTTCCACTCGACCAACCAGTCGCTCGGCGGGCCGAGCTTGGGCTCGAAGTCCGACAGTGGCAGCTCGAGCGCATGGGCCAGGAAGAAGGGATACGGCTGGCCGGAATCGGCCTGCGGCACGGCGTCGTGCGACAACAGGTTTCGGTACAGCGCCGCGTCGGGCCGCGCGGTCTTGTCGGTGAAGCCCATCATGCGCTGCGCGACCAGCTTGGCATCCAGTCGCGCATGGGCCGCGAGGGCACGCTGCACGAGCAGCTTGCTCACGCCGACGCGAAAGCCACCGCCGATGAGCTTGGTGAGCACAAAGCGGCCTGTGGTGTCGAGCTCGTCCCAGTAGGCGGCGATGCGCTCGGCCTGCTGCTCGGGTGTGGCATCGCGCAGCGGCAGCAGGCGCTGCTCTACCCAGGTGGCGAGGCCGACGTCGCTGACGTTCGTGGCCATGGGCAGCACGTGCGCGATGGTCTCCGCCAGGTCGCCGACCGCCTGGTAGCACTCGTCGAACAACCATGGCGCAATGCCGGCCCGCTGGCGGGCCAGCTCGCTGAGCGTGCCGGTGGGAACGACCTGGCGCGGCTTGCCACCGGAGAGAAAGTACACCGCCCACGCGGCATCCGCATCGCTCACCTGGTCGAAATAGCGCTTCAGCGCATCGACCTTGGCGTTGGTCGCGGTGCTCGCGTCGAGCTCGTTGAAGAGTTGGGCGAAGCGTTTCATGGCCGGCGCTTCACTCGTTGCTTTCGACGTCACCGGCGGGCTTCTGCACGTCGGCGCGTTCGTCGTCGTATTCGGTTTCGAACGCGCCGGCCTGCAGGCCCTGCTCTTCGAGCCAGCGGACCATGATGGCCTCGTAGCCGTGCGTGACGATCACGCGCTGTGCGCCGGTGGCGGCAATGGCGCGCTGCAGGCCGGGCCAGTCGGCGTGGTCGCTGAGCACGAAGCCACGGTCGACGGCACGGCGTCGGCGCGCGCCACGGAGCTGCATCCAGCCGCTGGCGAAGGCGTCGCTGTAGTCGCCGAAGCGCTTGGTCCAGGGGGAGCCTTGCACCGAGGGCGGCGCGACGATCAAGGCTTTGGAGAGTGCGGCCTTGTCCAGCTCGTTTGCGTTGTGCGTGGGCGGCAGCGCCACACCGGCCTCGCGGTAGGCGCGGTTCAGCGGCTCGACCGCGCCATGCACGACGATGGGCCCGATGCCTGCATCCACACCCGCCAGGATGCGCTGCGCCTTGCCGAAGCTGTAGCCCATCAGCAGGCTGGCGCGGCCGGCCTGGGCGTTGGCGCGCCACCAGCCGTTGATGTCCTCGAACACCTCGCGCTGCGGAAGCCAGCGGTAGATGGGCAGGCCGAAGGTCGACTCGGTGACGAAGCAATGGCAGCGCACCGGCTCGAACGGCTCGCAGGTGGTGTTGCCATCCCCGACCCCAGAGACGAAGTAGTCACCCGACGCGACCCACACCTCGCCGTCGTGCTCGATGCGAACCTGAGCCGAACCCAGCACATGGCCGGCGGGGTGAAGGCTCAGGCGCACGCCGTGGTGGTCGATCACCTCGCCGTAGTTCAGCGTCTGCAGCGTGATCTCGCCGAGCCGGGAACGCAGCACGCCTTCGGACTTGGCCGACGCGAGGTAGTGGCCATGCCCCATGCGCGCGTGGTCACCGTGGGCATGCGTGATGACCGCCCGGCCGACCGGGCGCCACGGGTCGATGTAGAAATCACCGGGCGGGCAATACAGGCCTTCGGGGCGTTGGACGATCAGGTCCATGGCTGTCGCTCAATATCTGCCGGTCGCGCCTGCGATGCGCAAGTAGATGTGGGCACACCAGGCGACGAAGCCGCGTCTGAGCGCGCCTTGCAGGGAGCGCATGCGGGCTTGCGTCGGGTCGATCTCGCGCGAAGCGGCCACGGCGTTGTCGAACTGGGCGGCCAGCGCGTTCGTGAAGTTGGCATCGCGGATGACGACGTTCGCTTCGAGGTTGAGCAACAGGGACAGCGGGTCGATGTTGGAGCTGCCGACCGTGGCCCAGCCTTCGTCCACCAAGCCGATCTTGGCGTGCAGGTAGGCCGGCGTGTACTCGAACACGCGCACGCCGGCACCGATGAGCTCGTCGTACAGCGCGCGCGCTGCCAGCGCGGCAATGCGGTAGTCGACCTTGCCTTGCAGCAGCAGGCGCACCTCGACACCGCGTTTCGCCGCGCCGAGCAGCACGCGCAGGAAGGCGCGGCCGGGGTAGAAATACGGCGAGATCAAATCGACGCGCTCGCGTGCGTTGCGGATGGCGTCGATGTAGCTGCGTTCGATGGCGCGGCGCCGCCGCAGGTTGTCTCGCATCACGAACGATGCGCGCACCGGCAACAGCTCGTCGAGCCCGCTGGCCACGGCCGCGCCCTTGGGCATGCGCAGGCGGCGCAGCAGGCGCTTGGCCCGCGCGACGGGCTCGGCGCTGCGGGCGAGCGCCGCCATCTCCTTGCCGAAGTGGCGGCCGATGCGCGCACGCGTCCACAAGGCACGTGTGGCCTGCTCGACCGATGAGACCACCGGGCCGCGCAGCTCGACGGCGTAGTCGAGCCGGGGCTCGTCACTCCAGCCGTGGACCTGGTCGAAGCGGTCGTCGAGCAGGTTGACGCCGCCAACGAAGGCCACTGCGCCATCGACGACGCACAGCTTCTGGTGCAGCCGGCGCAGCTGGCCAGGCTGCAGCCAGCTCCACCAGCGGTCGAGCGGGCGGAACACGGCCATCTGGACGCCGGCGTCGTCGAAATGCCCGCGCAGCTCCTGCAGGTTGCTGCGCGTGCCGAAACCATCGACCAGCACCTTGACCTGCACGCCGCGCCGCGCAGCATCGACCAAGGCCTGCGTGACGGTGGCCACCGTACCGTGGTTGTCGTAGATGTAGGTGGCGAGCCAGACTTCGTGGCGCGCCTTCTCGATGGCGCGCACCATGGCTGGGAACAAGGCATCGCCACCGCGCAGCAGCACGGCCTTGTTGCCGCCGCTGTAGACCGCGCGGCGCCACGCGTGCATCAGCGAATCGGGCGGCGATTCGGCGGCTTCGGCGCGGTCGTGATCCATCAGGCGAGTTCGAGGTCGGCCACGAGTGGCAGGTGGTCGGACATGCGCGCCCACGCATTGCCGCGCGGCACGAAGGTCGCGGTGCAGCGAAAGCCACGCGTGTAGATGCGGTCGAGGGAGAACAGCGGCACGCGCGACGGGAAGGTGCGTTGCGACGCGCTGCCCGCGTGCTCGGCGCGCATCAGCCCCATCTCGCGCATGGGGGCGTCGAGCTTCTCGCCCCAGTCGTTGAAATCGCCGGCCAGCACGACCGGCTCGTGGCGCGGCACCTTGCTCGACAAGAAGGCGGCGATGCGCTCGACCTGGCGCACGCGGCTGGCATGCATGAGGCCCAGGTGCGCGACGATGGCGTGCACCTGCGTGCCGTGCCAGTCGACCAGCACGTGCAGCAGGCCGCGCTGCTCGAAGCGGTGGTCGGAGACGTCGTGGTGGCCGACGTCTTCGCCCAGCGGCCAGCGCGACAGCAGCGCGTTGCCGTGCTCGCCATCGCGCGTGATGGCGTTGGTGCGGTAGGCCACGTCATAGCCTTCGGGCGCGAGGTGGTTGGCCTGCGGCACACGGGGCCAACCGAAATGCGTGTCGGGAAAGCGCAGCGCCTCGCCGTGGTTGAAGTTGCGCACTTCCTGCAGAAAGATCATGTCGGCATCGAGCGCTTCGACGCCGAGGCCGATGTTGTGGATCTCGAGCCGCTTGCGCGGGCCGATGCCGCGCACGCCCTTGTGGATGTTGTAGGTGGCCACCCGCAGAACGTGCGCGGGGTGCAGGGTGGACGAAGCAGCACCACGGGTCATGAAAACCTTGGGAGTTGAAGAATGGCTTCGGCATTGGACGGCGAGAAGCAGCGGTCCGCCGCCTCGCGCCACGGCAGCCACTGGTAGCGAAGATGCTCTCGCGGGGCCAGGGCAATGGGTGTGCCGCGTGGCACGCGCAGGCCGAACACATGCTCGGTGTTATGCGTCACGCCCGGCGCATAGCGATGCCGCCACACCGGGTAGATCTCGTAGACGTTGCGCAGATTCCAGTCGCGCAGATTGGCCAGCGGCACGGCGGGCGAACCGATCTCGATGCCGGTTTCTTCTGCCACCTCGCGCACGGCGGTCTCGGTGAGCGGCTCGTCGACACGGTCCTTGGAGCCGGTGACGCTCTGCCAGAAGCCGGGCTGGTCGGCGCGTTCGATCAGCAACACCTCGAGTTCGTCAGTGTGAATGACGATGAGGACGGATTCGGGGATCTTGGGCGGGCGGGTCTGCATCAGCACCGATCTTGCCATCGGGTCGCGGCTCCTGTCGCGGCAAAGGGCGATGCCGACCTTCTCAGGGTTGCTACCTGCCCACCTTCACCGCCACGGCGGGCGGCAATTCCTTCGACTGCAGCATGCGCACCTGGGTGACGAGGTGGTTGTGCGCATCGAGAAAGGCGGCGGCGATCACCTTGCCTTCGTTGCTGTTGCTCCAACCCGCACCCGCCGCACCACCGAGCTTGCCAAGCACCACGCCGCCCATGCCGAGGTCGGTGACGCGCACCGAGCCCGTGGAGGCGGCCAGCTGCTCGGTGGTCTCGTTGTCGGTGAGCAGCAGCGCGACCTGCGCTTCTTTCAGCTTCACGCTTTCGGCCACGCCGACGAACTTGTTGAGCACCGGAATCATCGCGAGGATGCCGCCGATCTCGCGGCCCGCGTTCTGTTCGTTGAAGGTGAGGCTGGGCGTCAGCGTGTACTGCGCCTCATAGCCCTTGCCTTTGGCGACCGTGCTGTTCTGGCGCACGATGCCGGCGTTCTTGAGCTCCTGCTCCTGCACTGTGGCTTTGAGGCCGGCCGCGCGGTCGACCACGCGGAAGCAGCCGCTCTGCTGGGCCAGCAAGCGCACCAGCGGTACCGGTGACTGCGGCAGGTTGTAGCCGGTGACCATGGTGTAGCCGTTGGGGTTCTCGACGAGTGCCAGCGTCGCCACCGGCGCGTCGCACTTCACCAGTTCGCGTGCCGCGCTTTGCGCGCCCGCCGGCCCGGCCGAGCCGGTGACCACCGAGCCACCCTGCCCGAGTTCAGCGCCCTGTTTGCCGCAGCCGGACAAGACCATCAGCGCCGACGCGAAGGTCACGATGGCGGCATGTCGATTCATTTTGATTTGCATGCATTGCTCCCTGGAAAGAAAAAAGGCAGCGATGGCTGCCCTTCAAGTGCGCGATCACCGGCGATGATGCCAGCGTCACAAGTCTTTACGGTTGCTCAGGTCGGCGTCACCACCTGCGGGTTGCGCAGGCGGATGTGCAGCTCGCGCAACTGCTTCTCGTCGACAGGGCTCGGCGCGTGCGTGAGCAGGTCTTGCGCGCGCTGCGTCTTCGGGAAGGCGATCACGTCGCGGATCGACTCGGCCTTGGTCATCAGCGTGACCAGGCGGTCCAGCCCGAAGGCCAGGCCACCGTGCGGCGGCGCGCCGTACTGCAGCGCGTCAAGCAGGAAGCCGAACTTGAGCTGCGCTTCTTCCGGCCCGATCTTCAGTGCGCTGAAGACCTTGCTCTGGACTTCAGCGCGGTGGATACGCACCGAGCCGCCGCCGAGTTCCCAGCCGTTGAGCACCATGTCGTAGGCCTTCGCAATGCACTTGCTCGGGTCGGTGTCCATGTAGTCTTCGTGGCCGTCCTTCGGCGCGGTGAACGGATGGTGCACCGCGTTCCAGCGCTGGCCTTCGTCGTCGTACTCGAACATCGGGAAGTCGACCACCCACAGCGGCGCCCACTTGTCCTCGAACAGGCCGTTCTTCTTGCCGAACTCGCTGTGGCCGACCTTGATGCGCAGGCCGCCGATCGCGTCGTTGACGACCTTGGCCTTGTCGGCCCCGAAGAAGATCAGGTCGCCGTTGCGTGCACCGGTGCGTGCGATGGTTTCGGCGATGGCCGCGTCATGCAGGTTCTTCACGATCGGCGACTGCAGGCCTTCACGGCCCTTGCCGGCGTCGTTGACCTTGATCCACGCGAGGCCCTTGGCACCGTAGATCTTGACGAACTCGGTGTAGGCGTCGATCTCGCTGCGGCTCATGTCGCCGCCGCCCGGCACACGCAGCGCGACCACGCGCCCGCCCGGCGTGGTGGCGGGGCCGGAGAAGACCTTGAAGTCCACGTCCTTCATCACGTCGGTGAGTTCGGTGAACTCGAGCTTCACGCGCAGGTCGGGCTTGTCGGAGCCGAAGCGGTGCATGGCTTCCTGGTAGGTCATCACCGGGTAGCCAGGCAGGTCGACGCCGATGGTGCTGCGGAAGACCGTGCGGATCATGCCTTCAAACATGCCGCGGATCTCTTCCTCGTTGAGGAAGCTGGTCTCGATATCGATCTGCGTGAACTCGGGCTGGCGGTCGGCGCGCAGGTCTTCGTCGCGGAAGCACTTGGTGATCTGGTAGTAGCGGTCGAAGCCGGCCACCATCAGCAACTGCTTGAAGAGCTGAGGCGACTGCGGCAGCGCGAAGAACATGCCTTCGTTGACGCGGCTGGGCACCAGGTAGTCGCGCGCACCTTCGGGCGTGCTCTTGGTGAGCATCGGCGTCTCGATGTCGATGAAGCCGTTGGCGTCGAGGAACTTGCGCACCTCCATCGCCACGCGGTAGCGCAGGATCATGTTCTTCTGCATCGCGGGGCGGCGCAGATCGAGCACGCGGTGCGTGAGGCGCGTGGTTTCCGACAGGTTCTCGTCGTCGAGCTGGAACGGCGGCGTGACGCTGGGGTTCAGCACCTCTAGCTCATGGCACAGCACTTCGATCTTGCCGCTGGTGAGGTTGCTGTTCTCGGTGCCGGTGGGGCGCGGGCGCACCTTGCCGATCACCTTGATGCAGAACTCGTTGCGCACGTCTTCGGCCACCTTGAAGGTGGCGGCACGGTCGGGGTCGCAGACGATCTGCACCAGGCCTTCACGGTCGCGCATGTCGATGAAGATCACGCCGCCATGGTCGCGGCGGCGGTGGGCCCAGCCCATCAAGGTCACGGTCTGGCCGAGCAGCTTTTCGCTGACGAGGCCGCAGTAGGTTGTTCTCATGGTTCACTCCGGAATCGGGAAGATTGTGCGGCGACGCCCGAAGGCACACCAGCACAGAATGGGTAGGCGCTGGGAGGCTGTGTTTCAAGCCATCAGGGCTGGGCGGTTGCCTGACCGCCTAGCCCGGTCAATTTCGGGTGATGGCCGGGGCATCGGGCATCAAGGGGGCCACGACGCCCATGGAGATGACGTACTTCAAGGCTTCGTCGACGCTCATCTTCAAGACGATCACGTCGGCGCGCGGCACCATGAGGAAGAAACCCGAGGTCGGGTTCGGCGTGGTGGGCACGTACAAGCTGACGTAGTCGCCCGACAGATGAATGGCCGCCTCGCCGCCGGGCTTGCCGGTGACGAAGGCAATGGTCCACGAGCCCTGGCGCGGGTACTGCACCAGCACCGCTTCGCGAAAGGCGTTGCCGCTGCTAGAGAACAGCGTGTCGGAGACCTGCTTGACCGAGCTGTAGATCGACTTGACGATGGGGATGTGCGTGAGCAGCTGGTTGCCCTGACGCAGTGCCCACTGGCCGACGATGTTGGCGGCGAACACGCCGGTGAGCAGCAGGCCCGACACCATCACGATCACGCCCAGGCCCGGGATCTGGCGCAGCATCTCGAGCGAGTCGCGCGCTGTTTCGGGCAGCACCGCCTGCGAGGCCGACACCATGGTGCCGAACACGCCGTCGAGCAGGCCCAACACCGAGTGCAGAACCCAGATCGTGATGGCCAGCGGCAACCAGACCAGCAGGCCGGCGATCAGATATTTCTTCACGAGATTCCTTGTTGGCACGCAGGCTTCACTGGCCGCCGGCCGACGAGCCGCCAGACGAAGAAGGCGGCGATGCAGCCGGGGTGCTGGCGGCGGGAGCGGGAGATGCCGCAGGCGATGCAGCGGGAGCATCGGCCTTGGGTGCGTCAGCCTTCGGGGCCGCGGCGCTGCCGGCGGCCTCTGTCTTGGCCGAGTCGCCTTGCGTCTGGGCGCCGCCGCGGAAATCGGTCACGTACCAGCCCGAGCCCTTGAGCTGGAAGCCGGCCGCCGTCACCTGCTTCTTGAATGCCGATGCGCCACAAGACGGGCAGACGGTGAGCACGGGGTCCGAGATCTTCTGCAGCACGTCTTTCGCATGGCCGCAGGCCTCACAGCGATAGGCGTAGATGGGCATGGCTAAGCCTTTGATTCAAAACGGAAAACCCGTGATTATACGTGGCGGGCCATCGATGATGGCCATGCGCGTGGCGGTCGGCGCGGCACCGCGGTCGCGTGCAGCCAGTGCACAAGACGTCAACCCACCCTCTGGAATAATCGTTGCAACGCACAACGCCACCGAACCCACAAGGAGCCGCTCGTGATCCGCCTCAATGCCCTTCGCCTCGTGTCCATCGTCAGCACCGTGCTGCTCGGGCTGTCAGCCGCCGGCCACGCCGCAGCGGCCGACGCCACGGCGCCGGAGCCCAAGGTCTTGAACATCTACAACTGGTCGGACTACATCGCCGACGACACGTTGAAGAACTTCGAGAAAGAGACGGGCATCAAGGTCAACTACGACAACTACGACAACAACGAGGTGCTGCACGCCAAGCTGGTGGCGGGCAAGACGGGCTACGACATCGTGGTGCCGGGCGCCCACTTTGCCAAGCAGCAGATCGAAGCCGGCCTCTTCCGCAAGCTCGACCGCTCGCTGCTCACCAACTGGGGCAACCTCGACCCCGCCATCCTCGAGCAGATGGCCAAGGTCGACCCGGGCAACCAGTACCTGGTCGACTGGCTGTGGGGCTACGTGACCGTCGGCGTCAACGTCAACAAGGTCAAGAAAGCACTCGGCGACACGCCGATGCCCGCGAACCCGTGGTCGCTGATCTTCGATCCGGCCTATGCAAGCAAGCTCAAGGGCTGCGGCGTCAACTTCCTCGACTCCGCCTCTGAAGTGCTGCCGGTGGCCATGGGCTACGTCGGCAAGCCGGCGTTCAGCAAGACTGCTTCCGACTACGCTGCGGCGGGCGACATGCTGAAGAAGATCCGCCCGTACGTGACGCGCTTCTCGTCGTCAGGCTACATCGACGAGCTGGCCGGCGGCGCACTGTGCGTGGTGATGGGCTATTCGGGCGACATCAACATCGCTCGCGCCCGGGCGATCCAGGCGAAGAACGGCAACGTGATCGAGGCCCTGGTGCCACCCACAGGCGCCACGCTGTTCTTCGACTCAATGGCCATCCCGGCGGATGCGGCGCACCCGAAGAACGCCCACCTGTTCATCAACTACATCCTGCGCCCGGAGGTGCACGCCTCGTTGACGAACAAGGTGTTCTATGCCAACCCGAACAAGGCTTCGCTGAAGTTCGTGACCAAGGACGTGGCCGAGAACAAGTCGATCTTCCTCAGCCCGAAAGACCTGGCCGCCATGACTGCGCCTGACAGCTTGCCGCAGGACGTGCGGCGCGTGCAGACGCGCACCTTCACCAACTTCAAGGCATCGAAGTAGTCTGAGCTTCAAGGGCGTCGCAAACGACGCCCGCCCCGGTCAGCGGATCCAGAACGCGGCCGCGGCCGTCGCCAGCCCCGACACGCAGACGAGACCGAACACGAGCGCGTAGCCCAGCAGGCGGTTGGTGCGCCGTTGCTCGAGGACCAGGGCCTGCAGCAGCGCCGGCTCCTGGCTTCGACGAGGCTGCAAGGCCTGGTACACCAGGCGGGGCAGCTCGGGAATGAGCTGCGCGTAGTGCGGCGCCTCTTTCTGCAGCCTTGCGATCAGGCCGCGCCAGCCGATCTGCTCGTTCATCCAGCGCTCGAGAAACGGCTTGGCGGTGCTCCACAAATCCAGGTCCGGGTCTAGCTGGCGGCCCAACCCTTCCACGTTGAGCAGCGTCTTCTGCAGCAGCACGAGCTGCGGCTGAATTTCGACGTTGAAACGGCGCGAAGTCTGGAACAGCCGCAGCAGGACCTGGCCGAGCGAGATGTCTTTCAGCGGCCGGTCGAAATGCGGCTCGCACACGGCGCGGATGGCGCCTTCGAGTTCGTCGACGCGCGTGGTGGGCGGCACCCAGCCCGACTCGACATGCAGCTCGGCCACACGCTTGTAGTCGCGACGGAAGAAGGCGATGAAGTTCTGCGCCAGGTATTCCTTGTCGAACTCCGTCAGCGTACCGACGATGCCGAAGTCGAGCGCGATGTAGCGCCCGAACGTGGCCGGCGCAATGCTCACCTGGATGTTGCCGGGGTGCATGTCGGCGTGAAAGAAGCCGTCGCGAAACACTTGCGTGAAGAAGATGGTGACGCCGTCGCGCGCGAGCTTGGGGATGTCGACACCCGCATCGCGCAGCCGCTGTGTCTGGCTGATGGGCACGCCGTGCATGCGCTCCATCACCAGCACAGTCTGCGTGCACAGCTCCCAGACCATCTCGGGCACCATGACGAGGTTCAGCCCCTGCATGTTGCGCCGGAGCTGGGCGGCGTTGGCGGCTTCGCGCACGAGGTCGAGCTCGTCGTGCAGATAGTTGTCGAACTCGGCCACCACCTCGCGCGGCTTCAGGCGCTTGCCGTCGACCGACAAGCGCTCGACCCAGCGCGCCATGGTGCGCAGCAGCGAGAGGTCGTCGTCGATCACCGACAGCATGCCGGGGCGCAGCACCTTCACGGCGACCTCGCGCCCGTCCTTCAGCATCGCGAAGTGCACCTGCGCGATCGAGGCGCTGGCCACCGGCTCGGCGTCGAAGCTCGCGAACACCTCTTCGATCGGACGCTTGTAGGCGCGCTCGACCAGAGCCCGCGCCACCGCGGCCGGAAACGGCGGCACGCGGTCTTGCAGGCGGGCGAGTTCATCGGCCACCTCGGGCGGCAGCAGGTCGCGCCGAGTGGACAGCACCTGGCCGAACTTGACGAAGATCGGCCCCAGGCGTTCCAGCGCTTCACGCAGGCGATAACCGGGCAAGGCATCGAGGTTGCGCCCCAGCGTCATCACTCGCACCAGCGCGCGCACCCAGCGCTGCCGAAAGCCCGACAGCGCGAGCTCATCCAGGCCGAAGCGCAGGACGGTGAAGACGATGAAGATCAGCCGGGCGAGGTGCCTCATTTCGGGCCGCGCGTCATCAGCCCTTGCAGCGTGCGCACGGCCTCGCGCAGTCCGGTGGAAATGACGGACGCCGCACGCGCGAGTTCGTGCGCAGGCGCCTGGCCGATGATGCGGGCGACGTCGTCCTCGATGTCCCAGCGCAGGTTGTCGATCAGCCAGCTCACGTCCGTCGCGAGCGCCGAGTCGCCTTCGATGCCGATGCTGGGGCGCTCGCCCGCCATCCATTGCCCCATCAGCTTCAGCGGGTTGGATGCGTCGATCGTCACCCGCAGGTCGGGCTGGGCCGGCGGCTGCTCGCCGCACCACTCCAGCAGGCCAGCCGGCGTGACAGCAAACGCCACCAGCGGCGGTGCCGGCAGCAGTGACGGCCAGCCCGTCCATTGCAGTTGAATGCTGCGGCCGCTGTGGGGGCGCAGTCTTTCGGTGGCCACCGGCTCGGCAGCGATCACATGGTTGAGCAGCAGGGTGATGCGCTCCATGGCAGCATGGCCGACTGCGGCGCTGAGGCCGGGATTGAGTGGGTTTGGCATCGCAGAATTGTAGGCGGCACGCCCCTCGATACAGGGATGGGGCGGCCGCATCGCGCACCCTATCATTCCCGCCATTCGACATCGGCCTTCGCTGCCCAAATACATGCCCTGCATCCTGCTGACCGGCGCCACCGGCTACATCGCTTCCCACACCTGGCTCTCACTGCAAAACGCTGGCTTCGACGTGGTCGGCGTCGACAACTTCGCCAACAGCTCTCCACTCGTGCTGCCCCGCCTGGAACGGCTGGGCGGCCGCGCGCCGGTCTTCGTGGAAGCCGACGTGTGCGACAAGCAGGCGATGGAGAAGGTGTTCGACACCCACCGCATAGACGCCGTCGTGCACTTCGCCGCGCACAAGGCCGTCGGCGAGTCGACTCAGAAGCCGCTGGAGTACTACCGCAACAACCTGGGCGGCCTGGTCAATGTGGCCCAGGTGATGGAATCGCGTGGCGTGCAGCGACTGGTCTTCAGTTCATCGGCCACCGTGTACGGCCAACCCGAGACCTTGCCCATCACCGAGAACTCGGCCCTCTCGGCCACCAGCCCCTACGGCACCACCAAGCTCATGGGCGAAGAGATGCTGCGCGAACTGGAGCGCTGCACACCGGCCTGGGCAGTGGCCTGCTTGCGCTACTTCAACCCAGTGGGCGCGCACGAAAGCGGAGACATCGGCGAAGACCCGCGCGGCACACCCAACAACCTGATGCCCTACGTCGCCCAGGTGGCGGTGGGCAAGCGCCCGTTCCTGCAGGTCTTCGGCGGCGACTACGCCACGCCGGACGGCACCGGCGTTCGCGACTACATCCACGTGATGGACTTGGCCGATGGCCACGTGGCAGCGCTGCGCTACCTGCTGCAGCAAGGCAAATCGCTCACCGTCAACCTCGGCACCGGCCGAGGCTACAGCGTGCTGGAGGTGATAAAGGCGTTCGAGCAGGCGAGCGGGCGGGCTGTGCCGCACCAGATCGTCAGTCGTCGTCCTGGCGATGTGGCGGCCTGCTACGCCGACCCATCGCTGGCCCGCGAGCTGCTGGGCTGGTCTGCTACGCGAGGTCTGGAGCAGATGTGCGCCGACACCTGGCGCTGGCAAAGCCGCAACCCGCAGGGCTACGTCTGACCTGAGCACCGGGCGGCGCGCTTGCCGTCCCGCGTTCAAAGCGACCGCGTGCTTGGGCGAATCACGCCCCCTAAGACGTAGCATCCCCCCACACTTGCGGGTCTGAAGCCGCTGTCTTCTTGAGTGAAAATCCATGCGTTGCATGAGCCAGTAGACGCGATCTCAGGCAGCAGTCGAGCAGTTCAGTGCAGTACCAAGGCGATGAAGTTCTGGCACGCTTGGTGCACGAACATCGCCAGACAGCAGTCGGCCATTCATGAAGGGCGGCGCCACTTGGATCAACCCCTAGCGATGTTTGAGGACCGCCCGTACAAGCGAACGTTCTACAGCGCACCGCAGTCGGTGACCTCGCTGATGGCAGCGTTCCTCGAGCCGGCCCTCACGGTCGTTACCTTCCTTTGCGCCAACCTGTTTGCTGGTGCGACGGTGGGGCGGGCCGAGCTGGTGCTGTGCCTGCTGATCTTCGCCATCACATTCCCTGGGCGCAATCGCTTCCGCCAGAAGCCGCTGGTAGCCGCCGTCGACATCGCCTCGTCGTGGATGGTGCTCATGGTCGTGCTGGTGCTCTGCGGCTACGTTACCCGCAGCATTGGTTACTTCGACGAAGACGCCCTCTTCGCCTGGGTGATCGCCACCCCCATCGTCCAATGGCTCGCGGTGTGGGGCGGACGGCGCATCGTGCAGCATCAGGCCGCCCAACCCCACCTGCGCCGTCATGCCATCGTCGTGGGCGCCGGCCCACTGGGTGTGAAGGTGGCCCGCACGCTGGGCGTAGGCGACACCGGTATCGATTTCGTCGGCTACTTCGATGACCGCGCCGACGCGCGTGTCGATGGCCTGGCGATGGACCAGGTGCTCGGCGGGCTGAAAGATGTGGCCTCCTACATCCGCACGCACTCCATCCCCGAGGTCTACATCACGCTGCCGCTGGGCTCGCAGCCGCGCATCGTCGAGCTGCTCGAGCAGATCCAGGACACCACTGCGTCGCTGTTCTTCGTGCCCGATGTCTTCGGCATCAGCATCATCCAGGGCCGCCTGCAAGACATGAACGGCCTGCCCGTTGTCGGTATCTGTGAGACGCCCTTCACCGGCACCAACGAGCTGATCAAGCGGGTGAGCGACGTCGTGCTGTCATCCATCATCCTGGTGCTGATCTCGCCGATCCTGCTGGGCCTGGCCATCGGCGTGAAGCTCAGTTCGCCGGGCCCGGTGATCTTCAGGCAGCGCCGTACCGGCCTGGACGGCGAAGACATCACCGTCTACAAGTTCCGCTCGATGACCACGCAAGACAACGGCACGGTCGTGCGGCAAGCCACCAAGAACGACGTTCGGGTGACGCGCTTCGGCGCCTTCATCCGCCGCACGTCGCTCGACGAACTGCCACAGTTCTTCAACGTGCTGCAGGGCCGCATGAGCATCGTCGGGCCACGGCCGCACGCCATCGCGCACAACGAGGAGTATCGGCGCATCGTCAAGGCCTACATGGTGCGCCACAAGGTCAAGCCGGGCATCACCGGCTGGGCCCAGGTGAACGGCCAGCGCGGCGAGACCGATACGGTCGAGAAGATGCAGGCACGCGTGGAGTTCGACCTCGAATACCTGCGCAACTGGTCGCTCGGGCTCGACTTGCAGATCATCGTGAGTACCATCCGCCTGGTATTTTTCGACCGCAACGCTTATTGATCGGCCGCCAAGGCCAGCATCCGACTGCGCCCCTGCACGGGCGTCCCCATGGCCTCTTGCCTTCGTTTTTCATGAGAGCACAGCATGTCTGATCACGTTTGGGTATCTAGGCTCACCCCATCTCGGCTCGCCACATCCCGCGTGCTGGTTGCGTCACTTGCACTGGGCAGCACTGCCTGGGCATTCGCCGAGGAGGAACGCACGCCGTACTACATCGGCCTGACGCAGTCGTTCACACACGACTCCAACGTCTTCCGCACGGCCAACAACCCGATTGCCGACACGACCTCGGGTACCGGCATCGTGGCCGGAATCGATCAGCAGATCAGCCGCCAACGCCTGTATGCCGACGGCACGGTGCAGGTCAATCGCCACAGGAACGTGGATCAACTCGACAACACGAGCTACTCACTGAACGCGGGCCTGGACTGGTCGACGGTCGAATTCCTGTCGGGCACGCTGCGCTACACGACCGCACGCAATCAGGCCAACTTCGGCTTGGTCGGCATGCCCGCAGCCACCGGCAACAACCTCGAGACGACCCAGCAGTTTCTTGCATCGGCGCGCTACGGTCTCACGTCCGACCTCGCCTTCGACGTCAGCGCCGAACACCGCAGCCTGAAATATTCGGACGAGGCGTCGGCCAATCGCAACTACACGCAGAACATCGGCGGTGCCGGCCTGCGCTGGGGCAAGCCGGGCATCTTGACCTTCGGCGTGGGCGGGCGGCTGACCAAGGGCACGACACCCGACTACCAGCCCACCGATCCGAAAGAAGACAAGCTGACCCGCAAGGACCTGGACTTCACTGCCGAATGGGTGCCCACAGGCTTCAGCACCCTGCGTGCGCGCATCAGCGTCACGCGCGAAACGCACACGATTGCCACGGCTTCGGATGTCGACGGGCAGACCGGTTCGCTGGAATGGGCCTACAAGCCGACCGCCAAGTTGAGCTTCAACACCACGCTGAGCCGAGACACAGGCACAGAAACGACCTTCTCCATCCCCTCAGCCGAAGGTGAAGCCGTCAAGCGTGTGGACGACAACCGCATCACCAACACCGCCCGGCTCGGGATCAAGTACGAGGTCACGAGCAAGATCATGACCGGCGTGAATGCCCGCTACAGCAAGGGCTCCGGCGGCAGTACGACGGGTGACGACAAGGTCAACACCTACGGGTTGATGGCCAGCTACGAAGCAACTCGCAATTTCAACCTCGGTTGCAACTACTCACATGAGTCGCGCAGCACCAACGGATTCGGCCTCGAGTCGTACAGCGTGAACCTCGTGGGCTGCACGGCCCAGCTTTTGCTGAAGTAACCTCGCTGCCCCGGCAGCGGCGCCTCGCCAAACTATTCTGACTCATCCAAAGCTCATCACGACATGACCCACATCGCGGTTCAACCCGTCATCATGGCCGGCGGCAGCGGCACCCGCCTCTGGCCCCTTTCCCGTGCTCAGTACCCCAAGCAGTTCCTGATCCTGCAAGGCAACCAGAGCCTTTTCCAGCAGGCGGCTGCGCGCCTCTCGGCACTGGAAACAGACGGCATCAAAGTGGCGGCGCCCAGCGTGGTGGGCAACGAAGAGCACCGCTTTCTCGTACTCGACCAGTTGCGGGAACTCAGCAAGGTCGCTCCCACGGTGCTGCTCGAGCCGACAGGCCGCAACACGGCACCGGCGATGACGCTGGCCGCGCTACACGCAAGCGCTGAAGGCGCCGACCCGGTGCTCGTCGTCACGCCGGCCGACCAGACGGTGACCGACGAGGCTGCCTTCACGAGCGCGCTGCAACAGGCGGTCAAGGTCGCGGCAAATGGAGCCATCGTGATCCTGGGCATCACGCCCGACCGACCAGAAACCGGCTTCGGCTATATCCGGGCGGGCGCTGCGCCCGTCGGCTCGGAGCGGGCATCGAAGGTCGCGCAATTCGTCGAGAAGCCTGACGCGGCCACTGCCGCGCGTTACCTGGCCGAAGGTAACTATTACTGGAACAGCGGCATTTTCGTCTTGCGGGCATCGGTGTGGCTCAAGGCGCTGCAGCAGTTTCGCCCGGACATCGCCGACGCCACCCAGTTGGCCTGGGCCGCCAACACCGTCGACGCCAGCTTCGTCCGGCCGGGCAAGGCGGAGTTCTCGGCCATTCCGAGCGAGTCGGTCGACTACGCCGTGATGGAGAAGTGCCCTGCCTCGACCGAGTTCGACATCCGCATGGTGCCGCTGGACGCCGGTTGGTCCGATCTCGGCGCCTGGGATGCCGTCTGGCAAGTCAGCCACAAGGATGGCGACGGCAATGCCAGCGTCGGTGACACCCTGGTCCGCGACAGCCACGACACGCTGGTGCATGCAACGAGCCGGCTCGTCGGCATCGTCGGCCTGAGCAACGTCGTGGTGATCGAGACACCCGATGCCGTGCTGGTGGCCGACCGCAGCCGCAGCCAGGAGGTGAAGCACATCGTCGGTCAGCTGCAAAGCTCGGGGCGCACCGAGCACACACTGCACCGCCAGGTGCACCGCCCCTGGGGCTGGTACGACAGCATCGATGCCGGCCCGCGCTTCCAGGTCAAGCGCATCCTCGTCAAGCCGGGCGCGAGCCTGAGCCTCCAGATGCACCACCACCGCGCCGAACACTGGATCGTGGTGAGTGGCACAGCCGAAGTGACCAACGGCGAGCAGGTCATCCTGCTCAGCGAAAACCAGAGCACCTACATTCCGCTCGGGCAGGTCCATCGGTTGGCCAACCCAGGCAAGGTGCCGCTCGAAATCATCGAGGTCCAGTCGGGCAGCTACCTCGGCGAAGACGACATCGTGCGTTTTCAGGACACCTACGGCCGAGCAAAGTAGCTGGGTCGGCAGCGCGTGATTGGCCGAGATAGCAACCCATGGTTGCATCGGCCAAGACCGGGCAACGGATATGGATGCGGTGCGCCGTAGCGCGCCCCATCACTTGTATTCGATGAGCTTGGCCTGTCGGCCCCGCCAGCGGTTGGCGATGAACTTCAACTGTCCCAGCACCTGTGGGAACTTACTCAACACCAGGAACCCAGCACGCAGCAGGCTGCGCGTGAAGTTCGCTCGCTCTTGCATGGCCAAGCGGAGCACCTGCAGCGGGTAGACCACCAGGCCCAGCAGCGCCCAGGGCCCGAAGAGCACACAGCCGGCCAACACGAGCAGCGGCAGGCCGAGTCCCCAGGCCCAGCCGCTGCGTGCCTCGCGCACCCAGTGCCGCTCGGGAGGCGCGCCATGCAGATGCGCTCCTTCCGCATAAGCGAAGCCGGTTCGGGTGGTGCGCTTCCACCATTGGCTGAAGCGCGTCATGTTGGCGTCGTGCGCCGTCATGTGGGTCGGCAAGCGCCAGATCTTCCAGCCTTCCGCACGCAGACGCACGCACAGCTCGGGTTCTTCGCCGGCGATCAGGTCGTCGCGGTAGCCACCGGAGCGCTCCAGTGCATCGACACGAATCATCACGTCACCGCCGAACGACCTCACCTGGCCGGGCGGCGAATACCAGTCCATGTCGCACAGCCAGTTGTAGACCGACCGGTCAGGGAACTGCTCACGCCGCAAGCCGGTGACGGCGACCACGTCGGTGCGTTCGTCGAGGAATGCAATTGCCTCGCGCAACCACCCTGACATCACTTCGCAGTCACCGTCCACGAACTGCACGTACTTGGCCTGCGGTGCTGCCTGGCGCACGTAGCGAAAGCCAGCGTTTCTCGCGCGGGCCGCCGTGAAGGGCAGGCTCATGTCGAGGTTGACGATGGCAGCGCCACGCTGACGCGCCGCATTGACGGAATTATCGGTCGAGCCCGAATCCACGTACACCACGACGCTCGCATGCGGCATGACGGACTCGACGCAACGGTGCAGGCGCTCGCCCTCGTTGCGGCCGATGGCGATGACCGCAAGCTGGCTCGGGTCACTGACATTCGGTTCCATGGTCACTTTGAGTTTCTCTTCGGCACGTGGATGCAGCTTGGATCGGGATGGGTAGAAGTTCTGAGGACTTGCTTCATCGGGTGGATCGCCGCCCCATCGACGTGCGAGCAAGCAAGCGCAACATCGCCAGCGAATGCTTGAAGCGAAAAACGATCCCGGCCAGGTCGAGGCGTTTGATCAAGCCCTTGAGCGCGAGGATCACGTCGGCCAACATCGCCAGCGCAACCGCGCCAAGAACGCCCATCACGCCGCGGTGCTTGCGGAAGTAGATCAACTCGCTTTCGATCTGCAAGGACGCAATCTGTCGGCCCGATGAGGTGATGGCACCCTCGGACTTGGCGCTCTCACCGCCGATGTGGACCACCGAGGTGTCAGGGTAGTAGAGCACCTTCCAGCCTGCCCGCTTGGTGGCGCGGCAGTGATCGACCTCTTCGAAATAGAGAAAGTAGCGCGGGTCGAAGAGGCCGACCTGGTCAATCACCTCGCGGCGCATCAGGTAGTAGCAACCAGGCACCCAATCGCACTCTCGGAGGCTACGGTGGTCCCAGTCCATGTCGTCGATCATCCGCACCGACGGGAAGAAGCGACCCAGCCCGGTGCTCACGAGGAACATGTTCCATGGGGTTGGGAAGTAGCGGCACGAGGGCTGCAGGACGCCGTCTCGGCCGATCAGGCGCACGCCCAGGATGCCGCAATCCGGGTGGGTCTCCATGCAGGCGATGGTTCGCTGCAAGGTGTCGGGCGACACGAAAGCATCCGTATTCAACAAAAGCACGTAGCGCCCGCGAATCAACGGCAGCGCCTGATTGTTGGCCCGGCCGAAACCGACGTTGGTGCTATTGGCGATCAGCTCCACGTCGGGGAAGCGAGTGCGAAGCACTTCGACCGACCCGTCCTTCGAGGCGTTGTCGATCACGATGGTCTGGACGGCCATGCCCTGCGCCGCAACTCGAAGCGCAGCAAACATCTCGTCGAGCAGATGCGCGGTGTTGTAGTTGACGATGACGACCGTCACGACCTCTTCATTCATCGCGAAATTGCTCACGGTTCACGGGTATCCCAGGACCAACCTTTTGCCGCCAATCATGTAAGGGCGGGCCACATTGTCGATGAGGCGGCAGCAAGCGAGCCCCCTCACTTGGGCGAATTTGCAATTCATCACCACGGCAGCGCTTCGAACCGTCCTGACGTCAGCACGATTCAGGCCTGCCTCGTCATCCACCAACCCAGCGACTACCGCGACGGCCGACGTCAGTGCGCTGAATCCCTGCGAAACACGAAGCGCGTGGCGTGGGCCACATGTGCTGCGGAGTTCCAGAGCCCGGCCTTGAGCTTGTCTCGGCGTCGATTGGCACCAACCGGCCGCAGCGCCAGGCCCAGGCGCCGCATCGGAGCACGCAGGCGCTGATTCAGCATCAGCGCCTTCATCTGCGTCACCGTTTCCGCCGTGTTGAAGATGATGGACATCGAGATCGAGACTTCATCGGCCCCGTTGCGCACCAGATGACCGGCCATGAAGGGAATGTGCAGCGCATCGCCCGGCTTGAAGTGGAAGCGTGACGCCAGCGGTTCGGCCGACTCGTGCCATTCGGGTCGATGGCCGGTGTGGCACATGTAGTCTTCGCAATCAGCGGCAGTGACCACGCGCTCATCCCACTGAGGAAAGACGCACACCTGCTTGCTGCCGTTGAATTGCATCAGGATGGTCGAATAGCGGTCGATGTGAAACGGTGTCAGGCTGTTGGGCGATGCAATGAACAGGTACAGCATCGCGTCAACCGCCTTCGTGCCGACGCCGCCGCGGGCGCGCATCAGCTCTTCCACGTCAGCCTTCAGGTCACGAAACAGGGGGTCAAATGACGCATCGCCTTCAGGCGAGCGGACCATGATGTACGAATTGGAGGTTCGAATGGTCTCGATGGTCTGCCGCAGCGAGAGGCCGTTGCTGTGTTCAACATGGGCGGTGTCGAAGTTGTCACTCTCCTTGAGCAGTCCCTTCGAGTAAAAAACTTGCTGCTGAGGCAGTGACGGAAGCACACGCTCCAGGTTGTCGAGCGTCAATGCAGGGTGCCCGACGAGCCCGTGCTTGAAGGTGAATGCCACGCGGTCGAGCTGATCGTGGGGGAGCGTCCCGATAAAGCACTTCATGGCCTGTCTCCGTCTTTTCTGTTTTCTCTCATTCCGAGCGCTGAAAGCCGCCCGTGTTCATCACGAACCGAAGCACGTCGTCATCCGTCACGGGCGTGAGCTTCAGGTCGAAGCGACTGTTGATGAGGGCGACGAGGGCCTGCGCCCACTTGGCGTTCCAGACGAGGCCGGCATGGCCATCGGCCAGGCTGGCATTGGTGGGTGCATCGCCCCCGCGGTTGGTGACCTGAATCTCTGGCCCCAGCTTGTAGACACGGTAGTCGGGACGGCCATCGCTGCCACGTGAGCCCCAAACGCCTTCGAACCACTGGCGATCATTGAAGAACGCCAGGCGCGGATCCAGCTTCACCATGGCCTGCAGGGCATCGTCGTAGTAGTCGAGGCCCTTGGAGATGTTGGCGAGCGGCGTCGGCGAATGCCACTGATCGTGCATCCGCTCCCAGTTCACGTTGTTGAAGACGCCTACGAGCACGATGCGCGTCTGCGGATGCGCATGGTGGATCATGGCAACCGCCTTGCGAATCTCCGACAGGCACATGTCCATCTTGGCCCGGGCGACAGGCGACTGGGGGTCCTTTGCCAACAGGTCGAGGTTGGTGACGTCGTTGGCAAAGTCGTTGCCGCCGATCCTGATCACGACGATGCCGTTGCGCCATTTCGACGCCTCGGCATCCATGGCTCTCACCAGGCGTGGCACCTGGCGAGACCAGCCGCCGAAGAGATCTCGGCAGCCGTCACCCGAATAGGCAAAGTTGTAGCGGTGATCACGTTTTTTCGGCGCGCGGACCTCCCCCCACCCCCATGACTCGACGGTGGGGGCCAGGCCTACCCACTCGATGGCGGCCGCCACGCGGCCGCGCATGCCGTGGACTCCCCATTCGCCCAGGTCGAGCTGGTCGCCGCGCATCCTGGCAAGCGCTTCGGTCCATTGGAAAGTACTCGCGGCAAAGCGCCCTCCACGGGGCACGGCAGGCGCATTCGGGTCGTGAATATCGTGGAAACCCTGACTGTCCGAGTCACCGATCACGGCCAATGGAATGAGGGCGTCACCCACCGCCGCCGTCTTTTCGATCGCGTTCACCGCACTCGCTGAAGGACTCAAGGTCAATGCGCAAAGCCCCAGAAGGAAAACGGCCATCCGTAAAGACCCGAAGGCTGCTCGAAATACATGCATCGGCCAAGCTTGGCGGACAAGTCACCGGGCGTCATCACGTAAACAAGGGGGATAAAAAAATAGCAGGGGACACCCATAATGAATCGAACGTTACGAAATGATCCGTAGGCGTACGACACCCCAGGGAGAAGGGGGCAATGCTTCAAGTCCCGAGCGCATGCAGCCGCCATCGAGCGACGCGCTCCAACCGCGATGCAAAGCCCTTTCGTGTGACAGGCGGCTATGTCGATCGTCCAATCAAAAGGCACCCAGGCGTCCGAAAGCGATGACTGGGAAAAGAAGCCGGAACACTTGAGACCTTGAGACCGATGCCGCTCGCTTCCAGCTCATCTCGCAGCGCCCTGACGCCGCTTTCGCACTGGCTGCGCGAGGCTGCTCGCCAGCATCCCAACGCCTGCGCATTGGAAACGCCGGACACGCGCCTCAGCTACAGCGAGCTGCTGAACGCCGTCGATGCGCTGGTCGCCAAGCTCAAGTCTTCGGGCTTCACCCAAGGCGACCGGCTTGGCATCGCGGCGACCCGTTCGTCGCACGCCATCGTGGCCATCCTGTCGGCCGTCGACGCGGGCCTTGGCTATGTGCCGCTCGACCTGAGCTACCCGGCCGACCGCCTGCAGGCCATGCTGCAAGACGCGCAGCCGCGTGCCGTGCTAGGCGATACCGCCGCGCTGGCATCCTTGCGCGATCTGGTCGGTGACTTTCCGACGCTAGAGAAACCGGCTGCGCGCGGCGAACGCCTGCACGCGTCGAACGACGATCTCGCCTACGTGCTGTTCACCTCCGGCTCCACCGGCCGACCCAAGGGCGTGGCCATGCCGGCCACACCGCTCGCGTACCTGATCCAGTTCCACGCTGAGCACCCGCGACTCGGCAAAACGGCGCGAACGCTGCAGTTCGCGCCGCTGTCGTTCGATGTGCACTTCCAGGAGATTTTCTCGACGCTGGCCTGCGCCGGAACGCTGGTGATGCTGGCCGAGCCGGTCAGGCGCGACCCGGCGCAATTGCAGGCTGCGCTCATCAGCCTGGGCATCGAGCGCATGTTCATGCCTTACGTGGCGCTGCAGATGATCGCCGAGGCATCGCGCGAGACCGTGCCGCATGCCTTGCTCGACGTCGTCAGTGCCGGCGAACAGCTGCAGATCACGCCGGCCATCCGCTCGCTGTTCGCGCGCTTGCCCAATGCGGCACTTCACAACCACTACGGGCCGACCGAGACGCACGTGGTCGTCGAGCACCAAATTCCGGGAACCGCGGACCAGTGGCCGGAGATTCCGCCCATCGGCAAAGCCCTGCCTCACGTCCAACTCGCGCTTCGTGATCCGCAAACGCAGACGGTCACCACCGCCGACACCGGCGAACTGCTACTCGGTGGCGACACGCTGGCCGACGGCTACCTGGGCCGCCCCGAGCTGACCGCCGAGCGCTTTCTCGAACATGTGGACGGCTTGTCGGGCCGCTGGTACGCGACCGGCGACCTGGTGAAGCGCGCTGCGAACGGCGACTACACCTACCTGGGCCGAGCCGACCAGCAACTGAAGGTCGATGGCTTCCGCATCGAGCCGGGCGAGATCGAACTGGCCCTGATGGCCCACGATGCCGTCAAGGACGCGGTGGTCACAGCCCCCGATCTGCCCGGCATCGGCAAGCAGTTGGTGGCCCACATCGTCTTGCGTGAAGGCGTGGACGCAAGCGGGCTGCGAGCCCACTTGCGCGGCCGCCTGCCCGAGTACATGGTGCCAGTGCGCTTCGTGGAGCTGGAGCGCCTGCCCATCACACCGAGCGGCAAGATCGACCGCCGCAGCCTGCCGCTGCCGCAGGTCGAATCGTCGGCATCCRCAGGCGCCGACCCCGCGCAGGTAATCCGCTCGCTGTGGCAGGAACTGCTGGGCACGTCCGACATCGCAGCCGACCAGAACCTGTTCGACCTCGGCGCCCGCTCGCTGCTGGTTCTACGTTTCGTGACACGCCTGAAGGACTTGGGCATCACCGGCATCACAGTGGCCGATGTCTACGACCGGCCCACGCTTGCCGGCATCACCGCGACAGCCACAGGTCAAAAGGCCAGCGTGCGCAAGGCGAGCACTTCGCGCCCACGAGACGTGCAAGGCATTGCCATCATCGGCATGGCCTCCCGCACGCCGGGCGCGGCCAATGTCGAAACGTTCTGGCAGAACCTGCTCGATGGTCGAGAGGGCATTCGTCACTTCACCCCTGACGAACTCGACACGTCGATTCCGGAATCGGTACGCAGCCGCCCCAACTTTGTGGCCGCGCGTGGGGTGCTCGAAGACGCTGACCGATTCGACGCGGCGTTCTTCGGCATCTCGGCTCGCGAAGCCACCATGCTCGACCCGCAGCAGCGGCTGCTGCTCGAGCTGTGCTGGAACGCGCTCGAAGACGCCGCCATCGACCCGACGCGCACCGAGGCGCGCATCGGTGTCTACGCAGGCAGCGCCAACAACACCTACACCCCCGCGCTGCGGCAGGCCCAGCCCGAGCTGGTGCAGCAGTACGGCGAGTTCGCCACGATGCTGGCGAGCGAGAAGGACTACGTTGCCACCCGTGTGGCGCACCGGCTGAATCTGAACGGCCCGGCCGTCAGCGTCCACACCGCCTGCTCCACCGGCCTGGTGGCCGTGGCACAAGCGTGGCATGCACTGGCCAGCGGTCAGTGCGACGTTGCACTGGCGGGCGGCGCGGCGCTGATGGTGCCGCAGGCAGGTGGCTACCTGCACGTCGAGGGTGCAATGGAATCGGCCGACGGCCACTGCCGGCCTTTCGACGCCGAAGCCACCGGTACCGTCTTCGCCAACGGTGCAGCAGCCGTCGTGCTCAAGCGGCTGGATGACGCGCTGGCCGATGGCGACACGATCCACGCCGTCATCCGCGGTGTCGGGCTCAACAACGATGGCGGCGACAAGGCCAGCTTCACGGCACCGAGCGTGAGCGGCCAGGCAGGCGCCATCCGCATGGCCCTCGACCATGCGCAAGTCAGCGCACGCAGTATTGGCTACGTCGAAGCCCACGGCACGGGCACGTCTCTCGGTGACCCCATCGAACTGGCCGCCCTCACGCGCGCCTGGCGTGAGGACACCGAAGACAAGCAGTTCTGCGGCATCGGGTCGGTCAAGAGCAACCTGGGGCACATGGTCGCGGCGGCAGGTGTCGTCGGCCTGATCAAGGCGGTGATGTCGCTCAAGCGCGAGGTGATCCCGCGCACGCTGCACTTTCGCCAGCCCAACCCGCAAATCGATTTCGCCAGCACGCCGTTCCACGTGCTGGCCGACAACACCCCGTGGCCACGCGGAGAGCAGGTTCGCCGCGCCGCCGTCAGTTCGTTTGGCGTGGGCGGCACCAATGCGCATGTGATCGTCGAAGAAGCGCCGGCAGTCGTGCGGCACAACAGCCCACCCGATGGTCGCCTGCTGGTCCTGCCCTTGTCGGCACGCACGGGCTCGGCTGCTCTGCGGCGTGCGCGCGACCTGGCCGATCATCTCGAACAGCACCCGGAGTTCGCGCTTGCAGACGTCGCGGCCACCTTGATGCGCGGCCGCCGCCCGATGGCGCAGCGCCTGAGCGTTGTCGCCGCAAGCGTTGCCGATGCCGTGACGGCACTGCGCGGCGTGAAGAGCAGCACCGCTGCACTCGCCAAGCCGCGCGTCGTGTTCCTGTTCCCCGGCCAAGGTTCGCAGCATCCGGGGATGGCGCGTCAGCTGTACGACGAAGCACCGGCGTTCCGCGACGCCCTCGATCGCTGCCTGGCCATCGCCATGCCGGCGCTGGGTATCGATCTGCGCAGCTGGCTAATCGATGCGGACCCGGCCGACACTGCGGTTGCGCAACTGCTGGCCGAAACGCGCCATGCGCAGCCTGCGTTGTTTTCGGTGTCGTACGCGCTGGCCGCGTGGCTGGAGAGCCTGAGTGTTCAGCCCGACGCGATGATCGGCCACAGCATCGGCGAATACGCTGCTGCCTGTCATGCCGGTGTGTTCTCGCTGGCCGACGCGCTGAAGGCCGTCATCGCACGTGGCCAGGCGATGTTCGACCAGGAACGTGGCGCGATGCTGGCGGTGCGTACAGGAGCGCAAGCTCTGCAAAGCCTACTTCCCGCAGGCGTCGAAATCGCTGGTTGCAATGCGCCAGCACTGACGGTCGTGTCGGGCAGCCATGAGGCCATCGCCCGATTCGCTACGCAGCTCGAAGCGCAGGACATCGGCACCACTGCGCTGCGCGTTTCGCATGCCTTCCACAGCGCATCGATGGAAGGCGCCCTGCCCCGCATCGAGCAGGCGCTGCGACAAGCTTCGTTGCATGCACCACGGATCAAGGTCTATTCCTGCATCAGCGGCGCCCCGTTGCTCGCCAGCGAAGCAACCGACCCTCACTACTGGGCACGCCAGGTTCGTGCGCCGGTCCAGTTCAGCACCGCTGTCGCCGCGGAGCTGGCGCAAGCCGACACCGTCTTCGTCGAGGTCGGCCCGGGCCAGGCGCTGACTGCACTGCTGCGCCAACACCGCACCGCCCAGAACGTGGTGCCGCGCAACGTCGCCTTGCTAGGCCCAGCGAACAACGCGGGCGACCCGGCCATGCAAGGACTGCAAGCGCTGGGTGCCCTTTGGAGCCACGGCGTCGAGATCGCGTGGCCGGTGGCAGCCACCGCTCAGCGCGTGGCCTTGCCAACCTACCCCTTCGAGGGCGATCGCCACTGGTTTGCGACCCGCCCCGGCACGGCCATGGCCGTCCAACCGATTCATCCTGCAACGGCAGCGGCACCCGCGCTTGCCAATCCGCCTACCGAGGTCCGCGTCATCATGAGCCGCATTCCCAACATCGAGCGCGAGCTTCAGCGCATCCTGAGCGACGTCTCGGGGGTCGCCGTCGAAGACATGGCCCGCGACAACAGCTTTGTCGACCAAGGCCTCGATTCGCTGTCGCTGACACAGGCCACGCTGGAACTGGAGCGCGTGTTCGGCATGAAGCTGCGCTTCCGCCGCCTGCTCGAGGACCTGGACAACATCGAGAAACTCGCTCGCTTCCTTGATGCCGAGATGCCTGCCGACAAGTTCGCGTCGGCACCCATTGCAGCACCCGCCGCCGCAGCTGTCTTGCAGCCTGCTCAACCGTCACAGCCTGCTGCGTCGATCTCACCGTCGTGGCAAGTCGCCATGCCCGCGGCTGCTGAAGGTGGCAGCGCCTTGCACCAGTTGATCCAGCAGCAGATGCAGCTGATGTCACAGCAGCTGGCCCTGCTCGGGGGCGCACCCCAAGCGCCTGCTTTCACCGCGCCCACTGTTGCTGCCCCGGCAGCTGTGCCTGCCTCCTCAGCCGCCGCACGCATTGCGCCTGCCACGGCAAGCAGCCATACGGTCGTCGACTCGCAACCAACCGCCGCAACGTCGTTGATCGAGAAGCCCTTCGGCGCCTCGCCCCGGCTCACGCTGAAGGCCAAGCAGGAGTTCACGCCCAAGCAACGCGACTGGCTCGACGACTTCATCGCGCGTTGCAACGCTCGCTTCGGCACATCGAAATCGTTCAGCCAGAAGCACCGCAAGGTCATGGCCGACCCGCGCGTGGCCACCGGTTTCAACCCGCTGTGGAAAGACCTCGTCTACCCGATCGTCGTGAATCGCTCCAAGGGCGCCCGCATGTGGGACGTCGACGGCAACGAGTTCATCGACCTGCTGTCTGCCTTCGGCGCCAACCTGCTGGGCTACCAGCCCGATGACGTGCGCGACGCGATGATCGAGCAGCTCAACGCCGGCATCGAAGTCGGCCCACAGCACCCGCTCGCAGCCGAAGTCGCCGAACTCATCTCCGAGTTCACCGGCATGGAGCGCGTGGCCTTCTGCAACACCGGCTCCGAGGCCGTGATGGGCGCGATGCGCATTGCGCGCACGGTGACCGGCCGCAAGACCATTGCCATCTTCACCAACTCGTACCACGGCATCTTCGACGAAGTGATCGTGCGCGGCACCAAGCAGCTGCGTTCGCTGTCGGCGGCGCCAGGCATCCTGGCCAATGCAGTCGAGAACGTGCTGGTGCTCGACTACTGCAGCGAAGACGCCTTGCGCGTGCTCAGGGAGCGTGGTCACGAGCTGGCCGCCGTGATGATCGAGCCGATCCAGAACAAGTACCCGACGCTGCAGCCGCATGAGTTCGTCAAGTCGCTGCGCAGCATCTGCGACGACGCGGGCTGCGCGCTGATCTTCGACGAGGTGGTCACCGGCTTCCGCGTCGCACCGGGCGGCGCACAAGAACTGCTCGGCGTGCGCGCCGACATCGCCACCTTCGGCAAGGTGATCGGCGGCGGATTGCCGTTCGCGGCCATCGGCGGCAGCTCGCATTGGCTGGACGCGCTCGACGGCGGGCACTGGCAATACGGCGATGACTCCTATCCCGAAGCCGGTGTCACCTACTTCGCCGGCACCTTCGTGCGCCACCCGCTGGCGCTGGCCGCGGCCCGCGCTTCGCTGCTGCACCTGAAGCGCGGCGGGCGCGAGATCTATCGCACGCTCAACGACCGCACCCAGGCCCTGATCACGCGCTTGAACACCGCGTTCGCAGCACGCGGCGCACCGGTCAAGGCCGTGCACTGCGCCTCGCTGTGGCGCCTGAGCTGGGACGATGGCCAGAAGTACGTGAGCCTTTTCTACTGGCTCGTGCGCTACCACGGCCTGCATCTGTACGAGCAGTTCGGCCACTTCGTCACCGAAGCGATGGGCGAGGCAGAGACGGACCGCATCTTCCAAGTCTTCACGCAAGCCATCGATGAGTTGATGGCGCTCGGCCTGATCACTCCCCGCGAGGGCGGCCCCGCGCCGCGCGACCCGGGCGACGGCAGCAGCAAGGCTCTAAGCGAAGGCCCGCTGACACCCGGCCAGACGGAGCGCTGGCTCGCGGGCGCGTTCGACCCTTCGGCTCGGCGCGCGCTGAACGAGTCGCTGTGCGTGGTTCTGCAAGGCCCGGTCGACCAGGCAGCTCTGAAGACCGCGCTGCAGGATGTGCTCACGCGCCACGAGGCGTTCCGTGTGTACTTCGACCTCGATCAACCGCTGCAACACCTGGCGCCTGCCGGGCCGGTGCCGGTCGCGCAGGTCGACCTGCGCGAACAGGGCGATGCCGATGCGGCACTCGACGCGTTCTGCACCGAGGCCAGCCGCCGCGACTTCCCAGTCGACCAGGCCCCGTTGGCTGCGGTGAGCCTGCTGCAACTCGCTGGTGGCCGCACCGTGGTCCACGTGGTCGCAAGCCACCTAGTCTTCGACGGCTGGGCCTCCAGCGTGTTCAACGCCGAGTTGGCCACTGCCTACCGCGCTCGCAGCACCGGCCTGGCGCCGCATTGGCCAGCGGCCGAATCACCGCTGCGCTTCGGCACTGAAGAGCAGGCACGCTTCCAAAGCGAGGCCGGGCAAGAGTCGCTAGAGTTCTGGGCCGGCGTGCTGCGCAACCCGCCTGCACCGCTCAACCTCGGCGACCTCACCCCGCCGAGCCCGCGTCGCTATGCGGCCGACACCGCACGCGTGAACTTCGACGGAGCCTTGTTGGCGCAACTGCGCACGCAGGCACGGCAAGCAGGTGCGACGCTATTCCAGTTGCTGCTCAGTGCGGTGACGATCATGCTGCAGCGCCGAACCGGGCAACCCGAGTTCGTCGTCAGCATTCCCTACGCCGCACAAAGCCTGCAACGCCATGGCCCGCTGATCGGCGATGGCGTGCTCGACCTGCCACTGCGCCTCAGCTGCAATGCGGGCGACTCGGCGATCACCGTGCTGAAGCAGGTTCGCACGCGCTTGATGGATGCGCTCGAATACCCGCTGATGACACAAGGAACGGTGGCGCGCGCGCTCGGCATCCGCAGCGCAGGCGACCGCCCACCCCTCACCGGCGTCTACTTCAACCTGAACCCGAAGGTGGACCTGTCGGCTTATGCGCCACTGGCCGCCAGCATGCACGAAGGCCGCAAGGCCGGCACCTTGAGCGAGCTGTTCTTCAACTTCTACGAGAAAGACGACGCCCTCACGCTGGACCTGCACTACAGCACCGACCACCTCAGTGCCGGCCGTGCGCAAGACATCATCAACGACCTCTTCACGCAATGCGCGTCGCTGGCCCATTCGCTGGCCACACCAGTGGCCGCGCAAGCCGCCGTGGTTGCTGTGGCGCCGTCGGCAAAAGCGAGCACCGCCGCGATCGACTCCCGCTTGCTCGCGTGGAACGCCACCGATGTGGCACTCGAACCCAACGCACGCATCGAACAATGGGTGTCGCGACAGGCCGGGCGAACTCCGGACGAGATCGCCATCGTCGCCAAGGGCACGAGCCTCACCTACCGTGAACTCGAAGCGCGCGCCAATCGCTTTGGCAACCTGCTGCGCTCGCGCGGCGTAGGTGCCGGCACACTCATCGGCGTCGGCCTGAGCCGCGGGCCGGACCTGATCCCCGCATTGCTGGGCGTGTTGAAGACCGGCGCGGCCTATGTGCCGCTGGACCCGGGCTTCCCACGCGACCGCCTGCACTACATGGCTGAAGACGCCGACGTGCGCTTCGTCATCACCGAGGCAGCGAACGCCGACCTCTCAGGCGTCGAGCGCGACAAGCAGATTCGCATCGACGATGACGCGGCCGCCATCGCAGCCGCGTCCGATACGCCCATTGCCGCATCACCCGACTGGGCCGACGATGCGCCGGCCTATGTGATCTACACCTCCGGCTCCACCGGCAAACCCAAGGGCGTGGTGCTGCCGCAGCGTGCGGTTTGCAACTTCCTGGCCAGCGTGAAGCGCGAGCCGGGCATGAAGCCGGGTGACCGCCTGCTGGCCGTCACCACCTTGTCGTTCGACATCGCGGTGCTCGAGCTGTTCTTGCCGCTGACGGTGGGAGCACGGGTCATCATCGCCCAGCGAGACGACGCGATGGACGGCGAAGTGCTGGGCCGCATGGTCCATGACCAGGGCATCACCGTGATGCAGGCCACACCAACCACCTGGCACATGCTGCTGGATGCGAACTGGCGTGCCCCCACGGGCCTCAAGGCGCTGTGCGGCGGCGAGGCGCTTCCGCCTTCGCTGGCGCAGCGCATGCTTGAGTCCGGCGTCGAGCTGTGGAACATGTACGGCCCGACCGAGACCACGGTGTGGTCGACGCTCTCGCTCATCACCGATGCACGCGCGCCCATCGTCATCGGCCGGCCGATGGACAACACCAGTGTCTGGATTCTGAGCGAGGACCTGAAGCCCTGCGCCGTGGGTGCCGAAGGCGAGATCTGCATTGGCGGGGCCGGCGTGGCCAATGGCTACTTCAAGCGGCCGGAGCTCACGGCCGATCGCTTCGTGGCGAACCCCTTCGACAACACCCCGGGTGCGCGCCTGTACCGCACTGGCGACCTCGGCCGCTGGCGCGAAGACGGCCGGCTCGAGCACCTGGGCCGGCTCGACTTCCAGGTGAAGATCCGCGGCTACCGCATCGAGCTGGGTGAGATCGAGGCGGGGCTTGCTGCCCTGTCCGGCGTGGCGCGCAGCGTCGTCGTTCCGCGCGAAGACACGCCCGGAGACGTGCGGCTCATCGCCTACGTGGTACCGCAGGCCGCGGCGCAGCTGGACCCGTCGCAGATGCGTGACGCCTTGCGCGGCACCCTGCCCGACTACATGCTGCCGCACAACGTGGTGGTGCTGGAGGCGATGCCGCTGCTGCCCAACGGCAAGATCGATCGCAAGTCGCTGCCTGCGCCGGCCGGCCCTGCGCTCACGTCCAAGCCGAAAGGTGAGCCCCCGCGCAATGACCTGGAGCGCAGCGTCGCCAGCGCGATGCAGGCGGTGCTCAAGGTTGCCGACATCGGTGTCAGCGACGACTTCTTTTCGCTCGGTGGGCACTCGTTGCTGGCCGCGCGCCTGGTGGGCCAGATCAATCGCGAACTCGGGATGCACCTGAGCCTGCGCACCTTGTTCGAGTCCCCAACCGTTGAGAAGCTCGCACGTGCGATCGAGAAAGCGCGCGGAGGCGATGCCGGCCCGACACGGCCACCCATCGTCCGCCGGGAGCGGCAAGACAGCGCACCGCTCTCGCTGATGCAAGACCGCATCAACTTCATCGAGCGCATGCACCCGGGTCGCGTGGCGTATCACGCGCCGGCTGGCCACCGCCTGCGCGGCCCGATGAACGTCGAGGTGTTCAACCGCGCGTTCGCCGAGATGGTGAGGCGGCAGGCTGCGTTCCGCACGTCAATCGTTCCTTCTGGTGACGGGTACATCCAGCAGGTTGCTGAGTCCGTGTCCTTGAGCCTGCTGCCCTTGACCGACCTCAGCAGCCTGCCTGAAGGCGAACGCGAGCAGGCCATGCTGGAGGACATGAAGGGTCTGGTCGCCACGCCCTTCGCACTGAACAGCGCGCCGCTTTTCAGCGCCCGCTTGTATCGCCTGGGTGAAGAACATCACGCGCTCTTCTTCATGGCCCACCACATCGTGTGGGACGGATGGTCGTTCGACGTGATGTACAACGAGATGGCGGCGCACTACGCGGCGTTTCTCGAAGGCAAGCCTTCGCCACTGCCGGAGTTGTCGGTTTCGTACGGCGACTTCGCACAGTGGCACAACACCTGGATGGAGAGCGAGGAGATCCGCCAGCAGACGGAGTACTGGAAGCAGCGGTTTGCCGTCTCGCCATCGCAGAAGAGCCCGCACGCCGATCGGCCGCGCAAGCCGCTGTCGACGGGTGTGGGCGCCACCGAGTTCCTTACGGTCTCGCCTGAACATTCCGAGCAGATCCGCCAATTGGCGCGGCAGACCGGCAGCACGGTCAGCATCGTGATGCTGGCGGTGTACACGGCCCTGATGTCCCAGTGGATGGGCGACCCTTCCCCGGCCATCGGCCTGCCCGTGCGCGGCCGCCCGGCGCCTGAGCTTGAAGGCGTGATGGGCTTCTTCAACAACCTGCTGCCGATGCGCCTGCCGGTCAACACGTCGCTGACCTGTGTCGACTGGATCAAGGCGGTACGCCAACAAGTCACCGAAGCCATCGCCAACCAGGACGTGCCTTTCGAACGAGTGGCGCAAGAACTGGCATTGCGCTCGGGCACGCTGTATCAGGCGCTGTTCAACTTCCAGGATCTGCGTGACCGCCCGACGCGCTGGGGTCCATTGGCGCACGAGCGCATCAACATCATGCAAGAGGGCGCGACCGAGAACCTCAACCTGTGGGTCATCGAATCGGCAACCCACATCTCGGGTGGCCTGCAATACGACGCCGACCTGTTCATGCCCAGCAGCGTGGTCGCGCTGCGCGACCGCCTGATCTCGATGCTCGGGCAGATGCTAGGCAATCCACAAATGCCGCTGGCGCAGTTGCTGCAGATCACGCCCAGCGAGGCGGCAACCCTGAACGCCTGGGAACAGCCCGCCACGCCGGCGAGCCAGACCGATGCCTATGACGCACTGATGGCAAGAATCGCCGCGCAGCCGGACTCATGCGCCATTCGAGAGGGCGCCACCATCGTGAGCATGGGCGAACTGGGCGAGCGTGTTCAACGCACGGCGGCTCTGCTCCGGGCTCATCTGAATACGGCGAAGAAGTCGGTTCTCGTCAGTACTGCGGACCCGGTTGCCCAATGGGTGGTTGGCCTGGCAGCGCTGCAATGCAACGCCGCAAGCATTTCGCTCGAAGCAGGCGCTTCGCCATCACGTGTTGCTGCAGCCCTGCAATCGAACGATGTCGCGCTGGTGGTTTGCGACGCATGGCTGGAGTTCGCACTGCCCGCCGGTATGACGCGGCTTGACGTCTCGGTGGTTCCGAGCGGCCGCACGCTGCCACGAAGTGCCAATGCGGAAACTGTGACTGACAGTGCTGCGCCTCCGCGCGCAGTCGACCGTGCAGCGCTCGCAGGCCTTTGCAGCGGACTGCAAGCATTGCTGCCACTGCGTCCGCATGAGTCCGTGCTTTGCATCGATGGGCCCGCACGCGCATGGCAATGGACTCAGGCCCTGATGGCCTGGGGCGCGGGCGGTGAAGTGATTCTTGCGAAGCAAGACCTGGCACGCCAGGGTGCTGGCATCGTCGCCTTGCTGCGTGGCGAGAAGATTCGCGCGCTGCATGGCTCGGCCAACATGTGGCTGCGCATCCTTGCAGAGTTGAAGGGTGCGGCATTGCCACCGCTGACCGCGATGATCGACGTGACCGAGAGCACGTCGGAACTGGTCGAATCGCTGCTGACAGCAGGCATCAAACTGGTCTCCCTGTACCGCCCCGTCGACACCGGTTTGCCACTTGCCGCAGGTGCGATTGACGACGTTCAGGACGCCACCGTGTTCGGCAGCCCGCTGCACGCGAACTCGCTGAAGGTTGCCGGGCCGCAAGGCGAGCGGCTGCCTGTCAGCATCGCGGGCGAATTGCTCTCGATGTCGCCCGCCAGTGGCAAGACCGGGTTCTCCACGGGTTCGCTGGTTCGCTGGCGCAGCGATGGCGTGCTGCAGTACCTCGGCGAGGTGGCCGGCACGGCCTATGTCGAAGGCCATCGGGTCGATCTGCGTGCGGCCGAAGCCAGGCTCGACCGGCATCCGCAAGTGGCTCGCTCTCTCGTGATTGCACGAGCTGCCCCGTCCGGGCACACCCAGCTGACCGCCTACATCGTTCCGAAGGAAGGCGGCCCCACTGCACTGGCCATGGCCGCTCAACTCAAGGGTTGCGTTCCCGAAGAGCTTCTGCCATTGCAATGCGTCGAGTTGCCTGCCATTCCGACCTTGCCCAACGGCGAAATCAATCTGAACGCCCTGCCCTCTGCCAGTCCGAGCCATCTCTCTGCGACTCAACCGAGCAGCAGTAAAGGAGCGGACACGGAAGCCGAGCGGGTCGTATCGGAAATCTGGAGGACCGTGCTGAAGATCGACACGGTGAGCCTGAACGACAACTTCTTCGACCTCGGTGGCCACTCGCTGTTGGCGATGAGCGTCGCCGCGGAAGTGAAGTCCCGTCTTGGCGTCGAACTGAACCTGCGCCAGCTGATCTTCGAAAGCCTGGGTCAGATCGCCGCCTCGCTCGAGCAGGCGATGACCAAGCCGCCGGCCCCGGTCATCGTGCCCAAGCGACAAGGATGGCTGCAGAAGGTCGTGGCTCGGCTCCAGGCATGAGGGTCGAAGGGCGGGCTCCGGCGATACGCAGATCCATTGGAATTGCCCGCGGCGGTTCAAGGTCGATGGAACATCGCATATCCATGCGGGGTAGCGCCGGTCAACCTGCCGGCTGCAACGAAGCAACCGCAAGCCGATGTTGCTGCATCGAAGGGTGCCCGACCACCCAAGCGGCCTTGGCCATAGTTGCTTAACATTGCCGCAATGCTTCCTCTTTTCTTTGGACCTCCCTCGCGTCGACTGTTTGGCGCGTTCCACGAAGCCAGTCCCGGCCGCATGCAGAGCCTGGGCGTGTTGCTGTGCAACCCGTTCGGCCAGGAAGCCATTCGTACCCATCGCCTCTTCCGGGTGCTGGCGATTCGGCTCGCCAAGGCTGGCATTCATGTGCTTCGATTCGACTACTTCGGTACGGGCGACTCCGCTGGGGACGACGATCAGGCAGATTTGCAAAGCTGGCGCACCGATATCCAGACAGCCCACGAAGAGCTGGGGCGCTTGTCAGGCTCAGCCAACGCGACTTGGGTGGCATCGCGCCTGGGCGCGGTGGCGGCGATTCAGGCGTTAGGGCAGTCCGCACGGAGCGCACAGCGCCTTGTGGTGTGGGACCCTGTCGTCGAAGCATCAGCCTATGCCCAGCTGCTTCGCAAGAAGCATGTCGAAGCCCTGGAGACCAGCTACAGCGTCCCCGATCCGGCCTGGCGCGTGAAACTGGCGAGCGATCCCGCGGCATTCAGCGACGAGGCCATCGGCTTTGCTATACCGCCGGCGTTGCGCAAGCAGTTGTCGACACTGCATGCTGCTCAGCTGTCGATTCCCCAGACGGTACAGACCACGGTCATCGCCGATCCGGACGACCCAGGCGTTGCCGCCTGGGTGAGCGCGCAGCAAGCTTCGGGGGTCAAACTTCAATCGGTCGCGTTGAAGCACACACTGGAGTGGACATCAGACGATTCGCTCAATGCTGCCCTGGTCCCGGCAGATGCCGTTCAGCAACTGATGCTTGCCATCGATCGATGACATGACCGAGTCACCCATTCTTTTCGGCCCCGAGCGAAACCTGCTGGGAATCCTGACCTCACCGACCAAAGCCAACGCGCAGGCACCGGCTTGTCTGCTGCTGAACGTCGGCGTCACGCATCGGGTCGGCCCTCGCCGCTTGAACGTCAAGCTGGCACGCCAGCTTGCGGACATCGGCGTCTACAGCTTGCGGCTGGATCTTTCGGGCATTGGCGACAGCGCCGCAGCTCATAGCCGGTCAAGCTTTCGAGACCAGTCGATCCAGGACTTGAAGTCCGCCATGGACCTGGTCGAGAAAGAGACCGGAATTCGGCGTTTCGCCGTATTGGGCATTTGCTCGGGCGCCAGCAACGGCTACTGGTTGGCTCAGACGGACACCCGTGTGGTCGGCCTGCTGATGTTCGATGGCTTCACGTTCCCAACCTTCAAGACCCAGATGCTTCACGACTGGGTGCGCCTTCGCACTCTTCACTGGAAGACAGTTGTTGCCAAGGTGCGTGACCGGGTGAGAGGGCTCCTGGGAATGGCTCGCTCGGCACCAACGCCGGCCAGCATCTTCAATGCGAACTCGGACCAGGCCATTCCATCGCGCGAGGAATTTGCGCGCGCCATGGAGTCACTGACGGGGCGGGGCGCCGCCGTCTATCTGATCTATTCCGGAAGTCTGTTGGTACACCATAACTATCGGGGCCAACTGAAAGACGCATTCAGAAATGCCCCGTTCCTGCGGCACATCCGCGATGACTACTGGCCGGAAGTCGATCACATCGCAACGCCCTTGTCTGCTCAGCAGAAACTGATGGCAGCCACGAGCACTTGGGTGGCCAGCCTGGCTGCGCCGCAACTCCCAGTGCCCGAAGGCAAACAGCTGCGACGGTCTGAGATCGTTTGATGTCCCATCTGAACTAGGCCGCTTTCCGCGCTTAGTGCATCTCTGGTGCTGAATCGCACCTGAGCAATGCAAAAGCCGTTGATTCAAGAAGTCTCGAGTAAAGGGGTGGCGCTGCGTCGCCGGCAGCGGCACTGACGTACCGCCGCCGTTCCTTCGTCGACCACAAAGCAGAAGGCCGCAAACCTTTCGGCTGCGGCCTTCGCAAAGTTGCTGCAAGGCAGGCGCGTGACTATCGAGTCAGAAGCTCTCAGCGACCTCGCCCTGCCCTAGGGCTCAGGGGATGACCATCATGCGACCGTCACCCAGCAGGTGAGAGTGGCAGTCCTTCTGTGCGTTGTCGCAGTTCTTGGTCCAGGCCTTCACGATCTCAGGCTTCCAGGCCATGAAGTAGTCTCCGTGGCCGCTGAAGCCCGCCGGCTTCGTCAGATCGTAGTTGTCACTCGACAGACGCCAATACTTCGTTTCGCCCGTGACTCTGATCTGGTAGAGGATCTGGTACGCGATCTGTGGCAATGCAACCGGGTGCGACGCCGGGCAGTTGCCAGTGTTGTTCGCCTTCACGTTGACGGGGTTCGTCATGTGGCTCTTGTGATCGGGTGAATCAAGATTCACGCCGTCCCAGCACTGCGGGAAGTCGACACCCATGATGAGCCAGCTTCCATCGCCGCCCGGGCAATTGGTCGGGATGCTGCTGCTCCAGTCCGAATTGCCACCGTTCCATACACACGCATAGATGGCCGCGCTGCTCGGCGCGCTGGGGTTGCCCTTCGGATCGCCTGCAATCATCCGCAAGCCCAACGGCACTTCCGTGATGGCGCCCGGTGGCAGCGCATAGCCGGTCTTGTAATAGAAGTTGGACTCGAACATCGGCGAGAGTGGCGCGCCGGTGCGGGTGTCGATCATCGACGGCACCCAGTACGAGCTGCGGTTGATCGTGCCGCCGCGGCAGGTGCTGTTGCCAGTGGTCGACAAGCTCGTAGCCGTCGAATAAGCATCGATGCCCGTGTTGCCGAAGAAGGTGTGCAGGTGGCTCTTGCCGGGCTGACCTGGATACACGATCGGGTCGTCAAATGCGAACTTCGTTGCCTGGCAACCTGTGCGGAAGGCGCCGATGTCAGAAGACGGTGCGACTTCAGTGGTCGGCACCAACATGTCTTGGGACCATCCACCTACCGGGTTCTGGCTCAGCTTCGGAACCAGGTTCATGTTGATCGTCACCATCGCTACTGGCGCCGGCGCCGGCGCTGGTGCTGGYGCTGGTGCAGGMKTCGGCGCTGGCGCTGGTGCAGGAGTCGGCGCTGGYGCTGGTGCAGGAGTCGGCGCWGGYGCTGGTGCAGGRGTCGGCGCTGGYGCTGGTGCCGGTACAGGGGCCGGCGCCGGAGCGGATCCAGAGCCACCATTCGATCCCGAATCGTTCGAACCGATATCGCTTCCGCCGCAAGCAGAGACAGACACTGCGGCAATCAAAGCCAAACAGGTCATGTACCTGTTGTAGGTGGCGGCGCTGATACTCATGTCGGATCTTTCTTTTTGATAACTTGACCGGAGCTCACGACAGGTGTCGCGGCAAGGGACTCGAACCAGATCGCTGATGCGACTCTTGTGATGCTGTTGTCGGCACAAACGCACACTCACCAAAGACCATTGTCGTGGGGCCTCCTGATGGAGATGTATGCGAGTGTTTCGGCAACTGCAGTGCGCTCCGAAAAATTTGCTTACATAGATCGCTGCGATTGCCGATGGCGGAGTACGTCGCAATACCCATGCCGATACCCGGGAGCCCTAAATGCGCCGCAAGACGTCAATCACGTAACTGAGGGGGGCTGGGTTGATACATAACCGGCAAAGGACGCGTGTCCCCGGCGGTCAAGCAACGGCTTGATGCGCGTCTTCCTCTCGGAGGGAGGCCTTGCGAGCCAGTTATCGGATGTGGGCGCTCATTGGAGCGAGCCGTTTTCGGCGTCAATTCGCGTTCAGCCCCGCCAGCCGGGCTCGATCAGCGTCGGGCAGCGACTGCAGCAGCGAATCGACGAAGGTCTGATGGACCTGCCATGCATGTGCCGTGTCAGGGTCTATGGAAGACACGCGCACCAGCAGACCATCCGGCACGCGCCCCGCCAAGGTCGCTTTCAATTCAGAGACACGCTTCTGGAACCGATTCTCGACAACACCGCCGGCCAGCGTCGACCAATACGTCACCGGCTCCTTCCGCTCGCCCATGCTGGTTTCGAGGCGGCGCACGGCAATTGGACCCGAGGATGTGACCAAGCTCCCAGTAACGTTTTGGTACACAGTGAAGCCTTGCGCTGGATAGCAGACCTCGGGCTTGTGAACTTCCAGGTTGCCGCGCTGGTCGTTTCCGTACGCAATCGTCAGCATGATCACGTGCCCGGCCGAACTGACGTAAGAGCGCGTCAAGACCTGGCTGTAGAGCTTGTCGATGAGCTCTTTCGATTGAGGGTTCACCACTTGCACGGCCGCAGCCATCTCACGCCAGAGGCCAAATTCTCTGGGCACGATGCGCTCCAGATCCATCGGCGCGACACGAGCGCCAGCGAACTCTCCATCGCGAAGCAGCACTGGCGCCACACTCGCGGCGCACATGGCCAACCCGAGAACCAGCGCCCTGGCAAACATGCTCACGATCAACCCTTCTTCGCGCCGCTCAACTCAAGGCCGGGTTCGCGCTCTGTCACCGACACAGACTGTCGATTAGCAGCGCTGGTACGCCACCGGGCAAACAATGCGTTGAGCGCTACGCCCGCCAACAGTGCCAGTTGCACAGCAAATTCCAAGTGGTATCTGTCCTGAGACACGACGGCGCTGTGAATCGCGCTGTAGAAGGCGATGGTGACGACGACAGGGCCACACACTGCACGCCAGAACCCACGCGTCTTGATCAGCACTCCCAGGCCCGCAACGGAGGTCAGCAGGATCAGCGCCCACGTTGCGTGGGTAAACAGCTTCAGTGGCCTCAACACCGATTCGCCGAAACGCGCCGAGAGACCGGCCTCGTTCCAGGCCACGCCGATCGACTCATGGTTGTAGAGCCAGATGAACTTGCGAAGTGACCGCAAGGCGAAGCCCACTGGGTCATTCACGATGTAGGTCTTTGCCAGCTCGCCAAGCGCCTTGTCTTGTTTGTCGTCGCGCAGCTTCTCTGCCCAGGCCGGCACGTTCATGTGTTCGCCAGTCGTGCCCGGCGCGTTGCCCATCCACAAGGTCACCCCACCGTTCGTCGATATCAGCACCACTTCATGGTAGAGCGCGTAGTTGCGCATGGTCCATGGGGCGATGACGCAGGCCATCGCGATGAGCGCGGGAACCACCAGACGCAACTGCTCGAGCACCGCAGACTTCGACAAGCCGCGATCGAGCAGAACCGCCACGCCGATGATCACCGGCAATGCCATTGCCACGGGCCTCACCAGAGCGGCGCATCCAAGCAGCGCACCTGCCGCAATCCCACGCAAAAGCGCCTGGCGTTTCGGCAGCGTCCACACGTCGAGCGCTGCGGTGACGAACACCAAGAAGGGCAGCTCACTGGCCAGCACCGTGGTGAACATGATCAGCGTCGGCCACAACGCCAGCACCCAGCCGCCGTAGAGCGCACAACGCGCGCCGTAGAAGCGGGTGGCCAAACGCATCGTCAACACGATCAGGCCCACGGATAGGAGCAGATTCAGCCAGACGATTGCGTTGTACTCGGCACCGAAGACTCGGAACAGCGCGGCATAGATGAGCGAGGTTCCGGGAGGCCAGAAAGAGAATGGCTCGTTGGCGTTCCAGCCGAAGACACCGCTCGACATCAGCGTTCGGGCGAAGGTGTCGTATGCATGGCTGTCCGAGACCGGCATAACCGGGATCATCAACGCCCACACGGCGCGCAACAGCGTGGCCACTGCGAGCAAGGTCAGCAAACTCCGGAGCGATGCCCCGGAGCCAAGCACACCTCGCTCGTCAGCCGTCTTGGGAGTCGTGCTCATGCTCATCACAGGGTCGCCGCCAGCAGAGCGCATCCGACCAGCACGGCAATGACCCAGCTCTGCTTGTCGGTCGCTGCGAACACCACCGGGTCGTCGTGCATCTCGCCTCGGTGGGCCTTCATCCAGACCCGGCTGATCCAGTAGAGCAATGGCGGCAACACCAGCCACAGCGCCCAGCGCCGCGGGTAGAGCCCGTTCAGATCGGGGCTGTTGACATACAACGCGAGGATCAGGATGGCCATGTAGCCAGCGGCCGAGCCAAGGCTCACCAGCACGGGCAGGTCCGACACCACGTAGCCCCGCCCCGCGGCCTTGGTCTTGTTTTGCTGGATGACCACCAGCATCTCCGAATACCGTTTGACGATGGCGAGGCTCAGGAACATGAACATCGAAAACGCCAGCAGCCAGAACGACGGCACGATCTCCGTGGCGGCCGAGCCGGCAATGATGCGCGATGTGTACAGAGAAGCCAGCATCAGCACATCGACGATGACTTGGTTCTTCAGCCAGAACGAGTACAGGCAGGTGACGGCAAAGTAGGCGACCAGCGTGGCCGCAAATGCGATCGGCAACTGCGCCGCAATCAATGCAGCAGCCAGCAGCAGGGCCGGCGCCATGGCGATGCCATGAGAAATGGGGAGCGCTCCAGAAGCAAACGGGCGATTGCGTTTGCGCGCATGCACCCGATCAGACGCCAGATCAAGCAAGTCGTTGATGACGTACACCGCTGAAGCGCACAGGCTGAAAGCGGCGAAGGCCAGCAACGCTGCGGTGATGGGCTCTGCGGAGAGCTGATGCCCCGCGAACACAGGCACGAACACCAGCAGGTTCTTCAGCCACTGGTGAACGCGAATTGCCTTCGCATAGACCTTGAGCGACCGCGGCAACTGTTTGATGACCTGCAACACCGAGACGCTCGCCGCAGCCGCTTTGTGCAGCGACGTCGATGAGCTGACCACGATCGCGCCTGCGCTCACGGCCCACACCGGCAAGTCGGCGCGCGAATTCCCCGCGTAGTCAAAACCGCCTCGCCCGAAAAGGCCCTCGAGGTGGGCCGCTTTGTTCGGGCCGGCAAGGTTGGTTCGCGCATCCGTGGCCTCAACGCGATCGAACAGGTCAAGATGGGCGGCGATGGCTTCGGCCTGGCCACGTGGCGAAGCCGTCGCGAGCACCACGCTGCGCCCCTGCGCGCGTGCGTTCTTGATCAGATCCAGCACCTCGGGGTCGTACGGCAGGGACTGGGCATTCAGCGACACGCGTTGCGCGATCTGCTGCTTCAGGTGGGCCTTGCCCTTCAACAACCAGAACGGCAGCTTCAGCAGTGACAGCGGCGATGACTTCGCCAGCAACAGCACCGACTCGTGCAGTAGATCGGTTCGTATCAAGGTCCCATCGCAGTCGACGCAAAGGGGCAGGCTTCGAGTCATCGTCATCATCCGCCCCTCGCGATCAACACCACACCGACTGCAATCAGAAGAGTGCCTGCGACGCGCTGCACGCCAATGCTGTCGCCCATCAGCCACCACCCGAGAAACATCGTGAGAATGAAACCGATGCCGACGAAGGGATAGGCAAAACTGAGCTGAACCCGCGCAAGAACCAGCAACCACACGGCGGCACTCAGGAAGTACATCACCAGCCCGCCGATGACCCATGGGTTGGTCGCCACCAGCATCACCGAAGACGTCCAGTGCTGTTGCGCCAGGGACAGGCCGATCTCGCCCTTGCTCATGCCAGTCTTGAGCAGCACCTGCGCCACGGCTGACATGCCGACGCTGACGAGGATCAAGATAAAAGTGCTCGCAGCGATGTTCATGGACGCAATCAGTTCAAGGAAAACACAAAAAGTCTAACCGTAGGGGCCTCGCAAAATCAGCCCCATGTTTGCTGGATAGCGCACGAGAGTATTGGCCTGCGCCGGTTGTCGCCGCCTGCCCACACGCGGCGAGCGACCTGGCCGGAAGATGAGCGATCAATACAACAACCGCTTCAACTCCGGCCCACGGGTCGCCTCAGGGCGTGAGCGCCACGCCGTTGAGTGTGACGTTGCCCGCCGCAGAAGACTGCATCCAGGTCAATACCAGCTGTTTTGATGCGGCCGCTGCCGCATAGGTCAGTGTGTAGCTGCGCACGTACTGGCCTGTGGCTGTCGTGGTGGTGTCGACAAAATCAGCCGCGGAACCATCGGACAAGTGGGCCTTGAAAGTGCCCGATGACGCCCAGCCCCCCACATACACAGTGACGGTGCGGCTGGTGGTGCCGGCCGGTACCGTCACCGAGAAACCATTACCCAGGCCCGAAACGTACACCCCCTTGGTGTTGCCCGTGCCCGTCGCTGTGGGCGTACCACCTGTCCACGACAAGGCCCGGAGGTCGTCGCCGTAGGCGGCCACGCTGCCGCCTAGCACCATCGAATAGGCGCTGATCTGGTTGCCGCCTGTGGACTTGCGCGTCAGGCCGGGGACACCCCCGTCACCCCAATGTGCCCAGTCGCCGGTCCCCACGTTGGTCAGATTGGCTGCTGTCGTCGCCGCACTGATCGTGCCCGTGAGGCTGCCAGGAGTCGCGGCCTGCACGGTCCAGTTAAACGTGGCATTGGCGCTGCCGCCCCGCCCGTCCTGCACGGTGACGACGACGACGCTCGTGCCCAAGACCGTTGGCGTTCCGCTGATGACGCCCGTTGCTGCATTGATGTTCAATCCCGTCGGCAGGCCGGACGCGCTGTAGGCCAAGGCGTCGCCATCGGGATCGGTCGCGCTGATGGCCAAGGTCGCCGCCTGCCCCTGAGTGCTGGTTCGCGCTGCCGGAGTCGTGATGGTGGGAAGCCGATTGGCCTGCGCCTGTACCGTCCAACCGAAGCTCGCGGTGGCCACACCGCCGCGACCGTCTTGCACAGTCACCACGGTGCTGCTGCTGCCCAAGGTGGTCGGCGTGCCGCTGATCACCCCCGTGCCGGCGTTGATGACCAAGCCTGCAGGCAGGCCTGTGGCGCTATAGCTCAAGGGGTCACTGTTCGGGTCGCTGGCGCTGATAGCCAGAACCAACGCCTGGCCTTGGGTACTTGTTTGAGCTGCCGGGGTAACGACCGTCGGCGGCAGATTGGCCGGCGCTTGAATGACCCACGTGAAATTGGCGGTGGCGCTGCCGCCACGACCGTCCTGCACGGTGACCGAGGAGCTGTTGTTGCCCACGGTGGTGGGCGTGCCGCTGATGACGCCGGTAGTGCCATTGATCGTCAAGCCCGCGGGCAAGCCCGTGGCAGCGTAGCTCAGGGTGTCGCCGTCAGCATCTGAAGCGCTGATGGCCAAAGTCAGCGCTTGACCTTGGGTGCGGGTCTGAGCGGCGGGCGTCACCAGGGTGGGAGCGTTGTTCGGGCCCGTCACCAGAGCGCCCAGCGCCACGCCGTTCAGAGCGACGTTGCCCGCCGTCGAGGCTTGCGTCCACGTGATGACCAGCTGTTTGTTCGCAGCGGCTGAGGCATAGGTGATGGTGTAGTTGCGGGCGTACTGTCCCGTTGCCACGGTCGTGGTGTCGGTGAAGTCGGCCGCCGAGCTGTCGGACAAATGCGCTTTGAATGTGCCCGACGACGCCCAGCCGCCCACATACACCGACACTGTTCTGCTCGTGGTGCTTGCTGGCACGGTGAACGTGAACCCGTTGCCCTGGCCCGAGACGTACAAGCCGTTGGTGTTAGCGGCGCTGGCAGCCGTGGGGGCCCCATCGGTCCATGACAGCGCACGCAGATCGTTGTTGTAGTTGCCAGGGTTGCCGGCGAGCGCCAAGGTGTAGTTGCTGATCTGGCTGCCGCCTGTGGCTTTGCGCACCAAGCCCGGCACCGCGCCGTTGCCCCAGTGAGCCCAGTCCCCTGCGCCAACAGACGTGAGGTTCACCGCCGTGGTGGCCGTGCTTACAGTGCCGGCCAAGCTACCCGGAGGCGCCGCCTGGATCGTCCACGCGAACGAAGCCGTCCCGCTACCGCCGCGGCCATCGACCACCGTGACGACCACGTTGCTGCTGCCGACGGTGGTCGGTGTGCCGCCGATCGCGCCGGTCGTTGCATTGATACTCAGGCCTGCAGGCAAACCGACGGCGCTGAAGCTCAACGTGTCGCCGTCAGCATCGCTCGCGCTGATGGCAAAGCTCACCGGCTGAGTCTGCGTGCTCGTCTGTGCGGCCGGCGTGCTGACCACCGGGGCCTGATTGGGGGGAGCCGTCGCCTGGATCACCCACGTGAAGCTGGCGGTGGCAGCGCCTCCCTTGCCATCCTGCACCGTCACGACAACGATGCTGCTGGCGACCGTGGTCGGGGTACCGCTGATCACCCCGCTAGCGGTGTTGATGGCGAGCCCTGCTGGTAGGCCGACGGCGCTGTAGGCCAGCGCGTCACCGTTGGGGTCAGTAGCGCTGATGGCCAGCGTGAGCGCAACGCCTTGCACGCTGGTTTGCGTGATGGGCGTGACGACGGTCGGCGGCAGATTCGCCGGCGCCTGAATCGCCCAGACGAAATTGGCGATCGCCGTACCGCCGCGACCGTCTTGCACTGTGACAGTCACGCTGAAACTGCCTGCGGCTGTCGGCGTTCCGCTGATCACACCGGTGCCCGCGTTGATGGCCAAGCCCGTGGGCAGGCCGGTGGCGCTGTAGTTCAGGGTGTCGCCATCGGGGTCGGAGGCACTGATGCCGAACACCAATGCTTGACCTTGCATGCTGGACTGAGCGGCCGGTGTCACGAGAACGGGAGCCTGGTTCGGACCACCAGCGGCACCGGTCAGGGCCACGCCGTTCAGCGTCACGTTGCCGGCGGCGGAGACCTGAGCCCAGGTCAACACCAGCTGCTGCCCTGCGGATGCGGCGCTGTAGGTGATGGTGTACGCGCGGGTGTACTGGTCGGCGGCGACTGCCGTGGTGTTGACGTAGTCGGCCGCGGAACTGTCAGACAGGTGCGCGCGCAGCGTGCCCGACGATGCCCAGCCGCCCACGTACACCCTCACCGTTCTGCTGTCGGTGCCTGCAGGTACAGAGACCCGGAAGCCATTGCCTTGGCCAGAGACATAAAGCCCGTTGCGGTTGGCAGTGCCGGTGGCGGTGGGAGCGCCGTCGCTCCAGGCCATTGCGCGGAGGTCGTTGTCATAGCGGGCCACTGTGCCGCCTTGCACCATGGTGTAGTCGCTGATCTGCGAGCCGCCACTGGCCTTGCGCACCAGGCCCGGGATGCCGCCGTCGCCCCAATGCGCCCAATCCCCTGTGCCCACGGCAGTCAGATCGACGCCGCTGGTTGCCGCATCGACAGAACCTGTGAGATTGCTCAACGTACCCGGAGCCACTGCCTCTTCTGCGCCAATCTCGCGCAGATAGGCCACCAGAGAGGTGAGGTTTGCACTGGTGATGGTCACAGCGTTGTGCGCCATGACCGCTTCGTCGATTGTCTGCGCCGATCCATCATGCAAGTAGGGAGCACTGCGCCACACATCGCGAAGCGTCGGGATGTCGATGCCCGTCAACGGCCCGCCGAGGCGTTGGCCGCTCGATGCCTTGAGCGTGCCGATGTTCTGCAGACCCATCGCACCAGAGTTGCTGAACGCGACGCCGCCGTGGCACGCAGCACAGTTCTGCGCCAGGAAGACAGCGCGACCGGCGGTGGCTGCTGCCGACAGCGATCCGTCTGCATTCCGGTAGGGGCTGGGTTCCGATGCCGACAGCGAACTCACGTAAGCCGCCAGGGCGTCGAGATCGGCACTGACACCCGTCTTCACGTCGCCCAGCGGCTGGCTGCGTGTGCCGGCGCTGAATGCAGCGTCACCCATCAGGCCCGTGCCACCAGCCAGGGTTCTGATCTGGCCTTCGAAATCTTGCACTTCGTCGAAGTTGCCACTCCAGTGCAACGGGCCTTGCGCGCCTGAGCGTCCCCTCAGCGGTACCGTGTTGCGCAGGCCTTCGCCCTGGCCAGTAAAGTCCCAGACGCGGCCGTCACCGCCACCGTCGTTGTGGCAGCTTGCGCAGCTCATGTAGCGGTCACGTGCGATGCGGGTGTCGCGCGCATCGTAGAAGTGCTGCTTGCCGAGCAGCACGTTCGGGGCAAGCGCTTCCGTCGCGACGGAGGTGAGCGTCGCCAGGACTGGAACGTTCAGTTGGCCGTTGCTGAGAAGCTGCTGCAGGTCATAGACCCCAACGGTGCGGTCCATGAAATTGCTGACATAGAGCGTCTTGCCGTCAGAAGAAATCGCCAAGCCCTGCGGCGCACGGCCCACGTCGAAGCGCATGACCTGGAAGCCGCCATGCGCGTCGACCACCGCCACTTCACGGCTGGTCTCAAGTGCGACGAACAGGTAGACACCCCGGCTGTCGTACACCGCGGCGCTCGCCACGCTGGAGTTGTCGTGGTCCACCCGCTTGCCCAGGTCTTCTTGGCTGGTGGACAGAACGATGCGCGAGCTCACCGCGCGAACGGTGTTCTGGAAGTTGAGCCCGGTGCCATCACGCAGAGCACCGCGTTTGATGTTGTCTTGCTTGGAAGGCACCCACGCCTGCGTGCCATCGGGGGAGATGGCGGCAGCACCCAGATAGTTGGGAATGCCGCGCCCCTGGTTCTCGAGATCGAGCTTCTCGCTGTGCTGCAGCACGATGTTGCGCACGAAGCTCATGCCCGCCGCGCTGACAACTACCACCTCGGCGCCTGTGCTGGCATTGGTCGTGACCGTGGCCGTGCTCTCGCCCGGCAATGTCGGCGTGATGAAGCGCGAGACATACACGTTGACGCCGTCTGCTGCGACCGACAGATGCCGCGGATTGGCTCCCACCGACAAGGTACCCAGCAAGTTGTAGCTCACGCTGTCGAACTTCAGCAACTGCCCCGTGGCCTCGAGCACCACGAACGCCTGGCCCGATGCTGGTGACATGGCCACGCCGAACGGCTGCGAGGCCCGTGGCAAGGCGATGGTCTTGACGATCACGCGGGTCGACGGGTTCACGACGCTGATGGAGTCGCCGCGCTTGTTGGTGACCCACACCAACCCGTTGCTTGCCACCGCAACCGATCGCGGCGCAGCGCCCACGGCGACTTCACCGAGCTTCGCCCGCGTGACGGTGTCGAACACGCTGACGCTGTCGTTGTCCTGATTGACGACCCAGAGCCGAGGGTTGCCGGTCGCCGGGGTTTCAATGGCGATGTTGGAAGACGCGTTCGGCTTGTTGGCCGTGGCCGGCAGATACACCGTCTGGATGAAGCTGCGGGTCTGCAGCAGCTGGCTGTCGTCCGTGACGCTGAGCGTCACGTTGTAAGTGCCCGGGCCCGAGAAGTTGTGGCTCACGGTGGCGGAGCTGGACCACGCCGTATCGCCGGTGCCATCACCAAAGTTCCAGCGGTACACCACGTTGGTGCCACCGTGCGTGGTTGCGGTGAAACTGCTCGACAAACCCGTCTGCACAGGCGTGACCGCCGGCAGGGGATCGAGCACCACGGCATTGCTGAACGTGACGACCCAGGAGAAGGTGGCGCTGGCCACATTGACACCGTCACTGACCGTGATCACCACGTCGTAGGTGCCGGCAATGGTTGGCGTGCCGCTGATTTGCCCGGTCGCGCTGTTGATGGCGAGACCGGTGGGCAGGCCGCTGGCGTTGAAGGCCAAGGTGTCGCCGTTGGGATCGGTCGCCGTCAGCGCCATGTTGACAGCTGATCCGCGCTCGGTGGTCTGGGCGCCGGGGTTGATCAGCGTCGGCGTGGTGGCTGGGTTGGCCGTCGCCGCCGGGCCGATGCGAACGACGCGCGCCACGGAGGGCACGCCTGCCTGGTCAAACACGAAGAGCTGGTAGTAGCCCGGGGTCGCATCGCTTGCGCGCGACGGCATCTGCACGGACAGTTGCAGGCCATTGGCAACAAAGGTCAGATCGACGAAGCGTTGATCCATGTTGTAGCTGTGGGTCGACGCACCTGTCTTGACCAGGGCGACGCGGCTCACGCTGGTGGCGTTTGCCACGCTTACCGCGATCACCTTGCCGATGTCGGCCCAGTCCGGGACAGCGGTGACGACAGGCCTGGGCGCACGTTGGCCCGAGGCGGTGAAGAGATACGGCGGGTAGTAGATCTCCGCGTTCAAGTTGTCCGCAGGGCCGGTACCGACCGTGACCGTCGCACCGCCTCCGCTCACCAGCACGCTCGCATCCGGCAACAGCAAGGCGTTGGAGTGATACAGGCGTGGCTTGACTGCAGCCGGACCCACCATCCATTGGCCGGTGACCGGGTCCCAGATTTCCGCTTTCGTGTTCACACCGGTCAGCGTGTTGGCCACCCGGCTACCGCTGGTGGCGAGCACCTGGCCATTGGCCAGGATGGTGGCATTGACCCAGGCCCGCTGTGACGACAACGACTGCGTCGGCGTGAGCACCGGCGCGCCACTTGTGATGTCGATCACGGCTGCGTTGCTCGAGCTGCCACTGAGGTGAAGAATGCGCCCCGGGCGGAACATCGCCGAACTGCCCGTCCACGAGGCATATGACGAATTCAACTGACCTGCAAGGCTGAAACTGCCCGTTCCGGTCGGATCGACGTAGTACATCCAACCATTCGAGTCGTAGCCGAAGATCCGGCCATCGGGCGCCACGTAGTTGCGCGGGTAGTTCGCATCCATGCCCGCGGTGTTCGCGCCCGAGAGCAAACGGAAAGTGCCGTTGAGCCCACGGACTTCAGGGCGCTGGTTGCCGCCACTGCCGCCCTGGATGTAGATCTCTCCGTTTAGCAGCGTGGTCGACGTCGAATACCAACGCGGACTCTGCATGTTGGTCTGACGTGTCAGCGTCCGCGTCGTGACGTCGAAGATGTTGCTGTTCGGGTTGGCCGTATTCGTCGTCGACGTGCCGTTCCAGTTATCACCGCCGGCAATGAACACGCTTGGCGTCGACTGCGCAGACAGGGGCGCAAACAACAAGTTGGAGCTGCAGAAGATGTCGGTGCCGGTGCCGTTGGGAAGCGTCAGGTGGCCCGCATCAGGCGCCAGCGTGCTGTCCCACACGTCGTAGATGGCATTGGCGCCTTGTTGCCCTGTCGTACTGCTGCCGAAGGTCAGCACGCGACCGTCGGGCAGCAAGGTCGCATGCACTGCAACCAATGGCCAGTTGTAGACAGGCGACCACATGCCCTTGGACGAGGCGTCCGCAGGTATCGGCGTAGGGGGAACGAAAACCGTGGGGTTAGGTAGCGCAGCGGCATGCTCGCGACCGCTGTCGCTTGGGCTCGCTGCATCGGTGGTGTCATCACCCCCTCCGCACGAGGCCAGCAAAGCCAGCAACAAGACAGCCGGGGCGATCGCATGCTTGCGACTCCAAACCGTCCACGCAGAATTGATCGAAGCAACCATCACGGGACCCTTGGCAGTGTCACCGCGTGCTGACATCGATGGGGAGCAAAACCTCCCTGCCCTCGCCCAGCACCAAGCAACCCAATTTTTTAAAAGCGTTTCTGGATGTGAATTGTTCTGTAAGTCGTCTTGAGGCACACCCCTGTGATCACGGGGTTCGCCATAGGCGTGTCACGCTCGAATCGGGGGGCCTTCAATCGCTACTGCAATGCAGCATGGCCACAATGGTGCGAGCGCTGGACTCCATCGCTCCACACTTGTCTTCAGTTAGCGTCCCGGCGATCGCGAGGACCAGTTGATCCAACTGGTCCTCGCGTATGCCAGCAGTCGACTAGCGCGGGAACAAGAAGCTATACAGCCCTGCGTTCATTTCCTGAGTCGCCACAACAGCCAGTGTGACCAAGACGGGGTACAGCCGAGGAAGCTGCTTCGCTGCGAAGTACGTCAGAACGATGATGACTCCCGGGAGGAAATGCATCGCGTACAGGAACGGCATGTCGCCGTAGATCAAGTGCAAGACGTACTGAGCTGCGATGAAGATGACGAGGGATCTCACCACGACGACCTGCTTCGCTGCCGGAGCAGAGAGGTCTAGATTTCTCCAGGCATCGACAAACGCCTTTCGGCATTGAACGACGACGAAGCAGAACAAGACGACGAGTGTGAAAAGCCCGAGCAGCGCGCGACGTGTCTGCGCGCCGAAGTTTGCGAAAAATGTCTTCAACATCGCGATCGAACTGAACGAGTCTCCTGAAGGAGTGGTCCAAGGCAAGGCCAGCGGAGACAACGCGAAATCCAACGTTCGCCACGGCAACTCGGAGACGTCCCTGTTGATGTACCTGGCCTCTTCGCCGGCTTCTGCCAAGTCAAAGAACGGGATCGACGTCGGGTAGATGTTTCTCTGGACGAGGGCAAGAACCGCTAGTACGCCCAGAGTGGCAGCCATACATCCAACAAGCTTCTTGCGGTCGCCTTTCAACGCAAAGAACTGCAGCAGCAGACCCAGGCCGCCGTTCGTGATCGTTCCGGAGAACGAGGCAACGCCCGATGCGATGCGCCCTTCCTGCGATTCAAACCGCAGGAACAGGTAGATCGCCAAGTTGATCGAGAAGAAGGCGTAGAGCGAAGTCTCCGGCAGGTGGCTCCACATCTTCCAGGTGGCCGAGGAGCAAAAGAGGAGCACCGTCGGCAGCACCACGGCCACTGGCCGGGGGCTCACCTCATGGAGTATCAGGATGAAGAAGAACAGCCCCAGGGTTCCGAACAGGGCCTGATAGATCTTCAGGCCACAAGCGTTGTTGTCGCAGCCGAACACCTGCTTCAGTAAGACGGTCGGCGTTGTGGCTGCAAGCGAAAACAGCGGGTGCACACGATCTCTGTAGTGCTTGATGGCGGTGTCGTTGATGTTTTCCGTGACGCGCCAGAGATCGGCCCCAAAGAAATCAATGCGTGTGCCTTCGGCGTAGTACTCGGGAGGCGGGGGTTTCAAAGAGGCCAGGACGTACAGAAATACGGCGAACAAGAGAAGCAGTGAAAGAGAGATCTTTTGAATCGCGCGCTTCTTGTCGATCATGTTGGGTGGCCCAAGCCAAGCTGAGGACAGAAGGTTGCGTGCGCAACCTCGCCGCATGTATACCGCAAGGGGCGTACCACGGCTTCAAAAATCTCTGCTCTGGCTGTTATCCGGACATGTTCCGCGTTCAGCCGTATGGGCCAGCGGCTGTCAGCGCATTACTGGCGGGCGGCGACCACGCTCTCGTTCGGCGTGAAGAGCAAGGCGTGGGGCACCACAAAGCGGGCGCCGTAGGGCGTCGTCCATTCGAAGCGAATGCGTTCGGCGGCTCCGGCTGGAACCGGGCTCATCTCGATCACCACTGGTGCGTAACGCCCGGCATGGAGTTCGACGTAGCCATCACCAGGATTCGAACCCGTGAACACTTTGCGCGCGACCGTCACGGTCGTGCCTTCGCCCTGGATGTGGAACTGGTAGCGCCCCGTCACCGGGGGTCGTACCCAGCCGGTCCATCTCACCGACTTGGGCGCCTGTGAGACGCCCGGGCTAGCGCGCCAGTCGAAGTTGGAGTCGAAGTCAATGCCGGGGTCCGTGCGCACCAGCAACGGCGCCCCCTGAAACTTCTCTTTCGCGAAGTACTCGCCGCGCAGTCCAACACCCGTGGGGTTGGTATTGCTGCACAGAGACCCACGTTCTGCCGCTCGCTGGAGTTCCGGGTCAGCCGTCGTCTCGCTGCCTGCGTGTGCCATCGGCGAGTCGCCGGGCATGTCTTGCCGCATCAGGGCGGACGCCATCAGCAGTACGACAAGCAGGGAGGTACCCCGCAAAACAGCTGGGGTCTGGGCGAAATGGTCAGAGATGGTGGACATAACGGGTCTAAGCTTTGACTGAGCTCCGAAGTGCTCAATTTCGCAGCATACGCCCGTCAGCCACTCTCAACCACTGGCCTTCATGAGAGAGTAGTAACCGAGTTTTCGGGCAATGCGCTTGATACGCTGGTCGGATTCATACTCGCCCAAGGTCAGTTCTTCAAACGGCTTTGCGGCGGAACTCTCGGTGACTGAGCGCGGTGCGGGGAACAAGTTCCGCTCACAGGCTTCCTTGACCCACCACTTGGCAATTCCGCTGGCGTGGAAGCACTTGACCTTGCTCAGGTCTTCGGCCCTGAGCAGGCTCAGGCCCGGTACGCCCAGCTTCAAGGCGACACGCTTCCATTGCCGGTAGCGCCAGCAGTACCAGTGTGCAGGGTCGAAGTAGCCGCCGCCGTCGCGCATGGCAATCGCGGCCCAGACGATGGCTTCCACATGCATGGCCCGCGGGATGTCCTTGCCGCCGAGGCTACCGACCAGCCAGTCGAACCAGGCGAGGTCGAGGCTGTTTCGCAGCTGGGCAACGCCGATATCGACGTGGTGCGCGAGCTTGATGGGCGTGCGATATGCCTTCATCACGACGTCATCGGGCAACAAGCAGCTGGGCGGCTGCCACATCAGCAGCACGCCTTTCGAGGGCGTGGCTTCGAAGGTGAAGACATTCGGGAAGTAGAGATCGGGGTCGAGAATGATCATCTCTTCGCCGCGGTCGCAGAAGAGGAGCGGGTCGGTGAGCTTGCGCCAGCACGGGTGCCCCATGCGAAATTGCCGCAGGTTCGGATAGGCGGCGAACTGCTGTTCGGCCCGTTCGTCGGCTTCGGCTTGTGAGTGCACGGACCAGCTGTGCTGCGAAGGGACGGTCAACGCGCTCACCGCAGCGACGATCTCCACCTTGTCTTGCTCACCATCGGTGATGAGCACCAACGAGATCGGTTCGGCGACACGGGCGAAAAGGCTCTCGATGGCCTTCTCGGCATAGGGCAACGAACGCGCGCTGAGCACGCAAAAAACCCGGCGCTGCGATGGTGTTTCAGTGGTTGCAGACATGCTTTTTCGTTTCAATGATTCAAATTGTGCGAAGCGCGAAAACGGTCACACGCCGATGATTCGAGCGGGTACGCCGACTGCCGTGGCCCCCTCGGGCACGTCACAGACCACGACCGCGTTGGCGCCGATCTTGGCGTGATTGCCGACCTTCACACCCCCCACGATCTTGGCGCCGGCGCCGACATCCACATGCCCGCCGATGCGCGGCACGCCGCCATTGCCCATCCCGATCGTGACCTGCTGGAAGAGCAGGCAGTTGGGACCGATGTGCGCCTCAGGGTGAATCACGATGCCGTTGGGATGCGGCAGCAGCAGACCGCCATCGATGCGGCAGTTCAACGGAATGTCGGCACCGGTCACCACGCTCCACCAGCGGTGTCGCAACACCGCGAGCCGGCGAAAGATGCCGCTCCATGGGCGACCTGCAACTGCGTGGCGCTGGTAACTGCGAATGCTGGCAAGCAACGCCCGCGACGGCGCCCACTCGGTCCAGCCCTTCTGCTCTCGCGACCAATCAGGCGTCTCGGCGGAGATCGAGTCGACAGCCGCGTACCCCGAGGCACCACCCTCCCGTGCCATCGATGCTGGCAGGTCTGCCTTCATGACCTGGCCATTTCGCGCGTCGCTGCCCCAACCTCTCTCGGCATGACGCTGCGATAGACCTCGACCATGCGATCGACCTTGGTCTCCCAGTCGAACTCGCGGACGACCTTGTCTCGGCCCGCCTGCCCCATGGCTGCGCGCAGCTCAGGCGATTCGGCCAGACGCACCATCGCGTCGGCCAAGCCGTTGACCAAGGCATCTCGCGACTGGGGCTCGACCAGCACACCACAACTCGCGTCCAGATAGTCGGTGGGCCCGCCCCATGCTGTAGCGATGACCGGCAGGCCCAGAGACATTGCCTCCAGAACCACCGCACCGCCGCACTCCATCAAGCTCGGGAGAACCAGGCAGTGCTGATCCCTCAGCTTGCGCGCACATTCCGCCTGCGGCATCCAACCGGCGAAGAAGACCTTCGACTCGTCACTCTCTGCCTGAGCCGTGAGGTCCAGTTCATTCGACAGGCTCTTGAGCGATGGAGCCACCGCGCCATCACCGATCACCAACAGTGACATGCGTGCGCGCGTGCGGGCAGTGGCAAATGCTGTCAGCAGCAAATCGACCGCTTTCCAGTCCACCAGCCTCCCGAGGAACACGAAGCGAGCGACGTCTCGGTCTTCGGACTTGTGCTCGGCGGCCTGCTTCCACAGAGAAAGGTCAACGCCGTTCTCGACCAGGGTGATCACGTTGGAACAGGTGCCCGGGGGCAACGCGTCGCGCGTACGCTGATTGGCGACCAGCAAGGCGGCCGCGCGCCGCTTGCCTGGCATCAGCCAGTTCATCGCACTGGCTGCCGCACGGCCGACTCGCACCACGCCGTTCAGCAAGGAAGACTGTTGCCTGCGAAAAGCCGCCGGATAGTTCATGCCACCGTTCATCGGGCCGATGACGACTGGCACGCCCAAACCATGCAGCAGAGATGGCTCCTTCGGAGAGACCGGCATCGGCTGGTGAACCACCGTGACCCCGAAGCGCGAGATCGCATCTCTGGCGATTCGCCGCTGCGAAAGCTGCGTGACGATGCGCATCACGTAGCCTGTGGTGATGTAGTCGAGCCGGGCCGGAATCCAGTGGCTGATGCGCCATAGGGTGAGGTGAAGCCAGGTGTCTTCGATGTAGAAGATGCGCGCGTTGTCGTCCGGATAGGCCTTCTGCAACTCGTCCCGCACACGTGCATGGGTGATGAGCCACACGGGCACGCCGCGAGCACGAAGCACGCGGTAGTAGTGCAGCGGCAGTGAAGCCTCGCCGCCAAAACGTGCACTGGCGTGTTCGGCGACGATCAGGACGCGAAGGGGCTGCTCATTCATGGGTTCAGTGGCGGATGCCAGGCGCAGGGTCTGCCGGTTGTCAAAAGGTAGGCACGCTCATCGAGCGACGAGCACGGGCTGCGCAAGAGATCTCAGATCGCACAGTTCAAACAGGCGCCGCATGGTCGCATCGCCTGGGACGATGGTGACCTGAATCGCACGCTGAGAACAGAACTCTTCCAGCAGAAGCAACAGACCCACCACACCCAGGTCAATGCTAGCTTCCGGCTCAAAGATGACCTCGACCGCCTTGTCGCTGTCCGCGGCACGGCTGAGGGCCAAGCGCAATGGCAACGCAGCGTCTGAGCGCCATGCGCCCTTGACGGTCACCTTGAAATGCGTCGCCGCATCCGAGATCGACACGTCGCCCGGCGACCCAAAGCGGCGCAAAGGCATCACGACCCGCATGAGCCACAGCGTAGAGACCAAGCGCGTGAACGCCAGCGCAGCAAGCGAACGTCCGTCGTTCCAGTAGCGACGCCAGAGGCTGCGCTCTCCCAGAATGCGCCAGCACCATTCGATGCCGAGGCGCCGTGCCCAGACCGGCGCACGCGCCAGCCGCCCTTCGACGAAATTGACGACGGCACCCAGATGGCTGATGACGGGGACGCTGAGGCTCGCGCGGTTGAGCTCGATCCAGGCCTGGCCCTTCTTCGCGCCCAGGGCCACGGCCAGGAGTTGTGCTCCCGATGCGTTGATGCGAGCCAGGCTCTCGGGCTTGCACAGATCCGTTACCGTGCCTGCGCCGGGGGACTCTCCGCCGACGCCTCGGAGCCCGCCGGGCGTGACGTTCAACTGCCGGCTGGCGCTCTCAGCCACGCCGTCCGGCCCACCGAAGAAGTAGACGCCCAGCGGCTGACGTGCGTCGACCCGCAAGCGATCGAACAGATCGGCACCGGCAACACGCTCCCGAATCGGAACACCCAGCAGGCGGGCGATCCAGACGATGGGCATGCCATCGGCGACGCTCAGATCGCTGTGGAGCACCGAGGCGCGAAACGGCGCATCGGTCTGCGCTGCGATCAAGAAATTGACATTGGGCGTCGACACGAAGCAAGGCGTGCCGGTGTGCGCGGCGTGGTGCACTTGCGCCACGGCTTCGTCGAGCGACAGAGCATCGAAGGTCAGGCCCAGAACGCAATGAATGTTGCGCCCGAAGTCGACGGCGTGCGGCGTGCCAGGCTTCGTCAGGCGGAGGCTGGCGGGCACCGGCACCGGCACCGGCTCTCGCGCTTCAAGCAGCGGCACTTCGGCGGCCTCAAGAAAGTCATTCACCATCACGTTGCGTCCTGATCCAGTCGATCTGGCGGTTGAAGACGAACCGGAGGTAGAGGGGAATCTTCCACAGCACGTAGCTCGGCACGCTGAGCAGATCGGAGAGCGTCAGCACCGACCGGCCGTGCTTGGACCAAGCCAGAAGGGTCGCCACACACAAGAGCGCGAGGCTCGTTCCAGCAATCGCAACTGGCACCGTCCAACCAGCCGCCAGCAGCCCCACGAGGCCCAGCGCAAAGACGAGCACCAGCAACAGAACGAGCAAAGCCAGGGGTGGCACCAGCAAATCAGCAGCCAACGCGAATGCGATCGGACTGCGCCTGATCAGCGCTGCGCCAATCAGGCGAGGGAGTTCACGCCCAAGCATCGCAAGGTGGCCGTGCTCCCAGCGTTGGCGCTGGCTCGCGACACCTTGGGCCGTCGTCGGGAAGCTGCTGGTCACGAGCACATCGGGAGCGAACTGAGGTGGCGTACCTTGCATCGCCAGATCCACCCCCAGCTTCATGTCTTCCACCAGATGCCCGTTGGCCAGAGACACCGAAGCGATCAGGCGCCAAGGAAAGGCCATGCCGGTACCGGTGAGCTGGCACGGCGCGCCGATGCGCGCCGAACCCAGGGGGCGCAGGTGGTTCTTGACCAGCCACGCGAACTCGGCGATGCGCATGCGCAAGCTTGAGGCACCGGCTGAGCGCATCAGGTAAAGCGACTGGATGGGGCGGCCGCTGGAAATGCAGCGCTCGGCCAGGCGAGGAATGCCGTCTGCATGAATTTCGCAGTCGGCGTCGAGCACGATCAAAACATCCGGCGGATCGGCAGACAGCCAGCGCAGACCGAAATCGAGCGCGTAGCCTTTGCCACGCAGCACGGCATCAAAGCGTTCAATGACCTCGGCACCGGCTTGCCGCGCCAGCATCGCCGTGTGATCGCTGCAGTTGTCGGCCACCACCACGAGCCGAGATCCCTCGGGCAACTGCTTCTTGATGGACTGGATGGTGTGCGCAATGCCCGAGGCCTCGTCATGCGCCGGCACGAGCACAGCGATGCGGGTTGAGGAATTGGGCTGCGTGGACGGCAGCTTCGGGCGAACCAGCGACAGCAGAAGCTGAACGACCAGCACAGCAGCCGGCAGGGACACGAGCAGCGCAGCAATCGTCAGAAGACCATACAACAAGGACATCACGCAGGCACCTCTTGGTGGTTCTGACGGGCAGCCCGAAAGTGCTCCATCAGTTTGGCCGCTTCGATGTCGACGCTATGACGCTCCAGCACACGACTTCGCCCGGCGGCTCCCATTTTGTCGAGATCTGCCGGCTGAGCAGCCAGACATTCCCTCATGGAGGATGCCAACGATTCCACGTCACCGGCGGGAAACAACCAGCCGGCCTCGCCAGAGCGAACCAGTTCCGGAATGCCGGCGACGTAGGTGCTGAGCACCGGACGGGCCAATGCCAGCGCCTCCATCAGGACAACGGGCAGACCTTCAGCAAAGCTTGGGAGCACGAGCGCGCGGGCGGCCAGGATTTCACTGCGCACCGAAGCGGCATCGACCCAACCGGTAATGCGCACATGAGCACTCAGCCCCAGCTGCGCGATCAGGGCTTCAATCTCTTCCCGCATCTCGCCGTCGCCGGCCAGCACCAGCTGAAGAGGGATGCCTTCGCGAACCAGCAGATTCGCCGCATGAACGAGGAGCAACTGGCCTTTCTGCTCGCAAAGGCGGCCGACACACACCAGTCGCGGCTCTTGAGTGATGGAGGGCAAGGCGCCGCTGTGGAAGGCTGCATCGAGACCGCAGTGGACGATCTTGATGCGGGCCCAGTCCTGGGAACGGGACCAACGATAAAGCTGGCTTCTTCCGTATGAGCTGATCGCCACGACGAATGCCGACCGTCGTATTTTTTCGCCCAGGGCAATGGCCTCGGGTTTGTCGAACTCTTCCGGGCCATGGACCGTGAAGCTGAACGGTGGGCCACCCAGCGCATGCAACAGCGTGGCCACTTCAGCCGGGTTGGTTCCGAAATGCGCGTGCACGTGCTCGGCGGACTTGCGATTCAGCCAACCCATCAAGGCGCAGGCTTCCGCCAGGTAGATGAGGTGGTACGGCAAAGACTTCTCTGAACGAGCAGCCATGCGAATTGCCAGGGACAACGCACGCCCGAAACGAATTGGCGCAGTAAACAGTTGCCGAGCCAGTGCCCACATCAGAAACTTCACGCCGCGCTGGAGCACATAGCGCGTGCGTTCGCGCTCGGCGACATCGGCAGGGTCAACCAAGTCGTCCGCCCACCCACGCAAGGCAAAGCGTTGCACCTCCACACCCAGTTGCTCCAGTGCGAGGATTTCTCGGCGAATGAAACTGTGACTCACCTTTGGGTATTGATTGATCAGATAGGCAACGCGCAGCGTCATGGTCGATTTACTTGCTCTCTGGTTGGACGCGTCGAACAGCATCCCAACCAGGACGCACCAGACGAGCGTGTATAGCTGCGTATCCTCCCGCTTAAGAGCGGCGCCCGACAGCCTTGATTCGCGGGGTTTCCACCTCTTGCATCCGCCTGTAACTGCCCCGGCAACCGATTCAATGCGCGTTGCGGCGGCGCCTCACGGCAGCCACGGCGTCTCTGACGAGCCACCACCGGTCAAACCAGCGCAAGTCGTGAATGTCCGTCCGCGACGAGCGTTGGTGACCCAACTCAGGGATGGCAACCCAGGTCTCGCGGCTTGGATGAGCTTGCCGATACCACCCGTACGCTCCGTCCACATGCATGGGGCCGCCGGCAGCATCTCCCGCCGGCCTTACTAGCATTGCAGACAAGTAAGCAGACGCTTCTTCGATCGCAGGCTGCTGAAAGGCAACGAAATGGGTTGTTCTGAGCGAATCTGCAGAATCGAGACGAGCAAGACCATTTCTGACGACAGGGGACGACGCCGTCAGTGCCTCATAGCCCCCGTAGAACATGGCCCAGTCCGTCTTGGCGAGCACCTCGATGACCCGGCTCGCGTCAGCCACAAAGTCGGACGCGAAGTTGAGGTCGTCCTCCACGATCAAGATGCGCGCATGGCCCTTGGCGGACGCATCCTGAAGAATGCGCAGATGGCTCATGAAGCAGCCGCGAGCGCCGATCGACGGGAAGTCTCCCGCGTTCTCGGGCCTGCTCGCCTCGAACAGCTGGATATTCCGTTGATTCAACTCGCGCCCGATGGTTTGAAACTGCTCGGCCATCTCTGCGCGCCGGTCCACCCGTGAAGCGAGGTTGATGACGTAGACCTTGTCGAAATAGTCCAGCGGGTGCATCACATGTCCTTCCGAGGCTTGATAACCGCTGGTACGCCCACGGCGACGGAATTGTCCGGCACGTCACGGATAACTACTGCGTTGGCGCCAATGAGAACGTTGTTGCCGATGGTGATCGGCCCCAATATTTTCGCCCCAGTTCCGATATCGACATTGTTGCCAATGACCGGTGCACATGGCTCGGACACCCGGCTCAAACCAACGACGACACCACTGCGGATCCGGCAGTCGTCTCCAAACTTCGCCTGCCCATTGATCACGATTCCGCCAAAGTGGTCGATAACAAAATTCTTTCCGATGACCACCTCGCATGGCAGTTCGATGCCCGTCAAGATATGGGTCAGCTTGAACAGAATTCTGAAAATCAGAGAGAAGAACTTCCTCAGCGGAGCAAACCTGACGGTATAGCGCCAACGTCCGAACCGATAGACGACCATCGCCCAGAATCCTTGCGCGCCCCAGTTCCCGTCATATGCTTTCAAGTCTGCTCGAATATTTTCGAAAATTGCCATACCGTCAGGTTTGGTTAGGAAGAGGGTCTTTCGGGTTCTCGGGCACGACATCACGTCCAAATTTCATGCCCTTCAGAGACAGCACTGGTTTCTCTATGGCGTGCCAGGATATGACGGCCAGAATCAAGGTCACGACGAATGCAATACCAAACAGTGCCTCTGGCCCAACGCTCTTCATGAAGAACATGATGATCTGCTGCACCGGGAATGCGTATACATACAAGCCGTAGGAATAGTCACCGACGCGATTAAATTGCTTGAGGCGCCAAATCGGCAGCAGAGCACAGCAAATAACGAGGTAGGGAAAGAGAAGCGTGYAGACGACGAAGAACGATGTCCTGTCTAAGGAAGAGCCGAGGATCGCAGCTGCCAGCAAGATGACCAAACCCGGGTTGGCTGGCAGCCGGTCTCGAAACAAGCTGATGAACGCGCCAAAAGAGAAGGCCGTCAGCAGGCGAGTGTTTGAGTCTTCGATGAACTCCTTCAGCCCAAAAAAGTAAAGCAGGAGCTCGCCTGCCAACGTGACTGAAACAAGCGCCTTGAAGACAAGTTTGCGGTTCCAGGCAACGAGCTCACAAAACAGGCCCGCAATCAGCCAAACCCCCGCAAAGATCGCGTACATCAGGAGCTCTTTGGGCAGAGTCCAGAGCGACCCGTTCACCGCGTAAGCCGCAGGGGTGTGAGTGAAAGTGCCAGGCAGGCTGTACTCAATGCCAAGCAGCAATGCGCTGTTCTTGATCAGGAATTTCCAGGTCGATCGATCCAGGAAATACCGCGAGGTGTCCTCGGTTGAAATGAACAAGCCAATGAAGACCACCGTCACGACGGTCGCGACGATCAGCCCGGGGTAGATCCTCAAGAACCTCGCCCAAGCAAATCGAAAGATATTCTTCGACGATACCAAGCTCGCAGCAATCAGATAGCCGCTCGAGACGAAGAAGATGTCGACCGCTATCGAGCCGAATGTCACCCCTAGACTGCTTCTCAGAGGTTCGTTGTCGCCTGGCCCCAAGGCCAACGGAAAGCTGTGGCTCCAGATCACCATCGTGGCGGCGATGAAGCGCAACAGATTGAAGTTGTTGTCTCGTCCCTCGGACAGTTGCGCCAGATATTTCATGTCAAGCGGGCTACTGACATCAAGTGCGCAGCGCCGCGCGTATCAACGTCGCGCTTTGACGAGCCCAGGTCTTCCAGTTGAGGACCTGTTCGTACTGACGGCGGGAACTCTTTCGCAGGGCAATGTATTTGCCCTGATCGACCCAGGCGGCCTCGATCAAGTCAGCGTACTCCTTGGGGCCGGCAGTCAGCGGCAAGAGATGCCCGTTCACCCCCTCGACAACCACGCTGGACACACCGCCCGTGTCGGTGGTGATTCCGGGCATGCCGAAGGCATTGCCCTCCGAGAAAACCATGGGTGTGCAATCCTGGCGAGTCGGGAGAAAAAGGAACGCCGAGCGCAGCATGATCTCTCTCAACTCCGTGCGCTGAGCTTCGTTGGCTTTGCTGAGCACGCCGTGGTACTCAATACCCTCTGACGAAACAGCGTCTGCCGGAGCAGTTCCTACAACGTGGAGCTTCGCGTCAAACCCTCGCGCTCTGAGAACTTCGACCGTGGCTACGGCCAACGAACCGCCCTTTCTTTCCCAGTCCATTCCGATGAACAACAGATGGCATGTTTTGGAGTCGAAAAGGTCGATGGCTTCGCCTTCATTCGGGTCCGTCAGAAAGTTGCAGCCCCAAGGAATGAAGTGCACTTGATCTGCGGTTCCGCCGTAATGCGAAATGGCTGAATCTGCGGCCCATGCGGATGACAAAAGTGACAACTTCGACGCTGTGACGGCCGTTCGCTCCAGCGCCTCCCCATTTGCCTTACAAACCGCGGGCAGTCGGGTGAAGCTTTCGTAATAACCGTCCATGAGGCAGAAGGTCGCGTCCGAAATGTGAATCGTCGGGAAGTATTTGCTAAGTACGCCACTCAGTGGGCAATAGGCAATGACGACGACGACATCGGGATTGATCTCTCGGATTTGCTTGACCGTCGACCGGGCGCCCCACCACGCCACGCCAGGGATATATTCGAACCAGATGTTCTTCAAGGACAACTTTGAAGCAACCCGCCCAAACAATGAGCGTGCAGCAATGAAAAACTCTGAGTACGGCTTTTTTATGACGACCAGATTTTCAAACTCGCCTGCCAATGCCTGAACCATGTGATAAGGCGTGCCCGACCACAATTTGATATTGCTCGGATCATCCGATGCCACAACACAAACCTTCGTCATGGCAGCGTGGCCGCCAGATTGATCTCAGCGAGGTAAGGCATGAATTTGGAAAATCGGCAATTTTTCATCGAATCATGGTGTATACCCACACCCCAGCCAACCCAACACCATAGCCAACTGGCCAAGCCATTAGCACCTTGAGTTCAAGCATCCAATTATTGATTTTATACTTGGAGTTAAAGTAAAGAATCATGGGCACCGTGACCACTTCTCGGAATGCAATGGCGAACAATGCCCCGGTAAGCCCGAAGAAATAAAACCCCACGGGAACCAAAGCATAAATGCTGATGAATCTCGTTACATTGAGCCAAACGAGATATTGGGGCCGATTGGTTGCCAGATAAACGGATTGCGCGAGTGCATATCGAGAGATGATCAAACCCAGCGCTAATATCTCGAGAATAGCGCCAGCCGCCTTGTAGCGGGTGTCGTACATGATGTTGATCGCTACATGCCCGGCCGCGAAGAGAAATCCGGACAACGCGAGCATGAGTGGGTCAAATCGAGCACGTATCTTGTGATATGCCCCTGCCAAGCGCTCCGGGTTGGTTCTCGCGACCTCGCTGAACCCTGGCATCACGACGCGGCTGAATATCTGTCCAACCAAGAGATCCACGGCACCGGCCAGATTTGCCGCGATGGTGTAGAAACCTAGAATCTGCGCGGAAACAAAGGCGCCCAAAAGAATCCGATCTCCATTGCTGGCCAATACGGTAAAGGCAGAAGACCAAACCAACCATTTGCCGAAGGTCATGATTTCGGTGACGTCGTCTTTTGACCAAGCCAACCGGTTGTTCTCCCCGGGCAACCAGAAATGGCTGAACAGGACATAGACAATCGAGGTCACCAGACCGCTGATCAAGATGGACCAGATTGATCCAGTGACCCAGGCAATGGCGATCATTACCACCAAACCGATGACTTGGGTCAGCAGCTCAATCCTGAGTAGTTGCTTGATTCTGAAATGCCGGTTCTCTGAGAACACTTTTGTCGAGTGGAAGCTCGAGATCACGATGCTCATAGAACTTACCGCAATGACCCACGGCAATTTTGGATCGCCGTAGGTAGATTGCGGAGACAGCCAGCCCGTCAAGCCGATACCGTAAAGAATTGCGGAGATGACAAGGCAACCGCCCCAAAGCGCAGCGCCGCGCGAAATCTGAACCGCCCAGAGCGTGTTCAAGAACTCTTGATCATCGCCCTTCGGACTGCGGCAGACGTTTTCTCTGAATCCGATATCGGAAAGCATGGAAAGGATCATTGGAACCAAACCTGCTACGGCAACGAGGCCGAACATTTCAGGTGCCAATAACCTTGTGACGATCAAATTACCGCCGAGCCTGATGATATGGGCTGCACCGGCACCAAATACCACCCATGCAGCAGCGCCCGACAGGCGTCGGCTCAGTGATACCCCCCCGGGGGCTGTCGCTTGTATTGTGTTTGCTTCGCTCATTTTTTTATGCCGCCCCTGGAGTGCGCTGACGTGGTCGCTCAGGCTGGTGAGCGGCAGCCGGTTGACCATATCTCACAGCGCCTAAATTGGTCGTGAGCTGCGAGTATCGGAGAGACAAGCCCATGATGATCCAGATGATGAATGGCATCGACAAGAAGCAACTCGCCGTGGCGATGATGATCATGATGCCGACCGTGGTTCCCAGCAGCGCTCGCCCGATGCCCTCAAGCTCAGGAGATATCAAGGCCGATCGACGTATTCCCATCCATGTCTTGGCCATGGCAACCAAATATATGGAAATGTAGACAGCCAACCCCACATACCCGGTACCTAATGCAATCCCCAGATATGAGTTGACAATATCAATAATCCCCTGCCCTTGACGCATCTGCTCCATCAACGGATCAAGCATGAAGTTGCTCGATCCAAACAGCGGATTCATCGCGATGACCTGCATTGACACCTCGAACAGTCGGGTGCGGTAGGTAACATTGTCTGTATCGACGTTGCCGATGAATGGCAGATACGAGGCGACCTGATCGGCAAATGGGGAAAGTGCGATCGCCACGACGGCGAACGCGGCCCCCAAAGACAACTTCGACAACCGCGTTCCTGCGCCGCGCCCTGTTCCGGCCGCAACAAGGATGGCCACCGTGGCCCCCACATAGGCGCCTCGAGCCAAGGACGCGCAGAGACCTCCGATGAGCAACGCGTAAGAGAGATACCAATTGCGCGGGGTCATCATGGATTTGACGGCCGGGTAGAGACCCACACCGACCGCCAAGATGAAGCCGAGAATCAAACTATTGCCCGCCGTGGCATACGGCCTCACATTGCCGTTTCTCATGATGTACGGCATGACATCCCATCCGAGACCCAGCGCTTCGTTGATGCTGGTGTAAAGCAGCCAGTTTTTGCCGAACTCGAAAATAGTGATGGGTGCCAGCATGACGATGGCGAACAAAAATGACGCCAGCATGTCGCGCAAGGCCGGAATATTTCGGGCTGCCCTGCTGGCCACAAAATAAGGCAAAAATCCGTCAATAAAAAGTTCTACCGACGTCCGCAGGATGGTCGTCACGGTAGGGTCAGATCGGAGAAACAAAATCACCTGCAATGCCAGGTATGCGAATGCCAACCAATCTAGAACGTAAGCACCGAAAGGTTCGATGGATTTATCACGGCGCATCCTGAGATACGCCCAACCCAAAATGATGAGAGAAGCCAGTCTCAAGTGGTTAATTTCAATGATGTAGCTGATCGGCCCGAAGCCCGGAATGAAGGTTGTCGTGGGAGGAACGACAAAAAACAAACTCAGGAAAACCGCCATGGGATTCTTATCTTTACTTATCACCCATGCCATGAGGGCGCCGGACACGATAAGGTAAAGCCAAAAATTTCGTGCCAAGAAGGCCGACAGCAATATCCCAACCCAAGCCTTGAGTCTCCGGTCGAGGTCGACCATCGGGATCACCCGATCACCCAAGACTATCCGCACCATGGCAAGCATGGGCAACATCATCGCCAAGATGAAAATCAGTGCTCTGAACTGTTCAGACACGGTGTATCAGGTGATCTGGGGCGACATCTACCGACGGACTGGCCTTTGGCTTTACATGGCGGCCGAACAAGGAATCTATTCCAAATAGGCAAGCCAACGAAAACAGCATCAGTGCCATACCCGCTGCACCATGCAATATCCCTTGCCCGGCTTCATCACCCAAGTAATAGGTAATAAGGACAAGCAGGCCGACTCGAATGATATTGGCGAAGAATGAAATCGGTATCATCGAAGCCAGCATGGCCAAATTGTGGGACTTGGATGAACTGTTTCTCAGGTACATATAGAGCGTGCCAATAGCAGCCATGCTGAACATCGAGTGAAGGCCCGAGCAAGCATCTGCAACGAGCAGCTGATATTGACCAATGGAAATCATCACTCCGGCCCGCGAAATGGGGTAGCCAAGACCATACAGCCCGTTCACGACCAACGCCGAGATCCACTGCTTCAGAGGCCCCGTCAATGTATCTACGACGACTGCGGGCAGTGGAATCGTGAAAAGCAGATAGAGAACCGGAAACCAAGCCGCCTTGAGGGCTTCGCGACCCTTGATCACCAGCAGCAGGCCGCTCATGACGAGAACCGGGGAAAGAAACTCGAATGAGCGACTCTCAAGGGCTCGCCCATAGACATAGAAGAGAAGGCCTAAGGTGAAGCTGACTCCGCCCAGCGCCCTGGAAGGATGGTCGGGGCTATCGGAAATCAGCTTCCGCTGTCGCCAGAAGAGCCATAGGGCAACAGCCAGCACCAACGCTCCGTGGGCATTGTCCTCAGACTGCCATGTGGAGTCTGCAGCAGCCCAGTAGGTGGGCACGTACATAGCGGAGAGCGCCAAGAGGATGACAAACCAACCGATGGTGGCGGGCGCGATATCTGTTCTGCGCTTGGTCTCGAGATTCAACATATTCACACGCGTCTCTTGTGGTGAATCTTCGAGGAACTACTTGGAGCTGGGCGGGCAAAAAGCAGGCGAAGGGGACATACGCGGCCCACACTGACTGCAAACCGCCGACGTTGGCGTCAACACTTCGAGTGAAGCGGAGCAGTAGCCGCGAAGAAGTGTACCCGCCGCTCCTCTATCAGCGGTAACACCTACATGAGGGTGATTTCACGGCCGAAGGGGCCTCACAGACTCTGGAACGGTGATACCAAGCAAAAGGCCGCCGACTTGCGTCAGCGGCCTTTCTTCTTACTGAGTTCTCTCAATGTCCGGATGGCACTGTGTCAGCCCGGACTCTTCGATGACTCAGGGAATCACCATCGCGCGACCGTCACCCAGCAAGTGGGAGTGGCAATCCTTCTGTGCGTTGTCGCAGTTTTTGGTCCAGGCTTTCACGATCTCAGGCTTCCAGGCCATGAAGTAGTCGCCGTGGCCGCTGAAGCCCGCTGGCTTAGTCAGGTCGTAGTTGTCGCTCGTCAGACGCCAGTACTTCGTCTCGCCAGTCACCTTCACCCGATAGAGGATCTGGTAGGCGATCTGCGGCAGGGCCACAGGGTGCGACGCCGGGCAGTTGCCAGTGTTGTTGGCCTTCACGTTGACCGGGTTGGTCATGTGGCTCTTGTGATCCGGGCTGTCGAGGTTCACGCCGTCCCAGCACTGCGGGAAGTCGATGCCCATGATGAGCCATGAGTTGGCCGTTGCCGGGCAATCGGTCGGAATGCTGGACGACCAGTTGCTGTTACCACCGTCCCACACGCAGGAGTAGATCGCTGCGCCGCTCGGTGCACTGGGGTTGCCCTTGGCATCGCCGGCAATCATCCGCAGACCCACTGGTACTTCCGTGATGGCGCTCGGCGGCAGTGCGTAGCCCGTCTTGTAATAGAAGTTGGACTCGAACATCGGTGCCAACGGGGCACCGGTGCGGGTGTCGATCATCGACGGCACCCAGTACGAGCTGCGGTTAATGGTGCCGCCGCGGCAGGTGCTGTTACCGGTGGTCGACAAGCTGGTGGCAGTCGAATATGCATCGATGCCCGTGTTGCCGAAGAAAGTGTGCAGATGGCTCTTGCCGGGCTGGCCCGGGAACACGATCGGATCATCGAACGCGTACTTGGTCACTTGGCAGCCCGTGCGGAAGGCACCGATGTCCGACGTAGGAGCGACCTCGCTGGTCGGAATCAGCATGTCCTGGGACCAGCCGCCGACAGGGTTCTGCGTCAGCTTGGGGATCAAGCTTGTGTTGACCGTCACCACGCCCACCGGTGCGGGTGCGGGTGCGGGTGCGGGTGCAGGTGCAGGTGCCGAGGCGGTCGGCAAGACGGAGCTCACCCAGCATTGCTTCCTGCTGCCACGAATCGGGTCGCTGCCGAAGAATTCATTGGTGCACGAGCCGGAAGAGAGCACCTTGGTGACCCACTTGCCATTCCAGCCATAGCGAACGGTACGCGGACCTGCCAAGGTGAAAGTCTGGCCCTCATCGGCAATCTGCGTCCATGTCTCAACGGCGGGTACCGCTGAAGCCGTGGAAGACCGCTCGCAGTACTTGGCATTGCCGGGAGCCGGGTCTGCCTTGAAGAAGGTGGTGGTGCACTGGCCAGAGCCGGTGACGATCTTCTGGACCCATCTTCCGTCCCAGCCAAATCGAACCGTCTGCGTCCCAGTGACGGAGAAGGCAGCGCCTTCGCTGGCGATCCGGATCCAGCCAGTGGTGGTGCTGGTCACGGCCTGTGCGGTCTGGAAGCCATCATCCGCTGCATCGGAATCGACGCTCGAAGTTTCGGCTACAGGTTCCACGTCGGTCGCGGACGGCGCTGTGGACGAACCACCTCCTCCGCAACCACCCAAAGCAAGGCAAGCGGCGGCAAATGTTGCCTGCCAGGCAAATGTCTTTTCGAATTTCACTTCAAGCACTCCAAATATTCAGGTCTGACTCATATCAGCGGCGCATGGGCCGCTGATCCCGGGCGAGTAGCGCTTGACTGGTGCCTGCAGACACTTGAGCTTTTGCCAACTACCCCACGGCGTTGCCAGACTTCATCTGGGCGCTTGATCACCGCGACATTCACTGATGAAGCGAAGGTTGCCTGAGTTGAAAGGGGGGGCTGTAACTGAAGGGAGTAGGACGTAACACGCCCTCATGCATGCCAGCGCGGCCGAGGACAGGCCTCTTCCCATCGGGAAACCCAATGAATACGGGCCCCGTCCACCCCTGGAACAAGGGGGCGAACCACACGGGTTTACCCGCCCAGGCTGTGTTTTCTTCGCATCTTGGTACAAATCACACAGCTGTGATCGGCCTCTGGGGAGCGGCGCCGGCACTCATAAGAAGAGATAGGCTGGAATTACCTGCCAAACAGGTCAATTCAGCAGCCATCTGTAGCTTCAACGCTCCCGCGCTTAGCTTGCGAAATCCGCCTTGAGCGGCCTCCGGTCCCTTATGCCTTGCCTTTTTTCTTCTTCGAGGGCACGGAGTTCAACACGGTGCCGACCATCACGACACCGGCGTTCGACAGGCCTTTAACCATGTCGGCGAACCCGCTCACGCGGGTTTGATTGCCGCGGGCGACGGCAATCGCTGCCCCAGCGCGAACAGCCACCAACGCGCAGTCTTCCCCCTCGACCAGACCCGGCGTGTCGATGATGACGACGTCGTAGCTGGCACGCGCGTGGGTCAGCAGTTCATCAAAGCTGCGGCGGCTCAGCAATTCGATGGGATTGGGCGGAATGGGCCCGGCGGGCAGCACGAACAAGCCCATGAGATCGGTGATGCGGATGATGCTTTCGTCCCGTGACCGGCCCGCCAGGTAAGTCGAAAGCCCGACCTGGTTCTGGATGTTGAACAACTCGTGCTGGCGTGGATGGCGAAGGTCAGCGTCGATAAGAAGCGTCCGCTCGCCGAGCTGGGTGAAAACCACCGCGAGATTGGCTGCCAGGTAACTGCGCCCTTCACCCCGCTCGGCCCCCACGACGGTGAAAACGTGGCGCTGCTCGGTCTTGTCGATCCAACGCAGCATGATCTGGCTGCGCACCGCCCGCATCTGCTCGACCACGGGGCTGAACGGCTGATAGGCCGCAACCACCTCCTCGCTGATCGATTTCTTGTCTGGATTCGACCGCAGATAGGGGAATGAAAACTGGCGCGCCAGCCCGAACTGAATGTCGGCCTCGGTCAGCAGGCCGAGCCGCACCGCAGCCTCGCCGAAACGAAGGTTTTCCTGGCGCTGGAGCAACAGGATCCGTTCTGCATCTTCGGGGCGCAGCAGCCCCGCATCCATGAGGATGGCACCAATCGATCGGACCGCTGGCGGTAACGAGACAGCTGCGGTCCCCGTTACCTTCATGGCAGCCCCTCAGGATTGGGAAGCGCCGAGCGGCTCATCGCAAAGCTTGGCGCGGCGAGCCGCCTGAACACAGGTTGCCGTGATTCATTGGGACGCAGCACACCGATGACCGGCACACCGTCGAGGATCTGCAAATCCTCGGGGCCACGCACGCGCCGATCCAGCAACTCCCACGCAAGCGCAAGAACGGAACCCAGCAACACACCGCCGAAAATCGACCCGAGCACGCCCATCAGTACTTTCTTTTGAGATGGCTCCGATGGTTCCACTGCCTTACTCAACATACGTAGCGTCGACTGGTTGGTCTGGCTTTCCATGCTGAGCTGACCTTCGCGCTGGCTGACAGCGTCGTAGGCCTTCTGCGCCGTTTCCACGTCTCTCAGGAATACGGAAATCTGGTCACGCTCGGACCGCATCGACAGCAGCTGCTTTTTCTGCGCTTCGATCATTGCACGCAGTTCACCCACCTTTTGCGAGCTGGTTCGGCTGACGACTGAGGTGGTGCTGGAAACCCGGCGAATTTCAGCCGCCAACTGCTGCTTGATTTGCGCGATCTGGGCCTCGAGTTGCAAGCGTTGGGGATGGTTGGAGCCCACGATGCTGCTGATCTCGCTCAGTTTGGTTTCCGCTGCACCGAGCTGGCTCTTGAGCGATTGCACAGCTCCACTCAGTGCCACTTCAGGAGACGCCTCACCGGTGTTGCGTTGCCGCCCCGCTGCATCGACGTTTTCAGCCTGCGCGGTCGCGAGCTGAGCGGTCAACGCGACCAGCCGGGCATTTTCCAGATCGAGTCGCTCATCGGAGACCACGATTCCGTTCTGTTGCTGGTACTTTGAAAGACGCGCTTGAGCCTGCTCGAGGTTGTTGCGCAGCACCTTGGCTTGTTCCTGGAACCAGGTTGCCGACTGACGCGCCGGTTCGACACGCATCTCAATGGCGGTATCGATCGCGGCTTGCGCAAACGCGTTTGCGGCTGCAGCGGCAAATGCGGGGTCTCGTGACACGTAAGTGATGCTGATCACATTGCTCAGGCGCACCGGCTCGACTGTCAGGCCCCGTTGAAGGCCATCAGCGTAGTACTGCTCGAGCGGGATCTTGGCGCTCGTCGCCTCTCTCCATTGCTGTACGTAGACCGGCGAGTTTTCGAGACCCAACACCTTGACCACTCGCGTAGCGACCTTGTCGCTCTTCAGTATCTCGATTTCAGTGGCCAAGCTGGCCGGCGTTGCCAGCCCACCAAGCAGCGGATCGGGGCGAACATCGATGACGAGAGACGCATTTGCGACGTATTGCTTGGGCTGCCGCAAGAAGATGTTCAAGCCCACGCCAGCCACGACGATGGTCACCAGAAGGACCAACCACTTCCGTACCCAGATAACCCGTAGGAACTGCAAGATGGACATGGCTGCCGATCAGAAAACAGATTCGCGAACGTAGATCACATCGTCGGGTTGAACAAGCTCGGTCATTTTCAGTTCCATCACGGTCACTTCACCCTTCGCGTTACGACGATGTACACGAATTCCGCGTTCCGTGCCACGTGCGGTCAGGCCGCCCCCTTGCGCCAGCGCCTGGAGGACCGTCATGCCCCGCTCAAGCCGGAAAACGCCCGGTTTTTGCACTTCGCCATAGATGTAAAGGCTTGGAGCACGGTCCACATAGATGATGTCGCCATTCGCCACGGTGATGTCGAGTTCACGCTTGCCAGCTTGCATGATCGCAGGCAGGTCAATGGCGTATTTCACCGGCTTGCCTTCGCGAGTGCCCACCACGGTGACCACATCGGCTCCGCCGGGTAAAACTCCGCCTGCCGCCGCGATCATTTCAGAAACCCGGCTGTTCACGGAGACGATTGGATAACGACCAGGCTTGCCAATCTGGCCCAGCATCGAAATCTGGCTGCTGCGCACCTGCACCACCATGACGTTCACCTGCGGCTTCAAGACAAACCCGCCGTCACGAAGCTGCTTGGCAATCTTTTCCTGAGCGCCCGTGATGGACGCTCCATCCAAGCTCAAAGTACCGATCAGCGGGAAGGTGATCTGACCTAACTCAGAGATTTGCGTCTCGAGCGTCAGGTCTGGGTTTTGGTAGACGGTGACGCGGATCACGTCGCCGGAGCCGAGGATGTGCTCGGCCTTAGCCTGCGCCTGTACAAGAGCACATGACAACAGAGCCAGCGTTGCCAGAGCCAAGCGAAGAAATTGTCGTATCGACATGGTGATGCGTTCCTGTAGGTGTCTCACGGGGTTTTTGCGGGTTCAGCCCCGGAGGCAGCGCCCTTGGCGTACTCGCCAAGATACTGAATTTTGGCGGTGGCGCGCAGCGCCTTCAGATCTTCTTCCACGATTCGGCGTTTGCGCTCGTTCAACAGGAACTGTTCGATTGCAGGGAATGCCTGTGTCTCGTCGAGTGGCTGGCTCCGCGAGCTCACCATGGTGACGACTTGGACGCCGCTGGGCGAAGTGTTCAGCAACGACTGGCCGTCCTTCATGCTGGCAAAACTGTCCAGGCTCCCCAATGGGACCTGCTCGGCCGCCAGAGTCAGCTGATTGCTGGCGAAGCGATAACCCTTCTCCTTCAAGAAGGCGGTGAAATCGCTGATCGCGGCCGATTCCTGCAGCTTGGCCCGCAACTCGCTGACCTGCTCCGGCTTCGCTTCGATGCGAAGCTCTTGCAAGGTATAGACGTGGCGATCCTTGAAGAGCGCTGGCTTGTCGTTGTAGTACTTCTTGATGTCTTCCGCGGAGGGTTTGGACGCTCCCGAGCCAACTCGTTCGATGTAGGCGCGCGCGATGATCTCGCGCTTAGCAGCCTCAAGCTGCTGAACGACCTGAGGGTCGCGGTCAATATCCTTGCTCTTGGCGGTTTGCACGGCCAGCTCCTGGTCGATCAAACGCTCCAGCACCTGCTGAGCCGCCGATGCGGCTTGAGCCGGTGGCACGCCACGCTGCTGCTGCAACACATAGTTGATCTGATGAACCGTGATTTCCTCTTTGTTCACCTTGGCCGCGGACTGCGTCGCCTTGTTCTTGCCACCGCCACAACCTGCGAGCGCCAGCACACACACAGCCATCAACGCCAGACCCTTCACGCCGAACCTGCTCTTGGGCGGGGCACTTGCATCGGTTCTTGAAATCATTCGATCATCAATCCCAGAGTCACTTCGGCGGCCAGACGGGTTCAGCGCTCAACGAACAAACCACGTTACGCAAAGGTTTGTGCAAGCGCTGGGTCACCGGGAAACCGCGGAGCCGCAGCTTGCCGAGTGTAGCGGCGAAGCCAAAACGCACCACGCCCTCGACTGAGGGATAGCAGAGCAATCTCCCTCGGTAAAACCGTGAGGAACTACCGCCGAAACGCTCGCTGGCGCCTGCTCACGCAGTGAGTCGCTCACCCGCCACGAGGAACTCACACTAGCACTTGATGCCAACGTGCAATGCCGCAACTCCGGCGGTGAGGTTGTGCACGTCCACGTGGCCGAAACCAGCACCCTTCATCATGGCCTTGAGTTCCTGCTGCCCCGGATGCATGCGGATGGATTCGGCCAGGTAGCGGTAGCTTTCGGCATCACCGGCCACCAGCTTGCCGATCTGTGGCAACACCTTGAACGAGTACCAGTCGTAGGCTTTCTCCAGCGGAGCCGCCACTTTGGAAAATTCGAGCACCAGCAAACGGCCGCCGGGGCGCAGTACGCGGCACATTTCGGCCAGAGCCAAGTCCTTGTGAGTCATGTTGCGCAAGCCAAAGGCCACGCTGACCAGATCGAAGCTGCCCGTCGGGAACGGCAACGCTTCCGCGTCGCAAATCGATGTGGGTAAGGCCAGGCCTTCATCGAGCAGACGGTCCCGCCCGCGCCGGAGCATGGCTTCGTTGATGTCGGTATGAACGACCGTCCCAGCCGTGCCGACTTTCTTGGCGAACGCGCGAGCCAAGTCCCCCGTGCCACCGGCGATATCCAGAACCTTGTCCCCTTCGCGAACGGCTGCCACCGCCACGGTGTAGGCCTTCCAAACCCGGTGAAGGCCAGCCGACATCAGGTCGTTCATCAAGTCGTAGCGTGAAGCCACGGAGTCGAACACGCCGCGCACACGGCCAGCTTTCTCTGATTCGTCCACGGCCTGGAAGCCGAAATGGGTGCCACTCATGGTCGATGACCTCGCGCTCAGTGGTGATGCCCGCAGCCTGACGCTGCTGCGGGTGTCTTCATGGCTTCGTCACGGCTAGCCCCAGCCTTTTGTAGCCGGGCCTCGTATTGCTTCCAGAGCTCGGCTTCCTGCGAACCCAGGAAGTACAGGTAGTCCCAAGAGTAGATGCCGGAGTCATGCCCGTCCGAGAACCTGGGTTGTACGGCGTAGTTCCCCACCGGCTCCAGTTGAACCAGATCCACATCTCGCTTGCCGGTCTGAAGCACTTCCTGCCCTGGACCATGGCCTTTGACCTCGGCGGATGGCGAATACACCCGCATCAACTCGAACGGAATGCGGAATTCCTTGCCGTCCGCAAAGGAAACCTCCAGCACACGCGATTTGCTGTGAACGGTGATGGACGTCGGTTGTGGGGTGTCAGCAGTCAGGCCAGTCATGGGAACTCGATCAAAGCATCTGCTGCAGTGTAGCCATCAGGCAGGTAGCGCGGCACCCTGTTGAGTAGCTTGTGGCTTGATGCCCAGCAAGGCCGCGACGAACAGCTGAGCCAGCAGCGTCATCAGGGCGATGGCGGCGGCGTTTCGTGTGACGCCGGCAATTACCCCGAGCGACAAGACAACAAGTGCCGCCAGCAGCATGGGAACCACAGATCGCCGGAACGGCGGGTTCGAGATGCCCGACACAAACGTGGAAAAGCGCGAAGAGAGGAAGAAGGCCGAGACGATGATCCCCGCGGCGAGCAACGCGTACACCCACTGGGTGACGGGCAGAGGCAAAAGCATCTCGCAAAGATCCAGCGTCGCATAGTGAATGGGGATCACGGCAAATGAGGCAACACCGCGCAATGCCACGCCGCTCGCCAACTTCGGATGCGAGACGGAAAGCCACCACGCCACCAGAGTCGCAGCCATCAGGACACCCAGCGAAAAAACCAAAAAGCCTGCGCTCACCATGCCCCAGCGGAAGAACGAGCTCTTGAATACCAGCGCCAGCACCAGCGAAAGCCCGCCGAACCCGATGGCACAGACGGCTCCTCTGACATACAGCCTCAGCCGGGATCCAGGGGTCAAGGTATGGATTGGCTCGTAGAACCAACCCAGGGCAAAACCGAGCAGCGGATACACCATCCACGGAGACAGTGGGTAAGACACGTGCTCGACCGCCTGCACACCAGTGACCCAGTTCCAGATAGCAAACTCCGACATGCTGCCACGCAGAAGCGGCCCCACCGCATAGCGCAGCGCCAGCAATGCGAGCGCCAGACTGAGGCAAATCAGAACGGGCCGGCGACGAGAAGCGATGACGGTCACCGTGACGGAGGCGAGTGCGATGAACCCGAAGAAATCGAACCCGCCAGCTACATCGTGGCGCCAATAGAACCATTGGTCGGCAACGACAAGCAAGGCCGCTTTCCAGAGCACGGACCGCATGTTCACCGCGCCTGAGCTTGCCCGCGTGGACAGCGCAATGCCAAAGCCGGTGGCAAAGAAAAATACAACAGGTGCAAAGCCGCCAAGAAACACCGCCGCTGCACTGGGCGAYGCTGCGGCATCCGTACCACTCAGCAGGCGAAAGCCGGCGTGGTTGAGGATCATCAGCACCGCCGCGATCCCCCGCAGCACGTCAAGCTCCGGCGCGAACACTCGCGGTCGCTGAGTTGCGCCCGAACTCATGCCTGGACTGAGGCTGGACCCGCGCGGAGAGTCAGGTGCCCGACCCGGCCAGTCTCTTCACTCGCCTCATCACCGCACGCGAGTACCGCAGCACGGCGGGCGGCACCCACTCCTGCAGGTGCTGTTCCATGCGCAGGCTGGTCGCTTCGCGGCGGATCTCGGCGTTGTCTTGCGGCCGGGCTGCATACATGGTCGACCGGTTGGGCACCTCTTCGTAGACGGCTTTCGATGCGGTGTAGTAGTACAGCGCCACCGAGCGGCGAAGCACGCCATCGGGGGTAGTCAGCGGATCCGGGTGGCCGTGGTACGAATCGGCATCGGTGTTAAAGATGACGCAGCGGTTCCACACTGGGCTCACGCTCTTCACCATCTGCTTCATGTCACGGCTCCAGAGTTCGAGCGAGCCGTTGTATTCGTCCTTCCAGCCTTCGTTCAGGTAGACGATGACGTTCATGCGCCGGTTCACGTGCAGCTTGTTGTTGATCCGGAAGTCCGCATGGATGCCCAGCTTGCCGCCAACACCGATCTCGTGGAAGCCACCGCCGACGAAGTAGGGATCGGGCAGCAAGCCGTCGATGGCCGACAAGCCTTCGAGAAACTCGAGGAAGGGCTGCGAGTTGAAGAAGTCGAAAGCCCGCCGGCAGAAGTCATCGCAGTCCGCAGGCAGCACCTGCCGCTTGTGGTGACCCGCGTAGCCGGACTCGAACACCACGTCGGATTCGAGCCGCTCCTTCGGGAAGTGCGAATACAAGCCCGAGATCAGGTCTTGGGGCAAGAAGTTGTCGAGAACGATGTGCGGGAATGGCTCTGCGAAACAGTAGTCGCTGGACAGCGAAGCGCCGATCTCGCGCGCTCGCTTCGGGTCGAGCTTGAAACCGTTTGACAGATCGATGGGCAGGACCGGGCTCACAGGCATTCCTTGGACTGAAATCTCTCGGAAATGTATATCGAAGCCACCGCGCCGACCGGCCCTCACTTGAGGGTTTTCACGCAGCGCCCGGGATGCCCATGCTCGTCTACAGCCAGCGGAGGGGAGTCCAGCTCAGATGGCGACCAGCGCCGCAGCCACGGCAGCATCGAGGTCATCCCGGCTGCAGGCTATCCGATCAATGGCTGGCGGTTCGACTTCACGCTGACGCGTCCCCCAGACCGGCTGCGGGAAGTGGCTGTCCCAGTCAAAACGGGCGATCACGTGCCAGTGAAGGTGAGGCACCATGTTCCCGAGCGCAGCAAGGTTGATCTTGGTCGGCTTCAGGCGATCCACCAGCACACGCTCGACGGCGCTCACCAGTTGCATGCAACGTGCGCGCTGTGGCTCCGACAGATCGGAGAACTCGGCCACATGGCGGTTCGATACCACGCGGTAGAAGGCAGGGAAGTCCGCGTCGGCGACGCCGATCACGCGCCAGGCATCGCTCGTCCAGACCAGGCGGCCGCCGGCGTGCTGGCAGAGGTCACACGTGGCCACGGAATCAGAGGGCGGGCTGAAGCTGAACGTCATGCGGCGGATTATCGCGGCCGCCCTCGATAAGATGGGCGTCACCCCATTGCTCGCGAGCACACAACATGACCCATGCCCTGTCCCGCCGTTTGCTCGGTATGGCCCTTGCCTCGGCGCTGATCGCACCTGCGATGGCGCAGGCTCAGGCGTGGCCCAACAAACCCGTGCGCTGGGTGGTGGCCTACCCGGCAGGGGGCGGTTCCGATTTCCTCGCCCGCCAACTCGCACCGCAGCTCGGCAAGCAGCTCGGCCAGACCTTGGTGATCGAGAACCGTCCGGGTGCCGGCGGCACCATCGGCACCGACAACGCCGCCAAGTCGCCACCCGACGGCTACACCATCCTCACCGGCGATAACGGTGCGATGGTGTTCAACAGTGCCATGTACCGCAAGCTGCCCTACGACCCGAAGGACTTGACGCCCGTGGGCTTCATGGCGCGCTTCCCGCTGATCCTCGCCGTCAACCCGAATGCCGGATTCAGCACTGCCAAGCAGTTGCTCGACGAGGTGAAGAAGAACCCAGCCAAGTACACCTATGCGTCACCCGGCATCGGGAGCCCACACCATCTCGCGATGGAGCTGCTGAAGGACCGCACCAAGAGCTTCATCGTTCACGTGCCCTACCGCGGCACCGCACTCGCCGTGCAAGACGTCATCTCCGGCCAGGTGCCAATGATGGTGCTCGACACCGCGGCCGGTCTGCCCCAGATCCGCGCTGGCAAGGTCAAGGCACTCGCCGTGATGTCCAAGAAGCGCCTGCCCTCGCTGCCCGACGTGCCGACACTCGACGAGATCGGCATCAAGGACTTCGAGGTCACTGCTTGGCAAGGATTGTTCGTACCCAAAGGTACGCCATCCGACATCGTGGCCCACCTCTCGGCCGAGATGATCAAGGCCATCAACGTGCCCGAGGTGAAAGCCCGGCTCGAAGAATTCGGCCTCGAAGTGACGCCTTCGGACGGCCCGGCGCTCGCTGCGTTCCTGCAGAAGGAAACGAGCTTCTGGCATGCGCTCATCAAGGAGCGCAACCTCTCCGCCGAATAGGACAAGCAAAGCGAAGTCCACATCGAGCAACGCCAGTGGATCCGGCTCTGCCGGTCCACCAGGCGGCGCCCCTCGGGGGCAGGAGCAAAGCGACTGGGGGGCTAGTTACACCAACACCCGCTCGATGCCCCCGTCGTTGGCGCGTTCGACGTACTCGGGCATCCAGTCGACCCCGAGGATCTGGTTGGCCATCTCGACCACGATGTAGTCGGCTTCAAGCAAGCCGTTGTTGAGGTCGTTGCCGTAGCGGCTCAGGCCCTGCAGGCAGCTAGGGCATGAGGTGAGAATCTTCACCCCGCCCTTGTCGGGCACCGAACCCGTCGCACGAAGCTTCGCTTCGTCCTTGCGCAGTTCTTCTTCCTTGCGGAAGCGCACCTGCGTCGAGATGTCGGGCCGCGTCACGCCGAGCGTGCCGCTCTCGCCACAGCAGCGCTCGCTCTTCAGCACGTTGTCGCCGAGCAGCGCTTTCACTGTCTTCATCGGCTCCTGCAGCTTCATCGGCGTGTGGCAGGGGTCGTGGTACAGGTAGCCGTTAGAACCCGACGCTGCGCCGAGCGTGATGTTCTTTTCGAGCAGGTATTCGTGGATGTCGATGATCCGGCAGCCCGGGAAGATCTTGTCGAATTGGTAGCCCTGCAGCTGGTCGTAGCAGGTGCCGCAGCTCACCACCACCGTCTTGATGTCCAGGTAGTTCAGCGTGTTGGCCACACGGTGGAACAGCACCCGGTTGTCGGTAATGATCTTCTCGGCCTTGTCGAACTGGCCCGAGCCCTTTTGCGGGTAACCGCAGCACAGATAGCCGGGCGGCAGCACGGTCTGCACGCCGGCATGCCAGAGCATCGCCTGCGTGGCCAAACCCACCTGCGAGAACAGGCGCTCCGAGCCGCAGCCGGGGAAATAGAACACCGCCTCGGTTTCCGACGTGGTTGTCTTCGGGTCGCGAATGATCGGGACGTAATTCTTGTCTTCGATGTCGAGCAGCGCACGCGCCGTCTTCTTCGGCAAGCCGCCCGGCAGCTTCTTGTTGATGAAGTGGATCACCTGCTCCTTGATCGGAGCCGTCCCCACCGTCGACTTCGGCGCGGCAGTTTGCTTGTTGGCCAAACCGCGGAACAGGTTGTTGGCCGCTCGTTGCGCCTTGAAGCCCACATCGACCATGGCTGTGCGAAGCAGCTTGATGGTCTCGGGGTTGGTGGCGTTAAGCATCATCATCGCCATCTTGTTGCCGGGCCGGAAGCTCTTCTTGCCCATCTTGCGCAGCAGGTTGCGCATGTTCATCGACACGTCGCCGAAGTCGATGTTCACCGGGCAGGGGCTGAGGCACTTGTGGCACACCGTGCAGTGGTCGGCCACGTCTTCGAACTCTGCCCAGTGCTTGATGCTCACGCCACGGCGCGTCTGCTCTTCGTACAGAAAGGCCTCGACCAGCAGCGAGGTCGCGAGGATCTTGTTGCGCGGGCTGTACAGCAGGTTCGCACGCGGCACGTGTGTTGCGCAGACCGGCTTGCACTTACCGCAGCGCAGGCAGTCCTTCATCGAGTTGGCGATGTCGCCGATGTCGCTCTGCTGCATGATCAGCGACTCGTGCCCCATCAGGCCGAAGCTCGGCGTGTAGGCATTGGTCAGGTCGGCCTTCAGCGCCAGCCCTTCGAACGAGACATTGCGCAGCAGCTTGCCCTTGTTGAAGTGCCCGTTCGGGTCGACGCGCCGCTTGTAGTCGGTAAAGGCGGCCATCTCGTCGTCGGTCAGGAACTCGAGCTTGGTGATACCGATGCCATGCTCGCCCGAGATCACGCCGTCGAGGCTGCGCGCCAGCTTCATGATCCGCGCCACGGCCTCGTGCGCCGTCTGCAGCATCTCGTAATTGTCGCTGTTGACGGGGATGTTGGTGTGCACGTTGCCGTCGCCGGCATGCATGTGCAGCGCCACCCACACGCGACCGCGCAGCACCTCCTTGTGGATGCGGGTGCATTCGTCGACGATGGGCTTCAGCGCCGAGCCGGCAAAGATGTCTTGTAGCGGCGTGCGGAGCTGCGTCTTCCACGACGCGCGCAAGGTGTGGTCCTGCAGTTCAACGAAGTAGCTGCGGCCCGTCTGCGCGTCCACCGCATCGAGGTCATGCAGCCACAGCTGCCACAGCGAGCGCACGTCGCGCAACAGCACCAGGGCTTGTTGCACGCGGTCTTCCAGCAGCTCGGCCGAGGCGATCTCGCCCGCATCGTCGCTCTTGCCGAGTGGCAAGTTGCCCTTCTCGAAGAAGGCTTCCAGCGCATCGACCAGCGCCAGCTTGTTGCGCAGGCTCAGCTCGATGTTGATGCGCTCGATGCCGTTGGTGTACTCGCCCATGCGCGGCAGCGGGATCACCACGTCTTCGTTCACCTTGAACGCATTGGTGTGCTTGCTGATGGCGGCCGTGCGCTTGCGGTCCAGCCAGAACTTCTTGCGGGCATCGGCGCTCACCGCCACGAAGCCTTCGCCGGCGCGGCTGTTAGCAATGCGCACCACCTCGCTGGTGGCACGCGCCACCACGTCGGGGTCGTCGCCGGCGATGTCGCCCACGAGCACCATCTTCGGCAGGCCGCCACGCTTGCTCTTGGTGGCATAACCGACCGCCTTCAGGTAACGGTCGTCCAGGTGTTCCAACCCGGCGAGGATGGCCCCGCCCGCCTTGGCCTCGGCGAACATGAAGTCCTTGATCTCGACGATCGACGGCACCGCATCGTGCGCATTGCCGAAGAATTCGAGGCACACCGTGCGCGTGTGCGCCGGCATCTTGTGCACGACCCAGCGCGCGCTGGTGATGAGGCCATCACAGCCTTCTTTCTGGATGCCAGGCAAGCCGGCGAGGAACTTGTCGGTGACGTCTTTTCCCAGGCCTTCCTTGCGGAAAATGCGGCCGGGGACGTCGAGCTGCTCTGTTCGCTCTAGCACCTTGCCCGACGCGTCGAAATACTTCAGCTCGAAGCTCGCCACGTCGACGTCGTGGATCTTGCCCATGTTGTGGGCGAGCCGCGTCACCTCGAGCCACTTGGCTTCGGGCGTGACCATGCGCCACGAGGCCAGGTTGTCGAGCGCCGTGCCCCACAGCACCGCCTTCTTGCCGCCGGCGTTCATCGCGATGTTGCCGCCGATGCAGGAGGCCTCGGCCGACGTGGGGTCGACCGCGAAGACGAAGCCCGCGCGCTCAGCCGCATCGGCCACGCGCTGCGTTACGACACCAGCTTCGGTCCAGATGGTGGCCACGTCGCGGTCCATGCCGGGCAGGCGCACGTGCTCTACCTCGGTCATCGCCTCGAGCTTTTCGGTGTTGATGACCGCGCTGTTCCAGGTGAGCGGAATGGCGCCGCCGGTGTAGCCGGTGCCACCCCCACGCGGGATGATGGTCAGGTCGAGCTCGATGCAATGCTTGACCAGCGCGGCCATCTCGGCTTCGGTGTCCGGCGTCAGCACGACGAAGGGGTACTCGACGCGCCAGTCGGTCGCGTCAGTCACGTGAGACACGCGCGAGAGACCGTCGAACTTGATGTTGTCCTTCGCGGTGTGGCGACCCAGCACCTTGGTCGTGCGGCGGCGCAGCTCGGCCATGCGTTCGAACTGGTTGGCGAACGACTTCACCGCCGCGTCGGCCGCCTGCAGCAGCTCTCCGACAAAGGCGTCGCGCGTGCCGTCGCCGGTGGGCGAGCGGCGGGCCTGCACCTCGCCAAGGCGGTGGTTCAACGCCTCGATCAGCAACTTGCGCCGACGTGGGTTGTCGAGCAGGTCGTCTTGCAGATAGGGGTTGCGCTGCACGACCCAGATGTCGCCCAGCACCTCGTACAGCATGCGCGCCGAACGGCCGGTCTGGCGTTCTTCACGCAGGCGGTTCAGCAGCTCCCACGCACGAGCGCCCAGCAAGCGGATCACGATCTCGCGGTCGGAGAACGAGGTGTAGTTGTAGGGAATCTCGCGCAGCCGGGGCGCGTTGTGCGCAGCGTCGGATGCAGCGGTAATCTGGTTCAGCAAAACGGGTGCGTTCATGGGGTCCAGGCGACGCGCGCGCCTGCTACTGCACTTGGAAGCGAATGGTAACGCAGCCCCCCCTGCGCGACGCCCGGGAACGGGCATGCAGGCTGCGCCGGCGGGTTATCCCCGTTGCTGCCGACGCTCATCCGCGACATAAACGCCCGTGTCACAAACTTGCAGCAAACTGGCGGGCTGGTCAAAAGCCAATCCGCAAACCCTCTCTCGGAGCAGTTCATGAAAATCAAACTCGCAGCGTTCGCTCCTGGCCTGCTGGCCCTGGCGCTGGCAAGCCCGGCCCACGCCCAAGTCGAAGTTCAATGGTGGCACTCGATGACGGGCGGCCTCAACGAATGGGTCAACGACCTCGCCAAGCAATTCAACGAGAGCCAGAAGGACTACAAGATCGTGCCCACCTTCAAGGGCAACTACGACGAGTCGATGACCGCTGCCGTCGCCGCCTTCCGTGCAGGCAACGCGCCGCACATCCTGCAGGTGTTCGAGGTGGGCACCGCGACCATGATGTCGGCCAAGGGCGCCATCAAGCCCGTCGGCGAAGTGATGAAGCAGAGCGGCGTGACCTTCGACCCGAAGGCCTACGTGCCGGCCGTGTCGGGGTACTACACCGCGCCGAATGGCGAGATGCTGTCCTTCCCGTTCAACAGCTCCACCACGATCTTCTATTACAACAAGGACGCCTTCAAGGCCGCCGGCCTGGACCCGAACAAGGCCCCGACCACTTGGCCTGAAGTGGTTGCTGCAGCCGCCAAGCTCAAGGCCAGCGGCAGCAAGTGCCCTTACACCACCAGCTGGATGAGCTGGGTACATCTGGAAAGCTTCTCGACCTGGCACAACACGCTGTTTGCAACGCAGAACAACGGCTTTGGCGGCCCGAGCGCGCGCCTGGCTTTCAACTCGCCGCTGCACCTGCGTCACTTCGACAACCTGGCCAACATGTCCAAGCAGGGCCTGTTCGTCTACAAGGGCCGCGCCAGCGTGGCCGTGCCGTCGTTCGTGTCGGGCGAATGCGCCATGTTGACCGGCTCGTCCGGTTCGTACGCAGACGTCAGCAAGGGTGCCAAGTTCGCCTACGGCCTTGCAGCGCTGCCCTACTACCCCGACGTGCCGGGCGCGCCGCAGAACACGGCCATCGGCGGTGCCAGCCTGTGGGTGATGTCAGGCAAGAAGCCGGCCGAATACAAGGGTGTGGCCGAGTTCTTCAAGTTCCTGTCCAGTCCCGACGTTCAATCGGCCAGCCACAAGCGCACAGGCTATTTGCCCATCACCACGGCCGCTTACCAGCTGACGGAGAAGTCAGGCTTCTACACCGAGAAGCCCGGTACGGACGTGGCGGTGACGCAGATGATCCGCAAAACCACTGACAAGTCGCGCGGCATCCGCCTGGGCAACTTCGTGCAGATCCGCACCATCATCGATGAAGAAACCGAGCAAATCTGGGCCGGCAAGAAAGACGCGAAGACAGCGCTCAACGACGCGGTGAAACGCGGCAACGAGCAGTTGGAACGTTTCGAAAAGCAGAACAAGGCGCCCGCACCCTGATCTGAACAACACCGCGACGCTGCACAATGCGCACCGCGGTCGCTCCACGAAGGCGGCCACCCCGGCCGCCTTACTCTTTCTGAACCCCATGGAAAAGCGCGTTCGCTTCGACTCACAGGTCCTGCCGTGGATGCTCGTGGCACCCCAGCTCGCGATCTGTGCGGTTTTCTTCTTCTGGCCTGCAGCGCAGGCACTGCTTCAGTCGATGCAGGTGCAAGACAGCTTTGGGCTGTCGACCGAGTGGGTCGGTCTGGACAACTTCAAGACACTGTTCAACGACTCCGCGTACCTCGAATCGTTTCAGGTCACCGCTGTCTTCTCGCTGCTGGTGGCGGTGCTGGGCATCTCGTTGTCGCTGATGTTGGCCATCTTCGCCGACCGCGTGGTGCGCGGTGCGCTGTTCTACAAGACGATGCTGATCGTGCCCTATGCCGTGGCTCCGGCCGTGGCCGGCGTGCTGTGGGTGTTCATGTTCTCGCCGTCGCTCGGCGTCGTGGCGTTCGGCATGGATCGCTTCTTCGGCTTTCAGTGGAACCACCTGCTCAACAGCACGCACGCGATGACGCTGATCGTCACCGCCGCGGTCTGGAAGCAAATCTCATACAACTTCCTGTTCTTCCTGGCTGGCCTGCAATCGATCCCGAAATCGTTAATCGAGGCCGCGGCCATCGATGGCGCGCGGCCGTGGCGCCGCTTCTGGACGATCCAGTTCCCGCTGCTGTCGCCGACCACCTTCTTCCTCCTGGTGATCAACATGGTGTACGCATTCTTCGACACCTTCGCGATCATCGACGCCACCACCCACGGTGGCCCCGGCCGCGACACCGCCATCCTCGTCTACAAGGTGTACCAGGATGGCTTCAAGGGCGGTGACCTCGGTGGTTCTGCAGCGCAGTCAACCATCCTGATGCTGATCGTCGTCACCCTCACCGTGCTGCAGTTCAAGTTCGTGGAAAAGAAGGTGAACTACTGATGGTCGAGCGCCGCACCACCCTCGGCATATTCGCCCACGCCGTCATGATCCTCGGCGTGTTGATCGTCGCCTTTCCGCTGTATCTGGCCTTCATCGCGTCGACGCACACGTCGCAGGCGATCCTGCAGGCGCCGATGCCGCTGACGCCCGGGGGACACTTTTGGGAGAACTACGCCGCCGCCCTCACCGGCCACGGCGGCGGCGCCGGCTCCAACGCGCCCGTGGCCCGCATGATGTGGGTCAGCCTCGTCACCGCGCTCGTCATCACCTTCGGCAAGATCGCGATCTCGCTCCTGTCGGCTTTCGCGTTGGTGTACTTCCGCTTCCCCCTGCGCGGGCTGGTGTTCTGGGCCATCTTCGTCACGCTGATGTTGCCGGTCGAAGTGCGCATCAGCCCGACCTACAAAGTGGTGTCTGACCTCGGCATGCTGAACACCTACGCCGGCCTCACCGTCCCGCTGATCGCCTCGGCGACGGCAACTTTCCTTTTCCGCCAGTTCTTCCTGACAGTGCCTGACGAATTGGTCGAAGCAGCCCGCATCGACGGCGCCGGGCCAATGCGCTTCTTCAAGGACATCTTGCTGCCGCTGTCGAAGACGTCGGTCGCGGCGCTGTTCGTCATCCAGTTCATCTACGGCTGGAACCAGTATTTGTGGCCATTGATCGCCACCACCGGCGAGCAGATGTACCCGGTGGTCGTCGGTATCCGCATGATGATTGCCGGCGGCGACTCCGGCAACGAGTGGAACATCGTGATGGCCACCGCCATCATGGCGATGCTGCCGCCAGCCATCGTGGTCGTGCTGATGCAGCGCTGGTTCGTCAAAGGCCTCGTGGACACCGAAAAATAGAAATCAACATGGCATCCATCACTCTCAAAGACGTCGTCAAGCGCTACGGCATCGGCCCGAAGGTGAACCAGGTCATCCACGGCGTCAGCGCGGAGATTGCCGATGGCGAGTTCATCGTCATCGTCGGCCCATCGGGCTGCGGGAAGAGCACGCTGCTGCGCATGGTGGCCGGGCTGGAAGAAATCTCCGGTGGCGACATCGCCATCGGCGGGCGTGTCGTCAACGACGTCGAACCCGCAGAGCGCGACATCGCGATGGTGTTCCAGAACTACGCGCTTTATCCGCACATGAGCGTGTTCGACAACATGGCCTACGGCCTGAAGATCGCCAAGGTATCGGAAGCAGAGATCAAGACGCGCGTGGACAAAGCTGCGGGCATCCTGCAACTCGGGCCACTGCTGCAACGCAAGCCGCGCGAGCTGTCGGGTGGCCAACGCCAGCGTGTGGCCATGGGCCGAGCCATCGTGCGTCAGCCGCAGGTCTTTTTGTTCGACGAGCCGCTCTCCAACCTGGACGCAAAACTACGCGGGCAAACGCGCATCGAGATTCGCAAGCTGCACGCCGAGCTGGGCGTGACCTCGCTGTTCGTCACACACGACCAGGTCGAGGCGATGACGCTCGCGCAACGCATGATCGTGATGAACGCGGGCCGCATGGAGCAGTTCGCCACGCCGGACGAGGTCTATGCCCGGCCGGCCACCACCTTCGTGGCGAGCTTCATCGGATCGCCGCCGATGAACTTGTTGACTGGCCAAGCCAGCGGCGCCAGCTTCACGCTCGACGGCCAGACCGTGCCGCTGCCTGCGCCGGCACCGCGCAACGGCGAGCTCACGCTCGGGCTGCGGCCTGAACACGTGGTGGCCGGCGGCTCGGGCGGCTGGCCGCTGAAGGTAGAGCTGATCGAAATGCTGGGCGCCGAGCGCCTGGTCCACGGCCAGCTCGGCAGCCACGCGTTCACATTGCGCATGGACGGCATGCTCACGCCACCGGCTGTCGGCAGCACGGTGCAGTTGCAGCTGTCGGCGCAACACCTGCATTGGTTCGATGTCGCCACTGGGGCACGGGTGGAATGAGCCGCGTCGCCGCGCCAAGCCGCCCCAAGCCAGACCTCACCCTCCTGGAGGGTCGCTCGATGTACTCGTCGAGCGGGGAGCCGTCATGACTCCGTGGCCCTATCCGCTCTGGGTCGCCCACCGCGGCGCCGGCAAGCTGGCGCCTGAAAATACGCTCGCCGCTTTTCGCGTCGGCGCAAGCCACGGCTACCGAGCCTTCGAGTGCGACGTCAAGCTGAGTGCAGATGGGCTCACCTTTCTGTTGCACGACGCAACGCTGGAACGCACGACCACCGCGCAAGGCAAGGCAGGCGAACGCAGCTGGAGCGAGCTGTCACGCATCGACGCTGGCGCGTGGCACAGCCGCGCCTTTGCAGGAGAGCCGATCCCGAGCCTCGATGCCGTGGCGCACTACTGCATCCGCAATGGCTTCGCGCTCAACATCGAAATCAAGCCGACGCCCGGAGAGAACATCGAGACCGGCCGCGTGGTGGCCATCGACGCGGAACGCCTGTGGTCAGGGGTGGCCGTGAAACCATTGCTCAGTTCGTTCCAGCCCGACGCCCTGGCAGCAGCACAAGCCACCGTGCCGACCCTGCCGCGCGCATTGCTGCTCGACGAGCTGCGAAATGGCTGGCTCGATGAAGCCAAGAATCTCGCTTGCGTGGCCGTGGTTGGCAACCACAAGCTGCTCGACGCCAACGTCATCGCCCAGATCCACGCTGCCGGCATGCGCTCGCTCTGCTACACGGTGAACGAGACGGCCGATGCGCAGCGCCTGCTCGCCGCAGGCATCGACGGGCTCATCACCGATGCCGTCGACCGCTTCTCACCCGGGTCGACCGTTCAGACCTGAGCCTCTTCAACGCCGCGCACGCGCGAGTACACGCAAGTGTCGCGCGGCTCACCGGCCGGTGTCACGTTGTCTTGGCGCAGCACGCCCTCGAACGTGAAGCCAGCCCGCTCTGCCACGCGACGGCTGGCGATATTGTTGGCGTCCATGCGGATCTCGACGCGGCGAGCCGCCAGCGTGTCGAAGCACAGGCGGTTCAGTGCAGTCACTACTTCGGTGACGATGCCGCGCTGCGCGTGACCCGCACGGCGCCAGTAGCCGATCTCAAATCTTCGCGCCTCCCAGTCCATGCGGTGCAGGCCCGAGCCGCCGATCAACGCGCCTTCGCGGTCGCCCGGCAGCCGCTCGAAGATGAACATCACCAGGTCTTCGCGCAGACGGAACTTGGCTTGCGCGCGACGGGCGTGCAGCTCCGATTCGCCCAAGGTGGGTGCGGTCTGCGCCCAGGGCATCCAGGGGCGCAGCTCGGCCAGTGTTTCGCACACCGCTGCGTTCACCGCCGCGCCGTCGCCAGGCTGCGGGCAACGCGCGATGAAGCGCTCGGTGAGCAGGCGTTCGGGAACGTCGATCAGCAGCGGGTCCATCACATCGCTCCTCAGGTCACGTCCATGATCGTGGTCGGGCGCACCGAGGCCTCACCTCCCACCCACTCGTCGGCATCTTCGGCCTTGGGAAGCACCTTCACGCCACGGATGGCGGGGTGCCGCCATGCCACCAGCGCCAGCAGCAGGCACGAGACGCCCGAAAACCCGAGCGCCGCACGCAGGCCCACGTGCTCGCCCAGCCAGCCGCCCAGCAAGGCACCGGGACCAGCGGCCAGCAGCGTGAGCCAACGCATCGCACTCGTCATGCGGCCGAGCAGCGGCTCGGGTGTCACCGCTTGGCGCAACGCCAGGAAGTTGATGAACACCAACACCGCGCCCGTGCTGAACAGGAACAGCATCAACGCGAACGCCGCCACACCCCAGGCGTTGGCCGGCGCGACCGCGAGCAACAGCCAGCCCGTGCCACAGATCGCGCAGCCGATCACCAGGCAGGGCCCGGGGCCCAAACGGCGGCTGATGCGGTTGCCCAGCACGCTCGACAAGACGGTGCCCAAGCCCATGCCCATGTAGCTCAGGCCCACCTGCTGCTCGGTCAAGCCGAGCGTGCGGGTGGCGAACAGGATTTGCACCACCACTGCTGCGTGGTGACACATCTGCCAAGCGCCGACCACGACCGCCAGCGACACCAGCAACGGCGTGCTGAATACGAAGCGCACGCCGGTCCGCAGGTCGCGCCAGAAGTGCGTGTTCTTGCGTGAGCGTTGGTCTTCCTGCACGCGGATGCCGCGCAAGATGGCGGCCGACACGACCACCAGCACCGCGTCCACCAGCAGGGCGAGCGGCGCGCCGACGACCTTGATCAGCGCACCGGCGAAACCGGGGCCGGCCACTTCAGCGCCCGAGGTGGCGAGCGCATTCTTGGCATGCGCCTCGACCAAGCGTTCACGCGCCACCACCTGCGTCAGCACGATCTGCGCGGCCGTGCCGGCCACGGTGTAGACGATGCCGATCACGAAGCCCACGACGTACAGCCACGTCATCGAGAGCCAGCCCATCCACCAGGCGAGAGGCACGCTGGCCACGATGACGCCGAGCATGCACTCGCCCATCACATAGACGGGCAGCTTGCGCACGCGGTCGAGCCACACGCCGGCTGGCAATGAAAACAGAACGAAGGGAATGATCTCCATCGCCGTGAGCAAGCCCATTTGTGTGGGCGATGCGTGCAGCAGCACGGCGGCAGTGAGTGGCAGGGCCAGCATCGTCACCTGCCCGCCGAACGAGCTGATGAGGATGGAAGTCCACAGGCGGCGGTAGACCGCGTCGCGCAGCAGGTCGTTGGGCGGCAAGGCGAGCCGCTGCGTCCACGCTGTTCGCAGCCGTGTGAGCCGATTCGACATCGTCGTCTCCTCTTTCTTCTGTCGCGGGTGCGGGTGGCACTCTGGCGGATCGATGGATCCGGGTCAGCGAAAGAAGAGCAACGAACCCGTTCTTCCGCTGAGGATCTCAGCGGAACTTCGGTGGAAGTGAAGCTGAGAGGTCAGGTACCGCAGAACGCCCACTTGCGTGGGCTGCCTGCAAAACCTGGGGCTGCGCCATGAAGGCGCTCGCCGCACTGCATGACCGACGGCAGGTGAATGATGCGTCGGGACGACGCACCCATGCCGCCGACACCGCACGAAGCGGCATCCAATGGGCGGTTGATGGGGTGGGTCATGTCATGAAGCGGTGAATGGCGAGCGGCCATGCTACCAGCGGGTGCTGTGGGCAAGCAAGGTCCGAAGGGGGTTCACCCCCTAGAAAAAATTCGCCGAGTACACATGCGAAACACATGGCAGCACACGTCAGGAATGCGCGTTCACATGCGCGCGTAACACCGGACGATCAACTCCTGTAGTCGGCGTTGATCTTGACGTAGTCGTAGCTGAGATCGCAGGTCCACACCGTGGCCTGGGCCGGCCCGCGGCGCAGGTCGATGCGCACGGTGATCTCGCTCTGCTTCATCACGCGCGCGCCATCGGCTTCCTGGTAGCTCGCCTTGCGGCCGCCGTCGGTGACCACGTGCACGTCGTCGAGGAACATCTCGATGCGCGTCTGGTCGAGGTCGGCGATGCCGGCATAGCCCACCGCCGCGAGGATGCGGCCGAGGTTGGGGTCGCTCGCGAAGAAGGCCGTCTTCACGAGCGGCGAATGGGCGATGGCATAGGCCACCTGCTTGCACTCGGCTTCGTTCTTGCCACCGTCGACCTGCACGGTGATGAACTTGGTGGCACCTTCGCCGTCGCGCACGATGGCCTGGGCCAGTTGCGTGGCGACGTCGATCACGGCTTGCTTCAGCAAGGCACCGTCACCGGTCTCAAGCTGGGCTATCGGCGCGTGGCCGGCCACACCGGTGGCCACGACGACGAATGAATCGTTGGTCGACGTGTCGCCATCGATCGTGATGCGGTTGAACGATCGGTCGGCCGCCTCGGTGGTCAAGGCCTGCATCAGTTGCGGCGCGATCACGGCGTCGGTGGCCAGGAAGCTCAGCATCGTCGCCATGTTGGGCCGGATCATGCCGGCACCCTTGCTGATGCCGGTGATGGTGACCGTCTTGCCGCCGATCTGGATCTGACGCGACGCCGCCTTGGGCAAGGTGTCGGTGGTCATGATGGCTTCAGCGGCCACCGCCCAGTTGGCTTCCTTCAAGTCGGCAATCGCAGCGGGCAGGCCGGCGGCAATGCGGTCGGTCGGCAGCGGCTCCATGATCACGCCGGTCGAGAACGGCAGCACCTGCTCGGGCGACAGATTGAGTTGCTGCGCCACCGACACGCAGGTCGAGAACGCGCGCATCAGCCCGTCTTCACCGGTGCCGGCGTTTGCGTTGCCGGTGTTGATGACGAGTGCACGCGGGCCGATGGCTGCGGCAAGGTGCTTGCGGCACAGCTGCACCGGCGCGGCGCAGAAGCGGTTGCTGGTAAACACGCCGGCCACCTGGGAACCTTCGGCCAGCGTGATCACGGTCAGGTCGCGTCGGTTGGCCTTGCGTACACCGGCCATCGCGATGCCCAGCTTCACACCCGGCACGGCATGCAGGTCTTTGGGGTCGGGCGTTTGCAGGTTGACAGGCATGGTCGTCTCTCGGTTGGATCGTGGCAGGCGCCGATTGTAGAAACGGACCATGACACCCCGACCCGAAACCTCAAGAAAAAACGGAGCCGCAGGCTCCGTTTTCGATGGTCAAGACGAGGTCAGAACCAGCTCAGGCCAGCCTGCCGTGGCATTGTTTGTATTTCTTGCCGCTGCCGCAGGGGCAGGGGTCGTTGCGACCGACCTTGGGCAACTCGGCTGCCACCGTGGACGCATCGGTTTCCTGCACCACGCTGCCGTCATCGCCGGGGTGGGTGTAGGTGACGTTGCTGATGGCTTCGGCGCGCTCTTCGATAGCCTCGGCTGCCTCGGCCATCTGCTCTTGCGTCTGGATCTTCACCGTCATCAGGATGCGGGTGACGTCCATCTTCACCACGTCGAGCAGTTGGCTGAACAGCTCGAAGGCTTCGCGCTTGTATTCCTGCTTGGGGTTCTTCTGCGCATAGCCGCGCAGATGGATGCCCTGGCGCAAATAGTCCAGCGCCGCGAGGTGCTCGCGCCAGTGCTGGTCGATCGACTGCAGCAGGATCATCCGTTCGAAGGGCGTGAACTGCTCCGCACCCACACGCTCCAGCTTTTCAGTGAAGGCATCGTTGCCCGCCTTGACGACCATCTCGAGGATGTCTTCATCGGTGATCGCGCTGCTCTTCTCGACGTGGGCCTTGATGGGCAGATCGAGCTGCCATTCTTCGCGCAGCGTCTTCTCGAGGCCAGCCAGGTCCCACTGCTCTTCGACGCTTTCGGCGGGCACATAGGTGCGCACCACATCGGTCAGCGTGCTTTCGCGGAGGCTTGCGATCTGGGCGGTGAGGCTCTCGGCCTCGAGGATCTCGTTGCGCTGCTGGTAAATGACCTTGCGCTGGTCATTCGCCACGTCGTCGTATTCAAGCAGTTGCTTGCGCATGTCGAAGTTGCGCGCCTCGACCTTGCGCTGCGCGCCTTCAATGCTGCGCGTGACGATGCCCGCCTCGATGGCCTCGCCTTCGGGCATCTTCAGCCGGTCCATGATGGCGCGCACACGGTCGCCGGCGAAGATGCGCATCAGCGAGTCTTCGAGCGACAGGTAGAAGCGCGACGAACCCGGGTCGCCCTGGCGGCCGGAGCGGCCACGCAGCTGGTTGTCGATGCGGCGCGACTCGTGCCGCTCGGTGGCGATGATGCGCAGGCCGCCGGCTGACTTCACCTGCTCGTGCAGGCCCTGCCACTCGCTGCGGAGCTTGTCGGCGCGAAGCGCCTTCTCGGTCTCGCTCAGCGACTCATCGGCCTCGATGAGCTTGATCTGGTTTTCGACATTGCCACCCAGCACGATGTCGGTACCGCGACCCGCCATGTTGGTGGCGATGGTGATCACACCCGGCCGACCGGCCTGCGCGACGATCTCGGCTTCCTTCGCGTGCTGCTTGGCGTTCAGCACGGCATGCGGCAGGTTGGCCTTCTTCAGCTTCTCGGAGATCAGCTCCGAGTTTTCGATCGAGGTCGTGCCCACGAGCACCGGCTGGCCACGCTCATGGCAGCTGCGGATGTCCTGGATGACGGCGTCGAACTTTTCCTTGTCGGTCTTGTAGACCAGGTCGAGCTCGTCCTTGCGGGCGGTCGGCTTGTTCGGCGGGATGACGACGGTTTCCAGGCCGTAGATCTCCTGGAACTCATAGGCCTCGGTATCGGCCGTACCGGTCATGCCCGACAGCTTGCCGTACATGCGGAAGTAGTTCTGGAAGGTGATCGATGCGAGCGTCTGGTTCTCGCTCTGGATCTGCACGCCTTCCTTGGCTTCCACCGCTTGGTGCAAGCCATCGGACCAGCGGCGGCCCGTCATCAGGCGGCCAGTGAACTCGTCGACGATGATGACCTCGCCGTCCTGCACAACATAGTGCTGGTCGCGGTTGTAGAGGTGGCGCGCACGCAAGGCGGCGTACACGTGGTGCATCAACGTGATGTTCTGCGGGTCGTAGAGGCTCGCGCCTTCGACCAGCAGCCCGGCTTCACGGAGGATGCGCTCGGCGTTCTCGTGGCCGTCTTCGGTCAGGAACACCTGGTGCGACTTTTCATCGACCGTGAAGTCACCCGGATCAATCACGCCTTCGCCGGTGCGAAGGTCGAGCTCGCCGATCTGCTTCTTGAGCTGCGGCACGACGGCGTTGATCCGCACGTACATCTCGGTGTGGTCTTCGGCCTGGCCACTGATGATGAGCGGCGTTCGTGCTTCGTCGATCAGGATCGAGTCGACCTCGTCGACGATGGCGTACGGCAGGCCGCGCTGCACGCGGTCGGCCGTCTCGTAGACCATGTTGTCGCGCAGGTAGTCGAAGCCGTATTCGTTGTTGGTGCCGTAGGTGACGTCGGCGGCGTAGGCGGCCTGTTTCTCCTCGCGCGGCATCTGCGGCAGATTCACGCCGACCGTGAGGCCGAGGAAGTTGTAGAGCTTGCCCATCCACTCGGCATCGCGGCGCGCGAGGTAGTCGTTCACCGTGACCAGGTGGACGCCCTTGCCGGTGAGCGCATTCAAATAGACCGGCAATGTCGCCATCAGCGTCTTGCCTTCACCGGTGCGCATTTCGGCGATCTTGCCGTCGTGCAGTGCCATGCCGCCGATGAGCTGCACGTCGAAGTGGCGCATCTTGAGGGCGCGCTTGCTGCCCTCGCGGGCCACGGCAAAGGCTTCGGGCAACAAGTCGTCGAGCGATTCGCCGCGGGCGACACGTTGCCTGAATTCGTCGGTCTTGCCTCGCAGCGCGGCGTCGTCGAGCTTTTCGAACTGCGGCTCCAGGGCGTTGATCTGCTGCACCACGGCCCGGTACTGCTTGAGCAGGCGGTCGTTGCGGCTACCGAATATCGAGGTGAGAAGCTTGGGCAACATGCAGCGTCAGGGATTGGGGCTGGAAAGCAGCGGGCAAATTCAAAGCGGCTGGCACGTTGCCAGCCGCGTGAATTCTTGGAAAGGGCACTGCCCTTGGAACTGAGGGCCGCTTCGGCCTTTTACAAGGCGAGGCCGTTGTTACCGCGGGAAAAGCCGCGAATCTTAGCACCGGGGGCACATGCCCCCGAGGGGCGTTCAGGGCGGGTTGGCAGGGGTGTTGAGGGCAGGCGTCGCCGCGGTACGAACGCCGGCCGACCCCTTCCCCGCAAGGAACTTGGCAGGGTCTTGGAGCACTCCTTCGACCATCACCTCGAAGTGCAGGTGCGGGCCGGTCGAACGGCCGGTCGTCCCGACCAGCGCGACCACCTGCCCCCGCTTCACCAGGTCACCGGCCTTGACCAGGATCTTGGAGGTGTGGGCATAGCGGGTGACCAGACCATTGCCGTGGTCAATCTCCAGCAGGTTGCCGTAGGCAGGGTGAAAGTCCGTCGAACGAACCACGCCACCCGCCGCGGCCATGATGGGTGAGCCGACTTCCGAGGCGAAATCCAGACCGGTGTGCAAGGCAGCCCGACCGGTGAACGGGTCGGTGCGGAAGCCGAAACCCGACCCCACCGGCCCGCTGATCGGCTGGCTGTTGGGAACCATCAAGGCGGCCAGGCGCCTCTCGAACAGCCGCGACTCGATCATCGTGAAGAGGTCCGTGCTTTGCTCGGCAGCTTCATCGAGTGAAGAGACCATGCCGTTGAGTTGGTCGAACGACGGCGTGCCGGCCGGAACGAAGGGACCTCCTTGCCCGCCGCGGATGGCCGCCGGCGCGATTTGCTTGAGCTCATCGGGCTTGACCCCGGCCAAGCCTGAAACACGCTCACCGATCGCTTCCAGCTTGATGAGCTTGGCCTGCATCTCGCCCACCTTCTGCGCCATGGCGTCGAGGTTCTCGCGCATGAAACGGTCACGCTGGGCAAATTCGTCGCGGACCAGCAGACGCACGATCTGGCTGACCACCGGCCACCCCTCCCGCGCTGCCTTCAGAAAAACCACGTGGTAGACCGTGCCGGACAGCAGCAGCAGCATGATGACGAGCCCCGCAATCAGGCCGCCCAACTGCAGCCGATTGAAGTGCAACACGCGGGTGCGCGCCGAGCTGCCGTGCGTGATGATGATCTGCATCGTTAAACTCCTTGCGGTGAACCCGAAGCAACCCCCGGTCACCCCCAACGCCCTGCGTATAGAACAGGCGCTTGATCGCAGCGCCCCGCTTGTTCGACTCCAGCAGCTGATGCGTGAATCGAATGCACGCTTCGACGCCGTCCGCCACGTCTTGCCGGCGGCTCTGGCCGCTCATGTGAAACCCGGCCCCGTGGACAGTGAAGGCTGGTCGTTGCTCGTTGCAAACGCGTCGGTCGCCGCCAAACTGCGTCAGCTTCAGCCCCGGCTGGAGGATGCACTCAAGGGTCGGGAATGGCAGGTTACTGCAATCAGAATCAAGGTTCAATCGAGCTGATACGAGACGTATCCGCTAGCTCCGAGGGCGGCATGACTGTTACGCCGCTCCGAAAGGGTCAAGAACGTTGGGGCGAAGCCCCGCAGCAATCTTGCGAGAACCTGGTTCGATGGAATGGTGCCCCCGGCAGGAATCGAACCCGCGACCTTCGGTTTACAAAACCGCTGCTCTACCAACTGAGCTACAAGGGCTAGAAAGAGGTGTCCGAGATTTTAGCCGCCGACTCGTCCAGCGGCACTCGGTTCATTTGATCCGCTTGAGCGACGGACGGCCACCGCTGGGTGGTTCGGGCGGTTCCTGATCGTCGCCAGCATCCACTGGTTTGCTGTCGGCTGGCGCGCTGCCCTCGGCGCTTGCCAAGCGCAGCCCACCCGGCTGGGTCGGCCGATCGGAGGGAACGGGCGGCAACGGCGATTCGGCACCGGCTGCCGTTTCGGCCGGCACGGGAAACGCCATGCCTTGCCCGTTTTCACGGGCATAGATGGCGATCACGTGGTCGACCGGCACGGCGATGTCGCGCGAGCTGCCGCCGAAACGCGCCTTGAACTCGATCAATTCGTTACCAAGCTTCAGGGCCGTGGTGGCCTCGAACCCGACGTTCAGAACGATTTCATTGTTCTTCACGTACTCCATCGGCACCTGCACGCTCGCGTCGACGTGTACCGCCAAGTACGGCGTGAAGCCGTTGTCGGTGCACCAGTCGTGCAAGGCGCGAATCAGGTAAGGCCGGGTGGAACTGCCGGCATTGCCTGGCGACGTCGGGATGAGGCTCATGCCGCTGTTGCTCTTCTTTTACTTGCGCATGACCTTCTCGGACGGCGTCAGCGCTTCGATGTAGGCCGGGCGCGAGAAGATGCGTTCGGCGTACTTGAGCAGCGGCACGGCGTTCTTCGACATGTCGATACCGTAGTAGTCCAGGCGCCACAGCAGCGGGGCGATGGCCACGTCAAGCATCGAGAAGTCGTCGCCCAGCATGAACTTGTTCTTCAGGAAGATCGGCGCGAGCTGCGTGAGGCGATCGCGAATCTGCGAGCGGGCCTTTTCCAGCTGTTTGTCGGTGGGTTTGCCGCCGCGCGACTCGAGGATGTTCACGTGAGCAAACAGTTCCTTCTCGAAGTTGAGCAGGAACAAACGCACGCGAGCGCGAGCGACTGGATCCCCCGGCATCAGCTGCGGGTGAGGGAAGCGCTCGTCGATGTACTCGTTGATGATGTGCGACTCGTACAGAATCAGGTCGCGCTCGACCAGGATCGGCACTTCGTTGTACGGGTTCATTAGCGCGATGTCTTCGGGCTTGGCGAACAAGTCCACGTCGCGGATTTCGAAGTCCATGCCTTTTTCAAACAGGACGAAGCGGCAACGGTGCGAATAAGGGCAGGTCGTTCCGGAGTAAAGCACCATCATGATGGCGGCTCCTTGAGGCTAGAGGTCTTGCAAAACACAAACGGAGTGGGCGGGCCCCGGCGGGCATCCCCACTCCGCAAACGATCTGGGCCGATCAGGGCAAAGCCCTGCGGCCGCGGGTCGCACGCTTATTTCACGTCTTTCCAGAAGGCTGCATTCAGCCGCCATGCAATGACCGTGAAGATGGCGAGGAAGATGAGCACGAAGGTACCGAGCTTGATCCGGTCGTTCTGCGCCGGCTCACCCATCCACTGAAGAAACCCCACCAAATCGGCCACCGAATCGTCGTAATCGATCTGGCTCAGCGTTCCCGGCGTCACCTGCTCGAAGCCGGCGAAGCGATGCTCGGTCTTGCCTTCGTGATGCGGATCTTTTTCTTCAACGTACTTGGCGATGCGCTGGCCCTGCAGTTCCCACAGCACGTGAGGCATGGCCACGCTCGGGAAGACAAGGTTGTTCCAACCGGTGGCCTTGGTGTCGTCGCGGTAGTAGCTGCGCAGGTAGGTGTACAGGTAATCAGCACCCGAGCCCTTACCAATGTCGGCGCGCGAACGGGCGATCACGGTCAGATCGGGCGGCGTGCCACCGAACCATTCCTTGGCCTGCTTCGCGTCCAGCGAAACCTTCATCGTTTCACCGACCTTGTCGGTCGCGAACATCAGGTTCTTCTTGATCTGGTCTTCGGTCAGGCCGATGTCGCGCAAGCGGTTGTAGCGCATGAACGAGGCCGAATGACAGTTCAAGCAGTAGTTGACGAACAGCTTGGCGCCATGCTGCAGCGCAGCCATGTCGGTCACCTTGCCTTCGGGGAATTTGTCCCAGGCAACGCCACCTTCCGAAGCCACGGCACCGGCGCTCAAGCCGAACGATGCCAGCAGAATCAAAATCAGTTTCTTCATGATGTATGGGTTCCGGCTTGCGTCTTCAGTGGGCAGCGAACGTCACGCGGTCAGGCACGGGCTTCGACTGGCCCACGCGGCTCCACCAGGGCATCAGCAAGAAGAACCCGAAGTAGAACAAGGTACCGACCTGCGACACGCGCTCGCCCACCGGAGACGGCGGCTGCACGCCCAAGTAGCCCAGCACGGCGAACACCAGCACGAACAAGCCGTACATGACCTTGTGCCAGCTCGGACGGTAGCGAATCGACTTGGCTTCGGCGCGGTCCAGCCAGGGCAGGAAGAACATGATGACGACGGCGCCGCCCATCACGACCACACCCCAGAACTTCGCTTCGAAAGTAAGCAGCAGGAAGGCCGCGACCAGGGCCCCGATGGCGATCGCCGCCTTTACCAGCCCGGAGAAACCGCCCTTGACGATGCTGAGCACGGCGCCCAGCCCGACCAAGGCCACCAACACGTAGACCATTTGCGACGTGGTTGCACGCAGCATCGAGTAGTACGGTGTGAAATACCAGACTGGCGCAATATGCGCCGGCGTCTTCAGCGGATCGGCCGGAATGAAGTTGTTGTATTCGAGGAAATAGCCGCCGAACTCCGGCGAGAAGAACAAGATCGCGCAGAAGACCATCAGGAACACGCTGACAGCATAGATGTCGTGCACCGTGTAGTACGGATGGAAGGCCACACCATCGAGCGGAATGCCCTTGGCATCTTTCTTCGCCTTGATCTCTACGCCATCCGGGTTGTTCGAACCCACTTCGTGCAGCGCAATGATGTGCGCAACGACCAGACCCAACAACACCAGAGGCACCGCGATCACATGGAAGCTGAAGAAGCGGTTCAGCGTGGCATCGGACACGACATAGTCACCCCGGATCAGCAGAGCCAGATCAGGGCCGATGAAAGGCACGGCCTGGAACAGGTTCACGATCACCTGAGCGCCCCAGTACGACATCTGGCCCCAAGGCAGCAGATAGCCCATGAAGGCCTCGGCCATCAGGCACAGGAAGATCGCGCAGCCGAAGATCCACACCAGCTCGCGCGGCTTGCGGTAGCTGCCGTAGATCATGCCGCGGAACATGTGCAGGTACACGACGACGAAGAACGCCGACGCGCCGGTGGAGTGCATGTAGCGCACCAGCCAGCCCCAGGGCACGTCGCGCATGATGTACTCGACCGACTCGAACGCCTTGGTGGCATCGGGTTTGTAGTGCATCACCAGGAAGATGCCGGTGACGATCTGGATCACTAGCACCAGAAGTGCGAGCGAGCCGAAGACGTACCAGAAGTTGAAGTTCTTCGGAGCGTAGTACTCGCTCATGTGCTCTTTGTAGAGCTTGCTCGCAGGGAAGCGGTTGTCGACCCAGGTCAACAGCTTCTCGCCGATCGGCGCGTTGGGACTGACTTGCTTGAACTCGGCCATGAAAGAAGATCTCCTGAAATGCCGTTGATGCCTGGCGTCAGACGCCGCCGGGCCGCCGCAAGGCGGCTGAGCACCCCTTCGGGGGGCAGGAACGAAGTGACGTGGAAGCCGTCATCTCAGGCCTGCTTGTCTTCGCCGATGAGGAGTCGGCTGTCGGACAAGTACATGTGCGGAGGCACTTCGAGGTTGTCGGGCGCGGGCTTGTTCTTGTAGACACGGCCGGCCATGTCGAAGGTCGAACCGTGGCAGGGGCACAGGAAGCCACCGGCCCAGTCGTCGGGCAGCGAGGGTTGGGCACCCGGCTGGAAGCGATCGGATGGCGAGCAACCCAGGTGCGAGCAGATGCCCACGACGACCAGGACCTCGGGCTTGAGCGAGCGGCCTTCGTTGCGGGCGTACTTCGGGGTCAGCTCGTCGGCTTTGCGTTCGGATTGGGGATCGGCCAGCTGAGAATCGTTCTTGGGCAAGGCGGCCACTTGCTCGGGCGTGCGGCGCACGATCCACACCGGCTTGCCGCGCCATTCAACGGTCTTCTTTTCGCCGGGCTTCAGGTCACCGATGTCGACTTCGACGGCCGCTCCGGCAGCTCGCGCGCGCTCGGAAGGCTGGAAGGTGCTGACGAAAGGCACGGCGGTGGCGACACCACCGACCGCACCTGCGCCACAGGCGATGGCAACCCAGGTACGGCGGCCTTGATCGACTTGCTGGTCACTCATGGGGATCCTCAATGCTGACTTCTGATCAGGGGCAACCGAGAATTCTAGCGGACGTGTCAAGCCCGGCAGGCCGACCGCGCAAGCGAGCTTCGCTGAACAGCGTCTGCCGAGCAGCCTTGACATCTCTTCGCGCTGGGCAATACTGCGCCGGCATCGTCAACAGGAGAGAGCCATGGGATTTACGACCGAATTCAAAGAATTCGCGATGAAGGGAAACGTCGTCGACCTCGCCGTCGGCGTGATCATCGGCGGGGCGTTCGGCAAGATCGTGGACTCGATCGTCGGCGATCTCATCATGCCGATCGTTGGCAAGCTGCTCGGCGGCCTCGACTTCTCGAACTACTTCATCCCGCTCGCCGGGCAGGCGGCGACCAATCTGGCGGACGCCAAGAAGGCCGGTGCCGTGTTCGCATACGGCAGCTTCATCACCGTCGCGATCAACTTCATCATTCTGGCTTTCATCATCTTTCTGATGGTCAAGCAGATCAACCGCCTGAAGAAGAATGCGCCACCGCCCCCAGCCGCTGCAACACCCGAAGATGTGCTGCTGCTGCGCGAGATTCGCGATTCACTGAAGAGGTGATCGGCTTCACGGCCGCGGGTTTCTGACGGGAACCGCGGTCGTCGCCGCGGTGCAACGACGTGGCGGGCGGGTACGATTTGGCCCCATACTTCAAGGCCGTGCGCTCAGGAGGGAGCCTGCCTGTGAGCGCGTTCCGGCCGGCCAACAGTGGCCCCGCTCGAGATGAATCAGACCGATCCACGCGCCCAGGCCGCATTCGATGCGGCCATGAATCACATCAAGACGACCACCGCGGGCGTGGCGGATCGCGTGGCCGACCACCTCGGCTTGCTCGCCTCGGCGGCGGCCCGCATCCTCGATCGCGACAACCTGGTGAACGCGCAGATCGACCTGCGGCGCCACATGAGCACCTTCGTGCTGGTGTTTGCCGACACCTTGAGCAAGAAAGTCACCCGCGAGCTCAACCCGGGTCACGACGGAGGCCGCAAACTCGCTGAAACCGACTGGCAATCACTCAGTCTGGTCGATGACTCCGAAGTCGAAGAACGAATGTTCGCGGATCGCATCAGCCAGGCCATCACCCACGGTTGCGAATGGGAGCTGCGCGAACTGGCGTCGTACACCGGCCAGTTGCTGGGCATCGGCCGCGCCGACCATGACCGCAACCCGCTGCGATCCGAGGTGTTGGGCGCCGCCATCTACCGCGCCATCGACTCCGTCTCGAAGGACAAGGAAAGCCGCAAGCTGCTGGCGCGGGAACTCGGGCTCGGCATGGCCCGGGTGATGCCGACCTGCTACGCCGACATCCTGAAAGACTTCCGCGCCCGCGGCATCCAGCCGGTAGGGCTGACTGTCAAAGGCGTCGAAGGGCCGGGCAACGAGCTGTCGCGTGAGCGCGTCTCGGGCTACGACACCCTGTCGCGCGGGGACAGCGGCGTGAGCACCAGCAGCGGTCATTTCAATTCGACCGCGAATGCCGACTTCGACGGTGGCGGCTCCGGTGCCGGAGGCCACAGCACAGGGGGCGGCCCGGGTGGTAGCGGCGGCTCCGGTGCTCGCACCGGCCAAGGCGGCTGGGGTGGCCGAGACCCCAGCGCGTCGTCACAGGGCGTTGGCGGAAACCGCCAGCCCGGTGCGGCTGGCAACTTGGGCCGCGCGGGCGGCGGCGGGCGCAACGCCAATTCTTCGGCGCAGGCCGACGCCGAGTTGATGTCGCTGATCCGGCGCCTGACGTTCCTGGCCACACGCCCCGCGGATCTGGGCGGGCCGACGATGCCCGCCGGGCTGGGCGCGCGAGCGGTTGGCGGCACGGGCAGCGGCGCCTTGGGCGCATCGACAGGCGGCAGCGGGTACGGCGACGTGGCCTCCGGCCTCATGGCCGCCAACCTGATCCGCAACCACCGCGAAGAACTGAGAGCCGCCTCCACCGGCACGCTCGATCACATGGTGATCGACGTGGTCGGCAGCCTCTTTGATCAGATCCTGTCCGACCCCCGTGTGCCGCCGCAGATGGCACGGCAGATTGCGCGCCTGCAACTGCCGGTGCTGCGCGTCGCCCTGGTCGACAACACCTTCTTCTCTTCGCGCAAGCACCCGGTGCGGCGTTTCGTCAACCGCATCGCCTCGCTCGCCGTCGCCTTCGAAGACTTCGACGATGGGCTCGGCAAGCAGTTCATGGTGCGCGTGCGCGAGCTGGTGCAGGAGATCGTGGAAGGCGATTTCGACCAGATCGATGTCTATGTCGCCAAGCTGAATGCGCTGGAAGGCTTCGTCGCGCAGCAGGCCAAGACCGATGTCGAGGTGAACGCCTCGGCCGTCTCGGTGGTCGACAGCAAGGAGTCCGACCTGCGAGTGCAGCAGCGCTACATGCTGCAACTGCGCTCCGCGCTCAACCCGCTGGCGTTGCCAGAATATCTTCGCGATTTTCTGGCCCAGGTGTGGAGTCAGGCGCTCGCGCTCGGCACGCGCCGCGACGGTCCGCAGTCCGAACTGGTCCAGCGCCTCAAACGCGCCGGCCGCGACTTGGTAATGAGCGTGCAGCCCAAGGGCTCGCCGGCCATGCGCAAGAAGTTCCTGATGCAGCTGCCACCGCTGATGAAGGACCTGAACGAGGGCATGAAGCTCGTCGGCTGGCCCGATGCAGCGCAGAAGGAATTCTTCAGCAAGCTCCTGCCTGCCCACGCCGATTCGCTCAAGGGCCAGCCGCTGAGCGAACTCGAATACAACCTGCTCGCCAAGCAGCTCGAGGGCGTGTTCAACACGCCAGTGCCTGAACCTGACGCCCTGCTGCGCGACGTGCCGATGACGAGCACCGGCGTCACCGCGCTGGAGCCGCAGTTCTCCGACACCGAGGCCAAGCAGATCGGCCTGATCGACGAAAGTGCGGTCAACTGGTCCGGCGAGGTCGACATCGACCTCACGGCCGACACAGAGCCGGCCCCCGCCGACTTCGAAAGCGACACGAGCCCGGTCGACCTCAACCTCGACCTGTCGGCCAAGCTCGACATCAACCTCGATTTCTCGCCCAAGGACGCTGCCGAGCCGTCTCAAGGCATCCAGCTGATGGACCACGTGCGCCTGGGGTTCGCGTACCAGATGCACCTGAACGACCAGTGGCAGAAAGTGCGCCTAAGCTACGTGAGCCCTGGGCGTGCGTTCTTCGTGTTCACGCGTGGCAAGCGCCACCACGAAACCGTGTCGCTGACGGCGCGCATGTTGTCGCGCATGTGCGAAACGGGCCGCTTCAAGGCCTTCGAGAGTTCTTACTTGATCGAACGCGCCACCGCCCGCGCTCGCAAGCAGCTCGCCGCGCTGACCACCAACAGCAAGTAGCTGGCTAGGCGGCCAGCTGGCGGGCCATTCGCAGCGCCGCGATTAGGCTGGACGGATCGGCTCGCCCCGTGCCTGCGATGTCGAATGCCGTGCCATGGTCGGGACTGGTGCGCACGAACGGCAAGCCCAGCGTTACGTTCACACCCTGCTCCACGCCCAGGTACTTAACCGGAATCAGCCCGTGGTCGTGAGTCATGGCGACCACCAGGTCGAACTCACCCGGATGGGCGGCGGTGTGGCGCGCACGCATGAACACCGTGTCGGGCGCATAAGGCCCAGTCGCGTTGATGCCCTCGCTGCGCGCAGCCTCGATGGCCGGGCTGATGATGCGCAGCTCTTCATCACCGAACAGACCGCCCTCCCCGGCATGCGGGTTGAGCCCTGCCACTGCAATACGCGGCGACGCAATGCCAAACGAGCGAGCCGCCTTGTCGGCAATGCGCAGCGTCTGAAGCACGGCATCGAAGGTCACCGCGTCGATGGCACGGCGCAGCGACATGTGGATCGTCACCAGCACCGTGCGCAGCTCCTCGTTGGCCAGCATCATGCGCACCGGCGGCGCCGGCTGACCTGGCCGCGCAGCCAGCGCCTGCAGCATCTCGGTATGGCCCGGGTAGCTCACGCCGGCCGCGGAGAGCGCTTCCTTGTGGATGGGTGCGGTCACGATGGCGCTGGCGTCACCTGATTGCACAAGCTGGACGGCCTGGGCGATGCACGCGGCAGCGGCCGCCCCTGCGCGCGCGTCGATCTGGCCCACCGGTGCGTCGATCAGGTCGGTGGGCAGGTCCCGGGCCTGCAGCAACGGGACGCAGTTCGGCGGACAGCCCATCGCGTCAGCTGCCCGCTCCAGCAAGGCCAGCGCAGTGCTATGGCCGGTCAACGCCAGCGCGCGACGCATTACGCCGGCATCGCCCAGCACGACCGCGCCCTGCGCCAGCCCCGAGGCGAAGGATTTGGCAATGATCTCGGGGCCGATGCCGGAGGCATCTCCCATCGTGATGACGGGAGGTGCAGTCATGCCGGGTTGTCGATCTCGATGAACTGATGTTCCAGCCCGAACTTCTCGGCCAAATGGCCCGCCAGTGCGGGAGCGCCGAAACGCTCGCTGGCGTGGTGGCCGCAAGCGAAGAAGGCCACGCCGGTCTCCCGTGCAAGGTGGGCCTGTGGCTCCGAAATCTCGCCGGTGATGTAAGCGTCGGCACCGGCGGCGATGGCCGCCTCGAAGTAGCCTTGCGCACCGCCCGTGCACCAGGCCACGCGCTGAATCGTTTGATCGCTCCCTTGCACCATCACCGGTGTCCGGCCCAGTTTCAGTGTCAGCAGTGCGTTCAGATCCGCAGCCGCCAGCGGCTGGGCCGGCGCGCCGATGAAGCCGAGATTCTGGTCACCGAAGCGCCCATCCGCTAAGAACTCGAGCCGAGCACCGAACTGCGCGTTGTTGCCGAACTTGGCATGCGCGTCCAGCGGCAAGTGATAGGCAAAGAGGTTGATGCGATGGGCCAGAAGCAGCTCCAGCCGAGCCTTCAACCAGCCCGTCACGCGCCCGTCGTGCCCCTTCCAGAAGAGGCCGTGATGAACCAGCAGCGCGTCGGCTTTCTGCTCGATGGCAGCCTCGATGAACGCCCGGCTGGCGGTGACGCCAGAGACGATCCGCTGCACCTCGGGTTTGCCCTCGACCTGCAAACCGTTCGGCCCATAATCACGGAACTTCCCTACCTCCAGCAGCGTGCCCAGGTACGACTCAAGTTCGGTGCGTGGGGTCATGAAACAGGATCTCGTTGATGCGCAAGACGTGGCTCATTTTCTCCCAAGCGGTCACCGTGGCGCTGGCGGTCTTGTTCGTCGTCGCCACCTTGAAGCCCGAATGGCTCAAGCGCGGTGCCGGCGGCACGATGTTGCCCAACATCGTCTCGATCAACCAGGCACCGGCTGTGCAGCCGGTGGGTCTGCCGCCCTCGGGCAATATCGCCGGCTACAGCGCTGCCGCTCGCCGCGCCACGCCGGCAGTGGTCAGCATCACGGCGAGCAAGGCGCCGGCCCAACGCAACCCGCATGGCGAAGACCCGTGGTTCAAGTTCTTCTTCGGCGACCAGGCCCAGGGTCAGCAACAGCAGCCCCAGGTCGGCCTGGGATCTGGCGTGATCGTTTCGCCCGACGGCTACCTGCTGACCAACAACCATGTGATCGAAGGTGCCGATGACATTGAAGTGCAGCTGCCCGACGGACGTCAGGCCCGCGCCAAGGTGGTCGGCGCCGACGTAGAAACCGACGTCGCCGTGCTGAAGATTTCGCTCGAGAAGCTGCCGGTCATCACCTTCGGCAGCGTCGAGACGGCCCAGGTCGGCGACGTTGTGCTGGCCATCGGCAACCCATTCGGTGTCGGCCAGACGGTGACCTCGGGGATCGTCAGCGCGCTGGGCCGTAACCAGCTCGGCATCAACACCTTCGAGAACTTCATCCAGACCGATGCCGCGATCAACCCCGGCAATTCCGGCGGCGCGCTGGTGGACGCTAACGGCAACCTGCTGGGCATCAACACCGCCATCTACTCACGCAGCGGTGGCAGCCTGGGCATCGGCTTCGCCATCCCGGTGAGCACGGCCAAGCTGGTGATGGAAGGCCTGATCCGCGACGGCCAGGTGACCCGTGGCTGGATCGGCGTCGAGCCGCGCGACCTCACGCCAGAGATCGCCGAAACCTTCAACCTGCCCATCAGTCAGGGCGTGCTGATCACCGGCGTGCTGCAAAGTGGGCCGGCAAGCGTCGGTGGCATGCGACCGGGTGATGTGGTGGTGAAGGTGGCCGACACGCCGGTGACCAACACCGTGCAGCTGCTCGCCGCCGTCGCCGCATTGAAACCGAAGGAGCCTGCGACGATCGGGATTCAGCGGGGCAACAAGGCGATCGAACTGAAGGTGATCGTCACGCAGCGGCCGAAAAGCCAGGTTAGAAAGTAGCCCCCCAGTCGCTTCGCTTCTGCCCCCAAGGGGCGCCACGCCTGGGCCCGGGAGACCCGTTGCCCGGCGTGTTGCTTGATATCTGGCCTGCCCCGCGCGCAGCGCGGGGCAATCAGCTCGCGGGAGGTGTTTCTTCCGCTGGCGCCTGCGTGTGCTTGATGAAGATCACCGAAGCCCAGATGCCGACCTCATAGAGAAGGCACATCGGGATGGCGAGGGCGAGTTGCGACACCACGTCGGGCGGGGTGAGCACCGCAGCGATGATGAAGGCGATGACCACGAAATAGCCGCGAAATGCCTTGAGCTTTTCGATGCTCACCAGGCCCATGCGCGCCAACACCACCACGACCACCGGCACCTCGAACGCGGCACCGAAAGCGATGAACATCGTGAGCACGAAACTCAGGTAAGCCTCGATGTCCGGCTGCGCGGTGATGCTCTTGGGCGCAAAGCCCTGTATGAATGCAAACACCTTGCCGAAGACGAAGAAGTAGCAGAACGCCACACCGAGGAAGAACAGCAAGGTGCTGGACACCACGAGCGGCAGCACCAGCTTCTTTTCGTGCGAATACAGTCCTGGCGCCACGAACGCCCACACCTGGTACAGAACGACTGGCAAGGCGAGTAGAAACGCCGCCATCAGCGTGATCTTCATCGGCACCAGGAATGGCGAGATGACGTTGGTGGCGATCAGCTTGCCGCCGGCCGGCATGCTAGCCACCAGCGGGTGCGCCAGCAGGTCATACAGCTCGGAGGGGCCTGGGTAGATCGCCAGCACGCCGAAGCACACCGCGATGGCCGCCACCGCCCGGATCAGCCGGTCGCGCAGCTCGATGAGGTGGGAGACAAAAGGTTGCTCGGTGCCTTCGAGTTCGTCGGGCTTGTGATCAGAGGAGCTCATGGGGAAGTGTTCGATCGTGGCGGCCGAAAGCGTGCCACGCGAGCTGCCCCTGACTGTGCCTTGTTGCGCACCCCGTGCCGCTGCTTGTACCACTGCGGCATCGCGCCTCGCTTGAGACGCCAGTTCTTCTTGGGGTGCTTGTAGCTGGGTGCGGGCAGCAAGCCGTCGTGCAGGCTGCCGCTGGAAGTCGTCGGGTCGGCGTCGACCCAGGCATTCTCAAGCGCCGAGGTGGTCTGGTGGATTTCGTCGGAGACGGTTTTCTCGACGTCGCGAGCTGCGTCTTCGAACTGCGTCTTCATCTTCTTGAGGTCTTCGAGCTCGATCGAGCGGTTGACCTCGGCCTTCACGTCGTTCACATAGCGCTGCGCCTTGCCCAGCAAGTGGCCGACGGTTCGCGCCACGCGCGGCAGCTTCTCCGGCCCGATGACGATGAGCGCCACCGCACCGATCAGCGCGATCTTGTCGAACCCAAAATCAATCAAGGCTGAAAACTGTCAAGGTGAACCGATTGCCCGCACGGACAACGTCGTGCCCATCAAGCAACGCCCGAGGATCCGGCTCCGCCGTTCCGATGGGTGGCGCCCCTTGGGGGCAGGAGCAAAGCGACTGGGGGGTCTGCACTTACGATTTGGTTTTGGCTTCGACGTCGACGGTGTTGGCGTCCGTGGCCTTGTTGGCCGTGACCTGCTGGTTGGTCGGCGTGGCGTCGCTGCTCGCGCCGTCTTTCATGCCGTCCTTGAAGCCCTTGACGGCACCGCCGAGGTCGGAACCCATGTTCTTGAGCTTCTTGGTGCCGAACACCAGGACCACGATGGCCAGCACGATGAGCCAGTGCCAAATACTGAATGAACCCATGATTGATCTCCTGTCAGGAATAGCGAAGTTTAGGTGAGGGCCAAAACCCTCAGCCTTTGGCCCAAGGCCGCGGGCCGCCCATGGCGTGCAGGTGCAGGTGAGGCACCTCCTGCCGCCCATCGGGCCCGTTGTTGACCAAGACACGGAAGCCACCCGTGACCCCCTGTTCGCGCATCAGCTTGGGTGCCAGCGCCAGCATGCGGCCGAGCAGGGCTTCATGCTCTTCGGGGGTGGTGTCGTAGAGCGATTCGATATGAGTCTTGGGAATGACCAGCACGTGCACCGGCGCCCACGGCGCGATGTCGTGAAAAGCCAGCAAGTCGTCGTCTTCGTAGGCCTTGCGGCTCGGGATCTGCCCGGCGACGATCTTGCAGAAGATGCAGTTGGGGTCGTGTGTCATGGTGCAGGTCGCTCAGTCGGCAGGCACGGGCATCGGCCGGCCCTCGGAGAAGCTCCACCAGCCGCGCACAAACCGGTAGAGGTACCAGAACCCCACCAGCGTCCAGGCGCCGATGCCGGGAATCACGAACAGCAGGAAGAGTGGCGAGGTCAGCAGTAGCCACAGCAGCGTGAACCAGAAACTGCGCGCCTGCCAGCGGAAGTGGCTGCGGAAGAACTCGTCCGGCAGGTCCGGCCGCTTGACGTAGTTGATGATCATGGCGATCACCGAAAAAATGCCGGCTGAAAACCACGACGCAGTGTGCAAGGCGTACATGACGTGCGTCACCAACCGGAGCGTCTCGCGCTCCTGACTGCCGGTTTCCGCCGTAACGATCTCGTTCATGTGTCTCTCCTTTCGGCATCGGCTTCGCGCTGCTGCGCCTTGCGGGCCGCAAACTCTTCCAGGCCCGACTGCCCCTCGCGCCGTTCCAGCTCGGCGAGCACGTCCGCAGGCTTCAGGCCGAAGGCACTCAGCGCAATCATCGAATGGAACCAGAGGTCGGCCACCTCGTAGACGATCTTCTGGCGATCGCCGTCTTTGGCCGCCATGACCGTTTCGGTCGCCTCTTCTCCGATCTTCTTCAGGATGGCATCGTTCCCTTTCTGGAACAGACGCGCCACGTAGCTCTTGTCCGGGTCACCGGCCCGGCGCAATTCGATCACTTCGGCAAGGCGGGCCAGGGTGTCATTGCCGTTCATTCGCAGCCCTCATTTGTAGATGCTTTCGGGGTCTTTCAAGACCGGCTCGACGGCCTTCCATTCGCCATTGTCATAACGTTGGAAGAAACAGCTGTGACGGCCGGTGTGGCACGCGATGCCCGGTTCATGGCCCAGCTGCGTCACTTTCAAAAGCAGCACGTCGTTGTCACAATCCATGCGCATCTCATGCACTTTTTGGATATGGCCCGATTCCTCGCCCTTGTGCCACAGGCGGTTGCGCGAGCGGCTCCAGTACACCGCCTCGCCACGGCGCACGGTTTCGGCCAAGGCTTCGCGATTCATGAAGGCGAACATCAGCACGTCATTGCTGCCCACCTCTTGCGCAATCACCGGCACCAGGCCCTGCGCATCCCACGTGATTTCGTCGAGGAAACTCATGCGGTCAGTGTATCAACCGGCCCTGTGCGTCGCCCCTGCAAAGCCGCGCTCGGAAGCGAACCATTGCAGCACCGGAATCGTGCCCGGCAGCACCGGCGCCACCTCGACCGGCAGGGTCTGCCAAGCCATCGCTTGGCGCTCGCGCATCTCGAACTCGCCCGACCACTCGTGGACCTTACAGAAGTGCAGGCGCACGCGGGCGTGTTCGTAGTCCACCAGCTCGACCTTCCACGGATGGACTGCGCCGATGGTGATGCCCAGTTCCTCGATCAGCTCGCGCCGCAGGGCCTGCTCGACCGTCTCACCGGCCTCCAGCTTGCCGCCGGGGAACTCCCAGTAGCCGGCGTAGACCTTGCCTTCGGGCCGCGAGGTCAGCAGGAAACGATCCTCGGGGTCGATCAGCACGCCCACGGCGACGTCGACCGGCACCCGATCCGAACCGGCGTTCACGCCGCGTGCCTCCCGGCGTAGTCCTTGGCGAACTGAAAAGCCACCCGCCCCGAACGCGAGCCGCGTTCCAGCGCCCACACCAGACTCTCTTGCCGCGCCGCAGCAATGGCCTCTTCGTTCACCCCATGGCCACGCAGCCACTGCGCCACGATGGCGATGTATTCGTCCTGCGTGAATGGGTAGAAGCTGACCCACAGGCCGAACCGCTCGCTCAGCGAAATCTTCTCTTCGATCACCTCGCCAGGATGTACCTCGCCATCTTCGGTGTGGGTGTAGCTGAGGTTTTCCTTCATGTATTCCGGCAGCAGATGGCGCCGGTTGCTGGTCGCGTAGATCAGCACGTTGTCCGACGCCTGTGACACCGAGCCGTCGAGGATCGACTTCAGCGCCTTGTACCCCGCCTCGCCTTCATCAAAGCTCAGGTCGTCGCAGAACACGATGAAGCGCTCAGGCCTGTCGGCCACCAAGTCGATGATGTCGGGCAGGTCCACCAGGTCGGTCTTGTCGACTTCGATCAGCCTCAACCCCCGAGAAGAAAACTCGTTGAGGCAGGCCTTGATCAGCGAACTCTTGCCGGTGCCGCGCGCGCCGGTCAGCAGCACATTGTTCGCGCTGTGGCCACTGACGAACTGCTCGGTGTTGCGAAGCAGGCGCTCCTTTTGCGGCTCGACCTCGACCAGCGAACTCAGGCGAATGGTGGCCACGTGCTTCACCGGTTCAAGCGCGCATGAGCCCGAGCGCTTGCGGTAACGGAAGGCGATTGCTGCAGCCCAATCGGGCGCTTGCAAGGTGTGCGGGAGCGCCGATTCGAGGCGCGACATCAGAGCTTCTGCGCGCGAGATCAGCTGCAGCAATGGAGTGGTGAGATCGGACATGCGGGCAGTTTAGCGGGCGTCATTGCGACGCCTTGCCTCGCTCGACGCTTGGCTGTCAGGCGACGAGCAGCTTGAGCGCGGCGTCGAGGTGCTCGGTCGGAACGCGCTTGAAACCCGATCGCGCATAGCGCTGCAGGCGGCCGACGGCAAAGCCGGTCAGCACCGAGGCTTGGGCGTTGGCATCGACCGTCGGCGTGCTGGAACCTGCCGACTCGGCCACCAGACGCAGGCTCTGGCGAAGCATCGATTCGATGCGGTCGAAGAACTGGTTCATGCGCGACACCAGGCGTTCGTTTTCGAACACCAGCGCATCGCCCACCATCACGCGTGTCATGCCGGGGTTCTTCTCACCGAACTGAAGCAGCACGCTGAGAATCTTTTGCGCTTGCACGCGGCCGTCTGTCTCGCGCTCGCCGATCTGGTTGACGAGCGTGAAGACGCTTTGTTCGATGAACTCGATCAGGCCTTCGAACATCTGCGCCTTGCTCGCGAAATGGCGATACAGCGCTGCTTCGGAGACATCGAGCTTGGCGGCCAGTGCCGCGGTGGTGATGCGGTCAGCACCCGGCTGTTCAAGCATCGTCGCGAGCGTGTGCAGGATCTGCACACGGCGTTCGCCCGGCTTCGGACGCTTGCGACCCGTCGGCTCCGCCACGGCAGATGGCACGTTCGCTTCTTCGGGTGTGGGTTCAGCGTCGGTCATCTGTGCGGTGATCGGTGATCAGAGTGCGTGCAGGGTCTTCAGCGATCGAATTCTTGCATACACATAGGGGGGCTTTCGGCATTGGTGAACGCCAACTTCCATGGCGTTCTTCACACTCTTCCGTTTTGAATGAAGGTAGCGCCCCATCCAGACTGAACGCATGCCGACGGCGTGCGCCGAACGTTGATTCGCCAGCGTGTCTTCGACCAACACGCAGCGGCTTGGCGGCACCTTCAGCCGTGCTGCAATGCAGCGAAGCATTCGCGCGTCGGGCTTCGGCCGTGGGTGGCCGAACATGCGCATGTCGTCCACGCTGATCACACCCTCGAAGCAGTCGGCCAGGTTCAGCGCATTGAGCACGCGCAGCGCGTAGCTGCGCGGCGCATTGGTGAAGATGAACTTGCGGCCCTTCAGGCGCCGCAGCGCCGCACGATCGTGTGCGCTGGTGCGCAGGCGATCTTCAAGCCCCGGGAGCCGGTGCGTCTCCTCAAGGAAGTGGTTAGCCTTCACGCCGTGGTGGCGCACCAGGCCAAGCAAGGTTGCACCGTAGCGGTCCCAGTAGTGCTGACGCAAGGCAGAGGCTTCCTCGATCGACATGGCCAAGTGCTCGACCATGTACTGCGTCATCGCCTGGCTGGTGAATCGAAACGCCGCATGCGATGCATCGTGCAGCGTGTCGTCCAGGTCGAAAAGCCAGACTGGGTAGCGCCTCTTCAGCATGCACATCGCACGAGCGAAGCGAAGTGCCTCCTCCAGCAACGGCCGTCCGCCGGGCCGCCCCAAGGACTGGCCGGCGCCCCTTGGGGGCAGGAGCGCAGCGACTGGGGGGCCATCAATGAGATCTGATCATGGTGCCGTACGCCTGCTCGGTCAGGATTTCCAGCAGCATTGCGTGCGGCACGCGGCCATCGATGATGTGCACCGTGTTCACACCATTCTTCGCCGCATCCAGCGCCGAAGCGATCTTGGGCAGCATGCCGCCGCTGATGGTGCCGTCGGCGAACAGCTCATCGATCTCGCGCGCGGAGAGGTTGGTCAGCAGCTTGCCTTGCTTGTCGAGCACGCCCGGGATGTTGGTCAGCATGATCAGCTTCTCGGCCTTCAGCACCTCGGCCAGCTTGCCGGCCACGACGTCGGCATTGATGTTGTAGTTCTCGTTCTCCGAGCCGAAGCCCAGCGGCGAGATGACGGGGATGAACTGGTCGTCCTGCAGCGCCTTCACCACCGACGGATCGATGGATTCGATTTCGCCGACCTGCCCCACATCGTGCACCTTGGTCGGGTCTTTCTGGTCGACGAGCCTGAGCTTGTGCGCGCGGATGAGGCCGCCGTCCCGGCCGGTGAGACCGACCGCCTTGCCGCCGGCCACGTTGATCAGACCGACGATGTCTTGCTGCACTTGGCCGGCCAGCACCCACTCCACCACTTCCATCGTCTCTTCATCGGTCACACGCATGCCCTGGATGAAGGTGCCTTTCTTGCCTATCTTGGCGAGCGCGTCTTCGATCTGCGGGCCGCCGCCATGAACCACCACCGGGTTCATGCCCACCAGCTTGAGCAGCACCACGTCTTCGGCGAAGTCTTGCTGCAGTGCGGGATCGGTCATCGCATTGCCGCCGTACTTGATGACGATGGTCTTGCCATGGAACTTGCGGATGTACGGCAGCGCCTGCGCCAGGATCTCGGCCTTGTCGCGCGGGGCGATGTTGGCGAGCTCGGATGTATGAGAAAGGGCGGAGGGGGGCTCGTTGGTCATGGCTGCGGCGTCCGGCAGAGTTGGATGCGAAATTGTAGGGGTCGGTCAAGACGGCGGGCCATCCTCCTACAGATGGCGCCAGTTCGCGCTGCCAAACTCGCGGCGCATGTGCGCACATCTCTACATCCGACTCCCGCTGGCTGTGATGCTGGGCGTGGGCGCATGCGAGGCCTGGGCGCAAGACCCGCCGGTGGCACCGCCTGAAGATGCAGCGTCGGCGCCGGCCGAGCCCGTTGCCACGCCGCCCGACAACACGATGGGCGCCATCTCCGAGCGCATCGAGACAACGCTCGACTCATGGCAGGAGTTTCTCGACGAGCTGCTGCTCGACGCCTTCGGCCCCAACCCGGAGCGGCGCTACCGCGTCTTCGGCCAGCGCAAGACGGTCGACCTCGGCAAGCGCTGGACGCTGGCGCTCGATGAGCGGCAGACCGGCATCCTGACCAACGCGGGTGTCGGCATCCCGGCAGCCGGCCAGCCGGCGCGCACATGGGAGCTCCTGCACGACGGCAACATCAACCAGCTGCGCTTCTATAACCAGCGCGATGGCAGCGGCCGCGAGAACGGCGCCTCGGCCATCACGAGAATTGCGCCCGGCTTCGTGCTCAACACACGCGGCCTGAAGCTGCATGACGACACGGTGGGCGTGCAACGCACCGATGCGCAAACAGGGCTGCGTGTCGGCTCGTCGGAGTTGTGGGTCGAGGGCTTCGTTCGCCACACTCAGCTCGAAGACACCGCCTTGCGCGAGAACTGGGCCGACCCGAAACCGCGCGCCAACTTCGGCGGCATCCAGGCGCAGTGGGAAGCGGCACCGGGGCTGACCTTTGGTGCACAACATCAGCAAGCCATCAAGCCCGACATGGCACCCGGCGACGAACGGCTTGCGTCAGCGCGCACCGAGTTCGGTACCGATTACCGCCCCGGCGGCCGCTGGAGCGGCTCACGGCTTTATTGGCGCGAGGCCACGCAGCTCGGGCTGTTGTCGTCCGCCGGCGTTGAAGAGCGAACCACCTACAAGCGCGTGTTCGGTGCCGAGACGCCCGAAGGCTCGCCCGATGGCATGGTCTACGCGCAGATCCGCCAGAAGAGCCTGATCGACGACAAGGACGCGTTGTTGGTCCTCGGCTGGCGGCACACCGAAGAGTTCTGGGATCACTGGAAGGCACAGTCGCTGATCGAGTCGGGCATTCCGATCGCGGGCGAGAACGCCGTCAAGTCGACCACCTTCGACGTGCGGCTGTCCAAGAACAACTACCCCAACCACGCGTTCCTGACCGAACTGCAATTGGTGCGCACGCAGATCAAGAACAGCGGCTTCGCGAGCATCGACTACACCCAGCGGCTCACGCGCAACACGCTCGGCCTGTTGCGTGGTAGTTTCACCGCCGTGCGGCCCCACGACACGTCAATCGACGTGCCGGTGAACTCGGGTGACGCCACGGTCGGCTGGGGCTGGCAGGAGCCGGAAGAACGCCGGCTCAGCACCTTCTGGCGCTACACCTTCCTGGGCCGTGAGGCGCTGCAATACAACGTCGTCGAGCCAGGCGTCGCCGACCGCCGCGCGCGCGTGGTCTACGGCGAGGGAACCTGGCAAGCCCGCAAGGAGCTGACGCTTCTCTTGCACGGCGCGCGCCGCTGGTCGCGCGACGATTCCTACAACGCCGGGGAGCTGCGCACCACCAACCTCACGGTGCTGCGCGCCACCCAGCAGATCGCGAAGCGCTGGCAACTCGCCTTCCACGGCGGCCGCTACATCGACAACACACTGCCTGCCGAAAACCTCTTCGGCACGACGCTGAGCGTGCAACTCAACCACCGCATCGTGCTGTCTCTCGGCTACAACTTCAAGGGGGTCGACGACGGCGAGCTGGCCGGCGACGACCGCCTGAGCAAGGGCGTGACGGCGCGCCTGTACATTCCGACCGAAGCGATCCTCACGCACTGGCTCAAGCCGGGGGCCGAGGACAAGAAGCCCTGAGGCCCCTCAGTTCCTCACGCGCCCTTGTTCGGATTGATGAGGTATTTGGTGCCGGTGGCCTGCAGGCCATAGGCGCCGATGGCGTCGAGCGACAGCGCCTCGGCCAATGACACCTCAGCGGTGTAGTGGCTGGCGAAGGTGGTCTTGAGTTCACGCGCCACGCGCTCGCGCAGCTTTTGCGCCGCGGGGTAGCCGATCTTCTGCAGGAAGGGTGTCAGCAGCCAACCGTTCACGCCCCAGGCCATGCCGTAGTTGCGGACCAGCTCGGTGGGGCTGCGGTCGAGTGCACCGTAGATGTAGACCTGCTTGTGCACGGCCGAGCCGTAGCGGCTGTATTCCTTGGCGGTCAGGCTGGCTGCCGCTTCCATGCCGGTGAGGATCTGGCTCGCCAGCTTGCCGCCGCCAATGGCGTCGAAGGCCAGCGTGGCGCCGGTTTCCACCAGGGCCTGGGTCAGGTCGCGCATGAAATCCGGCGAGGCGGCGTTGCAGATGTACTTCGCACCGATCTTGCGAAGAATCTCTTCCTGCTCGGGCTTGCGCACGATGTTGACCAGGGCCACGCCGTCCTGGATGCAGATCTTGTTGAGCATCTGCCCGAGGTTCGACGCCGCCGCGGTGTGCACCAGCGCCTTGTGGCCTTCGAGGCGCATCACCTCGACCATGCTGAGCGAGGTGAGCGGGTTGACGAAGGACGAAGCGCCTTCCGCAGGCGAGGTGCCGTCGGGCAATACCAGGCACTGCTGGGCCTTGATGGCGCGGTACTGCGCATAGGTGGCGCCACCGATGATGGCCACCGTCTTGCCCATCAAGGCCTTGGCCGCGTCCGACGAACCGGTCTTGACGACCACGCCGGCGCCTTCGTTGCCCACCGGCATCGACTCATCGAGCCGAGCCACCAGGCCTTTCATCAACTTCTCGGGAATGGTGGCCGTGATGACCGGCCGTGCCGCCGTGCCCGAGGCCTTGGCCGTGCTCATGTCGGCCGGGCCGAACAACAGCCCCAGGTCGGACGGGTTGATCGGCGCGGCCTCGATGCGCACCAGCACGTCGTCGGGCCCCAATTCGGGAATGGGGGTCTCCGCCAGCGAGAGCTCGAGCTCGCCGGTCGTCTTGACCAGGGAGCGGAGTTGAAGGGCGGTTCCGGGGTGATCGTTGCTCATGGCTGTCTCCTGTGCATCTGGTGTAACGGACCAGTATAGGAAGCGCTTCGACCTGCCGCTGTCACCTCGGTATCGGACTGTTCGCCTGAGAGGTGATGCCTGGTTTCAGAACCAGCGCGATCGGCGCCGTCGACGCCGAGACGGCGCGCGCGCGAAGCTGGCCGCAGCCACCCTCCACGTCTTGCCCCGCCGAATGGCGCAGTTTGGTCAACACGCCGCGCCGATGCAGCGAACGCGCGATGGCGGCCGCCGCTTCCCACGACGGGCGCTTGAAGTCCAGCCCGTCGATGGTGTTGTACGGGATCATGTTCATTACTGCGTACTTGCCGCGCAGCAGGCGCACGATGCCATCCAGCTCGGCCTCGCTGTCGTTGACGCCTTCCAGCAGCGTCCACTGGTACTGCACCGGGTAGCCGGTGGCGCGTGCATAGCGCTCGCCCTGCTCCACCAGATCGGCCGGGTCCATGCGCGGCGCACGAGGCATCAGCTGCGCTCGCAGCTCGGGGCGCGTGGAATGCAGCGACAAGGCCAGCGCGGGCTTCACCACGCCCAGCGGCAAGCGCTCGAACACGCGCGGGTCGCCCACCGTCGAGAAGACGAGGTTCTTGTGACCGATGGCCCCCGCGGTGCCGAGCAACTCGATGGCTTCGAGCACGTTGTCGAGGTTGTGCGCCGGCTCGCCCATGCCCATGAACACCACCTTCTTGACCTCGCGCCGGGTGCGCGCGAGCGCCACCTGCGCCACGATCTCGGCGCTGCCCACCTGGCGCAACAGGCCTTCGCGGCCGGTCATGCAGAACACGCAGCCGACCGCGCAGCCCACTTGCGTCGAGACGCACAAGCCGTCTCGCGGCAACAGCACGCTCTCGACCGCCTGGCCATCGGCCAGCTGCACCAGCAGGCGCGCGGAGCCGTCTTCACCCGGGTGCTCGGAACTCAGCGTCGCGAGACCCTGCAGCTCCTCGGTCAGCGCGGGCAAGACCTCGCGCACGCTTTGCGGCAGGAAGTCTTCAGGCCGGCGGCGGCCGCTGTCTTGCGGCTTGGCTTGCGCCCACAGGCGCAGCACGCGCTGCTCGTGAACGGGTTTGGCACCCGCGGCGCGCAGGCGCTGGCGAATGTCTTCGATGCGCATGCCGCATTGTCGCCCCTGAGCTCAGAAGTGAATGCCCCGCATCATCTGCTGCAAGGCCACCGCCTCAGGTGACAGTGTCGGCTTGGCGCTCTTGTCGCCCTTGGCTGCAGAGCTGTCGGGGAACATGCGGAAGCTGGTGTTCATCACGATCTGCGCCACCCGCGGCAACAGCGCGTGCAGCACCTCGCCCGAGATGCCCAGGCGGGTGGCGATGCGCACCGGCTTGTAGACGCAGGCCTCGGCGATCATGTCGGCGGCCTCTTCGGGCGCGAGCGTTGGCACGTTCTTGTAGATCTGCGTGGGCGCGATCATCGGCGTGCGCACCAGCGGCATGTTGATGGTGGTGAAGGTGATGCCGGTGTCGGCGTACTCGCTCGAGGCGCAGCGCGTCCACGCGTCGAGCGCGGCCTTGCTGGCCACGTAGGCCGAGAAGCGAGGCGCGTTCGTCAGCACGCCGATCGAGCTGATGTTGACGATGTGTCCCTTTCGCTTGGCCACCATGCCGGGCAGCAGCCCCATGGTCACCCGCAGGCAACCGAAGTAGTTGAGCTGCATCGTGCGCTCGAAATCGTGGAAGCGGTCGTAGCTGCTCTCGATGGCGCGGCGGATCGAGCGGCCGGCGTTGTTGATCAGGAAGTCGACGCCGCCGTAGGTTTCGGTCAGCCAGTCGATCAGCTCGCGGCAGCTGGCTTCGTCGGCGATGTCGGACGAGAAGGTCGCCACCTTGGCGTCCTTGCCGGCGGCGGCCAGGATCTCCTTCTTGGCTTCGGCGAGCTTGGCCTCGTCGCGCGCGCAGATGACGGTGATCGCACCGGCCTCGGCAAACTTGATCGCCGCCGCCAGGCCGATGCCCGACGAACCGCCCGTCACCAGCACCACCTTGCCGCCCACCGTGCCGCGCAGGCTGTGATCGATCTTGAGGGCCGGGTCGAGATGCCGCTCCCAGTAATCCCACAGGCGCCACGCGTAGTCGGGCAGGTGCGGGCAGGCGATGCCGCTGCCCTTGAGCGCGGCCTGCATCTCGCGGCAATCGAAGCGCGTGGGGTAGTTGATGAAGGTCAGGATGTCTTCTGGGAGGCCCAGGTCCTTCATCACCGCATTGCGCACCCGGCGCACCGGTGCCAGCGCCATCAGCCCCTTCTTGATGCTCTTGGGGATGAAGCCCAAGAGCGCGGCGTTGATGAACACGTTCATCTTCGGTGCGTGCGCGGCCTTGCTGAACACGTCGAGCACGTCGCCCACGCGGTAGCCCTCGGGGTCGACGAGGTGGAAGCATTTCTTGTCGATCGCTGCCTTCTGGTGGCTGATGTGATCGAGCGCGCTGACGACGAAGTCGACCGGCACGATGTTGATGCGCCCGCCTTCGAGGCCGATGCTGGGCATCCACGGCGGCAGCAACTGCCGCATGCGCTGGATCAGCTTGAAGAAGTAGTACGGGCCGTCGATCTTGTCCATCTCGCCGGTGGCCGAGTCGCCCACCACGAGCGCCGGGCGGTACACCGTCCACGGCGTCTTGCTCTCCTTGCGCACGATCTTCTCGCTCTCGTGCTTGGTCATGAAGTACGGGTGGTCGAGGCCCTCGGCCTCGTCGAACATGTCTTCACGGAACACGCCTTCGTACAGGCCGGCCGCGGCGATGCTGCTCACATGGTGCAGGTGGCCGGCGTCGACGGCCTTCGCAAACTCCACCAGGTTGCGCGTGCCTTCGATGTTCACCTGCACCTGCGACTCTTCGTCCGCCTTCAGGTCGTACACGGCCGCGAGGTGGTAGACGTGATCGACATGGCCCTTGAGCTTCTTGATTGCGTCGGCCGACACGCCCAGCTTCTTGCTCGTCAGGTCGCCATACACCGGCACGGCGCGCGCTGCGGTCACGCCCCAGTAGTCGAGCAGGTCGGCCACCTTCGATTCGCTCTCGGCACGAAGCAGAAAGTGCACCGTGGCACCGCGTCGCTGCAGCAGGGTCTTGACGAGCCGCTTGCCGATGAAGCCGGTGGCTCCGGTCACGAAGTACTGCATGCATGCCTCCTGGGTGCGCGTTGGTGTGCGGCATTCTTGACCAAACCCTCACCGGCCTTGCTGCGCGCTTACCCCGAGGCGGCCATAGAGATCGCTCACTAGAGAAACCCGGTGCGTGCGCGGTGGGCCGCTCCTATAGTCGACGCCACCCCGCGCAGCGCGCATTCACTCATCCACTCAACCGAAAGAGACCATGGTCAAGAAACTCAAACAGATGGCGGACAAGAAGAGCGCATCGGCAGCAGGCCTGCTCGACGGCCAGTTCGCCAGCACAGTGAAAGACTCGGCCCAGCAGATCTGGCTCGCCGGCCTGGGCGCTTTCTCCAAGGCACAGGAAGAAGGCGGCAAGGTGTTCGAGGCGCTGGTCAAGGAAGGCGTGACCATCCAGAAGAAAACGCAAACCGTGGCCGAAGAAAAGCTCGGCGAAGTGGCCAGCAAGATGAGCGGCATGGCCGGCGATGTGACGGCCAAGGCTGGGCAGCACTGGGACAAGCTCGAATCCATCTTCGAAGAACGCACCGCCCGCGCCCTCGGCAAGCTGGGCGTGCCGAGCGCGAAGGATGTGGCCGCACTCTCCAAGCGCATCGACGAGTTGAGCGCCCAGGTGGCCAAGCTCGGTGGCACGGCCTCTGCGAAGAAGCCCGCGGCAAAGACGGTTGCCAAGCCTGCAGCGAAGACCCTGGCCAAACCGGCCGTCAAGTCAGTTGCCAAGCGCGCAGTGCGCAAGGCTGCCTGAGCGACCAGTTCGTGCACGCGTGACAAGGGGCGCCGCGGCGCCCCTTTTTCATTTCCGCTCCACGCAGCGTTTACTTCACCTCAGCACTCAGCCTCTGCCCGGTGAACGACTTCTCCCACTCCGCGTTGGCCTCCATGAAGGTGGTCACGCTGGCCTCGGCCACGTGCATGCGCTTGTCGTCGTGAAAGTCGGACAGGCGCTGTGCGGTGCTGCGGTGGTCATTGGCGCGTTCGTGGGCCAGCAACACGGTCTTGATCTTGGCGCGCAGGGCCGCCAGTGGAGCCGGTGACCAATCGGACACCAGCGTGTCGAACTGCGACATGGCACGCTGGAGGATGTCGGCCGGCATGTCGTCGAGTGCCTTCAGGCCGTGCCGGCTCATGGCTTTCTCGAGCAGCCCGAGGTGCACCAGCACCGAACGCGATGTCGGGTGGCGATCCAGCACACCCTTCAGGGCCGCGTTCAGCGTGGCAGCCTCAGATATCTCGGCAGCCGCGGATTCACGCTTGATCTCCGCGATGTGCTTGGCCGGGTCTTCGAGGAGCACCTGGATGTTGAAGCCCTTGCGTTTGAAGCTGAAGCGAAAGCGCTTGAGCCGCTGCAACCAACTGTCCTTCTCGACAACCGGTACCGCCTGGGCTGAAGACTTCTTCTTGCTGCCGGCCTTCACCAGCTTGGTGGCTTTGCCCGCAATGTCTGCCTTGTTCGCTTTGTCAGCCGCTCCCGCGTTGCCCGACTTTGCAGACGGGGCCCGTTTCGCCGCCGGGGCCGATGAAGCGCGGCTCACGATTGCCTCCGATCAGTGCGACACAACAAGACAGGTTCGAGATGCTGCACTGACACGGTGAATCCTCGGTAGAAACAAGCTGTTTCATCGTGCCACAGGCAAACCGCAGAGACATGCCGCGCGCGGTCGGCAACTGCCCACAATCTGGCAACTATCCGGCAATTCTGCTCACGTTGAGCCGCCACGCGATCAGGGCGTGAACTGCCCCGGCCAGAACCACAGCAGCACCGCCGTCATCATCACGTAACGCAGCAACTTGCCGACGCCCATGTAGAAAACGCAGGGCCAGAAGGGCAGGCGCAGCCAGCCAGCCACCGCGCACAGCGGATCGCCGACAAGCGGCAGCCACGACAACAGGCAGGCCTTGGGGCCGAAGCGCTCCAGCCACGCCAATGCGCGAGCCCGTGGCGGGTGGTGCGCCACTTTCTCGTAGGCGCGCTCGGCGCCGTAGCCCATCCACCAGGTGACCATGCCGCCCAGCGTGTTGCCGACGGATGCCACGAGCACAGCTGGCCAGAACATCTCCGGGTTGAGCTTGACCAGGCCGAACAGCGCCGGCTCGGCGGCCAACGGCAACAAGGTGGCTGAGATAAAAGCGACGACGAAGATCGTGCTCAGTCCGAATCTGGGCAGCGCGAGCAAAGCGAGCAGCGAGTCGATCCATGCTTCCATCGGCCGGCATTATGCGCAGTGCGTTTTAGGGGTGGCGACGACTTGTCCCGGCGCTATACTCTGCCTCCTTTTTGAGCAGCCCCTCTCGCGGCCCCACCCCTCCCCGCCCGCCATGCACATCGGCCATATTCCACTGGCGAACCGTCTGTTCGCCGCCCCGATGGCGGGCGTGACCGACAGGCCTTTTCGCCAGCTGTGCAAACGCCTGGGCGCGGGCTACGCGGTGAGCGAGATGGTCACCTCGCGCAAGGATCTGTGGAACAGCCTGAAGACCTCGCGCCGCGCCAACCATGACGGCGAGGTCGCACCCATTGCGGTGCAGATCGCCGGCACCGAGCCCGCGATGATGGCCGAGGCCGCGGCCTACAACATCGAGCGCGGCGCGCAGATCATCGACATCAACATGGGCTGCCCGGCCAAGAAGGTCTGCACCAAGTGGGCCGGCTCCGCGCTGATGCAGGACGAGCCGCTGGCGCTCGCGATCATCGGGGCCGTGGTCGCCGCCTGCCAGCCGCACCGCGTGCCGGTCACCTTGAAGATGCGCACCGGCTGGTGCCAGGCCGAGCGCAACGCAGTGCGCATCGCACGCGCTGCCGAGCAGGCCGGCGTGGCGATGGTCACGGTGCACGGCCGCACGCGCGAGCAGGGCTACAAGGGCCACGCCGAGTACGACACCATCTCCGCCGTCAAAGCCGCGCTGCAGATTCCGGTGGTGGCCAATGGCGACATCGACAGCCCCGAGAAAGCGCGCGAGGTGCTGGCCGCAACCGGTGCCGACGCAATCATGATTGGGCGCGCGGCACAGGGCCGGCCCTGGATCTTTCGCGAGATTGGGCACTTTCTCGAAACCGGCGAACACCTGCCCGCGCCCGAAGTGCGGCAAGCCAAGCAATGGCTGCTCGAGCACCTGCACGAGCACTACGGCCTGTATGGCGAATTCGCCGGCGTGCGCACGGCGCGCAAGCACATCGGCTGGGCAGTGCGCGCCTTGCCGGGCGGCGAAAGCTTTCGCGATTTCATGAACACGCTGGAAACCTGTGACACGCAGGTCCGCGCAGTGAACGACTGGTTCGACCAACTGGCCGACACACACCACAGACTGCCGACGACCCGTCAGGCAACTCACGACGATCTCATCGAACAAGAAGCATGAGCAAAAAACATATCGAGGAATGCGTGCGCGACAGCCTGGAGGCCTACTTCAAGGACTTGCGCGGCGTGGAGCCGACGGCGATGTACGAGATGATCCTGAAGGTCGTCGAGAAACCGCTGCTCGACGTGGTGATGAAACACGCCGACAACAACCAGAGTCGCGCCGCCGAATGGCTGGGCATCAACCGCAACACGCTGCGTCGCAAACTGCTCGATCACAAGCTCGTCAAATGAAGGCCACCATGCAAGCCCTGATCTCCGTCTCCGACAAAACCGGCGTGCTCGATTTCGCGCGCGAGCTGCATGCGCTGGGCGTCAAGCTGCTGTCCACCGGCGGCACCGCCAAGCTGCTGGCCGATGCCGGCCTGCCGGTCACCGAGGTGGCCGAGCACACCGGTTTCCCCGAGATGCTCGACGGCCGCGTGAAGACGCTGCACCCGACGATCCACGGCGGCCTGCTGGCACGGCGAGACCTGCCCGAGCACATGGCGGCGATCGAGCAGCACGGCATCTCGACCATCGACATCCTGTGCGTGAACCTCTACCCCTTCGAAGCCACCGTCGCCAAACCCGGCTGCACGCTGGAAGACGCCATCGAGAACATCGACATCGGCGGCCCGGCGATGGTGAGATCGGCCGCCAAGAACTGGAAAGACGTGGCGGTGCTCACCGATGCCTCGCAGTACGGGCAGGTGCTTGCCGAGTTGAAGGCCACCCAGAGCGTCAGCAAGGAGACCAAGTTCGCGTTGTCGGTGGCCGCCTTCAACCGCATCTCGAACTACGACGCAGCCATCAGCGACTACCTCTCGTCGCTGCAAGCCGACGGCTCGCGCAGCGAATTCCCCGCGCAGAGCAACGCCCGCTTCGTGAAGCTGCAGGACCTGCGCTACGGCGAGAACCCGCACCAGACCGCAGCCTTCTATCGCGACCTGCACCCCGCGCCCGGCTCACTCGTGACGGCCAAGCAATTGCAAGGCAAGGAGCTGTCGTACAACAACATCGCCGATGCCGATGCGGCGTGGGAGTGCGTGAAGAGCTTCGACAACCCGGCCTGCGTGATCGTCAAGCACGCCAACCCCTGCGGCGTGGCCCTGGGCGCCAATGCGGCGGAGGCGTATGCCAAGGCCTTGAAGACCGACCGGACGTCGGCGTTCGGCGGCATCATCGCTTTCAACACCGAGGTCGACGGCGCCACCGCGGAGCAGGTCACGCAGCTCTTCATGGAAGTGATGATTGCGCCCTCCTTCACGCCCGAGGCGCTGGCCATCTTCGCGGTCAAGAAGAATGTGCGCGTGCTGCAGATTGCGTTGCCCAAGGGCGGCGCCAGCGCGTGGGAACAAGGTCGCAACGCCCAGGACGTGAAGCGCGTGGGCTCGGGCCTCTTGATCCAGAGCGCCGACAACCACGAACTGAAGCTGTCCGATCTGAAGGTGGTCACCAAGGCGCAGCCCACACCACAGCAGCTGCAAGACATGCTCTTCGCCTGGACGGTGGGCAAGTACGTGAAGAGCAATGCCATCGTGTTCTGTGCTGGCGGCATGACACTCGGCGTTGGCGCTGGCCAGATGAGCCGGCTGGACTCGGCACGCATCGCTGGCATCAAGGCCGAGGCTGCCGGGCTGTCGCTGAAGGGCTCTGCTGTCGCGAGCGACGCCTTCTTCCCGTTCCGCGACACGCTGGACGAGCTCGTCAAGGCGGGCGCCACCAGCGTGATCCACCCCGGTGGCAGCATGCGCGACGAAGAGGTGATCGGTGCGGCCAACGAGCATGGCATCGCGATGGTGCTGACAGGTGTTCGTCATTTCAGACACTGAGGTGATGCACCGCCCCCCGGTCGCTTCGCTCTTGCCCCCGGTATGACGCGTCCCGAGGCCGCCGGCCTGCTGCTGGCCTTCCTTGCACGCCTGATCACCGGCGCGCAGGGGCACTGGTACGGCAGCCCGCCCAAGGCCGAGCAGCGCATCTACTTCGCCAACCACCAGAGCCACTTCGACTGGGTGCTGATCTGGGCGGCGCTGCCTCGTGACCTGCGCGCGCAAACGCGGCCTATCGCGGCGCGCGATTACTGGACGGCTTCGCCCTTCAAGCACTGGCTCACGCGCGAGGTGTTCAATGCCGTCTACGTGAGCCGCGTGCGCACGGAGGACGAAGACCCGCTCGAACCCCTGGCCGATGCGCTGCGCAACGGCGATTCGCTCGTCATCTTTCCCGAAGGCACGCGCGGCAACAAGGGCGAGCCACAGGCCTTCAAGGCCGGCCTGTACCACCTGGCCGAGCAGTTCCCCGACGTGCAGCTGATCCCCGCGTGGATCGACAACGTGCAGCGCGTGATGCCCAAGGGCGAAGTGGTGCCGGTGCCGATTCTCTGCACCGTGACCTTCGGTGCGCCGCTGAAGCTGGAGCCGGGCGAAGACAAGCGCGTGTTCCTGGCGCGGGCGCGTGACGCCGTCGTCGCGTTGTCCAAGGTGGCTGCGTGATGGCACTGCACACCTCGGGAGCCGTGTGATGGGCAGCTGGTTGCGCAGCCTCACCGTCTCGCAGCAGATCGCGCTGCTGTTCGTCATCGTGTTCGGCGTGCTCTCGTTCGCCACGGTGGCCGCGTTTGCCAAGTCGCTGCGCTCGATGCCGGAAGACAAGCAGGCCAGCTACGACGCCATGCGGCACGACCTGCGCGCGCTGTGGGTGGGCACCGTGCTGTTCTGGATCGCGTGGGCCACCGGCGCCTTCGTGTCCACGCTGCTGTTCGCGGTGGTGTCTTTCCTCGCGCTGCGCGAGTTCATCACGCTCACCCACACGCGCCGCGGCGACCACCGCGCGCTGCTGGCGGCGTTCTTCTTCGTGTTGCCGGTGCAGTACTTCCTGGCCGGCGGGCAGTACTTCGATCTCTTCAGCGTGTTCATCCCGGTCTACGCGTTCGCGGCCCTGCCCATCCTGGCGGTGTTCGGCAACGACCCCACGCGCTTTCTCGAACGCGCAGCAAAAATCCAATGGGGCACGATGGTCTGCGTCTACGGCATGAGCCATGCGCCAGCGCTGCTGCTGCTGGAGTTTCCCAACTACGAGGACCGCGGCGCCTTTCTCGTGCTCTACCTGGTGGTCGTGGTGGTCAGCGCGCAGGTCGCTCAACAGTCCGCGACACAGCGCCTGCGCGCTCGGCCAGCCGCACGCCAGATCAGCCGCAGCTTCTCGTGGCGAGCCTGGCTCCTCGGCTCACTCGTCGGTGGCTTGGCCGGCGGTCTGCTGTTCTGGATCACGCCCTTCAAGGCCCCGCAGGCCGTCTTCATCGGCTTCGTCGCCGGGGGCTGCGGCACGATGGGCGCGCTGGTGATGCAGGCGCTCAAGCGCGACGCCGGCGTGCGGCATTGGGGCAGCCGCGCGTCGGTTACCGGCGCGGTGGGGTTGCTGGATCGCGTGGCTCCGCTCTGTTTCGCCGCGCCCGTTTTCTTCCATTCCGTTCACTGGTACTTCGGCACATGAGAGTCCTCGGCATCGACCCCGCGCTGCGCACGACGGGCTTCGGTGTCATCGACGTTGAAGGCAGCGAACTGCACTACGTCGCCAGCGGCACCATCAAGACCGATGCCGTCGACAGCGGTCAACTGCCGCTGCGCCTGAAGGTGATCTACGACGGCATCCGCGAACTCGCGGCGCGCTACCAGCCGCACTGCGCATCCATCGAGATCGTGTTCGTCAACGTCAACCCGCAAAGCACGCTGCTGCTCGGCCAGGCACGCGGCGCGGCGATCACCGGGCTGGTGTCATGCGACATCGAGGTGGCGGAGTACACCGCCTTGCAGATGAAGAAAGCCATCGTGGGGGCGGGGCATGCTCGCAAGGAGCAGGTGCAGGAGATGGTGAAACGGCTGCTGAAGCTGCCTGGCTTGCCGGGTAAGGATGCGGCCGATGCCTTGGGGCTGGCGGTTTGCCATGCGCATGCGGCGAGGTCGTTTGCTGCTATTGAGAAAGCGGCGGGGCGGGTTCGGACGACGAAGGCGCAGTTCAAAGGGGGGCGGAGCTACTGATTTTTTGGCTCTGCCTGTTGTGTTTGCCGCTTCGCGTGTGTGTTTCTTCTGCCTGCCGGCGGGTGCGCCGGGAATCCGCCCCGGCGGGCGTGTCACTTTCATTTGTCGCGTCAAATGAAAGTAACCAAAGCAAAGACGCTCTCCACTTTGCTGTACCGCTTCGGATGCTTCCTTCCGCGACTTGTCGCCTGCGGATAGACCCGGACCACGGCACACCTGTTCGAAGTACCCCACCGCTCGTCTCGCTGCGCATCGTCTCGATGACGCTTCGGGCTGCTGCGCGCCCTGGCGCCGAGGCGAAGCGAGGCGTGGACAGGGAATGTTTGCGCAGCAAACGACCGCATTGCTCTTCGGGCCCCGTGGGGGGCGTCGAGGAGCGCAGGGGTTTGGGGCCGCGTGCGCAGCACGCTTCGTCAACTGACTTCGCGCGGCTGTCTGAGCGCAGCGGCCACAGGCCGCGTAGCGAGTTCGGCGCGAGGCCCCAAACACCGAGCACCGCAGAGCAGTCCGGCCCTAGCCGGACCGCACCCGTCGGGGTCGCCTTTCTTTGCCTTCTTTCTTTGGCGAAGCAAAGAAAGAAGGTCGCCCGCCGGGGCGACATCCCGGCAGCAGCCTCACGCAGTGGACAGAAGCCCCATGCGAATGCACGCACAGGGCTTCGATACTCAGCTTGAACGGGCAGAGCGCGAGGAAGTTCATCGATTCTTGAACTCCGCCTTCCGCTTGTTCACAAACGCCTCCATCCCCTCCTTCTGATCCTCAGTCGCAAACAGCGAATGGAACATCCGCCGCTCGAACTGAACCCCGTCGGACAGAGCACCTTCATAAGCCCGGTTGACGCATTCCTTGGCCATCATGACGCTCGGCCCACTGAACTCACAAATCGTGTGTGCAGCCGCGAGCACCACGTCCATCAGCTCGGCCGCCGGCACCACACGCGACACCAACCCAGCGCGCTCGGCTTCAGCCGCATCCATCATGCGAGCAGTGAGCACCATGTCCATCGCCTTGGCCTTGCTGATGGCGCGCGGTAGCCGCTGCGTGCCGCCGGCTCCGGGGATCACGCCGAGCTTGATTTCGGGTTGGCCGAACTTCGCGGTGTCGGCCGCAATGACGAAGTCGCACATCATCGCGAGCTCGCAGCCGCCGCCGAGGGCAAAGCCGGCCACGGCGCCGATCACCGGTTTGCGGATGGAGCGGATCGTCTCCCAGTTGCGGGTGATGTAGTCGCTCTTGTAGACATCCATGTAGCTCCACTTCGCCATGGCCGCGATGTCGGCGCCCGCGGCGAAGGCCTTCTCGCTGCCGGTGATGACGATGCAGCCGATGTTCTCGTCGGCGTCATAGGCCTTGAGCGCGGCACCCAGCTCGTCCATCAGCGTGTCGTTCAACGCGTTGAGCTGTTTGGGGCGGTTGAGCCGGATCACGCCGGTCTTGCCATGCTGTTCGGTCAGGATGCATTCGTAGCTCATGGTGGGTTCCTTCGTGGTGGTTCTTCGGGCCCGGCCAGTTCGGGCCGGCGGTCGAGCATCAGGTCGAAATAACTTTCTGGATCGGGACGGATGAGAAAGCGTACAGGCAGATAGCGCAGGCCGGGGGCAATCCAGATGTCGGTGGTCATGTCGCCACCGGCGCGGGGTTCGCGGCGCGGCTTGAGGTGGAAAGCCTGCACCTCCCCGAAAGGCGTGTAAAGCGTCTCTTCGCCCAGCACGTCGTAGACCCAGCTCGTGAGGTTGCGCGGCATCGCGAGCGGGATCTCGACGCTGTTGCCGGTGCGCAGCTGATCGGGCCGCGTGGCAAACAGGTAGCTGAGCTGCACGAACTGGCTCGCCGTGTCTTGCGCGCCCGGCCAGCGCGGCACCACGGCGCCGTTGGCCAGCAGCACGCGGTCGCCTTCGAAACGAACCGTCGCACGGGACGGGTCGTTGAAGGCGAGCTTGGTCTCCTGGTCGTAGCGGCGCGGCGCCAGGCCTTCGGGCGTGATGTCGCCATCACTGCTCATGCGGCGCGAGCCCAGTGGGGCGATCTTCATGCCGACGATCACATCCAGGTGGACCTGGTAGCGCTGGCCGACGCGGATCCACTCCACCTGCGCCTGGCCGTTCACTTCGCCCCGCACATTGCCGGTCAGCAGGTAGCGCATGCGCGTGGACACGGGCCATTCGAAGGGAGGGGCGGACGCAGCCGATGCAGCCGCCTCGGGTGCGGCGGGCTCGGACGCTGCAGGCTCCACCATGGCCACCGCGGCAGACGCCGGCTCGGGCGCTGGCTCCGGCGCGGAAGCGGCCGCCAGTGGCGGCTCTGCGGGTGGTTCACTCGGCGGGGCCGATGCCGGCTGAACCACGGGTTTCGGCGGTGCTGCGCGCCGCTTCACCGGTGGCAGCGCCGGCCTCGGCGAAGGCGCGGGTGGAGGCGCCGTGATGGCCATCTCGCGCACGTAGGCGACCTCGATGCGCGGCGGCATGGCGTCCCGCACCGCCGACAAGCGCTGCGCATGCTGGGCCAAGCCGTCGGCGAGCCACAGGTGCACGGCAAGCACAGCCAACACCAGGCCTGCGCCGAGCCCCAGTCGGCGCGTGTTCAGGTGTCTCAGCTGGCCAGCCATGCCCTCCGCAGCGCCGAGGCGGCTTGCGGGGTCTTGTCGGCCGACGCTGCGTTGAGCGTGATGGCACCGCTGTCCGGCGCGGGCGGCAAGGCGAGTGCAAGCGTCAGCATGCGTTGGTCGCGCGAGATCAAGACCCTGGCCGTGCGCTTGGCATCCATCAAACGCGTGAGGTCGTCGAGCCTGCGCACGCGCCAGTCGTCCACGGCCACCAGCTCGTCGCCGGCCGACAGACCGGCCGCCTCGGCCGCCCCGCCGCGCAACACGTTGCTCAGCTTGATGCCGGTGAGCGCGCTCTCGGACGCACGCAGGCCCAGACGCTGCGCGACGTTCGGTGCCTGCTGGTTCCAAGCCACGCCGAACTTCGCGAGCAGCGCGCGCCAGGGCGCGTCGTCAGTGCCATGCACCCAGGCGGTCAGCTCCTTGGCGTAGGGCCGGCCACCCACCTGCTCCAGCGCCGCGGCGATGTCGATTTCGCTGATCGGCCCGCCGCTGCTGCGCTCCCACAGCAGGCGCATCACATCGTCGAGCGAGCCCTTGCCTTCGGTGCGCAGCGTGAGGTCGATCGCCAAGGCGACCAGCGAGCCCTTGGTGTAGTAGCTGATGGTGGCGTTGGGGGTGTTCTCGTCGCCGCGGTAGTACTTGACCCACGCGTCGAAGCTCGCCTGCGCCACGCTCTGCACCTTGCGGCCCGGCATGCCGAGCACGCCGGTCAGCGTCTTGCCGAGCAGCTTGAGGTAGCGCGCCTCATCGATCAGGCCGCCGCGCAGCAGCAGCAGGTCGTCGTAGTACGAAGTGAAGCCCTCGAAGAACCACAGCAGCTCGGTGTAGTTCTCCTGCGTGTAGTCGTAGGTGGTGAACTCGGCCGGTCGCAGGCGCTTGACGTTCCAGGTGTGGAAGTACTCGTGGCTGATGAGGCCCAGCAGCGTCACGTAGCCGTCGGTCAAGTCGCTCTTGCCGCGCTGCGGCAGGTCGCGCCGCGCTGCGATGAGGGCGGTGCTGGCGCGGTGCTCGAGACCGCCGTAGCCATCGTCCACCGCGTTGAGCATGAAGACGTAGCGCTTGAAGAAGGTCTTCTTCTTGCCGTGCCAGAAGGCGATCTCGGCCTCGCAGATGCGGCGGGCATCGGCGAGCAGCCGATCACCGTCGAAGTCAGGCAGCGCACCCGCGATCACGAACTCATGCGGGACGCCCGCCGCCTTGAATTCGCCGCGCCAGAACGTGCCCATCTCCACCGGATGGTCGGCGAGCTCGTCGTAGTCGGCCGCTTCGTAGCTGCCCTGCCCGCGCCCATCGGTCTTCACCGCCGGCAGCGCCGTGGCCACCTGCCAGCCCTTGGGCAGCGAGCGCAGTTCCACACGGTGCGGCTCGGCCTCACGGCCGTGCACGCGCAGGAACACGCTGGTGCCGTTGAAGAACGCGCGGTTGGCGTCGAGAAAGGCGGTGCGCACCGAGTTGTCGAACGCGTAGACGAGGTAGCTGAGCGTCAGCGCGCCGCGGCCGTCGCAGCGCGCCAGCCAGGTGGCCTTGTCGAGCTGCTGCAGCGCGACCTCGCGTTTGCCCTGCGTGGCCTCGAGGCCCGAGAGGTGGCGCGCGAACTCGCGCACCAGGTAGCTGCCGGGGATCCACGCCGGCAAGCTCACGTGTTGCTCCGCCGCGGGTTGCGGCACGGTGAGCGTCACGCGGAACAGGTGCGCGTGCGCGTCGGCAATGTCAATGCGATAGGAAATCATCAGAGGCCGTCAGGTGGGAGGCGGCCCCGATTATTCCCCGGGATTCCCCAGGAGACAGGGGCGGGCTCAGTTGGTCGTGGAAGACGTTGAAGAGGCCGGCTTGGCGGTGCTGGCAGCCACCAGCAGTTGCTCGATCCGCTCGGCGGTGATGGCACCCGGGATGCGCGTGCCGTCGGCGAAGAAGATCGCCGGCGTGCCGTTGATGCGGTACTTGCGCGCGAATTCCATGTTGCGATCGATCGGCGTCTTGCAGGCCGGGCCCATGTTGCGCGGCGGCATCTTGCCGTCGAGCATCCATGTGAGCCACGCCTTGGCGGGCTCCTTGGCGCACCAGATGGCTTCGGACTTCTGCGGCGAGTCCCCGCCCAGCACCGGGATCAGGAAGGTGTAGACCGTCACGTCCTTGACCTTCTGCAGGTCGGCCTCGAAGCGCTTGCAATAGCCGCAGTTGGGGTCGGCAAAGACGGCGATCTTGCGCGCGCCGGTGCCGTTCTTCCAGACCATGGCGTCCTTGAGCGGCAACTGGTTGAAGTCGACGGCGGTGAGCTTGTTGATGCGGGCCTCGGTGAGGCTGCTGCGCGTCTTGGTGTCGATCAGGCTGCCTTCGATGATGTAGTTGCCCGTCTCGTCGACGTAGAAGATCTGGCTGCCCAGCCGCAGCTCGTAGATGCCGGCCAGCGGCGTCTTGGTCAGCTCGTCGATCTTGGGCCAGTCGGGAAAGCGCTCCGCGATGTTCTTGCGAATCTGGGCTTCGTCGGCCAGGGCCACGTGCGCGAGCAAGAGGCCTGTCGCCAGAGCGACCAGGGTGCGGGATACAAGTTTGAACAACATGGGAGCTTTCAGGAGCCCAGCGCACGCGAGGTGAGCCAGCGCTTGAGCAGAGGAAGGTGGTTGACCAGAGTCATGCCGCGGTTGCGAAGTTCCCGCAAGGCGGGCTGTTCGTGTGAAAAGAGTCGCAACAATCCGTCAGTGAGCTGGCCCATCGCCACGGTGGGGATTTGTCGTTCGCGTTCGTAGCGGCGCAGCAGGCGGGCGTCGCCGAGCGAGCGCCAGGGTTCGCGCCGGGCAATCACCCCCGCCAGGGCCGCCACGTCGGCCAGACCGAGGTTGAGCCCTTGGCCGGCGAGCGGGTGCACGACATGCGCCGCATCGCCCAGCAGCACCCACCCCGGGCCGCACCAGGCCTGCGCGCGGGCCAGCGTCAACGGCCAGCTGGCGCGCTCGCTGGCGAGCCGCAAGCCACCGCAGGCGCCGCCAGTGGCGTCCAGCAAAGCTTGCTCGAAAGACGCCCCGTCGAGGGCCATGAGTTCTTGCGCACGGCCTTCGGGCAATGACCACACCAACGCAAAGGAGTGTTCGGGTTGCGGCGAATCGAAGGGCAGCAAGGCCAGCACGTCGGGCTGGCGGAACCACTGGCGCGCAGTGTTGCGGTGAGGCCGCTCGGCCACGAGCCGCGCCGCGATCGCGCGGTGGCCGTAGTCCTGCCGATCCCACACCACACCCAGGGCCTCGCGCGATGCGGAATTCTTGCCTTCGCACAGGGCGGTCAGCGTGGCCTCGACCGGGCTGCTCATCACGGTGATGTGAGGCGCAAAGCGAATGGCCGCCGCGAGCGATTGCTCGAGCACGGAAGCGTCGGTAATCCATGCGAGTTCGCTGGCATGCTGCTGCCACGCCGAGAATTCCAGCACGCCAACAGGGTTGTCGCCTTCGATGTGCATGTCGTACACCGCGGTGGCAGCATGGGGCGGCAAGGCGTCCCAGACCTTGAGGCCGCGCAGCAGTTCGACCGAAGCAGCGTTGAGCGCATAGGCGCGCACGTCCTCGCGCGCGCTGCTGTTCGCGTCCGACACAAGCGCCACTTGCAGGCCCTGGCGGGCCAGTGACAGCGCGAGGCTCTGGCCGACCGTCCCAGCCCCTTGCACGCAGACGTCGAAGCGATTCATAGCGTTTCATTGTAGAGACGCGCACGTGACAGGATGCACAGGGCAGAATCAGTGGCTTCCCTCTCTCCAAGGGCTCTCGCAAGAGGCCGAGTGACCGCATGAAATCAACCTGGATACGCAAACTGCTGATCGGCGTGGGCGTGTTCGTGCTGCTGGTGGCAGCCGCACTGACCTATCTGGTCGCGACCTTCGACGCCAATGCCTACAAGGGCTTGGCCATCGACTGGATGAAGACCAACCGCGACCGCACGCTGGTGATCAACGGGCCGATCAAGCTCTCGGTGTTCCCGCGCCTGGCGGTGCAGGTATCCGGCGTGAGCCTGAGCGAAAGGGGCAAGGCAGACCAGTTCCTCGCCCTGGACGAAGCCTCGCTGTCGGTGGCCGTGCTGCCGCTGCTGCGCAAGCAGGTGGTGGTCGACCGCGTCAGCGCGCGTGGCCTGCGCGTGAGCTACCTGCGCAACGACAAGGGTGTGGCCAACATCGACGACCTGGTGGCACCGAGCACACCCGCCGCGTCAGCATCGGCATCGGCACCCGCGCCGACTTCGAGCGGCGCCGCAATGCGCTTCGACGTGAGCGGCATCCAGCTCGACGACCTGCAGCTGAAGCTGCGTGACGACAAGGCCAAGCTCGCCGGCGACGTGACGCTGAAATCGCTGAGCACCGGCCGCCTCGCCGACCAGGCCGAGTCGCCCGTGAAGCTCGATGCACAACTCGCCCTCACCTCACCCGCGGTGCAAGGTGAGCTCAACGGCAGCACCTTGCTCACGCTCGACATGGCCGCCAAGGGCGTGAAGCTGCGCGACATGCAGCTGGCCTGGAAGGGCAATGCGCCGGGCGCGCAAGCGGTGTCTGCCACGCTGCGCGGCGCGCTGGCGCTGGACGGCGACAAAGGCACCGTGCAGGCCGACAACGTGGAGCTGGCCGGCGACGCGACGCTGGGCACCCTCAAGCTTGCCAACTCCAAACTGGGCCTGGCGCGTTTTGCCTACGACCCAGCCAACAAGGCGCTGCAGCTGTCCAAGCTGACCGTGAAGCTCGGCGGCACCTCGGGCGGCAACCCGCTGAGCCTCGCGCTCGACTGGCCCGAGCTGTCGGTCAAGGGCGACACGCTGAGCGGCAGCGCGCTGAGCGGCCAGGCCAGCCTGCAAGGCCCGACCGCCATCGAAGCCAGCTTCAAGACCGCGGCGCCCAGCGGCAGCTTCGAGCGCATCGTCGTGCCGAACATCGAGAGCACGATCAAAGGCCGCAGCGGCCCGCGGCAGATCGGCGGCACGGTGAAGGCCAGCGTGGTGCTGCAGCCCGACAAGGGCGCCGTGGCGATTGACGGCCTGGACACGCAACTGCAGGTGCAGGAGCCTTCGCTGCAGCCGCTGCAGGTCGCCATCCAGGGCAAGGCCGACGCGACTGCGCAGGCGGCGCACTGGGCGCTGAAGGGCCAGATCAACGCCAACCCATTCACCAGCGAAGGCGAGGCCATCCTGGCGACCACACCGCTCACGCTGAACGCCACCGCGAACTTTGCAACGCTCGACCTGAACCGCTTGTTGCCGCCTTCCGCGGCCACAGCGTCGGCACCGCAGCCCACGAACACAGGGCCGGCCGTGGATGCGCCGGTCGACATGTCGCCGCTGCGCTCGTTGCAGGGCAAGTTCAACGTTCGGGTGGGCCAGTTCGCCTACCAGACCTACCGCGTGAACGACTTCGTGCTGCTGGCCACGCTCGAAGGCGGCATGCTGCGGGTGAGCCAACTGGCCGGCAAGACCTGGGGCGGCAACGTGAACGCCACGGCATTTGCCGATGCGCGCGCGAGCCGCGTGTCGGTGAACGCGACAGCCAGCGGCGTGAACGTCAACACGCTGCTGAAAGACGTGGCCAAGAAAGACGTGCTCGAAGGCACCGGCCGCGTCACGCTCGATGTGGACACCGCAGGCCGCACGATCAACGAGCTGAAGTCGCGCCTGAAGGGCACGGCGGCATTGCAGCTGCGCGACGGTGCCGTCAAGGGCGTGAACCTCGCCAAGAGCCTGCGCCAGGCCAAGGCCGCGCTCGGCATGAAACAAGCCGACGAGAAGCAGAAGGCCAGCCTGACCGAGAAGACCGATTTCTCGGAGCTGAGCGCCAGCTTCAACATCACCGATGGCGTGGCCCGCAACACCGACCTCGATGCCAAGAGCCCGTTCTTCCGCCTGGGTGGCGACGGCGCGCTCGACATCGGCAAGGGCCAGATCGACTACACCGCCCGTGCCACCGTCGCCTCCACCACCAAAGGGCAGGACGGTGCCGACCTTGCTGCGCTGAAGGGCCTGACGATTCCCGTGCACCTGACCGGCCCGTTCGAGGCGATGGACTGGCGCATCCAGTGGTCGGCAATTGCTGCACAGGCCATCAAGAGCGAAGTGGGCGCGCAGGTGAAGGACCGGCTGAAGGAAAAACTCGGCCTGCCGAGCGCGGCCAGCGGTGCGAGCGGTACCAGCGACAGCGCCGCAATGAAAGACGCGGCCAAAGACAAACTGAAAGAAAAACTCAAGGGGCTGTTCAAGTGACAAGCAACGAGACAAGCGATGAGCAAAGCGTGACCGTCAGCGCCTTGAACGTCTACCCGATCAAGAGCTGCGCCGGTGTCAGCGTGACCGAAGCGCTGCTGATCGAGACCGGCCTGGAGTTCGACCGCGCGTGGATGGTGGTCGATGCGCAAGGCAGCTTCGTCACGCAACGCGAACTGCCGCGCATGGCGCTGATCCAGCCGACGCTCAAGCACCTGGAAGTCGTGCTGCGCGCGCCCGGCATGCTCGCGCTGCATCTGGCGATTGACGGTGTGGAAGAACCGGTGCGCGTCAAGGTCTGGAATGACGAGGTGGCGGCCTACGACATGGGTGACCTGGCGGCGCAATGGTTCAGCGACTTCCTCGGCCAGCCTCTGCGCCTGGTCAGATTCGACCCCGAACAAAAGCGCCTGTCGAACAAGACATGGACGGGCGACATCGACGCAGAGGTTGCGTTCAACGATGGCTTTTCGATCCTGGTGATCTCCGAAGCATCGCTCGCTGAACTCAACCGGAAGCTGAAAGTGCCGGTGACGATGGCGCGCTTCCGCCCCAACCTCGTGCTGTCGGGGCTGGACGCGCATGGCGAAGACCACCTCGACGAGATCCGCATCGACACACCCGGGGGCCCCGTGCGCCTGAAGCTCGTGAAGCCGTGCGCGCGCTGCCCCATCCCCAACGTCGACCCGCTCACGGGCGAGCCTGGCGTGGAACCCGGCGACACCTTGAGCACCTACCGCGCCGATGCGCGGCTCGACGGTGCCATCACCTTCGGCATGAATGCGGTGATCGTGGAAGGCATCGAGTGCGGTTTGCGCGTGGGCCAGAGCGGCCGGGCGACGTACCGCTTCGACTAGGCCTGATCAGCGGGATGCATCGCCTCAAGCCATGGCAGCTGTTTGCCATTTGCGTGCTCACCTGGGGCACGACCTGGTACGCCATCACCTTCCAGCTCAGCGCCACCACACCTGAATTCGGCGTGGCGATGCGTTTCGGGTTGGCTGGCGCCTGTGTGCTGGGCTGGTGCGCCTGGCGCGGGCAGCGGCTTCGATTCAGCCTGCGCGAGCACGCGTGGCTGGTGCTGCAGGGCGTGTTTCTCTACGGCGTGTCGTACGTCTGCGTGTACCACGCGGAGCGCCACCTGCCGTCGGGCCTGGTGGCAGTTGGCTACTCAGGCTCGCCGCTGGTGGCCGGTCTCGGCGCGACCTTGCTTTTCGGTGCGCTGCTGACCCGGCGCTTCATCGCTGGCGGCCTGCTGGGTCTCATAGGCGTGGCGCTGATCTTCTGGCCCGAATTCGGCAAGGCGCGCGAGGCTGATGCCACCACGCTCGGCGTGATCTTCACCGCGAGTTCGGTCGTGCTATCGACGGTGGGCAGCCTCGCCGCCAGCCGCAACAGCAACCGCGGCCTGCCAATGTGGCCGGCACTGGGCTTCGGCATGCTGTACGGCGCGGCCAGCAGCCTGGTCGTCGTGCTGGCCATGGGCCAGTCCATCGTGCTGCCAACCGCCGCATCGTGGTGGATCTCGCTGCTGTACCTGTCGCTTGCCGGCTCGGTGATGACCTTCGCCTGCTACCTCACGCTGCTGGAGCAAGTGGGCCCGGGACCGACCGGCACCATCGGCGTGATGTCGCCGCTGCTGGCACTGGTGGTGTCGATGGCGTTCGAGCACTACCGACCGGATGTGCTCACCTTCATGGGCGCGGCGCTGGCAGTGGCCGGCAACGTGCTGATGCTGCGACGTGAGGCAGCGCCCGCCGTCCCGAAGGCTGCGGTGGTCCCGGAATGAACGCGACCCACCACACCGTTGACGCGGGCGACACAGGCTTCAGTTTCGAGTTCCGCGCCATGGGCACGACGTGCCGGCTGCGGCTGGCTGGTTGCGGCGAAGCGAAGGCTCGCAGCGCCGCCGACGCCGCCATCGCCGAGGTGCAGCGCATCGAAGCCAAGTACTCGCGCTACCGCGCCGACAGCATCGTTTCGCGCATCAACGCCGCGGCCGGCAGCGGTGCGGTGGTCGAGGTCGATGAGGAGACCGCGGGCCTGCTCGACTTCGCTGCCGGCCTGCATGGCTACAGCGAGGGCTTGTTCGACATCACCACCGGCGTGCTGCGCAGCGTGTGGGACTTTCGCAGCCCCCGCATCCCCGAGCCCGCGGCCGTTCACGGCGTGCTCGGCCGAATGGGGTGGCAGCGTGTCGACTGGCAGCGCCCGGGCATTGCGCTCTCGGTCACCGGCATGGAGATTGACTTCGGAGGCTTCGGCAAGGAGTACGCGGCCGACCGCGCCGGCACGCTGCTGGCCGAGCACGGCATCGCCAGCGGCTTCGTCAACCTGGGTGGTGACATCCGCGTCATCGGGCCGCGGCCGGACGGAAGCGCCTGGTCGTTCGGCATTGCGCACCCGCGCCGCGACGGCGAGGTGATCGCCGGCATCGAACTGGCGCAGGGCGGTCTGGCAACGAGCGGGGACTACGAACGCTTCTTCGAGGCCGATGGCAAGCGCTATTGCCACATCCTCGACCCGCGCACCGGCTGGCCGGTGCAGCACTGGCAATCGGTCAGCGTGTTCGGGCCAGCCTGCCTGGCCGCGGGGGCGCTCAGCACCATCGCCATGCTCCATGGGCCGGCTGCGCACGACTTTTTGCGCAGCGAGGGCGTCGGCTTTCTGACCGTCGGCCCCACAGGCGAGGTTTACCGGGAAGCGGCCTGAACTCAGGGCCGCTGCGGCAGCGGGATGAACTCGGTTTCGCCAGGCACGCGCTCGAAGCGCTGAGCTGCCCAGTCGTCGCCGGCCTGCACGATGCGCTCCTTGCGGCTGGAGACGAAGTTCCACCACATGAAGCGATGGCCGAGCGGCGCGCCGCCGATCATCATCACGCGCGCGCCCTGCTCTGCCTGGAGAGCCGGCTCATGGCCTTCAGGCAAGACCACCATCACGCCGGGCGGCACGACCTCGCCATCGAGTGTGAAACCGTTGTCGATGCCGTAGAGCGCACGCTCCTGCGCTGCAGCGGGCACGGCGAGCGAAACGCCTGCAGGCAGTTCGATGTCCACGTACAACGTAGGCGACAAGGTAGGCACCGGCGAGCTGAGCCCGAAGGCACTGCCGATCAGCACACGCACCGCAGCACCGCTTACCTCGCCCGTGGGGATCGATGCCGCCGGTGTGTGCGAAAAACTCGGCGCATCTTCTTCACGCTCGGCGGGCAGGCCGGCCCACAGCTGCAAGCCGTGGCTGCGCCGCGGGACGGCGCGCAGGTCGTCGGGCGTGCGCTCGGAGTGCACGATGCCGCGGCCGGCCGTCATCCAGTTGATGGCGCCGGGCTCGATGCGCTGGACCACCCCGGTGCTGTCACGGTGCATCATCGCGCCCTCGAACAGGTAGGTCACCGTCGCCAGGCCGATGTGCGGATGGGGGCGCACGTCATGGTTGTCGGTGGGCTGGGCGGTGATGGGCCCGAAGTGGTCGAAGAACAGGAACGGTCCCACGGCGGGCTGCTTCGACGACGGCAGCAACCGGCGCACGGTGAAGCCACCGCCGAGGTCCTTGGTGTGGGGTGTCACGCTGAGCAGGTTCATGGTGCGCGTGCAGTGAAATGCAGAAAGATGATCCGCCCAGGATAATGGAGCGCGACTTTTCGTACGCCGCAGGCCCTCCATGACCTACAAATCGAAGCCGGCGCCCAAGCCGCTCGCCGTGCGGGAGAAGGCGGCCCCCACCATCACGCTCGTCACGCGCGGCACCATGCTGTGGTTGTTCGCGCTCGCAGCGATGGCCGTGGCACTGGTGTGGGCCACCGAGACGGCGCTGAATCAGATCAACGCCTCGAATCGCTACGCCTACCCGCTGCTGATCGCCTGGTTCGTGGTGCTCATCGTGCTGGTCGGGCAGCGGCCGCGCCAAGTCGGGCTGGCGCAGGGCCTCGGCTCGCTCGGCCTGAGTGTCTACTTCGTGGCCAGCGTGGCCTACATGACGCTGATCGACGAATCGGTCACGCCCTACGATGCGGCCTCCATGTCGTACTGGCTGGTGGCGGCCCACCTGCTGACCTACGCCACCTGGTCGCTGTGGCGTGCGCTGAGCTTGAGCGTGGCGGTGGCCGTGCTGTCCACCTTGCCGGCGGTATTCGTCCACCTGAGCGGCACCGGCTCGCCGGAGTGGGAGCGCACGCTGTGGCCCTTGTACGTGAACAGTTTCTTCGCACAGAGCGCGATGATCGGCGCGCTCTTCGGCATGGCGCGCCAGCTCCGGAAACTGGCCGTGCTGTCGCCTCCCATCGACAGCCAGCTGGACGACCCGAGCAGCCAGCCGCTGACGGTGGACGACCTGATGGTGCGGCGCGTGCGCGAGCTCGAGCTGGCGCGAGACCACGCCGAGCAGGCCTCGCTGGCCAAATCCAGATTTCTCGCGGTGATGAGCCACGAGCTGCGCACGCCGCTACACGGCGTGCTGGGTGCGGCCGACCTGCTGCGCGACCCGTCGCTGGACGAGCCCAACCGCCGCGAGATGGTCGAGACCGTGCGCCGCGGCGGCACGCACCTGCTTCACCTCATCAACGACGTGCTCGACCTGTCGCGCATCGAAGCCGGCCGCCTGGCGCTGCTCGACCAGCCCTTCGACCTGCACGCCTGTGTGGCGCAGGTGATCGAGACCGTGCAGCCGCAGGCCGATGCCAAGTCGCTCGACTGCCGGCTGGTGATCGAGGACAGCGTGCCGCGCTGGGTGCGCGGCGACGAGTTCCGCCTCAAGCAGGTGTTGATCAACCTGGTGGGCAATGCCGTCAAGTTCACCGACCGCGGGCATGTGCAGCTGGGCATTCGCTCCGACCGGGCGCTGCGGCAGCTGCAGATCCAGATCGAAGACACCGGTATCGGCATCGAGCGCACGCACCAGGCGCTGGTCTTCGATGCCTTCCACCAGGCCGACGGCGGCGTGACGCGGCGCCATTCGGGCACGGGCCTGGGCCTGGCCATCACGCGCGAGCTGGTCAACCTGATGCGCGGCAGCCTGGCGCTGCAAAGCGAGCCTGGCATCGGCACGCGCGTGTCGCTGCGGCTACCACTGCACCTCAGCGAAGAGCCGCCGCAGGCCCAGCCATCGTCGATGGTGCCGCTGAGCGGCGGGCTGGCCGGCATGCAGGTGCTGCTGGTCGACGACGATGCCGTCAACACCATGATCGCCTCGCAGATGCTGGAAACGGCCGACATCGTGGTGCACACCGCCGGCACCGGGCTGGAGGCCCTGCACCAGCTGCAACGCGGCGGCTTCGACCTGGTGCTGATGGACTGGCGCATGCCCGACATGGATGGCCTCGAAGCCACCCGCCGGCTGCGCGCAGGCGAAGCCGGTGAAGCCATGCGGACGGTGCCGGTGGTGGGTCTCACCGCCAACGCCTACGCCGAAGACCGCGAGGCCTGCCTGGCCGCCGGCATGGACGAGGTTCTGGTCAAGCCGGTGGGCCGCGTGCGCCTGCTGCAAACGGTGCAACGGGTGCTGGAGGCGCATCTCGTCGACGCCGGGCCGGATCGGTAGCGGCCCACTAGAATTGCGACCCTGTTCCGCCCCGGGCGGACCCCACTTCGCGTGACCACACCATGAGCCTCAAATGCGGCATCGTGGGCCTGCCCAACGTCGGCAAGTCCACTCTTTTCAACGCGCTGACGAAAGCCGGCATCGCGGCCGAAAACTACCCGTTCTGCACCATCGAGCCCAACGTCGGCGTGGTGGAGTTGCCCGATCCACGTTTGCAGGCGCTGTCGGCCATCGTCAAGCCCGAGCGCATCGTGCCGGCGATCGTCGAGTTCGTCGACATCGCCGGGCTGGTGGCGGGTGCCTCGAAGGGTGAAGGGCTCGGCAACCAGTTCCTGGCGCACATCCGCGAGACCGACGCCATCGTCAACGTGGTGCGCTGCTTCGACGACGAGAACGTGATCCACGTGGCCGGCAAGGTCGACCCGATCTCCGACATCGAAGTCATCCAGACCGAGCTGTGCCTGGCCGACCTGGGCACCGTCGAGAAAGCCGTGCACCGCGCGCAAAAGCTCGGCCGTGCCGGCGACAAGGAAGCGCTCAAGCTGGTGGACGTGCTGGCGAGGGTGCAAGCCGCGCTCGACGCCGCCAAGCCGGTGCGCTCGCTCGGCCTGAGCAAGGACGAGCAGCTGCTGATCAAGCCGCTGTGCCTCATCACCGCCAAGCCGGCCATGTTCGTCGGTAACGTCGACGAGCACGGCTTCGAGAACAATCCTTACCTCGACAAGCTGCGCGCTTATGCCGAGAGCCAGAAGGCGCCGGTGGTGGCCATCTGCGCCAAAACCGAAGCCGAGATGGCGGAGATGAGTGACGAAGACAAGGAGATATTCCTCGCCGACATGGGCCAGACCGAGCCAGGTCTGAACCGCTTGATCCGCAGTGCCTTCAAGCTGCTCGGGCTGCAAACCTACTTCACCGCCGGCGTGAAGGAAGTGCGCGCCTGGACCATCCACGTGGGCGACACCGCACCCCAGGCTGCGGGCGTGATCCACACCGATTTCGAGCGTGGGTTCATCCGCGCCCAGACCATCGCTTTCGACGACTTCATCGCCTTCAAGGGTGAACAAGGCGCCAAGGACCACGGCAAGATGCGCGCCGAAGGCAAGGAATACGTCGTCAAGGATGGCGACGTGCTGAACTTCCTGTTCAACGTCTGACCTGGTCCCGCCCAGCGCGGCGGGAAGACGTGACTGGCCCCGGGTGGTAGGCTTCTCGGCTCGCGACCACGGAATGATCCGGTTGGCGCCGCACAGAGCGCCAACTTCCACGCCATTCACCGCTTGATGACGTCTGCCGCGCCCCCCCGCCCGTCGACTCACTGGACGCTCGCGCTGACCGGCACGGCGCTGGCATATGGAGTGGTCGGGTGGATGGCGCTGTGGCTCGCGATTCCGCCGGGCTACGCGTCGCCTCTCTATCCCTCCGCTGGCATCGCGCTCGCGTGTGTGCTGACCTTCGGTCCGCGGGTCCTGCCGGGTGTGGCACTGGGCGCATTCACCGTCAATTCGCTTGTCGCCGTCGACCACGGCGCACTCGACCTGACGAGCATGGTCCTGCTGCCCGCAGTGATTGCTGCCGGTGCCGTGATCCAAGCCGCCTTGGGCGGAGCACTGGTGCGGCGCTTCGCCAGCCAGCCGCTGACCCTGAGCGAGCCGCGCGACATCGCGGTTTTCTTCGGCTTTGGCGCCCTCGCTGCCTGCCTGAGCAGCGCCAGCATTGGCACGGCCGCTCTGTACTTTTTGGCACACCAGCCGGTCGACTCGCTCTGGTTCACCTGGTGTGTCTGGGCCTTGGGCGACACCGTGGGCGTGCTGGTCGCCGGCCCGATGGTGCTCACGCTCATCGGCCAGCCCCGCAGCGAGTGGGCTGCGCGCCGACTCACCGTCGGGCTGTCGCTGGCCGTGGCCACGGCCCTGATGGCGCTGGGGGTCAAGCAGGTTGGCAAGTGGGTCGATGCGCGGGTGGTGTCGGCGTTCGAGCGCGACGCGTTCAACGCATCGTCGAACCTGATGGCGCAGCTCGAGTTCCCCTTGCACGCGCTGGAGGCGCTGCGTGGCATCTACATCGGCTCGGACGACGTGACGCAGGCAGAGCTGCAGCGCGCCACTGCGGCCTGGTTGGCGCCGGGGGGCCAGCTGCAGGCCATGGGTTGGGCGGAATTCGTGTCACGCGCCGAGGTGCCGGCCTTCGAAGCCCGCGCTCGGGCCACCGACTACCCGGATTTCCGCGTGTTCGATCGTCTGGATTCCGGCTTCAAGCCACAGGCGGACGAGGCGATGGCCGTGATCCGCGTCATCGAACCGCTGCAAGGCAACAAGGCGGCGTTGGGCGTCAACACCCGCTCAGTGGCCGAAGCGCGCGCGGCGATCGACCGTGCCTTGCGCACCGACACGCCTGCGGCCACGGCAGGCTTTCGTGCCACGCAGAGCAACACCAGCGACCAACTGGCCGTGGTGATCTACCACGCGCTCTACAACGGCGCCCCTACCACGGTCAGCGAGCGGCTGGCGGCAGCGCGAGGCATGGTCTTCGTGACGGTGCGCATGGATGCCACCTTGGCCACTTTCCGCAGCGGCCTGCCGCACTACCTTGACGCGTGCATCGTCGACACCGATCCGGCGTCAGCGCGACGCCGTCTGGCCGGTGCGCCCGGCTGCGAGACGCGCACGTCCGATCTGCTCCATGTGCGGCCGATGGCCTTTGCGGGCCGCCAATGGGACCTGCGCATCTCGGCGGCTCGCAGCGATCTGCCCGACGCGCGCGAGCGCAATGCGCTGCTGGTGTCGCTCGTCGGCCTGCTCGCCACGGCCATGCTGGGCGCCCTGCTGCTGACGGTGACGGGCCGCACCCGCCGCATCGAAGCCGCCGTGAAAGACCGCACCGCGGCGCTGCAGCGCGAGATCGCCGAACGCGAACGCACCGAGGCCGATCTGCGCGAGAGCGAACAGCGTTTTCGCAACATCCTCAACAACGTGCCGATCGGCGTGGTCTACACCGACCTGCGCGGCAACGTGAAGCAGATCAACCCGCGCTTCTGCGAACTCACCGGTTACCGGGCCGAAGAGCTGGTCAGCATGAACGTGGCCGCGCTCACCCACCCCGATGACCGAGTGCAGAACATTGAGCTGTCGGGGCAGCTGGTGCGCGGCGAGATCCCGATGTACCGCCACCAGGGCCGCTACCTCACGCGCGACGACCGCATGGTCTGGGTCCAGTCGGTCGTGACGCTGCTGCGCGATGTGCATGGCGACCCGCATCGCATCGTGGGCGTGGTCGAAGACATCACCGAACACCTGCGCCTGGCCGACGCAGAGCGCGCCCGGGAGATCGCCGAGGCGGCCAACCTTGCCAAGAGCGAGTTCCTTTCGCGCATGAGCCATGAGCTGCGCACGCCGCTCAACGCCATGCTGGGTTTCGCGCAACTGCTGGAACTCGACCAGAGCCACCCCTTGCCGGCGAGTCAGCGGCCCTGGGTGGCGCAGATCCAGGGTGCCGGCTGGCACTTGCTGGACATGATCAACGACGTGCTGGACCTCTCACGCATCGAGTCGGGCACGCTCAACCTGCAGCCCGAGAAACTGGACCTGCGCCACATCATCTCGGCCGTGCTGCCGCTGGTCCAGCAAGACGTGCAGCGGCGGGGCATCGTGGTCACGCAGAACGTCTCAGGCGACATGGCGCGTGTGATCGGTGACTCCACTCGCGTCAAGCAGATCCTGATCAACCTGTTGAGCAACGCCGTCAAGTACAACATCGACGGCGGCCGCATCCACATCGCCACGCGCAGCAGCCACCGCGACAGCATCGAGCTGGTGGTCACCGACACGGGCCTGGGCATGACCTCAGCGCAGCTGGCGCAGCTGTTCCAGCCCTTCAACCGGCTTGGGCGCGAACGCTCAGCGCTCGAAGGCACCGGCATAGGGCTGGTCATCAGCCAGCGCCTGGCCGAGCTGATGGGGGGCGCGTTGCGGGCCCGCAGCACCGCCGGTGAAGGTTCGTCGTTCATCCTCAGCCTGCCCCGCGCCGACCAACCCGATTCAGCCGTTGCCGAGCTGGACGAATCGCAGGCGACGTCCAGCGACTACCACCAGCGCAGCGTGCACTACGTGGAAGACAACGAGACCAACGTCGAAGTGATGCGCGGCATCCTGTCCCGGCGGCCGCAGGTGCGCTTCGACGTCTCGATCACCGGGCTGGATGGGCTGGCCGCCATCCGCGCGCACCGCCCCGACCTGATCCTGCTCGACATGCACCTGCCCGACATCGACGGCATGGAGCTGCTGCGCCACCTGAAGGCCGACCCGGGTACCGCCGACATCCCGGTGGTCGTGGTGTCGGCCGACGCACTGGCCAGCCAGATCGAGGCCGCCCTCCAGGCGGGCGCCCACCAGTACCTCACCAAGCCGGTCAGCGTGTCGCAGTTGCTGTCGGTGGTGGACTCCTTGCTGGACGATGCAGAAACCCGGTACGGCTGACTCAGGGAGCCTTGCTGAGTGCATGCGCTCACATATTTCGACGCCGACTGGGTCATCAGCACTCTCAATCAACGAGTGCTAATATGCAGGGAACCGAAAGGAGTTCTTGATGTCTGATGTCACTATGAACACGTCATCTGCTTCTGCCCTGACCGTCCGTGACCCCTGGAAACTGTTGCCCTCGCTGGGCAATCTGGACGCTTACATCTCTGCAGTGAACCGCATTCCTCTGCTCACGCACGAGGAAGAGCTGTCCTTTGCCAAAAAGCTCCGCGAACAAAGCGACGTCGAATCCGCCGGGAAGCTGGTGCTGTCGCACCTGCGCCTGGTGGTGTCGATCTCGCGCCAATACCTCGGCTACGGCCTGCCCCACGGCGACCTGATCCAGGAAGGCAATGTCGGCCTGATGAAGGCCGTGAAGCGCTTCGACCCGGACCAGGGCGTCCGCCTGGTCAGCTATGCCATGCACTGGATCAAGGCCGAAATCCACGAATACATCCTGCGCAATTGGCGCATGGTGAAAGTGGCAACGACCAAGGCACAGCGCAAGCTGTTCTTCAACCTGCGCTCGATGAAGCAAAGCTTGAAGGAAGACTCGCTCGACGCGAACACGCACCGTGCAACGCTGACGCAAGGCGAGGTCGATACTGTGGCCCGCACGCTGAACGTCAAGCGTGAAGAGGTGCTGGAGATGGAAACCCGCATGTCGGGTGGCGACGTTGCGCTCGAGCCGCAAACCGACGACGGCGAAGAGAGCTACGCACCCATCGCCTACCTGGCGGACGACAGCACCGAGCCAACACGCGTGATCGAATCGCACCGGCGCGACTGGCTGGCTGGCGATGGCATCGCCAAGGCACTAGACGCGCTGGACGACCGCAGCCGCCGCATCGTCGAAGAGCGCTGGCTGAAGGTCAACGACGACAGCTCGGGCGGCATGACGCTGCACGACCTGGCCGGCGAGTACGGCGTCAGCGCCGAACGAATTCGCCAGATCGAGGTGGCCGCGATGAAGAAGATGCGCAAGGCGTTGGCCGAAGACGCAGCCTGACATTCACAGCCGCTGAAAAGACAAACGGCCCTTCGGGGCCGTTTTCTTTGCTCGACCTTCTTTTTTATCCCGCGGACGAGATCAGATTCTTCAGGTCGGCCGCGAGCGCCTCGGCCCCGCTGCCGTACTTGGTGAAGAGCCGCAGCCTGCCGGCGTCGTCGAAGACGTAGGAACCGGCGGTATGGTCCATCGTGTAGGTGTCGGCACTCTTGCTTGGCACCTTGGCGTAATACACCTTGAAGTCTTTCGCCGCCGCGGCGGTTTGCTCAAGCGTGCCGCGCAAGGCGATGAAGCTCGGGTCGAAAGCGGTGAGATAGGCCTTCAGCAGTTCGGGCGTGTCGCGCTCAGGGTCGATGGTGATGAAGACGCCCTGCACACGGTCGCCATCCTTACCGAGCGATTTCTTCACCTGGGCTAGTTCGGCCATGGTGGTCGGGCACACATCAGGGCATTGCGTGTAGCCGAAGAAGACGACCGTGAACTTGCCCTTGAAATCGGCCATCGTGCGGATCTTGCCGTTCTGGTCGGGCAAGGACAGCTTGCTTCCGTAGTCGGCGCCGGTGATGTCAACGGCCGAGAGGAATGGCTTGCTCGACGCCTTGGGCTTGTTGTCGCAACCTGCCAGCAAAGCAGCCGCGCCCAGGAGCAGAAGTCGGCGTTGTTTGATCACAGCAGAGGGCCCAGGTAGTGGTCCACCAGCAGCGCAGCGAACAGCAGCGAGAGGTGAAGAATCGAGAATCGGAAGGTGGTTCGAGCCAGCGCGTCCGAATAGTTCCGCCACAGCCTCCAGGCGTAGGCAATGAAGCCCGCCCCCAGCAGAACCGCCGAAGCCAGGTAGATCACGCCGCTCATGCCGAAGATGAAGGGCAGCAAGGTCGCCGCAAACAGCACGAAGGTGTAGAGCAACACCTGCAGCCGCGTGAACTCGGCGCCATGCGTGACGGGCAGCATCGGCAGGCCCGCACGGCGGTAGTCTTCCACCCGGTAGAGCGCTAGCGCCCAGAAGTGCGGCGGCGTCCACAGGAAGATGATCAGGCACAGCATCAAGGCCTCGGGCCCGACGTCGCCACGCATCGCGGCCCAGCCCAGCACGGGCGGCATGGCACCCGACGCGCCACCGATGACGATGTTCTGTGGCGTCAGCGGCTTCAGCACGACGGTGTAGATCACCGCATAACCCACGAAGGTCGCGAAGGTGAGCCACATGGTCAGCGGGTTCACGAAGAAATACAGCAACGCACTGCCCGCGGCGCACAGGACGGCCGAGAACGCCAGCGTTTGTGTGTTGGTCAGCTCGCCCTTCGCGGTGGGCCGCCAGGCGGTGCGCGCCATCTTGGCGTCGATGTGCTGCTCGACCACGCAGTTGAATGCAGCCGCTGCCGCAGCCACTAACCATATGCCGACCGTGGCGGGTAACACCAGCCGCCAGTCGGGCACGCCCGGTACGGCCAGCAGCATGCCGATAACCGCGCAAAACACGATCAGCTGCACCACGCGCGGCTTGGTCAGCGCATAGAACTGCCGCACCGGCGACATGCGCGGCGCTGCGGAAATGGGAGTGCTAAGGGTTTCGGACATGGGGGCAGGTGGATACGACATTTTACGAGGCGGACCTTGCCTGCCAGGCCCTCACCAGCATCACCGCCAGCAAGGTAATCAGCGCCGCCGCCCCGGCCGTGTGGGCCAGTGCAGCGATCAGCGGCCAGCCCAGCACCACATTGCTCAAGCCGCTGGCAAATTGCCACACCGCCACGGCGACGAGTGCAACAGCCCAGCGCCGCTGCGCCGGCGCATGGCTCGCGTAGAGGCGCCAAGCCAACATCAGCATGGCGGCGAACACCACCGCGGCGCCGATGCGGTGTGTGTAGTGGATTGCCGTGAGCGCGGCGAAGGGCAAGAAGCCGCCGTCCTTGCCGGCACCCAGCTCCCGCAACACCGTGAAGCCGTGGTCGAAATCCATCTCCGGCCACCAATGGCCTTGGCAGGTTGGGAAGTCGGTGCAAGCCAGCACCGCGTAGTTCGTACTAACCCAACCGCCCAGAGTGATCTGGAGCACGCTCAACCCAAACACCGCCCAGACTCCCCATTGCACGCCACGCGGCAAACGCAGCGCTGCGCGTTCATAAGCCTGGCTCTGCACGGCCAGCAACACCAGCAAGCCAAGCCCGCCGAGCAGATGCGCGGTGACGATGGCCGGGTACAACTTCATGGTGACCGTGAGCGCTCCGAAAGCACCTTGCAGGCAAACCCACACCAGGGTCGCAGTGGCCCACCACGGTGAGAGGGCTGCATGTCCACGCTTGACGCGCCAACTGGCCACCGCCAACACGGTGATGAGCAAGCCAACGACGGTGGCGAGGTACCGGTGGACCATCTCCACCCACGCCTTGCCGTGCGTCACCGGACCGGTGGGCATGGCGGTCTGCGCAGCATGGATGTCTGCATGCGCACCCAGTGGGCTTGCACTGCCGTAGCAACCCGGCCAGTCAGGGCAACCCAAACCCGAATCGGTGAGGCGCGTGAAGGCACCGAAGACCACCAGGTCGAAGGTGAGGAACAAGGTGAAGAAGGTCAGTGCGCGCAGTCGCACTCCAGGAGCGGCATGCCGATGACGGAACCAGATCCAACCCAGCGGCACCGCGCCGAGCAGCAGGCACAACGCGGCCAGCAGCAGAAGCGGGCTGAAGTTGTAGAGCGCAGGGGCTGCCACTGCGTCAGCGCCCCGGCTTGTCCCAGCCGGCGGATCCGCGCATCAGCTTCTCGATGTCGCGCTTCAGCTTGGCGGCGTCAGGCTGCGGCGGTACACGCATCATCCAGTTGCCCATCGTGTCGACGATGTACATGTGCTCTTCGAGCGCATGCCCGGAAGCGGGTTGTAGCCAGGCCGCCAAGGCATCTCGCTGAACCTGCAACACGGTGGTGGGCGCGCCGGCGATGTCGACCGCCTGGACAGTCTGCGAACGCGGCGCCACGCCATCGTCGATCAACCAGACCTTGTCGAGCCGCTCTTTTTCGCGGCCCAGCGATTCGCGCAGCTGGCGTTGCAGCCACAGGTTCTTTTCGCACTCGGCGGCGCAAGCGCCGCCTGACACCACCACCAGCAGCCATTGGTTCTTCAGACTTTCAGCCTTGACCGCCTGGCCCTTCAGATCCGTCAGCGGCAAGTCGGCGGGCAAGGCCTGCTGCGGCTGGATCAGTTCGCTGTAGTTCGTGCGGCCCTGCGGGCGGATCACGAAGTAGGTGAGGTACGACGCGATCACTGGTGCAGCGCATACCAGCAACACCAGCAGCATCTTCAGGCGGCCGTGTTTCGTGCGGCGCTCTTCCAGCACCGCCGGAGGCATCGAGTGCACGGTGAAGCTCAGGCCGGGAGCGCCATCAGGCGCCGCGTCGGAGCCGGGGGCGGAGGAGTTGGAACCAGACATACAAACCTGCCATGAGGGCGCACAAGGCAAACCATTGAAAAGCGTAGCCGTAGTGCTTGTGGATATCGGTCGCGGGGCGTGGCCATTGGCGCAGCAACCCATCACCGGCGGTACCTGACGAATCGACCTGCAGCACCGTCCAGGGCCGCAGGGTCACACCCAACTCGCGCGAGTAGTCGGCAAGGGCCAGATTTTGCCGGATCACTCCCGACGCCGCTCCGCCTGCGAAGTCGTACAAGCGGCCAGGCGCCGGGGCCACCTGGCCCATTACCTCGACGCGACCGGCCGGGGTGGGCACGCTCGGCACATGGGTTCGGTCCTGCATGTCGCGCGGCGACCAGCCGCGCTGCACGAGCACAGCATCGTTCGGCCCCAGCAACAGGGGCGTGAGCGCGAAGAAGCCCGGATGGCCGTTCATCTGCCGGTTGTCGAGGAACACCGTTGCACCCTGCTTCCATTCGCCCTGCAGGCGAATGGGCCGGTAGTGCTGTGCTTCAGCCGCCGCCTCGCTGCCCGGCAGTGAGCCCATGCCGAGTTCGGGCAGGCTGCTGCGCGAGTCGAGCGCGGACTGCAGTGCCTCCTTCTGGGCAGCGCGGCTGAGCTGCCATACGCCCAAGCGTGCCGTGACACCCATGCCCACCAGCGCGGACACCAGCACGATGACCGCGCGGCGCCGCGGGTCAGCCAGCCACGCGGCCATGCGGCGTCCGTCGGGTGGAATAATCTGCATCCATGAAGTACCTCATTGGCGCGGCCCTCGTTCTCATCATTGCGGCGCTCGCTTCGGCGGGGGTCTTCATGATGCGCGACGGCCGAGACGGCAAGCCCAAGACCAGCAACATGATGCGTGCGCTGGCTGTTCGGGTGGGCTTGTCGGTACTGCTCTTCATCTGCATTCTGTTGAGCTACTGGATGGGCTGGATTCGCCCGACAGGGATTCCTGTCGGCCAGTGAAGTTCATCGCCTGACCAAATTAAAAGAGCGCCTGTTGGCGCTCTTTTAATTGGCAAGTACGGCGTTCAGAGCCAGTACACGACGATGTACAAACCGAGCCAGACCACGTCCACGAAGTGCCAGTACCAGGCTGCACCTTCGAAACCAAAGTGGCGTTGTGGTGTGAAGTGGCCCTTCATCAAACGCAGCGTGATGAACAGCAGCATCAGCATGCCAACGAAAACGTGGAAACCGTGGAAGCCGGTCAGCATGAAGAAGGTCGAACCGTAAACGCCCGAAGACAGCTTGAGGTTCAGCTCGGTGTAGGCGTGGTGGTATTCATAGGCCTGGAAGCCGAGGAAGGTGATGCCCAGCAGCACCGTGATCCACATCCATGCGATGGTCTTGGCGCGTTGGCCGGCGATCAGCGCGTGGTGGGCAATCGTCAGTGTCACGCCCGAGGTCAGCAGCAAGGCGGTGTTGATGGTCGGAATGGGCCACGGGCCCATGGTGGCGAAGGGCTCCACGGTGCCGGCCGGTGCGCCAGTGACGCCCGCCACCGAGCTGGGCCAGAAGGCCTTGAAGTCAGGCCAGAGCACGGCGTTCTCCAAGCTGCCCAGGTTGGGAACCGAGTGCACCCGCGCCCAGTACAAGGCACCGAAGAACGCGCCGAAGAACATCACCTCAGAGAAGATGAACCAGCTCATGCTCCAGCGGTACGAGATGTCGATGCGATCGCTGTAGAGGCCGCCTTCGCTTTCCTTGATGGAGTCGCCGAACCACTGCTTGAGGATGAACCCCCACCAGAGCAAACCGAACAAGACCAGGTAGGCCGCCCAGCCATGGCCGTTGACCCACTGGCCGGCACCGAAGATCACCATGAACAGCCCGATCGAGGCCATGACAGGGTGCCGCGAAGGTGCGGGGACGAAGTAGTAAGGGGTCTGCCCCGTGTGCGTCGCTGCGGACATGCTCTAGTTCTCCTAATTCCTACGAATCGATCTCTTGAATCTTTGAAACGAATCAGCCTGCCACGCCGCTGGAAAGCACCCAGCGCACGAGCAATATCAGCACCGTGATGAACAGCGCGACACCGATCACGGCCGCGATGACCACATGCACCGGGTTGAGCTGCGCGACGTCTTTCTCGTGCTCGGCCGACTTGCGCACACCGAAGAACGACCAACCCACAGCGCGAAGCGTCTGGCCAAACGAACCTTTGCGGTTGACCGCGTCTTTCAAGCCGTCGCTCATGAGCGGGGCTCCTTGGGCGTCGCCACCGCCACGCCGCCGACCACTTCGAAGAAGGTGTACGACAAGGTGATGGTCTTCACGTCCTTGGGAAGCTTGGGGTCGATCACGAACACCACAGGCCACTGCTTGGACTCACCCGCCGCCAGCGTGTACTGGTTGAAGCAGAAGCACTCGAGCTTGTTGAAATAGGGCGTCGCCTGCTTGGGCGCATAACTCGGGATCGCCTGGGCCGCCATCGTGCGGTTCTGCGCATTGCGGAACTCGTACATCACGGTCGTCAATTCACCCGGGTGCACGTCGACATAGCGCTTGGCCGGCTTGAAGTCCCACGGCCCGCTGGCATTCGCATCGAACTCGACCGTGATCGTGCGCGAGGTGTCGATCTGCGTGTTGGCCGGCGTCGCCTTGGAGTTGCCCGGCACATCACGCTCCGAAAGCGAGAGCACGTTGATGCCCAAGGCCTCGCAGATCGAGCGGTACATCGGCACCATCGCGTAGCCGAAGCCGACCATCACGACCGCGACGACGGCAAGCTTGCCCGCCATGCGCCAGTTGTCGGTTTTCAGGCGAAGGTCCGTCATGTCACCTCGCTCACAAACCGAACAAGACCGCGCGCGCCATGAACCCGATGAAGAAGATGATCGCCACCGAAGCCAGGATCAAACCCAGCCGGCGGTTGTTCTTCTTTTGCTCGGGCGTCATGGCGGTTCTGGCGACGATCAGCCGATGACCTTGGTGGCCGACGCGTTCAGCTTGGGCGGCGTCTCGAAGGTGTGGAACGGTGCCGGCGACGGCACTTCCCACTCCAGGCCTTCGGCGGCTTCCCATGGCTTCTGAGGGGCCTTGGCACCCTTGCCGCGCATGCACGGGATCACGATGAAGAGCAGGAAGAACACCTGCGACAGCCCGAACCCGAACGCACCGACGGTCGCGAGCGCGTTGAAGTCAGCGAACTGCATCGGGTAGTCGGCATAGCGGCGTGGCATGCCCGCGAGCCCGAGGAAGTGCATCGGGAAGAAGGTGACATTGAAGAAGACCAGCGACAGCCAGAAATGCCACTTGCCCAGCGTCTCGTTGTACATCACGCCCGTCCACTTGGGCGCCCAGTAGTAGAAGCCGGCGAACATCGCATACAGCGAACCAGCCACCAGCACGTAGTGGAAGTGGGCGACGACGTAGTAGGTGTCTTGCAGCTGAATGTCGACCGGTGCCACCGACAAGATGAGACCGGTGAAGCCGCCCATCGTGAACACGAAGATGAAGCCGACGGCGAACAGCATCGGCGTCTCGAAGGTCATCGAGCCGCGCCACATGGTCGCGATCCAGTTGAACACTTTCACGCCGGTGGGTACCGCGATCAGCATGGTCGCGTACATGAAGAACAGCTGGCCGGTGACGGGCATGCCGGTCGTGAACATGTGGTGAGCCCACACGATGAACGACAGGATGGCGATAGACGAGGTGGCGTACACCATCGAGGTGTAGCCGAACAGGCGTTTGCGGGCAAAGGCCGGCACGATGTGGCTCACGATGCCGAAGGCCGGCAAGATCATGATGTACACCTCGGGGTGGCCGAAGAACCAGAAGATGTGCTGGTACATCACCGGGTCGCCGCCACCGGCGGGGTTGAAGAAGCTGGTGCCGAAGTGGCGGTCGGTCAGCGTCATCGTGATGGCACCGGCGAGCACCGGCATCACGGCGATCAGGAGGTAGGCGGTGATCAGCCAAGTCCAGCAGAACATCGGCATCTTCATCAGCGTCATGCCCGGGGCGCGCATGTTGAGGATGGTCACAATGATGTTGATCGACCCCATGATCGAGCTGGCGCCGAGGATGTGCATCGCGAAGATGCCGGCGTCCATCGACGGGCCCATCTGCAGCGTGAGCGGCGCGTAGAGCGTCCAGCCCGCAGCGGGGGCGCCACCGGGCATGAAGAACGAGCCCACGAGCATGATGCCGGCCGGGATGAGCAGCCAGAAGCTCAGGTTGTTCATGCGCGCGAAGGCCATGTCGGCCGCGCCGATCTGCAGCGGCACCATCCAGTTCGCGAAGCCGACGAAGGCCGGCATGATGGCGCCGAACACCATGATCAGGCCGTGCATCGTGGTCAGCTGGTTGAACAGCTGCGGGTTCACGATCTGCAGGCCGGGCTGGAACAGTTCGGCGCGGATCAGCAGCGCGAGCACGCCGCCGAAAAGGAACATCGTGAACGAGAACAGCAGGTAGAGCGTACCGATGTCCTTGTGATTGGTCGCGTACACCCAGCGGCGCCAGCCGTGAGGGTGATGATCATCGTGCGCGTGGTCGTCGTGGGCGTGATCGCCGGCCGCGTGGCCGTGAGGGGGGAGTACTGCACTCATGAGTCTTCCTTTGGGGCGCGGTTTTACTTGCGAGCGGCGGCCACTTCGGCGGGCTGCACGATCTGTCCGGTCTTGTTGGACCAGTTGTTCTTGGTGTAGGTGATCACGGCGGCGATCTCGGTGTCGCTGAGCTGCTTCCACGACGGCATCGCGCCGTTGTTCTGGCCGTTCAGCACCACGTGGATCTGCTTGCTCTTGTCGGCGTCAAGCACGACGGGGTCGCCATCGAGGGCCTTGATCGGGCCACCGCCCTTGCCGTTGGCCTGGTGGCAAGCCGCGCAGTTGCCGGCATACACCTTCTCGCCGCGGGCGACCAGATCGGGCAGCACCCAGACCTTGTTGGGATCGTCGGCCTTGGCCGCGGCTTCCTTGTTCTTGCCGTCGACCCACTTGCTGTAGTCCTCGGCCGAAACCACCTTCACGTGGATCGGCATGTAGGCGTGCTCCTTGCCGCACAGCTCGGCGCACTGGCCGTAGAAGTCGCCGGTCTTTTCGGCGCGGAACCAGGTGTCGCGCACGAAGCCCGGGATCGCGTCCTGCTTGACGCCGAAGGCCGGCACCATCCAGGCATGGATTACGTCCGTCGCCGTCGTGATGATGCGGACCTTCTTGTTGACCGGCACCACCAGCGGGTTGTCGACCTTCAACAGGTAGTCATCGCCCGAAGGCTTGCCGGCGTCGGACATCTCACGCTGGGTGACGTCAAGCGTCGAGACGAACCCGATGCCCTCACCCTCGCCCTTCAGGTAGTCGTAGCCCCACTTCCACTGGATGCCGGTTGCCTTGATGGTCAGGTCGGCGGCGCTCGTGTCCTTCATCGCAACCACGGCCTTGGTGGCGGGCAGTGCCATGAAGATCACGATGATGAAAGGCACGATGGTCCAGGCGATTTCGACCTTCACGCTCTCGTGGAAGTTCGAGGCCTTGTGGCCCTTGGACTTGCGGTGCTTGAAGACCGAATAGAACATGACGCCGAACACGGCGACGAAGATCACCAAGCACAAGATCATCATGAAGTTGTGCAAGTGCTGCTGCTCGGCGGCGATCTTGGTGACCGGCGGGTGCAGGTCGAGCTGGTTCACAGCCGGGCCGCCCGGCAGGTTGTTGACGGCCATGGCAGCCGAGGTGGCGAGTGCAGCGCCCAATGCCAGGCTGAACTGCCCCGCTGTCCTGCAGAGAGACTGGCAAAGAGATTTCGTCATCTTCATCATGGTCGTTTCAGTTTTCAAAATTCACATCGAAGCGGTCAGCGTTCCACCCTGACGCCACCGGCCCAGCGCCCAGCGCAGTTCCGACGCCAGCTGGCTGCGCTGTTCGGGCCGAACGAAGCGCCCCACCGCAATGCGCCGCCCCTGGCCAGACAACTCGATCAGGGACCGGTCGCCGTGACCGGGTTCCACCCGGACCCACGCCGGCTGGAACTCAACGCGTTCCACATGCGATCCGCTGGCGTGCTCCACCGTCAGCCGATCGTTCCTCAATTCAATGCGCTCGCTGTCAGCCGCATGGCGAGCCACCACCCACAACGCACAACCCACCGCCAGCATTTCAATGCCGGCGAAAGGCATCACCATGCGCGCCCCCTGAACCCAGAATCCCGCTGCAATCCCAAACGACAACACGCACAGCGACACATAGAACGCCAGCAGTTGCCTGGGTGCAATGGAGTTGGTGCGCTGGAGCAGCCAGTCGATGCCCGATTCGGCACCTACTTTCGCCTCGCGCCCCAAACGGATGGGTGTGGGGGCCGAACCCGAATGCCACGCCGCCATCGAACTGGTTGCAAGCATGCGGTCAGGACTCCACCGGCTTCAAGCTGGCAGATCCACCAGAAGTACCCCACCAACGCTGTTCGGCGCGCACAAGACCCCCGGGTGAACTTGCATTTTTCAAGCCCACAAGTTTAACGCAGGCTTTTGTGCCCCTCCAATGGGCTCAACCACGGGTTGATTTGTTGCGCACCATCGTGCGCATGTCGTCCAGCGAAACAGTGGTTTCGGCGCTCAACGGAACGCGTGGCACGGCCTTGAAGGCGTGGCCATAGGCCACTTCGAACTGCAGGTGGATGCGCCCATCGGGGCCGGCCATTTCGCGCAGCCCGGCCAGCAGGCGCGTTCGCCAGCGCGGCGTGCGCAAGCCGGCAAAACGATCGGGTGACGCGTTGGCACCGAGGCCGTGCAACTCTCGCAGCAAGGCCTCGGGGTCGTCCCAGGTGAGCGTGAGCACCTCCTGGTCCATCACCGGGTCGGCAAAGCCGGCATGAACAAGCATGTCACCCAGGTCGTGCATGTCGACGAAGTCGGCCATCGGTGGTGGCCAGCCCATGCGCCGGTAGAGATCGCTCAAGCCGCGCAAACTGCCCGGGCCGAGGCAGGAGAACATCACGAACCCGTCCACGCCCAATGCGCGATGCCATCGCGCAATCAGAGCGGCCGGGTCCACCGACGCATGCAGCATCATGTTGGCCCACACCAGTTGCACGCTGGCCGGCGCCACGTCATCGGGACCCAACACCTGCGGTGCCGGCCCGCGCCAATGGCGTGCCGACCACCACGGCGACTTGGCCGCAACCCGACTGCGTTCACGCAATGCGTCGGTCGGTTCAACGACGAAACGCTGCGCCGCCGGATAAGCCTCGGTCAACAGTGCTTCGCCCGCCCCCGCAAAGCCCCACCAATCGAGCACGGCCTGCGGCTTGGCGCGGATGATGTCCAGGCGCTCGGCCATGCGGCGCGCCACTTCAGTGTGAAGCCACGGCGCTGCCTCAGCGCGGGCCAACCGCCTGAGACAGGCTCGCACCGCCATCACATCGAGGTGTCGTGTCGTGGAGGCAGAGGGCTCGCTCATGGAGAGCGGCAGTATATTGACCCGATGCTTTTCACGCGCCTGCTCCGGCAAGTCCCCAGCCTGTGTGCGGTGTGCCGGAGTTGGGGCACGCAGACCCTTTGCACCGCCTGCGTCGAGCGGTTCGCGTCACCGGTGCCGCGCTGCGAGCGTTGCGCGTTGCGAGTGCCGCATGGCGTCCGCATCTGCGGCGCGTGTCTCGTCGACCCGCCTGCGTTCGACGGCGCAGTGGCCGGTGTGGACTACGCGCATCCCTGGTCGGCACTGATCACGCAGTTCAAGTTCCACGCGATGCTGGATCTGGGCGAGGCACTGTCATCGCTGCTGCGATCGGCTCAGGAACGCGCGGCCTCACCTGTGCCGCAACTCTTGCTCCCCGTGCCGCTGAGCACGCAGCGACTGCGCGAACGTGGTTTCAACCAAGCCTGGGAGCTGACACGTCGAGTGGCCCGCGCACTGCATGCCGAGGCCGACGCACATTTGCTGCTGCGCGTGAGAGACACGCCGCACCAGTTGGCATTGCCGCCCGAGCAACGCGCGGCCAACGTGCGAGGCGCGTTCGCGGTGGAACCGCTGCGGCGTTCGGACCTCGCTGGCCGATCGGTGGCCGTGATCGACGACGTGCTGACCACCGGCGCGACCTTCGCCGAGATCGCACGCGTGCTCAAGCAGGCCGGCGCTTCTCGGGTCGAAGCCTGGGCCCTCGCGCGCACACCTCGCCCTGGCTTGGGCTGAGCCGACAATCGCAGCCTCATGTTCAACATCGTCCTGGTCCATCCCGAAATACCGCCTAACACCGGCAACGTGATCCGCCTCGCGGCCAACACCGGCTGCGCACTGCACCTGATCGAACCACTCGGGTTCTCGATGGACGACAAGCTGCTGCGCCGCGCGGGGCTGGACTATCACGAGTACGCCCGCGTGCAGCGCCACGCCTCGTGGCCTGCATTCCTGAGCAGCGCGCAGCCTGACATGGCACGGCTCTTCGCCTTCACCACGCGCGGGAGCCAGCCGTTCTCGCAGGTCACGTGGCAGGCAGACGATTGGCTGGTCTTCGGGTCGGAAACAGCAGGACTGCCCGCCGACTTGCGCGAAACCATTCCGACCGCGCAACGCGTGCGTTTGCCCATGCGCGCAGAGCAGCGCAGCCTCAACCTCAGCAATGCGGTGGCAGTGGCGGTGTTCGAAGCCTGGCGCCAGAACGGCTACGACGGCGGAGCCTGAGCGCCTAGCTTTCGCGCCGCGCGTCGCGCGACATCAGCTCCTGGATCGCTCCCACCGGGCTGATGCGCCCATCGAGCACACGCACCACCGCTTCGGTGATGGGCATGTCAACACCGCTCTGCTGTGCGCGGCTCAGCACCACCGAGGCACAGGCCACGCCTTCGGCCACGTGGCCGAGCTCCTTCAGTATCTGAGCGAGCGGCAAACCTTGGGCGAGCAGCAGCCCGACCTTGCGATTGCGAGACAGGTCGCCCGTGGACGTCAACACGAGATCGCCCAGGCCGCTCAGTCCCATGAAGGTCTCGGCCCGCGCACCCAGCGTCACGCCCAGGCGCGTCATCTCGGCGAGGCCGCGAGTGATGAGGGCAGCGCGCGCGTTGAGCCCGAGTTGCATGCCGTCGGCAATGCCGGTGGCGATGGCCATCACGTTCTTCACCGCGCCGCCCACTTCCACGCCAACCGGGTCGCTCGACGCGTAGATGCGCAGGCTGTCGCTGTGAAACGCCTCGACCGCCAGTTGGCACAGCGCCTCATCGGCGCTCGCCGCTACCAACGCAGCGGGTTGGCCGCGCGCCACCTCGAGCGCAAAACTCGGGCCGGACAGGATGCCGACGTTCGCAGCGCCCGGTCTCGAGGCACGCGCCACTTCATGGCCCAGCAGGCCGGTGCCTTCCTGGAATCCCTTGCACAGCCAGAGCACGCCAGCAGAGGTGTCAGGCAGGCGCTGCAGCATCTCGTGCAGCCCGGCCATCGGCGTCGCGATGACGATCAGGCCATCACGGCCATGCGCGACCGCCCTGTCGAAATCGGTGTCGATTTGAAGCGCCTTGGGCAGCGCCACCCCCGACAGATAACGCCGGTTCTCGCGTGCCGACTGCATCAGCAGCGCCTGCTGCGTATCGCGCGCCCACAGCAGCGTGGCATGGCGTGCGGCCGTGCTCACTGCCAGCGCCGTTCCCCAGGCGCCGGCGCCCAGCACCGTCAGATTCATCGGTGCCTGGCGGTGATCAGTTCAGGCTGGCGGGCGCGCCGTTGGCTGCGGTCGCCTGTTGCTGTTGCGCTTCGAACATCGCCTGGAAGTTCACTTCGGCCAGCACCACCGGCGGGAAGCCGGCGCGCGTGCACACGTCAGAGACGATCGCGCGCAGGTATGGGTAAATGATTTGCGGGCAAGCGATGCCGATGATGGGCTGCAGCTGGTCGTCGGGGATGTTGCGGATTTCGAAGATGCCGGCCTGCTTGGCTTCCACCAGGAACAGCGTCTTGTCGGCCACGGTGGTCGTGACGGTGGCCGTGACGGTCACTTCATAGATGCCGTCGACCACCGGCGCCGCGGCCAGGTTGAGGTTGATGTCGACCTGGGGCTGAGCCTGCTCCAGCAGGATCTGCGGTGAGTTGGGTTGCTCCAGCGACAGGTCCTTCAGGTAGACGCGCTGAATCTGGAACACGGGAGTGGAAGTGGTTTCGTCGGCCATGGTGGTCTCGCGGAAAAAAGGGTGAAAGCAAAAGGCCCGCACCCGTGGTGCTGCGGACTGAGCCTTGAATTATGGCCGACGGGAAATGACGGCCCGCGACCTTCGGATACCGGGGATGGGTCCCGGTGAACCTAGTTGGCGGCGCCGTTCAACAGCGGCATCAAGCCACCGCGTTGGTCGAGCGCGACCAGGTCATCGCAGCCGCCGACATGGGTGCTGCCGATGAAAATCTGCGGCACCGTACGGCGGCCAGTGATCTGGATCATGGTGTCGCGCTGCGAGGGGTCCAGGTCCACACGCACTTCGTCGATCTCGTCAACGCCACGCTGCTTGAGCAGCATCTTGGCGCGTTGACAAAACGGGCACACCTGGGTGGTGTACATCTTCACCGCCTGCATTCACTGCCTCCTGTGGTCCAGCTGAGATCAGGCCGATTTCTCGACCGGCAGATTGGCTTCGCGCCACGCCTTCAGGCCACCGGCCAGAGGACGCGCATTCGCGAAACCGAGCTTGTGTAGGGTACCCACGGCGCGCGAAGCGCGCGCGCCGGTCGCGCACACCACCACCAGCGGCAAGGCCTTGTTCTTGGGCAGGTCGCCAGCCGATTCCAGCTTGGCCAGGGGCACGTTCTTCGAACCACCGGCATGGCCTGCGGCGTACTCTGCCGGCTCGCTCACATCGATCAGAACGGCACGCTCGCGATTGATCAGTTGCACCGCTTCGGCAGCAGATACCCCGCCGCCTTGCGCGCCCGCACGCAGGCGCGGCCACAGCAGCAATCCACCCGAAACCAGGGCCACCGCGATCAGATACCAGTTGTCGACTATGAATTTCACGAAGAGGCCCAGGGTGTTGGAAGCAAACGCGAATTATAGAATTCAGGCCTCTGTCGCCTGAATTCAATCCCTCGCCTACCCACGCCATGTACAAACTTGTGCTCATTCGCCACGGCGAGTCGACCTGGAACCTCGAAAACCGATTCACTGGCTGGGTCGACGTGGAGCTCACGCCCACCGGCGTGGCGCAAGCGCAGCAGGCCGGGCGGCTGCTGAAGGAGAACGGGTACGACTTCGACGTGGCCTACACCTCCGTGCTCAAGCGCGCCATCTGGACCCTCTGGCACACGCTCGACCAGATGGACCGCACCTGGCTGCCGGTGGTGCACCACTGGCGTTTGAACGAACGCCACTACGGTGGCCTGCAAGGCCTGAACAAGGCCGAGACCGCCAAGCAGTACGGCGACGAGCAGGTGCTGATCTGGCGCCGCAGCTACGACACCCCGCCGCCGCCGCTGGCCGCAGACGCTCCGCTCAGCCAACGCAGCGACATCCGTTACGCCAAGTTGAAGCCCGAAGACGTTCCGCTGACCGAATGCCTCAAGGACACCGTGGCCCGCGTGATGCCGGTTTGGAACGACAGCATCGCGCCCGCCATCAAGGCTGGCAAGCGCATCGTGATCGCCGCGCACGGCAACAGCATCCGCGCACTGGTGAAGTACCTGGACAACATCGCCGACGACGACATCGTCGGCGTGAACATCCCCAACGGCATCCCGCTGGTCTATGAGCTGGATGCGCAGCTGAAGCCCATCAAGAGCTACTACCTGGGTGACGCCGAAGCTGCAGCCAAGGCCGCCGCGGCGGTGGCCAACCAGGGCAAGAAGGGCTGAGCGCCGCGCCTCAGCGCAGCAGGCGGTGGCGCGTCCACGCCTGGCCGCGCAGGCGCTTGCGAAAAAGCCAGCCGCGAACCACCCAGTCGCCGAACATCCCCAACCACACACCGACAACGCCCAGGCCGAGCATGATGCCCAGGCCATAGCCGGCCAGGATGCGCAGCCCCCACATCGTCGCGGTGCCGACGGCCAGCGCGTAGCGCGTGTCGCCTGCTCCCCGCAAGCCGGCCGGCAGCACGAACGATGTCGCCCACACCGGCATGAACAGGCAACTGAGCCAGATCAACCAGGTGGCTTGCCGCCTCACCTCGGGGTCGTTGCCGAACAGGCCCGCCAACGGCCAGGCCAAAGGCAAGACCACGAGTGCCAAGGCGGTGAGCGCCCAGCGTGCGCTGCGGATCAGCCGCAGCAGCAGGCGCTGTGCAGCAAATGCCCGGCCGGCACCGAGGCTCAACCCCACCAGTGTGGTCGCGGCCACACCCAGCGCGGTGCCTGGCGCGTTGAGCAGCGCACTGACATAGGCCGCCACGAAATTGGCGGCCATGGCGCTGGTGCCCAGGCCGACCACCATCGTCTGCGTGATCACCTTGCCCACATGAAAGAACGAGGCCTCGAGCGCGGCCGGCCAGCCCACGCGCAGGATGGCGCGGACGAATTCGCTGCGCACCGGCCAGCCTGGCWGGTGTGCAGCGCGCCGCTGCAGCGTGGGCCACAGCGCCAACAAGGCCAGTGCCGCTCCCGCACTGCGTGCGATCAGCAAGGCCACCCCGGCACCGCCCACGCTGCCGTCGACGCCCCGCATGAACAACGCTGCGAACACGATCTGCAGCAGGTTCATGGCAACCTGCACGCGCATGGCCGCATCGGTGCGTGCCATGCCACGCAGCACACCGCAACCCACCATCACCAGCGAGGTGGGCAGCCCGGCGGCAATGAGCCAACGGAAGTAGTGATCCGCCTGCGTCACCACCGACGCTTCGGCACCTGGCAGCAGCAACGCGAGCCAGCCACTTCGCGTGAACCACAGCAGCGTGGCCACCAGCACCCCGCCGCACAGCGCCATCAGCAACGCGCTGAAGGCCACAGCACGCAGGTCGTCGCGGCGGCCAGCGCCCAGGCAATGAGCCACCGTGACGATGGAACCCATGGCGAGGCCGCCATACACCGCGTTCAGCAGGAAGCCCAGCGCATCGATCATGCCGATGGCAGCCACCGACGCCGGCCCGAGGTGGCTGGCCAGCGCCATCACCACCGCGCCGGTCAGCACAAGGGCCAGCTCCTGCACCAGCACCGGCCCCGCCAGGGCCCACACGCCACGGGGACGCGCGAAATATTTGCGAACCAGAAAACGAGCCAGGCGCAAACGGGCGGAATGTGAGGAAACGGGAGTCAAAGCGTGTGGGGCCAGCGGAGCCTCGACCATAGCGCAGACCCTGGACGGCATGCTGTCGCCTGGGCAACTTGCGGCACGGGATCCACACGCCAGCGAGCGCCAAGCGCCGGTGACCTGCGTGATGTTTTGCACGGCGGGTGCCGGCCAGCCTCATAGACACTCTGCAGGTTGCGCAGCAAGGCGCGATGGCCCACTATGCTCGTCCATCGTCCCAAGAGAACACGAACATGCGACTGCTCCGCTGCTTCCTGCTGATGTGGACGCTTGTGCTGGGCTCGCATGCCGCCTTTGCAGATGGCAAGCCCGATTGTTCCCGTTCGCTGAGCCTGGCCCTTCACGACCACGGCCTGCTCTACTCCACGCAGACGAACGAAGGCATCGACAAGGACATCGCCGATGAACTTTCGCGACGCAGTGGCTGCAAGCTCGTCATCACGGTGATGCCGCGCGCGCGCATCTGGCAGCTCATCGAATCCGGCGGCCTCGACTTCAGCCTTTCGGGCATCACCAACGAATCCCGCGACCGATTTGCCGCCTTTGCCTGGTACTTCGCCAACAAGTACTACCTGCTGGTACGCCAGGATGCAGAGGTGAAGACACTCGCTGACTTCGAGCGCAATACCGCGCTGCGGCTGGGCGCGATACGCAGCTTTCGCTACAACCCGAGCGCCAACCAACTGGTCGACAAACTCGACGGTGAGCAGCGCGTGAGCTTCGCCAACAGCCTCGACCCGCTCTACGAAATACTGCTCGACAAGCGCATCCAGGGGATGATCATCGAGCCCTTCGACTACCCCACGGTGCAGCGTGCAGCCATTCGCGCACAGACCTCCATCCTCGAGTTCGATGACCCGCCGGTGCCGCACGGGCTGATCATGTCGAAGAAGAGCCTGCCTGTGGCACAGCAAGAAGCCTGGCGCGCACTGATCAAAGAGATGCGTGCCGACGGCACGGTGCAGCGGATTTTCCAGAAGTACTTCCCCGCCGATCTGGCGCGCACCATGACGCAGTACTGAGACCGAGCGAGAACTCCGCTTGAAACGCGCGCTCCCGCTCCTGCTGGCCCTGACTGTCGGCGCCGGCTCGCTCGGCATCACCGCTTGGTTGTGGCGGCTCGAGAAGGAAACCGACGCACGCAGCCTCCGCGCGAGTTTCGAGACCGCCGTGCGCCAGACCGCCGACCGCATCGAGCAGCGCACCAGCAGCTACGAGCAGATCCTGCGCGGCCTGCAAGGCCTGTTCATGGCCAACGAACGCGTCGACCGCGCCAGTTTCGAAACCTACGTGAACGCGCTGCTGGCCGGTACCGACATCGCCGGCCTGCAGGCCTTTGCCTATGGCCCGCTGCTGCCCGGCGAGCAAGCCCCCGCTCACGTCGCCATGCAGCGAGCCAGTGGCGTCGTCAGCTACACCATCGCGCCCGCTGGCCAACGCGACACCTATGTGCCGGTCACCTACATTGCGCCGGGCGTCGGATACAACCTCAGGGCGCTGGGCTACGACATCTACTCCGACCCGGTGCGTCGCGCTGCCCTGCTGAAGGCGCGCGATTCGGGCACCGTGGCAGTCACCGGCCGAGTTCGCCTGGTGACCGAGCCCGACGGGGAACCGCAGTACGGTTTTCTGATGGTGCTGCCGCTGTATGCCAAGGGGCAAGCGCTCGACAGCATCGAGGCCCGGCGCAAGAACCTCGAAGGCTGGGTGTGGGCCGGCGTGCGCATGGGCGATTTGATGTCGAGCCTGTACGGCGAAAGCACGCCCGGCCTGGCCGTGCGCATCGACGACACCGCCCAACCCGGCAGCGACACGGCCGTGTTTCGCTCGGGCGCCACCGACGACGCCACACCACCGCGCTTCGAGACGCAGGAGTTCGTCAGCGTCGCAGGCCGTACCTGGACGGTCTCGGTGCGCACGCTCGCCGCCTTCGAACAGCGCCACCATCGCGATTCGACCCGCATCATCCTCGTGGCCGGTGTCGGGCTCAGCCTCCTGCTGACGCTGCTCACCTATCTGCTGATCACGGGGCGAGCCCGCGCCTACGGCGTGGCCCATGCGATGACACGCGAGTTGCGCGACAGCGAAGAGCGCTACCGGCGCATCGTCGAGACCGCGAACGAAGGCATCTGGCTCATCGACGCGCAGCAACGCATTGCCTTCGCCAACCCGAAGATGCTGCAGATGCTGGGTTGCGCTGCGAGCGACATGCAGAACCGGCCCTTGCTCGATTTCATCCACGAGCACGACCGGCCGATCGCGCTGGCCGACATCGAACGGCAGGAGGCAGCTCCGCGCGAGCCGCGCGACCTGCGTTTTCGCCGGCCCGACGGCTCCGACCTCTGGGCCGCGATGTCGGTGGCGCCCATCGTCGATGCGAGCGGCAAACCGGCCGGCGCGCTCGGCATGGTCACCGACATCACCGAACGCAAGCAGGCCGAGGCCAAGCGCGGCCTGCTCGAATCGCAGCTTCGCGAGTCGCAGAAGATGGAAGCCATCGGCACGCTGGCTGGCGGCATTGCACACGACTTCAACAACATCCTCGCGGCCATTCTCGGCAACGCCGCACTCGCACGGCAACAGGCCGCCGCGAACTCTGCGGACCAGACCTGCCTGGAGCAGATCGAACTGGCCGGCGTGCGCGGCCGCAGCCTGGTGCAGAAGATCCTCGCGTTCAGCCGCATGCAGCCGCATGTGCTGGTGAGCCAGCCGATGCGGCCGCTGGTCGAGCAATCGGTCGCCTTGCTGCGCGCCACGTTGCCGGCTTCGGTGGAGCTGTCGCTCGATCTCAGCGACGAGCCGCTGCTGGTGGGAGCAGACGCCACGCAGGTCCAACAGGTCTTGACGAACCTCTGCACCAACGCCTGGCACGCGCTGCTGGGCCGCAGCGGCCGCATCACGATCGGGCTCGACGCCGCCGAGCTGCGCGCCGATCCCGCGCGCGGCCTGGGCACGGTCGAGCCCGGACGCTACGCGCACCTGTGGGTTAGCGACACCGGCACCGGCATGAGCGAACTCACCCGCTCGCGGGTGTTCGAGCCCTTTTTCACGACCAAGCCGGTGGGCCAGGGCACGGGCCTCGGGTTGTCGGTGGTGCATGGCATCGTGAGCGCGCACCAGGGGGCCATCACCGTCGACAGCACGCTCGGCCACGGCAGCACCTTCCACCTGTACTTTCCGCTGGTGCTGGCCGAGAACAGTGTGGCCGAGGTGGCGGCATCACCGCCGCGTGCACCGCAGGGAAGCGGGCAGCACGTGCTGTACGTCGACGACGACCCCGCAATGCTGCTGCTGGTCGAAAGCCTGCTCCAGCGCGCGGGCTACCGCGTCACCGCGATTGAGCGGCCGCGAGAGGCCATTGAACGCATTCGCACCCAGCCCGATGCTTTCGACCTCGTCGTCACCGACTACAACATGCCCGAAGTCACCGGCATGGATCTGGTCTTGGCGGTGGCGCGCATTCGGCCGGACCTGCCCTTAGTCATCAGCTCGGGCTATGTGTCCGACGACATGCGTGAGAAAGCAAAACACGCCGGCGTGCGCGGGCTGATCCAGAAGGAATACACGCTCGAGCAGTTGGCCGCGATCGTCCACGAGGTGTTGACGCCTGCCGCGCCGCTGCTCGAGTGAACCGATGACAGAACGTCAGGCCGCCGATTCGTAAACCAACACGGCTGCGGCCAGATCTTCGAGCGCCGTCCCCACCGACTTGAACAGCGTGCGCTCGACGGCCGACGTACGCCCTGCTCGTGCGCCACTGCACAGCTGCGCCAGTGTGCCGCGCACATCGCTCGATGCGAACACGCCGCGCGACATCGGTCCAAGCAGTTCGCCGCTCTTGTGCCATGCCTCTTCGGTGTCGACGTAGATGCTCGCGCCACGAAAGCAGTCGTCGTCGGCCTCCCGCATCGTTGGGGTGAAGCTGCCGATCAGGTCGAGGTGCGTCCCATCGCGCAGCCATTCACCGCGGATCAGTGGATCGGTGGACAGCGTGGCGCAGCTGACGATGTCGGCATCGGCGACCGCCTTTGCCAGGTCAGCGCAGGGCGCAGCTTCGAAACCACTCTCGCGCACAGCCGCAGCGAGCTGTGCGGCGGCCGGTAGCTTTCGGCTCCACACACTGACATTCTCAATGGGCAACACACTGCGGTACGCCTCCGCAAGCAGGCTGGCGACACGGCCGGCACCGACGATCAGAAGATGGCGCGAGGTGCGACGCGCCAGATAGGAAGCAGCCAGCGCAGACGCAGCAGCCGTCCGCCGCGACGTGATCTCGTTGCCGTCCATCTGAGCCAGCGGCACGCCGGTGCGAGCGTCGTAGAGCAGATACGTGGAATGCAGCCCCGGCAACCCTTGCTGCGAGTTGTCGGGCGCGATCATCACCGTCTTGACGCCGAAATAACGGCCCGCCTGCCAGGCCGGCATGATGAGCACGGTCACGCCACTGCCGCCTTCGATGGGCAGGCTGTGCACGTGGCGCGCCGGCACCTCGCAGCCGACGGAAAACATCTGCGCGACCGCGGGCACGAGGCGATCGAAGCCAAGGGCTTTTCGGGTGGCGAGTGTGTCGAACGTCTTCATGCTGCGGGCCTTACTGACTGTGACACAGCGACCCGTGCTTCGCCTGCGAGCCAGCGGCTCGATTGCCGCAGAATGCTCCCATCTCAGGCAAAGCGGCTCACCGCCGCCCTCACGCGTGAACACATCGATCCGCCGCTCTTCCGGTTTCACCCTCATCGAGGTCATGATCGTGGTGGCCATCATTGCCATCCTGGCGCTGATGGCCGTGCCCAGCCTGCAAGGCAAGTTCATCCGTGAGCAGATTGCCGAGGCCTTGCCATTGGCCGACATTGCCAAGAAGCCGATCGAGGCGGCCTGGTCGGTGATGAAGAGCATGCCGGACGACAACGCAGCGGTGGGCTTGCCGGTGCCGGACAAGATCGTCAACAACGTCGTGCAATCGGTCACCGTGGAGGCCGGCGCCATTCACATCGTGTTCGGCAACCGTGCCAACGGGGCCCTGAAGGGCAAGACCTTGACGCTGCGCCCCGCCGTGGTGGAAGACGCACCCGTGGTGCCTGTGACCTGGGTCTGCGGCCACGCCAAACCGCCCGACAAGATGAAGGCGATGGGCACGGACAAGACCGATGTCCCCAGCAGCTACCTGCCGGGCAGGTGCCTCTAACGGGTCAGTGCCCGGCCAGCGAAGACGCGTCGAATCCCAAGGCGCCGGCGATCTGGCTGCGTACGGTCTCGGCCAGCTCACGCCGCTCGCGTTCGTGTGTCGATAAGGCCGGTAGCTGCGTCACGAAGGCCCGCATGCGGTGCGCTGTGGCGACCTGCCACAGCGAGGTGACGAGGGTCGTGTCGCCGATCCACACCACGGCGCGGCTGGGCTGCGAATCGGCATCGATGTAGCGTAGGGCGATCGGCTGAAGCGGCGTGCCGGTCGACACCGCTGCCTGGAGCAAATTGGCATGGAAGGGCAGCAGCGTCGTGCCGTCGCCGGTGGTGCCTTCGGGGAACATCGCGATCGTGTGGCCCTGCTTGAGCGAGTCGGCGATCTGGTGCACCACACGCAAGGCATCACGCTTGCGTTCACGCTCGATGAACACGGTGCCGCCGTTCGCGACCAGCCAGCCCAGCAACGGCCACGCACGCACGTCGGCCTTCGAGACGAAGCGCGCGGGGTGTACCGCGTTGATGGCGAGGATGTCAAGCCACGACATGTGATTGGCGACCAGCAGCACCGGCCCGTCGTGTGAAATACCGGCGGATTCGATGTGCATGCCGAGGACGCGTGCCATCTTGGCGCACCAGGCGCCGACCTGCTGCATGCGCGTGGCCGGCCCGACGAACGGGAAGATGAACGCGCAACGCAACATGCCTGCGGCCAAGTGCACGCAGCAATGAGCCAGCCGCCATAGGCCGCGCAAGGTGCGCAACGGCGCGCTCAAGCGGCCTCGTAGGCCACATGGCCGGCAACCAGCGTGTACTTCACCCGACCGGGCAATTCGTACCCCGCGAACGGCGAATGTTTGCCCTGGCTCTTGAGCGCAGCGGGCTCCACCGTCCAGCGTGCCTTCTCGTCGAACAGGCAGATGTCGGCGACGCCGCCTTCAACCAGGCGGCCCGCGCTGGAAGAGAGCGAGCCCAGCGCGTCACCCAGCGCCCGCACGGGCTCGGATGTCACGGCAGCCAGCGTCTTGCCGAGGCCGATGCCCTGCTCTTCGCCCCACTTGAGCGCCAGGCTGAGCAGCAGCTCGAGGCCGGTCGCACCAGGTTCTGCCTCAGCGAACGGCAGCGTCTTCATGTCTTCGTCGACCGGCGTGTGGTCGCTGACGAGCGCGTCCACCGTGCCATCGGCCAGTGCGGCGCGGATCGCATCGCGGTCGCGCTGCTGCCTCAGCGGCGGCGTCAGGCGCATCGCGGCGTTGAAGTAGCCGATGTCCATGTCGGTGAGGTGCAGCTGGTTCACGCTCACGTCGCAGGTGACGGGCAATCCTTCCGCCTTGGCCACGCGCACGAGCGCGATGCCAGCGGCGCTGCTGAGGCGGCACAGGTGCACGCGAGCGCCGGTCACGCGCATCAATTCGAAGATGGTGTGCAGCGCGATCGTCTCGGCGATCACCGGTACGCCCGAGAGGCCGAGGCGGGTGGCGAGAGCACCGCTCGCGGCGACGCCCTTGCCGAGGTAAGCGTCTTGCGGACGCAGCCACACGGTATAGCCGAAGGTGGAGGCGTACTGCAGCGCGCGCTGCAGCACCATGGTGTCGGCCAGCGCCACGTCGGCCTGCGAGAACCCGACGCAACCGGCTTCGGTGAGTTCAGCCATCTCGGTCAGCACCTCGCCGGCCAGGCCGCGTGTCAACGCACCCAGCGGGTACAGGTGCGACTGGTTCAGGTTGCGTGCGCGGAACTTCAGCATCTCCACCAGGCCCGGCTCGTCGAGCGCCGGATCGGTGTCGGGCGGGCACACCAGGCTGGTGACGCCACCGGCCACGGCCGCAGCCATCTCCGACTCGAGCATGCCTTCATGCTCGTGGCCCGGCTCGCGCAAGCGCGCCGCGAGATCGACCAGCCCGGGCGCCACGACGAGGCCGCCGGCGTCGATGGTGCGTGTTGGCCGGAAGTCGGGGTTCACCTTGCCGAGCGACACGATGCGGCCGGCGGCAATCGCCACGTCACCGCTTTCATCGCGGCCGCTGGCCGGGTCGACCAACCGGCCGTTCTTGATCAGGAGTTTCATCTTGTTGTGTGCCCCTTCAAGCGTTGTTGCCTGCGATCGTCGACATCACCGCCATGCGCACCGCGATGCCAAAGGTGACCTGCGGCAGGATCACGCTCTGCTTGCCATCGGCCACCGACGAGTCGATCTCGACGCCACGGTTGATCGGGCCGGGGTGCATGACGATCGCATCGGGCTTGGCGTGCGCGAGTTTCTCTTGGGTGAGGCCGTAGTTCTTGAAGAACTCGCCGGCGCTGGGCAGCATGGCGCCGCTCATGCGCTCGTTCTGCAGGCGCAGCATGATGATCACGTCGGCGCCCTTGATGCCTTCGACCATGTCGTGGCACACGCGCACGCCCATCTCCTTCAGGTCGCCGGGCACCAGTGTCTTGGGACCGACGGCGCGGATCTCGGGCACGCCGAGCGTGGTGAGGGCATTGATGTCGGAGCGCGCCACGCGCGAGTGCACGATGTCACCAACGATGGCCACGGTGAGCTGGGTGAAGTCCTGCTTGTAGTGGCGGATGGTGTACATGTCGAGCAGCCCCTGCGTCGGGTGCGCATGCCGGCCGTCGCCGGCGTTCACCACGTGCACGTGCGGGGCGCAGTGCTGCGCGATCAGGTAGGGCGCGCCGCTCTCGCTGTGCCGCACGACGAACATGTCGGCATGCATGGCGCTGAGGTTCGCGATGGTGTCGAGCAGGCTCTCGCCCTTGGCGGCGCTCGACTTGGCGATGTCGAGGTTGATCACGTCGGCACTCAGGCGCTTGGCCGCGATCTCGAAGGTGGTGCGAGTGCGCGTGCTGTTCTCGAAGAAGAGATTGAACACGCTCTTGCCGCGCAGCAGCGGCACCTTCTTCACCTCGCGATCGTTGACACTCAGGAAGGTGCCGGCGGTGTCGAGAATGCTGTGCAGCACTGCGCGCGGCAGGCCTTCGATGGAGAGCAGGTGAATCAGCTCGCCGTGTTTGTTCAGCTGTGGGTTGCGTGTCATGTCAGATCTTTCGCAAGACCACGGGGCGGCGGCGGCGCAAGCTGGGGGTCATCATGTTCCCTCCTTGATGTCGAAGCTGAACCGGCCTTCGTCGTCACGCGCGAGGCGCAGCTTGTGTTCTCGGGGCAGCGCAATGCGCGCCGCCGAATACGCTGGCTGGATGGGCAATTCACGCCCGCCTCGGTCGACCAGCACCGCCAGCGTCACGCTCGCCGGGCGGCCGAAGTCGAACAGCTCGTTGATCACCGCGCGCGTGGTGCGGCCGGTGTAAAGCACGTCGTCGATCAGCACTATCGGCTTGCCTTCGATCTCGAAGGGCAGCTTGGTCGGGTCGGCGCTTGCCAGTCCCTTGGACCCGAAGTCGTCGCGGTGCAACGCGCTCGAGATCACGCCAGGCTCGCCGGCCAACTTCAAGTCGTGTTGCAGACGTTCGGCCAACCAGGCGCCACCAGACCAGATGCCGACCAGGACGGCATCGGGCTGCAGCAGGCCGCGCACGCCTGATAACAAGTCGAGGTACAAGGCCTCGGCGTTCAGATGCAAGGTGCTCATGTCAGGTCTCTCAAGAACTGCTCCAGGATGATCGCAGCGGAAGCCGCGTCGACGTCGGCTGCACCGGCCGCATGGGCCTCGGTCGTGGTGTAGCGCTCGTCCACCTCGTGCACCGGGAGCCTGAAGCGGCCATGCAGTTGGCGAGCGAAGCGCTGCGCGCGGGCGGTATTGTCATGCGGCGCACCGTCTGGGTGAAAAGGCACGCCGACGACCAGGGCGTCCGGCTGCCACTCGGTGATCAGGGCGCCCAATGCGGTGAAACGGGCGTCGCCCTCGGCGGCCACGGTTCGCAGCGGCGTGGCGGTGCGTGTGATGGTGTTGCCGCTGGCAACGCCAACGCGCTTGGTACCGAAATCGAAAGCTAGAAAGGAACGGGGAGGAGCAATCAGGTCGGACATCGCCGCACCCGTCATGCGTGCCCCGCCTCTTGCGACAGCATGCGGGGGTCGATGCCGAGCAGCGACAGGGCCTTGTCGTAGCGCTGCTCCACAGGAGTGTCGAAGATGATGCCGGGTTCGGCGCTGACGTTGATCCAACCGTTGCGGCCGATCTCTTCCTCGAGCTGGCCCGCGCTCCAGCCGCTGTAGCCCAGCGTCACCAGGATCTTCTTCGGGCCGGCGCCGTTCGAAAGCGCCTCCAGCACGTCTTTGCTGGTGGTCATCTCGAGCCCGCCCGGGATCTGCAGCGAGGAGTTGTAGTGGCCGCCTTCGCCCGCATCGCCATCCAGCCGCTCATGGAGCACGAAGCCCCGCTCGGTCTGCACCGGCCCGCCGAAGTAGACGGGCGCCTCGGCCAGGTCTTCGCGGTCGAGGGTGAGTTCGACCTTCTCGAACAGGTTCTTCAGCTTGATGTCGATCGGCTTGTTGATCACCAGTCCCAGCGCACCCTTGTCGGTGTGCTCGCACATGTAGATCACCGCTCCAGCGAAGGTGTCATCCGCCATGCCGGGCATGGCGATGAGGAATTGGTTGGTGAGGTTGATGGCGGTGCCAGACATGCCGTCGATTTTATTCCTGCGGCACACTCCCCCGATGGAAAAGGTTTTGGACAGCGCTTTGGTCTGGTTCAAGCGGGATTTGCGCGGCGAGGACCACGCGGCCCTCTTCCATGCGCTGAAGGCAGCTCGCAAGGTGTGGTGCGCCTTCGTCTTCGACACCGACATCCTCGACCCGCTGCCGCGCGTTGATCGCCGTGTGGAGTTCATCCGCGACAGCCTGGCCGAGCTGGACACCCGTTTGCGTGCTTTGCAGCCGGCAGGCGGCCTGATCGTTCGACACGGTTCAGCCGTCAATGAGCTGCCCCGTTTGGCCGAGCAACTGCATGTGCAGGCCGTGTATGCCAACCACGACGATGAGCCGGACGCCATCGCCCGCGACAACCGCGTTCGCGGCATCCTGGCCGACCGCGGCATTGCGCTGCACACCAGCAAGGACCACGTGGTCTTCGAGCGCAGCGAGGTGCTCACGGCCAGCGGCAAACCCTACATCGTGTTCACGCCCTACAAGAACGCGTGGTTGAAGAAGCTGGAACCCTTTTACGTGAGCGCCTATCCCGTCGAGAAGTACGCTGACTGCTTGGCGCCGCTGCCCAAGGGCGTGACCGCGGGCGCGCCCCGCCTGGCGGAAATCGGATTCGAGGCCACCAACCTTCACGAGATGCGACTGGGCCTGGGCGCGAGCGGCGGGCAGGAGATGCTGGCTGACTTCCTGCCGCGCATCGATCACTACGACGAGGCGCGCAACTTCCCTTCGGTGAAGGGGCCGAGTTACCTGTCGACCCACCTGCGCTTCGGCACGGTGTCGATACGGCAACTCGCACGCGAGGCCGCTGCGCGCATGCATCAGGGCTCCCCCGGTGCCGCAACCTGGCTGGCCGAACTGATCTGGCGCGACTTCTACCACCAGGTGCTTCATCACTACCCGCACGTGGTGAGCTCGAGCTTCAAGCCCGAGTACGACGCCATCAAATGGGAGCACGGCAAGCAGGCCGATGCCTTGTTTGCCGCCTGGTGCGATGGCCGCACCGGCTACCCGCTGGTTGACGCGGCGATGGCGCAGATCAACCAGAGCGGCTACATGCACAACCGCCTGCGCATGGTTGTCGCCAGCTTCCTGGTGAAAGACCTTGGCATCGACTGGCGCTGGGGCGAACGCTACTTCGCGCTGAAGCTGAACGACTACGACCTCGCCGCCAACAACGGCGGCTGGCAATGGGCAGCGTCCACAGGCTGCGACGCCCAGCCGTACTTCCGCATCTTCAACCCGGTGACTCAGAGCGAAAAGTTCGACCCAGAAGGCAAGTTCATCCGACGCTACCTGCCGCAATTGACCGGCATGTCCGACAAGGCCATCCACGCTCCGTGGCTGGCGCGACCGATCGAGCTCGCTGAAGGGAAAGTGGTCCTAGGAGAAAACTACCCTCTGCCGATCGTCATGCACGACGAGGCACGGGACAAGACACTGGCGCGGTATGCAGTGGTAAAGCTCGGGAAGAGGTAGCGCGTACAGACGTTCGCTCAGATTGGCGGAGGAATGCGAACAGCGAGCTCAGCGAAGCGTTATCGAGCAACGCCCGTGGATCCGGCTTTGCCGGGCCACTGGGTGGCGCCCCTCGGGGGCAAGAGCGAAGCGACTGGGGGGCCTCAGAACAGCTCCACGTCCCCAATCTTCGATTCGTCTTCCAGGTCGCCACGCGCCACCAACACGGCGTGGCTCTGCACCTGGTTGCGCCCGTGTGCCTTGGCGAAATACACGGCTTTGTCGGCGCGCTCGAAAGCGCCGCTCGGCGTGTCGCCAGGCAAGACCTCGGTGAAGCCGATGCTGATGGTGATCTGCCCCACCTGCGGGAACGGATAACTGGCGGTGTTGCCGCGCATGCGCTCCAGCGCCAGCGCGGCGTCCTGTTCGTTGGCGCAGCGCATCAGCACCACGAACTCTTCGCCGCCAAAGCGGTACAGCCGGTCGTGAAAGCGAAAGCTGCTGCGCATCAGGCGCGACAGCAGCAGCAGCACTTCGTCGCCGATCAAGTGGCCGTAGTTGTCGTTGACCGACTTGAAATGATCGATGTCGATCAACCCCAGCCAATGCCTGTGGTTGGTCGCTTCATGGCGCCGGCCATCGGCCGTCACGACGGGCAGCGCAGTGGATTCGCTCGTGGCCTTCAGGAAGCTCTCGTCGAAGGTCTTGCGGTTCAGCAGGCCGGTCAGCGTGTCGCGCTCGCTGTAGTCGAGCAGCGCCTGGAAATTGCGGTAAATGCGCAGGATGCTGCCGACCATGCGGCGCGATTCCTCGCTCAGCGGTTCGGAAGTTTCGATCTCCATCACGCCGACGACCTCGCGGTCGGTGCTCACCGGAAAGAGGCTGAGGCTGTGGCGCCCCGGCACGGTGAGCCACGTGGTCTGCCCTTTCAGCGCCTGCATGCGCTCGGGGAACAGCGCCAGCGCGGGCAGGTTCTCGACATCGGCCCAGGCCGGGTCCGCCGTGGCCGCTGCATCGTGTTCGCCGAGACGAGCCCGGGTGATCCAGCGCTCGTTACCAGCCTCGCCGACGCAACGGTAGATGGTCACGACACGCGGGTGCAGCATGTCGCGCAAGGCGCCGACCAGCGTCACGTCAAGAATGTCGCGATCTCTGTAACCGGTGAGGTCGGCGAGATGATCTACGAGTTCAGACATGGCAGGCTGGGGTACGACGGAAGCTGAGCCGCGTCAGGCCGGTGCTGTCACCGCCGTGTACCGACCAATCAATGCAAGCAGGTCTTCTTCAGAGTACGGCTTGCCCAAGTAGTGATCGACACCCAGCTCGGCCGCGTAGTCGCGGTGCTTCTGCGCGATCCGCGAGGTGATCATGATCACCGGCAAGGCACGCAGGCGTGCGTCGCCGCGGATGTTGCGCACGAGGTCGAAGCCGTCCATGCGAGGCATTTCGATGTCGCTGAGCACCACATGCGGCAGGTCTTCGGCCAGGCGTTCGAGTGCTTCGATACCGTCCTTCGCCAGGATCACGCGGTAGCCTTCGCGCACCAGCAGGCGCTGTGTGACGCGCCGCACGGTGAGCGAGTCGTCGACCACCAGCACAAGCGGCGAGGCCTGTGCGGCCGTCTCTTCAGCCGTCGGCGTCACCGGCAGCATAGCCGTCGGCGAGCGCAGAGCAGCCACCGTGGCGGCGCGGGCGCTTTCGCCGTAGAGCGTGGCCAGCGCCACCGGGTTATAGATCAGCGCAACCGAGCCCGAAGCGAGCAGCGTCATGCCAGCCAAGCCCGGCAGGCGCGACAGTTGCGGCCCGAGGTTCTTGACCACCACTTCCTGCGTGCCCAGCACTTCGTCGACGTGCAACGCGATGCGCTGCTGCGCGCTGCGCACCACGATGATGGGACGCGTGCGGCCTACGACTTCTTGGCTGCGCGGGCCTTCCTGCAGCAGCGAACCGAACCAGAAGAACAACAGCGAACGCTCGCCCAGCGGATAGCTGCCGGTGGTGTACGCCTCGTCCAGTTCCTTGGCGCTGGCGCGGCGCACGATCTCGATCAGCGTGGCCGGCAAGGCCACCACGGTCGAGCCGCAACGCACCATCACCACCTGCGTCACCGCAGTGGTCAGCGGCAGAACGAGCTTGAAGCTGGTGCCCTGGCCGGCGGCCGTGGCGGTTTCGATGCGACCGCCCATGGCGTTCACTTCGGAGCGCACCACGTCCATGCCGACACCGCGGCCTGAGAGTTCGGTCACCGTCTCGGCGGTCGAGAACCCGGGGGTGAAGATCAGATTGGCAAGATCACCGGCACCGTGCTCTTCACCGGCATTGATCAGGCCCATGGCCAGACCCTTGTCGCGAATGCGCTGCAGGTTGAGGCCTGCGCCGTCGTCGCGGAACTCGACACCGACTTCGTTGCCTTCCTGGTGCACAGCCACCACGATGCTGCCCGTCGGATCCTTGCCCGCAGCGGTGCGCTTGTCGGGTGACTCGATGCCGTGGGTCACGCAGTTGCGAAGCAAGTGTTCGAAGGCCGGAGTCATCCGGTCGAGCACGCCACGGTCAATTTCAATCGAGCCGCCGACGATGTCGAGGCGAACCTGCTTGCCGGTTTCCTTGGCGGCCTGGCGCACCACGCGATAGAGACGATCGGACTGGCCTTCGAATTCGACCATGCGGGTACGGAGCAGGTCGTCTTGCAAGTCACGTGTCAGGCGCGCCTGGGCAGCAAGTTCGTCTTCGGTCGTCTCCAGCGTGCGGTGCAGCGTGCGCTGAACCGTGGCCACGTCGTTGACCGACTCGGCCATCATGCGGGTGAGTTCCTGGAAGCGCGTGAAGCGGTCGGACTCAAGCGGGTCGAACGCTTCGTGAGCCAGCTTGGCTGCTTCCTGACGCGAGATCATCTGCGTCTCGGCCTGGAATTCGATCTCACGCAGTTGCTGGCGCAGACGTTCCAAGTTGTCCGTCAGGTCGGTCAGCGAACCGCGGATGTTGCCGACTTCGGATTCAATCCGCGAGCGGGTGATGCTCACCTCGCCGGCCTGATTGACCAGACGCTCGAGCAGCGGGCCGCGTACGCGCACGGCCGCATTGGAAGCGCCGATGTTGCTGGCCGCGGCCTGCACCGGTGCATCAGTGTCGGTGGCCGCGAAACGCGACCAATCGACGTCACGCGAAGAGGTGCTCGCGTCCTGCGGCGCCGGTGGCACAACAGCGGATGTCGCTACAACCGCGGGCAATACCACCAATGGTTCGACCGGAGCCAGCTCTGGTGCCGCCACGACGGCGACCGGCTGCAGAAGCGGTGCAGCGATGGGTGGAGCAAACGGAGGCAGTTCGTCGAGCGTGCCGTGCAACGAGTCTTCAGCTTCGGCATAAGCCTGGGCATCGCGCGAGCGCAGGGCCTCAAAGGTGCCGGAAAGGGCGTCGGAGCGCGACTGGAGGGCTTCGACGTCGGCCGCACTGGCGGCAGGCTGTGCGAGCAAGTGCTCGATCAGTGTTTCCAGCCGGTGGGCCATTTCGCCCAAGCGCATAGCACCCGCCAGACGGGCACCGCCCTTCAGCGTGTGCAAGGTGCGCATGCAGGCTGCGGCCGGAGCGTTGTCCGTCGGGCGGCGTGCCCATTCGCGCAGCTTGGAATCAAGCTGGGGCAGCAGCTCTTCGGCTTCTTCCTCGAAGATCGGGAACAGCTCGGCATCGACCGCATCGACCGAGTCGATGTCGTCTTCACCGTCGAGTGCATCGGCCCGCACGGGGGCTGAACGCGCAGCTTCGACGGGTAATGGAGCGAAGGTCTTGAACTCGGCTTGTCCCAGCGCGCCGGCGTGCGTGTCCAGACCGCCGAACGAACTGTCGACATGAGCGGCCAACGCTTCGGAGTTGGCCACTTCCAGTGGCGCAGGACGCGAATGGCGCTCTGGCGGCGCGACGAACTCCGGCGCCGCGCCGAACTCGGTGACCTCTTCGATCCCAGCCACGGGAGCGACATAAGGCTCTTCGACTTCCGGTGCTTCGGCTGCGTTGGCGGCTTCCAGACGGCGAGCTGAGCTGAGCTCATGCTCAGCCAGCCGTTGCAGCAACTCAGGCGAAACAGGCTTCAGGAACCCAGCAGCGAATTGATGCAAGAGGCGGCGAATTTCTTCGGCCGCATCGACGAACAGCTTGGCTTCTTCGGGCGTCCCGTGGCCGATGGCGTGCGAGCGCATCAGCGCGTGCTCCACCAGGCGAGACAAATGAGACAGATCGGTGAACCCGACGGTGGCCGAGCTACCTGCCAGCGAGTGGGCATGTGCGATCGGCATCTCGCCCACCGGGCGGTGCAGTTCCATGGCCCACTCGGCCACGTCGGTGGTCAGACGACGCGAGAGTTCATCGGCCTCGTTGAGGTAGATGTTGAACAGCGGGATGCTGATGCGCAGGTCACCGACGATCTTGACCTGGTCGTCATCGGAGGTCACTGGCTCCGGCTCTTCGGGCAACTCAGGTGCGGGCTCGACCGCCGTGGCGACTTCCGACGCCGGCAAGGTGTCGGCAGCAAAGAAGCTGGCGTCGAGATCCAGGTCGATCAACTCGACCGATTCAGCGGTGGGCAGCGCTTCTTGCGGCAGCTCGGGAACGTGTGTCTCGACAGCAGCCGGCTCATCGAACGCTTCGAGCAGTTCGGGCGCCTGAAGATCGATGGCTGCGGCGACCGACGGGGCGGTCGCGGGCTTCGGATCTTCGAAAGCACCCAGGTCGAGATCGAACGACAGTTCCGGCAGCGGCACTGCAGGCGCAGCAGCCTGTGCAGGTGCCGCAGCGGCAGCCTGCTCAGGAGCCGCAGGCGGCGGCAGAACCAGGTCTTGCGCCGTCGGCAAATCAACCGGGAATGACAGCGACATCATCGGCAAGTCAGCACCGGGCGCCGGCACGATGGCCTTCACCGGCTCGCCCTTTGCCAGCGACTCTGCAGCAGCCTTGACCGGTGCAGCGTTGAATGCGCCCGACTGCTGCGCAGCGATGGCCTCAACCCAGTCGCTGAAGTAGCTCAGCGTGTTGTTGGAGAAGGCCAGCAGCGACGGATCGGCCGCCTTTTGCTCGGCCAGCCAGCTGTTGTAGACCTGTTCGCAGACCCAACCAGCGTCGCCGAATTCCTTCAGCCCGACCATGCGCGAGCTGCCCTTGAGGGTGTGGAAAGCACGACGGACCGTGGTGAGCTGTTCCAGATTTGCGGGCGAGTTGGCCAGTTGCGCCAGCGCGCCTTGAGCCGTTTCGATCACTTCACGAGCTTCCTCGAGGAAGATCTCGCGCATCTCGGGGTCGTCACCGAGGTCGGTAGCCTGGCTGGTGGGCGTCGGAGACAAAGGCGGCGCTGGCGGGGGGGGCTTGGCTGCCACTGGCTCCAGGCCGACCGGCTCGCTGGCCGTGTGCACGAAGTCGGCGAGCGCTTCAGACAATTGTTCGCGCGCTGCGGCGACTGCGGCGGGGCCGGCGGCGTGTTCGATGGCGCTCTGCGCCTGGGCCACAGTCGCCAGCAGTTCCGGTTGTTCGGCGATCTGCGCTTCGTGAGACAGATGCTCCAGGTCGCGCGAGACCTCGTCGAGCGGCACGCGGTCGCTCACCGCGGCAAAGGCCAGCGATTGCGCCTGTTCGATCAAGCGCGGTTCAACGGCGGGCGGCGCAGGTACGACCAGGTTGGTGGCGCTGCGGGCGGCCGCACTGCGGCCCATCAACGGGCTGAGGGTGCCGGCTTGCGGGTCGTACACAAACAGCGACTTCGCCACCTGCGGCTGCACGCTGAGCATGTCGATCAGGAAGCCGAGCGCGCCGAGGTTGCTGGCCAGCCGGTCGAAGGTGCCGGACTGCACAACTTGCTGCGGGTCCACTTCGGTGCCGAGAAGGCCGTCGACGTCGTCACGCATGCGTAGCACGGCATGGGCCGCCTGGTCCATGCCGAGTACCGACAGCACGCCACGCATCGAAGCCATGAGGCTCGGCACTGGCGCGAGATGCTCGCGCTGCGCGGGGTTGCGGAAGAATTGGTCGATGTGCTTTTCAGTCTCGGAGAGCGACGTGCGAAGCTCCTGCACGACGCTGCCCATGGTCTGGCGGTCGGAGACGCGGCGATACAGCTCCTCCATCCACGCTTCGAGCGGATCGGGCGTGTTGCCGGCGCGCACCGACGCAATACGGTTGGCCAGACGGCGAACGCGCTGGCCTTCTTCGGGATGATCGAAATCACCGTCTTCGAGCGAAGCTTCCAGGTACAGAACGCTGGTCGCCACTTCCATGGCCAGCGAAGGCAGCGGTGCCGTGCCGGCATGCTGGGTCTGCGCCACGGCCTGATGCAGTTCGTCCGACAACACGTCGCCGTTGGGGTACAGGCGCTTGAGCGAGTCGCCGACCAGCGAGAACTGCTCAGACAAGCCGGTCATGCGGTGCATTTCACCGCCGGCAACAGCCGACCATGCATCCTTGGCGCTGGCCACACGTTTGCGAGCCTGAGCGATCATCGCCGGATCGAAGCGACCCAGGCGGTTGACTTCGTAATCTGCCGGGGCGTATTGAGCGAGGCCATAGGCCTGGCGTACCGCTGCCAAGCGCGGGGCCTTGCGGCCGTCGCCAGGCGATGCGCTCTGGGCGCAGAAGAACAGAAGGTCTTGTGCCAGGCGCTCGGAGACATCCGACTCGCCGCGCTCGAACACCCGGAACTGCGCCAACAGGCGAGACCCGATGCGCTTGCTGAAGTTATCGGGCTTCAAAAAGCCGTGAGCCTGGCTCTCGAAGAAAGCCGCGGCGAGCTTCCACAGCGTGGCAGCCGGCATGCTGGACGCACCAACGCCCAGGCTGGCGCAGATGTCGCTCATCGACAGAGCAGCCTGCGCGTTCGTGCCGCGCATCATCAGCAGGAGGTTCTTTTCCAGCGCAGCGCGGGCGGTCTCGTCTACCGCGTGGGGCGTGACACCCTTTTCATTGGCGAGGTCGAGCCAACGCCAGTCAGCAGTCCACAAGTCGGCCGGGTGAATACGATCGGCACCTGCCAGTGCCTGAACGGCCTGGTAACGGGGGAACAGCGCCAATGCCGAAACCGGCTTGCCCGACAGCATGCGCTGCAGGAAATCGAGCAACGCGAACGAAGCGAGCTCGATGGTGTCGACATCAGCGGCCGTCAATTTGTCTGGCTTGGCGACAAAGCGCTGCACAGCAGCTTCGCTGGCGCGCAAGACCACCGCAACGGCAGGCAGGCCGACCAGCTCGAGGGCACCGACACCTTGGTGGATTTGCTGGCGTGCCGTGCGCAGCACAGCAGGATCAACGGCATCGACATCGGAGCCGCTGACCGATTCGGACTCTTTCACGAAGCGGCGCAGGGCCTTGTGGGCGTTGTCCAGAGAGCGGCGCAACTCTTCATGCACCCAAGCCAACGCACTCAGGTCGTTGCTCATCTCGCTCATCGTGTCGCTCGTCGTCGCGTGGCTGTCCATCCGATGCCTTGTGTCGAGTCAGGGGCTACGGCCGAGGCCGAGGCGCTCTACTTCTTGTGATCAGCCGATCTTGAACCGGGCCACCGACTGCTTCAGTTCTTCAGCAGTACGGGACAGTTCGCGCACCATCTGTGCGGTGGAACGCGTACCTTCACCAGTTTGCTCCGTCACCGCAAAAATGTGCTGGATGTTGGCAGCCACCACGTTGGCCGACTCGGCTTCTCGCGACGCCTGGTTGGAAATCTGAGAAATCAGGTCAGCCAGCTGGCGGGAAACTCGGTCAATGTCACCCAGCGCGTTACCGGCCGCGTCAGACAGTCGGGTACCTTCCACCACACCCTGCGTAGAACGTTCCATAGCGCCCACAGCATCCTGGGTGTCGGTCTGAATGGTCTTCACCAGGGCCGCAATCTGCCGCGTTGCGTCGCCGGAGCGTTCTGCCAGCCGCTGCACTTCTTCCGCAACCACCGAAAAGCCTCGACCGGCTTCACCTGCCGATGCTGCTTGAATGGCGGCGTTCAGAGCCAGCACGTTCGTCTGCTCCGTAATGTCTGAAATCAGTTCGGTGATTTCACCAATCTCCTGCGACGACTCGCCGAGTCGCTTGATCCGCTTGGAGGTTTCCTGGATCTGGTCACGGATCGAGTTCATGCCGCCGATGGTGTTCTGCACCGCGGTCAGACCCGATTCGGCAGCTTGCAGCGATTGACGCGCCACCTGAGCCGTTTGCTGGGCTTGTGCCGACACTTCGTTGATTCGGCCTGCCATCTGGAGCACCGATTCGCCGGTTTCACGAATCTCGCGCAGCTGCTCGTCGGAGGCTGCCAACAGTTCGGTCGACGTGGCTTCCACCTGCTGCGTCGTTTCCGTCACTCGGCCTACCGTGCCTTGCACCTGCGACACCAGCGTGCGGAGCTCTTCCACCGTGTAGTTCACCGAGTCAGCGATGGCGCCCGTGATGTCTTCCGTCACCGTGGCCTGTTGCGTCAAGTCGCCTTCAGCCACCGTCTGCAGTTCGTTCATCAATCGCAAAATGGCGGCCTGGTTGGCGTCGTTCACGCGCTTGGCTTCCTGCTCTTGCCTTTCAGCTTCGAGCTGCTGCGTCTTGGCGAGCGATGCGCGCTGTGCCTGGTCATTCACGTACAACTTCAGCAAGCCAGCACCGCCGGCGGCGAGCAGCAAGGCAAACAAGATCAACGCACCCAAGGCAACGCGACTGAAACCCGTTTCGTTCCCGAGGCGGTCCTGGACGGTTTCAAGGCCCTTTCGCAGCGGTTCGCTGTCGGCAATGATCGAGGCTTGCGCTTCACGGGCAGACACCAGACCTTGCAGGTTGCCCAGAATCGAGCCGGCCTCCGTGCGTGTCTCTTCGTACTGCTTCAGCAGAGCTTGCAGACGCTCCTTGGTCTGCGCGTCCTTCGTGCCCGGCAAGCGCAGCTCCTGGTTGCCGTTGAGCAAGCCGTCTGCGATTTCGCGGAAGGAGTTCAAGTCCTTACCGAGCAGGAACACGGCCTCGGGGCTCACGCCCTCCATCGTCAAGAACTCGTTGGCTGACTTGCCGATACGCTGGGTCAACATCACCAGCTGACCCACGGCCGACAGCTCGGCCGGCGAGGCTTCTTGCTGCAGCTTGAGCGACGACACCGTCTCAGCGATCTCCAGCAGGTCGGACGACTGGCGGTTGATGGTGCGAAGCGCCTTGCCCACCTGCGTCAGGATCTTCTGCTGACCCATAACGGTGTTGGCGTTCTTCTCGGCGCGGTCCACCAGGGGGACCATCGGCGCGAGCGATTCCTGCACCGATGCGGGGGCGACATCAAGGCCACCTTCTCCGCGGGCCAGACCGCGCACGCTGCGTGCAAGCACCTCGGTACTTTCCTTCACTTCCGGGAAGGCCTGTGCGGAACCGATCAGCGCCTGGGAGACCGACTTCGCCAACCGTTGCGACTGCATCAGTGCCTGGCCGGAAGCAGCCACCTGAGCTGCACCCTTGGACGCCGAGGTCAGCGAGTAAGCCGTCATGCCGACGAGGCCGACCAGACCGAGACCGACAAGCGTCAGCAAGAGGCGCTGCTGCGTGGCGATCGGCAGGTTGCCGACCAGCGGCAGGCCGGTGGCTCCACCAGCATCTGCGCCATCAGCGGCAGGCAGACGTGTTTCGGAGAAATCGGCAATCTCCGAGGGTGCCGCCTCGGTGATGATCGACGAGTCCATGTGGGCCGCACGCCCCATTCCTTCGACGGATGGCGCGTTCGCGGCTCCTTCAAAAGCGGGTCGGTCAAGAACCATGACGTCGTCGAGCGGCATGCCCGCACTGTCGGAGTCCAGCGAATTGGAATCGCGACCCTTCTTGCCTTTGATTTTGTCCAGGAAGCTCATATGTTCCTCGTTCCGTCGTACTCAGTGTGACTGTCAGAAAGCTTTGCGCCGCAGTGCGCGTCAGCCCGCGATCTTCAGAAATGCAGACTCGTTGGCGAGCGCAGCCAGATTCAGCTCACGCCACAGCCGATTGCTCTCGTCCCGATAGTGAACGCCAACGAACGGCGGTCTCACCTGGCCGTCGTCGGCCTGCGGTTTGAGCTGTTCGAGGCTGCGCAAACCGGAAAGCCGGTCCACCATCACGGCGCAATTGATGTTCAGTTCGGAGTTGAAGGCCACGAACCACGACTGATCGCGGCCCGTCTCGTGACCGCGTATGCCAAGAAAACCGGCCAAGTCGACCACGCCGTGCAAGCGACCGCGCAGATTGGCCACGCCCATGAACCAGCGGCTGGTGTACGGCACGGGCATCGCGGGCGCAAAGGGAAAGATTTCGCCGGCTTCCTGCAAGGGGAAGAGAAAGCCGTGGCCTCCACATTCCACGGCCAGCCAGGACTTGCCGCGTTCTTGCGATTGCGCTGCCCGCAGCTTGTCAGCCAAGCGGCTCTGCAATTCGCGCAGTGCTTCCTTATTGGCCATTCGCACCTGCCTGCGGGACGTGGAGGGTTTGCATTCGCCGTACCAGTTTCAAATGAGGGCGAGTCAGTCGAAGGCCTTGATCTTGGCCACCAGCTCGTCCGCATCGACGGGCTTGACGATGTAGTCGCGTGCGCCTTGGCGCATGCCCCAGACCTTGTCGGTTTCCTGGTTCTTGCTGGTGCACATGATCACCGGCACGTCCACGAAGCGCGGGTCGCGGGTGATGGCGCGTGTGAGCTGGAAGCCGTTCTGGCCGGGCATCACCACGTCCATCAGGATCAGGTCGGGCTTGTCTTCGCCGAGACGGCGCATGGCGTCTTCGCCATCTTCGGCGGTGCGCACCGAATAGCCGCGTTTGGTCAGCAATTCGGACAGGAAATGCAGTTCGGTCTTCGAATCATCAACCAACAGAATCTTCTTGATTGCCATCGCTCTACTCCGTGTAGGCCGGCGCTAACCCGCGCCGGTCACTTGAATCATTCGGTTCGACGATGCTGCTCAACGACTTGCAGCAATTGGTCTTTCGTGAAGGGCTTCGTCAGATAAGCCTCTGAGCCCACCATGCGGCCACGCGCCTTGTCGAACAGTCCGTCCTTGGACGACAACATGATCACAGGCACGCCGGAAAACTTGGGATTGCGCTTGATGATCGCGCAGGTCTGGTAGCCATCAAGGCGCGGCATCAGGATGTCGCAAAAGATCAGATCGGGCGCATGGTCGTTCACCTTCGACAATGCATCAAAACCGTCCTCGGCCAACAGCACCTGGTAACCGCCCTGCTTCAGGAAAATCTCTGCGCTGCGGCGAATCGTGTTGCTGTCATCGATGACCAGCACCTTGATGGCTGCAGAGGCTTCATTGCTCACCGGGTAGTCTCCTCAACGGCTGCGGGTCGGTTCACTTGGTCGTCCTGGTTGATCCGAGGTCAGATCTGCACCATCTCGAAATCTTCTTTGCGCGCGCCACACTCGGGGCAGGTCCAGTTCATCGGGACCAATTCCCAAGGCGTGCCAGGCGCGATGCCGTGGTCGGCATCGCCGACGGCTTCGTCGTAGATCCAACCGCAAATCAGGCACATCCAAGTACGTACCGCGTTGGCGTCTTTGCTCACGTTTATTCTTTATTGCTTCACTACAATGAGAAAAGATTGTAGCCACGCAAAATCCCAAAAAGGCGTTAGTTTGTGGGCACATACGCCACATTCCTCACATTTTTCTAGAAGTGCTGACAAACCCGGCACCTTCTGACGGATCCCCCATGACCACCGACGTGCTCCCCACGGAAACTCCTGCCGAAGTACCCCAGGACACTCCGGCTCCGGCCTGCGTGATGACTTTCAATGCCAGCGACCCCAGCGGAGCTGGCGGCCTGGCCGGCGATGTGGTCACCATTGCCGCCATGGGCGCCCACGCCCTCCCCGTCGTCACCGCCGTGGTACTGCGCGACACGGCTGAGGTCTTCGACCACAGCGCGATCGAGGCCGACGTGGTGGTCGAGCAGGCGCGCAGCATCCTGGAAGACGTGACCATCGCCGCCTGGAAGGTGGGGTTTCTGGGTTCGGCCGAAGGCGTGAGCGCCGTGGCCGAGGTGCTGTCCGATTACCCCGATGTGCCCCTGGTTGCCTACATGCCCAACCTGTCATGGGTCGAAGAGGACGACCACCAGGCCTATCTCGACTCATTTCGCGAACTGGTGCTTCCGCAGACCGAGGTGCTGGTCGGCAGCCACCAGACGCTCACCAACTTCCTGCTCCCCGACTGGAGCAGCGACCGGCCGGCCTCGCCGCGCGAGCTGGCTGTCGCCGCAGCGCAGCATGGCACCCACTTCGTGCTGGTGACCAGCGTGCCGCTGCCCGACCAGTTCCTTGACAACGTGCTGGCCTCTCCCCAAGGCGCCATCACCGGCGAGAAGTTCGAGCGCTTCGAGGTGAGCTTCGTGGGCGCAGGCGACACCCTGTCGGCCGCGTTGGCCGCCTTGCTGGCGGCCGGCAGCGAATTGCACACGGCCGTCGGCGAATCGCTGGCTTTCCTGGATCAGGCGCTCGACGCCGGCTTTCGCCCGGGCATGGGCAACGTGATCCCCGACCGCTTCTTCTGGGCCCTTCCCCCCGGCGAGGAAGGTGAAGAAGGCACTGAAGGCAGCACCGACGAACAAGCGCCCAAGGACCCGCGCCATGTCCACTGAGCGATCGACCAACGCCCAACTTTTCGAACGCGCCCAGCGTGTCATCCCCGGCGGCGTGAACTCGCCGGTGCGCGCCTTCAAGGCCGTGGGCGGCACGCCGCGGTTCATCGCCCGCGCCCAAGGGCCCTACATCTTCGACGCCGAGGGCAAGCGCTACATCGACTACATCGGCTCCTGGGGTCCGATGATCCTGGGCCATGGTCACCCGGCCGTGCTCGAAGCCGTGCAGAAGGCAGCGCTCGATGGCTTCTCGTTCGGTGCCCCCACTGAGCGCGAGGTCGAGCTGGCCGAAGAGATTCTGAAACTCGTGCCCAGCATCGACCAGGTGCGCCTGGTCAGCTCCGGCACCGAAGCGGCCATGAGCGCCATCCGCCTGGCACGCGGCGCCACGGGTCGCAACAAGATCATCAAGTTCGAAGGCTGTTACCACGGCCATGCCGACGCGCTGCTCGTGAAGGCCGGCTCCGGGCTGGCCACCTTCGGCAACCCCACGAGCGCCGGCGTGCCGGCCGAAGTGGTGCAGCACACGCTGGTTCTCGAATACAACAACGTCGCCCTGCTCGAAGAGGCGTTCGAGCTGCACGGCCACGACCTGGCCTGCGTGATGATCGAGCCCATCGCAGGAAACATGAACTTCGTGCGTGCCAGCGTCCCCTTCATGGATCTGCTGCGCAAGCTGTGCACGCATTACGGCGCGCTGCTGGTGTTCGACGAGGTGATGACGGGCTTCCGCGTGGCGCTCGGCGGCGCTCAAAGCGTCTATGCCAAGGCCATCCCCGGTTTCACTCCCGACATGAGCGTGTTCGGCAAAGTCATTGGCGGCGGCATGCCGCTGGCGGCATTCGGCGGCAAGCGGGCGGTGATGGAGAAACTCGCGCCGCTCGGGCCGGTTTATCAGGCAGGCACCTTGTCAGGCAACCCCGTGGCCACGGCTTGCGGCTTGTCCACGTTGAAAGAGATCCAGAAGCCCGGGTTCTTCGAGGCCTTGTCGGCCAGCACGCGGCAACTCGTTGAAGGGCTGTCGCTGGCCGCCAGAGACGCTGGCGTGCCTTTCGTGGTCGATAGCGAAGGTGGCATGTTCGGCTTCTTCTTCACCGATCCCCTGCCCCAGAACTACGCCACCGTGATGGCCACCGACAAGGCGCGCTTCAACCGCTTCTTCCACGGCATGCTCGATGAAGGCGTCTACCTGGCTCCGGCGCTGTACGAAGCGGGGTTTGTGAGCTCGGCGCACACGGCTGAAGACATCGCAGCCACGCTGGCTACGGCGCAGAAGGTCTTGGGCTCGCTGTCAGACCGGTGACGATCGCAGGCCGTAGGCCTTGCCGTCAACGAAGAGGTATTCCACGCGCAGCACCGCGTCGCCCTTTTCGCCAGCGAACGTGTAACCCACGGCCGAGAGGGGTGTGCCCGGTTTGATCTCGGCCACCTGCCACGCCTGCATGCGCGTGAGTGGTGCGAGCTCCAGTTCCCAGCGCCGATCGGTGCGCTGCGGCAAGGCGGCCTTGGCCAGGATGCCAGGCCCGTTCAACTGGGCGCTTTGAGCCGGCACAGGCCGTTTCGCCAGGTCCGCAGGTAGCTTCAGCGGCGAAGCCAGTTCCAGCTCCACTTCGGCGTGCGGGTTTTGCCAAGTGACCTTGACGGCGCGTCCTTCGAGATAAAGAGGCCGGTCGGCGTCGAAGCTGCTCCAGCCGTGGTGCGCCAGCGCCGGCACCGACACCACGCTCGATGCGCCGGCCAGAAGAATCAGACGTCGTTGCATGAAGCCTCCTACGCGTAGGCGATGAAACGTCCACAGACTACGACAAGCGCCCAAAGCCCCAGCGACAGCGCGGTTTGCCAGCGGGCCGTGCGGTCGATCTTGTCCAGCCCGCCACGCCAATGGAACGCGACGGCGTTCAACCCGGCGAGCAACAGCAGCACCATCTTGATGAACAGCGCGCGGTTGCCCAGCAGGTCAGACCACTGGCTCGCAAGCATCACGCTGCCGCTGGCCGCGGCCAGTGCGAAGCCAAGCAAGGTCACACGCAGCGCCAGTCTTGCGAACGGGCGCACCGGTAATTCTTGCGCGAGCCCCCACACCCGCAACTCGAACAGCAGCAGACTGCCGAGCAACAGCGCAATCCCGAGGATGTGCAGTACCTCGAGCGCGGGATAAACCCATGGATGCGTGGTGATCCAACCCATCGGCAGATTGTGATCGGCTCCTAGAATCGATCCCCATGCACATTCACATCCTCGGCATCTGCGGCACCTTCATGGGCGGCTTGGCAGCGTTGGCGCGCGAAGCGGGCCACAAGGTCACAGGGTGCGATGCCGGCGTCTACCCGCCGATGAGCGACCAGTTGCGCGCGCTCGACATCGAGCTCATCGAAGGTTGGAGCGCGGACCAGCTCGCCTTGAAGCCCGATCTCTTCGTCATTGGCAATGTGGTCTCGCGCGGCAACCCGCTGGTCGAAGCCATTCTCGATGCCGGCCGGCCCTACACGAGTGGGCCGCTGTGGCTGGCCGAGAACGTATTGCAGGGTCGGCATGTGTTGGCCGTGGCCGGCACGCACGGCAAGACCACCACCACGTCGATGCTGGCCTGGATATTGGAGAAGGCAGGCCTGCAGCCCGGCTTCCTGGTCGGCGGCGTACCGCAGAACTTCGGCGTGTCGGCCAAGCTGGGGAACGTGAATGCCCCCCCCGAGGGCGGCGTAGGCAAGCCGTTCGTCATCGAAGCCGACGAATACGACACCGCCTTCTTCGACAAGCGGAGCAAGTTCGTTCACTACCGGCCGCGCACCGCCGTGCTCAACAACCTCGAGTACGACCACGCCGACATCTTTCCCGACCTCGCCGCCATCGAGACGCAGTTCCACCACCTCGTGCGCACCGTGCCTGCGACGGGTCGGCTGGTCGTGAACGCACGAGAAGAATCATTGCAGCGCGTACTCGAGCGCGGCTGCTGGAGCGAGGTGGTGCGCTTCGGTACCCGCAAGGAAACGCCCGGCGCGCTGCGCGCCCGCGGCGAACCGCATGCCTTCGACGTGCTGCGCGGCAGCCTCAAGATCGCCCGCGTCGACTGGCATTTGCTCGGTGAGCACAACCAGCTCAACGCGCTTGCGGCCATCGCTGCTGCCGAGCACGTGGGCGTGGCGCCCGAGGTCGCCGGCAAGGCGCTGTCGAGCTTCGAGAACGTGCGCCGCCGGCTCGAGCTGCGCGGTGAAGCGGGCGGCGTGAAGGTCTACGACGACTTCGCGCACCACCCCACCGCCATTCGCACCACAGTGAACGGCCTGCGCCGCAAGGTCGGCATGGAACGCATCCTCGCGGTGTTCGAGCCACGCTCCAACACCATGAAACTCGGCGCGATGAAAGCCCAGCTGCCGTGGGCACTGGAAGAAGCCGACCTGTCGTTCTGCCACCAGGGCAACCTCGGCTGGAGCGCCAAGGAAGCACTCGCGCCGATGGGCGACAAGGCCATCGTCATCGACACCATCGATGCCTTGGTCGCCGCCGTGCGCAAGGTCGCCCGCCCCGGCGACCACGTGCTGTGCATGAGCAACGGTGGCTTCGGTGGCATCCACGAAAAATTGCTGGCCTCACTCAAACCGCAGTAAGGCTGTCGCTTGCACGAGCGAGCGACAGCGAGCGCAACCTCAAGCAACGCCCGCGGATCCGGCTTTGCCGGTCCGCCAGGTGGCGCCCCTCGGGGGCAGGAGCGCCAGCGACTGGGAGGCCCTACTAACTCCGCAGCATTGACGCGCGCAGGGCCTCGGTCAGCTGAGACAAGCTGTCCTGCAGATGAGCGCGGCTCTCCACCGACAGACGGCCATTGGTCGAAGCGCGCTTGAGCTGCGTCTGAAGTTCCGTCGCATTCATGCGCACCAGGCTCAACGCATCAGCCGGCAAGCCGGCATTGCGAAGCAGCAGGCCTTGCATCCGCTTGAGGTGTTCGCGTTGCAGATTGCGACGCAGGCGGTCGATTTCCTTGCCGGTCTTGAGCTCGCTCCACACCGCGCCCTGCAGCGTGGTGTAGACCTCGGCCAGCGAGATGATGCTCCGCTTGTTGGAACTGCTCACATAAGAAGGCAGGTCGAGCAGACGCGAGGCGGTGCCTGGGCCCAGCAAGCGGTCCATCGCGGCGGTCTGCAGCTGCAGCACCGTCGACGGGATGCTCACCGGGCCTCCGCGCTCCCATTCGTTGTAGTCGGGCGAGAGGCTCGAGAGGAACTCCGGCTTGAAGCGGAAGCTGTCGGCATTGAACACGCCGGTCGCCAGGAACTGCAAGGCCTCGCGCTGCTTGGCCGGCTCGACCGGTACATAGGCGGCGCGCCCGGTGGTGCCCGGCAGATCGCGAACGGTGTGCATGCCACCGACGTACTTGCCCACCAGCTCGGTGGCGCGGCCCAGCTGGCGGAATCCGCTGAGCAGCACACGGCGCTGGCGCGTGGCCTCGTCGCCTAGCTGCGGCGCGCGGTTTTGCACCCGTTGCCACAGCTCGCGCGAGAGCTGCAGGCGCTTCTCGTAGTAAGCCAACGGGTCATCGCCGAGGTCGAAGCGGTTGACGAGCGGGTCGATGCCATCGTTGCCCGCGCCACCACCGGCATCGGCATCGTCGGCGTAGGCCAGCAGCGGATCGGTGCTGCGCCCGGCAATGCGCGACAGCTCCGCCGCCTCGTCCGCAGGAGGCACCGACTTGTACGCGTACTCGATCGCCCAGTAGTCGTACGGGCCGAGGGTGGTGTTGTTGAACGCGCCCTGCTTCTCGCCCCGCACCGCGAGGTTGTAGGCGTTGTAGTCCATCACCGAGCCGGAGATGCCGTTCTTCTCGGTGAACTCCTTGTCTTGCAGCTTGGCGCGGCTGATGACGGTGGAGCCTTTGAAGTTGTGCTTGAGGCCCAGCGTGTGACCCACCTCATGCATGATCGTGTCCTTGATCACCGATTGCACGAAGGCCTCGGCCTCGGGGCTGTCGGGTGCGAGATCGCCGCGCGCTTCGAGCAGATCGAGCGCAAAGTCCATCTCGGCAGCGGCCTCTTGGGCGTAGTTGCAATAAGCGGCCTGAGCAGCGCGCCAAGGCCCCGCTCTGTTCAGCGACGTGGCCGCCGCGCTGGTGCCGACGTCTTCAACGATGAAGCGCCGCGAGCCGCGGCCGAAGACATCGCTCATGCCGATGTCGGCATCGATGATCTCGCCGGTGCGTGGGTCGGAATGGTTGGGGCCGATGGCAAAGCCGACGTCGGCACCGACGAACCAGCGGATCGACGCATGGCGCGCATCCATGTCATCCCACTCTGCATCCTCCGGCTGCTGGCGCACGACGATGGCATTCTTGAAGCCGATCTTCTCGAATGCCTTGTTCCACTCCAGCACACCTGCCTCGACCGACTTGCGGTACTGCGGCGGGATGTTCTTGTCGAGCCAGTAGACGATGGGCACCTTGGGTTCGGACAGCTCGGCCGCCGGGTCCTGCTTCTCGAGGCGCCAGCGGTTGACGTAGTGCACGCGCGGGTTGGCCTTGAGATCCGTGCCGAGGTCGGTCACGACGTCGAAGAAATGCCCCAGACGCGGATCGGTGATGCGAGCAGGCATCGGCTGCTCGGGCAGGCGGGTGAAGCTGTATACGAAGCCCACGAACATGCTGCGCGCATCGGGTGTGGTGGACGGTGGCGGAGGCACCGGCACCGGGCTCGGCACCAGCGGTGGCGCCGACAGCCGGCTGGTCGAGAAATGCACCCGCGCGTTAATGGTGGTGATCTCGTCGCTGACCCGGGTCTTCTCGAAGAACGAGTTGCCGCGGTCGAGCGAGAACGGCATGCGGAAGGCTTGCTCGATCCGCGTCGAATAGCCCGGGATGTCGGTCAGCAGAAAGCTCGCATCGATGAGCACCGATTTGCGCTGCGGGTGAGGCGCGCTGGCAATGGCGGCCGAGCCGAGCAAACTCTGCGAGAAGCCCTGCTCCACCGCCGTCTTCATGCCAGGGGTGCTGCTCACGTAGCTGGTGTTGAGCGCGATCAGCTGCATCTGGCTGGTGCCGATCTTGCGGAAGCTCGCGAGCCATGACGGGCCCATCTGGCTCGCGTAGAGACCGCGCTCGCCGACCGAACTGCCGACGTTCACCGACATCAGGAAAGGCTGGTCCAGCCGTTCGGCCGGGATCTCCAACCAGATCTTGTCGTCCTTGCGCCAGACAGGCACGAACCCGGCCTGCTGCGTGGCACCCTTGATCACTTCGTCGAAGGGTTTTGGCTGACCGGGATCGGGCGGCTTGGGCGCATTCGCAGCAGCCCCAGAAGCCGCCGATGCCGGGCTCGCCGGAGCAGCGGAGCCGACCGGCGCCGGCACCGCCGCCGTGTTGGCGGCCACCGCAGAGGTGGGTTTTGCCTTGGCCGCATTCGTGGTTGGCGCGTGTGTCGCGCAGGCCTGCAGGATCAGAACAGCGGTGAGGCCAAGCGTCCTTGGAGAACACAGCCCGACGAAGCGGCCAGGATTCGAATCTTTCACGAGAAGGTCCTTGTGAGCGACGATGCGAAGAGGTCAGTTTAGGGTCGATCTCGTATCGCCTCGTATCGCTAAGTGTGTTGCCGTTCGGAGTCGGGCAAACTTCACGCCTTGGCGTTTGCCGTGCACGGCGCAACGCTTCGAGCAGACCTATTGCCGACCAGTTCCATGACCCCCACGCACTTGCTGTACCTGCACGGTTTTCGGTCGTCTCCCCAATCGGCCAAGGCGCGCCGCATGGCCGACTGGGTCGAGAAACATGAACCGCGGCTGACCTGGTGGTGCCCGCAGCTTCCGCCTTCACCGCGCGAAGCCATCGAGCTGCTGGCGCGAGGCGTCTCGGACTGGCCGATCGGGCGCACGGTGATCGTCGGCAGCTCGCTGGGCGGCTTCTATGCCACCGTGATGGCAGAGCGCCTGCGCTGCAAGGCCGGCCTGCTCAACCCGGCCGTCGACCCGGCGCGCGACCTGAAGCGCCACATCGGCGAAACCAAGGCCTGGCACAGCGAAGAGCGCTTCTTCTTCCTGCCGGCGTATCTGGATCAACTGCGCGACATGACGCCTGCCCGGCTGGCCCACCCCTCGCGCTACTTCGCAGTCATCGCCACCGGCGACGAGGTGCTGGACTGGCGCGAGATGAGCGGGCGTTACCGGGGCGCCCACCTTCGCATCGTCGAAGGCAGCGACCATGCGCTGTCGGATTTCGACACGCATTTGCCACACCTGTTGCACTTCCTAGGGCTCGCGCGGTCGCCCTGAGGCGGGCCCCTCTTCAGGCGACAATCTGGGCCATGTACGCATTGTTTGAGGATGCCGGCAAATTTCTCGCCGGCCGTGTGATGTCCGAGGCCGACAGCTCGATGCAGATCGAGCTCGACTCGGGCAAACGCGTGAAAGCCAAGGCAGCCAACGTGCTGCTCAAGTTCGACAAACCCGTCCCGGCCGAATTGCTCGCCGAAGGGCAACGCCTGGCAAAGGACATCGATCTCGACCTGGCTTGGGAATTCGCACCCGACAGCGATTTCGGCTTCGCCGATCTGGCACGCGATTACTTCAGCGCGAATGCTGGGCCGGCCCAGCAGGCCGCGGCGCTGTTTCGCCTGTTCGAAGCGCCGCACTACTTTCGCCGTCTCGGCAAGGGCCAGTTCAAGAAGGCGCCCGAAGAGATCGTGAAGGCCGCGCTGCTCGGCATCGAGCGCAAGAAACTCATCGCCGCGCAGATCGATACCTGGGCCCGCGAGCTGGTGGCCGGCACCTGCCCGGCACCGGTGCGCGAGCAGCTGTACAAGATCCTCTTCAAGCCAGACAAGAACGCCGCCGAGTACAAGGCCGTGGTGGAGGCCTCGAAGCTGGCGCAGAAGGCGCCGCTCGATCTGCTGACGTCAGCCGGCGCCATCGACTCGCCGTATCAGTTCCACTGGCGGCGTTTCTTGTTCGAGAACTTCCCCAAAGGCACCGGCTTCCCCGCGCTGCAGGCCCCAGCGATCAAGGACCCACTGCCGCTTGCGACCGTGCAGGCGTTCTCGATCGACGATTCGCAGACCACCGAGATCGACGATGCCTTGTCGGTGCAAGGCCTGGGCAGTGGTACCGTGGTGTTCGGAGTTCACATTGCCGCGCCGGGCCTCGCCATCGCACCGGAAGGACCGATCGACAAGGTAGCGCGTGACCGCCTGTCCACCGTCTACATGCCCGGCTACAAGCTGACCATGCTGCCCGACGAGGTGGTGCAGACCTACACCTTGATGGAAGGCCGTGACTGCCCGGCCGTGTCGCTCTACGTCAGCTTCGACGAAGCCACGCTCGCCGTGAAGAGCAGCGAAACGCGGCTGGAGCGCGTGCCCATCACCGCCAACCTGCGGCACGACCAGCTCGACAGCGTGATTACCGAAGCCACGCTCACAGGTGAAGCGCCGGCGGGCTATGCCTTCGCACCCGAACTCGCTTTTGCGTTCCGTCTCGCCCGCCATCTCAAGGCCGGTCGTGAGGTGGTGCGCGGCAAGCCGGAGCTGTTCAACCGGCCTGACTACAACTTCCGACTCGAAGGCAACGACGGCAGCGAACCGAAAGGCGACGAGCAGGTGCTGATCAGCACACGCACGCGCGGCGCACCGCTCGACTTGATCGTGGCCGAGGCGATGATCCTCGCCAACAGCACCTGGGGCGGCTGGCTCAATGAGCTGGGCGTGCCAGGCATCTACCGCAGCCAGGCCAGCATGGCGCCCGGCGTCAAGGTGCGCATGGGTACCAAGGCCGCGCCGCATGCCGGCATGGGCGTGGCGCAGTACACCTGGGCCACGTCACCACTGCGCCGCTACGTCGACCTGGTGAACCAGTGGCAGATCATCGCTTGCGCGCGCCACGGCCGCACGGCCGCACTGGCCGCGCCATTCAAGCCGAAGGACGCGGCGCTGTTTTCCATCATCTCGAGCTTCGACGAGGCCTACACCGCGTACAACGGTTTCCAGTCGGGCATCGAACGCTACTGGACGCTGCAATACTTGGCGCAGCACGGCCTGCAGGAGATCGATGCCGCAGTGATGAAGGATGGCCTGGTGCGCTCCGACGACCTGCCGCTCGTGTTCCGCGCTGTCGGTGCAGAGCGACTGCCACGCGGCGCTCGGGTGCGGGTGCGCATCAACGGCACCGACCTGCTGACGCTCGATGTGCATGCCAGTGTGCTGCAGCGCCTGGATGACCCGAGTACCGAGGCCGATGACGCCGTGATCGACGACAGCGAAGATCAGGCAGCCGGACCGCTGACACTGGCCATCGACATGGCCGACGACGGCAAGGAAGCCCCCGCAGACGAACCCGCGGTAGCATCGGCGCCCGCTGTTTGAACCGCTCATGGCGAAGAAATTTTCCGTTCTGCAGATTGCGCTGACCACCTCCATCGCCGTTCACGCGGCGCTGTTGGCTTGGCCGGCCATCGACCCAGAAGGCTTCAACCGCACCTTCCAGGACACGCCGCTCGAGGTGATCCTGGTCAACTCGCGTTCCAGCGAGGCACCGTCCAAGGCGCAGGCGATTGCCCAGCGCAACTTGGCAGGCGGCGGTGAAGTCGACCGAGGCCGCGCGACCTCGCCACTGCCCAGCTCCGACCTGACCGAGCTCGGCGAATCGGCCGAAGACGCGCGCAAGCAGATCGAGCAGTTGCAAGAAACGCAATTGCAGCTGCTGGCTCAGGTGCGCAAAGAGCTCGCCACACTGCCGCAGCCTGACCCGAAGCGCGACCGCGGCACCCCGCAAGACCGCTCGCAGGAAGAACGCCGCCGCCAGCTGCTGCAGCTTCTGGCCGAGATCGAAAAGCGGATCAACGAAGAGAACGCCCGCCCAAAGAAGCGCTACATCAGCCCGTCGACGCGCGAAGAGGTCTACGCCATTTACTACGACCAGTTGCGCCGCAAAATCGAAGACCGCGGCACGCGCAACTTCCCTGAATACCAAGGCAAGAAGCTCTACGGCGAGCTGACGATGATCATCACCGTCGATTCCGCCGGCCGCATCGTCGAGACCGAGATCGTGCAGGCTTCGCAGTCCAAGCTGCTCGACAAGCGGGCCATCTCCATCGTGCAGGCCGCGGCGCCGTTCGGCTCGTTTTCTCCAGCGATGAAGAAGCAGGCCGACCAGTTGGTGATCCCGACGCGCTTCCGCTTCTCGCGCGAAGAAGGCTTCGAAACCTCCGTCGCCGGCCCGACCCAGAAAACCCAGTGAAGCATTCCGTGGACCGCTACGTCGTGGCCGGCAACCCGGTCGAGCACAGCCAATCACCGTTCATCCACGCCCAGTTCGCCGAAGCGACCGGACAGCCCATGGTCTACGACCGCTTGCTGTGCCCGCTGGACGGCTTTACCGACAGCGTCACGGCCTTCGCCGCCGCTGGCGGACGTGGCTGCAACGTCACCGTACCGTTCAAGTTCGATGCCTTCAGGCTGGCAGCTCGCCACAGTGAACGCGCCGCCTTGGCGCAAGCGGCCAACGTGCTCAGCTTCGAGGCGGCAGGTTGGGTCGCGCACAACAGCGACGGCATCGGCCTCGTCCGAGACATCGAGCGCAATGCCGGCGTCCCGTTGCGCGGCACCCGCGTGCTGCTGATCGGCGCAGGTGGCGCGGCCGCCGGCGCGCTCGGGCCGCTGATCGAGGCCGGCCCCGCTGAGCTGGTCGTCGCCAACCGCAGCCTCGACAAGGCCCAGACGTTGCTGGAACGCCATGCTTTCTTGGCAGAGCAACATGGCACCGCTCTCAGCGCAAAGCCGTTGGCCGGATGCGGCACGGCGTTCGACGTCGTCATCAACGCCACCGCAACCAGCCTGCAAGGCGCCGCCATTCCCGTCGCAGCCGACGTGCTGCGCGCGGACGGGCTGGCGCTCGACATGATGTACGGCCCGGCCGCCGCCCGCTTCATGGGCTGGGCCGAGCAACACGACGCACGCTCACGCGATGGGCTGGGCATGCTGGTCGAGCAGGCAGCGGAAGCATTCTTCATTTGGCGCGGCGTCCGCCCCGATACCGCGCCGGTGCTGAGTGCCTTGCGCGCCCGGCTGTCGGCGAAATAAGCGGCGGCCATGATGAGACAGGTCGCGCGCGTCCTCAGCCTGCTGGTGATTTCCGCCTTGGCGTTGCAGCTCTACTTTCTGGCGCGTGTCGGCCTGATGCTGGTCGTCGACCCGCAGTCCACCACCTTCCAGCGCTCGGAAATCCATCGCTTGGTGAAGGAACAGCACCGGCTGCTGTGGAGCCAGCAATGGGTGGGCGAAGAACGGATCTCCGATAACCTCAAGCGTGCGGTGATTGCGTCTGAAGACGCGAGCTTCCTGGACCACAGCGGCGTGGAGTGGGATGCGCTCGAAAAGGCGTGGGAAAAGAACCAGCGCGCTGAGGCCCAGGCCGAGAAGATCAACGAACGGCAGCTTCGCCAAGCGACGCGCAGCAACAAACCGGTTGCCGTGAAGCCGGCGACCGTCAAGATCGTGGGTGGCTCCACCATCACCCAGCAGTTGGCCAAGAACCTGTTTCTGGCGGGTGAACGCAGCCTCGCGCGCAAAGGGCAGGAATTCGTCATCACATTCATGCTCGAAGCCTTGCTGCCCAAACAGCGCATCCTCGAGATCTACCTGAACAACGTTGAATGGGGCGAGGGCCTGTTCGGCGCCGAAGCGGCCTCGCGCCACTACTTCCACGTCAGCGCCAACCAGCTTGGCGGCTTTGCCGCGGCCCGGCTGGCGGTGATGCTGCCGGCACCCAAGCGCTTCGAGAAACGCCCGGGCTCGGCCTACGTGCTAGGCCGAGCCTCCACCGTCGCCGCCCGCATGAGTGCGGTAGAACTACCGTAGCCCGCCCAGCCGCCGTCGCATAGCGACGTGGGGGCATGGCATCTCCCTAGAATCTGCGAATGAGTTCTCACTTGAGTGCCGAGTTGGCCAGCGCAGCCGCGCGCCTGATCGTCGAGGAGGGCATGGAATACGGCCCAGCCAAGCGCCGTGCCGCGAAGGTGATCGGCAAGCACAGTGTTCGCCCGGTCGATCTGCCAAGCAATGACGAGATCGAAGACGAAGTCCGCGCCTATATAGAACTCTTCTGCGCTGACACCCAGCCTGCCGAACTGAAAGCCATGCGTGAAGTTGCCATTCTGTGGATGGAGCGGCTGCAGGCCTTTCGCCCCCACCTCACCGGCGCAGTGTGGCGCGGTACCGCCACGCGCCTGAACAGCGTGCACTTGCAGCTGTTCTGCGATGACTCCAAGGAGGCCGAGTTGGCACTCATCGACAAACGTGTCGACTACGACGTCGGCAGCCTGGACGGACCGCGGGGCAAGCCGATCGACGTGTTGACCGTCAGCAGCATGAGCGCCGAACTCGGTGAATCGGTGACCGTCCACCTGACCATCCTCGACCACGACGATCTGCGCGGCGCGCTCAAGCCCGACGCCCGCGGCCAGTCAGAGCGGGGCGACCTGACCGCTTTGCGTCGTCGGATGGAGGGTGCATGAACCGGCGTCAGATGCTAGCGACCGGTGCGGTGGCCGCCGTTGCTGCTGCCGGCGGCGCCGGGTGGGCTTTGTGGCGAGCGCGCTCCGACTCCGCCTTAAGTGATGCAGAACAGTCTTTGTGGACCCAGCGCTTCGACCGGCCGGGTGGCGGTGAACTTGCGATGGGCGCGTTGCGCGGCAAACCATTGGTGCTGAACTTCTGGGCGACCTGGTGCGCGCCCTGCGTGAAGGAAATGCCGATGCTCGACGCCTTCCACCGCGAACACCAGGCACAGGGCTGGCAGGTGGTCGGCTTGGCGGTCGACGGACCGACTCCAGTGCGCGAGTTTCTGACCAAGGTGCCGGTGGCCTTTCCTATCGGCCTGGCCGGGTTCACGGGTGTCGACTTGGCGAAATCTCTGGGCAACGAACGCGGCGGTCTCCCCTTTAGCGCCGTCTTCGACAGGCAGGGAGTTGTCGCTTTTCGAAAATTGGGAACTATCACGCCAGAGGATCTAGGGGCCTGGGTAAAGAAGTTGTCCTAATTTCGCTTCTTGAGCCGAACGGCGCGCAAAACGCGTAAAGTTCAGCCTTCGCTTTTGAAGTGCCTCCCGGCTCATGCAGATTCTTGTCCTTCACGGCCCCAACCTCAACCTGCTCGGCACACGCGAGCCTGAGGTCTATGGCGCCGTGACTTTGGATCAAATCAACGCAGAACTAACGAAAATCGCCGCCGAAGCAGGCGCCACGCTCGCGACTTTCCAAAGCAACCACGAAGGCGCGTTGATCGATCGCGTGCAAGCGGCCCGGCAGGACGGCACGGTTTTCATCGTCATCAACCCTGGAGCCTTTACACACACCAGCATTGGCCTGCGCGATGCCTTGGCCGGTGTTGCGATTCCGTTCATCGAAGTGCACCTGTCGAACGTGCATCGCCGGGAACCGTTCCGCCAACATTCCTATTTTTCGGACCTCGCCGAAGGCGTGATCGTTGGGTTGGGTGCAGATGGCTACCGTCTCGCCCTCAGCCACGCATTAACGCGTGGCGCAAAAAACCGGCCGACAAAATCGGCTTGAGCTGCGCCGGCCGCCTGAGGGCGGTGGCCGAAGCTTTCATACAAACAAACGACAGGAGTTGGAGAACACATGGACCTGCGCAAACTCAAGACGCTGATCGACCTGGTGTCTGAATCAAACATTTCCGAACTTGAGATCACCGAAGCCGACGGCAAGGTTCGCATTGTCAAGGCCGACCCGCATGCCATGGTCTCTGCGCCGCAGATGACGTATGCCGCAGCGCCCGTGGCCGTCGCGCCGCCGGTTGCAGCCGCAGCCGCCCCTGTGGCCGAGGTGGCCGCTCCCGTCGAGACGGGGCACACCGTCAAGTCGCCGATGGTCGGCACCTTCTATGGGGCGGCCAGCCCCGGTGCGAAACCTTTCGTGACGGTGGGCTCCACCATCAAGGAAGGCGAGCCAATCTGCATCATCGAAGCGATGAAGATCATGAACGAGATCGAGGCCGACAAGTCGGGCACCGTGACCAAGGTTTTCTGCGAGAACGGCCAGGCCGTCGAGTTCGGACAGCCTTTGTTCATCATCGAATAAGGCGCTGCATGTTCAAGAAGATACTGATCGCGAATCGCGGGGAAATTGCCCTGCGCATTCAGCGCGCATGCCGCGAAATGGGCGTGAAGTCGGTCGTTGTCTATTCAGAAGCCGACCGCGACGCCAAGTACGTGAAGCTTGCCGACGAAGCCGTCTGCATCGGCCCGGCCGCTTCGGCGCAGAGCTACCTCAACATGCCGGCCATCATCTCGACTGCCGAGGTGACCGATGCCGAGGCCATCCACCCCGGCTACGGCTTTCTCTCGGAGAACGCCGACTTCGCTGAGCGCGTGGAGCAAAGCGGCTTCACCTTCATCGGGCCAACGCCCGAGTCGATCCGCACCATGGGCGACAAGGTCTCGGCCAAGCAGGCCATGATCAAGTCAGGTGTGCCTTGCGTGCCAGGCTCTGAAGGCGCGCTGCCCGACGACCCGAAGGAAATCATCAAGCAGGGCCGCGCAGTCGGCTACCCGGTGATCATCAAGGCTTCGGGCGGTGGTGGTGGCCGCGGCATGCGCGTTGTGCACACCGAAGCCGCGCTGATCCATGCCGTGCAGACGACGCGTGCCGAGGCCGGTGCGGCCTTCGGCAACTCGGCCGTGTACATGGAGAAGTTCCTTGAGAACCCGCGCCACGTCGAGATCCAGGTGCTGGCCGACGAGCACAAGAACGCGGTGTGGCTGGGTGAGCGCGATTGCTCCATGCAGCGCCGCCACCAGAAGATCATTGAAGAGGCGCCGGCACCGGGTATCCCGCGCCGCGTGATCGAACGCATCGGCGACCGTTGCGCCGCCGCCTGCCGCAAGATCGGCTATCGGGGCGCGGGCACCTTTGAGTTCCTTTACGAGAACGGCGAGTTCTACTTCATCGAGATGAACACCCGCGTGCAGGTGGAGCACCCGGTCACCGAGTTGGTCACCGGCATCGACATCGTGCAAATGCAGATCCGAGTGGCCGCTGGCGAGAAGCTGCCGTTCACGCAGCGGCAAATCCAGATGCGCGGCCATGCGATCGAGTGCCGGGTGAACGCGGAAGACCCGTACAAGTTCACGCCATCGCCGGGGCGCATCACAACCTGGCACGCGCCCGGAGGCCCAGGCGTGCGGGTCGACTCGCATGCGTACACGAACTACTTCGTGCCGCCCAACTACGACTCGATGATCGGCAAGATCATCACGCATGGCGACACCCGCGACCAAGCCTTGGCACGCATGCGCATCGCACTGTCGGAGACGGTGGTCGAAGGCATCCAGACCAACATCCCGTTGCACCGCGAGCTGATGGCCGACGCCAAGTTCATCGAGGGTGGTACCAGCATTCACTACCTTGAAGGCTGGATGAGCGAGCGAAAGAGGTGATGGCCCCCCCAGTCGCTTTGCTCCTGCCCCCAAGGGGCGCCGCCCATTGGGCCGGCAAAGCCGGTCCCTTCGGGCGTTGCTTGATAGGTGCATCGCTTCGCTTGCACGACGAGGTCGTTTGCGATGGTTGAGTTGTTGCTGCTGGTGCCGGAAGACTTGGTCGAGCCGGTATCCGACGCGTTGATGGATGAGCTCGACGCGCTTTCGGTGTCGGTTGAAGATGCTGATGCCAATACCGCGTCTGAACACGCGCTGTTCGGCGAACCCGGCATGCCGGCACCGCGTGGTGGCTGGCAGCGTTCGATCTTGAAAGCTCTGTTCGCGAACGATGAGTTGGCGACGGAAGCCGCCACCTTGTTATTGGCGCAAGATTGGGCGGCCGGTGTGCACCTGCAATCGCTGCAAGCCCTGCCTGATGAAGACTGGGTGCGGTTGACGCAGTCGCAGTTCGCGCCTGTTGCGGTGACATCGAGTTTCTGGATCGTGCCGAGCTGGCATCAGCCGCCGGCAGAAGCGAAGCAGGTGATCCGGCTCGATCCCGGGTTGGCCTTCGGCACCGGCACGCACCCGACGACGCGCATGTGCCTTCGCTGGACGGCGCAACATGCCCAACCTTGGCCGCGCGTGCTCGACTACGGTTGCGGCTCCGGCATCCTCGCCATCGGCGCGGCATTGCATGGCGCGAAGCACATCGACGCTGTCGATATCGACCCCGCGGCGGTAACGTCGACCTTTGCCAATGCACAGGCCAACGGCGTGCAGTTGAACGCCGGCTTGCCCGACGCAGCACAAGGCAACTACGCCCTTGTGTTGGCCAACATCCTTGCGACGCCGCTCAAGTTGCTGGCGCCTTTGCTGTGCGGGCATGTGCAGCCTGGCGGTGATCTGGTGTTGGCCGGCATCCTCGAGCGCCAGGCCGACGAGTTGAAAGAGGCTTATGCGCCGTGGTGCGCTCTCACGGTGAGCGACAGCGAAGACGGCTGGATTCTCATGACGGCACGTCTTACGCAATGAAACCTCATGGCATGATTTCGCCATGAGCCTGGCCACCCGTTGCACCACCTGCGGCACCGTCTTCCGAGTCGTTCAAGACCAGCTCAAGGTCTCTGAGGGCTGGGTGCGGTGCGGCCGGTGCAATGAGGTCTTCAACGCCATCGAAGGCTTGTTCGACCTGGAGCGTGACGCACCGCCGAACTGGAAGCCGCCCTCTGCGCCACCTGCACCGCTCGCGGCCACCATCACGGCCGCCTTCGAATCTCATCCTCAGCAGCCCGAGCCACCCGACGATGACGACGAGGTGTTTCAACTCAGCGACGGCGACCGCATTCACTCCCGCTTCTTCCAGCCCGAACAGGCCGACGTAGAGCAGACACCGGCGCAGGCGCTCAAGGCGCGCGACCGGGTCGACTTCGCCGATGCGCAGTTCAATACCGCGCTGCTGGCCGACGGCGCCCCCAGCAGGCCCAGTGGCAAGAGCAAGGGCACAGGCATCGCCCGCTCCTCCGTGAAAGAGGCTCGAGCCAAACTCGAAGCGGCACGACGTGGGCCTGGCTTCGTTCAACAGGCCAAGCAGCGCGAGCGTTGGCGCAGCCCGGCAATGCGCGTCATGTTGTCGGTGTTGTCCCTGCTGCTGATCGGTGGCTTCGTGGGGCAGACGGCTTATCACTTTCGCGACCTGTGGGCGGCTCAATGGCCGTCGACGCGCCCGTGGTTGGCGCAAGGCTGCGAGTGGCTGCACTGTCAGATCGGCGCGCCCCGCCGCATCGACGATGTGGCGGTGGAGAGCAGCACGCTGTCGCCTGCGCCGGGCGGTACGGGCTATCGGCTGGCCGTCGTATTGCGCAACCGCGGCGCTTTGTCGCTGACCATGCCGTGGGTTGACTTGAGCTTGACCGATCCGAGCGGCCAACTGGTGTCGCGCCGCGCCCTTGGGCCGAGTGACTTCCGGGTCAACCCTGCGGTGCTCGCGCCCGGCAGCGAGTCCAATCTGCAGCTTGTGCTGGCGTCCACGACCGGGCAGCGCATCAGCGGCTACACCGTCGAAATTTTCTACCCCTGACATCAACGCGGGGCCGCTGAACGGGCGGCCCGCTGCGGTCCCCTCAGTATCTGGAGCTTCCCATGCCTGCCTTGATTTGCGGTTCTCTAGCGTTCGACACGATCACCAACTTTCCCGGTCGCTTCGCCGAGCAGATTCTTCCGGAGCAGATGCACATCCTCAACGTGTCGTTCCTTGTACCCACCTTGCGGCGCGAGTTCGGCGGTTGCGCGGGCAACATCGCCTACACGCTGAGCAAGCTCGGCGGTGAGCCGCTGGTGATGGCTGCGGTCGGCTCGGACGGGCAGGACTATCTGGCGCGCCTGAAGTCGTGGGATGCGAGTACGGAGTTCGTGCGCGCCGAATCCGAGACTTACACCGCGCAGGCCATCATCATGACGGACGCCGACAACAACCAGATCACGGCCTTTCACCCCGGTGCCATGCAACTGGCCCATCGCTCGGCCGTGCCCACGGATCGCGGTGACATCAAGGTGGGGATCATTGCGCCGGATGGCCGCGATGCGATGCTGCAGCACGCCGAGCAGTTCGCCGCAGCAGGCATTCCGTTCGTGTTCGATCCGGGCCAGGGCTTGCCGATGTTCAACGGCGATGAATTGAACAAGTTCGTCAGCCAAGCCACATGGGTAGCGGTCAACGACTACGAAGGACGCATGCTGTGCGACCGCACGGGCAAGACCTTGGAGACGCTGTCGAAGTCACACCTGCGCGGCGTAATCGTCACTCTTGGCGCAGAGGGCTGCGACCTCTGGCAACAAGGTCAGTGCACTCATGTTCCTGGTATCAGGGCCGAACAGGTGCTTGACCCAACAGGCTGCGGTGATGCGTTCCGTGGTGCGTTGCTGTACGGCCTGGAGCGCGGCTGGCCCCTGGAGCGCTGCGTCGTGCTCGGCAACCATGTCGGCGCATTGAAGATCGCCAGCCGTGGCGGGCAGAACCACTTCATCGACAAGGCCGTGCTGGAGCTGTGACCCACCTGCACCGCTTGTCTCAGCGGCCATAAAAAAACCCGGCCGAAGCCGGGTTTCGTACTCTCAGAACCTTATCACTCAGGGCTTGGCGCCCGTCGGGAAAGGCCACGCTGCAGCAGGGCTCAGCGCGGTTTTTGCAGCCGGAGCTGCTGCGGGCTTCGCAGCAGGGGCAGCAGGAGCTGGCGCAGCCTTCTTGGCAGCGGGCTTCTTTGCCGCAGGCTTTTTGGCCGCAGGCTTGGCCGCAGGCTTGGCAGCAGGCTTTTTCGCGGCTTTCTTGGCCGCAGCCTTCTTAGCCGGCTTCTTGGCAGCAGCCTTCTTGGCAGCTGGCTTCTTAGCAGCAGCCTTCTTGGCAGCCGGCTTCTTAGCAGCAGCCTTCTTGGCAGCTGGCTTCTTAGCCGCGACCTTCTTCGCCGCTGGCTTCTTGACAGCAGCCTTCTTGGCAGCAGGCTTCTTCTTAGCCGCGACCTTCTTGGCTGCCGGCTTCTTCGCCGCGACCTTCTTCACAGCAGCCTTCTTAGCCGCCGGTTTTTTCACTGCGGGTTTCTTAGCCGCAGCCTTCTTTGCAGTTGCCATTACATTTCTCCTTGATCAAGTTGAAAAAACACCGCTGTGTTCCGACGCCATGTCGACACCCAGCGGCAATTCACCACCCGAAAGTCTGCCCAGGAGGGGCGCTCCGGTGCGATGAATACGGTTGCGAGACGCTGATCACCGCTTCTGTGTCGGTGAATTCAAGCGACCCGCGAATCTTGATCTGCCACATACGACCTGATTTGCTGTTTTGCAAATACGTCAATCCCACGAGAGCGCGCCACCGGATTGGTACTCGATGACACGCGTCTCGAAGAAATTGCGCTCTTTCTTCAGGTCAATCATTTCGCTCATCCACGGGAACGGATTTTCTTCGTTCGGGAAGAGCTCTTCCAAACCAATCTGCGTTGCACGCCGGTTGGCGATGTAGCGCAGATAGCCTTTGAACATCGATGCGTTGAGGCCCAACACGCCGCGAGGCATGGTGTCTTCAGCGTAGCGATATTCCAGTTCGACCGCTTTCATGAACAACGCCTTGATTTCGGCCTTGAAGTCGGCCGTCCACAAGTGCGGGTTCTCAAGCTTGATCTGGTTGATGAGGTCGATGCCAAAGTTGCAGTGCATCGACTCGTCGCGGAGGATGTATTGGTACTGCTCGGCGGCACCGGTCATCTTGTTCTGGCGACCCAGCGCAAGAATCTGTGTGAAGCCGACGTAGAAGAACAGGCCTTCCATCAGGCACGCAAAAACGATCAGCGACTTGAGCAGCGTGCGATCGTTCTCCGGCGTGCCGGTGACGAAGTTGGGATCCATGATCGCGTTGATGAACGGGATCAGGAATTCGTCCTTGTCGCGGATCGACTTGACTTCGTTGTACGCGTTGAAGATCTCGCTCTCATCGAGACCCAGCGACTCAACGATGTACTGATAAGCGTGCGTGTGGATCGCCTCTTCGAACGCTTGGCGCAACAAGAACTGGCGGCATTCGGGCGCCGTGATGTGGCGGTAGGTCCCCAGCACGATGTTGTTGGCGGCCAGCGAATCGGCAGTGACGAAGAAGCCGAGGTTGCGCTTGATGATGCGGCGCTCGTCTTCGGTCAAACCGTTCGGGTCTTTCCATGTCGCGATGTCGCGCGACATGTTCACTTCTTGCGGCATCCAGTGGTTGGCGCAAGTGGCGAGGTATTTTTCCCAAGCCCACTTGTACTTGAACGGCACCAGCTGATTGACGTCGGTCTTGCCGTTGATGATTCGCTTGTCGGCAGCTCTAACGCGGTGTGTGCCGACTGCCACTGCAACGGATTCGGCAGCATGTGCAACTGCAGCTTCGAAGACAGGAGTCGGAGCGACTTCGCGCGCTTGAGAGGGCATGCTCTGCGCGGGGCTCGTTTTGTGAGATGACGAGGGTTTAAGGTCTTCTTCCCAAACCAACATAAGTGGATTTCCTGTGCGTCTGAATTATGAGAGTGTTGTGTCTAAACACCAAGCACTTATTGACTTTGCGGCCGCTTCGCTGTTGCTGTGTCGCATCGAAAATCAATGCTGCACAGCAACTTGATTCACGTCGAGAGAGCGACGCTCATCACTGACACGCTTCGCATGTCGGGTCATCGATTGCGCAGAACTTGATGTCGGTCGCAGGCTCTGCATCGACTGCCAAACCAGTCGGCGCAACCGCTGCAACAGCAGCCATCACCGGTGCTGAACTTCCGCTCGACACCGAGTTCATCTGACCCGCTTTCACCGTCGATTTTTCAGTCTGCGATGCGCTGATCGTGCGCAAGTAGTAGGTGGTCTTGAGGCCACGCAACCAGGCGAGCTTGTAGGTCTCGTCGAGCTTTTTGCCCGATGCGCCAGCCATGTAGATGTTGAGCGACTGCGCTTGGTCGATCCACTTCTGGCGGCGTGCCGCAGCTTCGACGAGCCACTGCGTTTCGACTTCGAATGCGGTGGCGTACAAGTCCTTCAGGTCTTCAGGCACGCGGTCGATGCGGCGCAGCGAACCGTCGAAGTGCTTGAGGTCCATGACCATCACGTCGTCCCACAGACCGAGCTTCTTCAAGTCACGAACCAAGTACTCGTTCACGATCGTGAACTCGCCCGACAGGTTGGACTTGACCGACAGGTTGCCGAACGATGGTTCGATCGATGCGCTGACGCCGATGATGTTGGAGATGGTCGCGGTCGGTGCGATCGCCACGCAATTGGAATTGCGCATGCCGTGCTCGCTGATGCGGCCGCGCAGCAGGCCCCAGTCCAGCGTGGTGCTGCGGTCCACTTCGACGTAGCCGCCGCGCTGCTCGGCCAGCAACTCGAGTGAGTCGATCGGCAGGATGCCGCGGTCCCACAGCGAACCGCGATAGCTGGAGTAGCGGCCACGTTCCTTGGCGAGCTCGGTCGAGGCCCAGTAGGCGTAGTAGCAAACAGCTTCCATCGACTGGTCGGCGAACGACACGGCGGCATCGGAGGCGTAGGGCGTGCGCAGTTCATACAGCGCGTCCTGGAAGCCCATGATGCCCAGGCCGACCGGGCGATGGCGCAGGTTGGAGTCACGCGCCTTCTTAACAGCGTAGTAGTTGATGTCGATTACGTTGTCGAGCATGCGCATCGCCGTGGCGACCGTCTTCTTCAGCTTGGCGTGGTCGATTACCTTGGCGCCATCCGCGCCGTCCGTCAGGTGGTGGACCAGGTTCACCGAGCCGAGATTGCAGACGGCGATCTCGTTCTCGTTGGTGTTGAGCGTGATCTCGGTGCACAGGTTGCTCGAGTGCACGACACCGACGTGTTGCTGCGGCGAGCGAACATTGCAGGCATCCTTGAAGGTGATCCAGGGATGGCCGGTCTCGAACAGCATCGAGAGCATCTTGCGCCACAGGTCCGAAGCACGCATGGTCTTGAAGAGCTTGATCTCGCCGCTCGCCGCCTTGGCTTCATAGCCGGTGTAGGCCTCTTCGAAAGCCTTGCCGAACTTGTCGTGCAGGTCGGGGCAGGTGCTGGGCGAGAACAGCGTCCAGTTGCCGCCTTCCATCACACGGCGCATGAACAGGTCGGGAATCCAGTTCGCCGTGTTCATGTCGTGGGTGCGACGGCGATCGTCGCCGGTGTTCTTGCGCAGCTCCAGGAACTCCTCGAGGTCGAGGTGCCAGCTTTCCAGGTAGGCACAAACTGCGCCCTTGCGCTTGCCGCCCTGGTTGACGGCAACAGCAGTGTCGTTGACGACCTTGAGGAAGGGAACGACGCCCTGGCTCTTGCCGTTGGTGCCCTTGATGTGCGAGCCGAGCGCTCGCACGTTGGTCCAGTCGTTGCCCAGGCCGCCCGCGAACTTGGACAGCAGCGCGTTCTCCTTCAGCGCTTCGTAGATGCCGTCGAGATCGTCGGCCACGGTAGTCAGGTAGCAGCTGGACAGCTGCGAGCGGCGCGTGCCGGCGTTGAACAGCGTGGGCGTCGAGCTCATGAAGTCGAAGGTCGACAGCACTTCATAGAACTCGATGGCGCGGGCTTCGCGGTCGATCTCGTTCAGCGCCAGGCCCATGGCCACGCGCATGTAGAAGGCCTGTGGCATCTCGATGCGCACTTCGTCGATGTGCAGGAAGTAGCGGTCGTACAGGGTCTGCAGGCCGAGGTAGTCGAACTGCAGGTCGCGGTCGGCATTGAGCGCGGCGCCCAGCTTGGCCAGGTCGAACTGCATCAGCTTTTCGTCCAGCAGTTCGGCCTGCACGCCCTTCTTGATGAAGGTCGGGAAGTACTCGGCATAGCGGGTGTGCATCTCGGCGTGCAGCAGCTCTTCGCCGACGATTTCCTTGCGGATGGTGTGCAGCAGCAGGCGGGCAGTGGCGCGCGTGTAGCCAGGGTCCTTCTCGATCAGCGTGCGCGCCGCCAGGATGGCGGCCTTGTGCACTTCGTCGATGGGCACGCCGTCGTACAGGTTGCGCTTGGTTTCGGCCAGGATGGGTTCGGGCTTCACATCGGCACCCAGGTCGGCACAGGCCGACTCGACGAGCGTCTGCAGGCGGCCCATGTCGAGCGGCACACGCTGGCCACGGTCGGTCACCATCAGCAAAGGCTCGGCCACCACCGCCGGCACGCCTTGCTTGGCGCGCTCTTGCGAGCGGCGCTCGCGGTACAGCACATAGGCCCGTGCCACTTCATGATGGCCACCACGCATCAGGCCGAGTTCGACGTGGTCTTGCACGTCTTCAATGTGAAAGGTGCCGCCGCCCGGGCGCGAACGCAGCAAGGCGCGCACGACCGACTCGGTCAATCCGTCCACCGTCTCACGTACGCTGGCCGATGCAGCGCCCTGGGTGCCATGCACGGCCAGGAATGCCTTCATCAAGGCCACGGCAATCTTGTTGGGCTCGAAGGACACCACCGCACCGTTGCGGCGAATGATCTGGTAGCCCTGGTAGGCGGACGCGGCAGTGCCGGTCGGCGCCGCGCCGGAACGTGGAGCGGCGAGCGGGTTGGCGGTGGGAGAGGAGACGGTTTGCTGCATGGTGTTCCCTGTCGTCATGTCGGTTCGGTGGATATCAATCTCACGCGTTCATTGAACGGCGTTTTGCGAACTCAGCCGCAAAAGCCGCAGCCGACCCTGGCGAGCCAGGAGCGGGTGAACATCAAGTGAGAACGGTGTTGCGCCAGTCGTGGCGCCTTGCATCTCTTGCTCTGCAGAAGAACGCCGCCTTGCGCGGGCAACCCAGAAAACGGGGCGCTGATCTGAGGCATGGAAGGGTGTTTCTGAAACAGAAGGATAACACGAAGGGACACTATATCTGGGGGCTCGGGGGTCATCAAGCACTACCAATAGCGTCTCCACGGTTTGCCGGCAGGAGAGGCAAGAGAAGAATACGACGGAGAACGCCCCGAGCGCGAGTGATAGCGCCGTTGGTCAAATGCATGCGCCACTGGATGCGGCATTCAGGCGCATATCGGCCGGCAGAGCGCATGAATCATGGGTCGCCGCTTGCGACGTCGCGACTCGCGTCAGCCCGCTCGCTGAACATCCTCGGGAAAATACCGACCAGGTCAGCCGAGCAGAGTCTTCAATTGCGGCCAGTCGAATCCAGGCCCGGGATCGATCTTGCGGCCAGGTGACACGTGCTCGTGCCCGACCACGGCTTGCAATGGGTAGCGCTGCGCTAAGGCCTGCAGAAGTGCAGCCAGCACAGCGTATTGCTCCGCTTCGAAGAGCTCACCCTCCAGGCCTTCGAGCTCGATGCCGATGGAGTAGTCGTTGCAGTTCTCGCGGCCCTGCCACGACGAGCGCCCCGCATGCCACGCGCGGTCTTCGCATGAGACGAACTGCAGCAACTCGCCATCGCGCCGAATGAGGAAGTGGGACGACACCGTGGCGCCGCGGATCTGCTGGTAGTACGGGTGAGCGTCCCAGTCGAGCCGGTTGGTGAACAGGCGCTCGATCTCGTCTCCACCATATTTACCCGGCGGCAGGCTGATGGAATGGATGACTGCCAGGCTGACTTCAGTGCCTCCAGGCCGGGGCCCGAAGTTGGGCGAAGGAACCCGCCGAGCTTCCGGTATCCAACCCGCGTCAGTTGAAGTTGGCGACTGCGTCATGTGCAATCGACGCGCTCAATTCAAGCGTCATCGCCGCGATCGATCTCGACGGGGTCGGGGTCGCCGCCGACGTGCACACCCAGGCGCGCCATGCGGTACCGCATTTGCCGCAGTGACAAGCCGAGGCTGGCGCCCGCGGCCGTGCGGTTGTATCGATAACGCTCGAGCGCGCGTTCGAGTACGTCGCGTTCGACCTCGTCGAGGTAGGCGGCCAGGTCGGTTGGCAACGGTGCCGGTGCGGCGGGTTGCGCCGGTGCAGGGGGCAATGGCGCGGGTGCAATGACAGGTGCACTGATCATCGACGGCACGTCACCACTGCCCAAGGCCAGATCCAGCGCGCCGAGGTCAGAGACGTCGATCCACTCGCCTCCAGCAAACGCCACGGCTCGGTGGAGCAAATTCTCGAGTTCGCGCACGTTGCCAGGGAAGCCGTAGCGCGTGAGGTGCACCAAAGCATCGCGGGTCATACGCGGCGCGGGCGACACGCCCGCATCTCGCGAGATGCGGTCGAGGACTCGATCGCAGATCGCGGGCAGGTCTTCAAGCCGCTCGCGCAGCGGCGGCACGCGAATCTGGATGACGTTGAGGCGGTAGTACAAGTCTTGGCGGAACCGCCCGCCCTGCACTTCGGCACCAAGATCCTTGTGCGTGGCGCTCAGGATGCGAACGTTCACAGACTGCTCGCTGACAGCGCCCACCGGCCGCACCGAGCGCTCCTGGATGGCGCGCAGCAACTTGCTCTGCATGGCCAGCGGCAGGTCGCCGATTTCGTCGAGGAACAAGGTGCCGCCGTTGGCCGCCTGGAAGAAGCCTTCGCGGTCATCGGCCGCGCCGGTGAACGCACCTTTGCGGTAGCCGAAGAACTCGGCCTCGAGCAGATGCTCCGGGATCGCGCTGCAGTTCACCGCAATAAAAGGCTGCGTGCCGCGCGGGCTCACTTCGTGGATCGATCGCGCCACCAATTCCTTGCCTGTGCCCGACTCGCCATGCACCAGCACCGGCGCCATGCTGCGAGCCACCTTGTCAACGAGGGCTCGCACCTGCTGCATGGCGGCCGATTGACCAGCCATGCGACTCATGGCCTGGCTGACGGCCGCCACTGGCGACACAACGACCGCAGCAGGCGGCACGACGGGCCGAGGCTGCGTACCGTTCTCGGAAGGCAGGCTCGACGGCACGATGGTCGGCACGGTCGACGCGCTGCGCCCGAGCGCCGAGGCGACGACCGCACGGAACTGCTTCAGGTCGACAGGCTTGGTCAGGTAGTCGTAGGCACCAGCCTTGAGCGCCTCGACGGCGTTCTCGGCAGAGCCGTACGCAGTGATCACGATGGCTTTCTCGCGGCGACCGGTTTCTTCGAGCCGGCGCAACAGGTCGAGGCCCGTCCCGTCGGGCAAGCGCATGTCGGTGATGACGGCGCTGTAGGTGCGGTCCTTCAGGTGCAGCAGAGCGTCTTCGACGGTGCCTGCCGTTTCAACGTCATACCCCTCGCGCAGCAGAGTCAACTCGTAGAGCGTGCGCAAGTCGGGCTCGTCGTCGACGACCAACAGGCTGAAGTGCGAAGGTGAAGTCATGACCGCCCCTCGGCTGGCTTGGGGTCAGCCCGGCACTCGGTCCGCGCAGAACAGATTGGCACAGGATGTCTCATGAGGTCAGATGGAGTCGGGCTTCACCGGCCGCGTTCGCCGGCAAGATCTGGCGGCGCATCGCGACGGAAAACTCATTGCGGTTGGGTTCGGCCGCGCTTCTCAGCCGATAGTCGATGCGTGCACCATAGCGCTCGCACAACTCTCGGCAAATATACAGGCCGAGCCCGGTGCCTCGGCTGCGTGTGGAGAAGAAGGGCTCGAACAGGTAACGCTCCACGTCGGGTGGGATGGGAGCGCCGTCGCTCGCCACGCTGAGCACGGCGTGGGTTTCATCTCTTACTGCCAGACGCAATCGAACCGCAGCGGCAACCTTGCTGGCATGCCGGTAAGCGTTGTCGAGCAGATTGATCAAGACCCGCCGCAGATGCTCGCCGTCGAACACCACACCAACCGGCTCGTCGGGCAGTTCCACCCGCAGCACGCTCTGCTCGCCCAGAGTCACACCGACGGTGCGCGCCCATTCCACGCAGACGGCGGCCACCAAGGCGCTGGCGTCGATGGCGCCCATCGCCTGCACATCGCTTGGCGCCACCTCCATCACGTCGTCGACGATGCGCTTGAGGCGTTCGACGTTGTCGGTGACCATGCGCGTGAGCTGGCGTTGGGAAGGCGTGGTGGCGTCTTCGGCCATCAAGGCGTTGGCCTGCGAGATGGCAGCCAACGGGTTGCGGATCTCGTGCGCGATGCCGGCCGATACGCGCCCCATGGCGGCCAACTTCTCCTGCCGCGTACGTGCCTGCATGCTGCGCACGTCTTCGATGAACAGTACGCACAACTCCTCGCTCGCGTTGGGCTCACGGCGGCGGGTGAAGCGCATGCGAACGCGCAGGGTCCGGGAGAGTGCTCCCTCGAAATCGAGCAGCACGTCGCGCCCGGCCTCGGGCCACGCCGCCTCGGCGAACGCCCGCTCCACAGATTTGACCAGGGCGCCCCACGCTTCGACGCCGCGAAGTTGAAAAGGCGCCTCGCGGCACATGCCATCGGGTGCCAGCAACGCGCGCGCAGCCGGGTTGGCAGCACGCACGCGACCGCGGCGGTCGACCACCAGCACGCCCTCTTGCATCTCTTCAATCACCAGCCGGTTGAGTTGGGCCTGCTGGCGCGCCAACTCGAGGCTGCCCTTGGCCGTTAACTCTTCGCGCGCCAGGCGGCCGGCGAGCTCTCCCGCCAGTAGGGTAATGACGAAAAAGCCGCTGCCGGCCAATGCCGCCTGCGTCATCAGCAAGGTGATGTCGCCACCGCCCCAGACGCTCAATGCCGCGATGACCAACAGGCCCAGCGTCACGATGGCTGCCGTAGCAAGTGCGATCAGCCGAGGCGTCAACACTCCCGCCATCAACACGGGCAGTACCAGCAGCGCCACGTAATTCAGGCTTGCTGCAGGAGACAGCACGTGCAACGCAGTGAAGCAGACGATGTCGACCCCGATGGTTGCGAGCCATTGAGGACTCTGCATGCGCGCCATCACGTTCGGTGCTGCCTCGCGCCGAAGGCGTGGCAAGGTCCACATCGCCAGCGCCAAGGTCGCGTAGGCGACGCTGATCACGACAACCGCTAGAGGGGGGCGCACGCCGAACAGACCGGCGATGGCCACGGTGGCGATCAGCGCCACGCCAAGCGCAGCCCGTGCCGCGATGAACGCGCTGTAGATGCGCTGGAAGGCCGTCTGCCCCGACCCGACGATGCGGCGCGCCTGGCGCGTCAGGAAGCGCGAATCCGTTTCGTTGGCACCGGGTGCGGCCCAGCTGCCGTCATAGCGGGATTCATCCTCGCCTGCGTGGGGGTCCTCGCGAAGCTGGGTGTCGCCGTCGACACCCAACGCACCGAACCAGGATTCATCCGGCGGTCGTGGTCGCGGCGCAGTCGCACGGCGTCGGTCGCCACCGCGCCGATCATTGCCGCGCGAGATGCTGCTCATCCCTCGTTCCGCCCTGCCTCGAACGCGGTGCGATGAGCCTCGCCGCAGAAGACTCCACCACGTCCGGGCAGGGCTTCGGTGCGAGGCAGGTGCACGCCACACTGAGCGCACGCCACCATCTCTTCGTTCTGAAGTGGTGGAGGCTGCTGCGGTTTTGGCGTGGGCGGCAGCGTCGGCTTACGCAGGCTGCGCATCAACCACAACACACCGACGATCACTACCAGCAAGACCAGGAACTTCATCGCATCAACCTCAGGACGGCGGGCGCTGCAAGATCACCTCGAGCACAAAGCGCGAGCCCACATAGGCCAACAGCAGCAGCAACGCCCCGGCGTACACGCCCCGAGAAGCCCGGCGCCCGCGCCAACCGAGTGTCTGCCGGCCGACGAGCAGACCGGCAAACACCAGCCATGCCAACACCGAGAAGACTGTCTTGTAGTCCCAGCGCCACGGGCTCGAGAACCACCAACCCAACACCAACGTGGCCGACAGCAAGGCAAAGCCCGCGACGACGAACTCGAATGTCAGGCGCTCCAGGCGCAGCAGCGGCATACCGGTACCGCCCTGCGATTTGAGCCTCAACTGCCGCTCGGCGTTGTCGAGCATCGCGGCATGCAGCACCGCTGCACCAAACAATCCATACGACGCGATGCCCAGCGCCCAATGAAGCGGGGCCCAGTTCGACACGACCTGTGGCCTGAACTCACCCGGGAATGCCACTGCCAGCGCCACCGCCACCATGCCAAGACCCGCCAGCGTCCGGCGCACACCAGGCAAGGGCAGCCACCGGCTCTCGACCGCGTACACCGCCAGCACCAACCACAAGGTAGCCGACAAAGCCGGTGCGAAGCCGAAGCGCGCACCGGGCAGCGGACTGCCCACGCCAGCCATATCGACCACGATCGCCACCGCGTGCGCCAGCCAACCGACGAACAGCGCGCGTCGTGGCCATGCACCGGACGACTCTTCGCGCAACAGCACCGCAGCGGCATAGGCCAGCAAGGCCAGTGCACTCGGTACCCACAGCGCAAGCATGGCAGAGGCGTTGAATGCCTCGGATGAGCCCGACGATAAAATCATCGCCACAGTGTACTTTCGCGTGCTCGATTTCTCGTGCACCGCCCTCCCCGAATGGCTTCTGCCCTCACCGATCGACTGAGCCGCCTCGTCAAGACGATGCGCGGCCAGGCCCGCATCACCGAAAGCAACGTGCAAGACATGCTGCGCGAAGTGCGCATGGCCTTGCTCGAGGCCGACGTGGCCTTGCCCGTGGTGCGCGATTTCGTCGCCCGCGTGAAGGAGAAGGCGCTTGGCGCCGAGGTCGTGGGCTCGCTGTCGCCGGGACAGGCGCTGGTGGGCATCGTCAACCGCGAACTCGCCGCAACCATGGGCGAAGGGGTCGCCGACATCAACCTCGTGGCACAGCCGCCGGTGGTGATCCTGATGGCGGGCCTGCAAGGCGCCGGCAAGACGACCACCACGGCCAAGCTGGCGAAGCACCTGATCGAGAAGCGCAAGAAGAAGGTGCTGACCGTCTCAGCCGATGTGTACCGCCCGGCCGCCATCGAGCAGCTGAAGACGGTCACCAAACAGGCTGGCGCGGAATGGTTCCCATCCAGCGCGACCGACAAACCGGTGGACATCGCCAACGCCGCACTCGACTACGCCCGCAAGCACTACTTCGACGTGCTGCTGGTCGACACTGCCGGCCGGCTTGCGATCGACGAAGCCCTGATGAAGGAGATCGCCGAGTTGCATGCGGCATTGAAGCCTGTGGAGACGCTCTTCGTCGTCGACGCGATGCAAGGCCAGGACGCCATCAACACCGCCAAGGCGTTCAAGGAGGCCTTGCCTCTGACCGGCATCGTCCTGACCAAGACCGACGGCGACTCACGGGGTGGGGCTGCCCTGTCGGTACGGCAGGTTACCGGCGCACCGATCAAGTTCGCAGGCGTCAGCGAAAAGATCGACGGGCTGGAAGTCTTCGACGCGCAACGCCATGCGGGTCGTGTACTCGGCATGGGTGACATCGTCGCCCTGGTCGAAGAGGTGCAGAAAGGCGTCGACGTTGTTGCGGCACAGAAGCTCGCCGACAAACTGAAGTCGGGCGACGGCTTCGACCTCAACGACTTCCTCTCCCAGATCAGCCAGATGAAGAATATGGGCGGCTTGGCCGGCCTGATGGACAAGTTGCCGACTCAAATGACCGGCAAGGCGGCCAACCTCGGGCAAGCCGACATGGACCGTGCCGAGCGCGACGTTCGGCGCATGGAAGGCATCATCAACTCGATGACGCCGCTGGAGCGTCGCAAGCCGGAGCTGTTGAAGGCCACGCGCAAGCGCCGCATCGCTGCCGGCGCGGGCGTTCAGGTGCAGGAGGTCAACCGCCTGCTCAACCAGTTCGAGCAGATGCAAGGCATGATGAAAAAGATGAAGGGCGGCGGCCTCATGAAGATGATGAAGCGCATGGGCGGTATGGGTGGAATGAAAGGCCTGGGCGGCCCCGGCGGCATGCGCTGATGCGCAAACTGTTGGTGGGTTTCCGGTTGACCGCTCCACCCGGGGCGGATATGGTCTGCATTTGCAGAATATAGGTAGTCAATGGACATGCAATTGCTGCTGATCGTCGGTGGTCTGGCGCTGGTGGTGGGCCTCGTTTGGGCCTGGATGAAGCAGCGCGCTCCCCGACAAGAGCCTTCCCGCCGCGGCAAGGCCAAGGCGGCCGACGGGCTGGACACCTTGATGTCCTGGCACCCGCAAGCCACCCGCATCATGACTGCGTCGGAGCGCAAGGCTTATGCCGCATTACGTGGCGGGTTGCCCGACCACATCATCTTGGCGCAGGTACCGCTGGCGCGATTCCTCAAGGTGCCGACTCGCCATTCCTATTCGGAGTGGCTGCGACGCGTCGGCGTGATGTGTGCCGACCTCGTGGTGTGCGACAGCGTCTCTCAGGTCATCGCAGTGGTTGACATCCGCGCCCCGGAAGCACAAGAAAACGATCGCGCCAAGCAACGCCACGCGCGCATGGACCGCGTGCTCAAGGCCGCCGAAATTCCGCTGCATGTGTGGCGAGAAGACGCTCTGCCCAACGCTCTCGGCGCTCGCAATGCCATCCTCAAAGTGCCGGCCGACATGCCCTTGAGCGCGGCAACGGCTCCGGCAGCCGCCATGGGTACGCCAGCGGCTCGTCCGCCGGTGGGTGCCGTCATCCCGGTGCGAGAACCGGTAGCCGCGGCGATGGTCGAGGACGACGGCCTGGAGCAGCGCGATCCGCCTTCCTCGACCTGGTTCGACGAACTGGACAGTGCACCGGCTCCACTGGCGCCGATGCCGCCACGTGGATCGGGTCCGTCGATTCGCTGATCGTCGACGGAACCGCGGCGCGGCCTCAGCTCAGCAAAGCCTGCGCAAATTCTCGGGCGTCGAAGGTCTGCAGATCTTCGAGCTTTTCGCCCACCCCGATGAAGTAAACCGGAATGGGCCGCTCTCGAGCAATCGCTGCGAGCACACCGCCCTTGGCCGTGCCATCGAGCTTGGTCACTACCAAGCCGGTGAGTCGCAGAGCGTCGTCGAAAGCCTTGACCTGGGACAACGCGTTTTGGCCAGTGTTGCCGTCCACGACCAGCAGCACCTCGTGCGGCGCGCCAGCCTGCGCCTTGCCGATCACTCGCTTGATTTTCTTCAACTCGTCCATCAGGTGCGTTTGCGTGGTGAGGCGACCTGCTGTGTCGGCAATCACCACGTCGCAACCACGTGACTGCCCGGCAACGACCGCGTCGAAGCTCACCGCCGCCGGGTCGCCGCTTTCCTGACTGACGATCTCGACCCGCTGGCGCAGCGAGCCGCCCGGCAGGTCGGCGCGCTCGGCCCACACGGCGAGTTGTTCGCGCGCGGCAGCGCGGAAGGTGTCAGCCGCTGCGAGCAGCACCTTCTGCCCGCCGTCGGCCAAGTGCCGTGTGAGCTTGCCGATGCTGGTGGTCTTGCCAGCACCGTTTACGCCCACGACCATCATCACCATCGGCTTGTGCTCGCCGACACGCAGCGCTTTTTCCAGGGGCTTGAGCAACTCGGCGACAGCCTCGGCCAGCAAGCCCTTCACTGCAGATGGATCGGTGACACGAGCGTCTTTCACACGGCGCTTCAGGTCGGTCAACAAAAATTCGGTGGCCTTCACGCCGGTATCGGCCATCAACAATGCCGCTTCCAGATCTTCGTACAACGCATCGTCGATCTGGGTGCCGGTGAAAACGCGCGCGATACCCGAGCTCGTCTTGCGCAAACCACCACGCAGCTTGTTGAGCCACGAGTTGCGCTCCGCCGGAGGCGGCTCGGGTGGAGATGGCTCTGGCGGCGGCGGTGTGACGGGCGCTGTGACAGCGTCCGGCGGCGCCACAGGCTTTTTCTTGAAGAAGCTGAACATGCAGTTGAATGCGACCGTGCAAGAGAGGCGAAGCGAGTGCCCTGAAAGTGATGGCTATAATGCGCGGCTCAGGCGCTTTAGCTCAGCCGGTTAGAGCGACGGAATCATAATCCGCAGGTCCGGGGTTCGAATCCCTGAAGCGCCACCAGAACATGTTTTACCTGCGGCTCCCGGTCTTTGACTTGGAGCCGTTGTTGTTTGTGCCCAGCTCCATCAACAGCCACTGGATCTACACCATGTACCGCTGTCTTATTGCTGCCGCTGCAGCCATCAGTTTCGCCTTGCCCGCGGCCGCCCAGGTCCAGCGCAACTTCCCGCAAAACGCCTTGCGAGGCACGATCACCTTCGGCGCGCCGCCGCTGGTCCTGCTCAACGGCAAGTCCACTCAGCTATCGCCGGGCTCTCGCATTCGCGGCGAGAACAACCTGCTGGTGATGTCGGGTGCGTTGGTCGGCGCCAAGGGTGTCGTCAACTACACCGTCGATCAGTCTGGCCTCGTCAAGGATGTGTGGCTGCTGCGCAAGGAAGAAGTGGCCATGAAGCCCTGGCCCGAAACGCTGGAGCAAGCGCAAGCCTGGGAATTCGACCCGGCAGCGCAGACCTGGACCAAGCCCTAGTCAAAGGGGCCTGCACCATGCCGATCTCCACCTCCAAGAAGGTCTTCATCAAGACCTTTGGCTGCCAGATGAACGAGTACGACTCGGACAAGATGGCCGACGTGCTCGCCGCCGCCGAGGGTTATGAGCCGACCACCGACGTCGAACAAGCCGACCTGATCCTCTTCAACACCTGCTCTGTGCGCGAAAAGGCACAAGAGAAAGTCTTCAGCGACCTCGGCCGCGTGAAGCACTTGAAAGCCAAGGGCGTGCTGATCGGCGTGGGCGGCTGCGTCGCGAGCCAGGAAGGCGCGGCCATCATCGAACGGGCGCCTTACGTCGACGTGGTGTTCGGTCCGCAGACCCTGCACCGACTGCCGCAAATGCTGGCCCAGCGCAAACACGAACGCCGCCCGCAGGTGGACATCAGCTTTCCGGAGATCGAGAAGTTCGATCACCTGCCACCGGCACGGGTCGAAGGTGCGACGGCCTTCGTCTCCATCATGGAAGGTTGCTCCAAGTACTGCAGCTACTGCGTCGTGCCGTACACCCGCGGCGAGGAAGTCTCGCGCCCGTTCGACGACGTGCTGGCGGAAGTCGCTGGCTTGGCCGAACAAGGTGTGAAGGAAGTGACCCTGCTGGGGCAGAACGTCAACGCTTACCGCGGCGCGATGGGCGACACCCCCGACATCGCCGACTTCGCATTGCTGATCGAATACGTCGCCGAGATTCCGGGCGTCGAACGCATCCGCTACACCACGAGCCACCCGAACGAGTTCACTCAGCGGCTGATCGACGTTTATGCCCGCGTGCCGCAGTTGGTGAATCACCTTCACCTGCCGGTGCAGCACGGCAGCGACCGCATCCTGATGGCGATGAAACGCGGCTACACAGCGATGGAATACAAGAGCACGGTGCGCAAGCTGCGCGCGGTGCGGCCGAACCTCAGCCTGTCGAGCGACTTCATCGTCGGCTTTCCGGGTGAAACCGAAGACGACTTCAGCAAGATGATGAAGCTGATCGACGATATCGGTTTCGACAGCAGCTTCAGCTTTGTCTTCAGCCCGCGCCCCGGCACGCCTGCTGCAGCGCTGCACGACGACACCCCGCAAGAGCGCAAGCTCGCCCGGCTGCAGCAGCTGCAGGCGGCGATCGAAGCCAACCAACGTCTCATCGGGCAGTCGCGCGTCGGCACGGTGCAGAAGATCCTGGTCGAGGGCAATGCACGCAAGGATGTCAGCGAATTGATGGGCCGCACGGAGTGCAACCGCATCGTCAACTTCAAAGGTCCTCAGCGCCTAATTGGCCAGATGATCGACGTGCACATCACCGAGGCCTATCCGCACTCATTGCGGGCCGAGGTGGTGACCAGCGACAGCCCCGCACTCGCCTGACCACGTCTAGCCGCGGCGCCTTCCCCAGCCAGCCCACCACAGCGCCAACGCGCACGCCACGACCATGGCGCCGTAGGTGGCCATCTTGCCGTCATGACCCGTCCACAGCAGTCCGGCGACCAGCGCAAGCGACGAAGCAGCCACCGCCCAGAGAGCCATGAGCCAAGGCGACACGCTTTTCAATTCACGCCACCACAGCAGCTTGGCCAGCCAGGCGGCCATCACACCCACCCCCACGGCCGGCGCGAAAAAGTTCAACAGATGCCACAGTCCATCCAACACGCCCATTGCGTCACGCTCCTAGGGGGTTCCGACGGGCGGCTGCCCCTGGAACGATGCGAAATTTTATAATCCGAGAATGAGCGTCTTCGCCCTCGGGCTGAACCACACCACGGCACCGCTGGATTTGCGGGGCCGGTTTGCGTTCACCCTGGAGCAACTCGGCCCCACCTTGCAGGAGTTTCGCAGCCGCGTGAACCGCCGTACCGGTGAGCCAGAGGCTGCGCTGCTGTCCACCTGCAACCGCACTGAGCTGTATTGCGCGGCCGAGCCCGGCATGGTCATGCCCGCCGTCGATTGGCTGGCCAGCCGCGGCGGCGTGGACAGGCAGCAGCTGATGCACCACGCCTATGTGCTCGAAGACGGCGCCGCGGCACGGCACGCCTTCCGCGTCGCCAGCGGGCTCGACTCCATGGTGTTGGGCGAGCCGCAGATTCTTGGCCAGATGAAACAGGCCGTCCGCGAAGCGAGCACTGCCGGCACGCTGGGTACCACGCTGCACCAGATGTTCCAGCGCTCGTTCTCGGTGGCAAAGGACGTACGCACGTCCACCGAGATCGGCTCCCATTCCATCAGCATGGCCGCCGCTGCCGTGCGCCTGGCGTCGCAGCTGTTCGAAGACCTGCACGACACCAAGGTGCTGTTCGTCGGCGCTGGCGAGATGATCGAACTCGTCGCCACGCACTTTGCCGCACGTCAGCCGCGTGCAATGGCCGTGGCCAACCGTACTCTGGAGCGCGGCGAGAAGCTTGCGAGCCGATTCGGCGCCGAGGCAATGCGCCTGTCGGATCTCCCAGCGCGGCTGGGTGAGTTCGACGCAGTGATCTCATGCACCGCCAGCTCGGTCCCGATCATCGGCCTCGGCGCGGTCGAGCGCGCATTGAAAGCTCGCAAGCACCGCCCGATGTTTATGGTCGATCTGGCCGTGCCGCGTGATGTCGAGCCTGAAGTTGCCCGCCTGTCGGACGTCTATCTCTACACCGTCGACGATCTCTCCGCGTTGGTACAGAGCGCGGGCGAAAAACGCCAGGCCGCCGTGCAGCAAGCCGAAGCCATCATTGAAAGTGGTGTGCAGAGCTTCGTGCACTGGCTAGGCCAGCGCGGCTCGGTGCCCTTGATCCAGGCGCTGAATGCCCAGGTTGACGATTGGCGCGCGGTGGAGATCACCCGCGCCCGCAAGCTGCTCGCCAAGGGTGAAGACGTCGAGGCGGTGTTGGAAGCGCTGTCGCGCGGCCTCACGCAAAAGATGCTGCATGGCACCTTGGCTGAGCTGCATGCTGCCGATGGCGAAACCCGTGCGCAACTGGTGCAGACCGTGTCGCGGATCTTCCTGCGCGGCAGCTCGCGCGAACCGGCCGACGACAAGCCCGGCAACAAATACTAGCGACGCTGCGCCCGCCGCATCTGGCGGAGCGTTCGGGTGCTCTCACTGCAGATTGCGAACCTGGCTCCGCCCCTTCTTCTCGGAGCCCGCATGAAAGAATCCCTTCGCCAACAGTTCGAACGCCTCGCCATGCGGCTGGCCGAACTCGATGCGACCCTGGCCGACCCAGGCGTCGCCAGCGACATGAACCGCTTTCGCAGCCTCACCCGCGAGCACGCCGAGGTCGATTCGCTGGTGCAGCGCTTTCGCCAGTACGAGCAACGCGAACGCGACCTTGGAGCCGCCCGCGAGATGCTCGAGGAGCCCGACATGGCGGAGATGGCGCAGGAAGAGATTGCGAGCGCCGAGGCAGACATCATCCGCCTTCACGCCGAGCTGCAAACTGCCTTGCTGCCACGCGACCCCGACGACGATCGCAACGCTTTTCTCGAAATCCGCGCCGGGACCGGCGGCGACGAATCGGCCTTGTTCGCTGCCGACTTGTTGCGCATGTACCTGCGTTATGCCGAGCGCCAGAGTTGGCGCACCGAGGTGATGTCGGAAAGCATGTCTGACCTGGGCGGCTACAAGGAAGTCGTGTTGCGCATTGCCGGCGACGACGCGTACGCGCGGCTCAAGTTCGAATCGGGCGGCCACCGCGTGCAGCGCGTGCCCACCACGGAGACACAAGGCCGCATCCATACCAGCGCCTGCACGGTGGCCGTGATGCCCGAGCCCGATGAAGCCGAGGAGATCCAGCTCAACCCAGCCGAGCTGCGCATCGACACCTTCCGCGCCAGTGGCGCCGGCGGCCAACACGTGAACAAGACCGACAGTGCCATCCGCGTGACGCACCTGCCCACTGGGATCGTCGCCGAATGCCAGGATGACCGATCGCAGCACCGCAACAAGGCCAAGGCATTGGCCGTGCTCGCCGCCAGGTTGCGAGAGAAGGACCGCAGCGAGCGAGCCGCCAAGGAGGCTGCCACCCGCAAGGGACTGATCGGCAGCGGCGATCGCAGCGACCGCATCCGCACCTACAACTTTCCGCAGGGGCGGCTGACGGATCACCGCATCAACCTCACGCTCTACAAGCTCGCGGCCATCATGGAAGGCGACCTCGACGACGTGCTGGCCGCCTTGCAAGCCGCGCGGGCAGCAGAGCAGCTGGCCGAACTGGAAGGCCGCGGCGCGTGAAGACGGTCGCCGACGCGCTCGCCGCAGCCCGCGCTCGCGGGGTAGATCGGCTCGATGCGCACCTGCTATTGGCGCACGTGATGACGCAATCGCGCAGCTGGCTGCTGGCGAACGACGATGCACGTCTCAATGAAACGCAAGAGCAGTTGATGCACGCCTTCATCGATCGGCGAGCAGGTGGCGAACCCCTCGCCTATCTGGTCGGCGAAAAGGAGTTCTACGGGCTCACCCTGCGCGTCTCACCAGCCGTGCTGATCCCCCGTCCCGACACCGAAACCTTGGTGGATTGGGCTCTGGAGTTGATGCGCAGCCTGCCTGCGCCGACCAACGTGTTGGACATGGGCACAGGCAGCGGCGCCATCGCCTTGGCGTTGAAGCACAACTTGCCGTCAGCCCATGTCACGGCGCTCGATGTCAGCGCAGGCGCCTTGTCGATAGCGATCGACAACGCAGCACGCTTGCAACTCGATGTGCACTTCCTGCCGAGCGACTGGTGGGAGCGTGTGACTGGGCAGCGATTCAACCTCATCGTGAGCAACCCGCCTTATGTTGCGGGCGACGACGAGCATCTCATTGCACTGCAACACGAACCCCAGATGGCGCTGACCCCCGGCGGTGATGGTTTGGGAGCGCTGCGCCACATCGTCTCCGGCGCGCCGGCGCACCTGAACGACGGGGGTTGGCTGCTTCTCGAGCACGGGCACGATCAAGCCTCGGCCGTTGCAGGCATGCTGACCCAACAGGGTTTCGGCTTTGTCACAACGCGTCACGATTTGGCCGGGATTCCACGGTGCACGGGCGGCCGCTGGGGCTGAAAAAGGACGGTGTTGCGGCATTGCTGCACACCCCCGGGCCGAGCGTCCTGCAAATGGTGGAACACCCCACCCGGCAGCCGCCAAGCGGCGTAGCATGACCTTCAAATTCGGCGGAGCGCTCACGCTCAGGAACCGAACACCGGGAGATTCCCATGCGCAAGACCATCGGTTTGTGGGTTGGCGTCCTGGCTCTGGCGGCATCTGCCGTGCATGCGGCCCCCGGTGATGGCTTGCCATCACAGCTCAACGGCGAGGCATGGGGTGGGCTGAAAGGCCGCCTGTCTCTCGGCACCACGACCCCGCTGCGCAACGAGTTCGGCAACCCAGATCCCGATCCGCAAAAGATCAATAGCCTCAGCGTGATGGGCGATTACTACCTCAGCAAACCCTGGTTAGGCACGGCCGGCGGTCTGCGCGCGACCAGCGGGGTATTGCTGGGCCCGCGCTCTTCGCTGTGGAGCAGCCCCGCGGCGATAGACCGTCGAGTGGCCGATGGCAACACCGACGGAAGCAGCACCCTCCCCTACGTGGGTGTAGGCTATACCGGTCTGTCCGACAAAGGCGGCTGGGGCCTCTCCGCCGACCTCGGGTTGATGGCTTCACCGCGCTCGAGCGTGCGTTTGGGCAAGGTGTTCAACGGCGCTCAGAGCCTGGACGAGACACTGCGCGAACTCCGCTTCGCCCCGCTGTTGCAGCTGGGTGTCTCGTACGCGTTCTAGGCGCCGCAGGGACATATGCCAGGCGCTGGTCGCGAGCGCCTGGTTTGCCGTATAAACACGCTTATCCATTGACCTAACGCCGCCCTGAGCGGCCCGCGACCATGAGCGACGTTCAACAACGCATCGACGATCTCGTCAAAAACAACCGTGTGGTGCTCTTCATGAAGGGCACGGCGCAATTCCCGATGTGCGGCTTCTCCGGCCGCGCGATGCAGATCCTCAAATCCTGTGGCGTGAGCGACCTGAAAACGTTCAACGTACTGGAAGACGAGGCTGTGCGCCAAGGCATCAAGGACTACGCCAACTGGCCGACCATTCCTCAGCTCTACGTGAACGGCGAGTTCGTCGGCGGCTCCGACATCATGATGGAGATGTACCAGGCAGGCGAACTCCAGCAAGTGCTGGGCGTTCAGGCCTGACATCTTGACCAGCGCCGCACCCGCACGGGTGGTGGTCGGCATCACCGGAGCCACAGGCGCCATCTACGGCGTGCGTCTGCTGGAACGCCTGAAGGCGGCCGGCCGCGAAACGCACTTGGTCGCCAGCCCAGCGGGTGTGCTCAACGTACACCGTGAGCTCGGTCTCGATCGTAAGGCGCTCGAAGCCCTGGCCCACACCGCCTACAACCCAGCGGATGTGGGCGCGGCCATCGCCAGCGGTTCGTTCGCCACCGACGCGATGGTGGTCACGCCGTGTTCGATGAAGACGCTGGCCGCCATCGCTCATGGACTGTCGGACAACCTGCTCAGCCGCGCCGCAGACGTTGCGCTGAAGGAACGCCGCAGGCTCGTCCTGATGGTGCGGGAGACACCGTTCAACCTGGCACACCTGCGCAACATGACCTCAGTGACCGAAATGGGTGGCGTCATCTTTCCGCCCTTGCCAGCTTTCTATCACCGGCCCACGTCCATCGATGAACTCATCAACGACACCGTAGAGCGGGTGCTGACGCTGTTGGGCGTAGCCGAGGCTCAGCCTCAGGTGTGGAACGGTCTGTGACGCAGCTCAAGCCGGTTTAAAGACCCAGCTCTTGCGAGCGCCGAACACAAGGTTCGGATACTCCGGCCGTCCACGGCTGCCGTTGTAGCGGCCCAGCGTGAGGAACAAATCGCCACGCTCAAGGTTGAGGTAGTGGCGCAGGATCACGCAGCCGAAGCGCAGGTTGGTCTGCATGTGAAAGAGTCGCGCGCTGTCGCCATCGCCGATCAAGCGCGCCCAGAAGGGCATCACCTGCATGTAGCCACGCGCCCCCGCGCTGCTGATCGCGTACTTGCGAAAACCGCTCTCCACCTGCACGACACCCAGCACCAGTGACGGGTCGAGTCCCGCACGCGCGCTTTCGTACCAGAGCGTTTCCAGAAACTCGACGCGAGCGACGTGCTCGGCTTTGCGCTTCTGGAGACGCGAACTCATCTCGCCCAGCCACTGCAAATAACCCAGACGGGCTTCGGTGCCGCCGAACACCGGCTTGGGTGGTGCGCTGTTGGCAATGGCCGCAGACAGCGCCGAGCGGACCGAATCGGCCAAAGGCTCTTCGACCTGCGCACCTGCCCAGGATGGCATTGATCTGAGCAGCAGCGGAGATAGCGCCGCAGCAGCCAGAAACTGCCGCCGCACACATCCCGGGCCAGGGCTCATGAACTGAGCTTGGCCTTCACGAAGGCGGCGACGTCAGCAGCGGGAATGGCTGAGGCTTGGGCCTCTCGCCGCCCCTGGTACTCGACCTTGCCCTCCTTGAGGCCACGGTCCGACAACACCACGCGATGCGGCACGCCGATGAGCTCCCAATCGGCAAACATGGCGCCCGGGCGCTCGCCACGATCGTCGAGCAACACGTCGACACCCTGCGACAACAGCTCCTGGTGCAATTGGTCCGCAGCAGCCTTGACCTCGGTCGAGCGGTCGTATCCGATGGGGCACAACACCACTTCGAACGGTGCCAGGGTGGTCGGCCAAATGATGCCGCGCTCATCATGATTCTGCTCGATGGCTGCGCCCAGCAGGCGCGTGACGCCGATGCCATAGCAACCCATCTGCAGCAATTGCGGCTTGCCGTTCTCGTCCAGGTAGGTCGCGTTCATCGCCTGGCTGTAGTAGCTACCCAGCAGGAACACATGCCCGACCTCAATGCCGCGCTGGATGGCGAGCACGCCCTTGCCATCAGGCGAAGGATCTCCAGCCACGACGTTGCGGATATCAGCCACCAGATCGGGCTCAGGCACATCACGCCCCCAGTTCACACCCGTGTAGTGGAAGTCCACCTCATTGGCGCCGCAGATGAAATCGCTCATCGAAGCCACGGTGCGGTCAACCACGACCTTGACCGGCTGCTTTAATCCGATGGGGCCTAGGTAGCCGGGCTTGCAGCCGAAATGCGCGTCGATCTCGGCCGCAGTAGCGAAGCGAAAACCGGTCTTGAGCCCAGGTAACTTGCCGGCCTTGATCTCGTTGAGCGAATGATCGCCGCGCACGAGCAACAGCCAAACAGTGGTCTTGGCAACATCACCTGCAGCGTTCAGTTCATCGGTTGCGAGCACCAGCGACTTGACGGTGTGTTGCAGCGGCACGCCTAACAGTTGAGCCACGTCTTCGCAGGTGCTCTTGCCTGGCGTAGGCGCTTTCGTGAGCGCCTTGGATGCCGCAGCCCGTGCGGCGCTTGGCGCCACGGCTTCGGCCATCTCGATGTTGGCCGCGTAGTCGGAGGTCGGGCAATAGATGATCGCGTCTTCCCCGGTATCGGCAATCACCTGGAATTCATGCGAGCGCACGCCACCGATCGAGCCGTTGTCGGCCGCGACCGCACGGAAGCTCAGCTGCATGCGTTCGAAGATGCGTGTGTAGGCCGCGTACATGACGTCGTAGCTCTTGCTCGCCGCCTCGACGTCACGATCGAACGAATACGCATCTTTCATCGTGAACTCGCGTCCACGCATCACGCCAAAACGGGGGCGCCGCTCGTCGCGGAACTTGGTTTGGATGTGATAGAAATTCTTCGGCAGCGCGCGATAACTGCGCAGTTCCTGGCGAGCGATGTCGGTCATGACTTCTTCGCTGGTCGGCTGGATCACGAAGTCGCGATCGTGCCGGTCTTTCACACGCAGCAACTCGGCCCCGTACTTCTGGAACCGGCCCGTCTCCTGCCATAACTCGGCCGGCTGCACGACCGGCATCAAGAGCTCGATGGCCCCAGCCCGATTCATCTCGTCCCGGATGATGGCCTCGACCTTGCGTATGACACGCAGCCCCATAGGCATGTAGTTGTAGATGCCGGCGCTGATTCGTTTGATGAACCCTGCACGCATCATCAGCTTGTGGCTTGTCACCTCGGCGTCGGCGGGTGCTTCCTTGAGCGTGGAAATGAAAAACTTTGAGGCTTTCATGCGCAGGTGGTCGGGAGGGAGTGAAGACGCACGACGAGGGCTGGGGAAACCCGCGGGGTTGATTCCCGCAACGCCAGTGCAATAATGAATTCAACTAAAGAATTTGAGGTTGATTATGCTCGACCGCGAAGGGTTCAGACCCAACGTCGGCATCATCCTGCTCAATACGAAGAACCAGGTTTTTTGGGGCAAACGCATCCGCACCCACTCCTGGCAGTTCCCGCAAGGGGGCATCAAATACGGCGAAACGCCTGAGCAGGCGATGTTCCGCGAGCTCCACGAAGAAGTGGGGTTGTTGCCCGACCACGTACGCATCGTCGCGCGCACCCGAGACTGGTTGCGCTATGAGGTCCCCGACCATTTCATTCGCCGAGATGCTCGTGGGCACTATCGTGGGCAAAAGCAGATCTGGTTCCTGCTGCAACTCACCGGCCGCGACACTGACATGAACCTACGTGCGACCGATCACCCCGAGTTCGATGCGTGGCGATGGAATGAATACTGGGTCCCGCTCGATCTGGTGATCGAATTCAAGCGCGACGTCTATCAAATGGCGCTGACGGAATTGGCTCGCTTCCTGCCTCGGAACAATCACCACAATCGTTATTTGCGCTCCGGCATGCGACCGCATCACCGTGAAGACATGCCTGATACCGACTCTGCCCCGCTGAACGACGCCCCAGCAAGCGAATCTGAAGATCCTGCCGCCTGAAACTCTTCTGCTCAGGCGAGCACGAGGTTGTCGCGATGGATCATCTCGGGTTCGCCGGTGAAGCCGAGCAAGCGCTCGAACTCGCTCGATGGCTTTCGTGCGATGAGGCGCGCCTCGGAGCTCGCGTAGTTCGCCAGGCCGCGCGCAATCTCAGTCCCGGCCTTATCGCGAACGGCAATCACGTCGCCGCGCGCAAATTCACCTTGCACGGCGGTCACGCCGATCGGGAGCAGACTCTTGCCTTCGTCGCGCACCTTGGCAACCGCACCGTCATCGATCACCACGGCACCGCGGAACTGGAGATGGTCGGCCATCCATTGCTTGCGCGCAGCGAGCTTCTGCGTCGGCGCCGTGAGCGCTGTACCGATCGCTTCGCCGGCAGCCAAACGGATCAACACGTCGGGTTCGCGTCCCCAGGCAATGACTGTCGAAGCGCCACTGCTCGCAGCGCGCTTGGCGGCCAACACCTTCGTGATCATGCCGCCCCGGCCGATGCTCGAGCCGGCACCACCGGCCATGCGTTCCAGCTCAGGCGTCCCGGCTTCAGCTTCGTGGATAAAGCGCGCAGAGGTGTCCTTGCGGGGGTCGGCCGAGTACAGACCTTTCTGGTCCGTCAGGATCACCAAGGCATCCGCCTCAATGAGGTTGGCCACCAGCGCGCCCAGCGTGTCGTTGTCGCCGAACTTGATCTCGTCATTGACGACGGTGTCGTTTTCGTTGATGACCGGCACTACTTTCAACCTGAGCAAGGTGAGCAAGGTCGAACGGGCGTTGAGATAGCGCTCACGGTCAGCCAGATCGGCGTGCGTCAGCAAGACCTGAGCGCTGCCCATGCCGTGGCTACGCAGTTGAGTCTCGTACATCTGCGCCAAGCCCATCTGACCTACCGCAGCGGCTGCTTGGAGCTCGTGAATTTCCTTGGGGCGAGCGGACCAGCCGAGCCGCTTCATGCCTTCGGCAATCGCCCCACTCGATACCATCACAACCTCACGCCCCTGCGCCGCCAAGGCTGCCATCTGACGGCACCAGGTGCCGATGGCTTGTGCATCCAGCCCACGGCCTTCGTCGGTGACGAGGCTTGAGCCGACCTTGACGACAATCCGCTTGGCGTTCTTCAGCGCGTCTGTCATGTCGAAGAAATGGCGTCGTTCTGACTGTCGGTGAAGCGCGGATCGGGATCGTCAGGAATCACGTTCTTGAGCGTGGACACATGCTTGTAGATAGCATGAACGAGGTGCTCACAACCTTCACGCGTCAGGGCAGAAATCTGAAACACCGGCCCTTTCCACTTGAAGCGCTTGACGAAGTCCTTGACGCGCTTCTCGCGCTCTTCAAGCGGCACCATGTCGAGCTTGTTCAACACCAGCCAACGCGGCTTGTCGTGCAGCGCCTGGTCGTACTTTTTAAGTTCGCCGACGATCGCTTTGGCCTGCGCCACGGGGTCGACGCTTTCGTCGAACGGCGCCATGTCGACAAGGTGCAGCAAGAGGTGTGTGCGCTGCAAGTGGCGCAAGAAGAGATGCCCCAAGCCAGCACCTTCTGACGCACCTTCGATCAAGCCGGGGATGTCAGCAACGACGAAGCTTTGTTCAGCAGCAACACGCACGACGCCGAGATTCGGGTGCAAGGTAGTGAAAGGGTAATCGGCGATCTTCGGGCGCGCGTTCGAGATCGCAGCGATCAGCGTCGACTTGCCGGCGTTCGGCATTCCGAGCAGGCCCACATCTGCTAACACGCGCAATTCGAGCTTGAGCTTGAGCTGCTCGCCCGGCCACCCGGAGGTCTTTTGCCGGGGCGCTCGATTGGTACTGGTCTTGAAATGCAGGTTGCCAAATCCGCCGTCTCCGCCTTTGGCCAACAGCACCTTTTCGTCGGGAACCAGCAGTTCGGCGATCACGTTGCCCGTTTCAACATCCTTGATGATCGTGCCCATGGGCATGCGCAAGATGATGTCTTCGGCAGCCGCACCGTACTGATCGGAGCCACGGCCGTTTTCGCCGTTGCGTGCCTCGTGCCGACGGGCGTAGCGGAAGTCGATCAGCGTGTTCAAGTTGCGATCGCCCACGGCATAGACACTGCCGCCTTTGCCACCGTCGCCTCCATTCGGACCACCGAAGGGAATGAACTTCTCGCGCCGAAAACTCATGCAGCCGTTGCCACCATTTCCGGCCGCCACGTCGATGGTGGCTTCGTCAACGAATTTCATGACTATGTCTTCACTTTGTGCCGCAGGTCGCTACGGTAGCCCAGGCTCGCGCCGGACGCAAAAAAAGGAAAGCCCCGGCGAGCCGGGGCTTGGGCAACGAGGCATCAATCGAAACGACTTAAGCCTGCGCCTTTACGCTGACGGTTTGGCGGTTCTTCGGGCCTTTGACAGCGAAACTTACTTCACCATCGACCAGCGCGAACAAGGTGTGGTCCTTGCCAATGCCGACATTGGTTCCGGCATGGAACTTGGTTCCACGCTGGCGCACGATGATCGAGCCGGCCGGGATCTGTTGACCGCCGAACGCTTTCACGCCGAGCATCTTGGGTTGAGAGTCGCGGCCATTCCGTGTGGAACCGCCGCCTTTTTTCTGTGCCATGGTTTGACTCCTTTCAGGCGTTCACTGCTCGAATTTCGAGCTCAGTGAAGTTTTGGCGATGACCTTGCCGCTTTTGGTAATGCTTGCGACGGCGCATCTTGAAAATGCGCACCTTGTCATGCCTGCCTTGTGCCACAACCGTGGCGGTAACGCTCGCGCCGGATACCAAGGGAGTCCCGACCTTCAGATCGGCGCCGGCACCAATGGCCAACACCTGGTCGATCGTGATCTCTTGGCCAACGTCCGCAGCAATCTGTTCTATTTTGATCTTTTCGCCCGCAGCAACCTTGTATTGCTTGCCGCCGGTTTTTATGACCGCGTACATATCAGCCCTTTCAATGAATCCGCCAGGCAAGGATATCGGCCTGGCAGCCCCGCGAAAAACGCAGAGCCTTCTAGTATACCACGGGCGTCGAACAAAACAATCGACTCATCTCGGCACATCGAGCGATCGCTTCCCTCTGGCATCTTTGTTAGAGAGCGCTCGAGGGTCTTCCTATAATTTGGACTACCAACCCGAAACGCCCGTGCAACCGACACCCTCTGTGCCCACAACCAGCAGCGCCGACCCGATCCAGCTGATGGCAGCCGAAATGAGGGAAGTCGATGCGGTTATCCAGCATCGCTTGGCCTCCGATGTAGCCCTGATCAATCAGATATCCCACTACATCATCAGCGCTGGCGGAAAGCGCATCCGCCCCATGCTAGTGTTGCTGTTTGCGAACGCGCTAGGGTTTCAGGGCAAGGAGCGATTTGAACTTGCGGCCACCGTCGAGTTCATTCATACGGCAACGCTGCTGCACGATGACGTCGTTGACGAATCGGCTCTGCGCCGCGGACGAGAGACAGCGAACGCTCTTTTTGGCAATGCAGCGAGCGTGCTCGTCGGTGACTTTCTTTACTCGCGCGCGTTTCAGATGATGGTGTACGTCAATCGCATGCGAGTCTTGGACGTGCTTGCTGACGCCACCAACGTGATCGCCGAAGGTGAGGTGCTGCAACTGATGAACATGCACGACCCCGATTTGGCGGTCGACGACTACCTGAAGGTCATTCGATTCAAAACCGCCAAGCTGTTTGAAGCCAGCGCAAGACTTGGCGCAGTGCTGGCGGACGTCGGCCAAACAGTGGAAGACGCCTGTGCAGCCTACGGCCGCTCACTTGGAAC